>CAWBBP010000001.1:0-211962 GCA_963787055.1 uncultured Actinomycetota bacterium
CTCCATGTTTCGCCTCCGACTCATAGCTATAGCTAGTGTCGGTTCTCAAATCCCGCGTCATCTTGTAGGCACTTAACCTGCGGTGACGCGAGTTGTCTCACGACGTGACATCGTGCTTTCGTCTCAAATTCGTTGTCATTTCTTCAGATCGGGCTCACTGAGGTTCATTTTGTGGTGATGGACCGCCAGCAATCGAGAAATCCTGGCCACCCGTTGTAATCGGCGCGGTGATCGTGGTCAAAGTCGTCAACGCGGCGTCCGCGATAGCAGCTCATATTCGACGCCGAGCAGTCGATACGTCGGTTCGGCCCGCCGGTCGCAAGAAACAAGTGACAGCTTATGCTGGCGTGCGGTCGCACCGACGAGCCCGTCGTAAAGCGCGCCTCCTGCAATCCGCCCTCGGCCATTTCCTTCAATACGCGCTTCGTATCAGTCGCCGACAAGAAACGGGACTCCGGGAAGTTCGTGTCTTCTAGATGTAATGCCGCGGTTGGGCTAAGGCGATGTGGAGACGGCAGTCGGGTTAGTACAGACAGTAGTTCAACCGCAGCGTGCCCCGACAGACCACGCCGACAGTTGAGGAGCCTGTCTATTGCCGCACGGTGAAACGGGTTCTCGCGCTGTACGAGTGCGAGAGCCGCGCTGGTATCAACCAGTACGTGTTCACCTTTGGTCGGCAAGCCGCAGCTCCCTGACCTCGTCGGAATCTAGTTCGGGCCCGCCGGCCGGTAGCAGTAACAGGCCGTCTTGCTCGACCAGTTCGTCGGTTGTCACGCTCTCGATGCGGATGGCAGCCCCATCGAGGGAGATCTCTACGTCTCCGGCCGTGATACCTGCCTGATCGCGGAGGGCTTTAGGAATTACCAAACGCCCTGCCCTATCTATGGAAGTTCGCATACCACTGATGTTACCATTCAGCTGGTATATCGGCTCGGAAGGTCTGGCTAGCTGCTGCTGCAAGCTGCTGTAGGTTCCGCTTTCGCTTGGCGACGGCCTACGCGTCCGAGCTGCGCAACGCGTGAAGTTCCGGTCGCGATGGCGAAGGGGTTTTTCCGCTTCCCGTGGCGAATCCTAGAACCGCACGATTGTGCAGTTTACGGGGCATGTTGGCCGTGGTGTCGCTGCAACTGTTGACGGAAACCACGACACATCGAAGCTCAGTTGTGATCAGTTCAAAGTCCGGCATTTTGAACGTCTTGTCGTTAAGGGTTTTTTCCGGGCCATAGAAACGGAACATGGGCATGGGTCGCTTGCCGGCGGTATTGATCCAGTTCGATTCCATTCCCGCAGGTGCCTTGGGACCCACGAAGATGGAGACGGAGCCGTCGGAATTCGACTTCATCTTTGACAGGTCATACGAGGAAAGCGTCGTTCTGCGGTCCGGGGCGTAGATAAAGCTGAAGGTCGCCCGGTCATAGACGGTCAGTGCCCAAAACTGCTTCACCGGGACGTCTTTGGGCACGTCAACCTTGTAGGACTTGCCCGCATCGAGTCGGTTGCCGTCCTTGTCGGCCATGGAAACAAGGTATTGCGTGGCGGGCGAATCGCTCATCTGGACGGGGACATAGGTGCACCAGGCGAACTGCGCGGCACGCGGGATGGTGTCGATCCTGTCAGGGTAGTTGTATTCGAAACGGCGCCTTTCGTCGCTCATGAGCAGCGACGTGTAGTGACGATCGGGCCAGTAGAAGACGATCGGCGGGCAGATTGTCGAAATAGTCCTGAATGTAATACCAGACGTCGATCGCCGCCTGCCGCATGGCGCGCTTCGCGGTCGCGTCCGGGGTATAGGGTTTGCCCTGTTGGATTCCCAGCGACGCGAGCATGCCCATCATGGCCTTGTCCTCTTCCCGCACCGGCTCGACGCTGAAGATTTGATAGACGTCATCGAAATAGCGCTCGTCATAGCGCGGCAGTCCCGCGTAGCGGACGTGCGACGGGTCGATGAATTTCTGTTCCGGCGGGTTGGCGGCGTCTGACAGGTAGTACATTTTCAGCCGGTGCGCGTAGTCGAACGCATCCTTCTGGGTCTTTCCGGGCAGCACCACCGAGCGGAATGCGAAGGCGATGCGGTAATTGGGCGAGGCCACATGGAGGTAACCCTCGGGAACTTCGCCGGTGTAGCCCGGCGGAGTGAACAGGTATTTCGAGGCCTGGCCCTTGTCCAGGCCGGAGGGGCCGATGTCGGCGATGGTGAACTGCCAGGCATCCACGACCTGGCCATACAGGGTGCCATCCGCCCCAGACGCCGGGACCTCCAGCACGACCGGCCCGTTTTGCAGGTCGGTGTAGCCGCCGATATAGGGTGTGCTGCTGTTGCTGGTGGCCACTTCAAGGTTGGGACCGGCGGTTTCGGAATAGGAAAAGATCGTGTTGTTCTCTGCGCCGAGTTCCTGGAACGCCCAATCCCGCATCCGATAGATGACCACGGCAGGCATCGACCAAAGCGCCGTTTCGAAGGCACGCTGGTACTTCAGCTGATAGTCGAAGTCCTCGATCGAGCGCTTCGCGCCGGTCGGGGGCTGGCCGCCAACCGGTTCTTCGGTCGGGTCGCCCAACGGCGCATAGGCCTGTCCGCCGGAACCCAGGTTGCTGCCCGTTACGTCGCGGGGCGGGCCGTCACCGCCGGCCTGGTTGGCGCCCTTCGAATCGCACCCCGCGACCAGCGCGCCCGCCGCGGCAACTCCCACACCGGCGGCAAGCCCACCCACGACTACGCGCCTGGATGGCCCTCCACGGTCGTGTTGCCGATCCGGCGCGGCGCCGCTAGTGGCTCCAGTTTCCGTCATTAACCAGACTCCCTATTTCGCCCTTGTAGATCGGCCAGTCGGAACTTACTCAAGTTCCCAAAGTTTGTCCTCGGTCCCCCACTCGACCGCTAATCCACCCACTCGCCCAACGCGGACCGTTCGGTCATCCGAAATCCGGAACCAATCCGGCATCCCGGCTCTAAGCTACGGCCAATGATTGGCCAGCTGTCGGCTCCGCTTTCCGATGGCGAAGCGATGCCGCAGTGAGCACAGCATTCCGTGTTTTTCCGCTCTGCTTGGCGGGGCGGCCTTTCCGGTTTTCGTCGCGAATCCGAGAACCGTACGGTTGTCCAGGTCTGCTCCCTGGTCAGAGTTCGGAGCCCAGCGATTCCCAATCGGGAACACGAGCGCTCTCGGATTGTTGCGGACCAGCCTTAGAATGCACAAGGTGACCAGCACGTACAGCAGCCAGACGTTGGATCGCCTACGCGAACATCGCGACGCGATCCGCAATGTGTTGGCCAGGTACGGCGCGAGCAATCCGCGGCTCTTCGGGTCAATCGCGCAAGGCACCGCAGGACCGGATAGCGACGTCGACCTACTGTTGGACCTCGCCGCCGAGGGGTCTGGTAGTCGCCTCTTGCGGTTGTCGGGCATCCGCCTTGAACTCGAAGAGTTGCTCAAGCTCCCCGTCGACGTCGTCTGCGAGGAACTCCTCAAAGACCCCGTATCGGAATCGGCTCGCCGCGAGGCGATCGCGTTGTGAGCAGATCGGCGCGAGACCGGCTGACAGACATTCAGACCGCGATCGCCAAGGTCTATGCCTATCGGGCCTCCCTGAGAGGCGACAATTCCGACATGGCGGTCTCAGCAATCCTTCGTGAGATCGGGATCGTCGGCGAAGCGGTGAACGCACTGCCAGAGGCCGTCACAGCCAAGCGGCCTGAGATCGCCTGGCGCCAGATAGGTGCCATGCGAAATTTCCTTATCCATGAATACTTCAACATCGACGAAAACGTGGTCGACGATGTCATCACCAACGATCTAGACCCCTTGAATCTTGCAGTGGCGGCGCTGCTCGACGACTTAAATCGTTAAACTGCAGCGCATCTCAACAGCCCTACTACAAGCTGCCAGAGCTACTGTAGGTTCTCATTTTCCGTGTCATCTCACGATCCCCTGAGCAGCGGTAACGCGGGTAATCTCACGTCGTGTCATCCGGGTTTCGTCTCAAGTTCGTGTCATTTTCTTTGGGGGCTGCTGGCCGCCATGTGAGCACTTCCGGGTCGGACCTTCTGACGAGGCCGAGCAATATCGACGCGGTGGTGGTTCCAGCCGCGAGCGGGTTGCCGGTGACAAGCGAGACGGCAGCGCCGGACGACACGGCCAGCTCTGACCATAGGTTGTCCGGGGCGGTAGCGTCAGACCATGCGGCTGCGCGAGGTGACTCTTATTTGGTACCGGTCGGTGGGCTATCTCAACTTTGAGGTGAAGCCGTTCACCGTGGTTCGGCGGCGCAGTTCTTCGGGCGCAACGAGCTGGAAGCCCTCCTCGGGGAACTGGGCGGCGATCTTGCTGCTACCCCTTCCGACGAGCTCCTGGTTTTCCTATGCTGCGTGAGTGCGGTTGCGGTGGCGGCTGACCGGTCGTACCGAAGAGTTGCGGCTGATCGAATCAGCATTGTCCGATCCTGATTCGGCGGGGATCGTTGTCCGCGGTGCTGCCGGAGTAGGGAAAAGTCGCCTTACCCGTGAGGCGCTTGCGCGCCTTTCTGCCGGTGGATGGAAGTCCCAGTGGGTGGTCGGCACCACCTCGGCGCGGGCACTACCGTTGGGTGCTTTGAGCGACTGGGTCGGTCCCGGTGTGTCCGGCCAACTCGACTCCGTCCGCGCAGTCATCGACGAGCTGGTGGCGGCACCGGCGGGAATGGCCGTGGTTGTCGGTGTCGATGATGTGGCGCTGCTCGATGACCTGTCGACATTCGTCGTGCATCAGATCGTTCGGCGCGGCAGCGCGAAGCTACTGTTCACCGTCCGCGATGGTGACCCGGCTTCGGAGACGACACAGGAATTGTGGGGCTCCGGTCAGTTCGAACACCTTGCGCTGCAGCCATTGTCGCGCGAGGAAGTCAGCGACCTGGTGTCGGATGCGCTGGGCGGTCAGCTAGATCCGGGTTCTGCTGAGCGGCTTTGGCGGCTGACCCGCGGCAATGTGTTGTACCTGCGCAATATTGTCGAGCATGAGGTTGTCGACGGCCGACTGCTCGAACAGGGAGGTTTGTGGACCTGGACCGGCGATCCGGTTATCCCACCGAGCTTGGTGGAGTTGATCCAGACGCGCATGGGCGCTTTGCCGATCGATGTCAGCGATGTCCTCGATGTCCTGGCTGTCGCCGAACCACTCGATCTCGCGGCGCTGAGCAGAATTACCGGGCCCGAGGCGGTGGAGGATGCGGACATCCGCGGCTTGATCACCCTGGACAAAATGCCCGGCCGGATGGACGTGCGCTTGGCGCATCCGCTCTACGGCGAGATTCGCCGCGAACGGGCTGCGCCCACCCGGCTGCGACGGCTGAAAGGTCTGATCGCAACGAGGCTTGCCGTCTTGGAGGGGGCCGAGGAAGTGCAGAACCTCGTGCGCCGCGCCGCGCTGAGCGTGGATTCCGACCTTACTCCCGATGCTGATCTGCTGGCCGCGGGGGCTCAGGGTGCGGTGTCGCTGGCCGACATGACACTGGCTGACCGGCTCGCCGATGCGGCGATTCGTGCTGGTGCGGGGTTGCAGGCCTACTTCATTCGATCATGGGCGCTGGCCTGGGCGAATCCACGCGAGGCTGACGCGGTCCTGGCGAGCATTCCTGCGGTCGGCCTGACCGAGCAGGAGGGCGCGATGCTTGCGGGATTTCGGTTCTCGAACCTGCTCTGGGGTCTGGCTGACCCGGATGGGGCGAAGACTGTCCTCGATGAGGCATCGCGCCGGGCGTCTTCACGAACCCGCGGCTGGGTTGATCCTCTCTACATCATGTATTGGGCGTCGATGGCCAGCCCCGAGGCTGCGATCCGGTCGGCCGCCAACGTCGTTCTGCAGGAGCTACCGCCATTGATGGGAGCGGCCATCAGTTGGGCGCTCGGCGTCGCCTACGGCGATGCCGGAGATACCGCCAATGCGCTGGCCACTTTCGACGTGGGCTACGACATCGTGACGCGCAACGGCCAAGGGCCACATCTGCGGTTTCTCATCGGGGACCGGCATCTCGGCGCCTTGCTGCAGGCCGGACGGATTAACGAAGCGGTGTCGCTGGCCGAGCAGTTGCGGGCTCAGGCAGCGGATCTGCCGGGGGTGGCTGACCTCCTCGGTACCGCAATCGCGGGTCGGGCGGCTTTGGGGGCGGGCCGCGTCCAGGAGGCACACGCGCTGCTGGAGCCGGTCATCAACGTGTTCTTCGCCGGCGGCGATGTCAACGGACTGGGCTACCGCTACCAGATCTGCGACATTCTCGCGCTGGCGATGGGTGGCACCGAAGGGAAGGCCGGCGCGGCACTTGATCACCTGGAGCGGCACCGATATCGAAGTTACGGTTTCGTTGACTTTGAACTCGATCTGGCGCGCGCGTGGGTCGCCGCCAGTCGGGGCGTCACCTCCACTGCGATCGAGATGTGCTTGTCTGCGGCCCAGAATGCCTGCAAGAATGGACAATTCGCAGCGGAGGTGCTGTGTCTACAGACCGCCACCCAGTTCGGTGCGCGGTCCTGTGGCGCACGGCTGCGTGAGCTCGAATCGGTAGTTGAAGGGCCGCGAGCCAGATTGGCCGCACAGTTGTCCGCCGCGCTGAGTGCCGATGATGCAGCGGGGCTGGCCGCCTTGTCGGATGAGTTCGAGACGATAGGCGATTTGGCCGCCGCAGTTGATGCCGCTGCGCTGGCCGCGATCGTGTACCGGAACGAGGGCCGCCGCGGCTCAGCATTGGTGTGCTCGACCCGAGCAGAAAACTTGGCCGATCAGGGTGGCCTCTTGACTCCGGCACTGCGGCGGGCCAGCGAGCGGGTGCCGCTCACCGACCGGGAACGGGAGATTGTGATGCTAATCGGCCAGAAGCTTTCCACCCCCGCCATCGCAGAGCGGCTGACGTTGTCGCGGCGCACCGTGGAAAACCACATTTATCGCGCCATGGCCAAGACCGGCGTCGCCAACCGTGAGCAGCTCGCGGCGCTATTGCCCCACCGGAACATTGCGCCCTGAGACAGCATTAAGTTAAGTAAGCCCATACTCAAGCCGCCAGCCGGGGTCACATGCACTCTTGTGCCATGGCGATTAAGGCTGAACCCCAGGAAGCGGCGCTCCGCAAGCTGCCTATGACCTACTCACTGGCGTTAAGGCTTCGCGACGCGGGCGTGGCCCCTGAGATAATCTGCGAATACCTCGGGGTCGAGGTTAACTCCCTGCCTGCCTTCTACCGCGTCGCCGAGGAAAAGTTGGCGGCGGCCGAAGGGAAGTTGTCCGCTGCGCCGCAGCTGCATTGCGTCCATCATGTTGCCGCGGAGTGAGGTTGGAAATCGAAGCCGGCTCGCAAACCCTCGATGCTGTCCAAGCGGCTCTGGACGCACTCTGGGTGCGCCATGACGAGGTGCCAACGAGGATTCGCGTGGAGGTCGGGGTCGCAGCCGCCGAGATCGCGGCCAACATCCTGGAACACGGCCGCGCCGGTCGACTTCACATGGTGATTCGGGTTCTGTCGGATGCGGTCGAAATCGAGTTCACCGACGACGGACATGCTGCGGAACTCGATTTGTTCGCAGTCCAGATGCCCGACGAGACATCCGAACGGGGCCGCGGCCTGGCCCTTGCCCAGGGCACGCTGCGTCTGCTGGCTTACTCCCGCGACGAACTCGGCAACCACTGGCGGCTTATCAGTAACGCCTTCACAGTGCAGCCATCCAGATCGTCAGTGGATTGCGCGTCCTCTTCGTCGTGATCTGCAGCCCGCAGATACCCCGGGAATTACTTGGCGCTCGCCCGGAGTTCGGACGACCGGCACCTGCGACTGTCGGCAATCCGTCCTGAACTCGAGGATGACGCGTCCTCAGGGATCGGCGCTCCGACGTGACAGCTCGACGATCCGGCGGGAGGTTCGGGATCATCGGCGAAGAGGTGCCGTCGGCTGCCCCGGAAGTTGAGTAGTGGGTCACTCTAGTGAGCACCCAAGGTCTTGACCACGCTGGCTGTATGAACCGTCAGCGGCAGGTGCGGCCCTCAGTCGAGACAACATCGGCACAACGCGAAGTACGACCTTCCCGGCGGCGGATCTACGCGTTCCGGCGGATCTTCTTCGGTCCTGCCGGGCGCAGAGTCACAAGCAGCCGATTTCCGAGGGAGGAAACCTCATGACCACCGCCACCACCACACGACCGGCAAGCGTGTTCGACGCCGACTTGCCCACCCTGGACTACCACGACCTTCCCAACCCGACCGAAGCCCACGCCCAGCTGGCCGCCGCCCGCACCCAGGCGGCGATCGGGCTGGGCCCCTACGGTCCGGAGGTCCTGCGCTATGCCGAGGTCCACACCGTTCTGCGCGATCCCCGGTTCATCAACCCACCCGCCTTGGGTATCGACAACCAGGGCGTGACGTCCGGTCCGCTGTGGGACCGCGCCACGGCCAGCATCCTGGCCATCGACGGCGACGCCCACAGCCGGCTACGCCGACTGGTATCCAAAGCGTTCTCCCCGCGCGCCATCACCCGCCTGCAGACCCTGGTCGCACAGACCGCCGCCGGACTGGTCGACGCCCTGGCCGCGGCCGGGTCCGGCGACATCATCACCGACATCTCCCGGCCCTACCCCACCCCCATCATCTGCGCCCTGCTCGGCGCCCCACCCCAGGACTGGCCGCTGTTCTCGGGATGGGCTGACGCGATCATGAAGGTCTTCGACTGGAACCTCGCCCACGACGGCCCCGACATCGAAGCGGCCTGGGACGAGTTGGACGCCTACCTCGACGCCATGATCGCCCGACGCCGCACGACCTTGACCGACGATCTGATCTCGGAGTTGATCCGCACCGAAGACGATGGCGACCGACTCAGCCACAGCGAGCTGTTGATGCTCTCCGGTTCCCTGTTGGCGGCGGGCACAGACACCACCCGCAACCAATTCGCTGCCGCCATCGAAGCTCTCATCGACCACCCCGACCAATGGGACCTCCTGGCCGCCCAACCCGACCTCGCCGGCCACGCCACCGACGAGCTGATGCGCCACTCGCCGGTGGTGTTCGCCGCGATGCGGTGCGCCACCGAAGACGTCGACATCGCAGGAGTGACCATCCCCGCCGGCACCCTGGTCATCGCCAACACCGCCGCCGCCAACCGCGACCCCGCGATCTTCGACCACCCCGACCGGCTCGACATGACCCGCCCACACCCCAGCCCCATCCTCACTTTCGGGGGCGGCACCCACTACTGCCTCGGCGCGCACATGGCCCGCCTGGAACTCACCGAAGGCATCCGCGCTATCACCAGCCGCTGCCCGCGCCTGCACCGAACCGGCGCATCACCGTGGAAGAAGCTCACCGGCGTCACCGGACCTGTCACCCTGCCCGTCAGCACGCACCCCGTGTCACACACGCCCGGCGTCCCCCGCGCCAACGAACCACAAGAGACACAACCAGATTGGAAGGACTTGCGATGAAAACTCGCGTGCTCGCCGAAGTCGGCCTACCCGGCGCCATGCTGGTGGCCCTGACAGCCCGGACGATAAAAGCATCACATGAAACCCCGAGCAAGGCCGTTCATCCAGCGCAGCTGTTGTACGGAGCTGACGAGTACTGGAACGGTGACTACCCCGAAG
This sequence comes from uncultured Actinomycetota bacterium, assembly GCA_963787055.1. Classification (GTDB taxonomy): domain Bacteria; phylum Actinomycetota; class Actinomycetes; order Mycobacteriales; family Mycobacteriaceae; genus Mycobacterium. Next base: position 9,593 of record CAWBBP010000001.1, read on the forward strand.
GCGGACGGCAATGGTGAGCCGGCTGAAGTTTCTTACGACGTGGTTGCCCATGCGTAGGGGACTGCACAACATTCAAAGTGACTGGCAAGCCTGGGACATTGGTTGGAATAACGGCAGGCGCCAATCCCTAGATGGCGCCTCTACCGGTAAACCGGCGATAGGTCTACTGTCGATTTATCGGTTCCTGCTGTCGCTGTGGGGGCGGCTATGAGTATTCCGGTCGAGAAGGCAGACCTGTGCATCGTCGGTGCCGGTTTGGCGGGCATCAACGCACTCTTCGTGGCCAGTAGATACCTCACCCGCGACCAGCGGGTGATTCTGGTGGATCGTCGGGAGCGGGTCGGCGGCATGTGGGTGGATACCTATCCGTATGTTCATCTGCACCAACCGCATCCGATGTTTACCGCGGGCAATATCAAGTGGACGCTGGGACAGCCGCCGGCGTATCTGGCGTCGAAGCCCGAAGTCCTCGGCCACTTCCAGCATTGCCTCGTCGAGATCGAGAAGCGGCTGCACGTCGACGAATTCTTCGGCTGGACAGTGGAATCCGATATCGAGAAGGCCGATGGGGTTCAGGTGACTTGCCACGCCGCCGATGGAAGCGTGCTGCAGATCGAAACTAATCAGCTGATCAAGGCCTACGGATTCCGGGTGGAGCCCAATGAGCCCCTGCAGGTATCGAGTTCCCAGGTGCGATCAGTGTCGCCGGATACCTGCGATGTTCATGCCGCGCCCATGGCCGACAGCCGGGATCCGGTGTGGATCATCGGTGGGGGAAAGACGGCGATGGATACCGCGCACGCACTCATCACCGACTGTCCCGGTCGCGAGGTCAACTTGCTGGCCGGCGGTGGCACCTTCTTCCACGACCGGGGGAAGTTCTTCCCGGATCGGATGCATCGTTGGTGGACCGGCACCATGGTCAGCTCGATCGCTGAGGAGATCTCGCATCGCTTCGACGGGACCAACGAGGACGAACTGTGGGCCTGGCATCGTGACCGCTACGGTCTCTGGTCGACGCCGCAAACCGGTAATTTCGTGCTCGGCGTGCTCTCCAAGGAGGAGAACGACACCATCCGGAGCGGGCTGTCCCGGGTACTCAACGACCACCTCGTTGATGTCGTCGACACCGCCGACGGGCCGGAGATGACGCTGCGCAGCGGTGCCTCCCTGCCGATCACAACGGGCAGCTGGCTGGTGAACTGCACCGGGTACATCGTGCACCGGAGGTTCCCCTACGAGCCCTTCCGCTCCCCGGGAGGACGGGTGCTGTCAATCCAAAGCACCTCGGCCACGCTGCATCTCTCGTCGTTCATGGCCTACTTCTCCACGCATCTGTTCCTCAGCGGCAAGATGGCTGAGGTGCCGCTCTACGAGCTCGACATGCTGGAGCTGTACGAGAAGGCCCGCAAGGCGTGGACCTACACCCTTATGACATTGGTCGGACACAATCTGGGCCTGTACTTCGACAGCCTGCCTTCCAAGGCGTTCCGGGAATGCGGCCTCGACTTCGACCTCTGGTATCCGCTTCCCCGGCGGCTGCTCGCGACGGCGAAGTTCGTCCGCAACCACCGTCGTGAACGCGAGCATCTACGCCAGACCCTCGACACCGTCCACGAACGCTTCGGTGTGCGGTGCGGGCCGCTGCCGGCAGTCGATCGAAGCGCTGCCGGATGAATCCCGGCGGCAGGCTGGAGCACCATCGCCGCGGCGAAGGTCCGCCACCAGCCACGAAAGGACAACCATGACAACCATCGACACAACCACATCTCTTCGCCAGCGACGCGAGGCGATCGTCTACGAGCACGCCGCAGCGGAGAACCGGCACGACGTCGAGGCGACCATCGACACCTTTCACCAGCCGCGCTATGAGCTCAACGGCCGGCCGAGCGACGGCGCGCAGGCCGTGCGGGAACTACTCGGGGGTTTCATGAGCGGCTTCCCCGATTTCCACATCGAACCGGTCCGCCTCCGCCACCTTGACGACGGGGTGCTTGTGGAGGGGACGATCACCGGAACCCACCTCGGCGAGTGGGCAGGTGTCCCACCGTCTGGACGCAGTGTGGCGGTTCCGGTTGTGGGCATCTTCGAGTTCGACGACGACCGGCTCCTCTGCGAGAAAGTGCACCTGGACATGGCCGCGCTGCTCAGCCAGATCGGTGCGCTTCCCTGATTCCCACCTCTGATTCCAAGTGTTGGGCGACCCCAGATCGGAGGACCTCGGAGATGAGCACACGCTTAGTGGTCCGACGCGACGACCTGCATCAGACCCGCTGGGTGGATCAACCACCGGTCCAACTGGAGGACGGGAGCCTGCGATTGCGCATCGACGCTTTCGCGCTCACCTCGAACAACATCACCTACGCCGTGCTCGGCGAGGCGATGAATTACTGGGACTTCTATCCGACCGGCGATGCAACCACCGGCTGCATCCCGGTGTGGGGCTTCGCGTCCGTCGTCGAGTCACGCTGCGCCGGTGTAGATGTCGGCGAGCGGTTCTACGGGTTCTGGCCGATAGCCGATGAGGTTGTGCTGCAGCCGCTGCGGGTTAATGCCGGCGGTTTCTTCGACGGCGCCGAGCACCGGCGCCACTTGCCTCCGGTCTACAACCGGTACGTGCGCTGCAGCGCCGACCCGGCCTATGCGGCCGAGCGCGAGGGCGAGCAGGCGCTGTTACGCCCGCAGTTTGACACCTCGTTTCTGATCGACGACTTTCTCGCCGACAACAGCTTCTTCGGTGCACACACCGTGATCCTGTCAAGTGCGTCGAGCAAGACCGCCTACGGCACCGCGTTCTGCCTCGCGCTGCGGCGCGGCGCATCTGATGCGGTGAAGGTCATCGGGCTCACGTCGCCGGGCAACCTCGCGTTCACGCGCTCGCTGGGCTGCTACGACGAGGTGCTCGGTTACGACGATGTGTCCACCGCCCTGCCCGACGAGCCAGCGGTCTACGTCGATTTCAGTGGCAACGTGCCATTGCGCGCCGCCGTGCACGAGCGCCTCGCCGACACGCTGGCCTACAGCTGCTCGGTCGGGACAACGCACTGGGACATGCTCGGCGACGGCAACGGCAACGGCGACGGCCTGGCCGGCCCGCAGCCGGTGTTTTTCTTCGCCCCGGATCAGGCCAAGAAACGAACGGGCGAGTGGGGCCCGGCGGGCCTGCAGGAGCGCCTTACCGCCGCATGGGCCGCCTTCATGCAACCGGTAACTCGCGCCGAGGACCCCTGGCTGCAGGTCGTGCGCGGCCGGGGCGCGGCGGCCGTCGAGGCCTGCTACGCCGCGTTGCTCGACGGCAAACTGCGGCCACAGGAGGGACACATTCTGTCGCTGTAGGTTCAAGTCTGGATTCCGCAGACTGGCTCGCCAACCAACGCCGAAGGCGATCCCCTGGTGATGTGCGAGGTCGAACGAAAGTTATACCGGGGCAGTCAAAATAGAGAACCCACATGCATGCCCCCGCCGCTGATTATCAACTAATGAGCCGGCTCGTCTCAAATTGGCTGCACAAATGCAATGGGTACGCAACCAAAACTGAGATTATGAAAGTGTAGGTTCTCGCCTCCTGTGTCATATCGCGAACCGCTGAACTGCGGTTCTATCGCTTGTCTCACCTCGTTTCATGGCCAATTTGTCTCACGGCCGATGTCATTTCCTAGTGGCCACTAGCTAACCCGACGTTCCGGCTTCGTTCCGTTCGGCGATCAGCGCCTCGAGCATGGCGATGTTGGCGGCGTAGGTCTGGTCTTCGGGTTGGTAGGACTGCGCGATGCGGGTGTGGTGCAGCGATGTTTCGAGGTTGCCGACCTGGAAGTAGCACATGCCGAGTTGTTTGTGGGGCAGCCAGGTGGCGAAGGCGTGGTTCTCCACGGTCTCGGTGCGGTGCGCGGCCGGGTTGGTCAGGGCCGTCTCGTACCAGAAAATGGCCTGCTGGAACTGGTTGCGGCTCAGGAAGCGCTCACCGATCCGGCAGCTGAACTCCGGCCGGGGGGCGTCGAGTTCCAGCGACTTCAGCGTGCACTCCCACTCCTTGTCGCGCTGGCCGGTCATGTAGTAGCAGGTCGCGAGCTTGTTCAGGGCGAACAGGTGCCGGTCGGGGTCAGCCGGTTCGGACGCCAGGAAACGTTCGTAATAGGGGATCGCGGCGTCGAAATCCTTGGTGACCTGCAGTTCCCGGGCGTAGTTCAACTCGTCGACGGGCCGCATCGGGGTGCCTTCGGCCAGCATTTTTTCGAAGATGCGGCGGTTGCGATACGAGACGCCGGCGCGGCTGTCGGGTTTGCGGTGGGTGATGACGATGTCGGTGTCGAGGTAGTGGTACTGCTGCCCGGTGACGAGGTCCTCGTGGATGGCGCCGACCCAGCGGAAACCACTGCCGCGCCGGATAATCCGGATCCGGCGGGTGCTGGCGACGAGGTTTCCCGAGTCGTCGAAGGCGGTGTGGTAAACGCTGGTGACCGCGTCCACCGGGGGTCCCAGGGATTTCTTCAACTCCAGGAGTTTGGCCCGATCGGCCGGCAGCAGCACGTCGTCGGCGTCCAGCCACATGACGAAATCGGCGGTGGCGTGGCCGAAGGCGTGGTTGCGGGCCGCGGCGAAGTCATCGGTCCAGGCGAAATCGAGCACGTTCGGGGTGAATCGGCCGGCGACCTCTTTGGTCCGGTCTGTCGAGCCGGTGTCGACGATGACGATCTCGTCGAAGACATCCTGCACCGAGTCCAGACACCGGGCCAGCGTGTCGTCCTCGTCGCGCACGATCATGGCCAGGCTCCATGTAATCACCGCTGCGACCCTAGGTCAGCCGGCGTCAGGGCGCTCACCCCTACCCGGTTCCTCCGTCGCCACCGTCACCGCCGTTGCCGCCGTCGCCGCCGTCTGAAGGTCCGCCTTGACCGCCGTCGCCGCCTGGCCCGCCGGGGCCGCCGGGTCCGGCTGCGCCGTCGGCGCCGTCGGCGCCGTCAGTGCCGGTGCCGGTGCCGGTTCCGGTGCCGCCGTTGCCGCCGGCGCCGCCGTCGCCGCCGTTGCCCAACTGTCCTGCCTTGCCACCCTTGCCGCCGGCGCCGCCGTTGCCCGCGGGGGAGCCGTTGACGTTGTCAATCACCGAAACCGTGTTGTCGTCGTAGTTGGTGACGTAGACACGGTCTCCGGCAGCGTTGACCGTAACCGCTTGCGGGCTATCGCCGACTGTCACGGTGTCGATCACGGTGTTGGTGGCGGTTTCGATCACCGACACGTTGTCATCGGCAGAGTTGGTCACGAAGAGCAGGGTCCCGGCGGGGTTTACGGCCAGCCAAGTGGGTTCGAGGCCGACGGTGAAGGTCGTGATCTCCGATCCGTCGCCGGTGTTGATCACCGACACCGTCTGACCGCCGAAGTTAGCCACATACAGACGCGACCCGTCCGGGCTGACCACCATTCCGTCGGGGCCGTTGAGGCCTGCGGTGGCGATGGTCGACACGACGGTCTTGGTGGCCGTGTCGATGACGGACACACTGTTGTCGGAGAAGTTGCTGACATAGGCGCGCGTGCCGGTCGGGTTGAGCGCAACGTACTGCGGTTGGGTACCCACCGGGATGAGGGCCGCGCCGAACGGGGAGGTCAGCTGCAGCTGCGCAACTTGGTCCGCACCCGCGACGACGGTGAATAAGTCGGTGTTGTTGACCGCGACGTTTTGGCCGGGGAAGTCGCTTGGGTTGGGGCCGACCGGGATGGTGGTGACGAGATTGCCGTTGGTGTCCAGCTCTGCGACATTGCCGGAGGCATTGTTGTTGGTGATGTAGATCCGGCTATCGGGCCCCCCGAATGCCACCCCCGAGGGCCGATTGAGCTGACCCGAGGCGCTCCACGTGGCAGTCACGGTGTTGGTCGCGGCGTCGATCACCGACACTCTGTTGCTGCCTTGGTCTGCCACGTACACGACGCCCCCCGAGTCGTTGACGACCACCCCGAGAGGATTGGTACCGACGCCGACCGTGGCGATCACAGCCAGGCTCGACGCCAGCCCGGCACCACCGGTCCCGCCGGCCCCGCCGTTGCCGCCGTTGCCGATTTGGCCGCCGTTGCCGCCGTCACCGCCGATGCCGCCGGACACCCCGATCGCGGTGGTGCTGTAGCCGTTGCCGCCGTCGCCGCCGTTGCCGGAGGGGCTGGGGGTGCCAACTGGGCTGCCGTCGGTTCCCGGGGTGCCGGCGGGGGCGGCGCCGCCCTTACCCGGTGAGCCGGTGAGGCCGGGGTCCCCGCCCGTGCCGCCGTTGCCGCCGTCGGGTGTGGTGGCGTCGCCGCCGGCGCCGTCGCCGCCGTCACCGCCGGTGCCGGCCGCGCCGCTGTTTCCGCCGACGCCGCCGTTGCCGGACTGGGTGCCGCCGGTGCCGCCGGTGCCGCCGGTGCCGCCGTTTCCGCCGTCACCGCCGTCGGCACCGTCCGCCCCCGCGGTGGCCCCGTCTGCCCCGGTGGCGCCAGCCCCGCCGTTCCCGCCGTTGCCGCCGTAGCCACCGTCGCCGATCAGGCCGGCGTTACCGCCGGCACCACCAGCGCCGCCGGCGCCGCCGTTGCCCACGGAGCTGGCGATGATCGGCTCGATCACCGAGACGGTGTCGCTGTCGAAGTTGGCTACGTAGATACGGTTGCCGGCCGGGTTGACGGCGACCCATATCGGGGAGTCGCCCACGGTGAGCGTGTCGGTCACGGTGTTGGTGGCGGTGTCGATCACCGACACCGAGTCACCACCGTCGTTGGTCACGAACAGCGTCGTCCCGGCGGGGTTGACGGCCACCGCATTGGGTCCGTCACCGACCGCGATCGTGGCGGTCACCGCCCGGGTGGCGGTGTCGATCACCGACACGGTGTTCGTCAAGCCGTTCGTGACATACAGCCGGGATCCGTCCGGGCTGACCACCAGTCCTCCCGGAGAGCTGACCGGAATGGTGGCCGCCACGGTCTTGGTGGCGTTGTCGATCTCGGAGACCGAATCGGACAGCAGGTTGCTGACATAGGCGCGGGTACCGGTCGGATTGAGCGCAACGTACTGCGGTTGGGTACCCACCGGGATGAGGGCCGCGCCGAACGGGGAGGTCAGCTGTAGCTGCGCAAGTTTCGCATCGCCGGCAACGACGGCGAACAAGTCGGTGTTGTTGACCGCGACGCCCAATGGGTTGTTGCCGACCGGGATGGTGGTGACGAGATTGCCGTTGGTGTCCAGCTCTGCGACATTGCCGAAGGCATTGTTGTTGGTGATGTAGATCCGGCTATCGGGCCCCCCGAATGCCACCCCCGAGGGCCGATTGAGCTGACCCGAGGCGCTCCATGTGGCAGTCACGGTGTTGGTCGCGGCGTCGATCACCGACACTCTGTTGCTACCTTGGTCGGCCACGTACACCGAAGCGCCGGTGGAATCCACCGCCAGCCCGCGCGGACCGTCACCGACGGCAACCGTGGCGGTCACGACCAGGCCGCTTCCGAACCCTGCGCCGCCGTTGCCGCCGACGCCACCGGTTCCGGCTTTGCCGACACCCCCGGCTGCTCCGCCGTTACCGCCGGCTCCACCGGTCCCCCCGTCGGGGGTGGTGGCGTCGCCGGCGGCGCCGTTGCCGCCGTTGCCGCCGTTGCCGCCGTTGCCGCCGGTGCCGGCGCTGCCCGTGTTACCGGGAGTGCCGTTGCTGGAGATCAGCAGCAGGAACCGGCCGGTGCCGGCCTCCCCGCCGTTGCCGCCGGCACCGCTAGCGCCGGCTCCGCCGTTACCTCCGGCTTGGCCCGGATCGCCGGGGTTCACCCCGTCGGCCCCTGCTGCGCCGTTGCCGCCGTTGCCGCCGATGCCGCCGGCGCCACCGGATCCGCCGTTGCCACCGGCGCCGAAGATCCAGCTGCCGTTGCCGCCGTTGCCGCCGTTGCCGCCGGCGCCACCGGCCGAGCCGTCGCCGCCGTCCTGGCCGGGCAGAACGCCGTCGGCGCCGTTGGTGCCGACTCCACCGGTGCCGCCGTCGCCACCGTTGCCGCCGTATCCCAGGATCGACAACAGTCCGGTGTTGCCGCCGTTGCCGCCGTTGCCGCTTCGGGTTCCGCCGTTGCCGCCGTCGCCGCCGTCGCCGATCAGGAATCCGCCGAGGCCGCCGTTGCCGCCGGAGGCGTTGCCGCTGAGGGCATAGCCGCCGTCGCCGCCGTTACCGATAAGTCCGGCATTGCCGCCGAGGCCGCCGCTACCGCCGATGTTGCCGGCGCCGCCCACGCCGCCGCGGCCGCCCCCGCCGATCAGCGAGATTACGCCGGCGTCGCCGCCGCCGCCGCCCGCGCCGCCCACGCCGGCCACGCCGCCGTTGCCGCCGTCGCCGCCGTTACCGCCCAGGCCGATCAGCGACAACTGACCTGCCGAGCCGCCGCCGCCGCCGGCGCCGGCGACCCCGGTGGTCAAGGTGGCGGCTCCGCCGTTGCCGCCGGAGCCGCCGGAGCCGAGGAACAGGCCGCCACGGCCGCCCTCCCCGCCGACGCCGCCGGCATCCGCGCCGATGCCGCCGTCGCCGCCGTTGCCGCCGGTGCTGTTGATAAGTCCGCCGCTGCCGCCGATTCCACCGTCACCGGCGATGTTGCCGTTGCCGCCATTGCCGCCGCGGCCGCCGCCGCCGATCAGCGAGATCAGGCCGGCGTCGCCGCCTTCACCGCCAGCGCCGCCTGCGCCAGCGGCCCCGCCGTCGCCGCCTGCGCCGGCGTTGCCGCCCAGGCCGATCAGCGACAACTGACCTGCCGATCCGCCGTCGCCACCGGTGCCGCCGACCCCGGTGATCAGGGTGGCTGCTCCGCCCTGCCCGCCGTTGCCGCCCGAGCCGAGGAACAGGCCGCCACGGCCGCCCTCCCCGCCGACGCCGCCGGCATCCGCGCCGATGCCGCCGCTGCCGCCGTTGCCGCCGGTGCCGTTGATCAGTCCGCCGCTGCCGCCGGCTCCGCCGTTACCGCCAAAACCGCTGGTGGTCGAGTTGCCGCCGTCTCCGCCGTTGCCGCCGGTGCCCCACAGCGACAGAAATCCGGTGTTGCCGCCGTTGCCGCCGTCGCCGCCGGCGGTTGCGCCGGCACCGCCGGCGCCGCCGTTGCCCAGGAACAGTCCGCCCGCGCCGCCGTTGCCGCCGCGGCCCGCGTTGACCGCGGCGGTCCCGGCCCCGCCGATCCCGCCGGTGCCGAACCAGCCCGCGGCGCCGCCGTTGCCGCCGTTGTAGCCGTTGCCGCCGTTGCCGATCAGGCCGCCGTTGCCGCCGTTGCAGGCGCCGGTGGTGCAGGCCCCGGCGTAGCCGGTGTAGCTGTAGCCGTTGCCGAACAGGATTCCGGCGTTGGGGTTCTCGGCGGTGCCGTCCCCGACGAAGAACCGGATGAAGTCGGTGATCGGGTTACCGACCGCCGCGGCGGAGACCGCGGCCGCGGCGGGTACCGCGGCGGCCGGGGCGCCGCCGGTCAGGGTCGGATCCAAAGGTTGGCCGGTGGAGACCGCCGCCGTCGGTGCGGGTCGTGGGGCGGCCGCGGCCGGGTCGCGGCGGCTGACCGCCAGGGCCGCCCAGGCCAGCGGCGCGGCCGCCGGGCCGGCGGGGTTGTCGCCACCGAGCCAGCTCACCAGGGTGGTAGGGGTAGCGGTGTCCAGCGATCCGGTCGGGGCGGCGGTGCTCATCACCGGCGGATCCGCCACCGGCACGACAGGAGCAGCCCAGGTCGCGACCGCGGCGCCGGTGGGGACCTGCGGGTCGGCGCCGGCCGGCAGGACCGCCACGGGGGACTCGTCGCCCGGCACGGCCGGCGACACCGCCACCTGCTCGGGAAGGACCGCGGGCGCCGGGGTGACGCCGGGCCCGCCGGCGGCGGAGCCACCCGCCCCCCGGGTCGCTGACGCGCGGGCCGCCGGTGCGCGGCGGCTGCTCGGGGCGGTCGAGTCCCGCGCCGCCGAACCGGGGCTCTCGGCCGAAGTCGCCGGGGCGCCCCGATCCTGCCCCGATGCCGCGGTAGCGGTCCTCGACGCGGCGCCGGCCGCGCGCCGCGCCGACGGCGAGCCCGCACGTTTGCCGGACTCAGCGCCCGAGACCGACCCCGCCCCGGAACCGGCGGCACCCGGCGAACCGACCTCGTCGGCAAACGCCACCGGCATCGCCGCCACCGCCGAGCCCACACCCAACGCCACCGCCAACGCACCCACCCGGCCCACATACCGGACATAGCCGCCGCCTACGGACGTGCCTATCGACCCCGTTGCCGACCGCCGGACGGACCGGATTGCCCGGACCTGCCCTGCCGACTCGAGATGCTTGCTGGTGACGTCAGCGGGAGCACGAGTCGGGCATGAGACTCCTCAAGTTGCGCTGAGAAAAAGCTGAGATTCATGTCACGTTTTCAGACTCGTGTCGCGACTGTCAACCCATCAGCGGCGTGTCGTCGGGTTGTCGCAACGCATTTGCTCAGAGCCCATTTCGGGCAGGTGATCCGATTTTTCCTCCCGCGGGGCAGGGTCGACTTTCCGCAGGTTCTCGCGCCTGCCGATTGGGGGCTTCAACCACAGATCCTTCTGCGCTCTGGCGCAGTGAACCTGAGCCCGAGCCACCCTAACCAGCACGAATGACAGGTTGGCTTCGAATGCCTGCTACGCGCTGCGAGTAATCGACTTGTCCAGGCGCAGCCGAAACCGGAGGCCACCGCCTCTATGCGGTATCTCTCCGATCGCATTGGCGAAGGGCTGCTAGTACTCGCCGGCCGTCCTCAGTGAGTTCCATCGGACGTCCACGTTCCGCGCGGCGGAGCAGCTTCATGCCGAGGTCGCGTTCTATCCGGTTGATCTGATTGACCAGCGTGAACTGGTTTAGCCCGATTGTTTCGGCGGCGACAGTGAGTGTGGGGTGCTCTGCCGCGGCCGCGAAGCGCTGCAACCGCTCCCATCCTCCGATTCCGGCAAGTGCTGGCCTGATCAATTCCGGTGCTTCGGCGATCGCGCACTGAGCTCTCAACGTCGCTCGGTGGCTGGGGCCGCCTCTACTCCGCAGCGGAATCGCATGTTTCTTCGCCCAGCGGGCCATGTTCGCCGCACTCATGCCAGCCTCCGCAGCGAGATCAGGGAGTGTTCTGCGGTTGTTGACGTATTGCTCGTAGAGCCATTCCCGGTCGACGGTTGTATGTGATCGTCCACCTGGTTGACGTATCGGGAGGCCGTAATCGCGGGCGAGACACGAGATGATTGGCCGGCTGACGTCGACGGTGGCAGCAATATCTCTGAGCGACATCTGTTCACGCTCATAGAGATCGGCTAGACGTTTCTTCGGCAGAGCGGCTTTGGCGATCGCGTATGCGCGGTTGTAGGGCGTCGGCAAGGGTGCTCCGGGCTGCGGGTCCGGCTTGGGCGAGGGGTGGATCTCGAGAAGGTGGCGCAGGGTGTCGAGGCTGGTGTTTAACCGCTTGGCCGCAGCGCCGAGCCCGATCTTGTTGATCGCGATGATTCGGTGGAGTTCGGGGATTTCGACGGCGGCGGGGTTGGGTCCGGGTAGATCGAGGCCGTCGAGGACCCCCTCTGGGGGTTGCCATGTCACGGGTTCGTCGTCGATGCCCTGGTCGGCCAGGAACTGGTGCGCGTGTTCGTGCAGGGCGTATGCGAGTTCGGGTGTGAGGTGGCGAGGGAAGTCGGCGGTCTTTGTCCGAAAGGCGCTGTCGTCCGGAGCCCATGAGGCTGTGCGGGCGGGTTGCCCGCTGATGCGTTCGAAAAGAAAGGCCCGGGCGATCTTCGCCCGGGCTGCTCCTGGGCCCGGGGTGGCGGTGTCGCGGCAGATCTGCGCCCAGATCGTGTCCGGCAGCAGCATGGCGTAGTCGGTTCGCCGGCGGCGCTGGTAGTCGATCGGGGTGCCGTTGTTAGCCAGGTAGTCGGCCATCCGGAGCAGGGCGGCGCGGATGCCGTGCCATCGGTCGTTGTTTCCCAGCAGTTGCAGGACGCGGGAAAGGGCGTGGCCCTCAAGGGGGCTGTCGGTCAGGCGGGCGGCGTCCTCGAGGCTTAATCGGTTGTTGACGAGCAGAAGAATCGCCGACAACGCTGGGCGCAGCTGCCATTGGTGGCAGTTGGGAATGGACAGCCGCAGCGACCAGTCCGGCCAGAGCATGGTCGGAACGTGGTGGCGACTTCGGGACTCTGATGCCGCGTTCGTTGATAACGGGTAGCTCGGCAGGGCGGAGCCGATGCGGTAACGCAACTGGTCGCCGGGCTTGAGAAGTGGTCCCAGGGCAGCGAGTTGGACTCCGGTCAACACCGGGGAGGTGTTCTTTGCCCACCCGATGTTGGTGGCGCTGACTTGTAGTCCGCGCTGGCGCGACGTCGTGACCATCCACCGAAGTGCCTCGCCCGCGACATCAATGTCGTTGTGGTTTAGGGCGTTCAACGCGGCGACGACGCCGACCGCGGCGGTGGTCGCTTGTGCCGGCGCGGCAAGGCCTGGTTTGGTGGTCGCCCGCGCAATCTCGGCTCGGGAGTCCTCGTGCCGGTTGACGTGGTAGGCGGCCAAGAGATCGGCGGGGACGACGGCGTTGAGATCCTCGGCCGTTGCGTAGGCCAGCGCGCGGCCGGCGATGGCCCGAATATCGGCCAGGACGTTGAACCGCGGCTGCGGCATCACTCGGTACACACCCAGCGTGATGGTTTCGGTGTTCAGGATGGCGTTGACGATCTGCTGGGCACGGATGGCGGGGTGCTCGGGGTCAAACACCTCGACGTCGGTGGCGGTCAGATCGGCGCCGCAGCGAGCTGGACTGCGTCCGGTGGCCTCGGCGGCGGGATGGGCGCAAGACCCTGGGTTGGGAATGAGGTCACCGACGTGGGCGCGGCGACGCTGGACGGCGCCGCAGTGCGGGCAGGCGTCGGCGAGCAGGCAGTGGTGTTCGGTACAGGCGAATGTCCAGCCCAGCCGCCACCCGAGCTGCCACCGTCCACCGGTTTCTTTCAGGCAGGTCGGGCAATAGCGGGATCCGCGGGCGCCTCCCCACGGGAAAGCCCGGCTCAACGTGCGGGTCTCGTTGTTGATTTTCACTGCCCTGCCCGCCCAATTCGCCAGAGTCATCGTGTCCAGCACTCGGCCGATGAGCCCGGTGGCCGCGCTGATCGTCGCTGCCTCGGCGCTGCTCAACTGGACGATCCAGCCATGGGTGGCAGTTCCGTGGTAGGGGTTGAGACCCACCGCGCTCAGCAGGTCGCCGAAGGCGGTGGCGTTGCGATGGGCCAGAGCCTCCAGCCATGAGTCCAGGGCCTCGCCCGCGACGGGTGGCAGGCGGATCGGCAGGGTCCTGACGGCGGTCATCCGGCCCTGCTGAGCCGGGTCGTCAATCGCCCCGATTCGAAAGCGGTCTGCAGTTCTTGGCGGCCTTTCTCCGATGCCGCATCGTTCTTCACCAGATCCAGCAACTCCCGGGACAGGTTCTCGGCTCCGGTCCTCACGGCTCGCTGGCAACCCCGGTTGATCAGCGTCATCAATGAGCCGATGTGCCCTGTGCTGCGGGCGAAGAGGTAGTCCGACAGGTCATCGGCGAGCATGCCGGGTTGTTTGTCGACCAACACGATCCGCTTCTCCAACGCCAGCAGCAGTTGACGCCATTCGCGCCGGCCCTCGTCGGTGTTGATGACGAACGGTTGCACATCGAGCTTGGTGGTGCGGCGTCCGGTTTGGGCGATCACCGCATCTTCGTAGGAATGCCCTTCGGAGAACAGTCCGCGGGCGGCCAATCCCACGCCCACGAAGATCAAGGTGACCGGGAATTCATTGGCGATGTATTTGAAATGGTTGCTGATCTCGACCCCGGCCGTGTTACGCCACCGAAGGAAATGCAGGTCGTCGACGATCAGCAATTTCGTTTCACAGGCCAGGACACAGTCCAGGGCGCGGTGGGCGAAGTGAGCGGAATTGCCGCGGGAGACCCCGGGGTGGGCGAAGAACGCCAGCATGGCCCGGTTGAACTCCACCATTCCGGTGTTGCCGGTCAATCCGACTCGGCATACCGGCCAGCGCTCGTGTCCTTGGCCGGTGGTCGTTCCCTGCTCTTTGACTTCGCGTTGGTGGTATTTCCTAGCGAAGTCCAGGACCGCGGTGGTCTTCCCGAGTCCGGGGAAGGCGTCGATCGCGACGGCGCCCTTGGCTTTGTCGCCGTCCTGGGCGTTGCTGTCGACGATGTCCCAGAGGTCCTCGTGAAGATTTGCAAGTTGCGGGGTCTTGATCGGCCCGAGGTTTGCGTGCCATTCGCGACGTTCCCTGTTGTAGGCGTCGAAAGCGTCCTCGCTGAGCGCGTCGAGTTCACGGCGGGTCATTCGTTCCGGTTGGAGGCGGGCGGGTGTGTCAACGAACCGCTGCCAACCCTCTTTGCGGGCCAGGGTGAGATTGTCTATCCGGGCTTCGGATACCGGCTGTGCTGTTTGTTTTTTCGTGGCCATCAGGCGTCTTCGAGTGCGTCGGCGTAGAAATCGTCCAGATCCGCATCGAGGTCGTCCGCGGCGTCGTCGTCACCGGTCTCGGGGTCTGGTTCCTGGAGCTTCTCGACATCGCATTCCGAGGTGGGCGGGCTGCCTGTGGCCAATACCCTCGCGACCGACGGCAGGGTGGTGATCTCGTCGGTCGGCTCGGATAGTTCGATCGACACGGCCGCGCGCGAGAGCCGCAGCGCCATCCGCCGTTCGGCCAGGGTGTTTCCTAGCCCGAGGTTCCAGCGCTCAAGGAGGTCGGCGACCGCAAGCCGATCATCTGGGTAGGTGTACTTGTCTGCGGCGAGTTTGCGGGCGAACGCCAGGGCGTCCTCGCTCAGCGGCATCTCCATCGAGGGTGCGTGCTCCCACATCAGTGTGTGCCACTGGCGTGTTTCCGGATCGCGGAAATAGGTGCGGGTGATGTCGTCGGGATCGTGGTGAATGGGCCAGCGCCCCTTGGCTTTGCCCGTGTAAGGACTGGTCATGTTGCGATACGGATTGAGTGCCGGACCGTTGTAGCGGCGGCCGCCGAAGTCCACACCATAGTGCTGGATCTTGCGGAACTCGGTCTTGAGGAATTCGTAGGCCAGATCAGGATCGCGGGGAACCTCGATATAGCCGGCGCGGGCCACACCGTGTTCGAACATTTGCGCCGGTGACATCCGCAGCCCCGGCACATGCGGGTCGACCAGGCTGTCATGCGGCCGATGGTGATACACCACGGCCACCCACTCCCGGATAATCGCCTCAAGTTCGTCCAAGTAGAAGAAGGCGTCCGATTCCGGGTCCAGCCCGCGGGAATGCACATCGGGACCCTTGTATCCCGGCAGTGCCTGCAACAGGTCCTCGCGTAGGGTGCGGAAGAACCGCTCCACCGGCCCCTTGTCACGGCCGGTCCGCAACCGGGCGGGCTGGATCGAAATACCCATCCGCTGACACACGCTGGTCAGGTGCTCGGACACATAGATCTTGCCGTGGTCGATCACGATCGTCTCGGGCACGATCGCCGGTCCGGACGCTGCGAACGCGGGCCCGGCGACCGCATTGACGTCGATCAGCACCGAGCGCGGGATACCGTGCTCGGGCCACACCGCGTATGCAGGCCATTCTTTTCCGGCTTGGCGCGGCCGGTAGGACTGGTATAGCACCGCCGCAGCGTCCACGGACTTCGTTGACACCGGCGTCAGTCGAATCCCGACGACACAGCGGGTGTACCAGTCCATGCCGACTGTCAGCTCGGCTTGAACCCACCGGAGTGTAATCGGGTCGAGAGCGAAAACATCGAGTCGCGTGGTGTCCATCAGCAGATACTCGCCCGGGCGGGTCGGACGGAGTTTTCCGTAGGCACCGTTTGGGCGGTCGGCGATGTCGCGATTCCGCTTGGTACTCAAGCGAAAGGTCGGGTAGCGATTCTCAAGCTCGCCCAGGACGCGGAATGCCGTCGCCCGTGAAGGCAATGCCACGACTCCCTCGCCAAACCGGGCGACGACTCTGGCGTTCGTTCGGTCCATGACCAAGGTCTGCGACGGCCTCGACTGGTCAGCGTGTTCAACCATCACTTCTACCGCGGTTTCGATCCACCGCGGATCCACCTTCCCACCCAGGCCAGCCGAACGCTTTTCCTTGGTGGCCGCCAGGCCTGCCTCACCGTGTTGCTGAAACTGCTGGACCCAGCGCTCCACGGTGCGTTGTCCCGCTCCAAGTTCCCGCGCCTTACTCACGTACCGCCTCGATAAGGGAATGTCCGACCGGTACTCCGGCCGCGGCTCCCCGGGGAGTGCCAATTCCGCACTACCCGAACGGAATCCGGTCAGAACCTCACGAACATGGGCTGCTCTGTCCCGGGCTTGCTCAAGTTCGGCGGGATTGAGTTGCGCAAGCAATACTCCGGCAGGCGCTGGAGGATCGTCGTCAAGCGGCGGTTCGGTCTCGGGGATCACTCGGGTTCCCTCTGACCTGAGGAGTTCGTTGAGGCTTGCCCGAAACATGGTCTGCTTCGCCGGGTCCTTCAGTACGAGTTCCATGCCCGCCCGGCCAGCATGCACCTCGACGATCTCCACTACCTGCCCTTCGTGCAGAAGCCGACTCCCGACGCCGATCTTCACTGCGGCAGCATTCATGACAGCCTCCTCAATAGAGTTCGTCCGCTCAGCGGTTGGCTGAGATCGGCGCGCAATTCCTGGCACCAGAGCAGATGCAGCACAGCGGATCTGACGTGCGACGGCATTTCAGCAGGTAGGCATCCGAAGGCATGGCCAAGGGATGCACCGTCGAGGCTTTCAGCACGCAATCGCTCCAACAGCTCGGACGAGAACAGCCCACTACGGCGATAGCCCGCGAGGAATCGGACATTTCCCAACTCGACTGCCGGGGGTTCGGTCGCCACCTCGAAACGCCAACCACGTTCCTCGATGACTTGGCGGGCCCATCTGAACGTGAAGGCAACTTTAGGATCGGCGAGCCGCCGAGCAGGTTTCACATCCACGACGACCGGACCGGAGTCCCCGATGAATAGATAGTCCGGAACGTGCCTTCGCAGCTTCCCATCAACTCGCGCCCGGAGCAGAAACGGCTGAGCAACGATATGGCGGATGTCAGCATCGAAATCGGCGAAGAGCAAGCGTGCCAATTCAAGTCGCGACTCGTAGATGACGTGGCCGCCGACGGTGCTCGACCAATATGTGCCGGAATAGTGCTTCTGGCCGCGGTACCACCGAAAGGACCGCCAAGGCGCGGCGGCCGCAAGCTCGTCCACCCCAGCCGCGGGCCACTCTTGCGTGACTTCACTCAGGTCGTCAGGCCGCCGATAGGAGACGGTGACCGATGACGCCTTACCTTCGCTATGGCCCATGGCAATCACCTCGGCCTTGCAATCGGTTCAGACTGCTCTCGGTGAACCGATCGTCACATCGCCTTGGGCACGGTCACGGTATTGAACAGCCCGCGTGTCTCACGAATTTGGCGGATCCGCCATCACTCCGCCATCACACGTGAGATTCCGCCACGATCCGTGAGAACCTACAAAATGCAGCTACTGCCGCGCCATATTCGTAAATCGCGATAGATGCAGCTGATGCGCAACAGTGATCGTCTTCGTCGGACCGTTGCGGTGCTTACCCAGGATCAGGTCGGCCTCGCCGCCCCGCGGGTCGTCCCGCTCGAAGGCGTCAGGGCGGTGCAGCAGAATGACCATGTCGGCATCTTGTTCAAGGCTGTTGTGGACTGAAATCCCTTGTGCCACAAAGTTATTCGTGCCAGGCACCGTTCCATCGTAAACGTCTTGCTCGCCGATGCTGGTGATCGCGACGATCCGATCCCAGAAAACGTCGTTGGTGGCGAGGTCGTGGAGCTCTGTATCGCCGAGGACAGCGGCCGCCCGGTGCAAACGTGAGCGGCCCGGTGCGCGTTTCCACATGGTTGAGCCGCGGAACGTGGTACCCATTGCCGCTGCGAACTCGCGGTGCGTCAAGCCCTGTCGGGCAATGGCATCTCGCACCTCGCTCCAGACCTCCACCGGGACGGTGTCGGAGTTAGCTCTGCGCGCAACGCACTCGAGTTGCGCGATGACTTCGCGTGCGGAGGCATCCTTTGCGCCATTGACTCCAGCGTGCCGAAGGAAACGTAACTGGTTCTCGGCACCTTGTATCTTCAGATGCCAGCAGTCTCTATAGCCGGCCTTCTTCGCCCGGTAGATCCGCGCGTTGACCCCGAGTCGCACGAGCAACTGCATCACATCGTCGACCAACCGCCGACTGGTCGACGCGTAGTAGACCCGACCCTGGCCCTGCTTGGCATCCCAACGCACCGACCCGTCCGTCGCCCACAGATGCCGCAGGAACAGCGCCACCTGATCGTTCGGCAACGCGAATACGTCATGGCGGGACGAACTTCTCGTAACTGCGCTTGCCGAACAGGCCCAGCCGATCCAGCCAGGCCGCGATCGGATTGCGCTTGCCGTGGGTCAACCGGTACGGCGCGGGCAGCCGCAGTGTTGTCACCCGGGCGGCCGGGTAGTCATCACGGATCGCGGTGACCCCGAAGTGGGTCGCCGCCTGCGACACCGCGGCCAGGTTCTCCTCGTCGATGCTGGCGTAGCGGATCGGCTGGCGTTTGACGCAGGATCCGTCGCCGATCATGTGCGCCAACATGATGACCTCGGAATCGGCCATCCGCTGGGTCTGCACCGGCTCGGGAACGCGCCGCGGCACCGCCACCCGGTCACCAACGCTCAACTCGCCCAACGGAGTCCAACCGTCGAACGTCATGAAGGGATGGTTGGCGGTGGCCTCCACCTCCCGGCCGGATGCGAGCCGCAGGGTGAACACCTCCTTGCGGCCGCTGGGGAAGACGTTCGTCATCGGCCGGGCCACCATGCGCTTGCGCTCGTCGAGTGACCAGACCAGCGGCCGCTCCCCGGTGCGCATCAGCTCACCGAAGCTGACCTCGGCTCCGGTGTCGGCCCGCAGAATCCGGGTGTTGGCGGTCAGGCACCCCGATTCGCGAAGATCCGACACCATCGGCTTCTTGTCGGTGCGCTGTTCCGGGCCGCGGTTGAGCTGGCTGATCGCCACCACCGGGACCGACAGCTCCTTGGCGAGCAGCTTGATGTTGCGGGAGAACTCCGAGACCTCCTGCTGGCGGCTCTCGAACTTCTTGCCCGAGGTCATCAGTTGCATGTAGTCGATGACGATCAGGCGCAGATCGGACTTCTGCGCCAGCCGGCGGGCCTTGGCCCGGATCTCCATCATGGTCAGGTTCGGGGAGTCGTCGATGAACAGCGGCGCCTCGCTGATCTCGCTCATCCGCCGGGCCAGCCGTGTCCAGTCGTCATCGCTCATCCGGCCCGACCTCATATCGGCGAGCTTGATCTTGGCCTCGGCGGACAGCAGCCGCATGACGATCTCGGACTTGCTCATCTCCAGCGAGAAGATGACGCTGGCCATCCGGTTCTTGATCGAGCAGGACCGCATGAAGTCCAACCCGAGCGTCGAGTTGTGGGTGGGCACCATCGACTGCCCGGCCAGATACAGGTGGTCAGGGTCGTCGACCTGGACGCACCGCACCGGGACGCTGTCGATACGCCGCACATCGGCCACCCCGAATGCGGTCGAGAGCGGGCTGCCGGCCCCGACGAGTTGGCGCACACCCGCTGAGGTCACCAGGTCGGCGCCGGCCCGCAGCATCGCCGTGGTGCGGATGCCGCGGCGGGTGGGCCACTGGTGCTCGGCGTCGGCGACGATCACCGTGCCGTCGGAGAATTCGACTTCGTAGCAGGGTCGGCCGAACATGACCTCCGTCGCCGCGACCACCCGGGTGGGGTAGCCGTCGGGAGCCACCAAATCGTCGCCCACCCGGACCGCACCCATGGTGGTCCAGCCGCCCGGGGTCGGCAGCGGGGTGTCCAACGCCAGTGCCTTACCCACACCGGGGCGGGCCGCAACGATGATCATCTGCCCCGGATGCAGGCCGTTGGTGACCTCGTCGAGTTCGGTGAATCCGGTCGGCACACCCCGGGAGATCCCGCCGCTGGAGGCGATCGCGTCGATCTCGTCCATCGTCGGCTGCAGCAGCGTCTCCAACGCCACGAAATCCTCGGAGGTCCGCCGCTCGGTGACGTCGTAGATCTCGGCCTGGGCGCGGTCGACGACCTCGTTGACATCGGCCCCCTCAGCGCCGGCGTAGCCGTACTGCACCACCCGGGTGCCGGCCTCCACCAGCCGGCGCAGCAGCGCCTTCTCGGCCACGATGCCGGCGTAGTACCCGGCGTTGGCCGCGGTGGGCACCGTCGAGATCAGGGTGTGCAGATAGGGCGCACCGCCGATGCGGCGCAGCAGACTCCTGCGGTCAAGCTCTGCGGCGACCGTCACCGCGTCGGCCGGCTCGCCGCGGCCGTAGAGATCAAGGATGGCGTCGTAGACGTTCTGGTGGGCCGGGCGGTAGAAATCCCCGGGGCGCAGCCGCTCGAGCACATCGGCAATGGCGTCCTTGCTCAGCAGCATCCCGCCCAGCACAGACTGCTCGGCGGCGAGGTCCTGGGGCGGCTGGCGACCGAAATCCTCCGCTGGCGCCTGCGCGTCCGGTCCCGGCTGCCCCAGGTCATCGACGACCGCCATCTGGCTACCCTCACCTCCCGCTCATCGGTGCCCACCCAGTCGAACGTGGGTTCGAAACCGGTGTTCGTCACGATAGATACCCACCCCGACAACATCGGTGTCCGACGCGTCTGGGTGCACTGCCGAAGGCACACGGTAGGCGTTGCTGGCACAGGCGCAAACCGAACCTGTTCATCAACCTGTTAGCGGCCTGTGGAAACTACCTGCAACTGTGTGTGCGGCTTGGGGAGAACTTGTGGATAACGGAGTTGTGGAGGACCGTTTTTCCACGTAAACCGCTGAGTAACGGTCCAGCACGCTGTGGATGGGAAGTCTGTCGGCGTGTCGGGTCATGTGGCCGTTTCGGGCGTGTTGTGTTGCTGTTGCCTGTTCAAGTAGTTAACGACGGGTTACGTTAGCTGTGATCAGACGGTCGCGTCGAGTTCGCCGGGACAAAAAATCCCCGGCCCGGCCTCGAGGGCCGGAACCGGGGATTTTCGACGTTTCGGGACTAGGCCCCAGCGGCCCCCACCTCGAGGGCGACGGTGACGTCCACCTCCGGGTGCAGATGCACCGCCACGGTGTGCGTGCCGGTCTCCTTGATGTGGGCCTTGGGCAGGTGCACCGACCGCTTGTCGATGTTCGGGCCGCCGGCCTTCTTGATCGCCGCCACGATGTCGTTGGCGGTCACCGAGCCGAACAGCTTGCCGGAATCGCCGGCGACCTTCACCGCCAGCGCGATCGGACCCAGGGCCTCGAGGGCGGCCTTGATCTCCTCGGCATGCTCGCGGTCCCGCACGGTCTTGGCCTCACGCGACCGCCGGATATCGTCGGCCTGCTTCTGGGCGCCGCGGGTGGCCGCGATGGCCAAGCCCCGGGGCAACAGATAGTTGCGTCCGTAACCGTCCTTGACTTCGACGGTGTCGCCGGCCGCTCCGAGGTGGTCCACCTCGGCGGTGAGAATCAGCTTCATTGGTGTGTGCTCCGTTTCAGAATGCTGCTCTAGCGCGTCGCCGAGGTGAACGGCAGCAAGGCAACCTCGCGGGCGTTCTTGACGGCGATGGCGACGTCCCGCTGATGCTGCACGCAGTTGCCGGTCACCCGACGGGCGCGGATCTTGCCCCGCTCACTGATGTAGGTGCGCAGCAGCGCGGTGTCCTTGTAGTCGATGTTCTGCAACTTGCCCTTCTTGGAGCAGAACACGCACTTGCGGGTCTTGATCGGCTTGTCCGGCGCGGGACGCCGCTTTGTGGGCTTGGCCTTCATGTGTCAATCGCTTTCGTTCTCTGATGGTGTGCGCGCTGGGCGCATGGTTGATTCAGAAGGGAGGTTCGTCGTCGCTGCCGCCGAAGGAGCCCGACGCGGGCGCGCTGCCCCACGGGTCTTCGTTCGACGCGGCGGCCGCCGGACGCGAACCGCCGCCGCCACTGGGTGCACCGCTGCCGAACCCGCCCGAGCCGCCGCCACCGCGGCCGGCCTTGTTCACCTTGGCGGTGGCGTACTTCAGGGAGGGGCCGATCTCGTCGACCTCGAGCTCCATGACGGTGCGCTTTTCGCCCTCTTTGGTTTCGAAGGACCGCTGCTTGAGCCGGCCGCTGACGATCACCCGCGCGCCGCGGGTCAGGCTTTCGGCCACGTTCTCCGCAGCCTCGCGCCAGATGCTGCACCGCAGGAACAGCGCTTCGCCGTCCTTCCACTCCCCGCTCTGGCGGTCGTAGATCCGCGGGGTCGACGCCACCGTGAAGTTGGCGACGGCCGCACCGGACGGGGTGAACCGCAGTTCGGGGTCGGCGGTCAGATTTCCGACGACGGTGATGATCGTGTCACCGGCCACAAGGTCCTCCTGGGGATTTGGCGGGGCGAATGTATCCGGAGCCTACGTAGGGACTACGACAGGCGCGGACGTTCTCCACCGATGCTGACGATCAGTGCTTGTCGGTCCGCATCACCTTGGTCCGCAGCACCGACTCGTTCAGGTTGAGCTGACGGTCGAGCTCGGACACGGTGGCGGGTTCCGCCTTGACGTCGACGACGGCGTAGATGCCCTCGGCGTGCTTGGCGATCTCGTAGGCCAGCCGTCTGCGGCCCCAGATGTCGACCTTTTCCACCGTTCCGCCGTCGCTGCGGATCACGTTGAGGAACGTGTCCAGCGACGGAGCAACGGTGCGCTCGTCGAGAGTGGGGTCGAGAATGACCATGATTTCGTATGGACGCATGGAAACCTCATCACCTCCTATGGTCGTGTGCGGCCACGGCGGATTCCGTGGCAGGAGGGTCGCCTGCGTCGGCAACCGGCCAAGGTTACCGCAGCTGCCGCTGATCAGCGAAATCAGTGGCGCCGGCTGAAGTACTCCAGAGCCAGCAGACGGGTGGCCTCGGACGCCTTGGCCAGATTCCCCGAGTCGAACGGCGGCTGGGGGTCGTACTCGATCATCAGCTGGCAGGCCTCGGCGGCCTGGCGGTCGATGAGCAGTTCCACCAGTCGCAACGCCATGTCGATCCCGCTGGACACCCCGGCGGCGGTGATGATCCGCTGCGGCAGGTGCTCGACGACACGCTGCGGGGTGTATACCGCACCCAGCGAGCCGAGCAGGTCCCGGGTGGCCCAGTGCGTCGTGGCGGTCAGACCGTCGAGGAGACCGGCCGCGGCCAGCACCAGACTGCCGGTGCAGACGGACGTGGTGAACAGCGTGCGCCGGTGCACTCCCCGCACCCAGTCGAGCATGGCCTCGTCGTCCAACAGGTCACGGGTACCGACCCCGCCGGGCACCAGCAGCACATCCGGTTCAGTCACCTCGTCGAAGGCGGCGTCGACGGTCAGCCCGAGCATCCCGTTGTCGGTGCGGACCACGCCGCGGGTATGCCCGACGAACACCACGTCAATGCTCGGGACCCGCTGCAGCACCTCGTAGGGTCCGACCGAATCCAGTGCGGTGTTACGCGGAAACAGCGCGATCGCGACCTGCATGCCACACCTCCTGCCGATACCGGGGACGCAGCGTGTGCGGCCACCACGCCGGGAACGCATCCGAGGCGCCGTCGAACACCCCGCCGGCCGGATCGTCGATCCGGCCGCCCATGCGTACCAGGTCCTGCTCCGGACGATAGATCTGACGGACCACCAGCACGACGAGACCCATCACGGCCACATCGCGTAGCAGGACCGTCACGGTGAACCACTGCTCGGGAAGGCCCTTGTTCTGCTCGCCGTAGAGGTACAACATTCGGGGCACCCACACCAGGGCGTCGACGGTCATCCAGGCCAGCAGCACCCGGCGGTGCGGCAACGCCAGGACCGCCAGCGGCACCAGCCACAGCGAGAACTGCGGGCTCCACACCTTGTTGACCAACAGGAACGCCGCGACCACCAGGAAGGCGAGTTGGGCCAGCCGCGGCCGCCGCGGTGCGGTCAGGCCGACATAGGCGATTGCCGCACAACACGCCAGGAACAGGGCGGCAACGACGGCATTGAGCACGACCGGTGGCTGCCAGAAGCCCAGATTCGGATCCAGACCGGGCCAGCCGGTGAAGGATTTGATGACATTGAACAGCGAGTCCATGTCCTGAGTTCGCCTGGTGTTGAGCCGGTAGAACTCCGACCAGCCGCGCGGGTAGAGCAGCATCACCGGCAGGTTGACCGCCAGCCAGGTGAGGACCGCGACCGCCGTGGTGCGCACCGCATCGGCCAGCCGCCCGGTGCGCACACCCAGCACGAGCAGGGGCAGCAGGAACAGTGCCGGGTACAGCTTGGCCGCCACCCCGAGGCCGATCAGGATTCCGGCCAGGGCGGGCCGGCGCCGCGCCCAGGCCAGCAGGCCCCCGATCGCCAAAGCCGTGGCCAGCGCATCGAAATTGGTGAAGATCTGGAAGATCAGGATCGGCGAGGCGGCCACCAGCGCGGCGTCCCAGATCCGGCGGCCGGCCAGCATCGCGGTGGCCCAGACGGTGGCCAGCCAGGCCAGCGCCAGTCCGAAGGCCGCGATGTTGAAGAACATCACCACCTCGGCCACACCGTTGAGCAGGGGAATCCCGGTCGCCTTCGCGACGGCGGTGTAGGTCTTGGCCAGCGACATCGACACATACTGGTAAATCCCGGTCAGCACCGGATACTCCATGTACCGCACCGCGGGGCTGCCGTCGTACTGCTTTTGCGGCTTGCCTTGCGAGTCCAACTCCAGCCAGCTGGACTTGTACGGAAACTTGCCCTGGCTCAACAGCTCCGCGCCGTACAGCGGAACGGTGTCGGAGTAGCAGAGTTCGTAGTAGGCGCGCTGGTTCTCCCAGTTTGCCACCTTCTGGTCGGGTGAGCCGGTGCCGACGGTCTGCAGGCAGGCCGCCTTCGTCGACCATCCCAGCGCCAGGAACACCAGCGCGATGACGAACATGACCCGCAGCGGGGTCAGCAGCCGGGTCCGGCCCAGCAAGGCGTGCCGTCCCACCGGCCCGCCGACCACCTCGGAGAGTGCGGAACCCAGAACGTCGTTGCGGCTGGGTAGGTCCCGGTCGTCGGCGCTGCGAAGATCCCCGGCCAATGGTTTCGGTGACACCGTCGCGCGCGGCCACCCCGCCGTCGCCTCGACACCCGGGGGACCGCCCACGGGCGCCCCGGTCACGGAGGTGGCGGCGAGGGCGGAACGGGCGGCGCGGCCGGGTCAGCCGGGGGCGGCGGGGGAAGCGGCTCGCCCGGCGGCGGAGGCGGAGGAGGCGGCTGCCCGAACGGGGGCGGTGGGGGAAGCGGCTCGCCAGGCGGCGGAGGCGGCGGAAGCGGGATGGTGATGCCGGGCAGCACCTCGATACCGGACGGGGGCGGCGGCGGTCCGGCCGGATCCGGGACGGACTGCTCGGTGGGCGCCGGCCGCCACGGGGCCGGCGGTGGGGCGGGCGGGGCCGGCACACCGGCATAGCCGCCGACTTCACCCGGGGTCGGGAAGGACTCAAAGTCCGAACCCTGCAGGGCGCCGTCCATGGTGGCCTTCCAGATGTCGGCCGGCAGGCCGGCGCCGTACACCGATCCGCCCCAACTGTTGACCAGCGGCACGTCACCCTTGACGGTGCCCACCCACACCGCGGTCGACAACTGCGGGGTGTACCCGACGAACCAGGCGTCCCGGTTGGCTCCGGTGTCACCGAGTTGATGGGTTCCGGTCTTGCCGGCCGACGGCCGTCCGCCGGCCAGATTGTGGCCCGCGGACCAACCCGGGATGGGCTGCAGCGCCGCACTCACGTTATCGGCCACCGCCTCCTCGATCCGCCGCTCACCGGCGTTCTCGTCAGCAGCGGCGTCGAACAGCACCTCACCCTGGGCGTTGACGACCTTCTCCACGAAGTGCGGGCGGTGGTAGAGGCCGGAGTTGGCCAGCGTGGCGTAGGCCGACGCCATGTCGATCACCCGGGTCTCGTACTTGCCGAGCACCACCCCGGGTGCCGGCGGGCCGCCGAGTCCATCCTCGGAGAGGGTGTGGTCCACGCCGGGAAAGCTCTCCGCGATCCCGGCCCGGTGCGCGGCCTCGGCCACATCGGACGGGCCGTTCTTCAACTTCAGCATCAGCCGGTAGAAGCTGGTGTTCAGCGACTGCTTGGTGGCCTCGGCGATATTGCAGGTGCCACACCCCATGCCCTCGGAGTTGCTGATGGTCAGCTTGTCGTCGACCTTCAGCGGCGAACTGTCCACCTGATAGCCCAGCCCCATACCCTGCTCGAGCGCGGCGACCAGAGCGAACACCTTGAACGACGAGCCGGTGGGCAGGCCGGCCTGGGCGAAGTCGAACCCCGTCGCGTCTGTCCCGCCGTAGTAGGCCTTCACCCCGCCGGTGCGCGGGTCGATCGAGACAACGGCGGTGCGCATCTCGGGCATCTGCCCGTCGAGATAGGTCGCGGCCGCGTCGACGGCGGCGCTCTGGGCCTGCGAATCGATGGTCGTGGTGATCTGCAGCCCCTGGGTGTTCAACGTCTGCTGGTCGATGTTGAACAGCTCGAGCAGTTCCTTGATCACCTGGCGCTCGATCAGGCCGTTGGGACCGGTCGTGAGGTTCTCGGTCTTGGCCAGGTCGGGGGCGACGGTCTGGGGGAAGACCTGCTGATCGCGTTCGGACTGGGACAGCGCGCCGATGGTCACCATGCCGTCGAGCACCCAATTCCACCGCACCTCGGCACCCTCGGGATCTACCGCGGGATCCAAGGTCGACGGGCGCTGGATGATGGCGGCCAGCAGCGCGCCCTCGGAGACCGTCAGCTGATCCACCGGCTTGTCGAAGTAGGCCTGTGACGCGGCGGAAATTCCGTAGGCGCCGCGGCCGAAGTAGATGATGTTCAGGTACGCCTGCAGCACTTCGTCTTTCGACCACTGCTGGCTCATCTTGGTGGAGATCACCAGTTCCTTGGCCTTGCGGATCAGACCGCCGAGCCCGGTGCGCTGGTCGCCGACGAGGGCGTTCTTGACGTACTGCTGGGTGATCGTCGACCCACCCTGGATGTCGTTGCCGAACAGGTTGTTCTGCAACGCCCTGGCGAACCCGGAGATCGAGAAACCCGGGTTGGTGTAGAAATCCCGGTCCTCGGCGGCCATTACCGCGTTGCGCACGTGGATGGGTACCTGGTTGATGTCGACGTCGACCCGGTTGCCTTCGGGTGGAACGATTTTGGCGATTTCCGAACCGTCGCTGGCCAGGACGGTCGACACCTGGTTGGTGCGGATGTCCCCCGGCTGCGGGACATCGACGATCACATAGGCCAATCCGAACGTGACCATCGGCAGCAGGACGAACATCCCGAGGGCGGCGGCCAGCCAGCGGCGCGCCCGCCAGCCGCCGAACGTCCGCCGACGCCGGCCACGCCGAGCCGGCGGTTGACCGTCTTCGCCGTCGTCGTCCCCGCCGTGACCGGACGGCATGGGAGCCGCCGCCGGTGGCGGGGTCGGACCGCCGCCGAGTGCGGCCTTCACCGCTTCGAGCGGGTCTTGGAGTTCGCGGGACGCGGGACCCGCGGTCACCGGAGCCATCACGGTGGTCAGCCGGTCGTCGGGTGGAATCTCGCGGCGCGGGGAAGCGGCCGGGGCGGCCCCGGATGCGGGGTGCTCCGCTGCGCGGTGGCGGGCCGCACGGGGCGCACCGTCAGCCGAATCAGGTTTAGCGGCGGCTTCCCCCTGCTGACCCTCGTCGCTATTCACTGGCCGTGCGCGCGCCCGACCGGCGCGCAGTCCGGGTGCGCGGCGAGCCCTTGGCGGGGCGCGGCAGACCGAGCACGTATGACTTGACCAGATGATTCCAACTGCACGTCCGGCATACCTCCACCACGTGTACGGCGAATTCGGTGAAACGGGTTGCCAGCAGAACGAGTTCCTCGGCACTGCGCGCCGACCCGGACACCGCGCCCAGGTGGTCACCGAACACCCAGGACACCAGCGTCAACTGCTCCTTGCGGCAGATGGGGCACATCACCGAACTGGGCTTTCCGTGGAATTTGGCGGCGCGCAGCAAGTAGGGATTCGCGTCGCAGACCTCGGTCACCCCGGTTCGTCCGGAGTACACCTCGGCCAGCAGGGAACGCCGCCGCAGGGCGTAGTCCACCACCTGTCGCTGCAACCGCACGTTGACCAGAGTACGTCGGTACGCCCCAGGCCGATATCCGACCGACCGCACAACTTCTACGATCATGCTGTGGCAATCGGTCAAACAGCCAGCACCCGGGCCAAGGACAGCGACCGCACCGATACCTGCCAGATTCTCGACACCGCGATGTCGGAGGGGCAGTTGTCGATGGCGGAGCATGCGCAACGGGTGAAGGCTGCTACCAACGCGGCCACCCTGGGCGAACTGCGATCGCTGGTCGCAGACCTGCAGACCGCCAACGCGCCGGTGCAATTGCCGTCGCTGCGGTCCCCGCGGTCGGTGGGCGGGCAGGCCAACCGGGCGATCCGGATCGCGACCGCCGGCGTCCTGGTGCTGTTGGGTATCGGGATCGGATGGGGTCTCTACGGAAATACCAGTTCGCCCCTGAGCTTCACCTCTGACCCGGGTGCCAAATCCGACGGCGTCGCACCGGTAGTCCTGACCCCGCCCAGACAGCTGCACTCGCTCGGTGGTCTGAGCGGCCTGTTCGAGCAGATGCGCAAAAAGTTCGGCGACACCCTGGGCTACCGGTTGGTCGTCTACCCGGAGTACGCCTCCCTGGACCGGCCCGACCCGTCCGACGACCGGCGCACGCTCGACTATTACTACCGCGGCGGATTCGACGACCCCACCACGTCGGCCACCGGCAGCGACGACACCGCGGTGGACCTCAGTGCCTTCGACATGAAGGCGGTCGTCGGCGTGCTCCGCGGGGCACCGGAGACGCTGAACATCAAGGCTGACGAGGTCAAGAGCAGCTATCTGATCATCGAACCGAGTGGCGATCCCACCGCACCGGGAACCCTCTCGATCTCGATCTACGTCTCCAGCGACTTCGGCAGCGGCTACATCGCGCTCGGCCCGGACGGGTCAGTCAAGCGGATCAACTACCCGTAACCGCGCCCCCAGCGTCACCCGTGACACCACCGCGACAATTGCTGAGGTCTCTAGCTGCCGATTTGGCGGCGAATATATCGGGCCGATACTATTGCAGAACGTGTTGTTCCGCCGTAACGAACGGTGCTAAGGAGGTGACTCGATGCTGGAACTGGCCGTTCTCGGACTGCTGCTCGAGTCCCCGATGCACGGTTACGAGTTGCGGAAACGGCTGACCGGCCTGCTGGGCGCCTTCCGCGCCTTCTCCTACGGTTCGCTGTATCCGGCGCTGCGCCGGATGCAGGCCGATGGATTGATCGCCGAGGACGCCGCGCCCGAAGGCACCGCGGTGCTGCGCCGGGCACGCCGCGTCTACCAACTCACCGACAAGGGCCGGCTGCGGTTCGCCGAACTGGTCGCCGACACCGGGCCGCAGAACTACACCGACGACGGTTTCGGTGTGCACCTGGCCTTTTTCAACCGGACCCCGGCCGAGGCGCGGATGCGCATCCTCGAAGGCCGTCGCCGTCAGGTGGAGGAGCGTCGCGAGGGGCTGCGGCAGGCCGTCTCGCGGGCAACGAACTCGCTGGACCGTTACACCAGGCAACTCCACCAGCTCGGCCTGGAATCCAGTGAGCGCGAAGTCAAATGGCTCAACGAATTGATCGCCGCAGAGCGGGTGGCCCAGAGCCGCCCGGAACAAGACCCCGTCCAAAGCTGAAGAAAAACACCAGAAGTGATGAAGGAGAACGTCCCCATGACGAACGAAGTGCGCGTCGCGATCGTCGGCGTCGGTAACTGCGCGTCCTCGCTCGTACAGGGCGTGGAGTACTACAAGGATGCCGACCTGAATTCCACCGTGCCGGGCCTGATGCACGTCGCCCTCGGCCCGTACCACGTCCGTGACGTCAAGTTCGTCACCGCGTTCGACGTGGATGCCAAGAAGGTGGGCTTTGACCTCTCCGAGGCGATCTTCGCCTCCGAGAACAACACCATCAAGATCGCAGACGTGCCGCCGATGAACGTTCCGGTACGCCGCGGTCCGACCCTCGACGGCATCGGCAAGTACTACGCCGACACCATCGACCTCTCCGACGAGGACCCGGTCGATGTCGTCAAGGTTCTCAAGGAGAACAACGTCGATGTGATGGTCTCCTACCTGCCGGTGGGATCGGAAGAGGCCGACAAGTTCTACGCCCAGTGTGCGATCGACGCCGGCGTTGCATTCGTCAACGCACTGCCCGTGTTCATCGCCTCCGACCCGGTGTGGGCCAAGAAGTTCGCCGACGCCGGCGTGCCGATCATCGGCGATGACATCAAGAGCCAGGTCGGCGCGACCATCACCCACCGCGTGATGGCCAAGCTGTTCGAGGATCGCGGCGTACAACTGGACCGCACCATGCAGCTGAACGTCGGCGGCAACATGGACTTCCTGAACATGCTGGAGCGCGAGCGCCTGGAGTCCAAGAAGATCTCCAAGACGCAGGCCGTCACCAGCAACCTGCAAAAGGAGTTCAACACCAAGGACGTCCACATCGGACCGTCCGACCACGTCGGCTGGCTCGATGACCGCAAGTGGGCCTATGTCCGACTGGAGGGCCGCGCGTTCGGCGATGTGCCGCTGAACCTGGAGTACAAGCTTGAGGTGTGGGATTCGCCGAACTCCGCGGGCGTGATCATCGACGCGGTGCGTGCGGCCAAGATCGCCAAGGACCGCGGCATCGGCGGCCCAGTGGTCGCCGCCTCGGCCTACCTGATGAAGAGCCCGCCCCAGCAGCTGCCCGACGATGTGGCCCGGGCGCAGCTCGAGGAGTTCATCGAGGGGTAACTCCCCGCCCTCCCGCCGAAAGTGCGCTCAGATCGCGGTTTCACCCCGAGACGCGATCTGGGCGCACTTTCGCGTTATCTGGACGGTGTTATATGAGCAGTGTGGACGAGTTCAAGTACCTGCCCGACAACGCCGCCCAGGCCGGGTACAGCGGTCCGCTGCCGGCGGTGACCCGCGTCGATCGCGGACCCGTCAGCGCGCTGTTGTGGGGCGAGGATCCCCGGGTGGTGTTCCTGCACGGCGGCGGCCAGAACGCCCATACCTGGGACACCGTCATCCTGGGACTGGGACTGCCCGCACTGGCGATCGACCTGCCCGGCCACGGACGCTCGGAGTGGCGGTCCGACGGCGACTACGGGCCCCGGCTCAACGCCGCGGCCGTCGAACCGGTGATCCGTGAACTGGCACCGGGCGCCGATCTGACGGTCGGCATGTCACTGGGCGGGCTGACCGCGATGCGGCTTGCGGTCACCGCACCGGATCTGGTGCGCAGCCTGGTCCTGGTGGACGTGACACCGTCCGCCCCGGCGCGGCACGAGCAGATGACCGCCGAACAGAAGGGGACCGTCGCCCTGGTTCAGGGTGAGCGCACCTTCCCCAGCTTTGACGCCATGGTCGACATCACCGTCGCCGCGGCCCCGCACCGCGATCCGGATTCGCTGCGGCGCGGGGTTTTCCACAACGCAAGACAGAACGAGGACGGCACCTGGACCTGGCGTTACGACACCTTCAGGGAGGGCTCGGGTTTCGACGGTCTATGGGATGACGTGCCCTTGCTGCACACCCCCACCACCCTGGTGCGCGGTGCGAACTCGGCGTTCGTCAACGACGACGACGCCGACGAGTTCGCCCGCACCGCACCGGGATTCCAGCGGGTGGTCGTGGTACCCGGAGCCGGACACTCCGTGCAGGGCGACCAGCCCAGGGCTCTGGTGGAGATCCTGCGCGCAGTGCTTGACTGAGCCGTGACCGAATCTGCCCGGGGCTTCCCGATCCGCATCGGCGTGCAACTGCAGCCGCAACATTCCAGCCATTACGGCTACATCCGCGACGCGGTCCGCCGCTGCGAGGACATCGGCGTCGACGTGGCGTTCAACTGGGACCACTTCTATCCGCTCTACGGCGACCCTGACGGCGCCCACTTCGAATGCTGGACGATGCTCGGCGCCTGGGCCGAACAGACCACCCGGATCGAGATCGGCGCCCTGGTCAGCTGCAACTCCTACCGCAACCCCGAATTGCTGGCGGATATGGCGCGCACCGTCGACCACATCTCGGAGGGCCGGCTGATCCTGGGCATCGGCTCGGGCTGGATGCGCAAGGACTACGACCAGTACGGTTACACGTTCGGCACCGCGGGCAGCCGGCTCGACGACCTCGCGGCGGCTCTGCCGCGGATCAGATCCCGGCTGGCCGTACTGAACCCGGCCCCGACCCGGCGGATTCCTATTCTGATCGGCGGGCAGGGTGAGCGGAAGACCCTGCGGTTGGTCGCCGAGCACGCCGACATCTGGCACGGATTCACCAACGCGACAACCTATCCGGGGAAGGCCGAGGTGCTGGCCCGGCACTGCGCCGATGCCGGCCGCGACCCCGGAACCGTGGAGCGCTCCTCCGGGGTGGAGGGCCGGGACCCCCAGACCCTGGTCGCCAACGCCGAGGCGCTGGCCCGGCTCGGCGTGACGCTGATGACCGTGGGCTGCGACGGGCCCGACTACGACCTCGGACCCGCCGAAGCCCTGCTGCGGTGGCGCGACAGCAGATCAGGCAACTAAGCCGGTCGTCGGCGCCGGGTGGCTAGACTGGCCAGTTATGCCCACGCAGCAACCGCAGGTCGCCGTCTTGGCCGGTGACCTGCAACGGGTGCTCTCGAAACTGTTCAATGTGCTTCGCCGGGCCGACACCCAGCGCGGACCCCGCCCCGATCTGACATTGGCTCAGATCTCGATCCTGCTGACACTGTTGGACAGCGGACCGATCCGGATGACCGAACTCGCCACCCGCGAACGGGTCCGGACACCGACCACCACGGTGGCAATCCGCCGTTTGGAGAAGGTCGGTCTGGTGAAACGATCGCGCGATCCGTCCGATATGCGGGCGGTACTCGTCGAGGTCACCCCGGAGGGTCAGGTGCAGTACACCGAGGCGCTCGACGCCCGCCGCACCCAACTGGCGATGATGCTGGGGAAGCTCTCCGACGAGGAACGGCAGAACCTCACCAATGCCCTCAAACCCCTGGAACGCCTCGCCGACACCGAGGATTCCTGACACCGGGGGACCTTCTTCAGCCCGCCTCAGCCCAGCCAGTCCAGCACCGCCGCAGCAGTCCATGACTGCTGCATGCTGCCCAGCGGCTCACCGGTGAACGGTTCGTAGTACTCGGCGAACGCACCGTCACCGGCTTGACGCAGGCCTTCCCGGCGCAGCATCAGCGAACGCTCCGACCACCCGCGCCGGGCGAACCCCCAAGCGAACAGCCAGTTCAGCACCGGCCAGACCGGGCCCCGCCAGTACTCTCGGGGCCGGAAGTCCCGCGACACCGGGGACGTCGAAGGCAGCAGCGCGAACTTCAGATCGGGGTGGCCGCAGAACCGCGGACCCTCGAAGATCTTGAGCAGCGTGCGTTCCTGCTCATGCCCCAGGCCGCCGCACAGCAGCGGTGCGAACTGCGCGGCGGTATCGGTGGTGATCCAGCTGTTCCCGCGCAGATCGAAATCCCTTGCCGCACCGGTTCTCTGATCCGCCGTCCCGACAACTCCGCTCCGGAATCGCTCGGACCATCCGTACAGTTCCCGGACATCGGAATTGGGCCGCTTGTAGTCCTCGCCGATATGGGCCAGCACCTCGCACGCGACGGCAAAGATCGCTGAGACCAACACGTCCTGGACTGCGAAGCTCATCACCGAGGGCAGCCTGGCGTCGTCGTAGCGGACCGACTTCATCTCCTCGAGCAGCCAGAGATACCGGTCGTACTCCCCATCTGAAGGACGCTGGCTGGGATCGGTGATGATATCGGTGTCGGCGCGTTCGTATCGCGGCACATCACCGGCGATCACGTTGGCGTAGGCGGCATCCCAGCGCGGGGAGTTGTCCATGCCGGACTCCCAGCCGTGGTAAATCGTGATGCGGCCCTGGTGGTTCGGGTCGCGGGCCTCGGCCAACCAGCGATGCCAGCGCACCAGGTCGTTCCAGCGGCGGTCCAGGAAGGTCTCCGCCACCGCCCGGGTCGAGCGGCCCCGGACCCGGGCCCGGTCCAGGATGCGTTGCACGGCGATCGCGTGCACCGGCGGCTGGGTAATGCCCGATGTCCGCCGGCCGGCGGGGGCGCTGGCGGCCAACTCCGCACACGCCCAACGATCCGGCCCGGGAAAGTAACCGTCGACGCCCTCGGCGAACACGATGTGCGGGATCATCCCGTTGGCCCACTGGGCGGACAGCAGGGTGTCGAGTTCGACCACCGCGCGCTCCACACTCAACGACGCCAGTCCGACCGACACGAATGCGGCGTCCCAGCTCCACATGTGCGGGTAGAGCCGCGGAGCGGCGGATGTCATGACACCGAGGTCATTGCCGCGAAGCAGATACGCCGCACGGGCCGCGAGCTGGGTCGGCGCGAAGCCGGCGTCGAATGCCACCCGCTCATTCTGCGTTGCGGCATAGGTATCGCGCAGGTCGGTAGGGTGTGTCGATGACCAAAACGGCGCTGATCACAGGTGCGAGCCGAGGAATCGGTTCCGCGATCGCCGAGGCGCTGGCGCCCAGCCACACCCTGCTGCTGGCCGGCCGGCCCTCGCCCCGGCTCGATGCGGTGGCGAACCACCTCGGCGCCACCACCTGGCCGCTCGATCTGACCGACGCCGACGCAATCGACGCGGCCGCAGAGGTGCTGACCGAACTCGACGTGCTGATCCACAGCGCCGGGGTGGCCTATCCGGGTCGGGTGGCCGAGTCCACCACCGAACAATGGCGCGCCACCTTCGAGGTGAACGTGACCGGAGCCGTCGCCCTGACCCTGGCCCTGCTGCCCGCGCTGCGGGCCGCGCGCGGGCAGGTGGTGTTCATCAATTCTGGTTCCGGCCTGAATGTTTCGCCCGGCCTCGCCGCCTATTCGGCAAGCAAGTTCGCATTGCGGGCCTTCGCCGACTCGCTTCGCGCCGACGAACCGCTGTTGCGCGTCACCAGCATTCACCCCGGCCGGGTCGACACCGAGATGCAGCACGACCTCGTCGCCTATGAGGGCGGCGCGTACGACCCGGGCAGATTCCTCACCCCGCAGACCGTCGCCGGGGTGGTCGCACAGGTCGTCGCCACCCCGC
Organism: uncultured Actinomycetota bacterium; assembly: GCA_963787055.1. Taxonomy (GTDB): domain Bacteria; phylum Actinomycetota; class Actinomycetes; order Mycobacteriales; family Mycobacteriaceae; genus Mycobacterium. The sequence continues at coordinate 44,755 of CAWBBP010000001.1, forward strand.
CGGACGCCCACACCCACCAGGTGGTCATCCGCCCCCGTTGAGGTCGGCGCGGTATCCGCCGCTGCGCGGCGACCGGCGCGCCGAAATGCCCTCAGATGACGATATTCACCAGCCGGCCAGGGACCACGATCATCTTCTTCGGTGTCGCGCCGGCCAGGAAGGCCAGCACCTTCTCATCGGCCAGGGCGGCTGCCTCCACCACACTCCGGTCGGCATCGGCCGCGACGGTGACGTGGCCGCGCACCTTCCCGTTGACCTGCACCGGGTACTCGACAGTGTCGGCCACCAGATACCGCGGATCGGCCAGCGGGAACGGTCCGTGGGCGAGCGAGTCGCCGTGGCCGAGTCGTTGCCACAGTTCCTCGGCAAGATGCGGGGCCAGCGGGGCCACCATCAATACCAGCGGTTCCAGCGCCGCCCGCGCACTGACGCCGGCCTTGGTGAGGTGGTTGGTGTACTCGATCAGCTTCGCGGCCGCGGTGTTGTTGCGCAGATTCGTGTAATCGTCGCGGACACCGTCGATCGTCCGGTGCAGGGCGCGCATGGTCGCCTCATCCAGACCGTCTTCGGAAACCCTTGTCTTGCCGGTGGTTTCGTCAACCACCAGGCGCCACACCCGCTGTAGGAAGCGGTGCGCGCCGACGACGTCCTTGGTAGCCCACGGCCGGGATGCCTCCAACGGGCCCATCGACATTTCGTAGACCCGCAGCGTGTCCGCGCCGTAGCCGTCGCAGATCTCGTCAGGCGAGACGGAGTTCTTCAGGCTCTTGCCGATCTTCCCGAATTCCTGGAACACCTCGATCTCGCCGTCGTCGCCCGGCAGGAAGAACCGCCCGCCGCGTTCGATCACCTCGGCGGCCGGCACATAGGCGCCGCGCGAATCGGTATAGGCGTGCGCCTGAATGTAGCCCTGGTTCACCAGGCGTCGATAAGGTTCCCGCGATGTCACGTGGCCGAGATCGTGCAGCACCTTGTGCCAGAACCGGGAGTACAGCAGGTGCAGCACGGCGTGCTCGACACCTCCGACGTAGAGGTCCACCCCGCCCGGGTCGTCGGGGCCGTGCTCGGCGGGCCGCGGACCCATCCAGTAGGCCTCGTTGCGGATATCGCAGAACTGCTCGGCGTTGTGCGGGTCGGCGTAGCGCAACTCGTACCAGGAACTGCCCGCCCACTGCGGCATCACGTTGGTGTCGCGAGTGTAGGACCGCATTCCTTCACCCAGGTCCAGTTCAACGTGAACCCAGTCCTCCGCCTTGTTCAACGGCGGTGACGGTTCGCTGTCCGGGTCGTCGGAATCGAACGACACCGGGGAGTAGTCCTCGATATCGGGCAGTTCCACCGGCAGCATCCCGTCCGGTAGCGGGTGCGCCCTGCCCTCGTCGTCATAGACGATGGGAAACGGCTCGCCCCAATACCGTTGGCGGGCGAAGAGCCAGTCGCGCAGTTTGTATTCGACGCGGGCGCGGCCCCGCCCGTCGGTCTCCAGTCGTGCGGTGATCGCCTTCTTGGCCTCACCGACGCCGAGGCCGTCGAGATAGCCGGAGTTCACCAGGACGCCGTCGCCGGTGTAGGCCTCCTGCGAAACATCGCCGCCGGCAATCACTTCGATGATCGGGAGCCCGAATGCGTCGGCGAATTCCCAGTCACGCTGGTCGTGACCGGGGACCGCCATGATGGCACCGGTACCGTAACCGCCCAGCACGTAGTCGGCGATGAACACCGGAATCGGTTGTCCGTTAGCCGGATTGGTGGCGTAGCTGCCCAGGAAAACGCCGGTCTTGGTCTTGTTCTCCTGACGTTCCAGATCGGACTTGGCCGCGATCGAACGCCGGTACTGCGCCACCGCCTCGGCCGGGGTGGCGGCTGAGCCGGTCCACCGGGGATCGATGCCGTCCGGCCAGTGTGTGGCGATGAGACGGTCGACCAACTCATGCTCGGGGGCGAGCACCAGATAGGTAGCCCCGAACAGGGTGTCGGGCCGGGTGGTGAACACCTCGATATCGAAGTCGGCCCCGCCGTTGTGGCCGGCGAACAGCGATGAGGCCCCGGTGGATCGACCTATCCAATTGCGCTGCATGGCCTTGACCTTGTCCGGCCAGTCCAGCACATCGAGATCCTCGAGCAGTCGGTCGGAGTAGGCGGTGATGCGCATCATCCACTGCCGCAGCCGCTTCCGGAACACCGGGAAATTGCCCCGCTCGCTGCGGCCGTCGGCCGTGACCTCCTCGTTGGCCAGGACGGTGCCCAGGCCCGGGCACCAGTTGACCAGTGAATCGGCCCGGTAGACCAGCCGGTGACCGTCGATCACGTCGGCCCGTTCCTGCGGTGTCAACTCAGCCCAGACCCGGCCATCGCCGGGTGTCCTTGTGCCGCTGTCCAGTTCGGCAACGAGGTCCGCTACCGGCCGGGCCCTGTTCTGATCCGGGTCGAACCAGGCGTTGTAGATCTGCAGGAAGATCCACTGCGTCCAGGTGTAGTAGTCGACGTCGGTCGTGGCGAAGCTGCGACGCTGGTCGTGGCCAAGCCCCAGCCGGCCAAGTTGGCGGCGGAAATTGCCGATATTGGCCTCGGTGCGGGTACGCGGATGGGTACCGGTCTGCACGGCGTACTGCTCCGCGGGCAGACCGAACGCATCGAAGCCCAAGGCGTGCAGAACATTGCGGCCGGTCATCCGGAAGTACCGTGCATAGACGTCGGTCGCGATGTAACCCAGGGGGTGGCCGACATGCAGGCCCTCGCCGGACGGGTAGGGGAACATATCCTGGACGAACATCTTGTCCTGCGGCACCGCTGTGCCGTCGGTCGGTGCCAGGGAGCCCACCGGGTTGGGCACGTTGAAGGTGCCCCACCGATTCCAGTTGTCCTGCCACTGCTGTTCGATTCGGCCGGCCAACTCCGCGGTGTAGCGGAAACGCGGCACGTCGGTGTCGGCCGTCCCGCGGCTGTCGGTGGTGGCAGTCGGCGTTTCGGTCACGCAGACAGGGTATCTCCGGGACCGGGCAGGCAACGGCTCGGTATCGGTTGCGTCCCAGGCCGGTCAGAGGTTGGTTCCAAGTCGGTTCCAGCCCTTTCTGCCGCGCTCCGGCGCGGTTACCGTCGGGCTCGGACAGTGGGCTGCCCAGACCCGAAACCGGGCGGCCCGACCTGCGAAAAGGACTGAACGAATGAACACGATTGCCCGTACTTGGCGGGTAGTGCTCGGGGGTGTGGCCGCTGGCTCGGCGGCCGTCATCGGGTTCGCCGGGGCCAGTGCCTCGGCCGAACCGGTCCTGCCGATGCCACCCGTGCCCGCCCCGGCGACCGTGACCCAGACCGTCACCGTCACACCGGGAGCAACCCCGCCGGCTCAACCCGCCGCCGCCCCCGCACCGGCCGCTCCGACCACCCCTGCGCTGCCGCCGGCGACCTCCGGCACGATCGGCGAGTTCCTCAAGGACAAGGGTGTGGCGATGGAGCCACAGAAAGCCGCCGGGTTCACCGCGCTGAACATCGTGCTGCCGGTCCCGACCGGTTGGAGTGTGGTGCCCGACCCGAACGTCCCCGATGCGTTCGGCGTGATCGCCGACCGCAAGGGCGGTGACGGCCTGTACACCTCCAACGCCCAGCTGCTGGTCTACAAGCTGGTCGGCGACTTCGATACCCGGGAGGCCATCAGCCACGGCTATGTGGACAGCCAGAAGCTGTTCGGCTGGCAGTCCACCTCGGCGTCGATGGCCGACTTCGGCGGCTTCCCCTCGTCGAAGATCGACGGGACCTATCGGGACGGTGATCTGACGCTCAACACCTCCCGGCGCTATCTGATCGCCGACACCGGAACTGAGCGCTACCTGCTGTCGCTGTCGGTGACGACCGCGGCCAACCAGGTGGTCGCGACCGCGAACGCCACCGACGGGATCATCAACGGCTTCCGGGTCAGCGTGCCTGGCGCGGCGACCCCCGCCCCAGCGGCGACGGCCGCGACACCGGCGGCGCCGGCTCCTGTGGTTCCGGCCCCGCCGGTCGTTCCGCAGGTCGCGTCGCCGGCGGCCAATGCCGTCGTTGCCACCCAACCCGCCCCGTAGGGGAACCGGCGCCGGCTCGTATTGTGAGGCCCATGGTTGTCGGGGCGGTGATATGTCTGGTCCTGGCCGTTCTGGTCGGCGGATCGGGAGTGTGGACGTTGACCCGGGCCCCGGCCGCCGACCTCACCGGGAAGGTGCTGCGCGCGGTGGCGCCGACCCAGGTGGCCGCCGCGGTGATGCTGGCCGCCGCCGGGATCGTCGCACTGGCCGCGCCGCCGAACATCGGGCTGATCGGTCTGATCGCCGGCGTCATCGGGGCGATCGGGACGATTGCTGCCGGGTCCTGGCAGGGCGCGAGATACGCCGCAGCTCAGGAACGGACCGGCGGCTGCGGCTCGGCTGACGGCTGCGGGGGCTGCGCGAAGGTCTGCGGTTCCTAAGCGCGAGCGTGCGCAAAGTGCGCGTGGTTACCGGCGTGTCCGCGTGCTGACACGCACGCTCGCGGGAGGGGACCGCGGCGGGGAGGGGACCGCGGCGGCAGGGGACCGCGGCGGGCAGGGGACCGCGGCGGGCAGGGGACGGCGGACGGCAGGGGCCGCGCGGGCAGGGACTCAGTTGCGGCTGACGTCGATAGGATGCGTCGCCAACAGCGACATCGGCAGCGGCTGACGGCGCAGCACCCGCGACCAGAGATCCACCCGGGGCGCCACCAGCACGTCCGAGGGCAGGGCGGACATCACGATCCAATCGTTCCGCTCGATCTCACCCTCGAGCTGGCCGATGGTCCACCCCGAGTACCCGGCGTAAATCCGAACTCCTTCGAGGGCGCCCGCGATCAACTCGGGGTCGGTGTCCAGATCGACCATCACAATGCGGCCGGCGACGTGGCGTAGTCCGGTCATACCGCCCGGATCCACGCCGACCCTCAGGGTGCCCAGGCACAGCGCCGCATCCCGTTTGACCGGTCCCCCGACGAACATCGTCCTCGGTTTAGCGGCCAGATCCGACCATTGCGGTAACACGTTGTGAACCGCCGTCTCGCTGGGGCGGTTGAGCACCACACCCAAGGTGCCGCCGTCATTGTGCTCGACGATGTAAATCACGCTGCGGCGGAAGGTCGGCTCCAGCAGATCGGTGTTGGCGAGCAGCAGCGTTCCCGCCCGCACCCGGTTTGCCGCGGGCGCGATGAAATCGTCGGGTTCATCCGATTGCGCCACCCGACCATCATGGCATGTCGGAGCCGCGAAGAGGGCTGGGCCGAGGCGATGTTTGTACTGTGATCCGGTGTTCCACGATCGCGCTGCCGGCTCGTTGTGGCGGTCGGTGCGCGGTCTGCCGAACTTCTGGCGTCTGCTGGAGTTGCGGACCGCATCACAGTTCGGCGACGGCCTGTTCCAGGCCGGTCTGGCCGGGGGTCTGCTGTTCAACCCGCAGCGGGCCGCCGACCCGTGGGCGGTGGCCGGCGCGTTCGCGGTGCTGTTCCTGCCCTACTCGCTGCTCGGACCGTTCGCCGGGGCGCTGCTGGACCGCTGGGACCGGCGGACGGTGCTCATCGTGGCGAATGCCGCCCGGGTGGTGCTGGTCCTCGGCGTGGCCGCGCTGCTGGCGGCCGGCGCCCGCGATCTGTTCGTGCTGTGCGGGGCGCTGATCGTCAACGGCTTCAGTCGTTTCGTCACCTCGGGGCTCTCGGCCGCGCTGCCGCATGTGGTTCCGCCCGATCGGATCGTCACGATGAACTCGGTCGCCACCGCCACCGGCGCGACCGCCACCTTTCTCGGCGCCAACTTCATGTTGATACCGCGCTGGATCGTCGGTTCCGGGGACAGTGCCGCGGCCACGGTGATCGTCTTGGTGTCGGTGCCGATCACCCTCGCCCTGATGTTGTCGGTGCGCTTCCCGCGCCGGGTACTGGGACCCGATCACACCGCGGTGCACGGTTCGGTGGTCTATGCGGTGGCGACCGGGTGGACCGACGGGGTGCGGACGGTCACCGCAACCCCGACGGTGGCGGCGACGCTGTCCGGTTTGGCCGCCCACAGGATGGTGTTCGGCATCAACTCGTTGCTGGTGCTGGTGATCGTCCGCCACACCTCGGCGGAGGGTTTCGTCGGGCTGGGCACCGCGGTGGTATTCGTCGCGGCCACCGGCCTCGGCTCCTTCCTGGCCAACGTGCTGGCCCCGCCCGCAGTGCGTCGGTGGGGTCGCTACACCACCGCCAACGCGGCGCTGCTGTGCGCCGCCCTGATCCAACTCGCCGGAGCGACGCTGAATCTGGCCGTGATGGTGCTGTGCGGATTCTTCCTGGGCCTGGCCGGCCAGATGGTCAAACTCTGCGCCGACTCCGCCATGCAGATCGACGTCGCCGACGCCCTGCGCGGCCACGTCTTCGCCGTCCAGGACGCCCTGTTCTGGATGGCGTTCATCATCGCGGTCACCGCCGCGGCCGCAGCGATCCCCCCGGACGGCCGCTCGGCCCCGCTGGCACTGGCCGGGTCGCTGATCTATCTGACCGGTCTGGCGGTACACGCCGCCCTGGGCAGGAGACGGTTGCCCACGAATTAGGCTCTCGCCCATGACCGCCGCCAGTCCGATCGTCGACGACCTGCAGGCCGAGAGCGAGACCCTGGACGCTCTGGTGGCGACCCTGCCCGCCGAACGCTGGGCCCTGGTCACCCCGGCCGCCGGCTGGACCATCGCCCACCAGATCGGCCATCTGCTGTGGACCGACCGGGTGGCGCTGATATCGATCACCGACGAGGCGGCGTTCCGAGAACTGGTCGCCGGCGCGCAGGCCACCATCGACACGTTCGTCGACGACGCCGCCGCCGATCTGGCCGGGTTGCCGCCGGAGGTGCTGCTCGCCGACTGGCGGCGGACCCGCGCGGAGTTGCACGCGGCGCTGCGCGCGGTCCCGGACGGGCGCAAACTGCTGTGGTTCGGGCCGCCGATGAGCGCGGCCTCGATGGCCACCGCCCGGCTGATGGAGACCTGGGCCCACGGCCTCGATGTCGCCGACGCACTCCGGGCGGCCGTCGCCCCGTCGGACCGGCTGAAGTCGATCGCCCACCTCGGCGTGCGCACCCGGGACTTCGCCTTCACCGTGCACGGACTGACCCCGCCGGCCGACCCGTTCCGGGTGGAGTTGCGGGCTCCCGGCGGCGGGCTGTGGGTGTGGGGTCCAGAGGATGCCGCCCAGCGGGTCAGCGGATCGGCGCTGGACTTCTGCTACCTGGTCACCCAGCGCAGGCCCCGGGCCGCGCTGGACCTGGTCGCCGACGGGCCCGATGCCGAGACCTGGCTGGGCATCGCGCAGGCCTTCGCCGGCCCGCCCGGCTCCGGGCGCGGTTAGAGAACCCCGGCCCCGTCGGCGGCGCCGTCGCCGTCGGTGTCGGTCAGCGTGACATCCCAGCGGCCGTCCCCGTCGGTGTCGATGTAGCCGATCGTCGAGGGCCCGTCGATCCGCAGCGCCCGGTCGGCCAGGCCATCCCGGTCGACGTCGAGCAACCGGTCGGTGACACCGTCGCCGTCGATGTCCGGGCCGGTCTCCGACCCGGTGTGCTCGGTACCGTCGAGGCCGAACCAGCGCAGCGGCCGGTTCGCCGAGCCGCCGCCGACCGCCCAGCTCCCCGACCCGTCGTCGGTGTAACGGGCCTCGGGTACCCCGTCGTCGTCGAGATCCAGTGCGGCGTTATCGGCCTCGCCGTCCCCGTCGAGGTCGGCCAGCACATCGTCGAACACACCGTCACCGTCGATATCGAGCCGGACCCCGTCAAGCAGACCATCACCGTCGAGGTCGACATCCTGATTCCCGGTCCAGATCGACGCCGTCCCGTCCCCGGCATCCAGGCAGTAATCCATGCCCTATTCGACGGCGCTGCCGCCGCGGGCGTTCCACCATGCCAGCAATTCGTCGGTCGCTTCCTGCCGGGACAGCGGCCCGCGGTCCATCCGCAGTTCCTTCAGGTAGTTCCAGGCCTCACCGACCTGCGGCCCGCCCGGGATGCCCAGCAGCGCCATGATCTCGTTGCCGTCCAGGTCGGGACGGATGCGGGCGAGGTCCTCCTTGGCCGCCAGCTCGGCAATCCGGGCCTCCAGGCTGTCGTAGCTGGACTGCAGCGCCGCCGCGCGCCGCTTGTTTCGGGTGGTGCAATCCGCGCGCACCAGCTTGTGCAATCGGGGCAGCAGCGGCCCGGCATCAGCGACGTAGCGGCGCACCGCGGAGTCGGTCCAGCGACCCTCGCCGTAGCCGTGGAAACGCAGATGCAGGTAGACCAGCTGGGAGACGTCGTCGACCATCTGCTTGGAGTACTTCAGCGCCCGCATCCGCTTACGCACCAGTTTGGCGCCGACCACCTCGTGGTGGTGAAAGCTCACCCCGCCGTCGGCCTCATGCCGCCGGGTGCCCGGCTTACCGATGTCGTGCAGCAGCGCCGCCCAGCGCAGCACCAGATCCGGGGTCCCCGATTCCAGCGCGATCGCCTGCCGCAGCACCGTCAGCGAGTGCTGATAGACGTCCTTGTGTTGGTGGTGCTCGTCGATCGCCATCCGCATGGCGCCGACCTCCGGTAGCACCACATCGCCCAGCCCCGTGCGCACCATCAGCTCGATACCGGCCACCGGGTCCGCGCCGAGCAGCATCTTGTCCAGTTCCACGGCGACCCGTTCGACGGTGATCCGGGCGAGTTGGGGTGCCATCGCGACGATGGCCTCGTGGACCCGGTCGGCCACCGTGAACCGCAACTGGGAGACGAACCGCGCGGCGCGCAACATCCGCAGCGGATCGTCGCCGAAGGACAGCGACGGCTCGGCGGGAGTGTCGAGGACACCCGCGCGCACCGCGGCGAGGCCGCCCAGCGGATCCAGGAACTCCCCCGGCCCGTCGGCGGTGACGCGGACCGCCATCGCGTTGGCGGTGAAGTCGCGGCGGATCAGGTCTTCCTCCAGCCGATCACCGAAGCGCACCTGGGGATTGCGCGATATCTGGTCATAACTGTCGGCACGGAACGTGGTGATCTCCAGGCGCTGGCCGGCCTTGCCCACACCCACCGTGCCGAAGTCGATACCGGTGTCCCATTGAGCATCCGCCCATGGCCGCACCAGGGCCTGCACGGTCTCCGGGTGGGCATCGGTGGTGAAGTCGAGGTCGGTGGTCAGCCGGCCCAGCACCGCATCGCGCACACTCCCGCCGACCAGGTACAGCTGGTGTCCGGCCGCCTCGAAGACGGCACCCACCTCGCGGAGCAGCGGAGCCTGCCGATGCAGCTCGACGGCCGCCCGGACTCGAAGGTCGTCCTCCGACATGGCTTCAGGCACGTCGGGTGAGCCTAGTGCTCGCCCGTGGGCTCCCCACCGGCGAGTGCACTCAGGGTGGGACGATCCGCGCCAGCTAATATCGCTTGGATGTCGGAGGGCGAACGGGCCAAGCCACGACGGCGTCGGGGTCGGCGCCGTGGCAGTCGCGCGGCCGCGCCCCCGCCCGAGGCCGCCGCACAGCCCGACAACTCCCCGAACGCGCCCTCCGCCCCCGGTCATGACGTCCCCGAGGCCGCTACGCCCGATCGCCCACGCCCGCGCCGGCGACCTTCCCCGCGGCTGCGCACCGTGCACGAGACCTCCGCCGGCGGTCTGGTCATCGACGGGATCGACCGGCCGCGCCACGAGCAGCTGGCCGCCCTGATCGGCCGGATCGACCGCCGCGGCCGGATGCTGTGGTCGCTGCCCAAGGGGCATATCGAACAGGGTGAGACCGCCGAGCAGACCGCCATCCGGGAGGTGGCCGAGGAGACCGGCATCCACGGGCATGTGCTGGCCGCGCTCGGCAGTATCGACTACTGGTTCGTCACCGAAGGCCGGCGGGTGCACAAGACCGTCCACCACTATCTGCTCCGGTTCTCCGGCGGCGAATTGTGCGACGAGGACGTCGAGGTCACCGAGGTGGCCTGGGTCCCGGTTGCCGAACTGCCCGACCGGCTGGCCTATGCCGACGAGCGCCGGCTGGCCCATGTGGCCCACGAACTTCTCGAACTGCTGCAGTCGGACGGACCCGCCGCGCTGCCGCCACTGCCGCCGTCGGCGCCGCGGCGACACCCCCAGACCCACTCCCGCACCCGTCCCTCCCCCGACGGGGCGTCCGGTGACCGCCGGACGAACGGCTGAGGTCCGCGGAGTGTCCGTGCGGCAACGGCTGCCGCGCATCATCGCGGCCCTGGTTCTGATCGTCCTGCCGCTGACCCTGCCCGGTGCCGTCCCGGGCGCCGCTGCGGATCCGGAACCCGCCCCGCTGCTCACGGTCCGTCTGGACAGCGTCACACCGGATGTGATCACCACCTCCAGCGATGCCACCCTCACCGTGACTGGAACGGTGACCAACACCGGTGACCGCCCGGTCCGTGATGTGCTGGCGCGGCTGGAACAGGGTCCGGCTCTGACATCGTCGGCGGCGTTGCGGACCAGCCTCGCGGTGGGCGGCGGGTTCCAGGGTGTCGGCGACTTCATCGGTGTCGCAGCACGACTCGACCGCGGCCAGGCCGCCGGTTTCCAGTTCTCAATCCCGATCCGCCCCGGCCCGCAACCGTCGCTGCAGATCGATTTCCCCGGCGTGTACCCGTTGTTGGTCAATATCAACGGCACCCCAGCCGACGGCCCGGTCGCCGCCCTCGACCAGGCCCGATTCCTGCTGCCGGTGACGGGAGTCCCCGCCGACCCGGCCGACGCCGGTGACAACCCGCTCACCGATGTGGTGGCGCCCGACACCGCCAAACCCGTCGCGGTGACACTGCTGTGGCCGCTGGCCGACAAACCCCGGCTGGCACCCGGGGTGCCGGGCGGCACCACCCCCGTCCGGTTGATGAACGACGACCTCGCCGTCTCGCTGGCCGCCGGGGGCCGACTCGACACCCTGCTCGGGGCGGCGGAATTCGCCACCAGCCCCGGCGCGATCGATCCGGGCACCGGAGTCGACCGCGCGCTGTGTCTGGCCGTCGACCCCGACCTGCTGGTCACGGTCAATGCCATGACCGCCGGCTACGTGGTGGCCGATGCGCCCGACGGTCTTGGCACGGCCGCACACCCCGGTACCGGCCAGTCCGCCGCGGTCGCGTGGTTGGACCGGCTGCGCACCCTGGCCCGCCGGGTGTGCGTGACGGCAACGCCCTATGCGCAAGCCGATCTCGGCGCCCTGCACCGCGTCGGCGATCCCGGTCTCAGCGCGGCGGCGGTGGCCACCTCCGCCGATATCGTCGATCGGATTCTCGGCATCACCTCCGTCCGCGGGACGACCCTGCTCGGCGACGGCCCGTTGACCGCGGCCGCGGCCGAACTTCTCGACAACCAGGCGCCCACCGTCGCCATCGCCGCGGCCGACTCCGAGATGGCCACCGCGGACCTGACGGTGCGGCGGATCTCACCACGGATCGTGCTGGCACCCTTCGACCCGGCAGTGGGGTCCGCACTGGCCGGGGTGGGTACCGATCCGGCCATACCCGGCTACCTCGATGACACCCTGGGTGTCCCGGTGGATCGGGATTCACCGGTGGCGCGCCGCCAGAACGCCGTGGCGGCCATGGTGTGGCGGACCCTGCAGCCCGATACCGAGCCCAGGACGCAGATCCTGCTGCCACCGCTGAAATGGGGCCCACAGCCCGACGACGCCCGGGCGATGCTGACCGTCCTGGCCAACCTGATGCGGGCCGGCCTGGCCACTCCCCGCCCGCTGGCCGAGGTGATCGGCGCCGCGGCAGCGACCCCGCCGTCGGAGGCGGACAGACCGGGCCTGCCGACCGATCCGCGCGGACGCTTCGACGACGACGTCATCGACAGCATCCGCGGCGCGGAGGCCCGGCTGTCCGGGCTGGATGCCGCGTTGACCACCGACACCCGAACCGGACTGACCGGACTGCAGTACACCGCCCCGCTCCGGGAGGACATGTTGCGGGCGCTGAGCCAGACCGAACCGCCCAAACGTCGCAACGACATCGCCCGGCAGCGGTTGGCCGTGGTCGGGACGACCGTCGAGGACCTCTTCGGTGCAGTGACGATCGTCCCCCCGGGCGATTCGTACACGCTGGCCACCGAACGCAGTGCGTTGCCGCTGGCGCTACGTAATGACCTCGCCGTGCCGATCCGGGTGCGGCTACAGGTCGACGCACCACCGGGGATGACCGTCACCGATATCGGTGAACAGGAACTTCCGCCGGGTTATCTCCCGCTGCGCGTCCCGGTGGAGGTCCACCTCACCCAGCGCGTCGCGGTGGATGTCACGCTGCGCACCCCCGACGGCCTGCAACTGGGTGAGCAGGTGCGGCTGTCGGTGCATTCCAACGCCTACGGCAAGGTGCTGTTCGCGATCACCCTGGCCGGCGGGGTGGTGTTGGCGATCCTCGTCGGCCGACGGCTCTACCACCGGTTCCGCGGACAGCCCGACCGGGCCGACCTCGACCGGCCCCTGGTGGGCAGGCGGGAGGACTGGTGACCTCGGCGTCCGGACCGGCCCCGCAGACCCGTCAGGACCGTGAGGTGCTGACTGACGCCGCGGTGGTCTCCCGCTCGTGGGGGATGGCGCTGGCCACCCTGGTCAGCCGGATCACCGGGTTCATCCGAATCGTGCTGCTGGCCGCCATCCTCGGCGCGGCACTCTCCAGTGCCTTCACGGTGGCCAACCAGTTGCCGAACATGATCGCGGCACTGGTGCTGGAGGCCACTTTCACCGCGATCTTCGTGCCGGTGCTGGCCCGCGCCGAGCGCGAGGACAGCGACGGCGGGGCGGCGTTCGTACGCCGGCTGTTCACTCTGGCCAGCACGCTGCTGCTGGTGGCGACCGTGCTGTCGGTGGCCGCCGCGCCGTTACTGGTGCGGCTGATGCTGGGTGACGACCCGAAAGTGAACCAGCCGCTGACCACGGCATTCGCCTATCTGCTTCTGCCCCAGGTGATCTTCTACGGCCTGACCTCGGTGTTCATGGCCATCCTGACCAACCGCAACGTCTTCGGACCGCCGGCCTGGGCACCGGTGGTCAACAACGTGGTGGCCATCGCAACCCTCGGGCTGTATCTGGTTGTGCCAGGCGAACTTTCGATCGACCCGGTCCGGATGGGCAACGCCAAGCTGCTGGTGCTGGGGGTAGGCACCACCCTCGGCGTGGTGGCTCAGGCCGCCGTGCTGCTGATCGCGATCCGGGCCCGGCGGATCAGCCTCAAACCGCTGTGGGGAATCGACGACCGGCTCAAGCGATTCGGGACGATGGCCACGGCGATGGTGCTCTACGTGCTGATCAGCCAGGTCGGCCTGGTGGTGGGCAACCAGATCGCCAGTACCGCGGCGGCGTCCGGACCGGCGATCTACAGCTACGCCTGGCTGATGCTGCAACTGCCGTTCGGGATGATCGGGGTGACGATCCTGACGGTGGTCATGCCCCGGCTCAGCCGCAATGCGGCTGCCAACGACAATCCGGCGGTACTGGCCGACCTGTCGCTGGCGACCCGACTGACGCTGGTGACGCTGATTCCGGTGGTCGCCTTCATGACGGTCGGTGGGCCGGCCATCGGCAGCGCGTTGTTCGCCTACGGCAAGTTCGGCGAGGTCGACGCGAACTACCTCGGCATCGCCATCGCGCTGTCGGCCTTCACCCTGATCCCCTACGCGCTGGTGCTGCTGCAACTGCGGGTGTTCTATGCCCGCGACGAGCCCTGGACACCGATCCTGATCGTCATCGCCATCACCGCGGTCAAGATCGTGGCATCGCTGCTGGCGCCGCGGATGACCGACGACCCGGAACTGGTCGCCGGCTACCTGGGCGCCGCCAACGGGATCGGTTTCGTCGCCGGGGCGATCCTGGGCCATCTGCTGCTGCGCAGGTCGCTGCGGCCACCCGGTGGACGCCTGCTGGACGGCGCCGTGGTCCGCACCGTCATCGGCACCGCGGCGGCCGCCCTGCTAGCGGCGCTGGCCGCCGCGGGGGTGGACCGGTTGTTCGGACTGGGCCAGGCACTGACCGAACGCGGCGGCGGGGCCGGTTCCATGATCCGGCTGCTCATCCTGTCGGCCGTCATGCTCCCGATCATGGCGGCGGTGATGATGGCCACCCGGGTTCCCGACGCGCTCGCCGGTTGGGCGGCGGTGCGTTGCCGTCTCAGTCGGTCCGGCGACGCGACCCCGCAACCCGACTCCCAACTGCCCCACCAGCATCCTCGTGTCACGTACCCTGAGTCTGGCAAACCGGCGCAGCGCGCCGCCATCCCGACGGGGAAAGGACCGGAGCTGAGCGATCAACCCCCGGGCAGCCCGTCCGCCGGACCCGGCGGCGAGGCCACGGCAAAAATGCCGCACCAGCTCGCCGACGACTTCCAGCCCGACGTTCCGGGCGGTCCGTCCGCCGGCAGCCCCGGCGTGGCCGGCCGCCGTGCGGGACGGGCCGGGCCGTCCCTCGGTCCTGGAGCCACCGTCGCCAACGGCCGCTACCGCCTGCTGGTATTCCATGGTGGTCCGGCGGGTCTGCAGTTCTGGCAGGCTCTGGACACCGCCCTGGACCGGCAGGTAGCCCTGACCTTCGTCGATCCCGAACGCCGGCTCTCCGACCACCAGGTCCGGGAGGTCCTGACCCGCACCCAACAGCTCAGCCGGATCGAAGGGCCCGGCCTGGCCAGGGTGCTCGATGCCACGACGCGCAGCAACGGCAGCGGGCTGATCGTCGCGGAATGGATCAGGGGCGGCTCGCTGAAAGAGGTCGCCGGCACGTCCCCGTCGGCACTGGGCGTCGCCCGCGCCATCCAGTCCCTGGCCGCCGCGGCCGACGAAGCCCACCGCGAGGGGGTGGCGCTATCGCTCGATCACCCCAGCCGGATCCGGGTCAGCATCGACGGCGATGTGGCACTGGCCTTCCCGGCCACGCTTGCCGACGCCACCCCCGCCGACGATGTCCGCGGTATCGGCGCGGCTCTTTACGCCCTGCTGGTCGACCGATGGCCGCTGCCGGAGTCCGGTACACCCAGCGGGTTGCGGCCCGCGGATACCGGACCGGACGGAGACCCCGTCGAACCGCGGACCGTCGACGGGACCATCCCGTTCCAGATATCCGCCGCGGCGGTGCGCGCGGTCAAACCGGGCGGCGGGATCAGCACCGCACCGACCCTGCTGCATCTGCTGCAGCAGGCGACCGCGGCGGCCGACCGCACCGATCTCATCGAACCGGTGAACGCGTCGGCTCCCCCGGAGCAGCAGCAGGTCACCCGTGAGCAGGACCCTGAGGCGCAGGCCCTTCGACGGCGGAACCTGCTCATCGGTGGCGGCGTTGCTGCCGCCATTCTGGTCATCGCACTGATCGTGATGGCCTCGTTCCTCGGCCGCCTCTTCGGCGACACCGATGGCACCATCAAGGGCGACCGTCTGGGGCTGAACACCACCACGACGTCGGCTGGCGCTGAGGCGACCGGCGGTCTCGTCAAACCCGTTGCCGCAACGGTGTTCTCGCCTGAGGGCGGAGCCGACGCGCCGGATCTGGCCGGGTTGGCCATCGACGGCGATCCGACCACCGCGTGGCCGACCGACACCTACACCGATACCGTCCCGTTCCCGAATTTCAAGAACGGGGTGGGGCTGATGTTGCAGCTGCCGGAAGCCACCGAGGTGGGCAGCGTGACCGTCGCGGTATCCAGCACCGGCACCCAGGCGCAGATCCGCTCGGCTAAGTCCGCCAGCCCGGACAGCCTCGACGACACCACCCTGTTGGCCGGACCCACCCTGCTCAAGCCCGGTACCAACACCATCGAGGTGCCCGGGGCGGAGCCGACCTCCTACCTGCTGGTGTGGATTTCGACCATGGGCCAGACCAGCGGCAAGAGCCGCACCGACATCTCCGAAATCAGCGTCCGCGCAGCCTCCTGACCGACGCCGGGTGAAGTGCCGGGCGTCGCCCGGCTGGCTAACGTCCGGGAGGTGCCCCGTTCCGCCGCCGACCCCGGTTCCGTCCGCACCGATGCCGATCTCCTCTGCGCCCATATCGCCGGAGACCGCTATGCATTCGAGGAACTCTTCAGACGGCACCGAACCCGGCTGTACCGGCTGGCCCGGCGGCGCAGCCAGACCGTCGAGGATGCCGACGACGCCGTCCAGGAGGCGATGCTGTCGGCACACCGCGGTGCCAGGTCGTTCCGCAACGACGCGGCGGTAAGCAGTTGGCTGCACCTGATCGTGATGAATGCCTGCCGGGATCGGCTGCGACGCAACGCAATCCGGCCAACCACCACCCTCGAGGAGGATGCCTGCGTCCCGGTCGCGGACCGTGCCGCAGAGGTGGAGACCGCGATCGTGGTCAGACAGGCACTCATGCAACTGCCCGCATCGCAACGTGCCGCGGTGCTCGCCGTCGACATGCACGGCTATTCGGTGGCCGATGCGGCTGCATTGCTCGACATCGCCGAGGGGACGGTCAAAAGCCGCTGCGCCCGGGCCCGCGCTCGCCTCGCGGTGTTGCTGGGATGCCCTGCGGCGGGGTGACCGGGCACACTGGGCGGGTGGATCACCGACCGCTTGCGCACAGCGTCACCGGCCCACCCGGGACCCGCGGTGCCGCCCATGCCGCCCGCCCGGTGCCGGACCCCAGGCGCCTGATCGCCGGTGTACTCGGCGCGACCGCGATCCTGGCGGCCCTGGGTCTGGGAGCGGCGGCCTGTCTGACCACGCTCGACCGATCGACCAGCACTCCCACCAGCGCCCAGTCGATCACGGTCACCCCGTCCACCGGCCGCCCGGCGAACGGCCCGCCATCCGGTCCCTGACGCACGGCCGCGGACAACCGTTCCTAGTCACTGAGCAGAAGTGAGTTCTGTTCAGTTGCGGCCCGAACGGTCTTGGCCGCGGGAGATCGACGCTGCCCGGTGGACCGACATGCCTCATGGGCGCGGCGGTGGACCGGGGCTTTCCGAACTCCCTGCGATCTCGGAATCCTCACAGGTCTAGCCGGTGGAGTGCCCACACCCATCCTCTGTTGGGTACGGGGTCCTGCCGGCCGACGCCTGATCGGCTTACCGAGACCACGTCTACCGATAGCGGCCGCCGCGCCGTGATGGCGGGTGACCTCTCCGGAAGTCTGTTGCTGCAACGGCTTACGCCAATGCTCATCGCCCCACTTACTCGTGTAAGCGGGATCGACACCGATGATCGGAATACCGCGGCGGGTTGCCATCGCGGTCAAACGATCACGGAACTTGGCGGTGGGAATACCAGCCACGATGCGCCGAAACTGCTTACCCCGACCACCACGACCCAGCGTTTCGCGACCCGTGGCACGGGAATCGGCGAAGTTGAGGTTCTCCACCGCGACCGCCACACAATGATTGCGCTCCGCTACGTTCAGCAGCTCCGTGATCGCCGTGCGCAGGTGCCCGTCACGGTGGGAGGCACGCAACTTCTTGACCTCGAGGGCGATCGTGACCGGTTCACCGACAGGGTTGCCCGAAGAATCCAGCACACACGCGGCGAGATGATCCGCGTTGAGGTCGACACCGAGAACCCGCCCGGCGCGGAGCTCCTCAAGTTCGAGGGACGGTTCCGGGGTGATCGCCCAGGACGCATCCAGATACCAGCGGCCGCGCTGCGGATCGAAAACGATGTCGTAGCGCACCGCCTTGCGCTGCTCGACCCGCGCAGCCCACTCAGACCCACCGTGAGCGAACCCGACCCGAGCGGCGAACTGGAGGTGCCCGCCGAACTTACCGACCAGCGCGGCGGGAACTTTTGCCTGCAACCGACCCTGCATATCGACACGAATGGTCTCGTTACCGCCAGGCTTTCCAGTCTCTCCGTCAGCGGTCAGGAACATGCGCGCAGCGTCCCACCGATCCCGCCACTGCTGCTCGTCCATCTCCGCCGCGGTCAGGTTGGCGCGGTGGCGCCACAACCGTTTTCCCCCCATCGTGATCGACGGGCGACCCGCGGCGAGTTCCTGCTCTGCGACGACGAGTCGCTGCTGCAGGATCGCCAGCCGGCGGGTCTTGGCGAACCTCTCAGACGCCGTGGCGTATCCGCGTTTACGTTTCCCGCGACGGGAGTCTCCGGCATCGTCAGCGAGTTCACCCGGGCGCAGGGAGCAACGCTTCTCAAGGACATCGACCGCAGAATGGAGATCGGCGACGCGAGCCGCCAAGCCGCGCATTCCCAACTGGTACTGGTCTTCCACCGCGCGTGTGATCGCGCCCGCCCACCGTGACGACGACACCGACGTCAACGCCTGCTTGCGCGTCGCACGCCATTGCTTATGTCCGTCACGGTCTATCCGACCCAAACGGACACGCCCGGCCAGCTCGCGGCGATAACAACCACCGAGGAACTCACCGATCTCCACCAACGCGGCGGCTTCGGTGTCGGACAGATGCAGCCGGGTCCGGAACCGACACCCGGACGGGCCCGCGGCGACCAGCGGATCGGAGATCTTCCGCAACGGCTTACCCGTACTCACCAGTGCCTCATCAGTTCTTTGACCGTGAATGGTGGCTCCAGGGATCGCTCTTTCAGCAGTGCGCTGACGTCAGCCTCGGTGAAAGTTTCGCCATCTTTCATGGCGTAGAGCATGGCCTGCTCGATGTCGCTGATGAAGTCGGAATGCTTGACGCACCAACGGCGGACACTTTTGTTGATGCCTTCGCGCTGGCGTTTCTTCGCCGGTGACACGGACTTATAGGCGTGCGCTCGGTGGGCGTTCTGCGGGGTCTTGTACCCGTAGCCTGGGGCGTCGTCGATGATCGCGCCGGTGGTGGCGTCGACGACAACGTAACGGCGGTCGTAGTCCTCTGACAGTGTGGGACTAACAACCACGCGCACAGCTGATTCCGCCATGTCAGTCACTCTCCCGGCGGGCTACGACAGATTCCGCGGCGATAACCGCCTGCGGTCCGATGTCTCGCTGCGCGCAGCCGACTGCTTTCAAGGCACGGTTTCGGGCACTTCTACGCCCATACAGTCGTGCGCACAATGACGTGAGAACCTCCACCATGTCGCGCACCAGATCGTCGTCGACCTCACCGTGGTCAAGCACCACCAGCCGCCGGCCGTGCGCCGACAACGCAGCTTCCACCAGCTCGGTGTTCATCCTCCCCAGCCGGTCGCGGTGCTCGACCACCACGGTGGTTACTGCCGGGTCGGCGAGCAACCGACGGACTTTCGAACGTGAGCCGTTCATCCCGGAACCGATCTCGGCTTCAACACGCACCACCTGGCCGCCGGCTTGCGCCGCCCAAGTGGACAGCCGGGCGACCTGGCGATCGAGGTCGGACTTCTGGTCATGTGACGAGACCCGCGCGTACAACCCGAACGCAGTGGTCGGGGTGGCCATCACGGACTCAGGAGAGACCAACACCGACCGCGAATTCACCCGCACCGCGGGAACCGGCAAGGTCCCCTCACGGAACCAGCGATACGCCGTCTGCGGGTGTACTCCCTGCAGCCGTGCCCACTGGGTCAGATTCACTCCATAAGTCTACTTGTTAGAACGTATGTACGCTAGCTATTGCTCAGTAAACGATGAGCAGTTGCCAACCCTTGCTGCACACCCGGGAACACACCCGCCTACCCTGTGGTTGTTCCTGGTTGACGTTGAAAGAGTGTTCCGCGCAGAAAGGCCGGTATGGCTGACCACACCCCGCTGCATGACGTGATCGTCATCGGATCCGGCCCGGCCGGCTACACGGCCGCCATCTACACCGCACGTGCGGAGTTGAAACCCCTGGTCTTCGAGGGCACATCCTTCGGTGGTGCGCTGATGACCACCACCGAGGTGGAGAACTATCCGGGCTTTCGATCCGGAATACAGGGCCCGGAGCTGATGGACGAGATGCGGGAGCAGGCGCTGCGGTTCGGTGCCGACCTGCAGATGGAGGACGTCGAGTCGGTATCGCTGGACGGGCCGGTCAAGGAAGTGGTCACCGCCGGCGGCGACACCCACCGGGCCCGGGCGGTGATCCTGGCCATGGGTGCTGCCGCGCGCTACCTGGGTGTCCCCGGGGAGCAGGAACTGCTCGGACGGGGCGTGAGCGCCTGCGCCACCTGCGACGGGTTCTTCTTCAAGAATCAGGACATCGCCGTCATCGGCGGCGGCGATTCGGCCATGGAGGAAGCCACCTTCCTCACCAAGTTCGCTCGCAGTGTCACGCTGGTGCATCGCCGCGACGAGTTCCGGGCCTCCAAGATCATGCTGCAACGCGCCCGCAGCAATGACAAGATCACCTTCCTGACCAACACCGCGGTACTCGGGGTGGAGGGGGACTCGACGGTAACCGGCCTGCGAGTCGCCAACACCGTCACCGGAGAGGAATCCACCCTGGCAGTGACCGGCGTATTCGTCGCTATCGGCCACGACCCGCGCTCCGAACTGGTCCGCGACGTGGTTGAAGTGGACGCCGAAGGTTATGTCCGGGTTCGGGAGGGCAGCACCGCGACGTCGGTGCCCGGCGTCTTCGCCGCCGGGGACCTGGTGGACCACACCTACCGGCAGGCCATCACCGCCGCCGGAAGTGGCTGCGCGGCGGCGATCGACGCCGAACGCTGGCTCGCCGAGGCACACGACAAAGACAACGCCACGATGATCGGAGCCAGACAATGAGCACGGTGACCGCCACTGACGCCAACTTCGCCGACACGGTACTGACCAGCGCAACACCGGTTCTGGTGGACTTCTGGGCGGAGTGGTGCGGGCCGTGCCGGATGGTGGCGCCGGTCCTCGACGAGATCGCCAAGGAAAAGGCCGGTTCGCTGACCGTGGCGAAAGTCGACGTCGATGCGAATCCCGGAACCGCGCGGGACTACCAGGTGGTGTCGATCCCGACCCTGATCCTGTTCAAGGGCGGCCAGCCGGTGAAGCGGATCGTCGGCGCCAAGAGCAAGCCCGCGTTGCTGCGGGAACTCGCCGACGTCCTGTAGCCGATCGGCGACCCGCCCGGGCGCGCCGCTGCAGCGACGAATTCGTTACCGCCGGTACCGGCGGATCAGTTTCCTGAAATCGCCGATCTTCTGCGACAATCCTTATCATGTCGAGTCCCGGCCCCGGCCACGGCGATGCTGCCCGGAGGCAGGGCGGCGCTACCGGGGATACGTTGCGCCGGGGTGACCGCGGCGGCGCGGTCGTCGAAATCCGCTCGGCTCTCAGCGCTCTAGGATTGCTGGACAATCCCGACGAACACCTCACCACCGGCAAACAGGTGGCATTGGACTTCTTCGATGACGACCTCGACCATGCCGTGCGGGCCTTTCAGCAACGCCGCGGACTGCTGGTCGACGGTATCGTCGGGGAGGCCACCTACCGCGCCCTGCGGGAGGCCTCCTACCGACTCGGGGCGCGCACCCTGGCACATCAGTTCGGCGCGCCGATGTACGGCGATGACGTCGCGACACTGCAGTCACGACTGCAGGACCTCGGGTTCTACACAGCTCTGGTGGACGGTTACTTCGGCTTGCAGACGCATAACGGCCTGATGTCCTATCAGCGCGAGTACGGCTTGGCTCCGGATGGTATCTGTGGCCCGGAAACGTTGCGCTCCTTGTATTTTCTCGGTTCCCGCGTCACCGGTGGTTCGCTGCACGCCATCCGCGAGGAGGAGCATGTGCGGGTGTCCGGGCCCCGGCTGTCCGGCAAGCGAATCATCATCGACCCGGGCCGCGGCGGCAGTGACCGCGGTGTGATCATGCCCGGCCCGGAGGGGCCGATGAGCGAGGCGGACATCCTGTGGGATCTAGCGAGCCGGCTGGAGGGCCGGATGACGGCGATCGGCATGGAGACGTTCCTGTCCCGGCCGGTGAACCACAGCCCCGGTGACTCGGAGCGGGCGGCGACGGCCAATACCGTTGGCGCCGACCTGATGATCAGCCTGCGCTTCGAACGTCAGCCCAGCCCGGCGGCCAGTGGTATCGCGTCGTTCTACTTCGGCAGTGCGCACGGGTCGGTGTCGACCATCGGGCGCAATCTGGCTGATTTCATTCAGCGAGAAGTCGTGGCGCGCACCGGTTTACGCGACTGCCGCGCACACGGGCGGACGTGGGATCTGTTGCGGCTCACCCGGATGCCCACCGTCCAGGTCGACGTCGGTTACGTCACCAACCCGAATGATCAGTCCAAGCTGGTGACCCGGGAGTGCCGCGACGCGGTCGCCGAGGGCATTCTGGCCGCCGTGAAACGGCTCTACCTGCTCGGCAAGAACGACCGGCCCACCGGGACGTTCACCTTCGCCGAGTTACTGGCCCACGAACAGTCCGTCGAGCAGGGCCGCCCGGCCTGACTCGCCCTCGTGATCAGCGGGCAGAACCGACCGGTTGCTCCAGCTGCGCAGTGTCGAGCAGCCGCTCCAGCGCCGCCTCAACCTCGGCCTTCCACCCGAGCCCCTTATCGAGCTCCAAGCGCAGCCTCGGGAAATAGCGGTGCGGCGCAACAACAGTGAACCCGACATCGGCGAGGAAGTCTGCGTCGATCATGCACACCTCGAACGAACAGTCCCCCAGCGCGCCGATCGCGAGTTGCACCTCCGGGTCGGCGACTGCACCGTCCAGCAGGCCGGTCGCCGCCGGGGTTCGGCCGAATGCCTCCAACGCCCGGACCCCGCGCCGGACCAACTCGTTGACGACCTGTCCGATCAGCATCGGTGCCAGGCTGTCGGGCTGACCCGGCTCGACCCCCATCGAGGTGAGCAGCACCGCGTCCGCACTCACCGGTCCGGTGGGAAGCCGCTGGGCTCGGGGCACCGCCCGCGGCGGGGCATAGAGCACATACCCCAGACACGGTTCATCCGCATCGCCATCCGATTCCCCGGTATCAACGGTGGCGACCTGTCCGCAGGATCCCCACTCCAGCATGACCATCGACAGCCATGCCTCCTTCTCGAATTCCGGATCGGGCAGACTGTCCCCCCGAAGGGTCTGCGGGTCGACTTCCCAGAACACACACCGGCGCGCGTGCTTGGGCAACTGCTCGAATCCCTCGAGGCGCAGCGGCCTGATGCGAACGCTCACTGGTCTCCCCGGAATTCCCGCGGCGCGGACGCACCCGGCTCTCCCAGGATAGGAGTGCCGGCCGTTCCATATCTAGATTCCGTCGGAGCATCGGCTTCAATCTGACGAGGTCGCGAAAACCGTTGTGCCGCTATTGGATTCACCACTGGCTTTGACCGCCAGACGATCCGGGGCCCGGTAGTGTCACAGTGACGGAACGGCCTGGTGTCACGGGTTGCCGCTACTTCGAGGTTGAGGGGTCCATCAGACCCACGATCCGCTGGAGATCCTCGACGGAGCCGAACTCGACGACGATCTTGCCCTTACGCTTGCCCAGGCTGACGGTGACCCGGGTGTCATAGGTGCCTGACAGCCGCTCGGCGACGTCCTGCAAGCCGGGCATCTGGATCGGCTTACGCCGCTGCGGACCGGCGGGCTTGGAATCCGCCCGGTTCGCCAGGGTGACAGTCTCCTCGGTGGCCCGGACCGACAGGCCCTCGGCCACGATCCGCGCGGCAAGTTCCTCCTGGGCCTCCGGGCCGGCCTCAAGCGCGAGTAGCGCGCGCGCGTGGCCCGCCGATAGCACCCCTGCGGCGACCCTGCGCTGCACCGGCACCGGCAGCCGGAGCAGCCGGATCATGTTGGAGATGACCGGCCGGGACCGACCGATGCGGCCGGCCAGTTCCTCATGAGTGACCTCGAACTCCTCCAGCAACTGCTGGTAGGCGGCCGCCTCTTCCAAAGGGTTCAGCTGGGCGCGATGGATGTTCTCCAGCAGGGCGTCGCGAAGCAGATGGTCATCGGCGGTCTCCCGGACGATGGCCGGAATGGTCGCCAGGCCAGCCTCCTGGGAAGCGCGCCAGCGCCGCTCCCCCATCACCAGTTGGTATCGGCGGCCGCCACCATCGTCGACCAGTTCGCGCACCACAATCGGCTGCATCAGACCGAACTCGCGGATCGAGTGCACCAGCTCGGCAAGCGCCTCCTCGTCGAACACCTGGCGGGGTTGACGAGGATTCGGTTCGATATCCGATGGGGCGATCTCCCGGTAGACGGCACCGATATCGTCTTCCACCGTCACCGGCCCGCCGAAGACAGCGTCCGCCGCAGCGTCGCCCATCCGGGGACCACCGTCCGCCGGGCCGGTGGGGATCAACGAGGCCAACCCGCGACCGAGGCCACCCTTGCGCCGCTGCGTCATTACGTCTGCCTCCATGCCGGGCGGTTGGCCAGTTCGCGACTGGCGTCCATATAGCTCATTGCACCCCGTGAGCCGGGATCGTAATCAATGATCGTCATGCTGTATCCGGGCGCCTCGGACACCTTAACGCTGCGCGGGATGACGGTCCGCAGCACCTTGTCGCCGAAGAACCGTCGCACCTCGGTCGCTACCTGATCGGCCAGCTTGGTCCGGCCGTCGTACATGGTCAGAACGACGGTAGTAACACTCAGTTGCGGGTTGAGGTGCGCCTTCACCATCTCGATATTCTTCATCAGCTGTGAGACACCTTCCAGCGCGTAGTACTCGCACTGGATCGGAATCAGCACCTCCGGGGCGGCCACCAAGGCATTGATGGTGAGCAGGCCCAATGACGGCGGGCAGTCGATGAATACGAAGTCGAAATCCATCTGATCCAGTTCCGCGAGCGCGGTGCGTAACCGGTTTTCCCGCGCGACCATGCTGACGAGTTCGATCTCAGCCCCGGCCAAGTCGATCGTCGCCGGAACGCAGAACAGTGCCGCGCTGTGCGGACTCTGCCTGATCGCCTCGTGCAGTGGAATCTCCCCCAGGAGTACTTCGTACGACGACGGAGTGCCGGAGTGCCGGTCCGAGATGCCGAGGGCCGTGCTGGCATTGCCCTGGGGATCCAGATCGATCACCAGGGTCTTGAGTCCCTGCACCGCTAGCGCCGCCGCCAGGTTCACCGCGGTGGTCGTCTTCCCCACTCCACCCTTCTGGTTGGCGACGGTGAAGACTCGGTGCCGGTCAGGCCGCGGGAGTTGTCCGGCTGCGGTGTGTAGTACCTGCATCGCGCGCTCGGCCGCGGCTCCGATCGGGGTGTCGGTCTCCTCTGGGCGCGGCCATGTTTCACGTGAAACATCACTGGGACCGGGGTTGCCCGGATCGATCATGATCTTCTCCTCCCCGGCGCCCGCGCCGAGCGACCGGCCGCCCTTCGCTGGCCCGGCGTCAGACCATTGCGCCTGACCGCTACCACCACCGTCGTCGGTTGACTCAGGTAGGTCGCGCCGCACCTGACCACCTCGATACCGCCGGCTCCGAGAACGGCCATCGCTGCCCCGTGGTCCGCGATCTCCTCGGCCGCGCGGTCGCCCTTGAGGGCCATCATCCGGCCCCCCGGCCGCAGTAGCGGCAGACTCCAGCGGGCAAGCTTCTCGAGATCGGCGACTGCCCTCGAGACGACCACATCGGCCCCGGCGACGCGGGTCCGGATCGTGGCTTCTTCCGCCCGTCCACGGATAACGTCGACCTCCACACCAAGCATTGCCACCGTCTCCATCAGAAAATCCGTTCGGCGCTGCATCGGCTCCACGAGCGTCACGACGAGGTCAGGGCGGGCGATCGCCAGGGGTATCCCCGGCAATCCCGCACCACTGCCGATATCCACCACACGGGCATCGGCTGCGATGAGTTCGGACACCGCTGCGCTGTTGAGGAGATGGCGGTCCCATAGCCGCTCGACCTCCCGGGGGCCGAGCAGTCCTCGCTCGACTCCCGGACCGGCGAGGAAGTCAGCATAGGCGCGGGCGATCCCGAGCCGATCTCCGAACGCCGTCTCGGCTGCTTGTGGTGCGGGGGGTGCGGCGGCATGTTTCACGTGAAACATCCTCTCGCCGGAACCCGAACTACACGGATGTAACTTCAACCCTTCAGTGCCCGGTCTCGCGAACCCGGCCCATCTCGGCTCAGTCTTTCAGAACCACCACGCGCCGCGACGGCTCGGTGCCTTCACTCTCGCTGTGCACCCCGTCCACCCCGGCGACGGCGTCGTGGACGATCTTGCGCTCGAAGGGCGTCATCGGTGCCAACTCCTCGCGCTGCCCGCTGTCCAGCACCCGGCGCGCGACCTTGTCACCCAGTGCGGTCAGTTCATCACGACGGCGCCGCCGCCAGTTGGCGATATCGAGCATGAGCCGGCTGCGCTCACCTGTCTTCTGGTGAACCGCCAGCCGAGTCAGCTCCTGCAGGGCATCGAGCACCTCACCGCGCCGGCCGACCAGCTTCGTCAGGTCGTCTCCCCCGTCGATACTGACGATGGCCCGGTCGCCCTCAACATCGAGGTCGATATCGCCATCGAAGTCCAGCAGGTCGAGCAACTCCTCGAGGTAGTCTCCTGCGATCTCGCCCTCGATTACCAAGCGGTCTTCCAGGGGTGTGACTTTGGCACCTGATGCTCGGGTCTCGTTGTCCCCGGACTGCTGTGCCGCGGTATCCGTCTCAGTCTCAGTTTCAGTCATCGTCTCTCCTCATTCACCGGTGGGTCAACGTTTGCGCTTCTTGGGACGCGCGCCGGGGCGGGGGGTCCGGGCGGGCTGCTGCGCCCCGGTCGGTTTCGGGCGCGAAGCCTCGGCATCCGGCTGTACGGCCGCCTCCCCTGCTGCATCATCGGAGGGCGCCGAGGCCGGTTCGGCCACCGGGGCCTTGCGGCCCTTCACTGGTTTGGCACCGGGGGCCGGTGCATTGGCTGAGCGGCGCGCCAGGGCCTCTTCCTTCTTGGCTTCTTCTTCCTTCTCGATCTTGCCGAACACGATGTGCTGCTGTCCGAAGGTCCAGATGTTGTTGGACACCCAGTAGATGATGATCGCGATCGGCAGGAACGGTCCGCCCACCACGACACCGAGCGGGAACACGTAGAGCGCCAGTTTGTTCATCAGCGCGGTCTGTGGATTGGCCGCGGCCTCCGGGCTCTGCCGCGCGATCGAGGCACGGCTGTTGAAGTACGTCGCGATACCCGCCAGGATCATCAGCGGAATGGACACCGCCGCTACTGCGGGCCGGCTGAATTCCGTGTACGCAGCCAACCCGTGCTGCTGGGTGATGGCGGCACCGATCGGGGCGCCGAACAGGTTGGCGTCCAGGAAGTGGCCGACATCATCGGCGCTGAAGAAGTAATTGCCCAGGGAGCGGTTCTCTTCTACCGAGAGCCCCAGCCGTCCGAACCCGGTCTGGGTCCGGTTGAATGACATCAGCACGTGGTAGAGCCCCAGGAAAACCGGGATCTGCGCCAGCATCGGCAGACAGCCCAGGACCGGGTTGAATCCGTGCTCACGTTGCAGCTTCTGCATTTCCAGCGCCATCCGCTGGCGGTCTTTACCGTACTTTTTCTGAAGCGCCTTGATCTGCGGCTGCAACTCCTGCATTTGCCGGGTCGTGCGGATCTGT
This sequence comes from uncultured Actinomycetota bacterium, assembly GCA_963787055.1. Classification (GTDB taxonomy): domain Bacteria; phylum Actinomycetota; class Actinomycetes; order Mycobacteriales; family Mycobacteriaceae; genus Mycobacterium. The sequence continues at coordinate 72,124 of CAWBBP010000001.1, forward strand.
CGGACGAACGGCTTATAAAGCAGCGCCCGCAGACTGAAGACCAGGAACATGACGGTCAGTGCCCACGCGAAGAAGTTGTTCGGCCCGAGGATCAGGGCGAAGAGCTTGTACCAGAGCCACATGATGCCCGAGACCGGGTAGTAGATGTAGTCCAGGCTGAACCAGTTAAACATGGGCGCTGCTGACCTCCGGTTGTGAGTCGTCGCCGGCCTGGGGATGCCGTTGCGGTATGGGATCCCATCCCCCGCTGTGCCAGGGTCCGCACTTGATCAGCCGGACCAGGCTCAGCCATCCTCCCCGCAGCACGCCGTATTCGCTCAAAGCGTCCACCGCATACTGACTACACGTGGGAGTGAAGCGGCAGGACGGCAACCGCATCGGCGAGATCATCTCCTGGTACATCCGGATCGCGCGGACCAGCGTCCGAGCCAGTCGGCCGCTACATCCCGAGGCCGTCATCGTCGCCGCTCCAACAAATCATGTGCGCGACGGACCCCGGTCTTGAGTTCTTCCCGCAATCGTGCCGAGATCGCGTCCCGGCTACCGGGCAATGCCCGCACCACAATGCGGTCAGCGGGATCGAGCTCGGCCAGCAGGGTGCGTGCGGCATGCCGTAGTCGCCTCGCCACACGGTGACGTTCGACCGCACCGCCCACCGATTTCGCCACGATGAACCCAATCTGGGGGGTAGTCGGTGCCGGTGCGGCGGCTTCGCGGCTGGCGTGCACGACAAGATCCGGCTGCGTCGCCCGCACGCCGCGCTTGACGGTATGACTGAATTCCGAAGACCGTGTCATCCGGTTCCGAGCCGGGAGCACTCCCAGTGACCCGTGGGTCAGGCAGTCAGTGAGCGGCGGCCCTTACGGCGGCGGCCCGACACGATGGCGCGCCCCGCCCGGGTGCGCATCCGCAGCCGGAAGCCGTGCACCCTCGCACGACGCCGATTATTCGGCTGGAAAGTCCGCTTGCCCTTGGCCACGGCCCCACACTCCTTGTCACGTCTGGCAACCGCGGCAGGTGGACTAAACATCCACCGAGTGCTGCGACTGCCGTTGCTAAGCTTCACTCGAACCGGCGCGGTCCCCCAACAAGGTCGCAGCCGTGCCGCCACATGTGGACGACTGTTCGAGGGTACTGAGGTCGCTTCCGCAGGTCAAACCAGCCTGCTCGGACCAGCTCACGGGGCCGTCCCAAAACCACCGAGGCTCCGGTTGGCACCAACGCCGAAACCTGTTAGCTTCGGGCTGAGCGAGGACATCGACCGTCGTTTGCCGGTTCCCTCCGTGACACCAAAACTATTGCCCATATGCTGCGTTTTAGAAATGTTTCCTGAGCTGTGCACATCTGTGGATAACTATGTGGACAGTTTAGGGATGAATCTGTTAACCGCAGCTCGACTTTGAGGCAGGGGGATCCTCGTTGCCCGACGGCCCCGGTTCCAACTTCGCCTCGGTGTGGAAGTCCGTCATCGCCGAACTCAACGGCGAGATAGACCCGTCCACCGATTATCAGGGCAGGGTCCTGGATCCTCCCCTGACGCCCCAGCAACGTGCCTGGCTCAAGCTCGTACGGCCCCTCACAATCGCCGAAGGCTTTGCCCTGCTTTCGGTTCCGAGCCCATTCGTCCAGAACGAGATTGAACGTCACCTACGCATCCCGATCGTGGATGCACTGAGTCGTCGGCTCGGCCAACGGGTGGAACTCGGCGTCCGGATCGAACCCGCCGCCGACTTTCACCACGACGAATCCGCCGACCACGATGTCCCTTTCATCGAGCCAGCCGCCGAGGCATTGGACCACGATGCCGATCCCCTTGCCGGCACCGACCAGAACTGGCCGAGTTATTTCATCGACCGACCCCGGGCGACCACCGCACCAGAACCGCAGACACCGAGCCTCAACCGCCGATACACCTTCGACACCTTCATCATCGGCGCGTCGAACCGTTTCGCCCACGCCGCGGCGCTCGCCATCGCCGAAGCGCCGGCACGGGCCTACAACCCACTCTTCATCTGGGGCGAATCCGGCCTGGGTAAGACTCACCTGCTGCACGCCGCCGGCAACTACGCCCAGCGGCTGTTTCCCGGGATGCGAGTCAAGTACGTCTCCACCGAAGAATTCACCAACGATTTCATCAACTCCCTTCGTGACGACCGCAAAGTCGCCTTCAAACGGAGCTACCGGGATATCGACGTCTTGCTCGTCGATGACATCCAGTTCATCGAGGGCAAGGAAGGCATCCAGGAAGAGTTCTTCCATACCTTCAACACCCTGCACAACGCGAACAAGCAGATCGTCATTTCATCGGATCGGCCGCCGAAACAACTCGCCACCCTGGAGGACCGGCTCCGGACCCGGTTCGAATGGGGACTGATCACCGACGTCCAGCCCCCCGAACTGGAAACCCGGATCGCCATCCTCCGCAAAAAAGCGCAGATGGATCGCCTCGCGGTGCCCGACGATGTCCTGGAACTGATCGCCAGCAGCATCGAACGCAACATCCGCGAACTCGAGGGCGCCCTGATCCGGGTCACGGCATTCGCATCGCTGAACAAAACCCCGATCGACACCGCCCTGGCCGAGATCGTGCTGCGCGACCTCATCGCGGACGCCGGCACCATGCAGATCAGCGCAGCCACGATCATGGCCGCCACCGCCGAATACTTCGACACCACCGTGGAGGAACTGCGCGGGCCGGGCAAGACCCGGGCACTGGCCCAGTCCCGCCAGATCGCCATGTACCTCTGCCGCGAACTGACCGATCTGTCCCTGCCGAAGATCGGCCAGGCGTTCGGCCGGGATCACACCACGGTGATGTACGCGCAGAAGAAAATCCTCAACGAGATGGCCTACCGACGCGAGGTCTTCGATCACGTCAAGGAACTCACCACCCGGATCCGTCAGCGTTCCAAGCGCTGACATCCACCGCCGTCGGCGGCCTGACGCGAAAAAACTTTGGCACCGTCCATACCATCCGTCACACACCGGACCTGTGGGCAATCTGTGCACAACATCGGGGCCATCGGATCAACTGCCGGGGATCGCGGTGAACAACACCAGGTTCTGCACAGCCGACGGGACTTCTCCGCCAAACCATCCACACGGGATCAACACCTCTGAACCGCCGCCGAACAGGTCCGCAGCAGCTCCATCCACAACCTGCACAGCCCCTATTACTGTTATTGATATCTATTCATTGATTTCTCTTTAGAAGAACACCGCTGGGGAAAGCCTGCACACACCCGCCGGCGGACCGCTTGGCAGACGTCCTGTCACAGCCGCCGATTAGCTTTCACGATGGCGGCCGACGCTCTACGGTTGTGTCATCTGGCGTCCGTTCTCGGCCGTCCGCCGGTTGGTGTTGTAGTGAAGGGACAAAATGGACGTGGCGACCACGACGGTTGGCTCCGACTTGAGGTTTCGTCTGGTCAGGGAGGACTTCGCCGAGGCCGTTGCCTGGGTGGCACGGAGTTTGCCCACCAGGCCGCCGTCGAATCCGGTGCTGGCCGGTGTTCTCATCACCGGCACCGAGGACGGGTTGACCATTGCAGGGTTTGATTTCGATGTCTCCGCCGAGGTTCGGGTTCCGGCGGAAATCGCTTCTCCTGGAAGCGTTCTGGTATCGGGACGGTTGTTGTCCGATATCACGAGGGCGCTGCCCGGCAAGCCGGTCGAGGTTGGCGTCGAGGGCTCGCGTGTGCTGCTGAGCTGCGGCAGCGCGAAATTCTCCCTGCCGGCTATGCCGGTCGAGGACTATCCGACGCTGCCGACCCTGCCGGAGGAGACCGGTGTGCTGCCCGCGGATTTGTTCGCCGAGGCGGTGGGCCAGGTGGCCGTTGCCGCGGGCAAAGACGACACCCTGCCCATGCTGACCGGGATCCGGGTCGAGATTTCCGGTGACAAGGTGGTTCTGGCCGCCACCGACCGTTTCCGCTTGGCGGTCCGGGAGCTGATCTGGACGACTTCGACACCCGGTGTCGACGCGGCGATTCTGGTACCCGCCAAAACTTTGGCCGAGGCGGCGAAATCGGTCACCTCCGGTTCGGATGTGCATCTGGCGCTGGGCAGCGGTGCCGCGGTGGGTGAGGAACGCTTGTTGGGTTTGCGTAGCGGCGGCCGGCGCAGCACCACCCGACTGTTGGACACCGAGTTCCCGAAGTTTCGTCAACTGTTGCCGACCGAGCACACCGCGATCGCGACCATCGGAGTCGCCGAATTGGCCGAGGCGATCAAACGCGTGGCGTTGGTCGCCGATCGTGGGGCGCAGGTACGGATGGAGTTCGCCGACGGCTTCGTGCGACTGTCCGCGGGTGCCGATGGTCTCGGGATGGCGGAGGAAGATCTACCGGTCGAGTTCGCCGGGGAACCACTGACGATCGCCTTCAATCCCAGCTACCTGACCGACGGTTTGGGCTCGTTGCACTCCGACCGGGTCACGTTCGGATTCACCACACCCAGTAAACCCGCGGTGCTCCGCCCGGCCGGCGATGACGCCGGCCCGGTGGGACCGGGTCCTTTTCCGGCCGGCGAGACCGATTATGTCTACCTGCTGATGCCGGTCCGTCTACCGGGCTGATCAGACACCTTCGTGGAGAAAGAGGCGCATATGCAACTGGGTTTGGTTGGTCTGGGCAAAATGGGTTTCAACATGCGTCAGCGGCTCCGCGAGGGCGGACATGAGGTGATCGGCTACGACCCTCGCCCGGAGGTATCGGATGTGCCGACCCTGGCCGCACTCGCCGAGGAGTTGTCCGGGCCGCGAGTGGTGTGGGTGATGGTGCCCTCCGGGCCGATTACCCACGACACCATTGTCGCGTTGGCTGATGTGCTCAGTCCCGGTGACACCGTGGTCGATGGTGGAAATTCCCGCTACACCGAGGACGGACCACATGCGTCGTTGTTGGGCGAACGAGGTATCGGATTCGTCGACGCCGGAGTTTCCGGTGGCATCTGGGGCCTGACCGAGGGATACGGCTTGATGGTCGGCGGTAGCGATGCCGACATCGCAAGGTTGATGCCGATCTTCGACACCCTTCGCCCGGAGGGTCCGGCCGCCGACGGCTTCGTGCATGCGGGCCCGGTCGGGGCGGGGCACTACGCGAAAATGGTGCACAACGGGATCGAGTACGGGTTGATGATGGCCTACGCCGAAGGCTACGAACTTCTCGCCGCCGAACCGTTGATCACCGACACCCAAGCGGTCATCCAGGCCTGGACCAACGGCACGGTGGTGCGGTCCTGGCTGCAGCAATTGTTGGCCAAAGCTTTGAAGGAAGATCCGAACTTCGCCGACATCTCCGATTACACCGAGGATTCCGGTGAGGGTCGCTGGACGGTGGAGGAAGCGATCCACCACCGGGTTCCGACTCCGGTGATTGCCGCCTCGTTGTTTGCCCGGTTCGCCTCCCGCCAGGAGCAGTCTCCAACGATGAAGGCGGTGTCGGCGCTACGTAACCAGTTCGGTGGTCACGCGGTCCAACGGATTCCGCTGTCCGGGTAACCCATGTATGTCCGTCACCTGGCGTTGCGTGATTTCCGGTCCTGGTCCCACGTGGACCTGGAACTGTCGCCGGGACGAACGGTGTTCGTCGGCGCCAACGGGTTCGGGAAGACGAATCTCGTTGAGGCACTCTGGTACTGCGCGACGCTCGGTTCGCATCGGGTAGCCACCGACGCGCCTCTCATCCGCAGCGGTGCTGAACGAGCGGTCGTATCGGCGATTGTCGTCAACGACACCCGTGAACTAGCCGTGGATATCGAGATCACCCCCGGCCGGGCTAATAAGGCCAGGCTCAACAGGTCTCCGGTACGCAGCACCCGCGAGGTCCTCGGGGCCGTCCGCGCGGTTTTGTTCGCCCCCGAGGACCTCGCCCTGGTCCGCGGCGACCCAGGGGAACGGCGGCGTTATCTCGATGAACTGGCGATACTGCGGCGCCCGCGCATTGCCGGCGTGCGGGCGGACTACGACAAGGTGCTACGACAGCGCACCGCCCTGCTGAAGTCTGCTGCCGGATCGCGGCTGCGGTACGACTCGGGGTTGCTCGACACTCTCGACGTGTGGGACGGACACCTCGCCGCTCATGGCGCTGAATTGATGGGGGCACGTCTTGACCTGGTCAATCAGTTGGCGCCGGAAGTGGAGAAGGCCTATCAGTTGTTGGCTCCCTCGTCACGCCCGGCGTTGATCGGATACCGCAGCAGCATCGATGATTACGGGCCGGAGCAGGGCTGTGAGAAGCGGGGCGATGCGGGCAATATCGAGTTCCTCCGGACGGCCCTGTTTGCGGCGCTGGCGCGGCGTCGCGAGGCCGAACTCGAGCGAGGTATGAGTCTGGTCGGGCCGCACCGCGACGATCTGGAGTTACGCCTGGGCGACCAGCCGGCGAAGGGTTTCGTCAGTCACGGGGAATCGTGGTCGCTGGCCCTCGCGCTTCGGCTGGCATCCTATGAACTGCTCCGCAGCGAGGGCAGTGAGCCGGTGCTAATCCTCGACGATGTGTTCGCAGAGCTGGATACCGCGCGCCGCAGTGCACTGGCAGAGGTGGCTGCCGGAGCCGAACAGGTTCTCGTCACCGCTGCGGTCGGTGAAGACATCCCCGCCGACTGGGACGCCACCCGCATCGGAATCACGTTGTGCGATGACGAGAGTGGCCGGATGTCGGCGGTGGTCGACCCGTGACTGACGCGCAGGAACCCACTCCCCCGGAGCATCTCGCCGGTTTGTCCGGAATGGACCTGGTTCGGCGGGCGCTTGAGGACGCACGTGCTACCGCCCGTGGTCAGGGCAAGGACATCGGCCAGGGCCGGCGGGCATCGGCACCCCGTCGGGGAGCTCGGACGGGTGCCCGGCGTCGGTGGTCCGGTCCGGGCCCGGACTCACGGGACCCGCAGCCGCTCGGACTAGTGGCCCGGGAACTCGCCAAGACCCGGGGATGGTCGCCCCGGGTGGCCGAAGGTGCTGTTTTTGCGCAATGGGCCGACGTCGTCGGCGAGCAGATCGCCGAACATGCCCAGCCGGCATTGCTGCGGGACGGAATCCTCAGCGTCACCGCCGAATCCACCGCTTGGGCCACCCAGCTGCGGATGGTGCAGAGTCAGCTACTGGCCAAGATCGCCGCCGCCGTCGGAGACGGTGTGGTGACGTCGCTGAGAATCACCGGCCCCAACGCACCGTCCTGGCGCAAGGGCCCGCGCCATATCTCCGGCCGCGGACCCCGGGATACCTACGGCTGAGAGTCACTGCTACGGCCCGCTGACTTACTGAACCAGTGGCTGACCGGCCGATACCCAGCCTTTGGTGCCGCTGCCCAATTCGTAGATGGTGCTGATGCCGGCATCGCGCATCGCCGCGACCGCCGGCTGTGAGCGATTGCCGCTGCGGCAGTAGACGGCATAGGTGGCGGTCGGGTCCAACTCGGCGACGCGCGCAGAGAAGTCCCGGCTCTGGACCGGGATGTTTACCGCCCCGGCGATGTGACCGTCGGCGAATTCCTCCGGGGTGCGGACGTCGATGACCCGAACCTCCGGTGATCCGGCGATGGTGGCGAACTCGGTGGCGCCCACTCGAACCGGCCCGCTGACCGGACCGGACTCGGCGTTGGCGACAGTTGCCGTGGAACCGGACGAACAACCCGTCAACGCTCCGGGGAGGACGAATGCGACGGCGCAGGCGGTGAGGGTGAGGCTCCGGGACATCTTCTTCATACCCCCGAGGGTATAACACGAATGTCGCCTGCGCAGCATCCGGGTGCCCATTCCCACACCTGGTGCCGCCGACATGCCTCAGAGACACTAGGACGCAACCAACGGCGGTTCCGGCCGTTCGGACGCATCCCGTTCGAAGAAATGCGGCACACGACGCAAATAGGTGTGCAGAAACGCGGCTGCAGGATCGGTGCTGTCCCCCCTTCCCGGTAGACTGTGACGAGAGCTTGACTTGCCTGCCAATCCCGAGGAGACCCGTCCGACCGTGGCTGCCACGAACAAGAACCAACCGGATGAATACGGTGCTGGCTCCATCAAGATCCTCGAGGGCCTCGACGCCGTCCGTAAACGGCCCGGAATGTATATCGGCTCCACCGGCGAACGCGGCCTGCACCATCTGGTCTGGGAGGTGGTCGACAACGCGGTGGACGAGGCGATGGCCGGCTATGCCACCCAGGTCGACGTCCGACTGCTCGAGGATGGCGGAGTAGAGGTCACCGACAACGGTCGCGGTATCCCGGTGGAGATGCATGAGTCCGGCGTACCGACCGTGGACGTGGTGATGACCGTTCTACATGCCGGTGGAAAGTTCGAGGAGGGCGCCTACCAGGTCTCCGGCGGTCTACACGGCGTCGGCGTCTCGGTGGTCAATGCGCTGTCCACCCGACTGGAGGCCGATATCCGCCGGGACGGATACGAATGGTTCCAGACCTATGACAACTCCATCCCCGGCACCATCAAACAGGGTGAGATCAGCACGAAGACCGGTACGACCATCCGGTTCTGGGCGCACCCGCAGATCTTCGAGACGACCAACTACGACTTCGAGACGGTGGCCCGCCGTCTGCAGGAGATGGCCTTCCTCAACAAGGGCCTGACCATCACCCTGACCGACGAACGGGTCACCCCGACCGAAGTAGTCGACGAGGTGGTCAGCGACACCGCCGAGGCCCCGAAATCGGCCGAGGAAAAAGCTGCCGAGCAGACCGCCCCCCAACAGAAGGTCAAACACCGCACCTTCCACTACCCCGGCGGCCTGGTGGACTTCGTCAAGCACATCAACCGCACCAAACAGCCGATCCACACCAACGTGGTGGATTTCTCCGGCAAGGGCGTGGGCCACGAGGTCGAGGTCGCCATGCAATGGAACGCCGGCTACTCCGAATCCGTGCACACCTTCGCCAACACAATCAACACCCATGAGGGCGGTACCCATGAAGAGGGTTTCCGGGCGGCGCTGACCAGTGTGGTCAACAAATACGCCAAGGACAAGAAGCTGCTCAAGGACAAAGATCCCAACCTGACCGGCGATGACATCCGGGAGGGCCTGGCTGCGGTGATCTCGGTGAAGGTCGCCCAGCCGCAGTTCGAGGGTCAGACCAAGACCAAGCTGGGCAACACCGAGGTGAAGTCGTTCGTGCAGAAGGTCTGCAACGAGCAGCTCAGCCACTGGTTCGAGTCCAACCCGGCCGATGCCAAAACCATTGTGAACAAGGCGGTTTCGTCGGCGCAGGCCCGGTTGGCCGCACGTAAGGCGCGCGAGCTGGTCCGCCGCAAGAGCGCCACCGATATCGGCGGCCTTCCGGGAAAGCTGGCCGACTGCCGTTCTACCGACCCCAGAGCATCCGAACTCTATGTGGTGGAGGGCGATTCGGCCGGCGGCTCGGCCAAGAGCGGCCGGGACTCGATGTTCCAGGCGATCCTGCCGTTGCGCGGCAAGATCATCAACGTCGAGAAGGCCCGGATTGACCGGGTGCTGAAGAATACCGAAGTCCAGGCGATCATTACCGCGCTGGGCACCGGTATCCACGATGAGTTCGATCTGGCCAAACTGCGCTATCACAAGATCGTGCTGATGGCCGATGCCGATATCGACGGGCAGCACATCACCACACTGCTGCTGACCCTGTTGTTCCGATTCATGAAGCCGCTCATCGAGAGCGGCCACGTGTTCCTGGCCCAGCCGCCGCTCTACAAGCTGAAATGGCAGCGCAGCGAACCAGAATTCGTCTACTCCGATCGGGAGCGCGACGCGCGACTCGAAGAGGGAACCAAGAACGGCCGCAAGATCAACAAGGACGACGGCATCCAGCGCTACAAGGGTCTCGGCGAGATGGACGCCAAGGAATTGTGGGAGACCACGATGAACCCGGATGCGCGGCTGTTGCGCCAGATCACCCTCGATGACGCCGCCTCGGCCGACGAACTGTTCTCGATCCTGATGGGCGAAGACGTCGAGGCTCGGCGCAGCTTCATCACCCGCAATGCCAAAGACGTTCGCTTCCTTGATGTTTAGCGACCATGTCCAGGGCCCGGTATGCACTGCCGAAGCTTTAGCCAGTTAGGGATCCGAAAATGACTGACACCACGCTGCCTCCGGACGGAACCGCCGGCGACCGGATCGAACCGGTCGACATCCAGCAGGAGATGCAGAACAGCTACATCGACTATGCGATGAGCGTCATCGTCGGGCGTGCGCTGCCCGAGGTCCGCGACGGCCTCAAGCCGGTGCACCGCCGGGTCCTCTATGCGATGTACGACTCCGGCTTCCGGCCCGACCGCAGCCATGCCAAGTCGGCCCGTTCGGTCGCCGAAACGATGGGTAACTACCACCCGCACGGCGACGCCTCGATCTACGACACCCTGGTCCGGATGGCCCAGCCGTGGTCGCTGCGCTACCCATTGGTCGACGGGCAGGGCAACTTCGGTTCGCCGGGTAACGACCCGCCGGCCGCGATGAGGTATTGCGTCACCGGCGACGCACTTGTTCGGCTGCCGTTCGGCCAGACTGTACGGATTGCAGATATTGCGGCGGCGAAGCCGAACACCGATACAGACGTCGAACTGAAAGTGTTGGACCGCCACGGAAATCCGGTCATGGCTGACCGGCTGTTCCACTCCGGTGAGCACCGAACCTTCACTGTCACCACCGCCGAAGGGTTCTCCGTCACGGGAACCGCCAACCACCCGCTGCTGTGTCTGGTCGATGTTGCCGGCGTGCCGACCTTGCTCTGGAAGCTGATCGAAGAGATCACCCCCGGCGACAGTGTGGTCATGCAGCGCACCAGTCCGGCCGAATTCGGCCCTGCCGAGTGGCAGGCCACGTTGACGGGCCTGCTTCTGGGTGCGTTTGTGAGCGAAGGTTTTGTCTCGGAGCGGCGCGCCGGCTTCAACAACCTGGATCCCGACTATTTCAGCACCGTCGTTGCCGCCTACGACGCGGTAGTCGGCGGGCCGCGCTACGTGTCGTCGAGAACGATCGCCTCGGGTTCTACGCTGCTCGAGCTCGATGTACACAATTTGCGTGCTCTGGCCGGGAGTCCATTGGCCGATTTGGTCGGCCTCAGATCGGGGGACAAGTTCATCCCCGATTACGTATGGCAATCCTCCGCACCTGTGAAACGCGCCTTCCTGCAAGCACTTTTCGAGGGTGACGGGTCGTGCTCGGCGCTACCGCGCCACAGTATTCAGGTCTCGTACTCAACCCAGAGTGCGCGACTGGCGTCCGACGTCCAGCAAATGCTCCTCGAGTTCGGCGTGGTTGCCCGTCGTTACCGGCATGCCACCGGCGAGTACAAGGTGGTCTTGACAAATAGGGCGCAGGCCGAATCATTTGCCAGCCAAGTCGGATTCGGGGGTGCGAAGCAGAAGAAGCTCATCGGGTTACTCGCCGCCCTCCCGGAACACCGTCGCGGCGCGGACAGTGACCGGGTCCCAGGGTTGGCCGGCTTCATTCGTGCACACTCCGGCAGTCGGTCAACTGACCGAGAATGGCTGCGCAAGAACAATATCGGTAGCGTCCAGCGATGGCGGCAGGGCAGTGCCGACATCCTCAAGCGAATCCATGATCCTGATGTTCGATCCATCGCGACGGAACTGACAGACGGTCGTTTCCATTACTCCCGCGTCGCCTCGGTGACCGACGCAGGAGTGCAACCCGTCTACAGCCTTCGAGTCAACACCGACGACCATTCGTTCATCACCAACGGGTTTATCAGCCATAACACCGAGGCACGCCTCACCCCGCTGGCGATGGACATGCTGCGTGAAATCGACGAGGAGACAGTCGATTTCGTCCCGAACTATGACGGCCGGGTGCAGGAGCCGACGGTTCTGCCGAGCCGGTTCCCGAACCTGCTGGCCAACGGGTCCGGTGGCATCGCGGTGGGGATGGCGACCAATATCCCGCCGCACAACCTGCGCGAACTCGCCGAGGCGGTCTACTGGTGCCTGGAGAATTACGACGCCGATGAAGAAGCCACCCTGGCGGCGATGATCGAGCGGGTGAAGGGTCCGGACTTCCCCACCCGCGCGCTCATCGTCGGCACCCAGGGCATCCTCGACGCCTACACCACCGGCCGGGGTTCGGTCCGGATGCGCGGTGTGGCGACGACCGAAGAGGACTCCCGCGGGCGCACCTCGATCGTCATCACCGAGTTGCCGTATCAGGTCAACCACGACAACTTCATCACCTCGATCGCCGATCAGGTGCGAGACGGCAAGCTGGCCGGCATCTCCAATATCGAGGACCAGTCCAGCGACCGGGTGGGCCTGCGCATCGTCGTGGAGATCAAACGCGACGCCGTGGCCAAGGTGGTGCTGAACAACCTCTACAAGCACACCCAGCTGCAGACCAGCTTCGGCGCCAACATGCTCTCGATCGTCGACGGGGTGCCGCGCACCTTGCGGCTGGACCAAATGATCCGCTACTACGTCGAGCACCAACTCGAGGTCATCGTCCGGCGGACCACCTACCGGCTGCGTAAGGCCAACGAGCGGGCCCACATCCTGCGCGGTCTGGTCAAGGCCCTCGACGCCCTCGATGAGGTTATCGCGCTGATCCGGGCCTCGCAGACCGTGGACATCGCCCGCGCCGGACTGATCGAGCTACTCGACATCGACGAGATCCAGGCCCAGGCGATCCTCGACATGCAGCTGCGCCGGCTGGCCGCGCTGGAACGACAGCGGATCGTCGAGGACCTGGCCAAGATCGAGGCGGAGATCGCCGACCTCGAGGACATCCTGGCCAAACCGGACCGTCAGCGCGCCATCGTTCGCGACGAACTCGCCGAGATCGTCGAGAAGCACGGCGACGACCGTCGTACCCGCATCATCGGCGCCGAGGGCGACGTCAACGACGAGGACCTGATCGCCCGCGAGGAAGTCGTCGTCACGATCACCGAGACCGGCTACGCCAAGCGCACCAAGACCGACCTGTACCGCAGCCAAAAGCGGGGCGGAAAGGGCGTGCAGGGTGCCGCACTCAAACAGGACGATATCGTCCGGCACTTCTTCGTCTGCTCCACCCACGACTGGATCCTGTTCTTCACCACGCAGGGCCGGGTGTACCGGGCGAAGGCCTACGAACTGCCCGAGGCGCTTCGGGCTGCCCGCGGGCAGCACGTCGCCAACCTGCTGGCCTTCCAACCCGAGGAGCGCATCGCCCAGGTCATCCAGATCAAGAGCTACGAGGATGCGCCCTATCTGGTGCTGGCCACCCGCAACGGCCTGGTGAAGAAGTCCAAGCTGACCGACTTCGACTCCAACCGGTCCGGCGGCATCGTGGCGGTCAATCTGCGCGATGGTGATGAACTGGTCGGCGCGGTACTGTGCTCGGCCGACGAGGACCTGCTGCTGGTCAGCGCCAAGGGCCAGTCGATCCGGTTCTCCGCTACCGACGAGGCACTGCGGCCGATGGGCCGGGCCACCTCAGGCGTGCAGGGTATGCGATTCAACGCCGATGACCGGCTGCTCTCGCTCAACGTGGTCCGCGAAGGCACCTATCTGCTGGTGGCAACCGCCGGTGGCTTCGCCAAACGCACCGCGATCGAGGAGTACACCGCGCAGGGCCGGGGCGGCAAAGGCATCCTGACGGTCCAGTACGACCCGAAGCGGGGCACTCTGGTCGGTGCTCTGATCGTCGATAACGAGACCGAGTTGTACGCGATCACGTCCAGTGGCGGTGTGATCCGCACCGTGGCGCGTCAGGTTCGCAAGGCCGGGCGCCAAACCAAGGGCGTTCGCTTGATGAACCTGGGCGAGGGCGACACACTGTTAGCCATTGCCCGCAACGCCGAGGAACAATCCGAGGACCTGACCGACTCGGAGTAGGACGCGGCGCGGGACGGCATGACGCGCGAACGCGGACATCGCAAACGCGGACATAGTGAGGAGCAGCGGTGAGTTCACCGAACGAACCGGGACAGCCCGCCACGGGCGAACGCCCGGCGAACGGCGAAGGCCCGCCGGAGCTTCCGCCCTGGCAGGGAGGGGCGCGAAGCCGTCCGGACGGCCCCCCGGTCCGGGCGGCCGGCGACCCGCCGCGACCGCCCGTCGCCCAGGGTGCGGCCGACCCGAGCCGGTACGTGACCGGTTACGCGGCGCCGGACCTGTCCACGACGGGCGCGCGGTCCCAGCGGCCGGAGGAGTCGGGCCGGACCGATCGCACCGAGGTCGCGGTCGCCGAGGCCTTTCCCAGCGAACTGCCGGATCTGTCCGCGGCGGCACCGCGGTTGCCGCAGGCACGCAAGCACGCGGCCCCCGAGCAGGCGCGGATAGCGGCGCCTACCTCGCGTCTCCAGGTCGGCGGTCGGCCCCGCGGTCCAGTGCGGGCAAGTATGCAGATCCGCAGAATCGACCCCTGGAGCGCGTTGAAGGTCTCCCTGCTGCTCAATGTGGCGCTGTTCTTCGTCTGGATGATCGCGGTGGCCTTCCTGTATCTCGTGCTCGGTGCCATGGGGGTGTGGAGCAAGCTCAACAGCAATGTCGGCGATCTGCTGACCAGCAGCAGCAGTGGCGGCGGCGGCGATCTGGTGTCGGCGGGGTCGGTTTTCGGCGGTGCCGCACTGGTCGGACTGGTGAACATCGTGCTGCTGACCGCAATGGCCACCATCGGCACCTACATCTACAACCTGAGCACCGATATCGTGGGCGGGGTCGAGGTCACCCTCGCCGACCTGGACTGAGCGCGGGTCGCCCGAACGACTTCGTTTGGGTACGCCGCCGTGGGTGCGGTAATCTCAGCCCGCGATACGGGCCTATAGCTCAGGTGGTTAGAGCGCTTCGCTGATAACGAAGAGGTCGGAGGTTCGAGTCCTCCTAGGCCCACGATGTCCTGGTCGAAACGAGGTCGGCTCACGAGGCCGATCGTGTTCGCGGCGGTGGTAGCGGGCGCGGCGGTGCTGCTCTCGATCCGCCGCCGGGGTGAGGTGTGGCACAGCCTCGCCGACCAGAGCAGCGATCCGGGGCCTTAGCTCAGTTGGTAGAGCGCTGCCTTTGCAAGGCAGATGTCAGGAGTTCGAATCTCCTAGGCTCCACAGGACGGTGGCTCCACAGGAGCGGTGGCTCCACAAGACGGGTCGGCCACCCTGGCAGCGGCGGCGACCGGTGGCAATGGCACACTGTGATCCCGTGAGCACAAGCCCGATCCAAACCGCGACCGCGACCCTGCACACCAACCGCGGCGACATCAAGATCGCCCTGTTCGGCAATCACGCCCCCAAGACCGTCGCGAACTTCGTCGGCCTGGCCCAGGGCACCAAGGACTACTCGACGCAAAACGCCTCGGGCGGTAACTCCGGGCCGTTCTACGACGGCGCGGTGTTCCACCGGGTCATCGACGGCTTCATGATCCAGGGCGGCGACCCGACCGGGACCGGACGCGGCGGCCCGGGCTACAAGTTCGCCGATGAATTCCATCCCGAACTGCAATTCGACAAGCCTTACCTGCTGGCGATGGCCAACGCCGGCCCGGGGACCAACGGTTCCCAGTTCTTCATCACGGTCGGAAAGACGCCGCACCTCAACCGGCGGCACACCATCTTTGGCGAGGTCGTCGAACCGGAGTCGCAGAAGGTGGTCGATGCGATCGCCGGAACCCAGGTCGATCGCAATGACCGGCCCGCCGACGATGTGGTGATCGAGTCCATCACCATCGCCTGACCTGACACGGGGCCGGTGCTCAGCGCTGTCCGGCGTACCCGGCGTCGGTCAGAGCGTCGAGCACCTCCAGCGGGTCACCGCCGAGGTCCCAGCGGCTCAAGACGAACAATCGGTCGTTGCCGGTCTCGATCTCCAAAAGCCGCACGGTCCGGCCCCAGCGACGGAACTCGGTGATCCGAATCAGCTCGATATCGTCTCGGCGCAACGTCGCGGAGCGAAGCCAACCGCGGTAGACCAGCCCGTCGGGGGTGACCGCCAGCCGTGGCCGGGCCCGCCACGAGCCCGCCGCGAACACCAGCAGGCCGACGGCCGCGATCCCGGTGAGGATCCGTCCGGCCGCATCGTCGGCCACCGTCAGCGAGCCGACCGCCATCAGGACACCGGCCACCGCGATCCCGGCGATCCCGGCCGGTGGGGATCCCCACTCAGTGCGATGCACGTTTATCCACAGGAGCTATCCACAGTGGGGATGAATCACACACGTGTGATTGGGCTCACCGCCACCGCATGGTGAGCAGTAATCCGAAGATCATGAAACCGAACGCGATCGCGTAGTTCCACGGACCCAGGTCGGCCATCCACTGCAGCGGCTCGGGGGTGTCATAGCCGGAGGCCGCCAGTTGGAACACCAGCAGCCAGACCAGACCGAACAGCATCAGGCCGATGAACAACACCACAAACCACACGCTGGACGGACCGGCCTTGACCTTCACCGGGGTGCGGCTCACCGGGTTGATGGTGAAATCGTTCTTCTTGCGGACCTTGGACTTGGGCATGGCTACCTTCGCAGACGGTCGTCGGTGTGACGAAGTCGAATCGCCCATGAGAGTAGCCCAGCAAGCAGCCCGGCGACCAACGCATCGACCTCACCTCCGGGCTACTGATGCGGCCGCGCGGGCCGGTAGCCTGACAGGCGTGCGGATCCTGGTCGTCGACAACTACGACAGCTTCGTGTTCAACCTGGTCCAGTATCTGGGCCAATTGGGGGTTGACGCCGAAGTCTGGCGCAACGACGACCCGCGGCTTGCCGGGCCCGCCGAGATCGCGGCGGCGGCCGAGGGATTCGACGGTGTCCTGCTGAGCCCGGGACCCGGCACCCCGGAACGGGCCGGTGCCTCGATCGGTCTGGTGCACGCCTGCGCGTCGGCACGGACTCCGCTTCTCGGGGTATGCCTGGGCCACCAGGCGATCGGGGTGGCGTTCGGCGCCACCGTGGACCGGGCGCCGGAATTACTGCACGGCAAGACCAGCGCGGTCTTCCACACCAATGTCGGGGTGCTGCACGGCATGCCGGATCCGTTCACCGCGACCCGGTATCACTCGCTGACGATCCTGCCGCACACCGTCCCGCCCGAACTGGAGGTCACCGCTCGCACCAGTGGCGGGGTCATCATGGCGGTGCGGCACGAGGACCTACCGATCCACGGCGTCCAGTTCCACCCGGAGTCGATCCTTACCGAGGGCGGCCACCGGATGCTGGCTAACTGGCTGGGCTACTGCGGGTCAGCTCCGCTGGAGGCGCTGGTGCGCCGTCTGGAACAGGAGGTCGCCGATACCGTGCGCGCGGCTACGATGCAAAACTCAGCGTGATCGAACCGCCGAAGTTCACCCCGGCGCCCGGCGCCGGACTCTGGGTGACCACCGCGTTGGTGCGCTGACCGCTGTTCGGCACGTCCGGACCCTTCACCAGGACACCGGTCCAGCCCAGCGCCCGCAGGTTCGGTTCGGCGTCCACCCAGAACTGGCCCGTCAGGTTCGGGATGATGAATTGGTTGCCCTTCGACACCCGGAGCGTGATTGCGGTATCCAGGGTCGCCGACGTCCCGGCCGGCGGGTCGGTCGCCAGCACCTCTCCGGCCGGTTCGGGGCTGTCCACCGGCGCGGTCAGGATGGTCGGGAAGCCCAGCGTGTTGAGATTCCTGGTAGCCACCTCGGAGGTCTGCCCGACGACATCGGGCAGGTCCCGGGTAGCCGGTCCGGTGCCGACGACAATAGTGATCTCATTGGTGAGCGCCGAGGTCTGGTTGGCCGGCGGGATGGTGCTGAGGACCTTGTTCTTCTGGTCGGGATTCGAGGCCGCCTCGGTCTGCTTGAACTTCCCGAACCCGGCCGCGGTCAGCTTCTTGACCGCATCCGCATAACTCAGGGCCGACACGTCGGGAACTTCGCGCTGTTCGGGACCGGTGGAGACGTTGATCTGCACCTCGTCACCGGCGTTGACCGAGGTGTTGCCCGCCGGATCGGTGCTGATGACGTGGTCGGGGGCCACGACGTTGTCCGGTTTCTGCTGGGTCTGGATCTTGAAACCCCGGTTCTGCAGTTCGGCGATGGCGTCGGCGGAAACCTGACCGCGGACATCGGGCACCTGCACGGCCCGCGGCTTGCCGCCGACCATGTTGATCGCCAGGGTCACCACGACGGTCAGGATGGCCAGGATCGACAACGCCACCAGCCACTTGCCGACCGACCCGCCGGCCCGTTCGGTGTCGCTGTAGTCGTAGGTGACCGGGACCGCGGCCCCGTCGCCGCGCTGACCGGGCCGCGACGAACTCATCATCATGGTCCGATCGGCGTGCGTCATCACCTTGGGCGCGTCGGGCTTCTCTCCGCTGTGCACCCGGACCAGGTCATTGCGCATCTCCGCGGCGCTCTGGTAGCGGTTGTCGGGGTTTTTGGCCAACGCCTTGAGCACGACGGCGTCGAGTTCCGGGGAGATATCGGGCCGCTTCTGGGACGGTGGCACCGGATCCTCACGCACATGCTGATAGGCCACCGCGACCGGTGAGTCGCCGACGAAGGGCGGTTGACCGGTGAGCACCTCGTAGAGCACGCAGCCCAGCGAGTAGACATCGGATCGGGCGTCGACCTGTTCGCCGCGAGCCTGTTCCGGTGAGAGGTACTGCGCTGTGCCGATGACCGCGGCTGTCGCGGTGACGCTGTTGCCGCCGTCGGCGATCGCCCGGGCGATACCGAAGTCCATCACCTTCACCGCACCGGTCTTGGAGATCATGATGTTGGCCGGTTTGACGTCACGGTGCACGATTCCGTGCTGATGGCTGAAGTTCAGCGCCTGGCAGGCGTCGGCGATCACCTCAAGGGCGCGTCGCGCCGGCATCGGGCCGTCGGTGTGGACGATATCGCGCAGGGTCACGCCGTCGACGTACTCCATCACGATGTAGGGCAGCGGGCCGGCCGGGGTCGCGGCCTCGCCGGTGTCATAGACAGCAACGATCGCGGGATGGTTGAGAGCGGCGGCGTTCTGCGCCTCGCGCCGGAACCGCAGATAGAAACTGGGATCCCGGGCCAGGTCGGCGCGCAGCACCTTGACCGCGACGTCGCGGTGCAACCGCAGATCACGCGCCAGGTGTACCTCGGACATCCCGCCGAAGCCCAGGATCTCGCCCAACTCATAGCGATCGGACAGATGCGGAGGTGTGCTCATCGCGGTGTCTCACCGTCGTCGGGGTGGGTCAGCCAGTCGGCGGGCACCGCCGACCCGGAACTGCCGACGCCGTCGGGCAGCACCCGATCGGTGAATCCCGACGGCTGAACAGGGACATCCGGTGCCTCGGCCGGCACCGTCTCGGTGACGGTCTGCTCGACCGGATTGTCGACCCGCTGGTTGCGGTCGGCCAGAACGATCAGGATCGCGCTGATGATGGCCAGCGCGCCGAGTACCCCGGCAGCCCACAGCAGCGCCCGCTGACCGGAGGAGAAGGTGCCCCGGGCCGGCGGCGGACTCCGATGTCCGGCGGTGCTGCGCGGCCGTCCGGCGGTGGCGGCCCGGGCGGCCTCGACCGCGGCGCGTGGCGGGCTGGGGATCGCGGCCGGGGTCGCCTTGATGGTGGGTGCTGAATTCGGCCGCGGCGGGCGCCGGCCCGAGCGCACCGCGGCGACCGCGTCGGCGAACTGACCGCCGCTGCGGTAGCGCATGCCGGGGTTCTTCACCAGGGTGATCTCGATGAGCTCCCGGACATTCGGCGGAAGGTCCGGCGGCAGCGGCGCGGGGGTCTCCTTGATGTGCTTCATCGCAACGGTGAGCGCGCCCTCTCCGGCGAACGGGCGTTTGCCCGAAACCGCTTCGTAGCCAACGACACCCAGCGAGTACACGTCACTGGCGGCGGTGGCATCCTGGCCGAGTGCCTGCTCGGGGGCGATGTACTGCGCGGTCCCCATCACCATGCCGGTCTGGGTGACCGGGGCGGCGTCGACCGCCTTGGCGATGCCGAAATCGGTCAGCTTCACCTGACCGGTCGGGGTGATCAGGATGTTGCCGGGTTTGACGTCACGATGGACCAGGCCGGCGGCGTGCGCCACCTGCAACGCCCGCCCGGTCTGCTCGAGCATGTCCAGGGCGTGCCGCAGCGAGAGCCGGCCGGTGCGTTTGATGACCGAGTTCAGCGGTTCGCCGTTGACCAGTTCCATCACCAGGTAAGCGGTCCGGCCCTCGCCGTCCATATCGGTCTCGCCGTAGTCGTGCACGGCGGCGATCCCGGGATGGTTGAGCATGGCGACGGTGCGGGCCTCGGTGCGAAAGCGCTCGATGAACTCCGGGTCCGAGGAGAACTCCTGCTTGAGCACCTTGACGGCGACCCGGCGGCCCAGGCGGCTGTCGACCGCCTCCCACACCTGGCCCATACCGCCGGTCGCGATCAGCCGCTGCAGCCGGTACCGCCCGGACAGCGTGACCCCGACGCGGGGGCTCACTGCTTGCCTCGCTTGCTTGCCTCGCTGTGCTCGGCTGCGGGGGCTCATTGCTTGCCTCGCTGTGCTCGGCTGCGGGGGCTCATGACGCCCCCTGCAGCGCCGCCGCAATGGTGGCCCGGCCGATCGGCGCGGCCAGCGCGCCGCCGGTCGCCGACAGCCGGTCGCCACCGTTCTCGACCAGAACCGCGACCGCGACCTTCGGGTTCTGCGCTGGCGCGAATGCGATGTACCAGGCATGCGGCGGGGTGTTTCGCGGATCCGTGCCGTGCTCGGCGGTGCCGGTCTTGGAGGCTATCTGCACGCCGGGAATCGCCCCGTCCTGCTGGGTGAATTTTTCAGCACCGATCATCAAATCAGTTAGCTTAGCGGCGACCTGCGCGGAGACCGCACGCCGCTGCTCCTGCGGCGCGGTGGAGCCGATATCGGAGAGGTCCGGGCCTTCGAGCCGGTCGACGAGATACGGCTGCATCACCACACCGCGGTTGGCGATCGTCGCTGCCACCATGGCGTTCTGCAGCGGGGTCACCGCGACATCCTTCTGGCCCATGCTCGACATGCCGACGGCGGCCGCATCGGTCATCGGGCCGACGGTGGACTCGACAACCTGCAGCGGGATCGCCGCAGGTGAATTGTCGAAACCGAACGCGTCGGCGGTGCTGCGCAGTGCTTCGGCTCCGATGCGGATACCGAGCTGGACGAACGCGGTGTTGCACGATCGCTCGAAAGCCTCCCGCAGCGGTGCCGTCGGATCCTCGCCGCACGGGGCGCCGCCGTAGTTCTCCAGGGTGGCGGTGCTGTTCGGCAACGAAATCTTCGGGGCGGCCGTCAGCGGCTCGTTCTCGCTCATCCCGGTCTGCAGCGCGGCCGCGGTGGTGATCACCTTGAATGTCGACCCGGGCGGGTAGCGCTCGGAGATGGCGCGGTTGGTCAGCGGGGAGGCCGGGTCGTCACGCAACCGCTCCCAGGCCAGGCCCTGCTCGTCGGCGTCGTGGGCGGCCAGCAGGTTGGGGTCGTAGGACGGTGCGGACACCATGCCCAGAACCTTTCCGGTCGACGGCTCCAGTGCCACCACGGAGCCCTTGCAGCCACCGTCACAGCCCCGTGCCATTGCCTCCCAGGCGGCCTGCTGAACCCGCGGGAGCAGGGTGGTGTCGACGTTGCCACCGCGAGGGTCGCGGCCGGTGAAGAAATCGGCCAGCCGCTTGCCGAACAACCGCTCATCGGAGCCGTTGAGGATCGGGTCCTCGGCACGCTCCAGGCCGGTGCTGGAGAACCGCAGCGAGTAGAAGCCGGTGACCGGCGCGTACGCGAATGGATCCGGATATACCCGGAGGAACCGGTAGTGGCCGCTGGTCGACACCGAATAGGCCAGAAGTTGGCCGCTGGCGGTGATCTGGCCGCGCTGGCGGGAGTACTCGTCGAGCAGCACCCGCTGGTTGCGCGGGTCCGAGCGCAACCCGTCGGCCCGGAACACCTGGGTGATGGTGGCGTTGATGAGCAGCAGCACGACCAACGTCATCACCATCATCGAAACGCGTCGCAGCGAGGTGTTCATGAGCGGCTGATCACCTCGGTACGGGCCGCGGCGATGGGGGTGCGCTGGCCGGTGCGGATGGGCCGCCGCGCGGCGTGCGAGATCCGGACCAGGATGGCCAGCAGAAGGTAGTTGGCCACCAGGGATGAGCCGCCATAGGACATCCACGGTGTGGTGAGGCCGGTGAGCGGGATGAGCCCGGTGACCCCGCCCACGACGATGAACAACTGAAGGCCCAGTGTCGAGGCCAGGCCGGCGGCCAGCAGCTTGCCGAAGCTGTCGCGCACCGCGATTGCCGTGCGCAGGCCCCGCACGATCACGATCGTGTAGAGCAACAGGACTCCGGCCAGCCCGACCAGACCCAGTTCCTCGCCGACGACGGCCATGATGAAGTCGGTGGACGCGGCCGGGACGGTACCGGGCTGACCGTTGCCCAGTCCGGTTCCGAACACCCCGCCGGTGGCGAAGCTGAACTGCGCCTGCACCATCTGGTATCCGGCACCCTCGGGGTCGGCGAACGGGTCCATCCAGGTCTGCACCCGTCCGCGGACGTGGCTGAACAGGTGATAGGCCATCACCGAACCGGCGGCGAACAGGCTCAGCCCGATCACCACCCAACTCAACCGTTCGGTGGCGATGTAGACCATCACCAGGAACGAGGCGTAGAGCAGCAGTGAGGTGCCGAGATCCTTCTCGAAGACCATGACGCCTACCGAGATGATCCAGGCCGCCAGCAGGGGGGCCAGGTCCCGCGGGCGGGGCAGATCCATACCCAGGAAGTGCTTTCCCGCGCTGGTGAACAGATTGCGCTTGGCCACCAGCACCCCGGCGAAGAAAATCAGCAGCAGGATCTTGGAGAACTCGGCCGGCTGAATACTGAAGCCGGGCAGGCGAATCCAGATCTTGGCACCATTGGTTTCGGACAGGCTGGCCGGCAGCAGGGCCGGAATGGCGAGCAGCACCAGCCCGGCCGCCCCGCAGATGTAGTCATAGCGGGCCAACTGTCGGTGGTCTTTGAGATAGATCACCACCAGGGAGAAACCGGCGACCCCGACCAGCGTCCAGAGCATCTGCTGCTCGGCGCTCGGACCGCCCTCGGATGAGCCCGGCACCAGATCCAGCCGATGGATGAGCACCAGCCCCAGGCCGTTGAGAAAGGCGACGACCGGCAACAGCAGCGGGTCGGCGAAGGGTGCGAACCGACGGATGGCCAGATGGGCGCAGACGAACAGGGTCAGGAATGCCAGCGTGTAGCTGAGCAGATCCCATCGGATGCCCTGCTCCTGGTTGGCCTCGACGATCAGCAGGGCCACTCCGGTGATGAGGGTCGCGAAGCACAGCAGCGCCAGTTCGGCATTGCGCCGCGTCGGCAATGGAGGGGTGATCCGCACCGGCGACTGCGGTGCCGTACTCATGCGCGATCCGCCTGCGCTTCTCGCTGGGCCGATGCGCGATCCGCTTGCGCTTCTCGCTGGGCCCTCACGCCGCGGCCCGGCAGTCGGTGCCCGGCGTCTGCTGCGGGGCGGGAAGCGCGGTGGTCCGGGCAGGTTTGGGGGCTGCCGAGGTCGGCGACGGGGACGGCGCCGCGGAGGCGGTCGGGGACGCCGCGGTGGATGCCGGTGGGCCGGCGGGTGCGCCGGATCCGCTGTGCACCCGGGTCGAGGGGGTGGTCTTCGGCGCGGGCGCCGGCGCGCACAGCGGGAGCAGGGAGCCCTCGGCCAGTTGGCGGAGTTGGCCGATCGCCTCGTCGAGACTGCCGGCCGGAAGGCCCGCCGAGACCTGGGCCCGCTCGGAGGGTCGCAGATCCTGAAGCCGCATCAACTCGCAGCCGAGTTCGGCGTCCTGCTGCCCGTAGCTGATCTGGGACAGCTCTCCACGGTCGTTCACGCAGCCGAGCAGGTACGGCTGCTGCAGTCGCACACCCAGGATCGAGCCCTGGATTCCGCGCATGATCGCGACGGTCTCGCCGTCGGCGCTGACGTAGTAGTAACTGCGGATGATCTTCGACCCGACACCCAGCCCGGCCAGGGCCAGCAGCGCCACCAGGGCAGCGACCAGGAACATCCGTTTGCGGGATTTCGGTGCCGGAGGCGGGTCCGGCTCCGGGGCAACCTGCTTCACGACGGGTGCGCGGGGCGCGATCGCGGCGGCCCGGCCCGCGGAGGTGTTGGGCGGGGCGATGTGGTGGTCGTCGTCCCCGGAGACCGCGCCGGCGAGGATGGGCTGGGTCTGGCCCGCGTAGTCGTGGTCGACGACGTCGGCCACCACCACCGTGACATTGTCCGGTCCCCCGCTGCGGAGAGCTAGTTCGATGAGGCGGTCGGCGCTGGCGGCCACATCGGGGATCTTCAGCGCCTCCAGGATGGTCTCTTGACTGACCGGGTCGGACAGGCCGTCCGAGCACAGCAGATACCGGTCGCCCTCGCGGGCCTCACGCATGATCAGCGTCGGCTCCACCTCGTGCCCGGTCAGCGCGCGCATGATCAGGGAGCGCTGCGGGTGGCTGTGGGCCTCCTCGGCGGTGATCCGGCCCTCATCGACCAGGGTCTGGACGAAGGTGTCGTCCTTGGTGATCTGGGCGAGTTCGCCGTCACGCAGCAGGTAGCCGCGGGAGTCGCCGATGTGGACCATGCCGAGCCGGTCACCGGCGAACAGGATCGCGGTGAGCGTGGTGCCCATGCCGTCGAGGTCAGGATGCAGTTCGACCTGATCAGCGATCGCCGAATTGCCCTCGTGCACCGCATTTTCCAGTTTGCCGAGCAGGTCGCCGCCGGGTTCGTCGTCATCGAGATGGGCCAGTGCGGCGATCATCAACTGGGAGGCCACCTCCCCTGCGGCATGTCCCCCCATGCCGTCGGCGAGTGCCAACAGCCGCGCACCGGCGTAGACCGAGTCCTCGTTATTGGCGCGGACCAGTCCGCGGTCGCTGCGGGCGGCGTAACGCAGGGCCAGGGTCACGGGCGCAACTCGATCACCGTCTTGCCGACGTGCACCGGGGTGCCGATCGGAACCCGGACCGCGGTGGTGACCTTCGACCGGTCCAGGTAAGTGCCGTTGGTGGATCCGAGATCCTCGACGAACCAGTCCGACCCGCGCGGCGAGAGCCGGGCGTGGCGGGTGGAGGCGTAGTCGTCGGTGAGCACCAGGGTCGAGTCGTCGGCTCGGCCGAGTACGACGGGCTGGGAGCCGAGGCTGATCTTGGTGCCGGCCAGCGCACCCTCGGTGACCACCAGGTAGCGGGCGGCGGTCCGGTTCTGCCGTGCCGGGGATCGCCCGCCGCGTAGCGCCAGGCCGCGGCGCACCATCACCGCACCGGTGGGTGCGTAGATGTCGGTGCGCAGCACCCGCAGCACCGACCAGATGAACAACCACAACAGCAGCAGAAAACCGGCGCGCGTCAGCTGCAGAACTAATCCCTGCATACGGCGGCCCTCCGAACTCCTGTCGTCCACGCGGCCGACTTCGGCAACGTCACAGGATACTGGGACGCCGGTCCGCGCGAGGGCAAAGCCACCGGGCCCAGCACCACATGATCCCCGAGCGGCCCCAGTCCCGGTCTCAGTGGACGCGAACGACGATCTCGGAGTGTCCGACCCGGATGACGTCGCCGTCGGCGAGCTGCCACTCCTGAACGGGTGCATTGTTGACCGTCGTCCCGTTGGTCGAATTCAGATCCTGCAGCAGCGCGACCTGCCCGTCCCACCGGATTTCGACATGGCGCCGGGAGACCCCGGTGTCGGGCAGCCGGAACTGCGCGTCCTGGCCGCGTCCGATCACGTTTGCGCCCTCGCGCAGCTGATAGGTCCGGCCGCTGCCGTCATCGAGTTGCAGAGTGACGGCCTGTCCGGCGGCCGGGTACTCCCCCGGGGCAGGTGCTGCCGGGGGGGTGTATCCGCCCTGAGGCGCCGCGTGCTGGCCTGCCTGCTGACCGTAGTCGTAGTCCGGGGTGGCCGGCGCGGCAGCCGGGTAGCCGGCCTGCTCGTAGCGTCCGTAGTCAGGCTGGCCGTAGTCCGGCCTGCCCTGGGGGGCGCCGTAGCCGGGCTGCGGGTAGCCGGCCGGAGGGTAGCCGGGCTGGGGCTCGTGACGGCCGTAGCCGGGCTCCTCATGCCGCCCCGGGGCCTGCCGGCCGTAGTCGTAGTCGCCGGCCGGCGGTCCGTACCCGGGCGGGGGTCCGTACTGCGGCTGGGCACCCGGCGTCGGGCCGTAGCCCGCCGGCGCGGGCCGGTAGCCCTGCTCGTAGCCCTGGCCGTAACCGGCGGGAGGCTGGGGCTGGTAGCCGTAGCCCGGTTCGGGGTAGCCGCCCTGTTCGGGGTAGCCCTGGCGGGGCGGGTAGCCGCCCTGCTCGTAGGTGGGCGCGTAGCCCTGCTCCGGCGGGTACGGAGGTCGCTGCTGCTCCGGCGCGCCCGCGCGGGGATCCTCCTGGGGCCGACCGTACTGCTCGTCGTAGTACTCGTCGCCGGGGCGGCCCTGGCCGCGGTAGCTCGGGTTGTCGGTCATCGCTGGCACTCCTGGTTCTGCGGTGTACGCATGGGTCGATTCTGCTGGGCCGGGTGCGGAAGCAGACGGGCGGGGGTCGGCGTCGGGGTTGACGACCGCTCTGGCGCGGTATTGGCCGGTGTGCAGGCCGTCGGCCTGCTCGAACCGGACAACCACCGCACCGTAGGTCTGCCAGCCCTGCTCCTGAATGTAATGCGCCAGGTGCTTGGCGAAGGTATCGGCGGTGAGATCCCGATCGGCGCTCACCTTCTCGAAATCCGACACACTGAGGGTAATGACGTAGTCGTTGGGAGCCAAGAACCGCTCGCCCGGGAGCGTCCGGACGCCGTCGGAGGCCTCCCGCCGCAGCAGCGACTCGACCTCGGCAGGCACGATCGAACCGCCGAACACCCGGGCGAAAGCATCGCCCACGCTGTCCTCGAGCTTGCGCTCGATGCGTTGAACCAGACCCTTCTGGTTACCCATCGGCCCGCCTACCTCGATTGCGCCCGCATTGCGCGAGGCTGCACCGTTTTGTCCATGGTATCGGCCGAGGGCGCTCAACTGCAGGTAGGGCAACGCTATGAATCGTATCGGCCCAGCTCACGGGGGGTCATCGGGTGTCCGGATCGGGCCCCTGGGCCGCCGAACTGGGTTGGGAACCGACCACACCGTCGTGATAGGCTCCCCCGGTTGTTTCGGGCGAGTGGCGGAATGGCAGACGCGCTGGCTTCAGGTGCCAGTGTCCTTCGGGACGTGGGGGTTCAAGTCCCCCTTCGCCCACACGGAGCAGTTCCTCGAACTGCAAGCACTTAGGTCACGAACTCGAAAGAGGTCGTGACCTTTGTGTTTGGTGGGGTTGGTGGGTCGCGAACGCCCGATGGGGCCGGTTGGGGACTTGGGCGGCGAAGTCCCTACCGATACCCGCGTTCGGCACGGCGGCCGTCGGTGGCGCCCGTCGTCAATCGTTGCGGGGCAGCTAGCTCATCCCGTCGAGAATCTTCTCCAGGCCGAGGGCGAATGAGTCCTCAAGGTGTTGGGGCAGGAGATGGGCCACCGTGGCGGTGGCCGGGAAGCTGGCCACGTCCGCGCCGCGCAACGCGGCGAACAGTTGCGCGGTGGTGGCAGGGGGGGCAACCAACTGGGTGGCGAAGCCCAGTGCGTAGCGGGCGAGCATCACCGTGCAGGGGGCCGCTTGTTCCGGCGGAAATCCGTGGTGCAGCATCACCGCGAACCAGTGTTCGCGCAGCGCCATCGCGTTCGGGCCGATCGGCGGATGCTCGGCGAGGAGCGGTGCCACGTTGCGGTGTCGGCTCAGGGCGCCGAAGGTGGAGTGAGCGAGGCGCCGGCAGGCCTGCCGCCAGGTGGCGGCGTAGAGATCGTCGGTGTCGAGGTCGACCTCGGCCAGGACCCTGTCGATGACGGCGATGATTAACGCCGCCCGGTTGGGGTAGTGGCGGTAGAGCGTGGCTGTGCTGGAGTTCAGGCGGTGCGCGAGCGTGCGCATCGACATCTCCCCGGCGCCGGCGTCGTCGATGATCTGCAGCGCCGCATCGATGATGCGCTCGGTCGAAATAGGCGGCCGCCCCACGGTCCTCCCATCCCCATCGACTGCACCGCGGGGGATGCGATTGCCAACTGAGTATCGCGCCTTGACATCGCAACCGGTAACGGCAACAGTGTGTCGGTTAGCAACAACACTGTAGCCCTTTTGGCCGCGATATTGAGGATGTGCCCATGACGACCACCACTCATTCGTCCACGCAGACGCAGACGCTGGCGTCGCGGCTGTGGACGACCACGCTGCTCTCCGGCGTGGCCACCGCGATCCTGGGCGTGCTGGTGCTGGTGTGGCCGGGCGATTCGCTGGTCATCGCCGCCGGTCTGTTCGGCGCCTACCTGCTGATCAGCGGCATCGTGCAGGTTGTTCTCGCATTCGCCCTGCATGTCTCGGCCGGCGGCCGGTTCCTGCTGTTCATCAGCGGAGCGGCGTCGGTGATCCTGGCCGTGCTGGCATTCCGGCACTTCGGCGAGGGGTATGCGCTGCTGCTGCTGGCCATCTGGATCGGCATCGGTTTCATCTTCCGGGGCGTGGCCACCACCGCGACCGCCGTCAGTGATCCGCTCTATCCCGGCCGCGGCTGGGCGATCTTCGCCGGCGTCATCACCGTCATCGGCGGCTTGATCGTCATGGCCTACCCGTTCGCTTCGATCGCCGTCCTGGCCCTCGTCGCCGGCGCCTGGCTCGTGGTCATCGGACTGATCGAGATCGCCGGAGCGATCATGATGCGCAAGGAACTCAATACCCTCACCGGCGCCGGCCGGGGCTGATCGGGGGCGGGGGCGGCTCATGGTCGCAGCGAGTGCGCCACTCAGGGTCTGTCGATGACGACCGTGGCCTGGCTGGACGCATCGTCAGCACCACTGGATCTCGACGGTCCCGGGCTGGATTTCACGCCCGTTGACCTGGTGTGTGGACCGGAGCAGCCGATGCTGTCCCAGATCGCCGACCGCCTGCGCGACGATCCCGGCGCCCCGGCCCTCGATGACGGGACGCTCCGACTGACGCGTGCTGATCTGCTGGACCGGATCGCGTCGCTGGCCGGGGCGATCACTGCGCAGGTGCCCGCAGGCGCGCCGGTGGGTGTCCGACTGCCGGATTGCGCCGCCGCGCCCGTCGCCTGGCTGGCCTGCCTGGCGGCCGGCTGTCCTGCAGTTCTCCTTGATCCCGCCGACGGTCCCGAAAGGTTCGCCAAGATCGCCGCAACCAGTCGCCTCGCCGCGATCATCTCCGATCAGCCCGCCCCGGGCCACCGGACCATCGCTCCGGTGGGTCATCCGGCCGCCCCATGGGAGCCGCGATCGCTGGATTCCGGCGCCCCGGCCTTCGTCGTATGGACCTCCGGCAGCACCGGGAGCCCCAAAGGCATCGTCCACAGTCAGCGCAGTGTGCTCTACCGCGCCGGACTCCTGGTGAACACCGCCCATCTCTCGCCAGCCGATCGCTATCTGTCCCTCAACACGGCATCAGGCATGGGTGGGCTACTCAATGCGGTGGCCGCATTCCTGGCCGGAGCCTGCCTGCACCGGGTGGACATCGCCACACAGGGCCTGACCGGAATCCTCGACCGCATCGAGCACTCCGCGATCACCGCGGTAATCGCGGTGCCGGCGCTTTACCGTGCGCTGTGTCGTATCGACGACGCCGGCGCTCAACTGACCTCACTGCGGGTGGCATCGAGTAATGGGGACGCTCTGCTGGCGGCCGACCTCGAACTGCTCCGAGCCGTGCTGCCCGGGGAGTGCGCCATCCAGATGGTCTACGGCGCTACCGAAACGCAGGCCGCCATGCGTTTCGTCCCCGCCCACGAAGTGCCGGACGGGGCGCAGGTTGGCGCCGGCAGGCCGTTACCGGGCCTCCAGTGGGCGATGGTCGATGAGGACGGTGCACCGACCCCTGCGGGGAGGGCCGGGGAATTGTGGATTCGCAGCCGATACACAGCCATCGGTGAGTGGGAGGACGGCCGCTGCGTTCCGGGCCGGATGCTCGTCGACGGTGACGACGGCGCCCGCCGGTACGCGATGGGCGATCTGGTCCGGTTGAGGGAAGACGGCGTGTTCGTCGTCGTCGGACGTACGGACCGGCAGATCAAGCTCGACGGCTACCGCGTCGAGCCCGTGGAGATCGAAGCGATCCTGCGGGCCGAGCCGGATGTTGTCGATGCCGCTGTGCTGCCCATGGCCGAAGGCGGTGCACACCATCTGGCGGCGTTCGTCGCTGCCGGCAGTTCTCCGCCGCCCCTGTTGGCGGCGCACCTGCGGGGGAGACTCGCTGCGCGCCTGCCACTGGCGATGCGACCGCGCCGGCTGCATGTGCTCGAGGCACTGCCACTGTTGCCCGGTAACAAGATTGACGTTGAGGCGCTGCGGCTCATCAATGCACAAAGGCGGCGTCGATGAGCCTGCGGCATCGAGCCCTGCTGGAATGGCGACTGTCCGGGGAGCCGTGTCTGGCGGCGCCGGTGCTGTTCTGGAAGCACCACCCCGTGGCCGATCAGGATGCGGCGGCCCTGTGCGGGGCGACATTGGAGTTTCAGGCACGGTTCGACTGCGACCTGATCAAGATCAGCCCGGCAGCGACCTATCAACTGCCGGACTACGGTCTGCAGGACGCCTGGTGCGGTGACGACCCCATCGGGCGCCGCACCGTGACCAGGACGGTGATCACCGACGTCGATGACTGGGTGCGATTGCCGCGACTTGATCCGCGCCGGGGCTTCGTCGCCCGATTCGGCGACTGCGTGCAGATGGTGCGACGCGAGTCCTCCCCCGATGTCCCAGTCATCATCACCGTCTTCGACCCGATGTTCCAGGCACTCACCCTCGCCGGCGAACAGACGATTAACGAGCATCTGCGCGCAGCCCCCGACGCCGTCGACCTGGGTCTGGCGCGGATCGCCGAAAACACCGCAGCACTGATCGGCCACTTGAGCGGCCAGGGCGCCGACGGAATCTTCCTAGCCAGCCAGCACGCCACCCCGAGCGTGTTCTCGGAGCAGTTGTTCGAGCGCCACGGCATGCCAGGTGTTCTGACCTGCCTGGCGGCCATGGCCGGACTGGCCTTCAACATGGTGCACGTTCACGGATCCGGGGTGCACGCCGAGTTGTTCGCCCGACTCTCCGGAGCCACCGTCCACTACGACATGTGGGCCGACAACCCGCCCCCGCAGAAGTTCCTCGACGCGGGCTGCGCGGTGGCGACCGGCCCCTCCCCCGCCCTGCTGGCCTCGGATGCCTCCGACGGCGAGGTGATCGAGGCCTGCGCGGCGCTGCTGCGTCTGGGCGGCCGGACCATTCTGTCCCCGGGATGTTCGACACCGCTGGCGGTCGGCGCCGAACGTCTGCGCCTCATCTCCCGCAGTGCGCGTCGGATGGTCCTGTCATGACCTGCTACGCAGAGCCGCCTGGCCGGCAAGCGGCGGCGACTGAGGCGATCTGCGCCCTGATCGGCGAAATCCTCGGCATCCACGACGTCACCGGCGATGAGGACTTCTTCGAACTGGGCGGCACGTCGCTACAGGGCGCGACGGTGATCGCACAGATTGAACGGCGCCTGGGGAGGCGGCTTAGCCTGGCGGACCTCTACGAAAACCCAACTGCCGCCCGGCTAGCCGAGCGGCTGGACACCGACGCCACCCCGCCAGGCGCCGCTGTAGCTGTCAGTACCGTTTGGCTGACGCCGCCGCAGCCTGGCCTCGCCACGGCTCCGGTGGTTCTCGTCCACCAACTGCATGCCGGTCTGGCGCGTGAACTTGGGCGCCGCCGCCCCGTCCTCGGCCTGTCCTATGGGGTGTCCGCTTGCGATGGCAACGCGTGGCCGCCGCCTACAGGTGTCGAAGCGCTGGCGACGCACTACGTGGCGGAGCTGCGGGCCGTATACCCAACGGGCCCTTATCATCTTGCGGGCCATTGCGCCCGGGGCGCCGCCGTCACCTGGGAGGTGGCGCGGCAATTGCAGGATGCGGGCGCCGAGGTCCAAGTGGTGTGTCTCATCGATGGGGCGCGCGCATCCCATCGGGTCAGTTGGTCGGCTGCCCTGCATAAGGCAGGCTCCATGCCGCGGCGGCTACTGGCCCTTATCGTCCTCCGATCTGTGTTGTACCGGCTGTCGCGTGCTCTGGAGAGGTTTCAGGCGGCGCTGTCCGATACGCAGTCGACGTGCGAGCGGTTGGCCCAA
Source organism: uncultured Actinomycetota bacterium (assembly GCA_963787055.1). Classification (GTDB taxonomy): domain Bacteria; phylum Actinomycetota; class Actinomycetes; order Mycobacteriales; family Mycobacteriaceae; genus Mycobacterium. The sequence continues at coordinate 104,223 of CAWBBP010000001.1, forward strand.
CTCGATCAACCCACTCGACTGAAGCTGATCGACCTGCAACTAGACGCCTACTCCCCGCGGCCGCTGACTAGCCGTCCGGTGTTTATCGAAGCCGTAAAGCCGCGCCGCAGCATCCGGACCGAACCGGTGCCGCTGGCCCATCACTCCGACGGCCAGGACCTATGCCCCGACGGCCTCGTTGTGATTCACATTCCCGGCGATCACCGATCCCTGTTCCGGGCTCCGCTGGTTCAGCGCACGGCAGCCGCGGTCGAGGCCGCGATTCAGGCACATGAGAGGTGAACTCCGGTGCCGCGGATGAGCAGCGCTCTCGATGCCACCGGCGGGCCCAAGACACTTCTCCTGCATATCGGAACCGCGAAGACCGGCACGTCGTCGATCCAGGAAGCGCTGGCGCAAGGCCGGGAAAGCGCAGCTATCGGCCAGGTTTGCTACCCGATGCCATGGGGTACCCGTGACCATTTCCAACTAGGGACGTTGTATCTGCCCTACGAGCGACTGCCCCGCGGTTACCAGATAGGAAGGGCAAGACTCCAAGCGAAGCGCCGCCTCTACCGGCGGGCACTTTTCAACGAACTGCGACCAGCGCACAATGCGATCCTGTCGTCGGAGATGATGCCGATTCTCAACACCGCCGAGGCCCGGAAACTCCGACGGGATCTGGAGGCGGCGGGCTTTCGCAAATTCATCATCGTTCTCTATGTCCGGGACCCCGCCGACTTCTACGTGTCGCGGATCCAACAAGATCTCAAGGCGTCAAGCCGGCTTCGGGATCCGATGTCCTTCCGGTACCCGTTTCGTGAGGTTTCCGAGACGTGGGAGCAGGTTTTCCCCGGCAGCGTGATCGTCCGTCGCTATGTCGACAACCCGGAATACGATGTGGTGCAAGACTTTTCGGGGGTGGTGCTCGAGCATTTCGGTGTCGAATTGCCGCGACTGTCAGTGCGCATGAATGCGACGATCTCGGCCGAAGGTATGGAGATCCTGCAGCGCTACAGGGCGAGCTTCTGGAGTGAGTTGGACGGCATGGGAACCCCCGACACGAATCTCCTCGTCGCACGTCTTCAGCAGTCATGCAGCGAGGTCCGCCAGACCGCCCCCGCGTTGCGGCCTGAGATCGCGGCCCATATCCGGGCCAACCATCGGGCGGACGCGGAGTTCATTCGGGAGCGCTATGGCATGGACCTTGAGTTGGCCGACGCTCGTGAGCCGCGCACGTTGAACCTCGACCGGACCGATCGCGTCGCAGACGTCCTCCAGGGAGTCGACCTTGAGGTGGTCACCGAACTGCTGTTGCGGGTCGCCAGGCCGGGGCTCAATGTCAACCCGGCCGCGCGTCTGCGCCGGCTCGCCGCCAGAGTCTCGAAACTTAAGGCCGGCAACGTGCCTCGGTCGTTTCGCCCTCCGCCGGCGACTCGCAGTGCCGGCGGTGGTGTGTGATGGGCCGGAGGCAGATACGGGCCCTGTGGCACCTCGTCCGCGATCGCCGCGGCCCACTGCTTTTCGGCGTCCTGGTTCTCGGACTACAGGCCGCCGCACTGTTGCCCATCGCGCTGTTGGTCCACACCATTTTCGCGGTGCAGATCCCGGCCGCGGACAGCCGCGGCGTGGTCCTGAGCGGACTTGGGATACTCGGCCTCTACTGCGCGTCGACGGCATTGTCACTGGGCGCGCGACGACTGATCCTCGCCGCCCTGTTCGACAGCCTCGCAGCCTTGCGGTTGAACGTGATGATTCGGCTGCACCATCTGCCGCTGGCCTGGCACGAGCAGCAGGATGTCGGACAGCTGTACCCCACTCTGGTGGCCGACGCCGAACGGCTGGAACAAGCCATGCCGTCCATCGTGGCGCTCCTACAGGCGCTCGTGGTCGGAGTGCCGCTGGTGATCGTGGCGATCATCGTCAGCCCGGTGCTGGCCGTTGTCGTCGCAGTCGTCGCGCCCGTAATGCTCTGGCTCAACGCCAAGCTCAAAGGCCGCTTACAGCGGACGGTCAGCCATTGGATCGTCGCCCAGCGAAGCTACTCCGCCCAAGTGCTGCGGACCCTCCGGTCGATGCGACTGATCCGTACCCGCGGCGTCGACGCGGTCGAACTCGAGGAGACCGGCCGGCGCGTCACAGAACTGGCCCGAACCGGCCTCGGCAAGGCCTGGGAGTCGAATGTCACCTCGGTTGTGAACGGGACCATCGCAGGGGTCGCGGGCAGTGTGATCCTCGTCGTGGGTGGCGTCGCGGTGACCCGCGACACGCTGTCGCTCAGCGAACTGTTGACGTTCTACGCCGTGATCGCGCTGGCACTGCGCACCGTGACCGCGGCGGCAGGCAGCGGCGGAAACCTCATGGTTGCGGGCGCCGCGCTGATTCCCATGCAGGCGATCGCCGAGGATCAGCGACCGCCGATCTACAACGGGACCCGGTGCGAGTCGTTCGACGGAGCCGCCAGCCTCAGTAACGTGACGTTCGGTTACGGCACCAGTCCGGTCCTGCGCGGATTCGATCTACAGATCGCCGCGGGCGAGCGGGTAGCCATCGTCGGACCCAACGGATCGGGTAAGTCGACGGTGGCGCGGCTGTTGCTGGGGCTGGACCGTCCCTGGACCGGGACGGTGAGTGCGAGCGGGAGCGCTCTGGACGAACTGGATGTGGCCGCCCTGCGCCGCCAGATCGGGGTGGTTCCCCAAGAAGCATCCATCCGGCCCGGCACGATCCGCGAGAACATCACCTTCGGTCGCCCGGATCTGACCGAGACACACATCGCCCGGGCACTGACACTTGCCGGCATCACCGACATGCTCGACTACCAGTTCCCTGACGGCATCGACACCGACGTCGGAGACGACGGCACCCGGCTCAGCGGCGGTCAGCGTCAGGCGATCTCACTGGCCCGGGCGCTCGTCGGCGATCCGCGGATGCTGATCCTCGACGAACCGACCAACCATCTCGACGCGGATGCCATGGCACGACTGCTCGCGGCCGTCGACGCGGTGCAACCACCTCCGGCCGTGCTTCTGATCACCCATGACCAGGAGTTGGCCGCCTGGGCCGACCGGGTGGTGCGGATCGAGCAAGGCCGGGCGCTCGCGTGTCAGCCGGTCGCCGGCGCCGGATGACCCCGCACATCGACATCCGACGGCGTCAACCGCACAGCAAAAGGGGCCGCGAAACCGGCGCGAACACCACCGCGCACCTGAACACCTCTGCCTCAACGCATCGGGCCGCGACCAACCTGGGACGGCCCGCTGCAGCGAGCAACGAGCACGAATAAATCGTCGCCCCCGACTCCGGCACAGTTCATGGGCGAAGAGTTCGCGGCGCCAGCACGCGATACGTTCGGCGAGGCCTGCGATCTCGCGACACGCCCGCACCGTCGTGAGACTTTCCGGCAGTCGGATCCAGTCCTGTGGGGAGCTGAGCCGAGAGCCCCGAACCCATTGCAGCGCGAATTATTCACGCGCGGAGGAGGGCTCGAAGCCGGTCTTCCCTGCGGTGCCACTAAAAGTGAGAACGCCCTATCGAACTTGAAAGATGATGCGATGCAGATCAGTTCAAGATGCCGCGAAGCTAACGAGGTGCAGCGAAACGCGTTATCGCCTGGCCCAGCGAGTAGCGCTGCGGCACAACACTCTTGACAAACGCAAGGGTTAGTTGCGGCCTGGCCGACGAGGGGACAGTCATCCGTGAATGCGCCAACCTTGGATCATTGGGACGGTCGCACCGGCCGCGCGGACTCTCGAAAAGGTTAGGTTTGTCCGTGAGTTATCGGAATTCCCCGAGAACTCACAGCACAGGATGGAAACAGAGTGGAACGACCGTCGATGGGGCGTCGAAGCCGGGTTCGGGTGGAATTCAGTCTGTCGCCGACATTGGCGCAACGGGTATACGGCTACGCAGAAAGTGAAGGACTGAACCTCTCTCAGGTGGGCGAGCGTCTGTTGGAAGCTGCCCTGAACCGCGCAACCGGTTCCGCGGGTTCGCCGAGGTAGGCCATCCCGGCCGGCATCGTCGCAGCAGAGGTGGCAGAACCAATTGCAGCACAATAGTTCCCGAAAGAGCTATGCGAAAGGAATCGTCTTGTTACAGGGCGAATTGACCAAAGCGGGACGGGGCGTCCAACCAGTGTGAGTCTTGGCCTGGACTACCTGCGAACTGGGCGGAGGTCCGAACGCGAAACGGCTGCGCCGAACCCGAGTGTTCGTCAAACACTCACATCAATTCGATCGGGGCCGACAGCTGACTGCGGGACCCCAGAGCGCGACCACGCCGAAAGTCCCTTCGTTTAAACAGCTTTAGAACTTCCGCGCAAACGGTGATTTGCCGGTTGCAGATCGTAGCTATCGATCGACGATACGCAAGGAGGTGCATCGACGAGTACCGACTAGTTCTCGATTCCATAGACGGGTACCCATTAAATGGGAAAAGCCGGGATTGCGACCCGGCCCTTCCGTCCGCGGCAGAAGCCGCGATGTTCATTCCCCTGGAACCAAGGCAGATACCCATGAGAAGGAACTATGTCTATTCCGACCTGTCCGCGTGCGGCTGTCAACCGTGTGCACGGTGTGTTGGAGTGTGAACTCTGATGGCCCGCTACCGGGCCATGGCGGCAAGCGGTGAGCCGCCGCCGCCCGCACCACTGGGCAGCGACAAGTTGACCCCGCAGACCGCCCCGGTACTGCCGCCGTTGGCAGCCGACGTCGATCAGGAGCGTTACGCGCTGTTGTGCACGGTGGTCATCCGGATTGTGTCGCGCTTCATCGAAGCCGCAGTGATCGCCGCGGCACGGATTTGGTGCAGGACGGCGGCAGGGTCGGAGTCGACCGACCGCAATGCGGTGGCGCTGATTGCGCGCTACCTCGGGTTGGAGGCCGAACGTGTCGGCAGCTTCAACGCCTCGGCGGCTCTTCGGCGTGTCAACGTCGAGCGCTACCTCCATGACCGAAAGCGGCGACAGACCCAGCGGTCGATGCGCACCATGAAGACGGTCCTCTACACCGCCGGAAGAATCCTGCTCCCGCACGAATACCCAAAGGCACAAGCGGTGGAGGCGCCGAGGGTCAAGCGGATCGCCGCGGCGTCGCACGCACAGATCCGTGACTGGTATGCGCTGGCACCGTCGCTTCCCTCACAGCTAGGTCGGCGACTGCTTATCTTGCTGGACCTCTGCTACGGGGCTGGGGCGCGCGCACCCGACTTTAAGGTGCTCCGCGGAAGCTCCATCACCGCTGTACACGACTGCGGGCATGTCATAGCGGTCGTGGCGCTACCCAATCGGGCGGGCGGTTATCGACGCGTGCCCGTTGCTGATCCGGAAGCGAGTCGGCGCCTACTCGAGTTGGCCCGCGAGCAGCGGTCGGAATACCTGCTGCCAGCCACCAAGGGCGTCGTCGAACGCAACGCCGCCAACCGGATCAGTGAGCAGCTCCGTAAACACGGGCACCGCAGTGTCAGTGCGGCGGCACTACGCAACAGATGGGTCATCGACCTCGCTGAACGGGTCCCCGCCGTACTGATGCTGCAGCTAGCCGACGTCGTCGACGTCCAAGTCCTCGCCGACCAACGCCGACTGTTGCGCGAATTCACCCTCGAACAAGCCATCACCCTCATCAAGGAGAACCGCCAGTGATCACCCCCTTCGAACCCACCTACGTGCTGTCTGACAACCTCTTTCGGCAATCCAAGGTCATCATCCACCGCTCTAAGGCGGCCGAACTCATTGACGGTTACCACGATGACGACAAGGGTGGCGGTGGGCAGGACAACAACGGCATCGCCTACACGGTCACCGCGGTCCTGGTCTCCGCGCTCGGTCTTGTCATGCTCTGCCGCACTCCCAGCTACAGCTCGATACTCCAGTCGATCGGCACGCTCTCGGCCCGACAACTCGCCGAAGTCGAGATGGGCGGTCAGGACACCTCCCGGATCATGGCTACCGCACGCGAACAGCGCCGCGAGTACAAGCGTTTCTATGCCTGGCTGGAACGGCGCCTGCGTCCACTGGATTCCAGCCCCGACCAGCCGGCCCGGCGCATCAGCAACGCCCAACACGACAGCATCACCAAGCGGCGCACCTTCCAGCAGCACGCGGCTGCCGAACAGGCCCAAGAGCGGACTCGCAACATCGTCAACCGTATCGTGGCCGGCTCGATCGTCAACCGCGCGCCTGAGGGCGCGGTCGGTGACCTAGTCGCCGATGAATCAATCTTTGACCTCGCCGGCCCCGCGTTCGGGCTCGGCGTCAAACCGGACAAGCTCCGCGGCGCCTCCTATTGCGGCCGGTTCTACGTCCGCGACAAGGCCACCGGAACGGTCAACACCGACGTCCGAGGCCAAGCAATCACCAAGGCGGGCTTCGGTATCGGCATCACCGCTCTCACCCGCGTGGGCCCGCCCGAGGCATTGCATCGCATCGCTCCTGTGATCGTCGCGATCGACATCCATCCACCGACCTCCGGAAGCGTCGACGGAATCAGAGCCGCTCTGCGATACCTCAACCTCAACGACCTCGACAACCGGCACGGCGGCCGAGGCCGTTGGCCCTACCTCGTCGTGGACATGGGCTACAACGTCAAACGCGGCTTCGCTCGCCTGATGATCGACGAGAAGTACTCAGCGGTGACGGCCTTTCCCAAGCACTGGACCCTCACCGCGGCCTCGGAACCCGCGTCGAAAGCCGACAATGCCATCCCACCAGGGCCCATTCAGGTCGCCGGTAGTTTCTACTGCCCCGCAGCCCAACACCTCCTCGACGGCTTCCGGCCACCGAAGACACGCGATCTGCTCGCCGACAACGGATGGGAACAACACGACGCCAAACTCGCCAGTGTGCTGCCCTTCCTAATGGGCGTGAACTCACGGCCCTTCATATCTGCGCGCCGCGGCCGCCCGAGAATAGGCATGCCGGTCGAGCCGCGGGTCAAGGCCGAGTTCGTCTGCCCCGCCGTACAGCGAAGGGTGCAGTGCCCCCTGAAACCAGAATCGATGGCACAACCCCGGGTCGGCACACCGCAAGCGGAACCAACCTGGCAAGCGCAGGACCGACTGTGCTGCGCCCAATCGAGCGTGACGGTGACCCTGACCGACGACCAAGTCCGTCTGGCCCAGTGGGGGTTCGTCGGCGGCAGCTGGGAGCACATCTTGACCTACGAAGCCGAACGTGCACTCACCGAACAACGCTTCAGCCTGCTGAAGTCGCCCTACGTCACAGGGCTGACCGACCTGAAGTGGGGACCACGCCGCGAGCCAATGGTGAAGATCATCCTGGCCCTTGCCGTGGCAGCCACCAATCACCGCATCCAAAAGGCCCACGACATCAGAAAGCTCCGGGAGGAATCCATCGATATCCAATACCGGAGGCTGAGTACGTCCTTGGGGCACGAGCCTGTCCGCACCCCGCCCCTGACCTGATACGCCCGATCCCCGGCGGGCCGAACCTCACCGGTTCGGCCCGCCTCGGCATGTCGACCCCAGAAACAAATCACCCCGGGAAACTCCCCGTCGGCAGGCAACTTCGTCCACAACCCCGCCGGCCGGTGTCGATTCGTGCGATCGAGCAAGAGCGCGATGCCCCTATCCCGACCACCCAGTTGGTCGCTAGCGCCCAGTGTCTATCGACAAAACCGCAGCTGGAGCCCACAATCAAATCGCTGGAAAATCCGAAACAAACCGCTGGACAGGTAACTCAGAGGCATCGATCTAGCTGGGAAAACGAACTGCTCACACGGAGCGGTTCCACAAATAAAGAGCACTTAGGTCACGAACTCGAAAGAGGTCGTGACCTTTGTGTTTGTGCGGGTGGGTCGGACTCAGCGCGCCGAAATCGAGACGAGGGGACTTCGTCGGCGAAGTCCCCTCTGTGGGTCGGTTCGGATGCTGAGCTGTCGCGAGAACCCCATCGCGGTCGCACCCCGAGGTGCTGACCATGTATCGGCACAAGGCCGCCGATTACGACCGGTGGATCGCTGGGATGCGGCGGTACCAAAGAAGCTTGCGAGATCAAAGACGCGCAGGGGCCACATTGCCGCGCCGCGTGCGGGTTCTCCAGCGGTCTACAAAGGCTTCTCCGGAAGCTTTTCGAGTGTGGCACCCACAGTGTTGATCACAAACCCGTTCTCGCCGGAGGCGCAGAAGACAGATCCCTGAAAACCGGTCGCGCACCATGCCTCGCCGTTGACCAGCCGGTAGCCTTCGGGGAGATCGTCGACATCGCGGGTGAAGGTCCGCGTCGACGATTCGACATACTGAGCCGGCTGCTGCGGCCCGGCGACGATCTGATTGGCACCCGGTGGCGGCAGCGGACACCGGCTCCCCCCGCAGCTATACGAGCCAGGCGGTCCTGGCACACCAGCTTGTACCGGAGTCCCGTCCGGCCACCGTGCGGGAACCCGGTCACAACCGATGGTGCCATCGGGTCCTATCCCGCAACCATAGGGCCCGAAGAAGACCCAGCCGGGATCGCCGGGACTGGTGAAATCGCCCTGCGCCACCGGCCAGGTCTGCGGGGGCTTTCCCGCACAAGAGTCCACCTCACCGAACGAGCCCTGATCGGGATCGCAGGTGTCGGGATCGGCCGCGACGTCCGGGGTTGCCCCGAACGCGGTGGCGGCAAGCACCACCAGAGCCGACAACGCATTCAAGGCCCTCGTCTGCATGGGAACTCTCTCGAAAGGGGGTTGTCAACTGCTCATCGTTTACTGAGCAATAGCTAGCGTACATACGTTCTAATAAGTGCGCTTGTGGAGTGAATCTGACCCAGTGGGCACGACTGCAGGGAGTACACCCGGCGATGAGCATTGGCGTAAGCCGTTGCAGCAACAGACTTCCGGAGAGGTCACCCGCCATCACGGCGCGGCGGCCGCTATCGGTAGACGTGGTCTCGGTAAGCCGATCAGGCGTCGGCCGGCAGGACCCCGTACCCAACAGAGGAAGGGTGTGGGCACTCCACCGGCTAGACCTGTGAGGATTCCGAGATCGCAGGGAGTTCGGAAAGCCCCGGTCCACCGCCGCGCCCATGAGGCATGTCGGTCCACCGGGCAGCGTCGATCTCCCGCGGCCAAGACCGTTCGGGCCGCAACTGAACAGAACTCACTTCTGCTCAGTGATTAGTACGCGACATGGTGGAAGTTCTCACGTCGTTCTGCGCGCGGCTGTACGGACGCCGCAGCGCCCGCAACCGTGCACTGAAAGCCATCGGCTGCGCCCAGCGTGACATCGGGCCCAAGGCTGTTGTCGGCACCAGATCTGTCACACCCCGCCGGAAGAATGGCTGACATGTCGGAATCCGCGGTTCGCGTGGTGGGCAGCTCATCGCTGTCCGAGGGCTACGACCGCCGCTACGTCGTCGTTGACGCCGCCACCGGCGAGGTCATCGACGACGCCCAGGGCTACGGCTACAAGACCGCGCCCAACGCCCACCGCGCCCACGCCTACAAGTCGATGTCGCCACAGAAGAAGCAGCAGCGCGGCGCCGTCATGGGCGCGCTCATCAGTAAGGCCTTGTACTTCCCGTCGCCGCCCCGCCGCATGCAGTGGTCGAAGTATCTGCGTGGCGGCGGGAAGCTCTCGGCCTGGCTCGACTACACCCAGGCCAAGCCGTGAACGGCTGGTGGGACATGAACGGCTGGTGGATCTTGCTGCTTTGCGCCGTCAACGTTTGGTTCATGCACTGCGTGTCTCCCGAACTCGTGGAGTTCGACAATGGCGACGGGTGGGCTGTGACGTTAGTCGGCTTTGTTCTGTTGTTCCCCGTCATATTGGCCGCCAATGTCGTCACCGCCCCGGTGGCGGTTGGCATCTGGGTCGCGATCGTCGTCGCGACTGTCTACGAAAAGAAAGCGAGCACTAGTCACGACGCCGCAGGCATGGAAAAGCAGGCAGCAAAAGCGCGCCGCATCGAGCTTGGGCGGCAGCAGTGCGAGCTTGAGTGGCAGCAGCGCCTAGCCGCCTTCGGCGCCGAAGGTGCGCGCCTTTACGAGCAGGCGGCAGCGGCGGTGGCCCAGATCGCCGGTTCGGAGGCCGCGCGTGCCGGCTGGCTGGGTGACCCCTCGGACTTCGACTTCCGGTCCGACCTCGCTGCGATGGCGGCCAATCTGCGCCGCGCTGAGGAGATCCGCAAGGTCAGGGGAGAAGGTTTGTCGATCATGCATCTGACGGCGGCCGATGAGAAGATGCTCGAGGACGCCGGGCGGGCGATCTCCGCACTGGAGAACGCCGCTAAAGAGCGGTCCAGATTGATCGGGGAGTGCGCCCTTCAGGCCGCCGACATCGACACCCAGCTTGCGGATGACCGTGAGCGCGGAGTCTCGGCTAAGCGGCGCGAGGACCTGCGCAATCGCCTGGGCCCCATGCTGTACGGCACTCAGAACATGCCGGCCGAGATGCTGCCCTCGGAATCCGCCGATGTGGTCAAGGCCCGCGCCGCCGCCTTCCGCGAGCTCCGCGGTGTGCTGCGGAACTATCGGCTGGACAGCCAGGGCGCGTAGGCACTTCCGTATCGGGCTGATCGGCGGCTAGCAGTCGCAGCAACCAGAATCTGTCGGCGCGGCGCCCTGCCCGATGCGCACCGCCTGGTCAACGGCGACGCCTGGTGCTGCGTGGGCTGCATGGCGGTGGCGATCTTTTCAGCGATGGGGCTGCGACCCTGACCTAAACACTGCTTCGGGGATTACGAGCCGCGACGCTGGGCTAAGGCCCCCAAAGTGAGTGGAAGTGAACCTGCAGGGATGCTTCAACGAAGTACTGCCGAATTGCAAGAAATCCCCGCCCTTCAGACCGCACCCTTGGGCAGCACGGTGCCGGGCGCGAGGGTCTTCAATCTTCTTCGCGCACGATGGTCTAGGACCAGTGTTCGGGGCATAGGATTCCGCCATGTCTCTAGGGGTGGGGGAGGTATTCGCCGGCTACACCGTCGTCCGCCAGATCGGCAATGACGGCATGGGAGAGGTCTACCTCGCCCAACACCCGCGCCTACCCCGGCAGGAAGCACTCAAGGTTCTGCGCCCCGAGATTTCCAGCGACGACAGCTTTCGACAACGCTTCATTCGCGAAGCGGACTCCATCGCCGCCTTGGAGCACCCCAACATTGTCACCGTCCACGATCGTGGTGAGAACGCCGGCCGATTGTGGATCGCCACCCAATACGTAGACGGCGCTGACGCCGCCCAGCTCCTGCGGGACCGCTACCCCGCTGGCATGCCTGCCGACGAGGCAGCCACCATCATCGCCGCCATCGCGGAAGCCCTCGACCACGCCCACGACCGGGGCCTGCTCCATCGGGACGTGAAACCCGCCAATATTCTGCTGACGCACGCCGACCGCGACGGCAGCCGCCGCATCTATCTCGCCGACTTCGGCATTGCCCGCCCCCTCGACGACCCAACAGGGCTGACGTCCACGAACTTCGCCCTGGGCACCTTCGCCTACGCCGCCCCCGAACAACTCATGGGTAAACCGGTCGACGGCCGTGCCGACCAGTATGCGCTGGCCGCGACCGCGTTTCACTTGCTGACCGGTAGACAGGTGTTCGCGGACACCAACCAGATCGCTGTCATCGGGCGCCACCTCACCGAACCGGCCCCGCGGCTCTCAACGGTCCGACCCGATCTGGCGCCCTACGACGCAGCGTTCGCTCGAGCTTTGGCCAAGAACCCCGCAGACCGATTCCCGCGCTGCCAGGACTTCGCTCAGGCAATCACCCACGCCGCCGTGCACAGCGGTACGGCGAATCCGTCCACCGCGCCAACCCAACAGGCACCCGTGCCGGCCCCAACCCAGGGGCGGGAACTCAAAGCTGCGCCTGGGTTAGCGGATACGCGCGAGCCGGATCCGGCGGCTAACGCGTCCTCTATGCCGCACGAGCTGTGGATCGGTATCAGCGTGGCGCTGCTGGTATTCGTCGCTGCCGTGGCGGTGTGGTGGCAGCCGTGGTCATCTGCGCAGCAGACGGGCGCGACCGGCACACCGGCACTAAGTCGACAATCTTCAGTGCCGCGCACCGATGCGTCGCTTCCCTCGGTGGGCGCGGCAAGCCCGCCCACAACCTCGCCTGCCGCAGCGGAGCCGCCACCGATGACCTCGCAGGCAGATCAGTACAGGTATGCGCTTCCCGGTTGTAATTTTGACCCACCCCAGGAAAAGCCTGCCGTCTTGCCTTTTCAGACGTGCGCTGATGGATCTCAGCGCCTAGAGGCGATGTCGTGGAGCTCCTGGGACCGAGCAGGCGCACAGGGGACTGGAATCTTCAGCTTCAAAGTATGTGAACCGTCCTGCGCTGAAGGCCACCGTGCACAGTACGGCGTGAACGTGTCGGCATTCAATCCCGCACCAGCGCCATATAATTCGGGCTGCCCAAGCGATGTGATGTTCTACAGCGAGATGGTCGTGACATTCTTGGCGACTCCACCAACTGACATCGGGGTCGATAGCACCTACCTTGGAAAACCTGCGATCCGGTTCACCACGTTGCCGGAGGAGTCCGGCAACGGATTCCTGGGCAATCTGAACTGCTTCTAAGCCTCGATCCACCGATGCACTAGGAACGGTTGTCAACAGGTTCAGGCAACCACTGTGCCAAAAATTTGCCACGGTAACAGCTTTCGGGCGAGATGCACTCTGATACGGCAGCGGTGGTGAAGCACTGTTCATCGACCGGAACCCCTGACACGGAGCAGTTCCACGAACTGCAAGCACTGAGGTCACGAACTCGAAAGAGGTCGTGACCTTTGTGTTTGTGCGGGTGGGTCGGACTCAGCGCGCCGAAATCGAGACGAGGGGACTTCGTCGGCGAAGTCCCCCTTTTGGGGTCGTTGCTCGGAGCGAGCAATTTCAGGTACGCGCGAGTGTTCTGCGATCGATGTGAGCCCGACGGTCTTGTCGGTGATGGGATGGGGGCCGCTTAAGGCTGCCACCGCGGTGTGTTTGAGTCGGGCTCCCGGCGGCGGCGTCAGCGATATCTGTAACGGTGTCAACGACGGTGGCTGGTGTTGGGGCTGTAGGCGCGGGCGTCGTTGATCCGCTCGTCGCCGTCACGGCGGCTTGTGCCGGTATCTCGGCGTCCGCGGAGGATTCCATCTCGGCCAGATTGACTTGCGTCCCCGCGTTCGCACCCGTGGGGACTGAGATGGCGTCGGCCGAGTCGGCAGCGGTCTCGCTGACCTGCTCAATTGTGGTCGTTCCACCATCGATTGTGGTCGTGGTGCCGATATCTGGATCGGGAGCCGGCGAGGGGGAGGTCAGAAAATCCGCTACGGCGTCCGCAACGGGCTTATTGGTGAGAAGGTCATCGTGAAGAATCACCTCATCGGGGCGCACTCCGGGCAATGAGTGAACCTCGACATTGCGGACTTCCGCGCCTATCACTGCCTTCAAATACGTTGATTGGTACGGAGTCACCCAGTCATCGTCCCTTGTCGCGATAACCAGATAATTCACGCCAGGCTTGGTGTCCGGAGTTTGGTCGAGTGCGTCGATGAATGAGCTGCCGAGCAACTGCTGTCGGGGGGCCACGCCGAGTACGACGTCGATGACCCGGTCGGCGAGCCATCGCACCACAGGCTGCAGTGGTCCCGGGAACAGAGCGACGATATCGAACAGCATGTTGCCCGAAAGGAAGTACCGGACTGCCGACTTGCCGAAGACGGCATTGAGCGGGTCGACCAATCCGGGCGCGAATGCGTTGAGCAGCGTCTCTGCACCGCCGCCGAAGGTCGTGCCGTGATTGGTGGCTGCCAGGTCAACCACCTTTCGCACACCGTCATCGGGATAGTGCGCCAGATAGTCTTTGACCAGCAGACCGCCTTGGGAGTGCCCTACCAGGTCGATTTGATCGGATCCGGTCTCGGCTTTCACTCTGGCGATTTGTGCAGCAAGGTCCTCGACGGACAGGTTCATGTTTTGGATGCCGCCGACGGTCGGATACAGCAATCCGATCAGGCTGAAGGCGTGGCCGTAAGTGTAGGAATACACCGTCAGACCCCGCGACTCGAGATTTTCCTTCAGCGGCTCCACTTCTGTGGCGTTGCTGAACGTCCCGTGCACGATGAGAACAGGGATTTCCGTTTGCGCAGTGTCGGTCTCGGGCTGCGCCGACGCGGTCGAGGACGGCACCAACGCCGAGTCGGCCGCTGCAGCAGCAGGCACGGCGTTGGTGCTTGGTGCGAGCGACGCGGTCGCCCTGACCCCGCGCCGCGACGATCCATCGCCATATCCCGCGACGGTCGGCGTAACCCGGAAACGAGAACCCAGGGCCTGTGCCCCGGGATTGTCCCCACCGTGCGGAAGACTCATGCTTACGGTCGTACGTGTGTCGATGTGAAGCAGCAGGCTAGGGGCCGGATCGGATCCGGCTCTGACGGGCTCGGCCGCATGCGGTGCAGGCTTGTCGGGGACCACGCTGGATTGGCCCGTGAGGACCACCGACCCTGACTCCACGGTCACGGTCAACACTTGGCCGGGATCCGCGGGTGCCGACATTTCGTGCGCGGATCCGTGGCCTAAGGGTGTCGTAATCGCATGCGTCGGTGTAACCGGGATCGATGCGACAAGAAGCAGTGCTGAGGCTGTAACCAGCAGTGACCCAAGACTTTTCACAAGGCCTCCCGAGCAGTGCTCAAGCGCCGGCTGCGCCGGGGGCAAGGCGCAGCACTCCTTTGCGTCCAGTAGTGGAACGTAACATGGCGGCAATGCTGGCAGTCTGCTGCCGGGGACGCTACGGCTCCATAGGGCTGGGGCACTGCCGCCAACGGTGTCCGAGCCTGTGGGCGCCGCTAACATCGGGGTGTGGGCATCCACCATGAGGGCAGATTCCATCGACCATTAACTCGGCGCTACCGGTCCCGGCGCGCCCGCTTATTGTCCTCCGGCGCCGTCGCGCTGACGGCCGTCGCCCTGGCGGTCGCGCCCGCCGTGTCCGGCCTCGGCCTCGCGTCCGCGCAGGCCGCCGGTTGCCCCGACATCGAGGTGGTGTTCGCCCGGGGCACCGACGAGCCGCCTGGCATCGGCCGGGTTGGACAGGCCTTCGTCGACTCGCTGCGGGGTCAGGTCGGCGGCCGGTCGGTCGGGGTGTACGCCGTCAGCTATCCGGCCACCTTCGACTTCCTCGCCGCCGGCGGCGGCGCCAACAACGCGAGCGGCCACATTCAATACATGGTGAACAACTGCCCGAACACCAGGCTGGTTCTGGGTGGCTACTCCCAGGGCGCAGCGGTGATCGACGTTATCGCCGCGGTGCCATTCCCCGCCATCGGGTTCGACGCGCCGCTGCCCCCCAACGTGCCCCAGCACGTCGCCGCGATTGCTGTGTTCGGCAACCCGTCAGCCAAGGTCGGCCTGCCTTTGACGGTCAGTCCGGTGTGGGGCGCGGTGACAATCGATCTCTGCGAGCCCGGTGACCCGGTCTGTTCGAACGGCGACAACTTTGAGGCGCACAAGTGGTACGTCCCGGGAATGACGAGTCAGGCCGCCGCCTTCGTCGCGGGTCGACTGTGAATTGACATGCCTGGGCGTACGCATATCCCGGCGTACGCTCCTAGCGTGATCGCTCTTACCGGCGTCGGTCGGATTGTGCTGGCGGCGGTCGCCTCGGGCGCACTCATGGGATCCTCGTTGGCGGCCGCACCATCGGCGTCGGCGTGCCCGAGCGGCTTCATCGCCGATCCCATCACCGGGCAGTGCTACACGCCCAACTCACTGCCGACAGTGGGTGGGATTCCCTGCATTCCGGGGAGATCGCTGGGGACCTGCCTGGGCATCCTGCAGAACCAGTCACCGCCGGGCGGCGGTCCCCCGCCCGGTTGGCCGTGGCCCTGAACCGATCTCGGATCCGGCCGGATCATGGCCGTCGATGCTCGCCGGTGGTCTAATCGCGGCATGGCCTCGCAAGCGGAGATCCCCAGCACGCCCGAGCAGGTCACCGCGCAGTGGCTCTCGGAGGTCCTGAGCGGTCCGGAGCACCCGGTCGTCGTCGCCGACACGGAGGTCACCCCAATCGGCACCGGTCAGACCGGTGCCACCTATCGGGTCGCGGTTCGTTACGCGGTGCCCGAGCCCGGCCTTCCGGACTCCTTCGTCGTCAAACTGCCTGCCCAGGATGACGCGGTGCGAGACCGGGTGGCGCTGAGCTACCGCTCCGAGCACGCCTTCTACACGGAGGTCGCCGAGACCGTGGCCGTGCCACTCCCCCGCTGCTACCACTGCGCCATCGCCGACGATGGCGGCCAGTTCGTGCTGTTGCTCGCCGATATGGCGCCGGCCGAGCAGGGCGATCAGATCCGTGGCGGCACTGCGGCCGAGGCCCGGCTGGCCGCGGCCGCACTGGCCGGCCTGCACGGACCGCGCTGGTGCGACCCGGCCTGGCTGAGCTTCGCCGGCACGGTGATGCCCAAACCCGACGAGCCGACTGCACGCGGGCTGGGTGAGATCACCAAACTGGCCGCGGCGACCACCATCGACAAGCTCGGTGAGCGGATGTCGGAGGCCGACCGGGCGACGGTGCTCGAGTCGGCCGACCGGATCGGCGACTGGCTGTTGAGTGCTCCGGACCGGTTCGCGCTGCTGCACGGCGACTATCGCCTGGACAATCTGCTCTTCGACCCCGACCGCACCCGGGTGACCGTGGTGGACTGGCAGACCCTGGCCGTCGGCCTGCCGGCCCGCGACCTGGCGTACTTCGTCGCGACCAGCCTGGCCCCCGGCGAGCGCGCCGAGTACGAACGTGAGCTGGTCGGTGCGTATCACCGGGCGCTGACGGGATACCAGGTGAATGACTACGACGCTGAAACCTGTTGGCAGGATTACCGACTGGGCATGCTGCAGGTCCCGCTGATCACCACGCTGGGGTTCGCGTTCTCGGCCGCCACCGAGCGCGGTGACGATATGGCGCTGGCGATGCTCGAACGCGGCAGCCGGGCCATCAGGGAACTGGGGACCCTGGACCTGCTCCCCTGACCCTCAATCCGCCCGGGCGTCCGAGGAGGGTCCGTCCGGGTCGCCGGAGATGTCCGGGGAGAACTCGTCGGGATTCGGCCCGGTGCGGCGCGGGTCGGCGTCGAGTTCCGCACCGGGCGACGGCCCGGATTCCCGCCCGAGGACATCCCGGCGTTCTTCTCGCCAGTTCCGCACCAGCATGACGATGCCGATGACGGCCAGCGCGATCACCAGCATGGCCAGCGGGGTGCTGCCGGTCAGCACGGCCAGGACGAGCGCAACCAGGCCGACCAGGGCCACCATGACGACAGGACGCACCGGTACAGTCTGCGCCCCGACGGGGCCGGACCGGTGGTGCGCCTCGCCGCCGGTCAGGCAGCCCTACGGGGGCGTCGCCCGAGTGGCCCGTGCACGACGGTCGTCGGCGCCGGCGGCAGGGGCTCCCCGCGAGCCAGCAATTCGGAACTCTCCGGCAGTTCCCGCGGATTGAGCTGACCGTCGGCGATCCGCTGCAGCACGTCGTGGGCATGGGCCAACTCGTAGCGCTTCCGGTACTGGCCGCCGGGTAGTTTCACCCCGGCCCACACGCCGTATTCCTCGCCTGCCTCCACCGCCTGCCGGGCGCACCGGCGCTGCTGGGCCAGTGGGCAGCGACGCAGGCAGATGGTGCGGGCCCGGGCCGACGATCGTTCGTAGACCCGGGCCTTGGCCGCCCCGTCGCTGGTGTCGTTGTCGGCGTAGCCGAACCACAGGTCGGGGTCGGCGGAACAGGGGCGGATCTCCACACGGATGTCCATAACAGCCTCCTCAGTAGGTTTCGGTGACGAAAGCGTATACACACGTCGCCCGATGCGCAATTAAAACGTACACATAAACGTATATACGAAGGTCGCTGTGTACGATTCGGATATGGCTGGAGCCCTTCGGTGAACCGTGAGGCGGCCGGTGCCGCCCTGCGGGCCCTGCGGGAGTCCCGCGACTGGTCGCTGGCTGATCTGGCCGCCGCCACCGGCGTCAGCATCATGGGGTTGAGCTACCTGGAACGCGGCGCCAGAAAGCCGCACAAAGGCACAGTTCAGAAGGTAGAAAATGGTCTTGGCCTGCCGCCGGGCACCTACGCCCGGTTGCTGGCGGCCGCCGATCCGGACGCCGAACTGGCGCAGTTGACCGCCACCACGGCGGTCCGGCCAGCGGATTCGCCCGGTTCTGTCCCGGTGGTGGTCACGCGGCACAGCGATGCCGAAGTCTTCGAAGCGCATGCCCGGGCCCATATCGACTCGCTCAACTCGTTGATAGAGCGCTTGCCTGCGGAGACGTCAAACGAATACGAGACGTATATTCTTTCCGTGATCGGACAGTGCGTGACGGCGGAGAAGCTGACCGCCAACTCCTGGCGGGTCGCCGTCAACGCCGGTTCGGAGTCCGCCGCCCGGCTGATGGGCCAACTCCGGACTCTGGAAGGAATCCGTACCGGTCTACTGGACCGGATGCCGGCCGCCATCGGTGCCCGTTTCGACCGAGCCTGCCGCCGCAGTGCACTGCCCGACACGGTGGTCGCCGAACTGCTGGGGGTCACTACCGAGGAGATGTGGGATATCCGCAACCGGGGGCGAATCCCGCCCGGTGCGTTGCCCAGGGTCGGCGCCTTCGTGGAGGCCCAGCCGTGAGCGGCGAACTTCAGGTTCTGAGTCGGGCGCACGCACTGTTCGCCGGCGTCGCCGAACCCCCCGCTGTCGAGGTCGCCGGGGCATTGCCGGCGGGGATCCCGGGAGGGTCCGCCGGCGCGACGGCGGACGGATACCGTCAGCGGGCGGGCACCTGGGGCGATCGGTTGCAGGGCGCCCGATGGGTTGACGCCCAACTGGCCGGGATTCTTGCCCGGGCGTACCAGGACCACCGGGAGGCCCACCACGGCACCGGCGCGGTTCTGGCAGCTGCCCGGGCGGACGCCGCAACGGTCCCCGACAACCCGATCGCCGCCCGGGAGGTGTTGCGTCGCAGGGCTTATCGGCTACGTGCCCAACGGGCGCATCTGCTGGCAGCCCGACGGCGGGCCCGCCGGCGCCGTGGATCGCTCCGGGCGTTGCGGTACCGGTTGCGAGCACGCCAGGGGTCGGGGCCGACCGGGCGTCGCCCGGAGGTCGCCGTGCGGGCCGCGCTGAGCAAGCTGGGCAGACCTTATGTCTGGGGGGCGACCGGACCGGACCGCTTCGACTGCTCTGGTCTGGTCCAGTGGGCGTACGCCCAGGCCGGGGTGCCCCTGCACCGCACCACCTATGAACAGATCCACGACGGTGCGCCGGTGCCACGGTCCCAGGTGCGCGCCGGTGACCTGGTCTTCCCGCACGCCGGCCATGTCCAACTGGCCATCGGCGGGAACCTCGTGGTGGAGGCACCCCATGCCGGGGCGACCGTGCAGATCAGCCGGATGGGACAGAACGTGGCGATCCGCCGACCGGTTTAGCCAACGGGCACCGCCCGGTAGTGAGTTGTTGGTCGGGCCGCCCCCTAGGTACGGTCGTGCCCATGGCGCAGCAGGAGGGGGAGTCCGGGCCGCAGTTGGCATCCGCCCGGGCCGCGCTGGCCGCACGCGATGCCGACCTCGCCGACGCCGATCGGCTGGTGGCGGAGGCGGTGGCCGCGGCCCATGCCGCCGCGACGCAGTCGATCGCGCGGATGGACGAGATCCGCGCCGATCTGGACGCCGTGGCTACCGCGCGAGCCCCGGAGGGCCCCGCCGAGGCGCACGAACTGACCCGCCTGCTGGTCGCCAAACAGCGCGAGATCACTGCGTTGGTGCAGGATGCTCGTGCGGTCGCAGAGTCGAACAGCATTGTGCTGCAACATCTCTCCGAGAGATACCGGACACCGTCGGGCGGCTGAGAGCTCTGCACAGAGGTGAATTGTCGGCACCGGGATCGCTGCCTAGAGTCACCGGCATGAGAGGCACCCGGTGGCGACTCACCAAGACCTGCTCGACGCGATAGCGCGGATCCGCACTGCCACCGGTGATCCGGATGGTTGGACGGTCGGGCTCACCGGTGAGGACGTCGCGGTCGTGACCAATCCGTTGAGCCGGCCCGCCGAACTCGGTGCGGTGATGGCCAAACTGACCGCCGCCCATCCCGGTTCGTTCCTGCCCGGGGCGACGGCGGGACCGGCGCCGGAACCGGTGCCGCCGGCCCCACAGGGCGCGGCCGCCGAGGCGATTCGGCAGGCGCAAGAGGCCCTGGGTCGGCAGAAGTCGGCTGCCGCTCAGGCCGACCTGCAGGTCCTCACGGCGGTCCTCAATGCCCACGCCGGCCGTGCTGAGGGGGTGGCCGCATTGGACCGACTGCAGCGCGAGATCGAGGATGCGGCGGCGGCCCGCGCCGACCTCGACACCCCGGCCGGAGCGCGGGCCTTTCAGCGCTATCTGGTCGACCGGCTTCGCGATATTCGCGCCGTCGTCGAGCGCGCGGGGCTGGACTCCACTTCCAAGGCCGCGCTGGCCGAAGCGCTGACCAACCTGTATGCCTCATCGACACCGCCACCACCGGGATCGGGCGCCGGTGAGGGTGGATCCGTCGTGCCGAAGCCATCGCCGGGGCGCGGGCACGACACCGGTGACGAGGACACCAGGGAGGGGGACCCTGCGAACGGCGGGGAGGTGCGTGGCAGCGACCCGGGTGATCGTGCGGGATGGCTGCCGGACCCGCCGCTGGCACTGCGGGACGACTTCGGGCTGCTTCCGCTGTCCGATCCGGCGGCCCAGCCGGTGCCGCCGCCCGCAGCGGCGATGGCTCCACCCGCACCCGGTTGGGGCGCCGGCCTGCCGCCAGCCGCCCCGTTCGGGGGCGGTATGGCGGCGCCGTCGCTGCCGTCGCTCTCCACCGATCCGGCCAGAGAGTTGACCGATTACCTGCGCCGGGATTCCGTCCCGGCCCCCGCCCAGGACCCCGATGAGGACCCCGAGCGGGAGTCGCCGCAGGATCCGGAGCCGGAGGCGGCGCAGGATCCTGACGAGCTCGCCCTCGAGCCGGCGGCGGACGAAACCACCACCGTGGGGCTGCCCGGCGGGCAGACCGTCTTGGCCCCCAGCCCCGAACTGGCCGCGGTCATCACCGCCGCGGTAGCCGGGACGCCGATCGCGGAGGCCTTCCGCCAGCAGGGCATCACCATCGCGGAGCCGGGCCTGCCGGTCGCCGGATCCCTGGACCCGCAGCAACTCCTGCCCGGTGACATCGGGGTGCTCACCGACCGGCACGCCCTGGCCCTCGGTGCCGGCACAGCCCTACTCGACCAGCAGATTGTGCCCCTCGCGAGCGTGATGGGCCCGGGCTTCCTAGGCTGGCAGCATCCGCCGGCTCCGCAAACCGAACCGATGCCCACCCCGCCGGCGCCCCCGGCACCGATCCCGTCGCCCCCGACGGCCCCGTCCTGACAGGAGACGAGCAATGGCAGAACAGCTCAACGTGGTGCCCGCCGAGCTTCGCGGGGCGGCCCGCGAGCACCGGTTGACCGCCGACAACCTGGCCGCGGTTCCCGCCGGCAACGCCGAGGTGATGGCGAGCCTGGAATCGCTCGGCCCGATCTTCGCCGACCTGCGTGACGCCGGGCGCGAACTGCTCGATCAGCGCCGGGTCTGCTACCAGCAGCAGGCCGCCGCGCATGCCGATCTCGCCGAACGACTCGGGCGCGCGGCGGATGTCTGGGAGCAGCACGAGGCCGAGGCCGCGCAGCGCCTGCGCGCCGTCGCCGAGGGTGGCCCGTGAGCGAACCCGACCCCGAGTTCGACGCCGTCCACCCCAGCGGTCACCTGATGTTCCGGTCCTGTCGCGGGGGATACCTGCACGGTGTCGTGCTGTCCGAAGCCGCGATGGACGCCGACGCCGGCGCACTGGCCGATGCCGTACTGCGGGCGGCGGAGGTCTCACACCTGAAGTCGGTCATGCAGATCCGCCGGGAGATCATCGACGCCGGATTCACCCCGACGGCCACGTTGCCGACCCCCGCGGACCTCGATGACGCCGAGGCCGCCCTGCGCGGGCACCGATTCGGCGGCCGCTGATTCGGTTAGTGGGCCTGCCGGTCGACGGAGGTCGGGCCGAGCGACTGCGGCGGCGGTACCGGCTGGGTCCCGAACAGCGCACGTGCCCGTTGCAGCAGCACGCGCACCTCGTCGAGTTGGTGCTGCAGCATCGACTCAGCCATGAGACCACGCTAACCGCGCGGTCACCCGCCCACAATTCACCCGCGCGGGATCTCGGCGTTGATCCGGTCCAGCAGCGCCGTGTAGCGGCCGGCCTGCGGATGCCGACCAGGCTTGCCGCTGCTCACCACGCCCACCGCCAGGCTGCGTTGCGGGTCGGCCCAGATCGCGATGTTGGTCAGTCCGGTATGGCCGAACGCACCGGGGGCGCCCCGGCCGAACGGTCCGAAACGTGTGGAGCCCAGCATGTAGCCGGTTCCCCATCGGATCGGCACGAGTCCGGTGGCGATATCCGGCCGAAGCCGGCGGCACTGCTGGGTCGCCGACCGCAGCGCCTCCCGGCTCAGCACCCGGACACCGTCGAGTTCCCCTCCGCGGCAGAGCATTTCGGCAAAACGGGACAACTCGTCAGCAGTCGACACGGTACTCGACGATGGGACCACACTGGTGAGGAACATCGGGCTGTTCGAAAACGGGATGATCCGCTGCATGCTGCCGCCCAGGGCCATTTTCATGGCCGCGGCAATCGGGGCCGGCAGCGGTTTGCCGGTGACGTGGCTGGGCGCCACCAGGGGCACGTCGGCGTCGGCGACGCCGTAGTTGGTCCAGCGGAAACCCAGCGGGTCCAGAATCTCGGTCGCCAGGATCTCGCGGATATTGCGCCCGGTCGCCGCTGAGACGATCTCGCGCACCAGCGGTCCCCAGGTGAGCCCGTGGTAGATGTGTACCAGCCCCGGCCGGTGGATCGGCTTGAGCTCACCGAGTTTCTCCCGGGCGTACTCGCTGTCGTTCATCCGCTTGAGGTCGGGCCTCGGCCCGGTGGCCAGTGGCACCCCGGCGCTGTGCGTCAGCACATGCCGGATGGTGGTGCGTTCCTTGCCATGGCCGGTGTAGGAGGGCAGGTATTCGCAGACCCGGTCGTCGAGGGCGAAGTACCCGCGTTCGACGAGCATGTGCACCACCGTGGTGGTGATCGCCTTGGCCGCGGAATACACGCAGTACGGCGTCGCGGTGGTCACCGGCACCCGTTCGGCGTCCGGGGGATCGGCCGGACCGTTGCCCCAGGCGTGCCCGATAGCCCGGTTGAGCAGCACCCGGCCGTTGTGCCGGATGCAGACCTGAATGGCCGGATGCATCCCGGCGGAATACCAGTGCCGGGCCGCAGCCCAGATGCGGTCCGCGACGGCGGGGGAGAGGGGGCCGGGATCCTCCTGGCCGATATCGGTGACGGCGTCGAGGTCAACCGGAATGCGGATGGTGCCGTCGGCCACGCGCTGCGTCACGGCTGGCGGTGCAGGGTGGCGGTGAGATGGTGCTGCAGCGGCAGGCCCACGGCACCCATAGCCAGGGTGTAGTGCAGTTCGTCGCCCGCGAGACGGATTGAACGTGCCAGCGCCACAACCTCTTTGGCAGACGCTGTCAGTCCGATCGTGGTCGAGCGAACAGCGATGACCAGATCGGTACCGTCGGTGGTGACGGTGCCTTCGTCGATCTCGGTGACCCCGGTGGGATGGGCGATCACGAACTCGATCCGGCCCGGCGACGGCACCCGGAGGTAGCCGGTCTCGGCGTGCAATGGCAATCCGTCGTCGGAACGGGTCCGCTGGGTGTAGGTCAGGAAAGGCTTGCCGGCATGTCCGATGGTGACGGTCTCGGTGTAGCCGAACGGCTCGATGGTGGGATACTCGCCGGATCCGCGACCCGACCAGGAGCCGAGCAGCGGTGCCAGGACCGCGACGGCGGGGTGCAGATCGGCAGGCAGCTCGGCCATCTCAGAGCGGTCCGACGAGTTCGACCCAGTTGCCGTCCGGATCGGCGAGGAACATCCAGCCCATGCCCGGGACCGGGGCGAACTCGGCCAGCGGCTGGGCCACCGTCTGTCCGGCGGCCTCGGCCTGGCGGGCCGTCTCCGAGACGTTGGTCACGACCAGCGTGAGGTAGCGGATCCCGGCCTGGGCCGGCCCGCCGCCGGGGACTGCCGGCGCTGCCGGGGGCTCGTCGAGGGTGACCAGCTTGAGCACGTTGTTGCCGATGGCGTAGCGCTTCATTGTCCCGCCGGGGAAGTCCAGGTCGCCCTGGTGGGGCAGGCCCAGGAAGTTCTCGTAGAAGTCCACCATCGCAGCAAGGTTGGTGGTGACCACGCCGACTTCGACGCTGGTGGCGAGTAGTTCCACGGCCATAGTGCGGTCCCTCCTCAGGGTTTGGTGCCGATGGTGATCAGATCCCAGACGCCGCGGGTCCACAGCGGCCGGCTGATCCGGTGCTGATCGGTCAGGGTGAATCCGGCGGTGCCGAACAGCGTTCGCATCTGTGCCGGGGACGGACTGTGGGCAGCCGAGGATGGACCCGACGACAACCGGCTGAGAAACGCCGGCATCGGCGGACTGATGGTGGCGACCGCAACCAGCCCGCCCGGCGCCAGCACGCGGTGGAACTCCCGCATGGCCGCCGGCTGGTCGAAGAAGTGGAATGCCGACGTGCTGACCACCGCGTCCAGCGCACCGTCGGCGAAGGGCAGCTTCTCGGCCGGGCCCTTGCGCCAGTGCACTTCCGTCGACCGGGCCCGGGCCTGCTCGAGCATGCCGTCGGACATGTCGACCCCGTACACCTCGTCGGGGTGCAGGTCAGCCTGGATGCGGGCGGCCAAGATGCCGGTGCCGCAGGCAATATCGGCCACCCGCTTGGCGCCGTGGCTTCGCAACAGCGCAATGACCTCGTCCTGGGCGGGCTGGTAGACCCACTGCTGCAGGAACGGCAGATCGTAGACCGGCGCGGCCAGAGTCCAGAAGCGTGTGACCGCAGCGTTGAAACGCCGACCCGGTGTGCTCATATCTGCGCCCTTCCGCTGACCGACTGCCGTCAGTCGGAGTATGGCAGCAGGGGGCGGACCCGGCGCAGGCCGGTGTTCAGCAGGGCCGGGCGCTGTGGGTGCGGGCGAGGCCGGCGACCGCGGCGACGATATTGGGCGCGGTCGGCAGGATCGCGTCCGGTTCGCAGACCCGAAGCAGGCGTTCCACCTCAGGCCCGGGAACCAGTACCCAGTCGATACCCGACTGCGCGCACCGGGCATGCACCGTGTGCAGAACGGAGTAGCCGGCGGTGCCGAAGAACTCCAACCGGGAGAGGTCCAGGACGAGTTGCCGGTAACCGGGGAGATGTCGCTCGATGCCGTCGGCGAGGGCGGTGGCGGTGACGGCGTCGATCTCGCCGAAGGCGGCGACCAGGACGGTCGTCGCACTCAGTGCCCGGGAACGGATGAGGTCCGGCCCGGCGCCCCGGGCGGCGGGACGGGGGACGACCAGGGAGCTGACATTGTTGGTGACGGGCATGTGGCCCCCTTCGTATCCGCAGAGGTTTCACACCCGCCCGGCGAGATCGGCGGAGAGGTTCGGCGGTGGGTGACCGACCGCTGATGGTCCACAACATCTCAGGGCGGCTGCGATCTCAACCTGAAGAAAAATGTACTACGGATTCCGTGCTACCGCCAGCGGTCGCAGTCAATCAGTATCGGCACTGGTCAGATGCGATTTACCGGGCAGGACTAGAGGTCACCGACGACTAATCTGACAGTTAGTGTCAGTTTTAACAACCGAATCAGTAGCAAGGAGTGCCAAATAATACGCATTCCGTCGTCGCGGCCACTGGCTGCACCGGACCAGTATCGTCGGCAAGCACCATGAACATGCCCTATTCACCGCAGACCCCGGCCGGGGTTCCCGTGTGCTACCGCCACCCCGATCGCCAGACATATATCAGCTGCACCCGCTGCGGCCGTCCGGCCTGCCCAGAATGCCTGCGCAGTGCCTCCGTCGGGCACCAGTGCCTCGATTGTGTCGCGGCTGCGGCGGCCAGCGTGCCGCCGGTGAGGACCGCGGCCGGCGCGGTGATCCGTACCGGAATTCCGATGGTCAGTTACGGTCTGATCGCCGTCAACGTCGTGGTGTTCCTACTGGCCAAATTCGCCCCGCTGGAGCAGGTGTACCGGCTGGCGCTGTGGCCGGTGCTGGTCGCAACCGGCGACTGGTACCAACTGGTGACGTCGGCCTTCCTGCACTTCGCGATTCTGCATCTGCTGTTCAACATGTACGCGCTGTACGTGATCGGGCCACCGTTGGAAGAGCACCTGGGGCGGTGGCGATTCGCCGTTCTGTACGGGTTGAGTGCCCTCGGCGGATCGGTCATGGTGTATCTGTTTTCCCAGCCGAACGTCCCCACCGTCGGGGCATCCGGGGCGATCTACGGGTTGTTCGGGGCGACCTTCGTCGCGGCCAGGAGGCTCCGTCTCGACATCCGGTGGCTCGTCGGCCTCATCGCGATCAACCTCGTGCTGACCTTCGCGGTTCCCGGGATCAGCTGGCAGGGCCACATCGGCGGACTGATCACCGGAGCCCTGATCGCAGCGGTCTTCGTCTACGCACCCCGTCCCCGTCGCACTCTGATTCAGGCCGCGGCCAGCATCGGTGTGCTGGCGGTGTTCGCCGTGCTGATCGGGCTGCGCACGGTGGCCCTGGTCGGGTGACTTAGAGCCGCACCAGGCTGAAAGGGTAGGTGAAGGTGCCCCCGGGTGCGTTGTCGCAGCCGGTCGCGAACGACGAGGCCAGCGTTCCCCGCAGGGTCACCGCGTCCCAGGTGTAGACGTCCCGGGTCGGGATCACCGGGCCGTAATAGACGTTGCCGCAGCGCAACCCGTCCGGCACGTCGACCGTCATGGTGTAGGTGCCGTTTGCCTGACGGGCTTCGGCGTACCACTGGAAGGCCTTGGCGATCGGCATCGGATTGGCCGAGACCGTTGCGCACTGGTCTATCGGGTCCGGCGGGTTGCAGGAACTGAAACTGAAGATCCAGGTGTGGAAGTCGTACCGGCCCTCGATGATCGCGTTGTAGTGGCCGATCTGCATTGCGGCCGCTGCCGGCGGAGACAGTGCCACCACCAATGGGGCCAGCGCGGCGGCGGGCAGGATCGCCCAGAATGTGCGCATTCCGCTTCCCTTCGTTGCCCTGAAATCTAGGCGGGTGGCGGGTGTGCTTCGGGTGAATCGGCGAGATCCCCCCGATACGATCAGGCGTCGGCGGCGTCAGCGCCGGTGGACTCCAGGATGGAGACGGCCCTGTGCGGACGGACGCGCCCAAGCCCGCACCCGGTGCCGTCCGGCCACTGCGCGCCGGGCTGGTCCTCGGCGCACTCGGTGTGGTCTTCGGCGATATCGGCACCAGCCCGATCTACACCGTCCAGACCTTGTTCAACCCCGCCGACCCGCACCCGGTTCCGATCAGCCGGGCCAATGTCTACGGTGTGGTGTCGCTGATCTTCTGGTCGGTGATGACCATCGTCACGCTCACCTACGTGGTGCTGGTGATGCGCGCCGACAACGACGGCGAGGGTGGGGTGATGGCGTTGATCACCCTGGTGCGCCGGCTCGGAGACAGGTCCCATCCGCGCGTCATCGCCGCCCTCTCAACCCTCGGAATCCTGGGTGCCGCATTGTTTTTCGGCGACAGCATGATCACGCCCGCGATCTCGGTGCTCTCCGCCGTAGAAGGCCTCAAGGTCATCGACCCCGGCCTGGCCGACTTCGTGGTCCCGATCACCGCGGTGATCATCATCGCGCTGTTCGCGGTTCAGCGGCACGGCACCGCGGCGGTCGGCAGGTTCTTCGGCCCGGTGATGGTCGTCTGGTTCGTCGTCATCGGCATCCTCGGGGTCCGCGGCATCATGGGCCACCCGCAGATCCTGCGTGCGCTCTCGCCGGTGTACGCGCTGGAGTTCATGGCCGGCCACTTCCACATCGCCTTCTTCGCGTTGGCCGCCGTGGTGCTGGCGGTCACCGGCGCCGAGGCGCTCTACGCCGACATGGGCCACTTCGGCCGTACCCCGATCACGCTGGCGTGGCTGGGTCTGGTGCTGCCGGCCCTGGTGCTCAACTATTTCGGCCAGGGGGCGCTGCTGCTGGGCGACCAGAGCGTGGTGAACGCGCCGTTCTTCATGCTGGTCCCCGAGTGGGGGCAGCTTCCGATGATCGCGCTGTCCACCGCGGCGACGGTGATCGCCTCGCAGGCGGTGATCACCGGGGCGTATTCGGTCGCCTCCCAGGCCGCCCAGTTGGGGTACCTGCCGCGGCTTCGGATCGCCCACACCTCCGAGTCCGCGATCGGCCAGATCTACGTGCCGTGGATCAACGGACTGCTGATGGTCGCGGTGGTCATCCTGGTCTTCGCGTTCCGCAGTTCGGCGGCGCTCGGCTACGCCTACGGCATGGCGGTGACCGGCACCATCACCATCACGACCCTGCTGTTCCTCTACGTCGCGCACGTCCGGTGGCGCACCCCGCTGTGGCTGCTGATCCTCGGCGGCGGCGCTCTGCTCGTCGTGGATCTGCTGTTCCTGGCGGCCAACCTGACCAAGCTGTTGCACGGCGCGTGGCTCCCGCTGTTGATCGGCGTGGTGACCTTCGTGGTGATGACGACCTGGCGGCGCGGCCACCAGATCGCCGTGGCGGCCCGGGAGAAGGCGGTGGGTCCGCTGGGCGACTTCATCGGCGGTCTGCCCCAACGCAGGCCCCCGCTGCCACGGCTGCCGGGCACCGCGGTCTTCCTCAACCGCGGCGGCACCGTGACTCCGCTGTCGATGCGGGCCAACGTCGAACGCATCCACGTGCTGCAGCGGCACGTGATCATCGTCTCCGTCGACACCGTGCCGGTTCCGCGGGTGCCCGACACCGACCGCGTCACCGTCGACGGTCTCGGCGCCCCCGGTGACGGGATCTTCTATGTGGTAGCCCGATTCGGCTATATGGAGCAGCCCGACGTGCCCGCAGCGCTGAGACTGGTCGACCCGGCCCGGATGGAGGGGGCCGTCGACCTCGACGAGGCCTCCTACTTCCTCTCGGAGAGCAACCTCTGCGCCGGCCCGGAACCGACGATGGCGCAGTGGCGCAAGCGACTGTTCATTACGATTTCCCGGATGACGTCGGACGCCGAGTACTTCGGACTGCCGCTGGACCGGACGGTCATCATCGGCGCGCGGATCGAGATCTGATGCCGGAGCGGACAACCTGCGCGATCGTGGGCGGCGGGCCGGCCGGGATGGTGCTGGCCCTGCTGCTGGCCCGGGCCGGCGTCGAGGTCACCCTGCTGGAGAAGCACGCCGACTTCCTTCGCGACTTCCGCGGGGACACCGTGCATCCCAGCACTCTGGCACTGCTCGACGAGCTCGGGCTGTGGGACCGGTTCGCTGCGCTGCCGCAGAGCAGGGTCGAGCAGGGTGCGCTCAACGTGGACGGGCAGCCGGTGACGCTGGTCGACTTTCGCCGGCTCCGTCAGCCGCACCCGTACATCGCGATGGTGCCGCAGTGGGACCTGCTCAACCTGCTGGCCGAGGCGGCCCGGTCCGAGCCGAGTTTCACGCTGCGCCTCGAACACGAAGTCACCGGTCTGCTGCGGGACGGCGACAGGATCACCGGGGTGCGCTACCGCTGCCCGGACGGTGCGGGCGAGTTGGCCGCGCACCTGACCGTGGCGTGCGACGGCCGGGGTTCGATCCTGCGCCGGGACTCCGGCCTGCCGGTGCGGGAATTCCCGGTTCCGTTCGACGTCTGGTGGTTCCGGTTGCCGCGGGAGGCGACCGGGACGTACTCGCTGATCCCGCGGACCGCCCCCGGCAGGCTGGTGATCATGATCCCGCGGGAAGGGTATTTCCAGATCGCCTACCTGATCGCCAAGGGCAGCGACGCGCGGTTGCGCGCCCGCGGACTGGACGCCTTCAAGGAGGAACTGACCGGCCTGATCCCGGAAGCCGACGTCGACACCCTCACCTCCTGGGACGACGTGAAGGTCCTCGACGCGCGACTCAACCGGCTCACCCGCTGGTATGTCGACGGGCTGCTGTTCATCGGTGACGCCGCCCACGCCATGTCGCCGGTGGGCGGGGTGGGGATCAACCTCGCCGTGCAGGACGCGGTCGGGGCGGCGACGTTGTTGGCCGATCCGCTCCGCGCCCGGAACGTCCGGTCCGGTGACCTCGCCGCCGTGCAGCGTCGCCGGTTGCCGGTGGCCGTGCTCACCCAGGGGCTGCAGCGCATCCTGCATCGCCGGCTGGTGCAGCCGGTTCTCGACGGCGCCGCCGTCCAGCCACCGGCCGCATTGGCCCGGCTGGTCCGGCGGCTGCCGTGGCTGACCGCAATCCCGGCCTATGCCGTCGGGGTGGGCGTGCGTCCCGAGCACGCCCCGCCGTTCGCGCGACGGTGACCCCCGGCAGCGGGTAACTTCGAGCACCGTGGATGTGCAGCGGCGACGATTCATTGCCGGCTTCGGTGGAGTAGCGGTGGCGGCACCGTGGGCGATGTCGTGTACGCGCGGCGGCGGGCAACCCGGCGCCTCGGTGTCCACGTCGATGCCCGCCCAGATGCCCGTCCCGGTGTCCGCGTCGAAGCCCGCGGTTGCGCCACCGGTCACCGGCAAGCCGGGAACCCTGCTCAGCCAGGAGCCGTTGGACACCGCAATCACCGGGGCTCGGGCCTGGCGGATCCGCTATGTGACGCGCGATGTCAACGACATCGCCCATGAGGCCAGCGGCCTGGTCATCGCCCCGGCGGGACCGGGGGAGAACCGGCCGATCATGACGTGGTGCCATGGCACCACCGGACTCGGCGATGCCGGCTGCCCGTCGGCGCAGCCCGACCCGGCCCGTGAACTGATCACCTACTTCGAGCCGCGGGCCACCCAGCAGATCGACTACGGGGTGCCTGGACTGCAGGGGTTCATCGACGACGGCTGGGTGGTGTGCGCCACCGACTATCAGGGCCTGGGAACGCCGGGGATGCACCAGTACGTCGTCAACCGCACCAACGCTCGTGACGGTGTCTTCGCCGCGCATGCGGCACGCGCTGTGGAGGCGGGCGCGGGAACGAACCTCGGGTGTGCCGGATGGTCGCAGGGTGGCGGCGCTGCGGCCGCGGTGGCCGAACTCGACGCCGAGGACTACGGCGACCTGAAATTGGTTGGCACGGTGGCGATGTCGCCGGGAGTCAGCAAGATCGCCCTGGAGAACCCGAGCGGAGTGACCGCCGCACTGACCGACCCCGCCGTGCCGCCGGACTCCCACCTGGTGATGATGTTGGCCGGAATTCAGGCCGCGAACCCCTCCGCGCTGAACCTTTCCGAGGCGTTCAGCCCCTTGGGTGTCGAGATCATCGAGACGGCCTGGAACACCCAGCCGGTGCACCATCTCAATGACACCGTGGCCCGGCTGTTCCGGCTCAAGGGGCCGGTGCTCAACCCCGCGCCGCCGAACTTCGACGAGTGGAAGGCCGCCATCATCGCCGGGTCGGCCGCCGCCCGGAAACCCGTTGCGCCGGTTCTGGTGTGCATCGATTCGTTCGACGGCGGGACCGTGGTCCCGGTGTCCTGGCAGACCGGCTACGTCGATGCGGTCAAGGCTTTCGGCGGCACCGTCGAAACCCGCGACTACCCGCGTGACGATCACTTCTCGCTGCCGCAGAGTTGCGTCGCCGATGCCCGGAACTGGCTGAACGCGCTGCTGTGACGGGCCGGTTCACGGTGTGACGGTGAACCCGGCGAGCCAGTCCTCGTGCATCTGTCCGCCGATGGTGACCCGCCACTGATAGCGCTGGCCGCTCGCGAGGTTCAACGGCGGAATGGTGGCGATGAACGGGATCGTCACCGGTGTGCCCTCCGGGTGGACCGGCTGGCGTCGGGCGTTGATGACGCTCTGCTCGGTCTGCGCCACCCGGGCCCCGTCGCCGTCGATGAGCTCGGCGCGGATCGGGAACTCGGTTCCGGTCTCCGACCACGCCACTTCGACGAAGACGATGAGTACGTGCTGGGCGGTGGGGGTGGGGCTGGTGGTCCAGCCGAGGCCGAGGGCATGCAGCGTCCCGGTGTTGTCGAGATGACCGCTGCGCGCGAGCAGGACGATTGCTCTCACCGGGCTCTCACCGGGGTCTCACGTCCGGAATTCCGCGGCGAGGTTCTTCTTGTCGATCTTCTCCCCGGCCAGGGTCGGTAGCGGCTCGGTGCGAATCAGCCACCGGGTCGGGATGGCGAAGTACGCGACTTCGTTGTGCAGATGGCGGGTGAGGTCGTCTTCGGTGGGCGGGCGGGTGCCGGGCCGGTGCACCACGACGGCGGCCAGTTCCTCACCGAGGTCCGGGTGCGCCAGCCCGAGTGCGGCCGCCTCCACCACGTCGGGATGCCGGAGCAGGGCGGCCTCGACGTGCGGGCAGGCGATGTTCTCCCCGCCCCGGATGACCATATCCTTGTTGCGGCCGTCGATGAACAGATAGCCGTCGGCGCTCAGGTGGCCGAGGTCCCCGGAGTGCAACCAGCCGTCGGAATCGACTGTGCCATCGTCGATTCCGAGGTAACCGAGCATGACGGTGGGGGAGCGGACCAGGACCTCGCCCACGCCGGCGTCGTCGGGGTCGGCGATGGCGACCTCGACAGTAGGGAAGGGCCGGCCGACGGTTCCCGGGTGGTCCGCCAGGTCCGTGCCGGCGGCCAGCGTCAGGAAGCCGCCGCCCTCGGTCATACCCCACATATTGGCCAGCCCGCGGCGGGCGAGGTGCGGTAGCGCGCGGGCCAACCGCGCCACCAGCGCCGGTGGCACCGGTGCGCCGCCGAGGGGGAACGACCGCAGGGTGGACAGGTCGCGGGTTTCGAAGTCGGGGTGCTCGAGGAGTCGAATGGCCATGGTGGGAACCGCACCCCAGCGCTGCACCCCCTCGGACTCGATGAGGTCGAGCACCTGTTCGGGATCGAACCGGCCGGTGTTGAACACGATGCGCCCGCCGGTGATGGTCTGGGTGAGCAGGGTGGCGAAGGCGCCGATGTGAAACAGCGGTGTGCAGATCAGATTCACCGGTTGCGGGGCGTCGGGGTCCAGCAGGTGTGGCAACTGTCGGGATCTGGCGAGCACGTTGTGCTGGTTGGCCACCACCGCGCGGAACGACAACTCGACGGCCTTGGGCATGCCGGAACTACCGGAGGTGAACAGCACCACGGCCGGGTCGTCCTCAGCGTCCGGCCCGGGAATTCTCGGCGGAGTGCCCGACGCCGTTGTGCCTTCGGCCCGCATCTGGGCAATGTCGAGCACAGCGACTTCGTCTGCCGCGGCCAAATCCGGCGCGTCGGTGATCACTGCGCGCGGGGCTGTCAGGTCGATGGAGTGGGCGGCCTCCTGCGGGCTCCACCACCGGTTGCCCAGGACCGGCACCGCGCCCAGGGACCAGATCGCCCAGAGCGCGACCACCCAGTCCGGGCTGTTGTAGGCCAGCAGCATCACCCGCTCTCGGGGTTGGATCCCCAACGGCTGCAGCCGGTTCCGCGCAGCATCGACGGTGGCGAAGAACTCCCCGAAGCTGATCCGCCGGTCGTCCTGGACCAGGAAGGGGCGCGCTGCCCAGCGCTGCACGCCGAACAGCAACTCGGTGAAGGTCCGGGGGCGCCGGGCATAGAGCAGGCCGGGATGGCCGGCGTAGCGTCCGGCGCTGACGTCCTCACCCCACGGGGTCTGCACAGCCGCCGATCCTAGCCACCGGCGTCTGTCGACGTCCGGGTCCCCGCGAGCGTGCGTGTACTGCACGCTCCGTGCGGCGTGTCGGGGTGCAGACACGCACGCTCGCCGGGGGGACGCCGCGGCCGTACGGTGGGTAGGTGAGCCCGAACGGCACCGAACACCTCCACGACGTGGCGATCATCGGGGCGGGCCCGGGCGGAATCACCGCGGCATATCTGCTGCAGCGCGCCGGTGTCGACGACATCGTCATCCTCGAACGCGCCGACGAGGTGGGCGGGACCTGGCGCGACAACCACTACCCGGGACTGGCGGTGGACATCCCGTCGCTGTGGTACCAGTTCCCGTTCGCCCGGGACCCGAACTGGTCGAGGCTGTTCGCGCCCGGCCCGGAGATCCAGCGCTACCTGCAGCAGGTCGCCGCCGACGTCGGCGTCTACCGGTACCTGCAGACCGGTGCGGAGGTGACGCGTCAGGTCTGGGATGACGCGCGCGGGGTGTGGCGGCTGCAGATCGCCGACGGCCGCACGGTGACCGCCCGGTTCCTGATCAGCGCGGTGGGCGGTTACGTCAACGCCAAACCGGACATCCCGATCGCCGGTATCGGCGATTTCGCCGGCCGGGTGATGCGGCCCACCGACTGGGACGACAGCTACGACGTCCGCGGCAAACGGGTGGCCGTGATCGGCACCGGTTCCAGTGGCGTGCAGATCGCCGGGGCGCTGGCACCGGTAGCCGGGCACCTCGACGTCTATCAGCGCACGCCCGCCTGGGTGCTGCCCAAGATCGACTTCGACATCACCCCGCGGCTGCGCCGGCTGCTGAGGCTGCCCGGCGTGCTGGCGGGTATCGACTGGGCCGGACGCTGGCTGATGGACCTGCTGCTGGTCGGCCCGCTGGTGCACGTCTGGTGGCGGCTGCCCGACCGGGCGCTGGTGCGTCTGATGCCGCTGTATGACGCCTACTGCCGCATGCTGTACCGGGGTCTGCTGCGGATCACGGTGCGCGATCGCGAAACCCGTCGAAAGCTGTTGCCGCGCTATGGCATCCTCGCCAAGCGCCCAGTGATCTCCAGTGCGTTCCTGCCGATCTTCAACCGGCCGCAAACCGATCTGGTGACCACGCCCATCGAACGGATCACCCCGACCGGTGTGCGCACCGTCGACGGGGTCGAACGGCCCGCCGACGTGATCGTCGCCGCCACCGGCTACGAACTGTGGACCGACCCGGAGACCTACCGCCTCGGCACCATCATCGGTCGCGACGGCGTCGACCTCGCCGAGCGGTACCGCACCCACGGCCTGGCCAGCTACGGCGGCAGCGCCTATCCGGGGATGCCGAACCGGTGGGAACTGGTCGGGCCACTGGGGTTCGTCGGGTTCGCCTGGTTCGACTATCTGGAGACGATGGCCGCGCACGCCGTTCGGGTCATCACCGAGACCCGCCGCCGGGGCACGCAGGTCGCCGAGGTGACACCGGCGGCCTTCACGCGGCGCAACGAGAAACTGGAGCGCCAGGGTAAGGCCATCCGGCTGTATCTGACCGACTGCAACCCGGGGTTGCGCACCTACTTCGTCAACTCGTTGGGCCAGACGGTCTACCACCGCCCCGAAACCATCGCGGCGTCAAGGCGTTTCAGTAGGACCTCGCCGCTGGAGGATTACGCGTTCTCCTCGCGAACCCCGGCGCCGAGTGTGGGTCCTGTGCAGGTCTGAGCCCGGAAACAGCTGCATAGCGCCCACATTCGGGGGGCCATCTGGGGTTACGTCCCGGTTGCCAGGGCTTTGGCCCAGCGGTAGTCGGCCTTACCTGCCGGCGAGCGCACGATCTTCTCGCTGTGCACGAAAGCCTTCGGGACCTTGTAGTCGGCGATGTGCGCGCGGCAGGCCTCCGCGAGTTCGGCGTCGGTGGCGGTCTTGCCCTCCGCGAACTGCACGATCGCGACCACCTCGTTGCCCCAGCGCTCCGACGGCCGACCGGTGACCACCACGTCGTACACGGCGGGGTGGCTGGCGACGGCGCGTTCGACCTCCTCGGCGAAGATCTTCTCGCCGCCGGAGTTGATGGTCACCGAGTCGCGGCCGAGCAACTCGATCTGGCCGTCGGCCAGATAGCGGGCCTTGTCACCGGGAATCGACCAGCGCACCCCGTCGATGGTGGGGAAGGTGCGGGCGGTCTTCTCGGCGTCGCCCAGATACCCGAGCGGGACGAACTCCCGACGGGCCAGCCAGCCCTCGCCGTCGCCGGGTTGCAGCACCCGGCTGAAGTCGACGGCGACGACGGTGGTGTCGGCCAGCGGGGTGAACGTCGCCGCCTTCAACTCCGCACCCTTGGTGGCGAGGGTGGTCATCTGCGCACCAGACTCGGAGGCGCCGACCGCGTCGAGGATCATCAGGTTCGGCAGCGCCGTCAGCAGCCGGTCGCGGACCGTCGGCGACAGCGTGGCGCCGCCGTTGGTCATCGCCATCAGACCGGACAGGTCGTAGTCGCCCTTCTCGATCTGGTCGAGCAGCGGCCGGGCCATCGCATCGCCCACGACGGGGATGCCGAGCACCCGCTCGCGCTCGGCCAGGCGCAGCACGGCGTCGGCGTCGAACCGTTTGACGTCATCGGGGATGGCGATCCAGCCGCCGCTGCTGATGGCGTTGAAGACACCCCACTGCGCGGCGCCGTGCATCAGCGGTGGAAGCAACATCAGCGAGCGCACGCCGGCATTGGCCCGGACCTGGGCGGCGAGGTCGTCGTAGGTGTTCAACTGCTCGCCGCCGGCCATGAACGGCCGCCCGCCCATGGCGGACATGAAGATGTCGTGCTGGCGCCACAGCACACCCTTGGGCATCCCGGTGGTGCCGCCGGTGTAGAGGATGTAGAGGTCGTCGCCGGTGGGCGTCGGCATGCCGGCCGCGGGTGCCGGTGTGCCGACGATGGATTCGTAGTCGACGGCGTCGGGCAGCAGCTCGTTGCCGGAGTCGTCGGCGACCTGGATGAGCACCCGCAGTTCGGGAAGCCGGCCGCGGATGGACTGCACATGCGGGGCGAACTCGGCGGCATACACCAGGGCGCGGGCCTTGGAATCGGCCAGCAGGTACAGCAGTTCCTCCTCGACGTAGCGGTAGTTGACGTTGAAGGGCGCCACCCGGGCGCGGTAGCCGGCCACCATCGCCTCGAGGTAGGCGTTGCCGTTGCGTAGATACAGCCCGACGTGGTCCTGTCCGGACTGGTGGTTCTCCAGCTGGTCGCGTTCGGTGTGACAGCCCAGGCCCTGGGCGACCAGGTAGTGCGCGACCCCGTCGATGCGTGCGTCCATCTGGGCGTAGGTCAGGCGCTGGTCCCGCCAGATCAGAATCTGCTGATCCGGCAATGCCTCGGCGACGGTACGGAACACGGTGGACAGATCGAAGCTCACCAGCCCACTCTATGTGGCGTGTCCGCCGGGGTCGGCGGGATGCGCGCGGCCGCCGGGCATCGGCGCGTTGGAGCCGGATAAAGTCGACAGCCGTGGCAGATCGCGCGCGCATCGACTTCCCGTCCCGTATCGGTGTCTGGTGGGCCAGCGATACCTGGCCCATGCAGGCCGCCCAGGAGGTGGCCAGCGAGATCGAGGCGCTCGGATACGGGTCGCTGTTCCTGCCGGAGGTGGGTCTCAAGGACTGCATGGTGGAATCGGCCGCCTTCCTGGAGGCCACCGACCTGCTCGTGGTCGGCACCGGTATCGCCAACATCCACGCCCGGGTCGCCGGGACGATGGAGGGCGGTGCCCGCACCCTGAACGCGCTCTACCCGGGCCGCTTCGTGCTCGGACTGGGCGTCAGCCACGGGCCGCTGGTGCAGAACATGCTCGGTGGCACCTATGCCAAGCCGCTGAGCACGATGCGCGCCTACCTGGACCGGATGGCCGCCCTACCGGAAATGATCGAGCCGGGATCAGGCCGGCCCACCCGACTGCTGGCGGCGTTGGGCCCCAAGATGATTGAGCTGTCCGGCAGCCACGCCGACGGCGCCCATCCGTATCTGGTCAATCCCGGCCAGACGGCGGTCACCCGGGAGATCCTCGGGCCGGACAAGTGGGTGGTCTCCGAGCAGGCGGTCGTCGTCGGTGGGGACGACGAGGAGCAGTTGCGGCGGGCGCACCTGCACCTGCAGATCTATTCGGGACTGCCGAACTACCGCAACTCCTGGCTGCGCCAGGGCTTCGACGAGAGTGACTTCGTCCCGGGTGGCTCCGAGCGGCTGGCCCGCGGCATCGTCGGTATGGGTTCGGTCGAGAATGCCGCTGCCAGCGTCACCGCGCACCTCGATGCCGGTGCCGACCATGTGCTGGTGCAGGTCCTCGGTGACGGCAACCCGGCCTGGGATCCGCGTCCGGCATTGCGGGAACTGGCCGCCGTGCTGGAGTTGGCTCCCGGCGCGTGATCGTCAGCGGGTGACGTTCAGCGTTTGAACCAGGCGCGCAGCGTGTTGACGTCGCGGGTGTAGGACTCGTACATCTCGTCGTGGAACAGCGATGCCCCGCTGAGCCTGTGCTCGCCCTGCCAGATCGCCCGAATCCGCACCGTGCCGCGGTTGAACACGTCGACCCGGCCGTCGTCGCTGATCCGCCGCTGCCAGTCCTGCTCGTCGGCCAGGCCGGCCACGGTCTGTCGATCGTCGGTCGCAGTGGTCATCGTCTGAGGGTACTAGGTTCGGGGTATGGCCCGAGAGCGTGTCGATGTCCGCATTCCCTCCCACGGCGAGCAACTCGCCGCCTATCTGTACCGCCCGTCAGATGGCGACACCCCAGTGCCGTGTGTGGTGATGGCGCACGGTTTCTCGGGCACCCGGGACGACGGCCTGCCCGACTACGCCGAGGCGTTCGCCGATGCCGGGTTCGCGGTGCTGCTGTTCGACTACCGGCACTTCGGGGCCTCCACCGGACTGCCCCGGCAGTTGCTCGACATTGGCCGCCAGCAGGACGACTACCGGGCCGCGGTGCAGTGGGCCCGGCATGCCGAGGGCATCGACCCGGACCGGATCGCGCTATGGGGATCGTCGTTCAGCGGCGGCCATGTGCTGACCGTGGCGGCCGCCGACCCGCGGATCGCCGCCGTCATCGCGCAGGCGCCCTACACCGACAGCATCCCGGCCATCCGGCTGATGCCGGTGCGCAACCTGGTGCGCGCTGCCGTCGCGGCGCTACGCGACGCCGCCGGCGCGGTGGCGGGTCGGGAGCCGCTTCTGATCCCGGCGGCCGGTCCGCCCGGCAGTTTCGCCGTCCTGACCGAACCCGATGTGCTGACCGGATTCCAGGCGATCGTCGGTCCGGGGTCGCTGTGGCGGAACGAGGTGGCCGCCCGACTGATGTTGAGGATGCCGTTGTTCCGGCCGGTCCGGTCGGCGGCCCGGCTGACGATGCCGGTTCTGCTGTGCGTGTGCGACGCCGACACCACGACACCGCCGTCCTCGACGATCACCGTCGGCCGGCGGGCGCCGCGGGCGGAACTGCGGCACTATCCGTACGGCCACTTCGCGATCTACACCGATCCCCAGGTCAAGATCGACCAGGTGGACTTCCTCAGGCGCGTGCTCGCCTAACCAGACCGGCTGTCGCCGAACGTAACTCGTCCGCTGATGAAAGCGGCGCGCCGAAGCCCACTCGGGTGTAGGCCTCCCCGCGGGGTGTGCGCACCTTGAGATCCAGGCCGTAGCGGTCGATGCCGGTGCACACCGCCGACTCGGTGTCGGGGTAGCCGCCCAACGCCCGGGCCATCTCCGCCAGGCCGCCTGCGTGGTCGGCGTTGAGGTGCTCGATCGCGCCCGCGGCATGCGGGGTGACCGGATCAGGTTCGGCGGCGGCGTAATCCGTGGCACTCGCCGAATCCATCCGGCCGTACCCGCCCACCCAGCGCACCCGGTGCACGCGCAGCACCCAGAGCGCGAAATCGCTGTAGTCGATGTAGTACTTCGCCGCCGGGACCGCGGCCATATGGGCGGCTCGGGCGGCGGCGAGTTCGTCGCCGCCCGGTTGTTGCACCACCCCGGCCAGGGTGATGCGCGGGCTGGCCAGCGGATCGGATTCGGCGCCGGGAGCCACCACCGCCAGGCTGGCCCGGGGGTCGGCGGCCAGGTTCCGGCCGTGTTCGGCCAGCAGCGACACACACAGCACCGGGGCGCCGTCGAGCAACCCGTAGGTGACGAACGATGCCCACGGGTCACCGGTGGCGGTCAGACTGGCCAGCGTGCCGGCATTGGTGGCGGCGGCGATGGTGCGGGCCTCCTCGGCCGCCGACGGCCGGGCCGGATCGGTGACCTCGGCCTGAGGCGGCGGCATGGTCGGGGCGTCGCCGGGGTCGCCATGATCGCGGGATGCCACGCCAGCGACGATACCGGTGACCGCCGACGGCCGAACCCGTTCGGTAGGGCGGCCGCACCGGGCGGCTTGACGGTGGCGGTACCTTGTCGTGCATGAGTCAGGACACGAACTTCGCTGAGCAGGAACGCGCCCGCCTGGAGGCTGAGCTGGCGGATCTGCGCCGACGCCGCGAACAGCTGCACGCCGAACTGCAGGCCGATGCCGAGGCGGTCGGCGACCGCGGCGACGCCGCCGAAGCCCTGCAGCGGGCCGAGGATCTCGGCGGGCTCGATGAGCAGATCAACCGGTTGAGCTGGCTGCTCGCCGGCGGCAACGCGACGGTGCCCGGTCAGCTGCCCAACGGCACCGCGGTCAAGCTGCGCTGGCCGGACGGCGAAGAGGTCGACATGCGGGTGGTCAACTTCATCGAGGAGACCCCGGCCGGCGCCGAGGACACCACCCTGACCGCCGACAGCCCGCTGGGCCTGGCGCTGTTCGGGCGCAAGGCCGGCGAGACCATCACCTACCGCACTCCCCGGGGGGAGTTGCAGGTCGAACTGCTGGCCATCGAGCAACCCTGATGCGGGCGGTCAGGGTCACCGAACTGGGCGGCCCGGAGTCCATCCAGGTGGTGGAGATCGACGAACCGTCCGATGACGGCGTCGTCGTCGACGTTCACGCCGCCGGGGTGGCCTTTCCCGATGCGCTGCTGACCCGGGGGCTCTATCAGTACCGCCCGGAACTGCCGTTCACCCTCGGTGCGGAGTTGGCCGGCGTGGTGCGCTCGGCTCCCGAGGGTGCCGGGGTGAAGCCCGGTGACCGCGTGGTCGGGCTGACCATGATCGGCGGGGCGATGGCCGAGACCGCGGTGCTCGGCTCCGACCGGGTGTTCCCGCTGCCGGATAACGTCAGCTTCGAGGCCGGCGCCGGGCTGCTGTTCAACGACCTGACGGTGTATTTCGCGCTGACGGTTCGGGGTCGGCTCGCGGCCGGGGAGACGGTATTGGTTCACGGCGCGGCCGGCGGTATCGGCACCTCCACCCTGAGACTGGCTCCGGCGCTGGGGGCACGCCGGGTGATCGCGGTGGTCAGCTCCCAGGACAAGGCGGAGGTGGCGCTGGCGGCCGGCGCGACCGATGTCGTGTTGGCCGACGGGTTCAAGGATGCCGTCGCCGAACTGACCGGTGGTGCCGGTGTGGACATCGTGATGGACCCGGTCGGCGGGGACCGGTTCACCGACTCGCTGCGCTCGCTGGCTCCGGCCGGCCGGCTGCTGGTGGTCGGTTTCACCGGTGGGGAGATCCCGACGGTCAAGGTCAACCGGCTGCTGCTGAACAACGTCGACGTCGTCGGCGTCGGGTGGGGGGCCTGGGTGCTTCGGCACCCGGGGGCGCTGGCCGAGCAGTGGCAGGGTCTGGCCGCGTTGCTGGAGTCCGGGACGCTGGCGGCGCCTCAGCCGCAGGTGTACCCGCTTTCGCAGGCCGGCGAGGCGGTGGCATCGCTGGAGAACCGGACCGCCCGGGGCAAGGTGGTAGTCCGGGTCCGCTGACCCTGAATTCCGGACCGGTTGATGGTTCGGCTCAACAGGGGAAGGGTAGTGAAGCGTGGTGGAGCCTACGAGTGTCCCGGCCCAGGGCAGCCATATCGAAGACGGCGTGGTGGAGCACCCGATGGCCGGGGATTTCGTCCACGCCCGCACCCTGCCTGCCGACCGCACCTGGTTCAAGCGTGCGGTGTTCTACGAGGTTCTGGTCCGGGCCTTCTATGACTCCAATGCCGACGGCCTCGGTGACCTGCGCGGGCTGATCGAACAGCTGGACTATCTGCAGTGGCTGGGCGTCGACTGCCTGTGGTTGCCGCCGTTCTACGACTCCCCGTTGCGCGACGGCGGCTATGACATCCGCGACTTCTA
Organism: uncultured Actinomycetota bacterium; assembly: GCA_963787055.1. Lineage (GTDB taxonomy): Bacteria > Actinomycetota > Actinomycetes > Mycobacteriales > Mycobacteriaceae > Mycobacterium. Next base: position 146,098 of record CAWBBP010000001.1, read on the forward strand.
CAAGGTGTTGCCGGAGTTCGGCACCGTCGACGACTTCGTCGCCCTGCTTGACGCCGCGCACCGCCGCGGCATTCGCATCATCACCGACCTGGTGATGAACCACACCTCCGACACCCACCCGTGGTTTCAGGAGTCCCGCCGTGACCCCGACGGTCCGTACGGGGACTTCTACGTCTGGAGCGATACCAGCGACAGATACCGTGATGCCCGGGTCATCTTCATCGACACCGAGGAGTCGAACTGGACCTTCGACCCGGTGCGCAAGCAGTTCTACTGGCATCGGTTCTTCTCCCATCAGCCCGACCTGAACTACGACAACCCCCGGGTGCAGGAGGCGATGATCGATGCTCTGCGATTCTGGCTGGACCTCGGTATCGACGGCTTTCGCCTCGACGCGGTGCCGTACCTGTTCGAGCGGGAGGGCACCAATTGCGAGAACCTTCCCGAGACGCACGCCTTCCTGAAGAAGTGCCGCGCGGTGATCGACGACGAGTATCCGGGCCGGGTGCTGCTGGCTGAGGCAAACCAGTGGCCGGCGGATGTGGTGGAGTATTTCGGCGACCCGGCGGTCGGGGGCGACGAGTGCCACATGGCGTTCCACTTTCCGCTGATGCCGAGGATCTTCATGGCGGTACGCCGGGAGTCTCGGTTCCCGATCTCGGAGATCCTGGCGCACACCCCGCAGATTCCGGACACCGCGCAGTGGGGCATCTTCCTGCGCAACCATGATGAGCTGACGTTGGAGATGGTCACCGACGACGAGCGTGACTACATGTACGCCGAATACGCCAAGGACCCGCGGATGAAGGCCAATGTCGGCATCCGCCGCCGGTTGGCCCCGCTGCTGGAGAACGACCGGAACCAGATCGAGCTGTTCACCGCGCTGCTGCTGTCGCTGCCGGGATCGCCGGTGATCTACTACGGCGACGAGATCGGGATGGGTGACATCATCTGGCTCGGGGACCGCGACGGGGTGCGCACCCCGATGCAGTGGACACCGGATCGCAATGCCGGGTTCTCCACGGCCAACCCGGGCCGGCTGTACCTGCCGCCGAACCAGGATCCGGTTTACGGCTACACCGCGGTCAATGTCGAAGCGCAGCGGGATAGTTCGGCATCGCTGTTGAACTGGACTCGCACCATGCTGGCGGTTCGGCGGCATCATGAGGCCTTCGCGGTGGGCGCGTTCCGCGAACTCGGCGGCTCCAACCCGTCGGTGCTGGCCTATGTCCGCGAAGCCGGCGACGAAGTGGTGTTGTGCGTGAACAACCTGTCCCGCTTTCCACAGCCGATCGAACTGAACCTGCAGAACTGGAGTTCGGCGACACCGGTGGAGCTCACCGGGCAGGTCCGATTCCCACGGATAGGTCAGCTGCCCTACCTGCTGACCCTGCCGGGACATGGGTTCTATTGGTTCTCGATGGAATTCGAGGAGAACTCATGAGCCCCGACGTCACCGCACTGCCCTGGGCCGAGTGGCTGCCCCGGCAACGGTGGTATGCCGGTCGCAGTCGGACGACGGCCTCGGTGCGAACACATGCTGTGGTCCGCTTGCGGGACGGGCTGGATCTCACCCTTGTCGAAGTGGACTACACCGACGGCTCCGCTGACCGATATCAGGTTGTGGTGCAGTGGGATTCGGAACTTCCGTCGGAGTATGGGGCGATCGCGACCATCGGAAGCGTCGGGGACAACACCGGATACGACGCCCTCTACAACCCTGAGTCGGCACGTTTCCTGCTGTCCCTGGTGGATTCCTCGGCGGTGATCGGCGATATCCGCTTCGGCCGGGAACCCGGGCCGGCGCTGCCGGTCGACGCCGCGGCCCGGGTGGCCGAGGTCGAGCAGAGCAACACCAGCGTGGTGTTCGACGAGCGCGCGATCCTCAAGCTGTTCCGCCGGGTCCGCCTCGGGATCAACCCCGATATCGAACTCAACCGGGTGCTGGCACTGGCGGACAACCCGCATGTGGCCCGGTTGCTGGGGTCTTTCGAGATGACCGATCAGGGACAGACCTGCCCGCTGGGGATGGTCGCCGCCTATGCCGCGAATTCGGCGGATGGCTGGGATATGGCCACTGCCAGCACCCGCGACCTGTACGCGGAGGGTGATCTGTACGCGTTCGAGGTGGGCGGCGATTTCGCCGGCGAGTCCTACCGACTCGGGGAGGCGGTGGCGGCGGTGCACGCCGATCTGGCTCGGGCACTGGGAGTTTCCACCGCGAGGCTGCCGGTCGATCTGATGGCTGAGCGCCTTGCCGCGACCGCGGACATTTCCGAACTGGACGGGTACCGGGACGCGATCGAGGCACGGTACGCGGCGCTGGCCGACCAGCGCATCAGCGTTCAGCGGGTGCACGGTGACCTGCACCTCGGCCAGGTGCTGCGCACCCCCGAGACCTGGTTGCTGATCGACTTCGAGGGCGAGCCCGGGCAGCCGCTCGAGCAACGGCGCCAACCTGATTCACCGTTGCGTGATGTCGCCGGGATGTTGCGCTCCTTTTCCTACGCCGCATACCGAACGCTGGACGGCTCGGCTGATGAGCAGACCGACCGGCAGTTGGCCGCCCGGGCCCGGGAGTGGGTGCAGCGCAACAGCGCGGCGTTCTGCGAGGGCTACGCGGCCGGGTCGGAATCGGACCCGCGAGACCATGCTGAGGTGCTGGCCGCCTACGAATTGGACAAGGCGGTCTACGAGGCGGCGTATGAGGCCCGGCACCGTCCGGGCTGGTTGCACATCCCGTTGCGTTCGATCGCGCGACTGGTGGGTTGAGCGGGCCCCGCGGCGTGCCTGGGCGGGTGCGCTTTTGCCCACCTTTGAGCGACACGAAGCCCATTTCCGCGATGGGGCGGTCCCGTCCGCCTGGTTGTCGCTGCGAGGTGGGCAAAAGTAGTGTCTCCCCCGACTCCGGGGCGGAAGGGGCGGGCGGGGCGGACGGGGCGGGTGCGTCGGCGCCCGGAGGCAGGCTCCTAGGACAGTGCGGTCCGGATCTGCACTTCGGAGTGCAGGGTGCGATGCACGGGGCACTTGTCGGCGATCTCCAGGAGCCGGGCGCGTTGGGCGTCGTCGAGGTCGCCCTCCAGGGTGATCACCTTGTCGATCCGGTCGATCCTGCCCTCGGCCGTCTCGCAGGACTCGCAGTCGGAGGCGTGGATCTTGCTGTGCTGCAACCGCACCGACACTCCGCTCAGGGACAGTCCCTTACGGTCGGCGTACATCCGCAGCGTCATGGTCGTGCACGCACCCAGCGCAGCCAGCAGCAGGTCATACGGCGACGGCCCGGTGTCCAGGCCGCCGACGTCGACCGGTTCGTCGGCCACCAGGTGGTGCGGGCCAGCCGTCACCGACTGCTGGAAGGTGCCCACCCCGGTTTCGGTGACCTCGACCGCGCGCGGCCCGTCGTCGGCCGGTTCCGCCGCAGTGCCGGAGCCGGTGCCGGTGCCTGTGTCGGTGCCTGTGTCGGTGGTGGCGATATAGCGCTCGGCCCAGGCGGTGATCACGTCGGCGGCGTAGACCGCATCTCGGCGGCGGGACAGCAGGTGGTCGGCATCGTCGAGCGAGACGAAGCTCTTCGGATGCCGGGCCGCCAGGAAGATCCGGCTCGCGCTGTCGACCGACACCACCTGATCGCCGGGGGCGTGCATGACCAGCAGCGCCGTGCGCAACCGGGTGACGTCGGCCAGCAGGTTCTGCTCGGAGATGTCGTCCAGGAACTCGCGGCGGATACAGAATGACCGGCCGGCGAGAACGACCTCGCCTTCCCCGTGTTCGCGGATCTCGGCCAGCCGGTCACCGAACAGGCTCGCGACGTGGCCCGGGTCGGATGGGGCGGCGATCGTCGCAACCGCGTCGACCTCCGGCACCCGGCCGGCCGCCGCGAGCACCGCGGCACCGCCGAGGCTGTGGCCGATCAGCAGGGACGGTGCCCGTCGCACCCGGCGCAGATGATCGGCCGCGGCGACGAGATCGGCGACGTTGGAGGAGAAATCGGTGTTGGCGAAATCGCCCTCGCTGGAGCCCAGCCCGGTGAAGTCGAAGCGCAGGACCGCGATTCCCCGGGCGGCGAGAGCCTCGGCGATCCGTTTGGCCGCGCGGCTGTCCTTGCTGCAGGTGAAGCAGTGCGCGAAAAGGGCGTAGGCCGACGGTTCCCCGACCGGGGATTCCAGCAGGCCGGTCAACTGATGGCCGTGCGCGTTGGGGAAATCGAATCGCTCTGCCCGCATCGGCGCCTCCCGTTTGGTCAGGGCGAAAGTGTAGCGACCGGAGTCTGTCGGTGGGGCGGTCTACGGTGGTCGCGATGGCCCTGCACATACACCGCGCGGAACGCACCGACATCCTCGCGGACGGGTTGGGGACGCTGCTGGCCACGCCGTTGTCCGACCCGTTCGCCGAGGAACTCGTCGTGGTGCCTGCGCGCGGGGTGGAGCGCTGGCTGTCCCAGCGGCTGTCCCATGTGCTGGGCCGCGGGCGCGGCGCCGACGGGGTGTGCGCGGGGGTGTCCTTCCGGTCGCCGGTCTCCCTGATCGCCGAGATCGCCGGCACCCGGGACGAGGATCCCTGGTCCCCGGACGCCATGACCTGGCCGCTGCTGGATGTCATCGACTCGCACCTCGACGAGCCGTGGTGTCACCCGCTGGCCGCCCATCTCGGCCACTTCGCGGCCGGGGAGGAGAAGGAGCTGCGGCAGGGCCGGCGCTACGCGGTGGCCCGCCGGCTAGCTGGGCTGTTCGCCTCCTACGCCCGCCAGCGCCCGTCATTGCCGGCCGGCTGGCTGGACGGCGACAGCGCCGGTCTGGCCCCCGACCTGGCCTGGCAGCCGCAGCTCTGGTGCCGCCTGGTCGACGTGATGGGGATTGAACCGCCACATATCCGGCATGCCAAAACCGTTGCCCGGCTGCGGGAGTCGGGGTGCGGTGAGGTACCCGAGCGGTTGTCGCTGTTCGGCTATACCCGGCTGGCGGCCACCGATATCGACCTGCTCGACGCCCTGGCCGACCACCACGACCTGCACCTGTGGCTGCCCCACCCCAGCGCCGGTCTGTGGAGCGCGCTGGCCGGACTGCACGGCCCGGTCCCGCGCCGCGATGACGACAGCCACCGGCGGGTCGGGCATCCGCTGCTGGCCACCCTGGGCCGCGATCTGCGTGAATTGCAGCGCAGCCTGCCCGAGACGGTGGCCACCGACGATTTCCTGCCGGGCGCCGACCATCCCGACACCCTGCTCGGCTGGCTGCAGTCCGATCTCGCCGCCAATACCGTTCGCGCGCAGGGCCGCAGCCTGCCGGATGCCGACCGGTCGGTACAGATCCACAGCTGTCACGGCCCGGCCCGCCAGGTCGACGTCCTGCGTGAGGTCCTGCTGGCGCTACTGGCCGACGACGAGACCTTGGAGCCGCGCGACATCCTCGTCATGTGCCCCGACATCGAGACCTACGCGCCGCTGATCGTCGCCGACTTCGGCCTCGGCGAGGTGGTCCGTGACGGGCACCCGGCGCACCAACTGCGGGTCAAACTGGCCGACCGGTCACTGGTTCAGACCAATCCGCTGCTGGCGGTGGCCTCCCAACTGCTGAATCTGACCGGCAGCCGGGTCACCGCCACCGAGGTCCTCGACATCGCCAACGCCGCCCCGGTCCGGGCCCGCTTCGGATTCACCGACGACGACCTGGCCGATATCACCGACTGGGTGCGCGAGGCCAATATCCGATGGGGTTTCGACCCCGGGCACCGCAGTCCGTACGGCGTCGACTTCGTGCACAACACCTGGCGGTTCGGGCTGGACCGGATCCTGACCGGGGTAGCGCTGTCGGATGATTCGCAGGCCTGGATCCAGACCACGCTGCCGCTCGATGACGTCGGCAGCAACAGCGTCGAACTGGCCGGTCGGCTGGCGGAGTTCTGTGCACGTCTGCAGGGCGTCGTGGACTCCCTCAGCGGCACCCGGCCGCTGCGCGAGTGGCTGACCGCGCTGGCCGACGGTATCCGGCTGATCACCCGCCTCGAGGACGCCGACACCTGGCAGCTCAGCCAACTGGAGCGGGAGTTCAACGATGTGGTGGCCACCGCAGGGCCACGGGATCAGACCCTGCTGCGGCTGCCGGACGTAGCCCAGTTGCTGGGCCGGCACCTGGCCGGCCGTCCCACCCGGGCCAACTTCCGCACCGGGACGCTGACCGTGTGCACCATGGTGCCGATGCGGTCGGTACCACACCGGGTGGTCTGCCTGGTCGGCCTCGACGACACCGTCTTCCCCCGCACCGGGGGAGTGGACGGCGATGACGCGCTGGCGCGGGAGCCGATGACCGGCGAGCGCGACATCCGCTCCGAGGACCGCCAACTGCTGCTGGACGCCGTCTGCGCCGCCACCGAGACCCTGGTGATCACCTACACCGGCGCCAACGAACACTCGGGTCAGCAGCGCCCGCCGGCGGTCCCGCTGGCCGAGCTGCTCGACGCCCTCGACGCCACCGCCGCCGCCGAGGGCGGCCCGGTGCGCGACCGGATCACCGTGCACCACCCGCTGCAACCCTTCGACGCCCGCAATGTCGAACCGGGAGCGCTCATCGCGGCACTGCCGGACACCACGTTCAGCTTCGACCCAACCGTGCAGCGCGCGGCGATCGCCGCGGCCGGCCACCGCGACGACCGTCCCCGCTTCGCCGACCGCCCGCTGCCACCGCCCATCCCGGGGGACGTGTCGCTGGCCGACCTGGCCGGGTTCTTCAAGGATCCGGTCAGGGGTTTCTTCCGGGCGCTGGACTACACGCTGCCCACCGAGGTGGACGGGATCGACGACGCGATCCCCGTCGAGATCGACGCACTGCAGGAGTGGACCGTCGGCGATCGGATGCTCACCGATCTGCTGCGCGGTATGAGCCCGGAGCGCGCGCTCAAGGCGGAATGGTGCCGGGGGACCCTGCCGCCGGGGCAGTTGGGCTGGCGTAAGGCCAAGGAGATCCGCGATCAGGCCGTGGCACTGGCCTCCGAAGCGATGCCGCTGCGATCGGAACCGGCGCGAGCGATCGACGTCGATATCGAACTCGGCGGGGGCCGCCGGCTGGCCGGAACCGTCTCACCGGTGTACGGGCCGCGGCTGGTGTCGGCCACCTACAGCAGGCTGGACGGCAAACATCTGCTCGCGGCCTGGATTCCGTTGCTGGCGTTGACCGCTCACCTGCCGGGCACCGACTGGTCGGCGGCATGTATCGGCCGGGCGCGGGGTAGGGGCCGGACCCGGCTGGTGAACCTTGTCGGCCCGGGAACACCCGCAGTCGAGTTGCTCAAGGACCTGGTGGCCATCTATGACGCCGGACGGCGCGAACCGCTCCCAATTCCGCTGAAGACCTCCTTCGCCTGGGCGCAGGCCCGCCATGACGAGGCCGACCCGCTGTACGCGGCCGGAAACCGCTGGCGCTCCGGCGCCTTTCCGGGCGACGACGCCCAACCCGCCCATGTCCGGGCCTGGGGGCAGGGGGCTTCGCTGGCCGACCTGATGGCCCCGGTTCGGCCCGGCGAGGAGTATCCGGGGGAGAACAACCGGCTCGGCGCCTACGCGGCCCGGTTGTGGCTGCCGTTGCTGCGGGCCCAGGACGGTGGACGCTGATGGCATCGGGAACCGAACCCCGCACCTTCGATCTGCTCGGCGAGTTGCCGAAACCCTTCTCAACCACCGTGCTGGAGGCCAGCGCCGGTACCGGCAAGACCTTCGCGCTGGCCGCACTGGTCACCCGATATATCGCCGAGGGTGTGGCGAGGCTGGACGAGATGTTGCTGATCACCTTCAGCCGGGCCGCCACCCAGGAGCTGCGTGACCGGGTGCGCCGCCAGATCGCCGATGCAGCAGCAGCTTTCGATAATCCGGAGCTGGCCGGGAACAATCAGGTGGTCCGCCGGTTGCTGCAGGGCACCCCGGAGGAACTCCGCCAGCGTCGCACCAACCTGCTCGACGCGCTGGCCGGCTTCGATGCCGCCACCATCGCCACCGTCCACCAGTTCTGCCGGCTGGTGCTGACCTCGCTCGGGGTGGCCGGTGACACCGACACCGGGGTGGAACTCGTCGAGAGCCTCGACGAATTGGTCAACGAGATCGTCGACGACCTCTACCTGGCCCGGTTCGGCCGCGACCGTGACGAACCGCCGATCAGCTACCGCGACGCGGTAGCCCTGGCCCGGGCGGTGGCCGGCAACCCGTCGACGGAACTGCGTCCCCGGGATCCGCAGCCGGGCAGTCGCGCCGCGGCGTGCGTCGACTTCGCCAATGCCGTCCTCGCCGAACTCGATATCCGCAAGCGACGCCGCGGAATCCTCGGCTACGACGACTTGCTGACCCGGCTGGCCGAGGCCCTGGCCGGCGAGGATTCCGCGGCCAGGCAGCGGATGAGCCGGCGCTGGCCGATCGTGATGGTCGATGAGTTCCAGGACACCGACCCGGTGCAGTGGACGGTGATCCACCGGGCCTTCCATGAGGTCTCCACGGTAGTGCTCATCGGGGATCCCAAGCAGGCCATCTATGCGTTCCGGGGCGGCGATATCGTCACCTACCTGACGGCGGCGGAGACCGCGGGCGAGAAGCAGACCCTCGGCACCAACTGGCGCAGTGACGACACTCTGGTGGCCCGACTGCAGGCCGTGTTGCGCGGCGCCGAACTGGGCGATCGGCGCATCGTGGTGCGCGATGTCGACGCCCACCACCGCGGCAGCCGGCTGGCCGGGGCGCCGCACAATGACCCGTTCCGGCTGCGGGTGGTGACCCGGGAGAAGTTCGGCCGCAGCGGCACCAAGATCATTCCGATCGGGGACCTCCGCGATTTCATCCCCAGGGATCTGGCCGCCGATATCGGCGCGCTGCTGGCCAGCGACGCCACTTTCGACGGGCGCAAGGTGGCCGCGCGCGATATCGCGGTGATCGTCGAGAAGCACAGGGACGCCCGGGCCTGCTTCGACGCCCTGGCCGACGCGGGCATCCCGGCGGTGTACACCGGCGACTCCGATATCTTCGCCTCCGACGCATCCGATGACTGGCTGGCCCTGCTGGAGGCCTTCGATCAGCCGCACCGCTCCGGGGTGGTCCGCGCGGCGGCCTCGACCATGTTCTTCGGCAAGACCGCCGCCGATCTTGCGCTCCAGGGGGATTCGCTGACCGACAGCGTGGCGGACACCCTGCGGGAGTGGGCCGACCATGCCCGCGAGGTCGGCGTCGCCGCCGTCTTCGAAGCCGCACAGTTGCACGGTATGGCCGAGCGGGCACTGCGCTGGCACGGTGGTGAGCGATACCTGACGGATATGGCCCACCTCACCCAGCTACTTCAGGAGGCCGCCCACCGCGAGCACCTGACGCTGCCGGCACTGCGGGACTGGTTACGCAGCCGCCGCGACGAGCGCAGCGGTGCGGTGGAGCGCTACCGACGACTGGACAGCGACGCCGCCGCCGTACAGATCATGACGGTGTGGGGCAGCAAGGGCCTGCAGTTCCCGGTCGTCTATCTGCCGTTCGCCTTCAACCGCAATGTGCAGGACCGGGATCTGATCCTGTTCCATGACAACGACATCCGGTGCCTGCACGTCGGCGGATCGGAGACCCCGGACTATCGGGAGGTCGAAGCGCTGGGCCGAAGCGAGGCCGCCAGCGATGACAGCCGGCTGATGTACGTCGCGATGACCCGGGCGCAGTCGCAGGTGGTGGCCTGGTGGGCGCCGTCGAAGGACGAGCCCAACGGGGGGTTGTCCCGGCTGCTGCGCGACCGCCGCCCCGGCGAAAGCGTCATCCGGGACCGATGCGACCCGAAGGCGATCACCGACCTCGCCGCCCTCGAGCGGTTCCGCGAGTGGGAGGCCGCCGGCGGGCCGGTGGTGGAGCAGGCGGTGATCGCGGAGGTCCGGCCGGTGATCGCCGAAAATGCCCCGAAGGATCTGCGGGCCAGGCACTTCCACCGTGCGATTGACACCCGGTGGCGGCGCACCTCCTATTCCGGGCTGGTGCGCTCAGCACAGGAAGCCGTCGGAGTGAGCAGCGAGCCCGAGGTGATCGAGCTCGACGACGAGGTCGCCGACATCCCCCTGCTGGCGGCGTCGGCCGGCGACGAGATGGATTCGCCGATGGCGCAGCTTCCCACCGGGGCCATATTCGGCACCCTGGTGCACGCCGTTCTGGAGACCGCCGACCCGCAGGCGGCCGACCTGGCGGCCGAACTCGGCACCCAGATCGAGAGGCACTCGCGGTGGTGGCCGGTGGACGTGCCCGCCGGCGAGTTGGCGGCGGCGTTGGTGCCCCTGCACGACACCCCGCTGGGGCCACTGGCCGACAACCTGACGTTGCGGCAGATCCCGATGTCGGACCGGTTGTGCGAGTTGGACTTCGAGTTCCCGCTGGCCGGCGGAGATCTGCGCGGGCAGGCGCCCGATATCCGGCTATCCGCGGTGGGATCACTGCTCGGCCGGCATCTGGGCCGGCAGGACCCATTGGCGGCCTATGTCGATCGGCTCAGTGACGCGACGTTGGGCCGTCAGCCGCTGCGCGGCTATCTCAGCGGATCTCTCGACGTGGTGCTGCGGGTGCCGTCCGGATCGGGCTTTCGCTACCTGGTGGCCGACTACAAGACCAACTGGCTCGGCGAGCAGGACCGGCCGCTGACGGCCGGCGACTACACCCCCGGCCGGATGGCCGAGGCCATGCTGCACTCGGACTATCCATTGCAGGCGCTGCTGTACAGCGTTGTGCTGCATCGGTTCCTGCGCTGGCGTCAGCCCGGCTACGACCCCGAGCAGCACCTCGGCGGGATTCTGTACCTGTTCGTCCGGGGCATGTGCGGGCCGGACACCCCGGTCACCGACGGCAACCCCGCCGGGGTGTTCGGCTGGCGTCCGCCGACGGCGCTGGTGACCGCACTGTCCGATCTGCTCGACGGCGGGGAGGCGACGCTGTGACGGCGCCGGCGACCGACCCCGCCGACTGGCGGCGCAGCGTGGGGGCCACCGGGCTGCTGGGCACCTTCAACGAAGCCGGTGTGCTGGAGGCCGCCGATGTGCTGGTGGCGCAACGCCTCACGGCGCTGGCCGACGATACCGAGGAGTTGGTGGCTCTGGCGGTGGCGTTCGTGGTGCGGGCGGTGCGGGGCGGATCGGTCTGCATCGACCTGGCCAAGGTTCAGGGACAGGTCGGCAACCCGGACCTACCGTGGCCGCAGCCAGCGGAATGGCTGCGGGTCGTGTCGAACAGCCCCCTGGTCACCGACCAACCCGTGCTGCACCTGGATGCCGGCCTGCTCTATCTGGACCGGTACTGGATCGAGGAGTGCCGGGTGGCCGAGGATGTGCTGGCCCTGGCCGGCGCCCGCCGCTCGGGGACGCCGCCGGATATCGGTCGGCTGTTCCCGGACAGCTATGCCGAGCAGCGGGGTGCCGCCGAGGTGGCGTTGTCCCGGGCGTTGACGGTGCTCACCGGCGGCCCGGGTACCGGCAAGACCACCACCGTCGCCCGCCTGCTGGCGCTGCTGGCCGAGCAGGCCGAACTGGACGGCCGGTCGCGGCTCCGGATCGCCCTGGCCGCCCCCACCGGCAAGGCGGCGGCCAGGCTGCTGGAAGCCGTCCGGACCGAGGTCGGCGCGCTCAGTCCCGTCGACCGGGAACGCCTTCCGGAGCTGTCGGCGACCACCCTGCACCGGCTGTTGGGCAGCCGGCCGGACACCTCGTCGCGGTTCCGGCACAACCGGGACAACCGGCTGGCGCATGACGTGATCGTGGTCGACGAGACGTCGATGGTGTCGCTGACCATGATGGCCCGGCTGTTGGAGGCGGTTCGGCCGGAGTCCCGTCTGGTGCTGGTGGGCGATTCCGATCAGCTGGCCTCGGTGGAGGCGGGCGCGGTGCTGGCGGACCTGGTCGACGGACTGGACTCCACCACCGACTCCCCGGTGGCACGGCTCATCACCCCGCACCGGTTCGGCGAGTCCATCGGCGCACTGGCCAACGCGATCCGCACCGGGGACGGCGAGGCGGTGCTCGCGGTGCTGGCGGCCGGCGGCGACAACATCGAATGGGTGGACAGCGGCGACGCGTCCGGCATCCTGCGCAAAGTCGTGGTGCCGCACGCGTTGAAGTTGCGCGAGGCGGCGGTGCTCGGAGCCGCCGGTGCGGCGCTGGCGACGCTGGAGGAGCACCGGATGCTGTGCGCGCACCGCAGAGGCCGCTACGGCGTGGCGTACTGGAACCATCAGATCGAACGCTGGCTGGCCGAACACACCGATATGCCGCTGTGGGCACCCTGGTACCCGGGCCGGCCGGTGCTGGTCACGGCCAATGACTACGGACTCGGCCTCTACAACGGCGATATCGGCGTCGCGGTGCAGCGCGAGGGGGTCCTGCGCGCGGTGATGGCCGGCGCCAACGGACCGGTGGAGTTGGCCATCGGCCGGCTCGCCGATGTGGAGACCATGCACGCGATGACCATCCACAAGAGCCAGGGCAGCCAGGCCGCGGAGGTCACCGTGCTGCTGCCGCCGGAGGACTCCCGGCTGTTGACCCGGGAGTTGTTCTATACCGCGGTCACTCGGGCCCGGCAGAAGGTGCGGGTGGTCGGTACCGCCGATCAGGTGCGCGCCGCGGTGGGACGCCAGGCGGTACGCGCCAGCGGGCTGGCCAACCGGCTGCGCGCCGTCGCCCGCTGACCGCCCGGCGCGTCACAGCTGGTGCAGGGTGACCTCCGCCAGGATCCCCGACTCGACCACGGCGGTCATATACGTGCAGAACGGCTGACGGCGGCGGTCGGTGGGCGAGCCGGGGTTGAGCAGGCGCAGCCCGCCGGCCGCGGTGGTGTCCCAGGGGATGTGGCTGTGCCCGAACACCAGGACGTCGGTATCGGGATAGCGAGCGCCCATCCGCGCCTCCCGGCCTGCCGCGGTGCCGGTCTCGTGCACCACAGTGAACCGCACCCCTTCGAGCGCGACATCGGCCCGTTCGGGCAGCCGCGAGCGCAACGCCGGGCCGTCGTTGTTGCCCCAGCAGCCGATCAGCCGCTGCGAGCGGGCTTGAAGTTCGTCGAGGAGGTCGACGTGCACCCAGTCGCCGGCGTGCAGCACCGCATCGGCGGCCTCGATACCGGCCCACAGCGGCGCCGGGAGATCGCGGGCGCGTGCTGGGATGTGGGTGTCCGATATCAGCACCAGCCGCATACGTCACGGTAACCGGCCGCCGATCACCCGCGGGCAGCCAACTCGTTGGCACCTGGAACGAACTGCTCCGTCGGCCTAGGCTGGAGGTGGAGGAGGCCATGAACACTCACCGCAGCGACCCCGGCTTCATTGAACCCATCGACCCCGGCTCGAGAAACGACGTCGAGAAGCGCTGGCGTGATCCGCAGATGTTCCGTGCCGCGGTGACCTACGTCGTCATCGTGATCGCTCTCACCGGACTGGCACTGGCTGCCACCGCGGTATGGCGCTCGCAGGTGACGGCCGTCATGGTGCCCGGCGTCCTGTTCCTCGGCGGGGTCGGAGCCTTCATCCGGACCTACCGGGTATGGCGGGCCGAAGGGGTGTGGGTGATCTGGCAGGCCGCCGGTTGGTTCCTGCTGCTGCTGTTCCTGTTCTTCCTCGGGGTGCCGTTCTCCAACGGGCAGTGACCGCCATACTCGTCGGGTGAGCGCCCAACCCCCCGACCGGCCGCTGTCCGGTGTGCGGATCGTTGAGATCTCCAGCTTCGTCGCGGTACCGCTGGCCGGGATGACCCTGGCCCAACTCGGTGCCGAGGTGGTGCGCATCGATCCGGTCGGCGGTGCCGCGGACTACCACCGATGGCCGCTGACCGAAGGCGGCGAGAGCATCTACTGGGCCGGGCTCAACAAGGGCAAGCGCTCGATGGCGGTCGATATGCGATCGCCGGAGGGCCAGCAGCTGGTGCAGGCGCTGATCATCGAAGCGGGCATCCTGATCACCAATGTCAGCGGCCGGCAATGGCATTCGTATCCCGCGCTGAGTGCTGAGCGGCCCGACCTCATCCACCTCGAAGTGGTGGGACGCGGCGACGGGTCCACCGGGGTGGATTACACCGTCAACGCGGCCACCGGGTTCCCGCTGGTCACCGGACCCCCCGACCACATCGGCCCGGTCAACCATGTGATGCCGGCCTGGGACGTCAGTTGCGGTCTGTACGCGGCGCTGGCGATCCTGGCCGCACTGCGCCGCCGGGACGCCACCGGCCGGGGCAGCAGCATCCGCCTGCCGTTGGACGATGTGGCACTGGCGACCGCGGCCAACCTGGGATTCCTCACCGAGGCGATGGTGACCGGGGCGACACCGGCCGCGGTTGGGCAACGCCGTCTTCGGCCAGTACGGACAGGATTTCACCAGCAGCGACGGCGTCGGTTTCATGGTGGTGGCACTGACGCCCCGGCACTTCGGTGACCTCACCGAGCTGACCGGAACCACGAAAGCCGTTGCCGCCGTGGCTGAAGCGCTGGGCGCGGACTTCGACGACGAGGGACAGCGCTATCAGCACCGCGATGTGCTCAACGGACTGTTCGGGGCGTGGTTCCGCAGCCACAGCGCCGAGGCCGTCGCCGCGGCGCTGGCATCCAGTTCGGTGCTGTGGGAGCGCTACCAGAGCTTCGCCGAGGTGGCCGCGAGCCCGCGGGTGCGGGCCAACCCGCTGTTCGCCCCGCTGGAGCAACCCCGAATCGGAACCTATCCGGCACCTGGTCTGCCGATGTCGGTCGACGGGGTGCACACTCCGGCGACCGCGGCGCCGGCGCTCGGGCAGGACAACGAGACACTGCCCGCTGAGTGGCTGGGCCGGTGAGCGTTCTGGCCGCGCTGCTGGCCCTGACACCGGATGGCCCGGATTCGTTCGTCGGCCCGGCCAACGGCCCCGCGGGCAAGCGCGCCTACGGCGGCCACCTGGCCGCGCAGGCGTTGGCGGCAGCATGCGGCACCGTCGGCCCCGACCGGATGGTGACCAGCCTGCACGTGCAGTTCCTGCGCGGTGGCGACGCCGGCGAGCCGGTGCGCTACCAGGTGGAACGGGTGCACGACGGGCGCAGTTCGTCCTCGCGGAGGGTGCTCGGCCGCCAAGGTGACCGGATTCTGATCAGTGCGACAGCATTGTTCGCCGTCGCGACCGACGGCCCACAGCACTCCGATCACCCGACGTCGTGCCCGCGCGGCGCCGAGGACCCCGAGTTACTGGCCCGCACCGGACCCATCGGTCCGGCACCCGCGCTACCCCTGGACGAGATCGACATCCGCATCCACGACGACCGCGAGGCCGGCGAATTCGTCCGGCGGCTGTGGTGGCGGGTCACCGCCGACCTGCCGGAGGATCCGATGCTGCACGCCTGCGCCGCGATCTACGTCACCGATATCTACGGGGTCGACCCGGTGCTGGCGGTGCACGGACATTCGATGACCGACCGCAGCCACCATGCCGCGACCACCGACTCCTCGACCTGGTTTCACCGCGACATCCGGGCCGATCACTGGAATCTGCTGGAGTCGCGCTCACCGGCGGCGGCGCGCGGACGCGGGGTGATGACCGCCGGAATGTTCGGCGCGGACGGCCAGCGGGCGGCGACGATGGTGCACGAGGGACAGGCGGTCACCCGGCGACCCGAAAACAACCCGTAGCAGCGTAGAACATAAAAGTAGTACATTCGTCTCATGGGTGAAGTGTCGATACGTCTGCTCAACCAGGAGACGTCGAAGGTATTGGCCCGAGTGAAGCGGGGCGAGCAGATCACCCTGACCGAGCGGGGTCAGGTGATCGCCCGCATCATCCCGGCGTCCGCCGGACCACTTGACGCGCTGATCAGTTCCGGCCGGGTCGCACCGGCGGATGTGCGGGGCCCGGCACCCCGACCCACGGTCCCATTGAAGGGGATGGATGCGGGTGCATTGCTTCAGCGAATGCGCGACGAGGAGAGGTACTAGGGCGTGATCTATCTGGATACCTCGGCGCTGGTCAAGCTGATCCGGCAGGAGCGGGAGTCCGACGCACTCGGTGATTGGCTCGATGAACGGATCGAAATACCCTGGATCACCTCCACGTTGGCTGAGGTCGAACTGGCACGGGCCATCCGTGCGGCAGCGCCCGAGGGTCTGCCCGCAGTGCCCTCGTTGCTTGCCCGGTTGGACCGGTTCGAAATCGACCCGGTGATCCGTTCCACCGCGGCGGCCTATGCCGATTCGGGACTGCGGACGCTTGACGCCATACATCTGGCCACCGCCCAGACCGCAGCCGCCGTCGCGCCCCTGACCGCCTTCGTGACGTACGACAGTCGACTTGCCGAAGCCGCGCAGAGGCTGGCGATAACGGCGGTCGTGGCACCGGCTTAAAGCTCGGCAACCTCATGCTCGAGTAACTCCGCCAGCCGGGCCCGGGCCGCCTCCCGGCGGGTCGGCAGATGCCCGGACGGGAACGGGCCGTCGACCGGTTCGTACTCCTTGAGCGTTCGCCGGGCCACCGTGAGCTTGTGTACCTCGGTGGGACCGTCGGCGATCGCCAGGGACTGCGCGGCGACCATCATCTTCACGAACGGCATCTCGTCGGACACCCCGAGCGCCCCGTGCAGGTGCATGGCGCGCTGCACCACGTCGTGCAGCACGGTCGGCATCGCCACCTTCACCGCGGCGATGTCGCGGCGCACCTTCTGGTAGTCGTGGTAGCGGTCGATCTTCCAGGCGGTGCGCAGCACCAGCAGCCGAAACTGCTCGATCTGGATCCAGCTGTCGGCGATCTTCTCCTGCGTCATCTGGAAATCGCCCAGCGGGCCCTGCCGGGTCTGCCGCGACACCGCCCGCTCGCACATCATGTCGAAAGCCTTGCGTGCCAACGCGATCGTCCGCATCGCATGGTGCACCCGGCCACCGCCGAGGCGGGTCTGGGCGATGGCGAACGCCTGACCCTCGCCGCCGAGCACGTGGTCGGCCGGCACCCGCACGTCGGTGTAACGCACATAGCCGTGCGAGGCGTGCGCCGAGGATTCACCACCCACTCCGACATTCCGAATGATCTCCAGACCGGGCGTCTCGGCCGGCACGATGAATAACGACATCTTCTGGTGGGTTCGCGCCTCTGGATTGGTGACCGCCATGACGATGAAGAAGGACGCGTAGCGGGCGTTCGAGGAGAACCACTTCTCGCCGTTGATCACCCAGTCGTCCCCGTCGCGTACGGCCGCGGTGGTGAACAGCCCGGGATCCGAACCGCCCTGCGGTTCGGTCATCGAGTAGCAGGAGGAGATGTCGCCGTCCAACAATGGTTGCAGGTAGCGCGCCTTCTGGTCCTCGGTTCCGA
This sequence comes from uncultured Actinomycetota bacterium, assembly GCA_963787055.1. Lineage (GTDB taxonomy): Bacteria > Actinomycetota > Actinomycetes > Mycobacteriales > Mycobacteriaceae > Mycobacterium. The sequence goes on from CAWBBP010000001.1 coordinate 163,381, forward strand.
ACAGCGCCAGGATCTCGGCGTTGCCCGAGTCGGGGGCCTGGGATCCGAAAACTGAAGGGGCCCAGCGGGACCGTCCCACGATCTCGTTGAGCAACGCGAGTTGGACCTGGCCGTAGCCCTGCCCGCCGAGTTCCGGGCTCAGGTGTGCCGCCCACAGTCCCTGGTCGCGGACCTTGCGCTGTAGCGGGCGCAGCACCGCCATCAGTTGCGGGTTCTGTTTGTCGTAGGGGTCCAGCGGGGCGAGGTCCAGCGGTTCGAGTTCCTCGCGCATGAACTCCTCGACCCAGTCAAGCTTGCGCTGATACTCCGGGTCGGTCTCGAAATCCCACATGAGTTCTACGGTACGACCACGGCCCGGCCGGTCACGGTGCCGTCGTGCAAATCGCGGTAGGCCGCCGCGGCCTCGTCCAGGGGATAGACGGTGGTCTCGGTGCGCACCAGCCCCTTGGCGGCCAGCGCCAGCAGTTCGATGAGTTCTCCGCGGCTGCCCCAGTAGGTGGTGGCCATGCTGACCTCGTAGGGCTGGGTGAAGAACCCCAGCGGAACCTCGCCGCCGCCGATCCCGACGATGGTGACATCGCCCAGGGTTCGGGTCACCGACCGGGCCAGGTTGAGAGTCGCTGTGCTGCCGACGAAGTCGATGACGACGTCGGCTCCGCGTCCGCCGGTGAGGTCGCGGATCGCCGCGGCGGCGTTGTCGTCGGAGAGCACGGCGTGATCGGCGCCCACGGCGCGCGCCAAGTCCAAGGCCTCGGGTTTCACGTCGACGGCGATCACCTGGGCGGCGGTGGTGGCCCGCGCGATCTGCACCCCGATATGGCCGAGGCCGCCGACCCCGATCATGACGCAGGTGGCGTCCGGGGTCAGCTTCGGCCAGGATCGCCGGATCGCGTGATACGGCGTCAATCCGGCGTCGGTCATTGGTGCGGCGGTGACCGGGTCGAGTCCGTCGGGCAGCGCCACCAGGTACCGCTGGTGCGGGACGAGCAGATAGTCGGCCATCCCGCCGTTGCGGCCCAGTCCGCCGCCGCCGACCAGCGAGGGCACCTCGCAGTAGTTCTCCATGCCGACCGTGCAGCGCTGACACTGCCCGCAGCCCCACGCGCCGTAGACCGCCACCGGATCGCCCTCGGCCAGTCCGGTCACGCCCTGGCCCATGGCGTGCACCCAGCCCGCGGTTTCGTGACCCAGTGTCATCGGCAGCGGCCACACGGCGGAGACGTCCATCTCGTAGAGCACGTGCAGATCGGAGTGGCACGCCCCGGCCGCCCCGACCTTGACCACCACCTCGCCGGGTCCGGGTTGCGGCTCCGGGATCTCCCTCAGTTCCGGCTCGCGTTGGAACTCCACCATCTGCAGTGCCCGCATCGTGTTGCCTCCATCTTGTCGCCCCTCTTGATTAGATCGGGTAAGCATCGTCGGCGAGGGTGAATGCGGCATGCTTGCCGACGTGCTGTTGCTCAGCCGGATCACCGGTGCGCAGGTGGTGGCGGCCGACGGTGCGGTTGTGGGTCGGCTCGCGGATCTCACCGTGCGTCTGGACGGCGGCGACGGCCCGCACCTGGTCGAGCGGCTGTTGGTTAGCCGCCACGGTGCACCGCCGGTGCTGCTGTCCTGGGACGCGGTGACCAACGTGCATCGCGGTCGCCCGGTGCTGGCCGTCGGGGCCCACGGGGTGCCGGGCGATGACTTGTACGACGACGAGATCCGGCTGGCGCGGGATGTGCTCGACACCCAGGTGGTGGATCTGGCCGGGCAGCGGCTGGCCAGGGTCGCCGATGTGGTGCTGGCCCGCACCCCGGAATCGCGGCTGGAAGTCTGCGGCGTGGAGGTCGGGTTCGGCGGTGTGCTCCGGCGCTTGGGCCTGGGCCGGCTGGTGCCGCGCCCCACCGAGGACGTCGTCGCCTGGCCGGATCTGCACCTGACCTCCGAGCGGGGCCACGCGGTGCAGTTGACGGCTCCGCGCGCGGCGGTGCACCGGCTTGATGCCCGGAGTCTGGCCGCCCTGGTCAGCCGGGTGGACACCGACTCGGCCACCGAGATCCTCGCGGTCAAGGAGCCGAGCCTGGCCGCCGAAGCGGTGGCCGCGACATCGCCGGAGGTGGGGGAGCGGGTGCTGCGGGCGATGCCGGCGGCGCTGGCCGCGCGGATCGTCGCCGCGATGTCCCGTGAGCGCGCCGGCCGCTGGCGTGCCCTGCTGGCCCGCCGGCCCCGACTGTGGGGGCGGCCGCTGCTGCGGTCGCGGGTGTGGCCGCACCGGCGGCATTTGTTGCGGAACCCGCGAAGGTGAGGCTGCGCCTGGGGAAGGCCCGCTGGGCCGCGCTGCTGGCCGTCCTGGGTCCGGGTCTGCTGGCCGGGCTCTCCGATGACGACCCGGCCGGTATCACCACCTACTCGGTGCTGGGCGCCGATCATGGCTACCAATTGCTGTGGGTTCTGCTGCTGTCGACGATCGCGCTGGTGGTGTTTCACGGGCTGGCGGCCCGGATGGGCGTGGTGACCGGACAGGGCCTGATCGGTTTGGTGCGTCAGCGCTACGGGGTGCGGGTCGGCGGTGCGGTGCTGGCGGCGCTGGTGGTCGCCAACGTCGGCACCACCTGCGCCGAATTCGCCGGTATCGCAGCCGGTTTCGAGCTGTTCGGCGTGAGCCGCTATCTCAGCGTGCCGTTCGCCGCGGTCGCGGTGTCGCTGTTGGTGCTGCGCGGCAGCTTCCACCGGGTGGAGCGGCTGCTGCTCCTGGTGTCGACGGTGTTCCTGGCCTATATCGTCTCCGGATTCCTGGCCCGGCCGGACTGGGGTGCGGCGCTGCACGGAACGTTCGTACCGACCATGCCGATGACCGGTGAGGCGATCGCGATCGTGACCGCCACACTGGGCACCACCCTGGCGCCGTGGGGGCTGTCGTTCATGCAGTCCTATGCGGTGGACAAGAAACTGCGCACCGAGGACCTGCCACTGGAACGGGTGGACGTCGTCACCGGCGCGGTGCTGACCGGGGTGATCGGATTCTTCGTGGTGGTGGCGTGTGCCGCCACCCTGCACCGGGACGGGCTGCGCGTCAGCGACGCCGCCGACGCCGCGGTGGCCTTGGAACCACTGGCTGGCGAGGCGGCCGCGGTCCTGTTCGGGGTGGGGCTGATCGGGGCGTCCTTCCTGGCGGCGTCGATCCTGCCGCTGTCGACGGCCTACTCGGTGTGCGAGTACGCCGGGGTGGAGGCCGCCCTCGACGACCCGTACTCCGAGGCCCGGACGTTCTACACGACCTACGGGGTCGTCACTTTGGTCGGGACGGTGATCGTGCTGGCGCCCGATGTTCCGCTGGTGACGATCCTGGTGGGGACCCAGGTGCTCAACGCGGTGCTGCTGGTTCCGCTGCTGATCGCGATGGTGGGACTGGCCCGCGACCGCGATCTGATGGGCAGCTTCGCCACCGGCCGGGCCGGCACGCTGGTCTACGGCCTGACGACCGCGGCGGTGGTGGCTTGTGTGCTGACCCTGGGTGTGACGGTGCTGCTCAGCTGACGCCGTCGGGTTAGCCTGGCCGGGATGTCCATTGATGTGCGGGCCGCCCGTAGGAGCGACGTTCCGGCCCTAGCCCGGGTGCTGGGCCGGGCCTTTTACGACGACCCTGTCATCTGCTGGCTGCAGCCCGACCCGGGCAAGCGCCGGGCGGCACTGCCGGGGTTCTTCGGCGCTCTGGCGCGGCATCACTTTCTATCCGGCGGCGGCGTCGAACTGGCGGCCTCGGAGTCCGGGGTGGGGGCGGCCGCGCTGTGGGATCCGCCCGGACGCTGGCAGCAGTCGCCCCGCGAGCAGATCGCGATGCTGCCCGCGCTGCTCCGGGCGTTTCGGGGGCGGTTGGGCGTCGCCCGGGCGCTCGGCGAGGAGATGAAGGCCAATCACCCCGAAGAGCCGCACTGGTATCTGGCGATGATCGGCAGTGACCCGCAGGTGCGCGGCGGGGGGTTCGGCAATGCGCTACTGCGGTCGCGGCTGGATCGCTGCGACGCCGAGGGTGCCCCGGCGTACCTGGAGTCGAGCAACCCCGACAACATCGGCTACTACCACCGGTTCGGGTTCGAGGTCACCGGCGAGATCGCAATGCCCGGGGGAGGGCCTCCGCTGTGGCCGATGTGGAGGTGGCCACGGTAGGGGCGTCGAGGCTGCGGGTGCGCTGCTGAGTCCACCACCAGTACCTTTGCCCACCTTTGAGCGACAAGTCCCGATCTCCTGGGCCCGCGGGCCGTGCTGCCAGCCTCGCCTGTCGCTCAAAGGTGGGCAAAAGGGGTTATGCACCCGAATCGTCCCCGCGCGAGCTGTCCTGCAGCGTTATCCGGAACTGCATCACCCGGTACGGCCATCCCCGCGCGGTATTCCACTGTGACACAACCAGTCCCACGCCACCGGGCTCGTCGAGCCGGCTTCCGGGCAGAACGTATCCGCCGTAGAGTTGGGCCACCCGGCACCGGCCGTGGTCCTCGTCGTCCCATGCGCACCCCAGCACCGGCCTTTGTACCGGAACACCGCTCAGGTCGGAGGTGGGCGAGGCAAGGGTGCGGTAGCCCAACGCGTAGGACGACGACAGGAACCCACCCAGAACCCATGTGCCGCAATCCAACCGGCGCAGCGACAGCTCGCCCCAGGTCTCGCCGGGTGGCGTGATGACCTGAACCTCCTGCCCCCACTGACCGTCGGCCCAGGACAGATACCGGGACTGCTGACCGATGTGCTCGGGCCGCACCCGGCGCAGGATCAGGCCCTTGTTGCGCTGGAATCCGGTCGAGACGACGTACACCCAGCCGTCGGTGGGATCGTAGTCCCAGGTCCAGCATTGCGCGTGGCCGCTGTAGAGGCTGGCCGGGAATTTCGCCGACGCACCGAGGTTGCGCCAGGAGAGGCCGTCGTCGTCGGAACGCCAGATCTCGGTCCACACCACGTTGCCGAAGCCGCGGTTGACGATGGCGTGCAGATAGAGCGTGTCGCCGACCCGCAACAGATCCGAGGGGATCACCGTGCTGATACCGCGGCGCAACAGTCCGGGGCTGTTGCGGTGCCGGTAGTGCCACAGTTGCCGCGCGTAGCGCGCGTCGGTGCCGCCGGCCCGGCGGTAGACGATGGGGTGGGTGGCATCGCCGTTACCGATCAGGATCACCGGGGAGCGCCAGTCGCCGACGCCGACGCGACTGCCGGAGAAGGTGTCGCCGAACACCGACACCAGGCTCCCGTCGCCGGCCCGCACCGAGGCTCCGAGATCGGTGCAGGTCACCCCGAACCGGTCGGTGATACCGGGCCCGGTGATATCGCGCACCTTCCCGACGAACCCGTCGGAGATCCGGTCGGCCGCCGGCACTACTGCCCGGTGTCGGCGTCGGCGCGGCGGTACCGGAGATAGATGTAGTCGTCGATGGTGATGGCGTGGCTCAGCGCTAGCCGGGCCGGAGCCTGCAGCGCCGGGGCGCCGGGGCGGGCGGGGGGCTTGGTGCCGGCCAGCGTCGGCGACACCGTCAAGCACATTTCGTCCACCAGGTCCTCGGATATCAGCTCATCGAACAGCGTCGGCCCGCCCTCGCACAGGATGCGGCGAAACCCACGGGCCCGCAGGCCTTCGAGGGCGGTTTCGAAGTCAACCTCGGTGGTGCCGGCGATGAGCAGGTCGGCGCGCCGAAGCAGGTCGCGGTGGGTCCGGGCCGTTTCGGCGGTGGTGATCACCAGGGGCCGCTGCGTCGGCTCGGTGAACAGCGATACCGGTAGCGATCCCGACCGGGTGACGACGGCGATCGGCGGGATGTCGGTGATCCCCCAGCGTTGTCGACGTTCGGCGCGCTGATCGTCGGTCAGCCGCACCGGCCGGTACCGCTCGGCCCGCGCCGTTTCCGCTCCCACCAGCACGGCATCAGCGTATCCGCGCAGCGCGAGCAGCAGATCCTGGTCGCATGGGCCGGAGAGTGGGCCGGCCAGGCCGCCGAACGCGGTGGCGCCATCGACGGACATGATCATGTTGACCCGGATACCGTCCGGCGGGTCGTCGTAATGCTGCCAAAGGTCGCTGGGCGCGACCACATGTTCCGCGCACCTCATGCAGTTCGGCTACCCGCACCCGGCTGGGGTAAAACGCTCAGGGTGCAACCAGAATCCGGATCGGATTGCCGTCGGCCCGCTCGAGCGCCGCGATACCCTCGCGGATGTCCTCGAGAGGGATGACCCGGCTGATCGACCGGGACAGGTTCAGCCGGCCCAGCGAGACCAGCCTGGCCAGGGTCTCGATATCGACGTTCTGGTAGCCGAGATGGCCGAGGACCTGCTTCTGGCTCAGGCCGAACATCGAGGTGGGCCCCACCGTCGGCGCCTCCGCACTCATCCCGACCGCGACCAGCCGCCCGCCGACCGTCAGGCACTCCAGCGCCTGCTCGAAGGTGGCTTTCAGCCCGACCGCGTCGAACGCGACATCAAGCTTGCGCCCGCCCGTCACCTCGTCGAGTTTCTCCATCAGATCGGGGTCGCGGGAGTCCAGCGCGTAGTCGGCGCCGAGTTCCAGGGCCCGGTCGCGCACCACCGGGTTGATGTCCACGGCGATGATCGGGGCCGCCCCGACCAGCCGGGCCAACTGCACGATGTGGGTACCGACCCCGCCCACACCCCACACCCCGACGGACTCCCCGATGGCCACCTTGCCGGTGCGCACCACCGCCCCGAACGGGGTGGACACCGCGTCGGCCAGGATCGCCGCCTGCTCGAGCGGCACATTGTCCGGAACCCGGGTCAGCCCGGCCGCGAGCGCAACGGTGTATTCGGCCCACGCCCCGTCGTAGGCGAACGCCATCAACCGGATCCGCAGGCAGTTGGCCAGCTCGCCGCGGCGGCAGTTCGGGCAGTCACCGCACGGGCGGCCTGCGGCGACGACCACCCGGTCGCCTTCGGACCACCCGGTCACACCGGGACCGAGCTTGGCGATGGTGCCCGAGGCCTCATGTCCCTGGGTCACCACCGGCTGCTGCGCCGGGAAGGTCCCGTTGATGAGGCTGACGTCTGAATGGCAGATTCCGCAGAACGCCACTTTGACCAGAACTTCGCCGGGGCCCGGCTCCGGAATCGGAACATCCTCGATGACAACGGATTTCGTGTCCGCATAAAAACGTTCGGCGCGCATCGTTGCGACCATGGCGGTCCTCTCTGGGTGGCCCGTCCAACCTACTCCCGGCAGCGTTGACCGGTGGCTACAGTGGCGGGTATGGCCTGGCTGCGTCAGCGCGACGGAGTGACCTGCGGCCCCAGTGTCGCGGTGATGGCCGGTGCGCTGCTCGACGCGGAGTACGGCGCGCCGTTGCAGGCGGAGCGAGCACAGCAGTGGTTCCACGACGAGCAGGGCCGGGTGCACCGGGCGGTTAACGTGGTGTGGCCGCGGGCGCTGGGCACCACGCCGGCCGGGATGGCCCGCGCGCTGAGCGTGCACGGCACCCGCTACCGGTGGCGCCGGGCCGGAGGCGACCTGACCGATGTGCGCGCCGCGGTCGCTGCCGGCCGTCCGGTGGCCATGCTGATCGGGGCGGCGATACCGCGGCACTGGGTGCTGCTCACCGAACTGCGCGGGCCGGAATTTCGTTGTTACGAACCGTCGTCAGGGCGACTCGTGGGGGTCAGGGCGGACGACATCCGCACCGCCCGGCTCACCGGCCTCGGGTTCTCGAAGCCGTTCGCGTTCGTGCTGCCTGGCTGAATCGGCTCGAGGGCCGCCACTCCAAGGTCGCTTTACTGCGGGCCGCCGAGCAGGGCGATGGCCGCCGCCACCGCCGGCTCGATCATTCCGGCCACCGGTTGGCCGTCCTCGACCGTCTGGGCGGTGAGCTCCCGCAGACCCCCGACCAGGATGACCGCGGCGGTCGGCGACAGCGGCGCGACGCCGGCGCGACGAAATCCCGGCCCGGCACTGAGTTCGACGATCGCCGCGGCCAGCCGGCCCGAGCCCTGCCGCATCATCGGCCGGGCGGCGGCGCCCAGCGCGGGCAGTTCCCGGATCCAACTCAGCGTGACGGCCGGGGTGGCGTCGATGGTCTGCACGTAGGCGGTGACGGCCTGGCGGACCTGCTCCTGCCAGGGGGCGGAAGGGTCGATCGCGTCGCGCAGGGTCTCGATCAGGTCTTCGTTATTGGCGGTCAGCAGTTCGAAGAAGCAGTCCTCTTTGGTGGAGAAGTGGTCATAGAAGGTGCGCTTGGAGGTCCGGGCGTGCCGGACGATGTCGGCGACGGTGGTGTCGCGGTAGCCGCGTTCCTCGATCGAGGCGGCCAGGCCGTCGAGCAGCCGACGTCGGAACGCCTGCGCGTGCGCGGGCTGCTCGGTGACCGGTGCGCCCACCCCGTCCTCCTTGTCACGGCTGGTACTGAAGAGTACCGTACTGCCCAAGCGATTGGTACAGCTCGGTACCAGGCGACGATATCCGCACCCCGGAGGTCTCGATGAGCGAAGCGCCCACCCTCGACGCACCCGTCGCGCAAGCCGCGAAGCTGCCGCCGTCGCCACGGCTGCCGCGGCCCTTGGGCGCACTGGCGTTCGTCGCGTCCCGGCGGCGCACCGTCAACTGGCTCACCCGCACCTACGGCCGGTGCGTGACCATCCGGATCCCGGTGTTCGGCGATGCGATCCTGGTGTCCGAGCCGGCCTTGGCCAAGCAGATCTTCACCACCAGTCCCGAGGTGCTGCACAATATTCAGCCCAACCTCAGCCGGCTTCTCGGCAAGGGCTCGGTGTTCGGTCTGGAGGGTGCTGCGCACCGTCAGCGCCGCAAATTGCTCACCCCGCCGTTCCACGGCAAGAGCATCAGCACCTACGAGAACATCGTCGAACAGGAGACGATGCGCGAGATCGCCTCCTGGCCCGACGGGGTGGAGTTCGAAACCCTCGAGCCGATGATGCGGATCACCGTCAACGTCATCCTGCGCGCCGTCTTCGGCGCGGAAGGCGCCGAACTACAGCAGCTTCGCGAGCTGCTGCCGAAGTGGGTGACGCTGGGGTCGCGGCTCTCGGTCCTGCCCACCCCGGTGCGCCCGCCCGGCCGCTTCAGCCCATGGGCGCGGCTGGCCGGCTACCGGCGGACCTACGAGGGACTGATCGACAACCTCATCGCCCAGGCCCGCCGCGACCCGAACCTCGCCGACCGCCCCGATGTGCTGTCACTGTTCCTGCGCAGCACCTACGACGACGGCACCGCGATGAGCCGCGGCGATATCGGCGATGAACTGCTGGCGCTGCTGGCCGCCGGGCACGAGACCACGGCGTCCACGCTGGGGTGGGCCTTCGAGCGGATCTCCCGGCACCCGCAGGTGCTGGAGCGCCTGGTCGCCGAGGCGGCCGGGGAGGACAACAGCTACCGCCAGGCCACCATCTTCGAGGTCCAGCGCAACCGCACCGTCATCGACTTCGCTGGCCGGCATGTCGCCGCCCCGATGTACGACCTGGGCCCCTGGCGAATCCCGCAGGGGTTCTCCATCATGGTGAGCCTGCTGCAACTGCACCAGAACCCCGAGGTGTACCCCGACCCGCAGCGGTTCGACCCGCAACGTTTCGTCGACACCAAACCCAGCACCTTCGCCTGGGTGCCGTTCGGCGGCGGCACCCGCCGCTGCGTCGGTGCGGCGTTCGCCAACATGGAACTCGACGTGGTGCTGCGTACCGTCCTGCGTCACGTCGTCATCCAGACCACTTCCGCGCCGGGGGAGAAGGTGCACAACCGCGGTGTGGCGTTCACCCCGAAGAAGGGCGGCCGGGTGGTGGTCTACCGGCGCGCGGTGCCGCTGGGCTAGCTGAGGGCTAGCTGGGCAGCGTCCCGTAGCGCGACTGCTCCGGCTCCGGCGCCATCGGGTTGCGGAAGATCTGCAACGGGAACGTCTGCTCGGCGTTGGCGACCGCGTCCGGGTCCTCGCACAGCGAGAGCAGGTAGGTCCCCTCGGACTCGATCACGATCGGCAGACGTTGGGCGAACACCCGGAATTTGACCGGGCAGTCCGGGTTGTCGTCCCAGTGCCAGCCGAACTGCATGGTGCTGATTCGCTCACCCTGGGGCGAGCTGGCAACGATGTAGCGGACCGGGTCGTATTCATCGCCATTCAGCGTGCAGACCGACACGACGACGTTTACGGTGATCTCCGCGGGCAACACGTCGACATAACCGCTGGTCATCGGGAAGCCCGTGAGGCTGAGGCCCCCGGCCTCCTCCTCGATGGCACTCAGGGTGGGCGCAAAGGTCACGATCCGCACGGTGGCGAGCCTCATTTCTCGGGTTTGCGCAGCTGAGAAGCGGTGAGCCGGGACTATCAGCCTGTTCTTAGCTATACGCCGATCTAGTTAGCCAGACAGTTATCTGTGATCCGATGACAGTGGAGCATATCTGAGGCCTGGCCGCAGTTTCGCGAGGGTAGGGGTTACAAGGCCCGTCGTTCGTCACCGTGTCGCTACCTCAGCCCTTGGAGCAGTGCTTTTGCCGGAAGCTGAGAAAAGTTCTAGAGAAAACGTGACAAAAGCGCCAGTCGCGTTACATACTCTTCTCGCGCGCACCACGCGCGCTTGACGCGGAGTAGGGGCTCCGCGCATTCGGTTATAAGGAGCAGCAATGTCCGCAGCGGATTCGTCTCAGCCTGTTGGTCGCCATCGGCGCGCATCGAAAGGCCGTGTTCGTTCGATCGAGTACAGCCGGCGGGCGGTGAGTGCGACGGAATTTGCTCAGCACAGCTACGCGCGGTACGTCGGGCGCGTGGGCGCCTTGGCTGTGGCCTTGGGCGTGGGCTCGGGCATCTCGGCAATGCCGATGGCGTTCGCGGACCCCATCGGATCCGCGGGATCGACCGGCTCTGAGGCTTCCGAGGCCTCGTCCTCTTCAGCGGCGGGTGCGTCCACCTCGGCGCCCACCCGCAGCAACGCGCGTGGCGCGCGTGGCGCCCGTGGTGGATCAGCGGGCGACTCGGATGACGATTCCTCCGATTCATCTGCGTCCGACCCGGTTTCGGAGGACAGCTCTGCCTCCGACAGCTCGGCCCCGGACGAGATCCCCGCAGTCGGCGCCGACACCGACGCGCGCGGCGGGTCTGACGCGGAGCGCCCCGCTGGCAAACCGCGGCGCAGCAACCGCTCGGCCGTCTCTGAGTCGGCGACGGCCCCCTCGGCGCCCTCGATCCCGTCGGCGTCCGGTAACGCCGGAAATGAAGGCTCCGTCTCCACCCCGTCGCTGCCCCCTAGCGCGACGGATGCGGACGTAGACACCAGCATCGACTCGGATTCCCCGGCCGACACCAGCTCGTCGCCGTCCCCCGCCGCCGCAGTGGTGGAAGCGGTCGCCGCCCCGGCTGCCGCACAGGCGCCGGTGATGACCGCCGCGCAGCCGGCCTCGAGTAGCTCTTCTGTTTCCGGCCTGGGTCGTGGCCTGCTGTCCTGGCTGCAGGCCGGTACCAACGGTGAGGCCCCCGCTGCGGCCCCGCTGATGTGGACGGCTTTGGCGGTTAGTCGTCGCGAGCTGGGCAAGGTATCCACTACGGCCAAGGCGGCGGCGTCGACCTCCACTGGCGAGCCGGGCCAACTGCCGACACTGTTCGGGTCCGCTGCGGCCCCGACGGCCTCGGCGCAGGGCGATGGAACCTTGCTGGGCTTCTTCTTCGGTGACGGCACTGCTGAGAACCCGAATGCCGGCATCCTGTTCGGCAACGGGTACAGCTACGGCAGCGTCGCGGGCGACTGCCCCAGTGGCACCTGCAACGGCGGCAACGGCGGCCTGTTTGGTAGCGGCGGCAACGGCTTCGGCGGCGGCAACGGCGGTTCGGCCGGCTGGTTCGGCTCCGGCGGTAACGGCGGGGCTGGCGTGCTCGGTGGTAACGGTGGTAATGGTGGCACTGGCGGCCTGTTCTTCGGCAACGGTGGCAACGGCGGCGCCGGCGGCGCTGCAGCGATCGCGACCGGCAACGGCGGCAACGGCGGTAACGGCGGTAACACCGGTCTGCTCTCGGTGTTCGGCACCGGCGGCACCGGTGGCAACGGCGGCAATAGCGGCATCAGCTCGGGCTCCGGCGGCACCGGTGGCAACGGCGGTGACGCCGGGCTCTTGGCGTTGAACGGCACCGGTGGTGCCGGTGGTGCCGGGGGCGCGGGCGCGACCACGAATGGTTCCGGCGGAAACGGCGGCAACGGTGGTCTGCTCCTGGGCTCCGGCGGTGACGGCGGTAACGGCGGCAACGACCCCGTGCTGATCGGTTTCGGCGGCAACGGCGGTAACGGCGGCAGCACCGGTCTGCTGTCGATCTTCGGCGACGGCGGTAATGGCGGTTCAGGTGGTGCGGGCCTGGCGGGCACGGCGGGTGCTGACGGCACGGCGCTGAACCCGGACGGTGGGGACGGCACGGCCGGCGGTGCCGGTGGTACCGGCGGTAACGGTGGTAACGGCAGCTTCATCTTCGGTAACGGCGGTAACGCCGGTTCCGGTGGTGCCGGTGGTCTCGGTGGTGCTGGTGGTACCGGTTTCAACGGTGCCGATGGTGTGCTCGCGGGTGCTGACGGCTTCGACGGTGGCAACGGCGGTAACGGCGGCGCCGGTGGTGTCGGCGGAGCGGCCGGCACGGCGGGTTCGGGCCGGTTGCTGCTGCTGTTCGCCCAGAACGGCGGGTCCGGCACCTCGGGTGTCGGCGCGGCCGGTGGCGCGGGCGGTAACGCCGGCACCGGCGGCAATGGCGCGGCGGGTGCTGACGGGGTCAACCCCGGCGACGATTCTGGTCCCGGTGGTAACGCCGGTAACGGCGGCGTGGGCGGTAACGGCGGCGTCGGTGGCACCGGTCTGACCACGGGTGCCACGGGTGTGGGCGGCAACGGCGGTGCCGGCGGCGAAGGCGGCGAAGGCGGCTTTGCCGCCGACGGTGCCGATGGCACCCTGCTGAACCCGGACGGCGGTGCCGGTGGTAACGCCGGCGTCGGTGGTAACGGCGGCAACGGCGGTGCCGGCGGCACCGGTTCCACGACGGGCACGACCGGTGTCGGAGGTGACGGCGGTAGATCCGGGGTCGCCGGTGACGGTGGCGCAGGCTTCAATGGTGTGGACGGGGTCCTGGCCGGAGCCGACGGCGGTAACGGCGGTAACGGCGGTGCTGGCGGCAACGCTGCGGTTGGCGGCAATGGCGGCACAGGTTCGAAAGCTGGCCAGTCGGGCGCCGTCGTCCAGGCAGGCTTCGGCGGTGCGGGTGGCAATGCCGGTAACGGTGCTGACGGCGGTGCGGGCAACGCCGATGGCGGTAGCGGCGGTGTCGGTGGTAACGGCGGCGCCGGTGGCGCCAAGGCTGGAATTGGCAAGGCCGGTGTCGACGGTGTCGGTGGTAACGGCGGCAACGGTGGTATCGGCGCTGCGGGTGCTGCCGGCAAGGCCGGCACTGACGGTGGCCCGGTGATTGCGGACGGTGGCGACGGCGATGCCGGCCAAGCGGGCGGTAACGGCGGTAACGCCGGTGCCGGTGGCAAAGGTTCGACTGACGGCACCCACGGCTCCGCGGGTGTCGGTGGTGCCGGTGGTGCCGGTGGTGCCGGTGGTACGGGCTACACCCCAGTGGCAGATACCGGTGAAAACGGCGGCAACGGTGGCAACGGTGGCGCTGGTGGCGCCGGTGGTACCGGCGGCCTGGAGGTCGGCGGCGGGAACGCCGCGGATGGTGCCGGTGGTAACGGCGGTAACGCCGGTAACGGCGGCAACGGTGGCAACGGCACGGTCGGCAAGGCCGGCGATGTCGGCACCATCGGCGTCGATGGCACCGACGGTGGTGCGGGCGGCAAGGGAGGTAATGGCGGCGCCGGCGGCACCGGCGGTGCTGGCGGCACCGGCTCAACCACTGGCACCACCGGCCTCGGTGGCAATGGTGGCAACGGCGGTGAGGGCGGTACCGGCGGCACCGGTGGCGGTGGCTACGACGGCACCGCGGGTACCGGCGAGAACGGAACTAACGCCGGTGACGGCGGCTCGGGCGGCGCCGGCGGCAATGGTGGTCTCGGTGGTACCGGCTCGACGGCCGGCAGCACGGGTCTCGGCGGTGACGGCGGCGCCGCCGGTAGCGGCGGTCGCGGCGGCAACGGTGGCTCAGGCAGTGCAGTGGTCACTGCCGGTGGCATCGGCGGAAACGGCGGCAATGCCGGCACCGCGGGCACCGGCGGACTCGGCTCCACTGCGGGCAATACCGGAGCGGCGGGTAATGGCGGCGCTGGTGGCGCTGGTGGCGCCGGTGTCGCCGGAACTGTCGGAACGGCCGGGTCATCCCTGGTGGCGGCTGGAAACGGCACCATCGGTGGCAACGGTGGCAAGGGTGGTAACGGTGGTACAGCCACCGCGGGCATCGCGGGCAACGGTGGCGCCGGTGGCGCGGGCGGTGCCGGCGGTGCTGGCGGGCTCGGAACCCTCGGTGCGGGCCGCAACGGCGGCAACGCAGCCGCCGGCGGCAATGGCGGCCTAGGCGGTAACGGCGGCACCGCAACCACGGGCACCGCGGGCAACGGCGGCGCGGGCGGCAACGCCGGCGTTGGTGGTGCGGGCGGTAACGGCGGCGTGGCCGGTAACGGCGGCAACGCCGCCAACGGCGGCACTGGCGGTAACGGCGGCACGGGTGCAAGTTCTGCCAGTGGCCCGGATGGCGTCGGCGGCGCGGGCGGCAACGCCGGTAGCGGCGGCCTCGGCGGTCAGGGTGGCTCGGCGACGGATCTCAGCCTCGGCGGACCCAACGGCGGCAGTGGTGGCACTGGCGGCAACGCCGGGACCGCTGGAGCCGGCGGATTCGGCTTCGGCGGCGATGGTGCCGACGGCACCGTTGGTGACGGTGGCAATGGCGGCGACGGCGGCAACGGCTTCAACTCGGTGACCCAGGGTGCGGTCGGCGGTAACGGCGGCCAGGGCGGCCAGGGCGGTACGGCCGCGACCGGTAAGGCCGGTAACGGTGGCGCCGGTGGTAACGGTGGCTCCGGTGATGCCGGGTCCAACGCGGTCGGCGGTAATGCCGGCTCTGATGCCACGACGGGTGCGGCCGGTGGCCAGGGTGGTAACGGTGGTGCCGGCGGCGCGGTGACCGATAAGGCGGGCACGGCCGGGACCGGTGGTAAGGGCGGTAACGGTGGTGCTGGCGGTGCCGGTGGCAGCGGTCTGACCGACGCGGTTCTGTCGCGGTTGGACGGTAAGGATGCTGGCGCCGGTGGCAAGGCGGGTAATGGTGGTGCCGGCGGTAACACCGTCGCCACGGGTGTGAACGGGACCGGTGGTGCGGCGGGTGACGCCGGGTCCGGTGGTGTCGGTGGCACGGGTGCCGCAGCGGTTGCGGGCTCCGAGGCCACCGGTGGTGCCGGTGGTCGCGGTGGTGACGCAGGTGCTTCGGGGACCGCGGGTCTGAAGGGCACCGGTGGCACTGGTGGCGCCGATGGTGCGGCCGGGACCGCGGGCAATGGCGGTAACGGTGGTGCCGGTGGTAACGGCGGATCCTCGAACGACCAGGGTGTTGCCGGTGGTAACGGCGGCCAGGGCGGTATCGGCGGTACGGCCTCGACCGGTAAGGCCGGTGACGGTGGTGCCGGTGGTAACGGTGGCGCCGGTGATGCCGGGTCCAACGCGGTCGGCGGTAATGCCGGCTCTGATGCCACGGTTGGTTCAGCTGGTGGTGAGGGCGGTAACGGTGGTGCCGGCGGTTTGGTGACCGATAAGGCGGGCACGGCCGGGACCGGTGGTAAGGGCGGTAACGGTGGTGTCGGCGGTGCCGGTGGCAGCGGGATCACCGATGCGGTCGTGACGCGGCTGGACGGTAAGGCCGCTGGTGCCGGTGGCAAGGGCGGCACCGGTGGTGCCGGCGGTAACACCGTCGCTCTGGGCACCAACGGCACCGGTGGTGCGGGCGGTGACGCCGGGGCCGGTGGTGTCGGTGGCACGGGCGCCTCGGCGGTCGCGGGCTCCGAGGCCAACGGCGGTGCTGGTGGTGACGGCGGTAACGCCGGGACCACGGGTGCCGGTGGCGGCAAGGGCACCGGTGGCACTGGTGGCGCCGATGGTGCGGCCGGGACTGCCGCTGATGGCGGTAACGGTGGTGCCGGTGGTAACGGCGGATCCTCGGATTCCCAGGGTGTTGCCGGTGGTAACGGCGGCCAGGGCGGTATCGGCGGTACGGCCTCGACCGGTAAGGCCGGTGACGGTGGTGCCGGTGGTAACGGTGGCGCCGGTGATGCCGGGTCCAACGCGGTCGGCGGTAATGCCGGCTCTGATGCCACGGTTGGTTCAGCTGGTGGTGAGGGCGGTAACGGTGGTGCCGGCGGTTTGGTGACCGATAAGGCGGGCACGGCCGGGACCGGTGGTAAGGGCGGTAACGGTGGTGTCGGCGGTGCCGGTGGCAGCGGGATCACCGATGCGGTCGTGACGCGGCTGGACGGTAAGGCCGCTGGTGCCGGTGGCAAGGGCGGCACCGGTGGTGCCGGCGGTAACACCGTCGCTCTGGGCACCAACGGCACCGGTGGTGCGGGCGGTGACGCCGGGGCCGGTGGTGTCGGTGGCACGGGCGCCTCGGCGGTCGCGGGCTCCGAGGCCAACGGCGGTGCTGGTGGTGACGGCGGTAACGCCGGGACCACGGGTGCCGGTGGCGGCAAGGGCACCGGTGGCACTGGTGGCGCCGATGGTGCGGCCGGGACTGCCGCTGATGGCGGTAACGGTGGTGCCGGTGGTAACGGCGGATCCTCGAACGACCAGGGTGTTGCCGGTGGTAACGGCGGCCAGGGCGGTATCGGCGGTACGGCCTCGACCGGTAAGGCCGGTGACGGTGGTGCCGGTGGTAACGGTGGCGCCGGTGATGCCGGGTCCAACGCGGTCGGCGGTAATGCCGGCTCTGATGCCACGGTTGGTTCAGCTGGTGGTGAGGGCGGTAACGGTGGTGCCGGCGGTTTGGTGACCGATAAGGCGGGCACGGCCGGGACCGGTGGTAAGGGCGGTAACGGTGGTGTCGGCGGTGCCGGTGGCAGCGGGATCACCGATGCGGTCGTGACGCGGCTGGACGGTAAGGCCGCTGGTGCCGGTGGCAAGGGCGGCACCGGTGGTGCCGGCGGTAACACCGTCGCTCTGGGCACCAACGGCACCGGTGGTGCGGGCGGTGACGCCGGGGCCGGTGGTGTCGGTGGCACGGGCGCCTCGGCGGTCGCGGGCTCCGAGGCCAACGGCGGTGCTGGTGGTGACGGCGGTAACGCCGGGACCACGGGTGCCGGTGGCGGCAAGGGCACCGGTGGCACTGGTGGCGCCGATGGTGCGGCCGGGACTGCCGCTGATGGCGGTAACGGTGGTGCCGGTGGTAACGGCGGATCCTCGGATTCCCAGGGTGTTGCCGGTGGTAACGGCGGCCAGGGCGGTATCGGCGGTACGGCCTCGACCGGTAAGGCCGGTGACGGTGGTGCCGGTGGTAACGGTGGCGCCGGTGATGCCGGGTCCAACGCGGTCGGCGGTAATGCCGGCTCTGATGCCACGGTTGGTTCAGCTGGTGGTGAGGGCGGTAACGGTGGTGCCGGCGGTTTGGTGACCGATAAGGCGGGCACGGCCGGGACCGGTGGTAAGGGCGGTAACGGTGGTGTCGGCGGTGCCGGTGGCAGCGGGATCACCGATGCGGTCGTGACGCGGCTGGACGGTAAGGCCGCTGGTGCCGGTGGCAAGGGCGGCACCGGTGGTGCCGGCGGTAACACCGTCGCTCTGGGCACCAACGGCACCGGTGGTGCGGGCGGTGACGCCGGGGCCGGTGGTGTCGGTGGCACGGGCGCCTCGGCGGTCGCGGGCTCCGAGGCCAACGGCGGTGCTGGTGGTGACGGCGGTAACGCCGGGACCACGGGTGCCGGTGGCGGCAAGGGCACCGGTGGCACTGGTGGCGCCGATGGTGCGGCCGGGACTGCCGCTGATGGCGGTAACGGTGGTGCCGGTGGTAACGGCGGATCCTCGAACGACCAGGGTGTTGCCGGTGGTAACGGCGGCCAGGGCGGTATCGGCGGTACGGCCTCGACCGGTAAGGCCGGTGACGGTGGTGCCGGTGGTAACGGTGGCGCCGGTGATGCCGGGTCCAACGCGGTCGGCGGTAATGCCGGCTCTGATGCCACGGTTGGTTCAGCTGGTGGTGAGGGCGGTAACGGTGGTGCCGGCGGTTTGGTGACCGATAAGGCGGGCACGGCCGGTACCGGCGGCAAGGGCGGTAACGGTGGTGCCGGCGGTGCCGGTGGCAGCGGGATCACCGATGCGGTCGTGACGCGGCTGGACGGTAAGGATGCTGGTGCCGGTGGCAAGGGCGGCACCGGTGGTGCCGGCGGTAACACCGTGGCCCTGGGCACCAACGGCACCGGTGGTGCGGGCGGTGACGCCGGGTCCGGTGGTGTCGGTGGCACGGGTGCCGCGGCGGTCGCGGGCGGCGGAGACACCGGTGGTGCCGGCGGTAACGGCGGTAACGCCGGGGCCACGGGTGCCGGTGGCGGCAAGGGCACCGGTGGCACCGGTGGCGCCGATGGTGCGGCCGGAACCGCGGGCAACGGTGGCGACGGCGGAGTTGCCGGCAACGGCGCTGCCGGTGCGTTCGGAGTCGACGGCGCTGATGGTGGTGTCGGCGGGTCCGGCGGCACTGCGACTGGCGGCAAGGCCGGTAGTGGTGCGGCTGGCGGCCAGGGTGGTGCCGGTTATGTCGGCGTCAATGCCGACACCAGTGCCGCGACATCCGGCTCGGCCGGTGGCAACGGCGGCCAGGGCGGCGACGGCGGCACTGCGACCACGGGCATTGCGGGCGCCGGTGGCGCCGGCGGTGCTGGCGGTAACGGCGGTAACGGCGGTAACGGCAAGGCCAGCAGCGCCTTCGTGGTGGGTGGCGACGGCGGCGCCGGTGGCGCCGGTGGCAACGGCGGCGCTGGCGGCAACGTGACCACGGGTACCGGTGGCGCCGGCGGCGCTGGGGGCGCAGCGGGCACGGCCGGTAACGGCGGTAACGGCGCGACCGGTAGCACTATTGCGGCTGGCCCAGGCAGCACCGGTGACGGCGGCGACGCCGGGGCTGGCGGTGACGGCGGCGCCGGTGGCGTCGGTGGTACCGCTACCGGTGCAGGCACCGGTGGCAAGGGCGGCAGCGGCGCCAACGGAACCGCAGCCGGCACAGCGGGAACGGCGGCGGCCGGTGTCGGATCTGTCAGCGGCAGCGGTGGCATTGGCGGCAGCGGCGCCAACGGAGGCTCCGGCGGTGCTGGCGCCAACGGCGGCAACGCCGGAAACGGCGGTACCAACGGCAGCGGCGGTAACGGTGGCAACGGCGCTGCTCCCAGCAGCGGTGCCAACGGCGGCAACGGCGGCCTGGGCACCGGCACCGATGTGCAGCTGGTTGGTAACGGCGGTTCCGGCGGTAGCGGCGGGAACCCGGGGGCCCTCGGAGCCAAGGGCCTGAAGGGCACCGGCGGCACTGGCGGAACTGATGGCACGGTCGGCACGGCGGTCACTTCCGGTGGCAACGGCGGCAGCGGCGGCGACGGGTGGAACAACCCGCTCGGCGACGGCGGCGCCGGTGGTGCCGGTGGTAATGGCGGCAGCTACGGCAACGGTGGCGCCGGTGGCGCCGGCGGCACGGCGTTCGCTGCGGCCGACGGAGTCGACGTTGTCGGTGGCGCTGGTGGCGCCGGCGGTTGGGGCGGTGTCAACGCCGGAACCGGCGGCAACGGTGGTAAGGGCGGCGACGCTACGGTCACCGGGGTCTCCGCCACCGCAACCGGCGGTAGGGGCGGCAATGGCGGCGTTAGCTACGTCAGCACCGCGGGCACCGCGGGCGGTGGCGGTAATGCCACCGCGACCGGGCAGGACTCCGTTGCCACTGGTGGCCAGGGCGGCTATGGTGGCGCCACCTTGACCGGCACCGCTACTGCCGGAGGTGCTGGCGGTACCGGGACCGCTAGCGGCACCAACGCCATGGCGGTCGGCGGTCTGGGCGGCTTTGGCGGGGGCGACTACCAGACCACTGGCGCCGGCGGCGCCGGCGGTGCTGGCGGTGCAGCCTCCTCGACCGGTGTTGGCGCAGATGCTTACGGCGGTACCGGCGGTTACGGCGGCTTTTCCGCCGCCGGACAGGCCGGCACCGGTGGTGCAGGCGGTAACGCCACCGCGACCGGCACCGGAGTCGCGCTGGCGACAGCCGGCTTTGGCGGCGCCGGCGGCACCGGTCTCGCCACCCTCGGCGGCGACGGTGGCGCGGGCGGCAACGCCCAGGTCGTCAACGGAGATGCGTCGGGTGTGGCCACCGGCGGAAACGGTGGTAACGGCGGGGCTGTCAGTGGCGGCGCCGGCGGCACCGGCGGCGCAGCCGTCGCGCCCGGCGGTACAGCTATCCAAGGCACCGACGGGACCCCCTCGTAGCCCGGCGCCTGACAACGGGAACGGCCCCCTCCTTCGGGAGGGGGCCGTTTTCGTAGGTCGCCCAACGATCCGATCGGCTTCGGGAAGACTCCACGAATCGCTTCGCGTGGCACTCCCGAAATGAGTCCGGCCCCCCTCCGCATGGGAGGGGGGCCGGATCTCGTCCTACGCGAACTGGCTACGCAGACGTCGGGCTCAGGTCAATCGCGATGAAGTCCGTACGCCATAGTCCCTCGAAGAGCTCCAGGGCCATGTATTCAAGCTCGGTCTGTTCTGCTCCGCTGAGCACCCCGCTTTGGGTGACCCGGGCGGCGATCTCGCGGATCGAGCGTTCGCCGTCGATGTTCTGCGCGAGGGCGAGGTGTGTGGGGTCCAACTGCAGGGTCCAGCCCTGCCGGTAGATCTCCTGGCCGCGCAGGCCGCACCGCAGCCGCATGAGCGGCACGTAATCCAGGGCGTTGCTCGCTGAGAAGTCGATCCGGTAGCTCTGCGTGGGCCGCTCGGGGCGGGTGGCCAGGAAGAAGTGGCAGGCGTTGAGGGTCCTGACCCGCTCCATCACCGACCACATCTTCTCGGCGGGCAGTTGGTTGACGGCGCCGTAGAACTCGTTGTCCGGCTCCGTCAGCGTCGGTGGGTAATAGGACGTCTTGAGGAACCAGTCCTGGAACACCAGCCCGGCCGAGGACACCAGATCCAGGCAGTCGTCCACGGTGTAGCTGCGGTCCCGGCCGTGCAGGAACGTGTCGACCATGCCGGCGTCGAACTGCAGGTCCGGAGCGATCGAGATGTAGCTGCGCAGCGGGTGGCTGGATGCCAGCGAGGCGACGGCCGCCTTGACCATCTGCAACGATTCCTCGTCCTGGCCGAGCCCCATGTCCCGGAAGACGGCCTGCATCAGTTCCACCCCGGCTCGGCCGTAGCGCGCGTAGAGCATGATCGCCGCGACGCCGTCGGGGCGCATCACGTCGGCCAGCGCCTTCATCCCCACCTTCGGCTCGGCCATGTGGTGCAGCACACCGGTGGACATCACCAGGTCGTAGTCACGGTTCAGGGTGCCGACTTCCTCGATCGGCAGCAGGTGCAACTCGAGGTTCTTCAGCGCGTACTTGTCCTTGAGGAACTTCTCGTGGTCCAGCGAAGCCTGGCTGACGTCGACCGCGACCACCTTTGCTGCCCGGTTGGTGTAGGCGATCTGGGCAGCCTGGTTGGTGCCGCAGCCGGCGATCAGAATGTCCATATCGGGCTGCAGAGGGCGGTCCGGCCACAGGATCCGGTGCGCGTGGCTGGGGTCGAACCACTGCCAGTTATTGGTCAGCCACGTTTCCAGGTTCTGGATCGGCTCGGGGTAGGTCCACTTCTGGTATTGCTGGGCCACCACATCGGCGCGCGGACTCTCGGTCATGTCAATTGCTCCCTCGGGCGATCAAGACGTCGCATTCATTATTGCCGACCCATCTGCGTCCGGCCGACGCGATCGCCGGCCGACGCGGGTCACGGGACGCGGGTGTGAATCAGCGGGTTGGTCTTCAGCACCGGCAGCGGGAACAGGATGTCGCTCTCGGTGTCCTCGAGGCTGTCGTAGAGGCCGATGGTGTAGACGCCGGAGGTCTCGGCCCGCATCGGCAGGTACTGGGTGAACACCCGGAACTTCACCGGGGTGGGCGGATTGTCGTGCCAGTGCCAGGCGAACTCCAGGCTGCCGACCCGCTCGCCCTCCGGCGAGGTCGCGACGATGTACTTCACCGGGTCGTAGTCGGTGCCGCCGAGTGCGGTGACCGCCACGACCATGGGCACCGTGATCTGCGCGGGGAAGCTGTTGACGTAGCAGCTCGTCATCGGGAAGCCCTTGATATTGACCCCGCCGGCATCCTCTTCGACGGCACTCAAGGACGGCGCGAACGCGACGACACGCATCTGTGTTTCCCCTCAATCGACAGCTGAACGCCATAACGTTAGTCGGCGGGTTCGAGGGTTGCTCACGGAGGGTGGCGACACCGCCGCTGAACAGCGGCGCGAACCCGGCCCAGCGCGAACCCGGTCCAGCCTCGGGATCTGCAGCTGAAACCGTCCCGAAGCGTCGTCAACGGGCCCGCTCTCATCAACCGAATTTCTCCAGGCCGAATGAATTCGCCGAGGAACCGAATTTCTTTGGCTATTCCCGGAATTTGCTGGCGTTCAGTGAACCCGTTTGGCATGGTTGATTTTCGGGTGTCATTCAACGCCCGCCAGCGATCGTTTCGAGGAGCAGCGTTGCCCGCAGCAAATCCGCCCCAGCAAGTCAGCCACGACCGTCGCGCATCGAAGGGACGGGTTCGCGCCATCGAGTACGGGCGGCGGGCTGAAGCGGCTGCGGAAGCTGGCGTGGCTAGTTATTGTCGGTACATCGGCCGCGTCGGCGCCCTAGCGGTCGCGTTGGGCGTGGGCTCAGGTCTGGCTTCGTTGCCGATGGCGTTTGCCGATACCACCGGTTCGGGTGGATCCACCGGGTCAAGTTCGGCTGACTCGTCGAACTCGTCGCGGGCGAACACCAAGACTCCGGCACGCGGCCCGCGCGCCGGCGGCCGCTCTTCCGCGGATGGGGGGCCCACGAGGTCCGGAAGTGGGTCGCAAGAGCCCGCCCCGGCGGGCGGCACTCGAGCGCGCGGCCAGAACCCTGTCGACAGCCCAGTGAGCGCCCCGCCGCGTCGCAACACTGCCGACCCCGTGCCAGGGCCACCCACCTCGCCGGAGGCCGGCGCTACCCCATCGGATGTCACGGCCGCCGGATCGGACGACGCCGACAGCTTTGCGGCGTCGATTGTCGTCCCCAAGGCACCTGCGATCGATGTGACGATCCCGGCAGATGACTATTCCCCGGTTCCGGCGCCCGCTTCGGCAGTCGCAACAGTTGTGGCAGAGGCTCCGTCGGTAGCAGTCGCCGCTGACCCGCCGGTGATCACCGCGACCCCGCGCGGGTCTGTGAGTTCCGTGGGCTCCACCCTGTTGTCCTGGTTGGCATCCGGCAGCGGGGGCGGTTCCCCGGCGGCGGCACCGCTGGCATGGGCGGCGGCTGCGGCCTCGCGTCGTGAGATTGGCTCGGGTTCCGGTGTTGTGAAGTCGGCGGCGAGTACGACCAGTGGTGAGCCGGTAGGCCCGTTGCTCGGCACGGCGGAGTCGGTCAGTTCCCCGGCAGCGGCCGCGATCGGCGCGTGGGAGCCGGGCAGCATTCTGCGGTTCTTCATCGGCAGTGGCACCGCCGATAACCCGAACGCGGGGATCTTGTTCGGAAATGGCTACAGCTACACCGCGGCGACCTGCACCAGCGGTGTCTGCAATGGCGGCAATGGCGGCCTGTTCGGCAATGGCGGCAACGGCTATGGCGGCGGCAACGGCGGGTCGGCGGGCTGGTTCGGCAACGGCGGCAACGGCGGAGCTGGTGTCAACGGCGGGGCCGGCGGTGCCGGTGGGACCGGTGGGCTGTTCGTCGGCAATGGGGGTAAGGGCGGGGCCGGCGGCGCCGCTGTGACCGTCGGGGTTGCTGGTGGTGCCGGTGGGGTCGGCGGAAACACCGGTTGGTTGTCGGTGTTCTCGGCCGGCGGTGTCGGCGGTGCCGGTGGTGCGGGAAATGCCGGTGGCGGTGACGGCGGTAACGGTGGGGCCGGTGGCCGGTCGTTGCTGTTGAACAGCCGCGGCGGGGCCGGTGGTGCTGGCGGTGATGCCGGTGCCGCTGGCGGTAACGGTGGGGCCGGTGGCGACGCGGGCGACGCGGGTGCGCTGGCGGTGTTGCGTCTGGGTGCGGCCGGTGGTGCCGGCGGTGCCGGGGCCGGCAGCGGTTCCGGCGGAAACGGTGGGGCTGGCGGGGATTCGGCGTTACTGGCGGTGTGGGGCCGCGGTGGTGACGGCGGTGTCGGCGGCAATGGTGGTGACGCCGATGGCGGTAACGGTGGTGCCGGCGGTGCCGGGGCGTTGATCTCGGTGTTCGCGGTCGGCGGCAGCGGGGGTAACGGTGGCGCCGGGGGCTCGGCCGGCAAGGGCGGCGCCGGGGGTGACGGCGCCGGCGCCGGGTTGATCTCGGTGCTCAACGCCGGCGGTCGCGGTGGCGACGGCGGTAGTGGTGGGACCGGCGGCGGTGATGGCGGCGACGCTGGGGCCGGCACGGTGGCCTCGCTGATCGGTTTCGGTGGCGACGGCGGCCTCGGCGGGTCCAGTGCGAGCGGGACCGGTGGCAACGGCGGATCTGCCGGTGATTCCGGATTCCTGACGCTGTGGGGCCTCGGCGGTGACGGCGGTGTCGGCGGGGCGGGCGCCTCCGGCGGCGACGGTGGCGTCGGCGGGCGCGGTGGGCTGGTCCTTGGCGACGGCGGTGACGGCGGCGACGCCGGCAACGGCACCGCGGGCGTCGGTGGTGTCGGCGGTAACGGCGGCAGCACCGGCCTGCTGTCGCTCATCGGTGACGGTGGTGACGGTGGTGACGGCGGTGGCAGCGTCGGCGCCAACGGTATCGACGGGCAGTTGCCCGGCGAGTCCGGCACTGACGGTGGGGCCGGTGGGGCCGGCGGCACGGGCGGCAACGGCGGCGACGGCAGTTGGGTGCTGGGCCGCGGCGGCGACGGCGGTAACGGCGGTTCGGCGGCCGGGGGTAACGGCGGCAATGGCGCAGCGGGTGCTGACGGGGTGAACCCGGGCGATCCCGGCCAGGACGGCGGCAACGGCGGTAACGGTGGGGCTAACGGCACCGGCGGGACGGCCGGGCAGGCCGGTAACGCGCGGATTCTTGTGCTGTTCTCCAACAACGGCACCCCCGGCAGCGGCGGTTCGGCCCTCGGTGGCGGTAACGGCGGCAATGGCGCGGCCGGCGGCCGGGGTGCCGACGGCGATCAGACCACTCCCGCTGGCGGTGACGGCGGCGCCGGCGGCACCGGTGGTCTGGCCGGGACCGGTGGCACGGCCGGTGACGGCGGGAACGGCGGCGACGGTGGTCTGGGCTGGACCTCCACGGTAGTGGCCTCGACGGCGGTGACGGCGGTGCCGGCGGGGCCGGTGGCGCCACCACCGCGGGTGTGGCCGGTGCCGGCGGCGCCGGAGGCGCGGGCGGTTCGGGCTTCACCGCGGCCGCTCTGTCGGGTCTGGACGGCACGAATGCCGGTAGCGGTGGCGCCGGTGGCGCCGGCGGCGCGGCCACCTCGGGCACTGCTGGTGACGGCGGGGCCGGCGGTAACGCGGGCGCCGGCGGTAGCGGTGGCACCGGCATCGACGGCGTCGACGGCACCTCGGGCAGCCCGGATGCCACCTCGGGTACCGCGGGCGGCCGCGGTGGCGATGGCGGCACCGGTGGTGCCGGTGGTGCGGCCGGCGTGGCCACTACCGGCACCAGTGGTGTCGATGGTGACGGCGGTGACGGCGGCGTCGGCGGTGTCGGCGCGGACGGCGGTTCCGGCGGTGTGGGCTTCGACGGCGTTGGCGGCGTCAATCCTGGTGATTCCGGCACCGATGGCGGCAATGGCGGTAGCGGTGGTGACGCCGGGGCCGGTGGCGCCGGTGGCGCCGGTGGCGCGGCCGGTGGTGTGACCGGTAAGGCCGGAACCGACGCAGCCGGCGGTAACGGCGGCACCGGTGGCACGGCGGGCTCCGGCGGCAGTGGTGGCGACGGTGTGGCCGGGGTGTCCAGCACCACGGTGGGCGTTGACGGTACCGACGGTGGTTCCGGTGGCAATGCCGGCAGCGGCGGAGTCGGTGGCGCTGGGGGTGCGGCGGGTGCCGGCGGCGGCACGGCGGCAGCCGGCACCGATGGTGACGGCGGGGCCGGTGGTCTGGGTGGAAGTGGTGGTGCCGGCGCGGCTGGCGGCCTGGGCTACAGCGGTCAGGACGGATCCGGTGCCGGTGGCGCCGGCGAAAGCGGCAGTTCTGGCGGTGATGGTGGTGCGGGCGGCAACGGTGGTGCCGGTGGCGCCGGCGGTGTCGGCGGCGGCGCGACCGGAGTCGCGGGGGCCGATGCCAATGGTGGTGCCGGTGGTGTCGGTGGTGACGCCGGCGCTGGGGGTAACGGCGGCGCGGGTGTCGCTGGCGTCGACGGCACCGCGCTGAGCATTGACGGCCAGGCTGGTGGTGCGGGTGGCGATGCCGGCGCCGGTGGTACCGGCGGTTCCGGCGGCAACGGTGGGGCGGCTGGCGGCGGCGCGTTGGCCGGTGCCAACGGTGACGGCGGCGATGGTGGACTGGGCGGCACTGCCGGTGCCGGTGGCGCCGGTGGCGCCGGGTTCGCCGGCACGGACGGTACGAATCCCGGTGATTCCGGCACCGATGGGGGTGCCGGAGGTGACGGTGGCGCTGGTGGTGTTGGCGGGGCCGGTGGTGCCGGCGGCGTCGCGGGCACGGGTGGCTCCGGCGGGACTGCCGGTATGGATGCCGTCGGCGGTAACGGCGGCACCGGTGGTGCGGCCGGTGCCGGTGGCGACGGTGGTAGTGGTGTGTCCGGGGTGTCGAGCACCACGGTGGGCGTTGACGGCACCGACGGTGGTTCCGGTGGTGGCGGTGGTGCCGGTGGAGTCGGTGGCGCTGGGGGCGCAGCGGGTGCCGGCGGCGGCACGGCGGCAGCCGGCACCGATGGTGACGGCGGGGCCGGTGGCCTCGGCGGAAACGCCGGTAACGCCGGTAACGGTGGTAACGGCATTGACGGCACGGACGGTCCGTTTCCCGGTGCCGACGGGCTGGCCGGCAGCGCCGGCGGTGACGGCGGCACCGGCGGTGACGGCGGAATCGGTGGGGCTGGCGGCGTAGGTGGCGGCACCACCGGGCAGGCCGGTGTCGACGGCGTAGACGGCAACGGCGGCAACGGCGGCAACGCCGGAATCGGGGGCGCCGGCGGCGATGGTGCGGACGGCATTAATGCGCTGATTCCCGATGGCGGTGCTGGCGGTGCGGGCGGTGATGGCGGCGCAGCGGGTCGAGGCGGTTCGGGAACCACCCCGGGGACTGACGGTGCGGCGGCTAACGCCGGCACGGGCGGCGACGGCGGCGACGGGTACGACGCCACCGGTACCGACAACGCCGGTAAGGGCGGTGCCGGCGGCGACGGCGGTGATGCGTTCACCGGCGGCAACGGCGGTGCCGGCGGCAGCGGTGGTAACGGTGGCAGCGCTGTGGACGGCGCCGGCGGCGATGGTGGTAACGGCGGTAATGCGGGCACGGGCGGCAACGCACTCGACGGTGCCGGCGGTGACGGCGGTGACGGCGGCACTGGCGGCAACGGCGGCAGTTCGGGCACCGGCCCCGGCGGTAACGGCGGTAACGCCGGTGCGGCCGCGGACGGCGCCGACGGGGCCGACGGCACAGAACAGAATCCCGACGGCACGGCCGGTGGCAACGGTGGCTCCGGTGCCGGTGCGGGCCAGGGTGGCAGCGGGCAGGGCCCGGGCACTGACGGTTCCGCAACGAGCGGAGGCAACGGCGGTGACGGCGGGGATGGCTGGACCTCAACCGTGGCCGGAAAGGACGGCGGTAACGGCGGTTCCGGTGGTCTCGGCGGTGATGCAACCACGGGTGTGGCCGGCAACGGTGGCGACGGCGGTGCTGGCGGCGGCGGTTTCGCCGCTCCGGCCGGATCCGGTCTGGACGGCACAGCAGCCGGTGACGGTGGTGCCGGCGGTGGCGGTGGTGATGCCACCTCGGGTACGGCCGGCAACGGTGGCACCGGTGGCATCGGTGGCGCGGGCGGTAGCGGTGGCAGTGGTGTCGATGGCACCGACGGCGTGCTGGGCGCCCCGGACGGCACCGCCGGCGGCGCCGGCGGCAGTGGCGCTGCTGGTGGCAATGGTGGCGCCGGTGGTGCTGCCGGTGCAGCGACCACCGGCACGGATGGCACCGACGGATCCGGTGGAGATGCCGGCGTTGGCGGGAACGGCGCCGACGGGGGTAGCGGCGGGGCCGGCCTGACCGGTGCCGATGGCACCAATCCCGGAGATGCCGGCGCGGCCGGCGGCGACGGCGGAAATGGCGGCGCGGCCGGTGTCGGTGGCGTCGGCGGGGTCGGTGGTGCGGCCGGTGGTGCGACGGGCACCGTCGGCGGCGATGCGGCCGGTGGTAACGGCGGTACCGGTGGTGCTGCTGGCGCCGGTGGTGACGGTGGCGCGGGTGCGACCGGTGCTGCGGGCACCGATCCGGCCACGGCCGGCGGCGCGGGCGGGGCCGGTGGTGCGGCCGGTGACGGTGGCGACGGTGGCGTGGGTGCTGCTGGTGGCGCCGGGGGTGGCTCCGCGGCCTCGGGGTCTGACGGCGATGGCGGCGCGGGTGGCGCGGCCGGCGACGGGGGTGGCGGCGGGGCCGGTGGCCTCGGATACAGCGGTGCGGCGGGCACCGGTGAGAACGGAAGTGCCGGCGGCGTCGGTGGCGTGGGCGGCAGCGGTGGTACCGGTGGCACTGGTGGCGCGAAGGGCGGCACCGGTGGCATGGCCGGCGCGGACGCGTCCGGCGGTAACGGTGGTGCTGGCGGCGACGCTGGCGCTGGTGGTGACGGTGGCACGGGCGTAGCGGGCGTTGACGGCACCGCGCAGGCCCCGGACGGCCAGGACGGCGGTGCCGGCGGCAACGCCGGTGTCGGCGGTGTCGGCGGTGTCGGCGGTAATGCCGGCGCCGGTGGCGGCACGGCTTCGGCCGGTGTCAACGGTGACGGTGGCGACGGCGGACTAGGTGGTGCTGGCGGTGCTGGCGGTGTCGGCGGTGTCGGGTTCGCCGGTACGAACGGTACGACGGCGGGTGTTGCCGGGACTGATGGCGGCAATGGCGGTGATGGTGGTGACGGCGGCACCGGTGGCACCGGCGGTGCCGGAGGTGCGGCCGGCACCGGGGGCAGCGGCGGGGCCGCTGGTGTGGATGCGGCTGATGGCGATGGCGGTAACGGCGGGGATGCCGGTGCCGGCGGTGTAGGTGGTAACGGCGCTGATGGCGATGCGGGTAACCCCGACGGCGCCGACGGCGGCGAGGGCGGTAACGCCGGGGCGGTCGGTGCCGGGGGGGCTGGGGCGACTCCGGGTGTTGATGGTGCCGGGGCTGACGGCGGTAACGGCGGTATCGGTGGTGTCGGCTTCACGTCGCTGACCGTTGGCGTTGATGGCGGTATCGGTGGTGCCGGTGGTGACGGCGGCAAGGGCTCCGGTCTCGGTAAGGGCGGTATCGGCGGTGTGGGCGGTGCCGGTGGTGACGGCTACACCGGTGGTGTGGGGACCGGTGAGGACGGCACTGCCGGCGGTAGCGGTGGTGTCGGTGGCGCTGGCGGGGACTCGGTTCTCGGCGATGCCGGTAAGGGCGGTGTCGGTGGTGATGCCGGTGATGGCGGTAACGGCGGTTCGGGTGCCGCCGGCGGCAACGCTGGCGGGGACGGCGGCCAGGGCGGCACTGCCGGTGCCGGCGGTAACGGCGGTTCGACGGTCTTCGGTAATGACGGTGACGGCGGGAACGCGGGCACGGCCGGTATCGGTGGAGTCGGTGGTGCGGGAACCGACGGTGCCGGCGGCAGTAGCGCCACCGTGGCCGGTGGCGATGGCGGTGCCGGCACGAACGGCGGCGCCGGGGGTAATGGTGGTGCCGGTGGTGCGGGCGCGGCCGGTGGTGCGGCCGGTGGTGCCGGTGGCAGCGCGGGCGCGGACTCGGTCGGCGGTAACGGCGGCAATGGTGGCGCGGCCGGTGCCGGTGGTGACGGTGGTAACGGCAATGCCGGTGCAGACGGCACCGCGCTGAGCCCGGATGGTCAGGCCGGTGGTTCTGGTGGCAACGCCGGTGCTGGCGGCAATGGCGGTGCCGGCGGTGCGGCCGGTGCCGGTGGCGGTACGGCCGCGGCGGGTGTCAACGGTTCTGGGGGTGCCGGCGGGTTGGGCGGTGATGCCGGTAGCGGCGCTCATGGCGGTGTCGGGTTCGCCGGTGCTGATGGCGCCAACCCCGGTGAGGCTGGCGACGCCGGCGGTAATGGTGGTGCTGGTGGCACTGGTGGTACTGGTGGCGCCGGTGGTGCTGGTGGTGCGGTGGGCACCGGCGGGACTGGCGGGTCATCAGGCACCGATGCCAGTGGCGGTGACGGTGGTGCCGGTGGTGCCGCGGGTGCTGGTGGCAATGGTGGTAACGGCAATGCCGGCGCCGCGAGCACTGTGGCCGGTACAGCGGGTCAGGCCGGTGGTGCCGGCGGCGACGGCGGTAATGCCGGTGTGGCCGGTGCTGGTGGTGCCGGGGGTGTTGGTGGTGGTGCGGCGGCTGCGGGCGCTGTTGGTGATGGTGGCAATGGGGCTGACGGTGGTGACGGCGGTGATGGTGCCGACGGCGGGGCCGGTTACACGGGGGTGGCGGGTACCGGGGAGGCCGGCACCGATGGCGGTAACGGTGGTGCCGGTGGTGTGGCCGGTACTGGTTCTGCGGCGGGTCTGGACGGCGCGGGCAATGCCGGGTCGGGCACCGACGGTGTGGGCGGTGACGGTGGTAGCGGCGGCGCTGGTGGTGTCGGTGGTGACGGCGGTTCGGGCGCCCCGGGTGGTGGTGATGGCGGTGATGCCGGTAACGGCGGTGCCGGTGGGGCCGGTCAGGCCGGCGGTAGCGGTCCCGGTGGTGACGGTGTGGCCGGTGCCGGTGGTGATGCCGGTGCTGGTGGGCTCGGCGGTGACGGGACCGACGGGGCGTCGGGTGCGATCAGCATCGGTGGTGGTGATGGCGGTGACGGTGGTGACGCCGGGGCGTTCGGTGCCGGTGGGGCCAGCGGTTCCGGTGGCCCCGGTGCTGACGGTGCCGGTGCTGATGGCGGTAAGGGCGGTAAGGGCGGGGCGGGTCTGAGCGCGGTCTCCAACAGCGCGACCGGCGGTTCCGGCGGTGATGGTGGTGATGGCGGCGATGGCTCCGGTGCCGGCACGGCCGGTGACGGCGGTGCCGGTGGTGTCGGTGGTGACGGTGGTGACGCGGTGGCCGGGACGGGCCAGTTCGGTACCGCCGCGGGCAGCGGTGGTGCTGGTGGCGCCGGTGGTGACGCGGTGGACGGCGTTGCCGGTAAGGGCGGTGCCGGCGGTGACGGCGGTGATGGCGGTAACGGTGCTTCGGGTGCGGCCGGCGGTAACGCCGGCGGTGCCGGTGGGGCCGGTGGTGATGCGGGTGCCGGCGGTGCCGGTGGCACCAGCCTCACCGGCAGCGATGGTGACGGCGGGAACGCGGGCGCGGCCGGTGACGGTGGTGTCGGAGGTGCCGGCACGGCCGGGGCGGCCGGCGCCGATGGTGTGAATCCGGGTGATTCGGGCACGGCCGGGACCAGCGGTGGTGCCGGTGGCGTCGGTGGTGCCGGCGGTGATGGTGCGGCCGGGGGCGCGGGTGCCAACCCGGGTACCGACTCGGTCGGCGGTAACGGCGGTGCTGGTGGTAACGGCGCCGACGGCGGCAACGGCGGAAACGGCGTGGACGGTGCAGACGGCACCGCGCTGAGCCCGGATGGTCAGGCCGGTGGTTCTGGTGGCAACGCCGGTGCTGGCGGCAATGGCGGTGCCGGCGGTGCGGCCGGTGCCGGTGGCGGTACGGCCGCGGCGGGGACCGCCGGAGCCAGCGGTGACGGCGGTGACGCGGGCGTGGCCGGCGATGGCGGTGCCGGTGGTGCTGGGTTCGCCGGTTCCGATGGTGCGAGCGCCAGTGTGGCTGGTGGTGATGGCGGTGACGGCATCGATGGTGGTGCTGGTGGCACCGGTGGTGCTGGTGGCGCGGGCGCTGCTGGTGGCACGGCCGGGGGTGCGGGTGGCAATGCCGGTGTTGACTCGGCTGGCGGTGACGGTGGTGCCGGTGGTAACGCGGGTGCTGGTGGCAATGGTGGTAACGGCAATGCCGGCGCCGCGAGCACTGTGGCCGGTACAGCGGGTCAGGCCGGTGGTGCCGGCGGCGACGGCGGTAATGCCGGTGTGGCCGGTGCTGGTGGTGCCGGGGGTGTTGGTGGTGGTGCGGCGGCTGCGGGCGCTGTTGGTGATGGTGGCAATGGGGCTGACGGTGGTGACGGCGGTGATGGTGCCGACGGCGGGGCCGGTTACACGGGCGTGGCGGGTACCGGGGAGGCCGGCACCGATGGCGGTAACGGTGGTGCCGGTGGTGTGGCCGGTACTGGTTCTGCGGCGGGTCTGGACGGCGCGGGCAATGCCGGGTCGGGCACCGACGGTGTGGGCGGTGACGGTGGTAGCGGTGGCACTGGTGGTGTCGGTGGTGACGGCGGTTCGGGCGCCCCGGGTGGTGGTGATGGCGGTGATGCCGGTAACGGCGGTGCCGGTGGGGCCGGTCAGGCTGGCGGTAGCGGTCCCGGTGGTGACGGTGTGGCCGGTGCCGGTGGTGATGCCGGCGCTGGTGGTGCCGGCGGTGACGGCACCGACGGTGCGTCCGCTGGGATCAGCATCGGCGGTGGCGATGGCGGTAACGGCGGTGACGCCGGGGCGTTCGGTGCCGGTGGGGCGACCGGTTCCGGTGGTGCTGGTGCTGACGGTGCCGGTGCTGATGGCGGTAAGGGCGGTAAGGGCGGGGCGGGTCTGAGCGCGGTCTCCAACAGCGCGACCGGCGGTTCCGGCGGTGATGGCGGTGATGGCGGCGATGGCTCCGGTGCCGGCACGGCCGGCGACGGCGGTGCCGGCGGTGTCGGTGGTGACGGTGGTGACGCGGTGGCCGGGACGGGCCAGTTCGGTACCGCCGCGGGCAGCGGTGGTGCTGGTGGCGCCGGTGGTGACGCGGTGGACGGCATTGCCGGTAAGGGCGGTGCCGGCGGTGACGGCGGTGATGGCGGTAACGGTGCTTCGGGTGCGGCCGGCGGTAACGCCGGCGGTGCCGGTGGGGCCGGTGGTGATGCGGGTGCCGGCGGTGCCGGTGGCACCAGCCTCACCGGCAGCGATGGTGACGGCGGGAACGCGGGCGCGGCCGGTGACGGTGGTGTCGGAGGTGCCGGCACGGCCGGGGCGGCCGGCGCCGATGGTGTGAATCCGGGTGATTCGGGCACGGCCGGGACCAGCGGTGGTGCCGGTGGCGTCGGTGGTGCCGGCGGTGATGGTGCGGCCGGGGGCACGGGTGCCAACCCGGGTACCGACTCGGTCGGCGGTAACGGCGGTGCTGGTGGTAACGGCGCCGACGGCGGCAACGGCGGTAACGGGGTCGCCGGCACGTCGAGCAGCACGGTCGGTGTGGCCGGTCAGGCCGGCGGTGCCGGCGGCAACGCCGGTAATGGCGGAGCCGGCGGTAATGGCGGTGCGGCCGGTGCCGGTGGCGGTACGGCCGCGGCGGGGACCGCCGGCAACGGTGGTGACGGCGGTGATGCCGGCACCGCCGGTAATGGTGCCGACGGAGGTGACGGCTACAACGGCCTGAGCGCCCCGAGCGGGACCGGGAATCCGGCGGAAGCCGGTACCGACGGCGGCAACGGCGGCGATGGTGGTGCCGGTGGTAACGGCGGTGCGGCCGGGAATGCCGGCGGGCCGGGCGGAACGGACGGCACCCAGGGCGATGGCACCGGCGGCGGTGACGCCGGTAGCGGCGGGACCGGCGGTAACGGCGGCGACGGCTTCAGTGGTGTGTTCGTCCAAACTGCCAACCGCCCCGGCGCGAACGCCGGCAACGGCGGCAACGCCGGTGTGGAGGGCCAGGGCGGCACCGGTGCGAACGTCACCACTGCCGGCGCCTTCGGCAACGGCGGCAACGGCGGCGACGGCGGCAACGCCGGCAACCTCGGCGGTGCCGGGAACAATGCCGGCAAGGGCGGCAGCGGCGGCAACGGCGGCACGGCGACCGGTGGCAGCGCCGGTGACGGCGGTGACGGTGGTGCTGGCGGCCGGGGCGGCCCGGGCGCGTCACCGACGCCGGGTACCGCCATCAATGGCAGCACCGGGGCCCTCGGCGGCGTCGGCGGCAACGGCGGCAATGGCGGTTCGGCGACCACGGGTATTGCCGGTGACGGCGGCAACGCCGGCAACGGCGGCGACGGCGGTAAGGGCGGTAACGGCGCCAGTTCCAACGTCTCGGGCAGGGCCGGCGGCAATGGTGGCAACGGCGGTACCGGGGGTGCCGGTGGTGTCGGTGGCACCGGCGGCAGCACCACCGGCGGCACGGACGGCAGCGGCGGTAACGGCGGTACGGCGGGGCCGCCGGAACCGGCGGTAACGGTGGTAACGGCGCCACCGGTGTCGCCGGGACGCCCGATGGTTCGGCGGGCGGTAACGGCGGATCCGAAGGCACCGCGGGCGCCGGTGGTGCCGCGGGCTCAAAGGGCACCGGCGGCACCGGCGGCAGCGATGGCACCGCGGGCACACTCGGCGCTGCGGGTAACGGCGGCGTCGGCGGAGACGGCGGCGCCGGTTCGGCGTCGACGACCGCCGGAGTGGCCGGCGGTAACGGCGGGGCCGGCGGTAAGGGCGGTTTTGTCACCAGTGGCGGTAACGGTGGCGCCGGTGGTAGCGGTGGCAATGGTGCTGCCGGCTACACCGGGACGGACGGCACCGGCGAGGACGGCACCAGTGGCGGTAACGGTGGCGCTGGCGGCGCCGGTGGTGGCATCTTCGTCGGTGGTGGCATCTCCGGTGATGGCGGTGCCGGTGGTGACGCCGGGGCGGGCGGTTCAGGTGGCTCCGGTGTGCTCGGCGGCGGTGACGGAGGTAACGCCGGTAACGGCGGTAACGGTGGCGCCGGTGGCAACGGTGGCCAAGGCGGCGCCTTCAGCGGCAACGGCGGTGCCGGCGGTGACGCCGGGGCCGGCGGCGTCGGCGGTGACGGCACCGACGGTGCGTCCGGTGGGATCAGCATCGGGGGCGGTGACGGCGGTGACGGCGGTGACGGCGGCGCGGCCGGGGCCGGCGGGACCGGGTTCACGGCCGGTAGCGAAGGCGCCTCGGCGAACGGTGGTGGCGGCGGCGCCGGTGGCGACGGTCTGAACTCCACGTCCTCCAGTTCCACTGGCGGCAGTGGTGGTAGCGGCGGTAGCGGCGGGAACGCCTTCAATGCCGGTAACGGCGGCGCCGGTGGCGCCGGCGGTGACGGTGGCAACGGTGGTTCCAACGGGCCGGGTACCGGCGTCCTCGGCACCGCCGGTGGCGACGGCGGCCTGGGCGGCCTGGGCGGCAACGCGGTCGACGGCACGGCCGGCACCGGCGGCACCGGAGGTAATGGCGGTACCGGTGGTGACGGTGGCTCGGGCCAGACTTCCGGTCCGCTGTTCGACGGGGGCCCCGGGGGTAACGGCGGCGACGGCGGTGAGGGCGGTGCCGGTGGCGACGCCACGGGCGCCCTCGGCACCAACGGTGACGGCGGTGACGGCGGCAACGCCGGAACGCCCGGTGCCGGCGGCGACGGCGCCGACGGGACGGCGATCAACCCGGACGGCGGCACCGGAGGCAACGGCGGGAACGCCGGCGCGGTCGGGACCGGTGGTGACGCCGGATCCGGGGCCGGGGCAGCCGGCACCGACGGCGTCGACGGGACGCAGGTCACCGGCCCGGCCGGCAACGGAGGCAACGGCGGTGTGGGCTTTACCCCCACTGATGGCGACGGTGGGGCTGGCGGTAACGGCGGCAACGGCGGTAGCCGCGGCGACGGCGGCGCCGGTGGGGCGGGCGGCGCCGCATCCAACGCCGCCAATGACGCCACCGGCGGTAACGGCGGCGCCGGTGGTGCCGGCGGATCCATCTCCGGCGACGGCGGTGACGGCGGCAGCGGCGGGTCCGCGACCTCTAGCGGCACCGACCAGTCCGCCGCCGGCGGCGACGGCGGGGCAGGCGGCACCTCCGTGGACGGCAACGGTGGCAACGGCGGCAACGGCGGCGACGCCACGGGCAACGGACTGGGCACCGAAGCCTATGGCGGTGTCGGCGGCAACGGCGGCGCCTCGGTGAACGGCACCGCCGGCAACGGAGGCGCCGGTGGAAGTGCCACCAGCGAGGAATACATCGCCTACGGCGGCTCTGGCGGGGATGGCGGCGACTCGACCAACGCCGACGGCGGCAATGGCGGCAACGGCGGCGCCGCGGTGTCGAACACCGACTTCGGCGGTGACGTCGCTGGTGGTGACGGCGGGATCGGTGGCACCGGCGGCGTCAACGGCGGTGACGGCGGCAACGGCGGGACAGCCACCAGCACGCCCGACACCGAAGAGGCCTTCGGTGGGTCCGGTGGCGACGGTGGCGCCGGCACCACAGGCGACGGCGGAAAGGGCGGCACCGGCGGTAACTCCGTGGGCGGCGCGCAGGAGAGTTCCGGCGGTGACGGCGGCAGCGGTGGCGGGTCGACGGACGGCGACGGTGGCGACGGCGGCAACGGCGGGTTCGGGTTCGGGGATTCCGCCTGGGGCGGCGCCGGCGGTGACGGCGGATTGGCCGGCGGCGCCGGGACCGGTGGTAACGCCGGTAACGGTGGTGCCGCCATCGGCGGTGCCGTCAACAACGCCACCGCGGACGGGGGCGTCGGCGGCGGTGGCGGCGACAGCGTGACCGGGCAGGCCGGCAACGGCGGCAACGGCGGCAACGGCATCATCAACGCCGCGTCCAGCCCCAGCATCACCGTCGTCGTCAGCGGCGGAAATGGCGGTGACGGCGGCGACGGGGTGGCCGGCAGTGCGGGTAGCGGCGGTGACGGCGGCAACGCGCAGGCGATCAATGCCACCACGGGCAGCGGGACAGCCACCGGCGGAAACGGCGGCAACGGCGGACTGGTGTCCGGCGGTGTCGGCGGCTCCGGCGGCACGGCTATCGGCAGCGGCGCCGGCACGGCCACCGATGGCACGGATGGCGTCGACACTCCCGTCTCGGTGGTCAGCTTCGACAACTACACCACCCTCGACGGGTTGGGCTCCAACTCCACCCGGGCTGTCTACGTCAGCGGGGCAACGGTGTACGTCGGGACTTCTCAGGGCTTGGGCATCTCGACCGACGGTGGGGTGACGTATACCAACTACACCACCGCCGACGGACTGGGCTCCGACAACGTGCAGGGTGTGTACGCAAGCGGGGCCACGGTGTACGCCGCGACCACAGGGGGCTTGAGTATCTCGACCGACGGTGGCCTGACGTACACCAACCGCACCACCCTCGATGGGCTGGGCGCCAACTCCACGTCCGGTGTCTACGCAGTCGGCACAACGGTGTACGTCTCGACCTTCTCGGGCGTGAGCATCTCGACCGACGGTGGCCTCACGTACACCAACTACGGAGCCGAAGCCGGCTTGGGCTCTATCAGGACCCGGGATGTGTATGCGAACGGCACAACGGTGTACGTCGCGACCCTCCAGGGTGTCAGCATCTCGACTGACGGTGGCCTGACGTACACCAACTACACCGACGGACTGGGCTCCGAGAGGGTGTTGGGCGTGTTCGAAAGCGGAGGAATCGTCTACGCCGCGACCGAGCAGGGGCTGAGTATCTCGACCGACGGGGGGGTGACGTACACCAACTACAGCAACGATCAAGGGTTGGGCTCCCCCGGCGCGAACGATGTGTACGCGAGCGGCGGACAGGTGTACGTCGCGACCAGATCGGGGGGTGTGAGCATCACATCCGACGGTGGGGCGAGCTTCACGACCTACACCACCGGTGAAGGACTGGGCAGCGACCGCGTGCAGGGAGTGTTCGCGAGCGGAAGCACGGTGTACGCCGCGACCAGCGGGGGCATGAGCATCGGCACGCTGCCGTAGGTCGGCCGACCCGCGGTCGGGCGTCACCCCGGAAACGCCATCGGCCCCCTTCTTCGGGAGGGGGCCGAAAGCGATCGCGTTGTGCTGATTGCCTGCTGGGTCGCCCCGGGCGGTCTCCTCAGACCTTCTCGCGCCGGGGCAGCGTCCACCCCGGCCGCGGCCAGTGACAGGTGTAGCCGTTGGGGATGCGCAGCAGGTAGTCCTGGTGCTCGGGTTCGGCCTCCCAAAAATCGGCGGCCGGCACGACCTCGGTGACCACCTTGCCGGGCCACAGCCCGGAGGCGTCGACGTCGGCGATGGTGTCCTGGGCGACGGCCTTCTGTTCGTCGTCGAGGTAGAAGATCGCCGAGCGGTAGCTGGAGCCGACGTCGTTGCCCTGGCGATCCTTGGTGGTCGGGTCGTGGATCTGGAAGAAGAACTCCAGCAGCGCCCGGTAGTCGGTCACCGCCGGGTCATAGACGATCTCGACGGCCTCGGCGTGACCGGGATGGTTGCGGTAGGTGGCGTGGGCGTTGCGCCCGCCGGTGTAGCCCACCCGGGTCGAGACCACCCCGGGCTGGCGCCGGATCAGATCCTGCATGCCCCAGAAGCAGCCGCCGGCCAGGATCGCGGTCTTGTACTCACTCATCTCGGTCTCCTTGTCTGTGAACAACGTTCGGTAGTCGCCGTAGCCTTGCGCGTCCAGGTCGTCGCGGTGGACGAACCGCAGCGCGGCGGAGTTGATGCAGTAGCGCAGCCCGCCGCGGTCACGCGGGCCGTCCTTGAACACATGGCCCAGGTGGCTGTCGGCATGCGCCGAGCGCACCTCGGTGCGCGGGAACAGCAGATGGAAGTCGCGCTTGGCCACGACGTTGTCGGGTTCGACCGGCCGTGTGAAACTGGGCCATCCGGTGCCGCTGTCGAACTTGTCGATTGAGGAGAACAGTGGCTCCCCGGAGACCACGTCGACGTAGATTCCGGGCTCGTGGTGGTCCCAGAACTCGCCGGTGAAGGCACGCTCGGTGCCGTTGCGCTGGGTCACCCGAAACTGCTCGGGGGTCAGGGCGTTCTTGTCATAACTCATATCTCCACCAGTGTGCGCCCGAAGCGCCCCGCCGCGCCCGTCCCGGTGGCTCACGGTTACGGACTTGTCAGAGTCGGCGCGGGGTGTGGACAACGGGTGGACGGCGACGCCACTTCTGGTCATACTTGTGACCAATGCCAAGAGTGAATTCCCTCGCCGAGGTGAAGGCGCGTCTCTCCGAGCTGGTCGCCCTGGTGGGCTCCCAGCATGAGCGGATCACGGTGACCGTGCATGGTCGGCCTGCGGCCGTGCTGCTCGCTGTCGATGATCTGGAGGCGCTTGAGGAGACCATCGCGGTGCTCTCAGACGCGGCCGCCATGCAGGCACTCGCCCGGGCCGACGCCGAACTCGCCAGAGGAGAGGGCGAAGACGAAGAGAGCCTCGCGGCCGCGATGGCGGCGCGCCGGGGCACCCTTGAGTGAGCGGCGGCATGCGTTGAGTGTCGCTCCATCGGCGAGGAAGCAGCTGGCCGAGGATCTGCCCGAGTCGGTCGCCTTCGCCGCCCACCAGTTCATCGTCGGTCCGCTCCTCGATAATCCTCACCGAGTGGGCAAGCAGTTGCGGGCGGCGCTAGGCGACCGCCACAGCGCCCGCCGGGGGACCTACCGGGTCATCTACCGCATCGACGAGGAGCGCCATCGGGTCGAGGTTCTGGGAGTGTTCAGCCGCGCGGATGCCTACCGCCGGCGATAAGCGCGATGGCAACCTCGACAAGGCTGCCTAGAACGTGTTCTAGTTTGTGCTGTGACGGCATCGCGCTTCTCCCGCGCCGAACTCGCCGAGGCCTTCGCCCGGTTCGAAGCCGAGGTCGACGCCGCGGCTCGCACCCACGACTGGGACGGTTGGGTGGCCCACTACACCGACGACGTCGACTACATCGAACACGCGATGGGCACCATGAAGGGCCGCGAGCAGGTGCGGGACTGGATCTACCGCACCATGACGACGTTTCCGGGCAGTCATATGACGGCGTTCCCGTCGTTGTGGCATGTGATCGACGAGGACACCGGCCGGGTGATCTGCGAACTGGACAACCCGATGCGCGACCCGGGTGACGGCACCATCATCAGCGCCACCAACATCTCGATCATCACCTATGCCGGCGACGGGATGTGGAGCCGCCAGGAGGACATCTACAACCCGCTGCGGTTCCTCAAAGCCGGCATGAGGTGGTGCCGCAAGGCCGCCGAACTCGGCACTCTCGACGACGAAGCCGCCGACTGGATGCGCGCCCAGGGGCCCAGCCGGTGAAACTCGTCATCGGCGCCAACGGGTTCCTCGGCAGCCACGTCACCCGCCAATTGGCCGCGGCCGGCCACCCGGTGCGGGTGATGGTGCGCGAGGGCGCCAACACCGTCGGCATCGACGACCTCGACCCCGAACGCTTCGTCGGCGACATCTGGGACAACGACACCCTGGCCGCGGCGATGACCGGATGCGACGACGTCTACTACTGCGTGGTGGACACCCGCGGCTGGCTGACCGACCCCGCCCCGCTGTATCGCACCAATGTCGAGGGCACCCGCAACGTGCTCGACGTGGCCATCATGGTGCATCGCGCAAACCCGTTGCGGCGCTTCGTGTTCACCAGCAGCTACGCCACCGTGAACCGCCGCCGCGGACACGTCGCCACCGAGGCCGACGAGATCACCGACGAACGAGGCCTCACCGACTACGTGCGCTCCCGGGTGCAGGCCGAACGGATGGTGCTGGCCCGTGCCCGCGCCGGGGACCTGCCCGCGGTGGCGATGTGTGTGTCCACCACCTACGGGCCGGGGGACTGGGGCCGCACCCCGCACGGCGCGATCATCGCCGGCGCGGCGTTCGGCAAGCTGCCGTTCGTCCTGGGCGGCATCGAGTTGGAGGCGGTCGGGGTCGACGACGCGGCCGCCGCGATGATCCTGGCCGCCGAACAAGGACGCGTCGGCGAGCGGTACCTGATCTCGGACACCATGATCACCAACGCCGAGGTGGTACGCATTGCCGCCGAGGCCGCCGGGGTGCCCGCGCCGACGAGGACCCTCCCACTGCCGGTGTCCTACGCGTTGGCCGGCCTCGGCACGCTGAAATCGCGACTGCGCAGCAGCGACGAACGGCTCACCCTCAACGCGCTGCGACTGATGCGCGCCGAAGCGCCGGTGGACACCGGCAAGGCGCGGCGCGAATTGGGTTGGCAGCCCGCGCCGGTCGCCGAGTCCATCCGGGCGGCCGCGCGCTGGTGGGTGGACCTGCGCGCCGCCAAGCGGGCCGCGTCGGCCTCCGACTAGAATTCCGACTAGGTAGACCACGACCCACCAACCCCAAGTCGCATAGCGACTGGACCACTTACCGGGTCTCCGTCACACCGGGAACCGCAGGGCATGCGGCCAATTGGCAAGGGCAACAGCGCAGTACAGCGGAAATACGCAGGGGAACTCGGCCCCGGGAGGGATTGGATTTATCGCCCAGCAGGCGGGCCTTACCGGATTGGTTGTGCGGAGGACTACCATGACCGGGCGGGCTGGGGTTCGGCCTCGGTCGTGGAGGGATGGGATTTATGGCACTTCTTCAAGTGAGCCGCAGGTTCGCGTTGGTGGCCGGTGGTGTTGCGATCATCGGGGCAGGGGCCCTAGCAGGGTGCAGCAGCACGACCAAGGAGGAACCCACCACCAAGACCGAGGCGCCGAGTTCGGCGCCCGCTCCGTCGGCGAACAGCACCGCTCCCGCGGCGCCGAACGAAAAGGACATGTCGCCGAAATCTCCGAACTCGTTCTCTCCGTCGGTGAAGGCGCCGCCGGCTCCCACTGCCGAGCCGGGCTAAACTTGGCGCGCGACGGTCGCTGACCTGCCTTGGGCGCACAGCGGGCCAGCCCTTTCAGAGCCCTCCTGCGGGTGTCGCTCATGGTGATGCTCGTTGCGGCGATCCTTCCGGGCCACCGGACCGCCGACCGTCCCGCGGCGCCGACGATCGGCGGTCCGTTCGCCGCGCTGCTGTCCGGCTCGGTCGATTTGGGCCCGGAATCGGCGGCTCAGGTTCAGTTGACGGCGGAACTGAGTCGCGCCGAGTCACCCCGCCGGCTGATTGAATGGGCACGCCGGGAACAACTTTCGGTGCGGTGGCGCGGGGGGGACGACTGGGCCATCGTTGAGGGTGCGGCGACGGCGGTGACGCAGGCCTTCGGAGTCGGTATCCACTCCTATCGGCATCCCCTCGGCACGACGTTCTATGCCTCGCCTCAGCAGGCCATGGTGCCGCCCGTCCTGGCCTCCGAGGTTGTCGGGTTCGGGCGAATTCTGAGTTACAGCCCACACAGCGAGGCGCGCCCGTGGCCGCTGCCCCGGGAAGTGCCCGACCGCGGGCTTTCCCCCGACGGGTTGCTGCGGGCCTACAACGCTTTGCCCTTGAAGCGCCGCGGCGCGACCGGCGAGGGTGTCACCGTCGTGGTCTTCTCCTTCGATGGTTTCGACCAGGCCGACTTGGACATGTACTCGAAGGCCTTCGGACTGCCGGAGTTCACCCCGGAGGTGGTGGGCGGCATGCCATCCGGCCGCCGGGGCGAGGCCACGATGGATCTTGAGGCCATTCATGCCGTGGCACCGGGCGCGAAG
The DNA here is from genome assembly GCA_963787055.1 of uncultured Actinomycetota bacterium. Taxonomy (GTDB): domain Bacteria; phylum Actinomycetota; class Actinomycetes; order Mycobacteriales; family Mycobacteriaceae; genus Mycobacterium. Next base: position 206,044 of record CAWBBP010000001.1, read on the forward strand.
AAGGTCCTGGTCAACGCCCTTCCGACCGTCGAGGGCGACTGGGTCTATCCGAAGATCGCCGCGATGATGGAGGACGCGCACCGGCGCTATCCGGGCGCCGTCTGGAGCCTGTCCATCGGCTGGGCATGCGACAGGCTGCTCACCGCAGCCGACCTCGCGCCGATCCGGTCGGCACTGGCGGCCGCTCACCGCAGCGGAACCACGGTGCTCGATGCGAGTGGTGACCTGGCAGGTCTGGAGTGCAAGTTCAGCCGAAACTGGTCGGCCGCCCCCGGCGCCGAGGACATCGGACTCGATGCGGTCGCATCGCTGCCGGAGGTGACCTCCGTCGGCGGGACCACATTGTCGACCGATCCCTCCGGGCGCTGGGTCGCCGAACGCGCGTGGTTCGACCCCCCGCTGTCGCAGGGCAGCGGCGGGGGTGTCTCAGCGCTGTTCGATCGTCCGCCCTGGCAGCAGGTGGAACCGCCGGGAGGCGCGGCCGCCCGACGTCTGACGCCCGATGTGTCCGCCGTCGCGGATCAGTTCACCGGCCTGAAGATCGTGTTCGACCAGGAATTCGCGCTGGGTGGCGGCACCTCGCTGGCCGCCCCGGTCTGGGCCGGGTTCACCGCGCTGATGAACGAACTCCTGGTGCGCAACGGCGGCACCCTCATCGGCCACCTGAACCCGTTGTTGTATCGGATCGCCGCGGGTGCTCCGCGCCCGGCATTCCAGGACATCACAGAGGGCGGCAGCGCCGTCGCCCTGGCCGGTCCGGGTTACGACCTTGTGACGGGCCTGGGGACGCCAAACGTGGAAAACCTCCTGGCCGACCTGTTCGTCCAACAGAGACTGGGTAGGTGATCATGCTCTGCCGGTTCTGCGACCAGGAGGTGCCGGCCGGCACGTTCTGCGGCCGGTGCGGTGCGCGCCTGCAGCCAAGACGGTGGGAGGGTCCGCAATGGATGCGCTTGAGGAACTTCGCCGCCGCACCGAATCAGGGCGTCCTCCTCCCGGTAATCGCCACCACACTTTTCCCCGGGCTGACCCGGCAGTCGCGCAAGGCGTTTCATGTCGGTCTGGCCGTCATGATGGTGACCTTGTTGGCGTTGGCCGCATTGCGGGTAACGCCCGCCCTCATTGCCGTTGGGGCGCTGGGCATTCCGCTGTTGTTCGTGCTGTACCTGAGAGAGTGCGGTGCGTTCCGCGATATACCGCGCCGCGAGCTGGTGATCTCTGCCGCCGTGGGTGCCGCGTTGGGGGTGGGCGCGATCCTGGTCGCGGGCGCGTGGTTTGCGCACATCAATGCCATCTCGATGACCGCGGGCGTGGCGTGGAACAAATTCTTTCGGCACGGCCTCGCCATCCCACTGGGCGCGGCGCTGCTCAAGGTTGTTCCCGCGGCGGTCGCGCGAGTACTGAGCAAGCCCCCGCGAAAAGCGCTTGACGGCTTTGCGATCGGCGCGGCGGGGGCACTCGCGTTCAGTGCTGCCGCCACCCTCACCCGGCTCGCGCCTCAGTTCGCCGTGGGCTGGATCGCCGAAAGCCGAAGCGTCGAGGGACTGATCGTGGAAGCCTCAATCTCGGGGGTGACGGCACCCCTCACTGCAGCAGCGGCCGGCGGAACCGTCGGCGTGGCGTTGTGGTTTACGCCAGATCCGGACTCGACGCGTGCTCATCAACGACGCGTCAGGGCCATCCTTGCCGGGCTCACCCTCGCGGTGCTGATCATCTTCGTCGGCGTGGTGGCCACCGATGCCGCCGGACTGTCCCAGATGAAGGTTCTGCTGCTGCACCTCGCTCTGGCCATCGCTGCCGGGCTGGCTTTGCGGATGGCGCTGCAGGTCGCCCTGCTTGGCGAGGCCCAGGATCTCGCTTCGGTGCAGGCGAGGCAATGCGGCTTCTGCGGGAATGCCGTGCCTGACACGGCGTTCTGCCCCGCGTGCGGGGTGGCGGGCGCAGCCATCCCGGCCGGCCCCCGACTCGTGACCCACGGCGCCAGGTTGTTGGGAACCTGGGCGCTGGGGAACGCGCTCGTCGCGGCCGCCCTGATCGCCCTGTCTGTGGTCGTCACCCCCACCCCGAGGCGCTTCACGTGCCCGCCGAACTGCGGCCGCCCCCCGATCGCTACGCCAGTCAGGGACTTACCGCGCTACACCGCAGACGACGGGGGGTTCACGGTGTCCTATCCGGGAGCGGAGACAGCCTATGACGTCACCACGGATGCCGACGGTGTCACGGCCAGGCTCACGGTCGGTGATGGCGGCGTCCTACGACTGTTCGCCGTGCCGGCCGCCGGCCGGCCACCGCGTGACATCGCCAATGCACTGCTGCGGCAAAGGTTCCCCGACGCCGCAATTGACTACGAGATCCCCAACGCGATGGTCGGTTACCAGCTGGGTTGGGGCGCGGTCGCTGACCGGTGGCCGCAAAGCTCGGGCGGCAGCTACCTGCGGCTGCGCATCCTGCTGCTGGTCGCCGTGAAGAACGACCTGGCGCTCGTGGCCGCCGCCGTCGGGCCCTTCCGGGAGTTCGGCCCCGACTCCGGTCCGGGATTACCGTCGGGAGCCAATGTGCTCATCGCGCAGGACATGGGCAAGTATGTGAACAGTTTCCGGTGGAAGGGCGATCCGCTGGATTGACACCGCTGCCGGGATTGGCGGGCGCGCCGCTGCACGGTGATCGGGTTTTCGGGAACCGAGCCACGTTGGCGATGCTCTCCGCTTTGCGATGGTCCATCGGACAGCACCTAATGAGCGCCGACGGTGCAGCACGTCTGGCTGGCCGAATCGAACGCCAGACCTCCCCCGGCAACAAGCTTCTGCCGGCCGGCGGCGAGCCTCCCCTGTTCGCCCTAGTGGCGGACCGGAAATCGGATTAGTTTTGCGCTGTGAAGTCAGTACCGCTCACCGAGGCCAAGGAGCGGCTGTCAGCGATGGTGGATGAGGTTGACACCACTCACGAGATCATCCAGATCACCCGGCATGGCCGCGTCGCGGCGGTTCTGATGTCGGCAGATGATCTGGAATCTCTTAACGAGACGCTGCACGCGCTGAGGACCCCCGGCGTAGTGGTCCCTGATCGAGCAGTGAGCCGACGGCCGATGCGGCCTGGCCCAGCGCTGCCGGTCCGACATTTCCAATAGCGTCATCGAGCGCCGAGGACGGCAACCATTGCACCAGTTCGGGCACAAGCACACCGTTCCTAATCACTGAGCAGAAGTGAGTTCTGTTCAGTTGCGGCCCGAACGGTCTTGGCCGCGGGAGATCGACGCTGCCCGGTGGACCGACATGCCTCATGGGCGCGGCGGTGGACCGGGGCTTTCCGGACTCCCTGCGATCTCGGAATCCTCACAGGTCTAGCCGGTGGAGTGCCCACACCCATCCTCTGTTGGGTACGGGGTCCTGCCGGCCGACGCCTGATCGGCTTACCGAGACCACGTCTACCGATAGCGGCCGCCGCGCCGTGATGGCGGGTGACCTCTCCGGAAGTCTGTTGCTGCAACGGCTTACGCCAATGCTCATCGCCCCACTTACTCGTGTAAGCGGGATCGACACCGATGATCGGAATACCGCGGCGGGTTGCCATCGCGGTCAAACGATCACGGAACTTGGCGGTGGGAATACCAGCCACGATGCGCCGAAGCTGCTTACCCCGACCACCACGACCCAGCGTTTCGCGACCCGTGGCACGGGAATCGGCGAAGTTGAGGTTCTCCACCGCGACCGCCACACAATGATTGCGCTCCGCTACGTTCAGCAGCTCCGTGATCGCCGTGCGCAGGTGCCCGTCACGGTGGGAGGCACGCAACTTCTTGACCTCGAGGGCGATCGTGACCGGTTCACCGACAGGGTTGCCCGAAGAATCCAGCACACACGCGGCGAGATGATCCGCGTTGAGGTCGACACCGAGAACCCGCCCGGCGCGGAGCTCCTCAAGTTCGAGGGACGGTTCCGGGGTGATCGCCCAGGACGCATCCAGATACCAGCGGCCGCGCTGCGGATCGAAAACGATGTCGTAGCGCACCGCCTTGCGCTGCTGGACCCGCGCAGCCCACTCAGACCCACCGTGAGCGAACCCGACCCGAGCGGCGAACTGGAGGTGCCCGCCGAACTTACCGACCAGCGCGGCGGGAACTTTTGCCTGCAACCGACCCTGCATATCGACACGAATGGTCTCGTTACCGCCAGGCTTTCCAGTCTCTCCGTCAGCGGTCAGGAACATGCGCGCAGCGTCCCACCGATCCCGCCACTGCTGCTCGTCCATCTCCGCCGCGGTCAGGTTGGCGCGGTGGCGCCACAACCGTTTTCCCCCCATCGTGATCGACGGGCGACCCGCGGCGAGTTCCTGCTCTGCGACGACGAGTCGCTGCTGCAGGATCGCCAGCCGGCGGGTCTTGGCGAACCTCTCAGACGCCGTGGCGTATCCGCGTTTACGTTTCCCGCGACGGGAGTCTCCGGCATCGTCAGCGAGTTCACCCGGGCGCAGGGAGCAACGCTTCTCAAGGACATCGACCGCAGAATGGAGATCGGCGACGCGAGCCGCCAAGCCGCGCATTCCCAACTGGTACTGGTCTTCCACCGCGCGTGTGATCGCGCCCGCCCACCGTGACGACGACACCGACGTCAACGCCTGCTTGCGCGTCGCACGCCATTGCTTATGTCCGTCACGGTCTATCCGACCCAAACGGACACGCCCGGCCAGCTCGCGGCGATAACAACCACCGAGGAACTCACCGATCTCCACCAACGCGGCGGCTTCGGTGTCGGACAGATGCAGCCGGGTCCGGAACCGACACCCGGACGGGCCCGCGGCGACCAGCGGATCGGAGATCTTCCGCAACGGCTTACCCGTACTCACCAGTGCCTCATCAGTTCTTTGACCGTGAATGGTGGCTCCAGGGATCGCTCTTTCAGCAGTGCGCTGACGTCAGCCTCGGTGAAAGTTTCGCCATCTTTCATGGCGTAGAGCATGGCCTGCTCGATGTCGCCCATGAAGTCGGAATGCTTGACGCACCAACGGCGGACACTCTTGCTGATGCCTTCGCGCTGGCGTTTCTTCGCCGGTGACACGGACTTATAGGCGTGCGCTCGGTGGGCGTTCTGCGGGGTCTTGTACCCGTAGCCTTGGGCGTCGTCGATGATCGCGCCGGTGGTGGCGTCGACGACAACGTAACGGCGGTCGTAGTCCTCTGACAGTGTGGGACTAACAACCACGCGCACAGCTGATTCCGCCATGTCAGTCACTCTCCCGGCGGGCTACGACAGATTCCGCGGCGATAACCGCCTGCGGTCCGATGTCTCGCTGCGCGCAGCCGACTGCTTTCAAGGCACGGTTTCGGGCACTTCTACGCCCATACAGTCGTGCGCACAATGACGTGAGAACCTCCACCATGTCGCGCACCAGATCGTCGTCGACCTCACCGTGGTCAAGCACCACCAGCCGCCGGCCGTGCGCCGACAACGCAGCTTCCACCAGCTCGGTGTTCATCCTCCCCAGCCGGTCGCGGTGCTCGACCACCACGGTGGTTACTGCCGGGTCGGCGAGCAACCGACGGACTTTCGAACGTGAGCCGTTCATCCCGGAACCGATCTCGGCTTCAACACGCACCACCTGGCCGCCGGCTTGCGCCGCCCAAGTGGACAGCCGGGCGACCTGGCGATCGAGGTCGGACTTCTGGTCATGTGACGAGACCCGCGCGTACAACCCGAACGCAGTGGTCGGGGTGGCCATCACGGACTCAGGAGAGACCAACACCGACCGCGAATTCACCCGCACCGCGGGAACCGGCAAGGTCCCCTCACGGAACCAGCGATACGCCGTCTGCGGGTGTACTCCCTGCAGCCGTGCCCACTGGGTCAGATTCACTCCATAAGTCTACTTGTTAGAACGTATGTACGCTAGCTACTGCTCAGTAAACGATGAGCAGTTGCCAAC
>CAWBBP010000002.1:0-85928 GCA_963787055.1 uncultured Actinomycetota bacterium
CTCGAGGTCGGCGCCTTTGAGTAGCGCGATGACCTGGAGGTCGTCGCGCTTTTTGGAACTGACCCGGATCTCCTCGCCCTGGATCTGGGCCTTGACGCCCTTGGGGCCCTCGTCGCGGATCAGCTTGGTGATCTTCTTGGCGTGCTCGCTGCTGATGCCCTCTTTGATGGTCCCGCTGACCTTGTAGATCTTGCCGCTGGGCTGCGGTTCGCCGGCGTCGAAGGCCTTCATCGAGATATCGCGACGGATGAGCTTCTCCTTGAACACGTCCACGGCGGCGTTTGGCGCGCTCCTCGGTGGAGGAGACGATCTCGATGACCTCGTCGCCCTTCCAGGCGATGGTGGTGTCGGTGCCGCGGAAGTCGAAACGGGTGCTCAGTTCCTTGGCCGCCTGGTTCAACGCGTTGTCGGCCTCTTGGCGGTCGACCTTGCTGACGATGTCGAAGCTGGAATCAGCCACTGGGGTTGCCTCCCTCGTGATCGGCCGGTTTGTGTCCGGGGTACATCCTCGTTGTACCCTGCTAGACGCATCAAGCCGGGTTCCCCGGTTTGACCCAGGCAGGTTGCCCGAGCGGCCAATGGGAGCGGACTGTAAATCCGTCGGCGAAAGCCTACACAGGTTCGAATCCTGTACCTGCCACCACGTTTGTGCAGACCAGGCGGCTGGGTCGGCTGTACCGATGAGCTTCAGCCCACCAGCCGTCCGCAGAGCATCCGCAGCATATTCGTCCAGAGCTTGGGCGACTGCATCCAGATCGTCCGGAAATACGACTATTTTCGTGCCCAGCATCAAGAGCTTCTCGATCGGGGCGACATCGTGGTCGAGAGTGGCCGAGGCCGTTTGACCCGCAACCTGGTCTTCACGTCGCCGTCCCTCGCTGGAGCGATCGCCCTCGGACGGTCGTCCAACGGGCGGCGGGAATGGGTATCTGATGACGGCGATATGTTCGGCGACTGGGAAGCTCGCGGGATCTAGCGTGGGGACCGGTCTCGGTCCCGGGTGGTGCCGAAGTCGCCGCGAATGAGTTCTTGCAAATCTTTCGTAGTGAGAGCACCTCGCCGACGCCGGAATGGGCCGGATTTTGTCGGATAACCCGCAGGTCGTGTTTCGCAGAAGTCGGGGCAGAAGTCGAGACTGGCGGGACTGGTCCGCAGCTGTGATAACGCCCTGAGGTTTGGGGGCAGTAAGCGGCTCGGGGTGTTAGCGTCCGTTTTGGGCGCAAGGTCTGCTGCGACCGGCTTTGATGGTCGAGGAGCGATTCGGCTTTTTTGGGGGGTTTTCCGAGCGTGGTTCAGACGGGTCCGACCGGTATGTCCGGGTATGAGCGCAAGGTCTGGCAGGTTCTCATCGGGGATGCGGTGAGAGAACGAGACGCGAGCCGGGTTGGAAGAGCTGACGGGGGGCGCGCGAGAGCGCTTCAAGCGTGTCGTGGACCAGGCTGGGCAGACTGCGAGGCTCGTTCCAGGCGCTGATCAGGTGTTTAAGGGTCTGGATGCTGCTACTCAGAAGGCTTTATCGGGTCTACACACCGTTTTCGTGGAGCGGGGTCTGAACTCGGTTAGCCCGCAAACGATCTTCGTCAGCTTTGCCCGGGAGGGTGCGGAGGTGTCGTCCTACGGGCAGGATTCGCGACCTTGATTTGAAGTACTGCGACCTGACCATGCCTAGGCGCAAGGACCGGTACTTGTTGTTGGCAGCGGGGCAGGGTGCAGCGACATCGGCGGCGGTGACGGGTGCAACAGTGTCAAGTACGGTGACCGGCGGCACGACTCTTGCGGTTGCCGTTGGCGCGGTCGCCGCCGATGTGACCGCGGTGATGGTGGGCATGGGACGCATTGTCGCGCTGGTCGCCGCGCACTACGGGTATGACGTGCGCGAGCCTGAGGAGCAGGTCTTTGCTTCGGGGGTCCTGACCTACTCGACGGCGACCAATGCCGCCGAGAAAGCCGCGTGCTTGGCGGCGCTGTCGCGGTTGACCCAGGAGATGATGCGACGAGCCACCTGGGCGCAGCTAAGTCGGCATCAGCTGGTGAGCATCATCCAGAAGGTGGTCAGCCTCCCTCGGCTTTACGCTGACGAAGAAGAAACTCGCTCAGGCCGTGCCGGTCGCGGGTGTGGTGGTTAACGGCGGCCTGAATGCGTGGTTTGCTCACACGACTTTCAAGCGTGCGCAGCAGGCCTACCGGTTGCGGTTCTTGACCGAGAAGTACGGACTGAACCCCGCGGTTTGGTCGCCTGATGTGCTCGATGCCGAGGCCAGCGAACTGCCCTTGATTGACGAGATTGTCGACGCGGAACTGGCCCTCGGCCCCGAAGGCGAAGAGCGGGCAGAGCCGATCGCCTCCGATCCGGAGGTTGATCCCGGGGGGCGGGACGGACCGGATCGGGGTCAGTGACGAGCGGACGGGCGTGCAACCGACCCGAGTCGTGCAGGTCGTGGCCGCCACGTCCACATGGAGTTTCGCCTTCGCCGTCGCGGTGCCTGCGTGGCTTCCGGCTGAACGAAGTTCAGGGAGTCCGCAGGGATTACCGTGAGCACGGCGTTACGTCCTCATCGACGCGAACATGAAAGTCTTCCTTGTCGAGTGCGGATTGCATCTGCACGAAGTCGGGGATCGTCTCGGCGCGTGGCCTGACGGAGGCGCGTAGCCTCGTCAGGGTACAGTGCGACGATCCGTCTCCCCGGCCCCCTTTTTTCAATTCCTCAGCTCGATAATGGGTCACGCAGCCCTCAAGATGGGTGGGTAGCCGCTGGGAAACCTGCTGGTCAATTTCCGCAGAGGCAGCCCCAGAATTCGGGCAGCCCATCCGCAGCCAGTCGCCGGTGAAGGGTGCGGCACCCGGGTTCTTCTAGCCCGTACCGCCGCAGCTACCTGGAGGCGCTAGGGGTGGATTCGGGCCGCCGTCGCCGACGACACAATCCATCCTGAAGACCGGCGTTGCGAATGTTCCGCCGGTCATGGACAACTGGTGCCAGTAGCTGCCGTCGGGGTACTTCTGGCCGTCACACCATTTGACGGCAAGGAAGCCTCCCTCGCCGCCGGGGCAGTGTGCCGCCGTCATGTTCGGGACGAACGGGTCGGAACCGGGCGGCGCGGCAGCCGCTGTGGCTGACAGCAACAGCGCCGTGATGCCGCCAATTGCAGCGGCGAACGAGATTCGCGCAATGTTCATGTCCGTCCCCTATCCCGACTGGCGGTTCGGGCGAGCGCATCCCCACCCCCGTTGTGTAGAAGCGTAATCGGCTCATGCACCCTCGGCGGCCGGTTAGGCCTACCCGTGCTTAAGTTCCAGAACAACACGCCGGTGGCCCCACACCCAGCGTCTTGCAGATGGTGGTGGCGGTCTCCCCGCCTATCTTGCCTGGGCGGGTCTATCCCGTGGCGCGACCGGCACGCGCGGGTGAAGGGGCCTTGTCCGCGCGCTGTCTCGACGGCTTCTGGCTGGTGGTCTTTGTCGCGCCTGCGGATCGCGAGATCGGCTCTGTGGAAGCCGATTCCGCGGTCGTGCCATCACCGGTTGCACCGATCGCATCGGAAACGCTTTCCGGCACGCTCGGGGTGCCCGAGGCATCCGAGGCCGCCGTCGTCGACACGATGGTGATCGGTGAGGCGGCAGATGGTGTCGTGTCAGCGACGTCGGTTGCAACTGCAGCGGGGGGAGCGGTGGCCGTAGCGCGTTGTGCTGATCCCCGTTCGCGCCGGTTCGGTGAGGCGACTGTTTCTCTGGCCGGCTCGGGCATTTCCCGGTCAGCAACCGGCGTCTGGGCGGTGACAGTCGGACTTTCGGTTTCGTTTGGAGTCGCCGAACTCGCAGGGTTGGCGGATCGCTGCGCCGCCGCCGGAAGTAGAGGGTCGGCGGGGGCAGCGAGTAGGGATGAAATCGCGCCGAAGGCGAGACCCAGCGGCCCAACGACGAACGCGCCGAGGCCGAGAAGTCCACCGATGAGGCCGAAAGTTGCGAGATTAGCCCCAAACGCACCACCGACCGCCGCAATGAGAGGACCGAGGGCGATACCGCCAATGACGCTGAGAGGAAGAGTTATTGGGAACGCCAGGTACCAGAAGGGGGTCGCCACGAGAGCAATCGCGGCGGTCGCGATCGCGGTCAGCGTGTCGTTGGAACCTATTGCTGAAGCTTGCGGGCTAGCGGGATTCACCGCCGAAGCCGCTGAAGCTGACGGCGGGATTGATGTTGCCGTCATGTTTGCCAGCGCGGCTGCCTGGGTCGAAACAACGGCTCGAAGTTGAACTTCCGCGATTTCGGTCCGGGCGCTTATTGAGGCAAGGCGCTCTGGCGGCACGGTCACCACGCCGAGGGTGACGACGGCAGCGGCGGCGAGTGCCCCGACATTGGCGTACTGAGAACGAAATAGACCGGTCATACGATAGTTCCCCCCGAAACGATTGAACTGTGCCCCACGGACGGGGCAGCCCACGTGCCGAAAGATTGGCGGTCACAGGGCGACTGGGCAAGAAGTTATCACAGGAACAATCTGGCTCCCGGCCGGCGATCCGCTGGTACGCCATTCGGCGGACAGGGTCGCAGTGCGCGCTGTCGCCCCACCTAATCTTCGAGATCTAGATACCGGTACAGCGTCGTCCTGCCGATTCCCAGCGTCTTGCAGATGGTGGCGGCGGTCTCCCCGGACTCCTTCATCCGGCGGGCGAGGGCGGCCTGGTCAGTGTTGAGCTTGGCGGGGCGTCCGAACTTCACCCCGGACTTGCGGGCATGGTCGAGCTTGAGTTGGGTGCGCTCCCGGATCAGCTCGCGGTCGTACTCGGCGATGGACATCAGGATTCCGGCGACCATCCGCCCGGTACTCGTACTGTAAGCCTCATGGCCAGGCGGTCTCGAATTGCTCTGTGCAGTAACACGTTGCATGGCCAAGTAGACATTCGGGAGCGGCAGGGGACGAAAGTCCATCCTTTGACAATCAGATTGCCGCAATCGGGCGACTCCGTGCGATAGTGGGAACTCGGTCAGGGGATTTAGCGGCAGCACCCGGTAATTCGGTCTGCACGTTTGTCGGGGGTTTGATTGATCGCCTCCTTTCGCTTCCCGCAGGCCATCGGATAACTCGGCTTGCCCTGGGGCAAGCCAAAAACGGGGGAGGTGCCCCAATGCGGGCTTCGGTGTTCGTCGGACGTGTAGGCGGCTTGGCGGTCGCCCTGGGGATCGGGTCCGGTGTGGCAGTCGGCGGTGTGGGTGCGGCCTGGGCCGCACCGGTGGACTCCACTTCCGCCGATAGCGCCGGCTCGGGCAGCGGAGCCACGTCGACGCGTTCGACCTCGGGTCAGCCGGCGGCGCGGCAACGGGCCGCGCGCTCCACACGGGTCCCCGAAAAGCCTGCGGTGGCCGACCCGGTCCGGGTCGGGACCTCTGATCTGATTGAGGTGCCTTCGGGAACCTCCCCGCGCCGCGCTGTTCGTGACTCTGCCGCGCAGCCCCCCGACGTGTCAGCGTCCAAGAATCAGAACGAGACCGCCGCCGAGACGGTAGTACCCGCATCGTCGGCACCCTCGCAGGATCTGTCGGATCAGCCGGTGGCGCTGCCCACGGCGGCGGAGTCAGCCGCAACAGTGGCGTTGCCCCCATCCACGACGGCGTCGACTGCAGCCCCGGTGCTGACGGCCCCGATGGCCGAGCAGCCGGAAACGACACTCGCCCCGCCGGTGATGGTCCCGACTCCACAGCCGTCCGCCGCCGCGCCTGGTGTGGTGGAGTCGGTGCTGGCCCCGCTGTCCGGAACCGGTCCGGTGGCCCCGGTGGAGGCGGCGGTGTCGTGGGTGATGCTGGCCGCCGCACGCCGTGAACTCGGCAGCCCGGCGGCGGCGCAGAACGCCCCTGCTAGAGCGGTGCCCACCGAGCCTCTGCCCGACAACGACGCGGTCTCGAACCGGACCGCCGAGCGGTCGGTCATCCCTGCTTCGGCGGCAGCTTCAGAAGCGGTTCAGATCGTCGACCCGGTGGCGTCGGCCACCGCGACCAACCCGATCGCCGCGATCTTCGAGCAGATTGGAGCCTTCGTCACCCAGATCGTGACGGCGATTACCCAGGTGATCACCCAGGTCGTCACGGCGATCACCAACATCTTCTCGCCCGCCCCGGCCAACAAGGTGCCGGTTGCCGCTGCGCCCCCGACAGTCGGCACGCCGGATTCGGCCACCGGGGTGGTCGCCGGCAGCGTGACGGCCGCTGACCCTGACGGGGATGTCCTGACCTACAGCGGCTCGACGACCACCGCCAAGGGCGCGGTCGTGGTCGATGCGGCCACTGGGGAGTTCGTCTACACCCCGTCCGCAGCCGCTCGGCATGCTGCCGCCTCCGTGATCGCTACCGATGCCCAGAGGGCCGACACCTTCACCGTCACAGCCAGCGACGGGAAAGGTGGCAGCACGGCTGTGATAGTCACTGTCGCGATCAGTCCGGTCAACGCTGCTCCGGTGGCGGGCACGCCCGCCGTGGGCATCCCTAATCCCCGGACAGGAGTGGTCACCGGTTCAGTGAGTGCCATCGACCCTGATGCGGACGCTTTGAACTATGGCGGCTCGACCACCACAAGCAAGGGCGCAGTCGTGGTGGCAGCCGACGGCGGTTTCACCTACACGCCGTCCGTGACAGCGCGGCAGATCGCTGCCGCTGAGGACGCGACCGATACCGATCGCACTGGCACATTTGCCGTGACCGTCACTGACGGGCATGGTGGCACCACCACAGCGATGGTCAGCGTCGCGATCAGTCCTTTGACTCCCGAACCCGTCAACTCCGCCCCGGTCGCTCATGCACCGAATGTGGGCAGCCCGAACGCCTCGACCGGTGTGGTCATCGGCTCGGTGAGCGCCACTGACCCTGACGGTGACACCGTGACCTTCAGCGGCTCGACGACCACCGCCAAGGGGGCGGTGACCGTCAATGCCGCCAGTGGCGCGTTCACTTACACCCCGACTGCAGCAGCTCGGCATGCCGCCGCCCGGGATGGTGCTGCGGGTGCCGATCTCGCCGACGTCTTCACCGTCACGGTTGCCGACGGTTACGGGGGATCGGTGGAGGTCCCGGTCGCCGTGGCGGTCGCCCCGGCCAACGAAGCGCCGGTGGCCGAGATCGTTTCGATCAGCCTTCCCGATCCTGCAACCGGGTTGGTCACCGGAACGATGACGGCCGGCGACGCCGACGGTGACGTCATCACCTATAGCGTCCCGGTATCGACTATCAAGGGTGACATCACCTTTGAGCCGGACGGCACTTTCACCTACACCCCGACGGGTGCGGCTCGGCATCAGGCGGCAAGTGATCAGGCCACCGAGGCTGACACGACCGACGTCTTCACGGTGACCTTCACCGACGGGTACGGAGGTTCGGTGGCGGTCCCGGTAGCCGTCAATGTTGCCCCGGTGAACTCGGCTCCAGTGGCCGGTAGTCCATCTGTGGGCATCCCAGACGCGACAACCGGTGTTGTTAATGGATCGGTGAGCGCGACTGACGCCGACGGCGACGCCTTGACCTTCAGCGGTTCTACGACCACCGCCAAGGGGAGCGTGACGGTATCGTCCGACGGAACCTTCACTTATACCCCGACTTCTTCCGCACGGCATACCGCTGCAGGCGCGAACGCTACGCAAACAGACAAAGCCGACGTCTTTATAGTTTCGGCTGCAGACGGCTACGGCGGGTCTATCCAGATAATGGTGACCGTCCCAGTCAGCCCCAAGGCCATCGTGATCGTCACGGCGGCGTTTGATCGGTATTCCTATTCGGTGACGGAGGGCGATAGCGGAATCACCACAACGCCCTTGACAGTCAGGCTGTCGGCTCCATCGACTGAGGAGGTCACCGTCAGCTATCGGGTTGAGGGGACGGGGTTGTCGCCGGCGGCTACTTCCAACGTTGATTTCGTCGCGGAGACAGCGACTTTGGTGTTCGCTCCAGGTCAGACCACAGCAACGCTTCCGTTGAAGATTTACGGGGACACTCTTTACGAGGACGATGAGTATCTGCGGGTCGTTCTTACCGGCGCGACGGGGGCGATCCTTAGCCTCGACGGCACTACCTCGCAGTTCTTAACCATCAGCAACGACGACACGCCGAATGCCATCACGGCGGCGTTTGATCGGTATTCCTATTCGGTGACGGAGGGCGATAGCGGAATCACCACAACGCCCTTGACAGTCAGGCTGTCGGCTCCATCGACTGAGGAGGTCACCGTCAGCTATCGGGTTGAGGGGACGGGGTTGTCGCCGGCGGCTACTTCCAACGTTGATTTCGTCGCGGAGACAGCGACTTTGGTGTTCGCTCCAGGTCAGACCACAGCAACGCTTCCGTTGAAGATTTACGGGGACACTCTTTACGAGGACGATGAGTATCTGCGGGTCGTTCTTACCGGCGCGACGGGGGCGATCCTTAGCCTCGACGGCACTACCTCGCAGTTCTTAACCATCAGCAACGACGACACGCCGAATGCCATCACGGCGGCGTTTGATCGGTATTCCTATTCGGTGACGGAGGGCGATAGCGGAATCACCACAACGCCCTTGACAGTCAGGCTGTCGGCTCCATCGACTGAGGAGGTCACCGTCAGCTATCGGGTTGAGGGGACGGGGTTGTCGCCGGCGGCTACTTCCAACGTTGATTTCGTCGCGGAGACAGCGACTTTGGTGTTCGCTCCAGGTCAGACCACAGCAACGCTTCCGTTGAAGATTTACGGGGACACTCTTTACGAGGACGATGAGTATCTGCGGGTCGTTCTTACCGGCGCGACGGGGGCGATCCTTAGCCTCGACGGCACTACCTCGCAGTTCTTAACCATCAGCAACGACGACACGCCCAGCCCGGCTGCAACACTCTCTACCCCTAGCCCAGCTGCAACACTCACGAGGACGGTCTAGCGAGATGTGTGCGCACGTAGAGCGAGCCGACATCACGGACGTGGCTCGCCCACTGCGACCCACCGATGCCCGGGTCTCAAACGCCGGTTCGTGCCGGCGCGGGTCCATCCGGCCGACTTCAATCCGCATAGCAGAGGTCCCGCTGCCTCGCCGATTTTGTAGCGAACCGGAGCAGCTATGAAGCTCCCACTGGCGTGTATGCGTGTTGTGATGGCGGAAGTGTCAGCTGAGATGGGAGGCTTCTGTGGCTTTATCCGGCTACGAGTTGAAGCAGCTCGAGAAGGTTCGCGAGCATAAGAGCGTGAGCTGCGCCGGTCATCGCGCAGGCTGATCCCCGAATCAGCTAGGGCAAAGGGCGGCGAGTGGTACGAGAGGGCCCTCAAGACTCCCGGGGCAACGAAGGCACGAGATGCCGGTGCAGCGGCACTAAAAGCAGCCGCTGAGGGGGCCGGAAAGTTCATGACGCGAACGGGGCAGCTCACGACGTCGGAAAGCCGCGTTGTTCGCGCCTACGCCAACAGGGGACATGCGGTCGAGGACCTGGACGACATTCGTAAGTTGGACTTGCGGGCCATCGACAAGGTTGCTGCCTTTGCAAGGCTGCATTACACCTACGCTGGTGCTGCTGCGGCCGAGGGCGCAGCGGTCGGGCTTGCGGTCGGCGGCGGACAAGCGGCTATCGCGGTCGGAGGCGTCGCCGGTGCGGGTGCCGGAGCGGTACCGGGATTGGGAGCCATTGCCGGTGCGATGGGCGTGGACATCGCGACACTCCTGACCGCCTGTAGTTGAGTTACGGCCCATGACGCGCTCTACTACGGCTACGACCCCCGCGATCCTGCTGAGGAGGTATTCATGATGCAGGTCATCGGACTCGGCCTTGCCGGTACTGCACCAGCCAAGGCGGTCGCCTACCAGCAACTTGCAGTCCTCACCCGAAGCCTCGCCACGAACATGACCTGGCGGCAGCTCAATCAACAGACCCTGGTCAAGATCGCGCAGAAGTTCGCTTCGCAGTTCAGCCAGAAACTAACGAAGAAGAAGCTGGGTCAGTTTGTGCCCATCGCGGGTGTAGGAATTGGCGCGGCGATGAACTGAAAGATGGTCGATGACGTCGCTAAGGCCGCGTATTGGGCCTACCGGGAGCGCTTTCTATACGACAAAGGCGGCGACATCGCACCGATGGTGATCGACGCCGAGGTCGCCGAGGGCGCCGCCATCGAAGCCGGAGAGGAGACCGTGATAGATGTTGTCGGCATCCTGGAGTCTGAGGGCATCCTTCTGGATGATAAGGAAGCCGGAGCGCCCCTCGACGACGAGCAAGAATTGGACACGTTCGATGGCGACCACGAGTAATAGCCTTTCCCCCACAACCGCATTTGGAATCGATGGGGATGGCGCTCCTGCACTTGCAGTGGTGCGTTAGGCCGAAACTGGGGTCACCCGTGAAGGCACCCCAGTGGGGTGGGGAAACTTCGCACTAGGCCACCCTGTCGGCCAGGCCAGGCCAGGCCAGGGTTGGGTGGGGCCATCAGGCCATCAGGCCACCTGCCCCCCGAGCACCCGGCGCAGTCCGGCGGCAGCCCGGTCGCCGATCCTGCCGAATACCAGCCGCAGGCCCAGATCGCCGATGCGCAGCGGGCCGTTCAGGCGCAGGTCTGCGTCGTAGGTGACGACCGATCCCTTACCGTCGGGCTCGACGGTGATCCGGTCGATCGAGGTGAAGATGAGGCTGCGGGCCACCACAAGCAGGTTTCGTGGGGCGTCGTACTCCTCGGTCACGTACCGCAATGTCAGGTCCAAGACAGGACCGGCGACGGTGACGTCGAACACCGCGTCTGAGCCGCCGCCTGAGCCCTCCACCTGCTTGACGGCCTTCACACCGGGATCCCACTCGGCGAAGTTCCGTAGATCGGCCATGTAGTCGAACGCTTTCTGCGGAGTCTTCGCGGTCCTCACCGTTGTCACGTAGCGCGCCATGTCCACTTCCTTTCGGGTGAAGTCCATTGTGCGCCAGCGCCAGCCGTCGCGCGGTACCCGGGCTCTGGCATGCTGAGTGGATGACCGAGCCGCAGTTCGGAGGCATCGAAGACGGCATGCCGCCGCCGTACCGTCCGCCCGGGCAGTACCCGCCACCCGGCCAGTACCCCCCGCCGGGCTCCTACCTTGATCCCGCAGCACCGTACGGCCGGCATCCGGTGACCGGTGAGCCGCTGTCGGACAAGTCCAAGGTCGTGGCCGGGCTGTTGCAACTGCTGGGCTTGATCGGGATCGTCGGAATCGGCCGCATCTATCTCGGCGACACCAAGATGGGTGTCATCCAGTTGATCGTCGGCTTGGTCACCTGCGGGTTGGCCGCGGTTATATGGGGCATCATCGATGCGGTCCTGATTCTCACCGACAAGGTGCGTGACCCGGCGGGCCGACCCCTGCGTGATGGGACGTAGCTCCCCTCACGACCTGACCGACCCCAGCCAATCCCGCCACTGCGGCGCAAGGTCGGGCGTGCTCCGGAGCAGATCCAGATACTGCCGGTCGCCGGTCTTACAGGCGAACGCCTGCACGATGGTCGCCGCCCCGGCCGGCCGCTCGATGACCTCGATCGCCTCGCCCGCGCTGACGTGGCCCTCCTCGACGATGCTCAGGTAGGCGCCGGGCCGGCGGGCCGCGGTGAAGGCCTTGATCAGGCCCGGCCGTTCCCAGAAGGCGGCGAAGGTCCGGCAGGGAATCCGCGGCACGCTCACCTGGAGGGTGGCCGAACCGATGCGCCACCGTTCCCCGATGACGGCGTTGGTGATGTCGAGGCCCTCGGTGGTGAGGTTCTCGCCGAACCGGCCGTTGCCGATCGGAATGCCCAATTCCTGCTCCCACCATCGCGCGTCCTCGCGGGCGTAGGCATAGACCGCCTGCCACGGCCCGCCGTGGTGCACCCGGTTGATCACCGAGTCGCCCTGTACCGCATGGTCGGCGAGCAGTCGCGGTCCGGCAACCGGGCGCTTGTCGATCCCGCTGCGCCCATCTCTTCCGGTCCACTTCTCGCCGCGGTGCAGGTCTGCGGTCACATTCACCGACAGCAGTCGGGCAACCGGGTCCGGACGTGTGGTGTGCACACGCCCATCATGCGCCTGATCGGCCGCCCTCACCCGGGGCCGGGCATCTGTGTTTGGATCATCCCCGTGGAACGCCTCTTCAACACCGTCCTGGCCCTCAAGGAACGCGGTCTGCTGCCGGATGCGGTGATGCGGGCCCTGGTCCGGCTGATGTGCGCCCAGTGGGTCAGGACCTTCGAATGCGGCGGCGACGTCCAGAAGCAGGCCTTCTACAAGCAGAAGTACTTCGAGAAGCTGCGGGCCAGCGCCGGGGCGCTGCACCAGGAGGACGCCAATATCCAGCACTACGAGGTGCCCACCCGGTTCTTCCATCTCATGCTGGGGCCCTACCTGAAGTACTCGTGCTGCCTGTTCGAGCGGGACTCCACCACCCTGGCCGAGGCCGAGGTGGCGATGTTGCACACCTTCATCGAGCAACGGCTCCAACTCGGTGAGCTGCTCAAGAGCCGCGGAACGATCCGGCTGCTCGACCTCGGTTGCGGCTGGGGCTCGCACGGCAGCTACGTGCTGGACAACTACGACGACGTGCACGTCACGTTCCTGTCCAACAGTTCCACCCAGCAGGACTACATCAGGTCCAAGAACTCCAAACATGAGGGCCGGTTCACCTGCGTGAAGGCCGACGCCAGCAGCTATGACCCGCCGGAGTTCGCCGCGGCGTACGACGTGATCGTGTCCTGCGAGATGCTCGAGCACATGAAGAACTACGACATGGTTCTGAGCAAGGTCAGCTCGTGGCTCACGCCCGGACGGCCGGATGATGGTGCAGATCCTGGGCAACCGGCGCTTCGCCTACGACTTCAAGACCACCGACTGGATGGGCAAGTACTTCTTCGCCGGCGGCACCATGCCAAGCCGGGATCTGTTCGAGTACTTCCTGCCGGCCGATCTGACCCAGAGCAGGGTCTGGGATGTCGACGGACGCCAGTACAGCCGCACCCTGGACGCCTGGCTGCAGCGCCTGGACGACAACAAGGACGAATGCCTGCAGGCACTCGAGGGCGGCCCGACGTCGGCATCGAGTCGCGCTGGAACGCTGGCGGATGTTCCTGTTGTTCTGCTCGGAGGTCTTCGGCTACCGCGACGGCAACGAGTGGATGGTGTTCCACTACCTGTTCGAGAAGACCCCGGAGCGAGTGTGATTCGAGTAGGCCGTGTGCCGCTGGTGTGACTGAGACCGGTTTCGCCGCCGGATCGCTTCTGCTGCAGGGATGTTGGAGCCCACAAACGAAATATGGGCCGGCAGGTTTCCCTGCCGACCCATACTCTCGCTCGGATGACGCCTACTCGGGGCGAACTCCGGTGGCCTGGGGGCCCTTGGCGCCCTGACCGATATCGAAGGTCACCCGCTGGTTCTCCTCCAGCGACCGGTAGCCGCTTCCGGAGATCTCGGAGTAGTGGACGAAAACGTCCTCAGCTCCACCGTCGGGCGCGATGAAGCCGAAGCCTTTTTCGCTGTTGAACCACTTCACAGTTCCCTGTGCCATTCTTGTACTTCTTTCATTTTCTTCGAACGGGCGTCGAAATCGGGCACCCTGCGCTAAGCGTACATGCTCGCGTCGGAAAAAGAATCACCTGTGCGAAATGCGCTGTGCGCCAATGCCGGTGTTACTTCTGCTGGTCGGAGAACACCGGGTTCTGAACCGGTTCGGCGTTGTGGTCCTGCTTGGTCGCGACGTGCT
Organism: uncultured Actinomycetota bacterium; assembly: GCA_963787055.1. GTDB lineage: Bacteria > Actinomycetota > Actinomycetes > Mycobacteriales > Mycobacteriaceae > Mycobacterium. The sequence goes on from CAWBBP010000002.1 coordinate 13,676, forward strand.
CGGACTCTGCGGGATGGGAAAAAAGATTGTCTTCCATGGTTTCTTTCATGTCGAGGCCCGACCACACAAGAGTTGGGGGTCAGGGTGCGATCGCATCGCGCGTGAATCCAATGATGTTTCGGGGCGATCCGACCTCGACTTCAACCCTACACGCCCCCCCGCCGGGGCTCGCGTACCGGGCGGATTACCGCGATTCGGCCGGTCAGCGCCCTTACGATGCGACCAGGAACAGCCGGGCCGCCAGGAACAGCCGGCCCAGGGGAGGAGCTGACGATGGCAATCCTGCTTCCCGAGCACCCGCGGCTGGCCAATGCCGCCGAACGCCGGGTCTGCGATGCCCTGGTCGATCAGCTGGCCGACGGCGACCTCATCGTCGCCGGCAAGCGGGTCACCGACCACCTCAAGGACCACGAGATCGACTTCCTGGTGGCCATCGAGGGCGCGGGCATCGTCAGCGTCGAGGTCAAGGGCGGCGAGGTCTGGCACGACGGCACCGAATGGCGCCAGAAGCGCGGCGGGCGCGAGTACACCATCGAACCGGTGCGCCAGGCCCGCGAGGCCTGCTACGCGCTGCGGGACTTCGTGGAGTCCGACAAACGCTGGACCCAGGGCCGGCTGCGGTGGGACCACGTCATCGTGCTGCCCAATGTCGCGCTGCCGCAGGACTTCGATCTGCCGGACTGCCCGCGCTGGAAGGTCGTCGACCGCGATGAGCTGGACTCGCTGGCCACTCGGCTCAAAGACGTTCTGACCCAACAGGAATTGGAGCGCCCGCTGCTGACCGCCGACGGTATCGAGCAGCTGCAGACCGCGCTGAGCGGACGGGGCCTGCCGCAGCGCGACGTCGTCGCCCGCGCGCTGGAGAACGAGGACGCCGCCGACATCCTCAACGAACAACAGGCCGTCATCCTCAGCGCCGTGCAGTTGCTGCCCCGGGTGGAGATCCGCGGTGGCGCCGGCAGCGGCAAGACCTTCATGGCGATGGAACAGGCCCGCCGGCTGGCCAACGCGGGCCAGCGGGTGGCGCTGATCTGCTACTCCCACGGCCTGGCCTCCTATCTCAAGCGCATCACCGCCGGCTGGCAGCGCCGCCGGCGGCCCGGCTACGTCGGGGAGTTCCACAGCCTCGGTATCCAGTGGGGTGCTGCCGAGGGGCCGCCGGAGAACGAGCGCAACATTCAGACCAGTCAGTTCTTCGAGCATGACCTGCCCGCCCAGATGCTGGACCTGGCGGCCGCCCTGCCCGACGGGCAGAAGTTCGACTCCATCGTGATCGACGAGGCGCAGGACTTCGCCGACAGCTGGTGGGAGCCGATCCTGGCCGCGCTGCGCGACCCGGAGACCGGCGGGCTGTACGTGTTCATCGACGAGGGACAGCGGGTCTTCGACCGCCAGGGCACCCCGCCGGTTCCGCTGGTGCCGCTGATCCTGGATCAGAACATCCGCAACACCCGCCAGATCGCCAACGCCTTCCAGCCACTGGTCGACCATCCGATGCGATTCCTCGGCGGCGACGGCCCGGAGGTGCGGTTCGTGGCGTGCGACTCCGATGAGGCGACCGCTGTCGGCGACGACCAGATCGACGGCCTGCTCGACGAGGGCTGGCGCCCGCAGGACGTCGCCCTGCTGACCACCGGCAGCCGCCACCCCGAGCAGGTCAACCGGCAGGCCGAGGGCAACCAGTCCTACTGGGACAGCTTCTGGGACGCCGAGCAGGTGTTCTACGGCCACGTGCTGGGCTTCAAGGGTCTGGAGCGCCGGGCCGTGGTGCTGGTGGTCAACGACCGCTACGCCCTCGAACGGGCCCGGGAGCGGTTGTATGTCGGGTTGTCCCGGGCCCGCGACCAACTCGTGGTGTGCGGCGACCCGGAGTTCATTATCGAGTACGGCGGGACGGACCTGGCCCGACGGCTCGGCATCCGCCGGTAGCCGCTGGGCGGGAAGCCGCCGGGTAACCGGGTGTACAGTCGAACTGCCTGCGGTGATTCCACATTCGCGAGCCCGGCCAGGTGCCGTTGAGGCGAAGGACTGAGACATTGCGCTCCACCCATTCGGCGCCGGCATGACCGCCCCTCGCAGATCCCGCAGGACGGCCAGTCCGGTGCGGGTGTCGCTGTCGGGAACCCTCGGCGGGGAGATCGACGGAGCCTGGTGGCCGCGGACCGGTTCGATGGTGCGCGAACTTCCCGATCTGGTCGAGGCGCTGTTTCCGGCGCTGGGCGAGGTCGTCGACATCAGCCTGAACTGGTCGGCCGGATCGGTCACCCCGGTACTGAGCACCATGGCCCCGGCGACCGCGGCCAGGATCGGCTGGAACGCGCCGCGGCACCGGCTGATGTCGCTGGTGGGCAGTGGCGCCACCGCCCGGCTTCTGGTGGTGCCGGCCGTGACGTCCGGCGCGCTGGCCGTGATGGTGCTGCGGCAGGCCGCCGCCCGGCACATCCCCGAGGTGGATTTCGGGACGCCGGCCTATGACGCCGCCGAGCGGGTCATCCGGGCCGCGCGGGCCGACAGCGTCGCCTGGATCGCCGAGCGAGCCGAACACAGTGTGGCCGGCTCGTCGGCGAATCCCGAAAAGGTCTAGACCGCAGCCGATCCCGCTTCACGGGACGACCTGCGCCGCTGGGCCGGGCGGGCCGGGCGGGCCTGCGGCGAACCTGAGGAACCACGACGACGCTGCTGGCCGTGACCGTTGCCGCCGCCGGACCGGCGGGGTGCCGCGGTGCGCTGCTGCACCGGCTGCGGGGCCGGCGGAGTCTGGTAGGGCGCGATCTCCCCGACCAGGTCCAGTACCGCGGTGGAGTCGGCGCTGACCTGCTGCGGTGCGGCCTTGATGCCGGCCTTTCGCAGCAATACCTGTGTGTCCCTGCGCTGTTCGGGCAGCACCACGGTGACGACGTCGCCCTCGCGGCCGGCCCGGGCGGTACGCCCGGAGCGGTGCAGGTACGCCTTGTGCTCGGCCGGCGGGTCGCAGTGCACGACCAGTTCGACGTCATCGACGTGCACACCGCGGGCGGCGATATCGGTGGCCACCAGCACCCGCGCGGTTCCGGCGGTGAACGCCGCCAGGTTGCGGTCGCGGGCCGGCTGCGACAGGTTGCCGTGCAGGTCGACCGACGGGATACCCGCCTCGGTCAGCTGCTTGGCGAGCTTGCGGGCCTGATGCTTGGTGCGCAGGAACAGGATTCGCCGTCCGGTGCCCGAGGCCAGGGTCTGAACCAGCTTGCGCTTGGCCTCGACGCCGTCGACGTGGAAGACGTGGTGGGTCATCGCCGCGACGGGGGAGTTCTGGCTGTCCACAGAGTGCGAGACCTCGTTGCGCAGGAACCGGGTGACCAGCTTGTCGACCCCGTTGTCCAGGGTCGCGGAGAACAGCAGTCGCTGCCCGCCGGCCGGGGTGGCGGCCAGAATCCGGGTGACGCCGGGAAGGAAGCCGAGGTCGGCCATGTGGTCGGCCTCGTCGATCACTGTGATCGCGACGTCGTCGAGGGTGATCAGCCGTTGGCGCATCAGGTCCTCGAGGCGGCCGGGGCAGGCGACGACGATGTCGACGCCGGAGCGCAGTGCCGACTCCTGACGGCTCTGGGACACCCCGCCGAAGATCGTGGTGACCTTCAGCCCGTAGGCACTCGCCAGAGGGGTCAGCGTCGCGGTGATCTGGGTGGCCAGCTCCCGGGTGGGGGCCAGCACCAGACCGGCCGGCCGGTTGGGCTTGCGCTTGTGCTCGGCCAGCCGTGCCACCAGTGGGATGGCGAAGGCCAGCGTCTTGCCGCTGCCGGTCTTGCCGCGGCCGAGGACGTCGCGTCCGGCCAGGGTGTCGGGCAGGGTCTCGACCTGGATGGGGAAAGCATGGGTGAGGCCGGCCGCGGTGAGCGCCTGCACCAGTGGTGCGGGCACGCCGAGGTCGGCGAAAGTGGTGTCGTTGGTCATGGGATTGGTGCCTTTCGGGCATCAGGTGTGCCCGGGCGCACGACGATGGTCGGCTGCCAAGCACATGGGGTGGCGAGATTGCCGGTGGGCAATATCGATCGCCGCGAGACGTGTTGCGCTGGTGCGCACTCATCAAACGAACTCGGCACTCCGAGCCTGTAGGCCGGTGCCGGTGGAATGAATGTTCCACGACGTGTCGGAGGCACTGGTGTGCTTCCGACTTGGGGATGAGCCTAACACCCCGGACTGTTCCGCGGCGGGTGCGATGCCTCACATCCCGGACTCGCCCCCGGTGCCGAACCCCTGGTCGGCGGTTTGCCAAATCCGCTTCCCGCAGGTCCGGCGGCGCTGTTCTGAACGGTCCCGGAATGTGATTATGATTCGAGGGTCAACGGTGACGTGTGACCCCTTGGACAACTGCTGGAGTGAGTTTCGGTGAGCTTTTCCCGTCGTGCGCGGACGGCAACGTCCGTGGTGGTGCTGTTGATGGCGGGCGTGCTGGTCAGCGACGTTGCCGGGTTCCCCGGCTGTTCAGGCGGCTGCAATACGCCCACCGCGACCGCCGCCGCCGCTCAGGTGCAGCCGGCCAAGCCCCGTCCCCCGGTGTTCGGGGTGTCTCCGTTCGACGGGGCCGAGAAGGTCAACCCGCTGACCAAGCCGGTGGTGGATGTGCTCGATGGCACCATCACCGAGGTCTCGTTGTATGACGACTGGGGCAACGCGGTCGAGGGCAAGCTGTCGCAGGACCGCACCTCCTGGGAGCCGACCCAGCGGCTGAACTTCTCCCGGTACTACACCTTGTCGGTCAGCGGTAAGAGCAACAGCGGGGTGCCGCTGGCGCGGACCACCAATTTCCAGACCCTGGTGCCCAACAACTACGTGCAGCCCTATATCGAGGTGCAGGGCGGCTTCGCCCCCAACCCGGACGCGCGCTACGGCGTCGGCACGATCGTGGTGGCGCACTACGACGAGGCGATCGCCAACAAGGCGCTGGCCGAGAAGAACATGATCGTGCGGACCGACCCGCCGGTGCAGGGCTCCTGGTACTGGGTGAGCGACTCGGTGGCGCACTGGCGACCGGAGAACTACTACCCGGCGGGCACCCGGATCAATGTGGAGCTCAACATGTTCGGCCTCGAACTCGGCGAGGGCCTCTACGGTCAGGCCGATGCCAAGGCGAACCTGACCATCGGCGATGCCCACATCGCGGTGGCCAACGACATCACCAAGCAGGTCAGCGTTTTCGAGAACGGCAGGCTGGTGCGCACCATGCCGACGTCGATGGGCCGCGGCGGCACGACGACCATCGGCGACAAGACGTTCGCCTGGTGGACACCGCCGGGGGTCTACACCGTGCTCGACAAGGCCGACGTCATCACCATGGACTCGTCCACCTACGGGGTGCCGGCCGGTTCCGCGATTAGCTACAAGCGCCAGATCGGCTGGGCCACCCGGATCAGCACCGATGGCATCTATCTGCACCATCTCGATGACACCCTGTGGGCCCAGGGCAACACCAACCTGTCCAGCGGTTGCCTGAACCTCAACGGCGAGAACGCCAAGTGGTACTTCAACATGGTCCAACCCGGTGACATCGTCGAGGTCCGCTACACCGGCGGCCCACCGTTGACCCTGGCCCAGGGCGGGGACTGGTCGATTCCGTGGAGCGACTGGGTCAAGGGCAGCGCGCTGTCACCCACCCATGCGTCGCCGCCCCCGCCGTCGGCCGTCGAGACGCTGACCGCACCCGGCCCCTGACCGATCCCGGTCGCGGCTCCCGGGTCACATCACTTCCATGGTGGATGACCACCCTTTCGCGGTGGGATGACCACCCTTTTGCCCACCTCCGCGCGACAATCCCTGTCCCTAGAGCACTCTCGTTCACGAAGAGCCAACAAACCCTCCACGATTTCGAGGGAACACAATGGACTCATCCGCCTTGAAAAATACCGGAGGCGGTCGGTGCGTACCTCTAACAACCCCGCTTGGCCATACGGTACATCCGAGCGCCGATGCGCGTAACTGGATGCCTCTTCCTCGGCTCGCCATGGAGACCATCCCGGACAAGAGGCAGTAGAAGTTGTATAACTACATCCGGGTCGAAATACTGCAAAATATCTTCCACCCGATATGTCCCACGATGATCCAATGGTCCGTCCGAATTGGCGTCTTGAATCCCTAAATCGACTCCGTAACGGGAAAGAACTAGCTCAGCATCAGCCCTGTGATGGGCGCGGATCCGATTTGCGATCGCGGGCTGTAGTGCAGGTTTGGTCTGAGACACTTCCCCCCCCGATCGTAAGTATCTGACGAGACGCGCAAGTTCCAGCGCGTAGTTGACATTCCCGTCCTTCCAAAGAATTGACCGATACTGATCGAGTATCTCCATGCCCTCAGCAGAGATTGTCGTGTTGAAACGCCTTTGTGGTGTACGCAGCGATATGTTCAGATGCTTCCGTAATAAGGTGGAGAAATCCTGTACTACATCGTAGTCGGGATCACTGCGGAAATGGCGCACGATGACGGTGCCGGGAAATACGTGTTCCCACGTATCGGTGATTTGCAAGAACGGATACCGAAATCGCAGCGGATCGGCTATTTCTTTCATTTTTTTGAGATTCTCGTATGTGTTTGACAAATAATAGTCAGCCGGATCTCGAATGTACAGAACGATGTAGAACTTCCGAAAGCCGACAGTCTCGAGATCCTGCCTCAGATGCTGCACGACTGTTGACGGAAAATGCATCATGTTTTCCGAGGATATAATAGCGGTGTTCACGCCGCGCAGTTCATCGAAAAATAACTCGCGATATCGACGCCGCATGTTTCGGGCACGTTCATCCTCCGCCGTGAACATACTGGACCGATACGGGGCAATTCGCTCACGTGGGCGATATGTGAACGCCAAAAGATTATGATTGAGCGAGCCCTCCGGGACTGGGTAGCATACTGGCCTGATGCTGCCGCTTTTCTGTGCCTGCGCCAGAGCTGCCTGGATCGACGTACTGCCGGTCTTGCGTGTTCCGATATGCACTAGGGCGGTTTTTGTCATGTTGCGGATTTCAGATCCTCGAATTTGTATTTAAATGATGTGCGAGGTGTGCACCGCGCGACCCCAACGGTGCGCCGTCGAGCCTGTGTTGTACCGGTTATCGAGTCTGTCAAGGCACCGGTTAGTCCTGAAACGGCCCACTCCACAGATCTTGACAATTCCTCGACTCCCCGCTCACTCTCGGGCGTACTCGCGAATTCGGTAGCCGGACAGCCCCACAATGCGACCATATGCGAAGCAAAGCGCCTGGAAGCAATCCCTTCTCAGCCCGCGGCCGATGGCAAGTCCCGCTCCTAGACGCAATCCTGCGGTGATTATGTTTAGGCAACTCCGCGGAGCATTCTGCGGTAAGTATGGGTCTCCGTGTTTTCGGCGAACTCGAGTGGCGCAAATACCGTTCCGAATTGCTCTGCGACGAATCCAAGACAATGACAGTCTGTCGGACGGGACCTCTTCGTAGACGACCGCATCAGCACAGTAGAGAATTGTGGCTCCCGATTTCCGAAGTCCCCAGAAGAAATCCGTGTCCGAACCGCCGGTTTCCGAGAACTCAGGGTCGAATCGGGGCGACCCCGCTCGAACCCATGCATTTCGAAGCAGCAGTGCGTTGTTGGTGGCTGCGTTCTGAAGGCGAGTACCGCTGGCCTGTATCGGACGTTGTATGAAACCACCGCGCAGTATCCAGTCCGGGGTGTCTGGCGGAAACACACTGATAACTGGCCCCGCTACGGCGTCAGCTCCAGTTTCTGAGGCGTATGCCGTAAGGGTCGAAAGCCAGCCTGGCGAGACCCACTCGTCGTCATCCACGAAAATGATCGCTCGGTATCTGTCGGTAAAATGCTGGAGCGCGCGATTGCGCGCTTCCGCGATTCCAGCCTTCCGCTCGACCACATAGGTCGGCTCCACTGCATGGCCGACTGCGATTGTGCGTCCCGATTCCTCGACGTCGTTGTCAACGACAAGGACATCCGCGCTTATCGTGTCGAGCGGCACCTGGAGGCTATCGAGAAGTCGTCGCAGTCCTGCCGGGCGACGGTACGTCGCGATCGCGATCAAGTAGTGATGCATAGCTGGCGCCTAGTGGTCTGTCTGCGTTTTGATCTGGTGGAGTGTGGCGCGGCCGCGTTGGACTTTGGCGATGATGTCCTCGGCGGTGGCTTTCCAGATGAAGGGTTTGGGGTCGGTGTTCCAGCGGGCGGCCCAGGTGGTGATGGCTTCGGTGAGTTCATTGACGCTGGTGAGGGTTCCGCGGCGCAGGCGTTTGTCGGTGAGTTCCTTGAGCCATCGATCGACGAGGTTCAGCCACGAACTCGAGGTCGGGGTGTAGTGCAGATGCCAGCGGCGGCGGTCCTTGTGGGCAAGCGAGTTTCTCCTCGAAACGCGGGTCGTTGCCGTCTCGACCTCCCACGGCCTGAGGTTGTGATCGGCCCAGATCTTGGCGACCGCGTCCTTGCCGATCCCCACCCGGGCGGCCAACGTCCGGGTCGACCAGCGCGTAAACCCGTCCGCAGGGCGTTCCTCATGGGTCAGCCTGAGCACTTCTTCAACGGTGCCCGCAGGCAGGCTCGGCTTGCGGCCGCGGCCCTTCGCGATGCGCCCGACCCCGGCCACGCCCTGCTCAGCGAAACGGGACCGCCAGCGCCGCACCGTGTCCGAGTCCACCCCGCAGCGGCGCGCGATCTCATCATTGGCCACCCCGTCGCTGGCCCACAACAGTCCCCGCGCCTGATCCACCTGTCGGTGCGGCAACGACTTCGAAGCCGCCATCCGCTCCAGGTCCGCACGTTGAGAATCGCTGACCGGCAACGCGGCAGCTGTCATAACCGACATGGTACAAACCACCATAATATTTCACAGACATACCACTAGACGGTAGGAGGGGCTGAGGCCTCGCTGAACCGCCCCGAGTTTCGTGCACACTTGGTTACTGGTGTGCCTCCGTCTCTGCGGTTGCACGTTCAACGTAGTGGGCCGCCTCGTATTCGACCGGGGGTGTTCGCCCCAGGCGGTGCATCAGGCGACTGGTATTGAACCAGTGCACCCAGTCGGCGGTGAGCAGTTCCACGTCGGCCGGGCGGTTCAGAGGACCTCGGCGCAAGGGTGAGTCCTTGCGCACCGCTTCGGTCTTGTAGAGCCCGATGGTGGTCTCGGCCAGGTCAAGTCCAGAGACGTGGTATTCGACGTCGTCGGGTGATTCTTCGATTTGATGGTTCAGGCGGTCAGTGCCGCCGGCGTGAACATGGGACACTCGTCGCATGTTGCGTCCTGAAGTCTTGACTGGACTAGCGGGTTGAAGTCGCGTCTCGGTAGGTACCGTAGCGGCGGGTGGCAGGCCCCGGTTCGTCGTGGAGATTCGGCGGGCTGAGCGGGGTGTCGAGAGCCTCTTCGGGGGGAGCGGGTGTGCGGGCCGTGGAGTTGCGCGAACGTTGCTGCCTCGTCGGAATCACAACGGAGGGGCAGAGCCGCTCATGTCACGGCGAAGGCCCTATCCGGTGAGCTCTGGTCGGGGGTCTGCTCGTCGGGTCCTTCCGGGGTATGGGCGGCGGCATGTGCACACAGTCTCGTTCGGAACAGGAGAGACTCGTCCGCCTGGCCTTCGTCGGGTAAAGACCATGTCAAGAAGATCCTCGGTAAGCGGTGTGCGGGAATACCGCACGCACGGATTGAAAGGGGGATGGGAAACGGGTCCGCACAGCTGACACCGCGCCCCTGACTACCAATGACTGCGAGGGAGACGATCCGATCTTCGCTGAGCCTCCTAGATCGACGTGATCGTCGACTGCTGGTTCTGTCGATCGTGATGCATATGGCGACTTCCATGTTGGACTTGGTCGGCGTCTTGCTCATCGGTGTTGCCGGTGCTCTGTCCGTGACGGCCGTCGCGGGACAGCCACGGCCAAACCCCGTCGTGGCGGTTGCCTCGGCCCTCGGCCTGGGCGATCTATCCGATGCCGACCTCGTTGCATTGCTCGCCGGCGGGGCAGCCGCCCTGCTGCTCGCCAAAAGCGCATTGAGTCCGCTTCTCATGGGGCGGGTGCTTACGTTCCTCGCGCGACGTGAGGCGCTCGTATCGGCCCGACTTGCTAAGGAACTCCTTGCGCGCCCGCTCCCGTTCATCCAACGACGGTCTAGCCAGAAAACGGCCGCGGCCCTCCTCCGAGGCGCCAGTGCGGCGACCGTCACCGTGCTCGGGCAGGTGGCGGTCGCCGCGTCGGAAATCGCACTGCTCGCTGTGCTCGCAGTGGTGCTACTCCTCGCAAATCCTGCGGTCGCGATAGGTGCCATCGTATTTTTTGCACTCGTCGCCGTGGCTCTGCAGAGGGCGTTGGGTTACCGGGCGGCGCAATTCGGCGCCCAGCGCAGAAGCGCCGACACTGCCAGCCTCATTGCGGTGCAAGAAGCCCTCGGCGCCTACCGTGAGATCACCGTCTCAGACCGCCGGTCGTTCTACGTCGACCGCATCCGGGGCTTTCGCGGGAAGGCAGCGCGGGCTGCCGCAGGTTCGCTGCTGGTGGCAATGCTGCCGAAGTATATTTTTGAGGCGGCCCTCGTCTTGGGCGCGTTAGCGCTCGCCGGGGTGCTTTTCGCCACCCAGTCCGTCGCGGTCGCGGCCGGCACATTTGCACTCTTCCTCGCCGCGGCGACTCGCGTCATGCCCTCGCTCCTGAGACTCCAGCGTGCGGCTCTGTCTATTCAAGGCGCCGCAGGAAAAGCCGCCCCTACATTCGATCTCGCGAAGGATCTCGGCCACCATCTCGACACGCCGCAGGCAGTGGAGGTACGCGCGGCCACCCGGCGGCTGCTGCACTGTAGGCACCCTGACTTTGTGCCGGACATAGACCTGCACGACGTGACGTTCACCTACCCCGGAGCTCCTGTCCCCGGCATCCGGGGGGTCAGCATGGCAGTCGCGCAGGGCCAGTCTGTCGCCATAATAGGACGCAGCGGCGCGGGCAAGTCTACCCTCGCCGATGTCATTCTTGGGGTGCTCCAGCCTGATGCTGGCGAGGTCAGAGTGGGGGGTGTACCGCCGGGCGATGCAGTGCGGCGCTGGCCCGGCAGCATCGCCTACGTTCCCCAGGACGTCATGCTGGCCAACGACTCGGTGCGCGCCAACGTGGCTCTTGGCCTTCCGCGCGACGTCATTGACGACGATCTAGTGTGGGACGCCTTGCGTCGGGCTCATCTCGCCGACTACCTGCGCGGCCAGTCCGAGGGTATCGACATGCAAATTGGTGAGCGCGGGCTACGGCTCAGCGGAGGCCAGCGGCAACGCCTGGGCATCGCGCGGGCGCTCTTCACCCGGCCGCGGCTGCTCGTCCTCGACGAGGCGACCAGTGCTCTCGACGCCGAGACCGAGGACGCGATCACCACGATGCTCGACGAGCTCGAGGGGGACGTGACGACAGTAATCATCGCTCACCGTCTGTCCACCATTCGTCACGTCGATCTCGTCGCGTATCTCGAGGAGGGCGAGGCCCTGGCGATCGGAAGCTTTGATGAGGTGTGTGCGCGCATCCCCACGTTGCAGCGTCAGGCCGAGCTTATGGGTTTGCGGGGTGCCCTCGGATGTATTCCGGCCAGTCAGCAGGAAGTCTAGGTGCTCAACGACACCAACACCGCCTACCCAGGCACCAACCTCACCCTGCGCTACAGCACCAAAACCCACCCATGACCCTCCAGCAATTCCTGCGCCATGTCCGGAGGCCTGGTGCATCCAGAATGGTCTTGACGTCGGTGTTTATCCAAAGTGACCCAACTCAGGTCTCATCCGCTGCAACCAGCTGCACGTCACGGCAGGCCCGGGAGAGTGCACAAGCCGAGACCCGGGATCTCCCGGTGTTCGCCTCTTGTTCAAAGCAACGCCTCTTGTTCAAAGCAATCAGTCGGGGGAGAGCTCGTACCTTTGGATGGCTTGATCCAAATCGCTGCGCAACACGTTTGGCCGCAGCGAGGTGAAAACCGCGATGCGTTCGGCGAGACACTCAGAGGGTTCAGCGAAATCGGCAACGACCGCGTACGCCGGTCGGGAGAAATAGTCGTCGAAGACTAGTGTCCAGTTCGCGCGATCGCGTAGAAGCCGAAGGCACTTCAACGCACAAGCGACGCGGAAGCGGCCATCTACTAGAACCATATCCGGCAACTGTCCCGCCTCGAAGGGGGCAACGGGAGGTTCGGAGTACTCTCTAAATTTCCGCAGCCGGAACTCGGGTCTTAGTCGTCTTGACCACAGCGGCCACCCCCACCGTCCGGTAGGCCCGATGTTGACATAATTAAACTGCTGCTGCGCGGGCCGGCTGAATCCTTGGCTTCTGATCTTCTCTTGTACGTTCGAAAGGAAGATTTTATCCGAATCGACAGTCACGAATGGAACGCCCAGCCTTGCGGCTAGGACAGTGGACCCCCCCGATCCGTATTCGAGATAGTGCTGCGATGATGCAAGTCTGTCTGCAAACCAAGATCTCGCGGAGTCGCTGCGGAATTTAGGTGTATCGGGAACATCGAAGCCGATGATTTTCTTTCGTATCTGGAACTTTAGGCTTGTGATGTTTTCAGCTCGTTTCCGTTGCTTGTGTGCGATCGGCGTGCTGTCAAACCGGAGACGGGATAAGCATATTGCTTCTCCACTTGGGATGCGACCGAAATCTCCACGAAGTAGGCAAGACTCGCAACGGCCGGGCGCAGATTCCCTGCTCCATGGAATCGAGGACCTTGGAGGTCGCCATCGTGGCGGCAATCAGTCAGCCATATCTCGGGGCGCCCATAGACGCCGAAATTTGAACGCGTTGACCACCGGACATGGTGGCCTGCTCTGCCTGGGTGCCGTGGAACGCCAACAGCGTCGACTGCGTCGATGTCATCGCCAAAGACGCAACCGCCGTCCGTTCGACCAGACCCGGGTTTGGGGTCGGTGTTCCAGTGGGCGTCCAGTTAGTGATGGCTTCGGTGAGTTCATTGACGCTGGTGCCGTTGCGTTTGTAGTCATGGTGCCGGCGCGTCCAGGCTTCATGGGCAGCGACGGTTGTGCGGTCCAACGCCTGGCACTGGGTCTTCTCATCGAAGCTGAACACCACCGCCCGCGCGGGTGGATTCAGGTACAAACCAACAACATCGACGAGTTTCTCCTCGAAACGCGGGTCGTTACATACGACCAGACTATGTCACAGACAGACCACTAGGGGCCGGGCTAATCGTCAACGTTCGCGATTGACGAACGTCCGCAGCCAGTCGTCCAGGCGCTGCGAACGACGGTCGTTCGGAATGTACCGGTATACCCGAGCGCCAATGCGCAGCGGCAGGGGGCGTCGAAGGAACGGGCGGCCGAGTTCGGTCTTGGACAGTTCAAGCAAAAGCTGCCGAACGATATCTGGATCGACGAACCGGACGATGTCCTGGACCCGATACTCCGGGCGTGACGGCGGCGCCGCGGTCCGAACCGGATTCCCCAGGTCCAGATCGAGCCCGTATCGGGCCGACATCACTTCGGCGTCCGCACTGTGATTAGCCCGAATCTGCGCGGCCACCTCGTCTTTCAGCGCCGGTTGAGTCTGCGGTAACCGTGTTCTGGACGCCTTGAGGAGCTTGACAAGCCGGCCAACATCGGGGGTCCGCAACCCGCCGTTGTCGCGCCAGAACCGCTGTCTGTAGTCCATCAGAATCTGCATGCCTTCGGCGGACAGCGTGGTGTTCATCCGTTCCGGCAGCGGCGGAAGTGACACATCGAGATGGTTTTCCAGCAGACCGGAGAAGTCGTCGGTCACGTCCTCGCCTGGAGCGTCGAGCGCACGACGGACGATCAGGCGGCCGGGAAAGACGCGCTCCCAGGTCTGCGCCGCCCGCAGGAATTTGTAGGTGAAGCTCGTCGGGTCTGGGATTCGCGGTTCGTGCCACGTCTTGAGCCTTTGCTGTGTCCGCGAGAGATAGAAATTGGCAGGATCGCGGACATAGAGGACGACGTGGAACGCCGTGAAGCCCAGGTATTCCAGATCAGCGCGTAACCGGGCGACGTGCTCCGTCGAGAAGTTGCTGAGATTTTCGGAGGAGATGACCGCGGCACTCGCCGCGCCGAGTTCGGCGAAGAGGAACCGACGGTAGTGCCGGATCATCCGTCGAAACCGCCAGTCGTCGGAGGGATAAGCCTGACGCCACCTGAGGCCCAACTCGTTGTGAGGGCGATACAGCAGAGTGAGTCGCCTGTGGTTGCGATCGTTTTGCCACAGCGGGTAGCTGACCGGAGAGAGGGCGCCGTTCATCGCGGCTCGGGTGAGTTGTTCCTGGATGGCGGTTGTTCCGGTCTTCGGGGTACCGATATGTAGCAGAGCGGTCTTAGGCCTCACGTGATCCCCCTAGGGTGTTGCAGGACGATAACGGATCGCGAACCGTGCCTCACTACGGGTGGGGGAGGATATCAGACGTCGCCGCCGTGCCGGTCGCGGACCTGATGCAATGGGGGCTGGCACTCAAGATGGGAGATTTCGCCCGTGAACGCCCGGCAAAACGTTCCGCGCCTCGCTGAGGCTGCTGGAACAAGGCTGAGGCGGCACCAACTTGGAAGAATTCGGCCATCTGAACTGCCCTGGTTCTGATGAAGGCTCGAACTACTGGATTTCGACCAGGGCCTGGTCGGTCCGGTGGCCGGCGTAGAACGTGGCTTCGAACTCCGCGGGTGGCAGGTCCCCGAGGTGGCCGTGCAGGCGGCTGGTGTTGTGCCAGTGCACCCAGCCCAGGGTCGCCAGCTCGAGGTCCTCGCCGGTCTTCCAGGGCCCACCGCGGGCCGGCCCGTAGACCAGGTCGGTCTTGTAGAGCCCGTTGACCGTCTCGGCCAGTGCGTTGTCATAGCTGTCCCCGACCGTTCCGATCGACGGGCCGGCGCCGATCTCAGCAAGCCGTTCGCCGTACCGCACAGAGATAAATTGCGACCCGGCATCGGAGTGACATCGCAAGCCGAGCAACGTGATTCCCCGTGACCAGCGGGCCATCTCCAGTGCGTCAAGCACCATGGTGGTAAGCATATTCGAGGCGACCCGCCAGCCCACCACCGTCCGGCTGAAGGCATCGGTGATGAAGCACACGTAGGCCACCCCGGCCCAGGTCGCCACGAACGTCAGATCCACCACCCACAGCTGGTTGGGCGCGGCCGCGGTGAAGTCCCGCCCGACCAGATCGGGGTGCCGTGCACCGGAGAGGTCGGGCCGGGTCGTGCGCACCCGCTTGCCGCGGCGAATCCTTCGAAGCCGCGTTAGATAGATGGGTACGCGATACCACCTCGGCAGTGCGGTCCTCGAACCAGCGTCGCGGGTACCTAATCCGGTATGAGGATCTTGTGAGGGATAGCGTCGGAACGTTATCCCCACTTTGCTGCTGGCTAGGAATAGCCTACGAACCCAGCATGCTTGAGGCACGGGGCGATGAGCAGGTGATCAAGCGACTTGAGATCCCCCATCACTTTCGGCGAACCGCGCAGATTAGGTCGCCGATTTTCGACGGGAGTGGGCGCTGGCGTCGCGATCTAACCGACGACCAGCTAAGGACGTTCGATCAAGTTGCCGGCGGACTGAACCGCCACTTGGGGTACTCAGAAAGTTGAGAAGTGTGGCTGGTGAAGCGCACCGGTTTCGTGCTGACTACCCTGACCGCCTGACCTGACGAGAAGATTCACGTGAGGTGACTTCTCGGTGCGCTTTGTCTCCTTAGGGTGCGCCTTGTCGCTCGGAGGTGGGCGCGCGGCCTACACCCGGTGGGACCGGCGCCCCTAGTCCGAGCGCAGCGTAGCCACAGCCGGGCCCGGTCACAGACGTCCCTCCGGGACCCCTGCGACTAATCGGACTGCAGACTTCCCGCTGAGATGCAAGGATTCGCAAATCCAGACGGGAGGTCGCAATGGACTTCATCCAGAATCACCTGATCGATCCGGCCAACCGGGTCCTCTACACCTACGTGCTGGTCTACCTCCTGGTCGCGGCCGGGGTCTACTTCACCATCCGGACCCGCTTCGTCCAGTTCCGTTACTTCAAACGGATGATCGGCCAGTTGAGGCACAGCCGCACCGGCGCGGACGGCATCTCCTCGTTCCAGGCGTTCTGCGTGGGCCTGGCCTCCCGGGTCGGCACCGGCAATATCGCCGGCGTCGCGATCGCCCTGACGGTCGGCGGTCCGGGGGCGATCTTCTGGATGTGGGTGGTGGCACTGATCGGCATGGCCACCGCACTGGTGGAAGCCACCCTCGGCCAGATCTTCAAGGTCCGTGCCGCTGACGGCACCTTCCGCGGCGGCCCCGCCTTCTACATCCAGCGCGGTCTGGGTTCGCGGCCCGGCGGAATGCTGTTCGCGGTGCTGCTGGTCTTCACCTTCGGTTTCGCCTTCAATATGGTGCAGGCCAACGCCATCTCCGACGTGCTCAACACCACCTACCAGATCGAACAGCACTACACCACAATCGGTTTGGTGGTGCTGGCCGCACCGGTCCTGTTCGGCGGCGTTCGCCGCGTCGCCAAGGTCGCCGAGGTGGTGCTGCCGTTGATGGCGCTGGCCTATGTGGGCCTCGCCCTGCTGATCGTCGCGCTCAACATCACCGCCCTGCCGACGGTGCTGGGCCAGATCGTCGGCGGCGCATTCGGATTCACCGAGATGGCCGGTGGCTTCACCGGGGGCATCGCCGCAGCCATGCTCAACGGCGTCAAGCGCGGTCTGTTCTCCAATGAGGCCGGTATGGGCAGCGCCCCCAACGTCGCCGCCACCGCGACCGTCTCACATCCGATCAAGCAGGGACTGATCCAATCCCTCGGCGTATTCGTCGACACCATCGTCATCTGCTCGGCCACGGCGTTCCTGATTCTGATCTCCGGCCCGGAGATCTATGACCCGAGCGCCCCCGGCAAGATGGCCGGCGCTTCGTTGACCCAGGCCGCCGTGGCTGCCAGCCTCGGTAGCTGGACCACCTGGCTGATGACCGTCCTGGTATTCGTGTTCGCCTTCTCCTCGGTGCTGGGCAACTACGTCTACGCCGAGGTGAACCTGTTCTTCCTGGGTGCGCAGTACCGGGTCATCAATGTGTTCCGGGTGTTGGTGCTGATCGCCATCGGCATCGGGGCGTTGGCTCGACTCGACGCGGTGTGGGGTCTGGCCGACATCTCGATGGGCCTGATGGCGATGGTCAACCTGGTGGCGATCGTGCTGCTGGGCCGCTGGGCCTTCGCCGCTCTGCGCGACTACAACGACCAGGTCAGCGCCGGACGCGATCCGGTGTTCATCGCCGAGGAGGCCGGCCTGCCCGGCCAGTTGCTCGGCGATATCTGGGTCCGTCCCACCTCGGTGGAAACCAGTCGGACTGTTTAGATGGGGTGTGGACTTCCTACGCACCCCCGATGACCGGTTCGCCGGACTGCAGGGCTATCCCTTCACCCCGCACTACCTCGACGTCACCGCCGACGGCACCCCGCCGCTGCGTATGCACTATCTCGACGAGGGCCCCCGAGGCGGCACCCCGGTGGTGCTGTTACACGGCGAACCGACGTGGAGTTACCTGTACCGCAGCATGATCGGGCCGCTGGCCGATGCCGGCCACCGCGTGCTGGCCCCGGACCTGATCGGGTTCGGCCGCTCCGACAAGCCCACCCGCATTCAGGACTACACCTATCAGCGTCACGTCGACTGGACCACCGACTGGCTCGAACAGCTTGATCTGCGCGATATCACCGTCGTCGTCCAGGACTGGGGTTCGCTGATCGGCCTGCGGATCGCCGCCGAGCACCCCGACCGGTTCGCAAAGCTGTTCATCGCCAACGGCTTTCTGCCGATCGCCGACCGGCCCGTCCCGCCGGCGTTCCGGATCTGGCGCGGGCTCGCCCAGTATTCGCCGTGGCTGCCCGCGGGCCGACTGGTCGACGTCGGGACCGTGCAGAAACTCCCCAGGGCGGTGCGGGACGGCTATGACGCCCCGTTCCCGGACAAGCGATACCAGGCCGGTGCCCGGGCGTTCCCGAAACTGGTTCCCACCGATCCGGGCGACCCGGCGGTCCCGGCCAACCGGGCGGCCTGGGAGGTGCTGGGCCGCTGGGACAAACCCACGCTGTGCGTGTTCGGCGCCAACGATCCCATCCTGGGCAAGGCCGATGCACCGTTGATCGCCCACATCCCCGGTGCGAAAGGCCAACCGCACGACCGGATCAGGGCCGGGCACTTCATCCAGGAGGACGCCGGTCCCGAACTGGCCCGTCGACTGCTGGACTGGGAAGCCACGCTGTAGATGCGATGATGGCGGTCATGATCGACTACCACCTGGACCCGGCGACGGCCGTGCTGACCGTGCGCCCCGAATCGGCGCTCCAGAAAAGCGATTTCGCCGCTCTCGCCGAAGCCGTTGACCCGCAGATCGACCAGCACGGCGACCTGGCCGGCCTGATCATCGAGGCACCGCATTTTCCCGGCTGGGACAGTTTCGGGGCGTTGGTCACCCATCTTCGGTTCGTGCGCGACCATCACAAGCACGTCAAGAAGGTCGCGGTGGTGACCGATTCCCCTCTCGGCGACGCCGCTGAGCACCTGGCCTCGCACTTCGTCTCCGCGCAGATCAGGCACTTCCCGTCCGGTGCGGCCGATGAGGCGAGGGCCTGGATCGCGGAGGGCTCGTAGGCTCAGGCCGAGGCGGCGGCCCCGGATGGGCGGTGGCCGCGGCGTTGTTTGGCCAGGCCGAACGCGGCGATCGTCACGACCAGTTGGTTGAGATCGGGCAGGCTGCGAATCGGTCCGCCGGGGCATACCGTCCAGCGCCGGGAGCCGTCCGGGCCCGGGACGCACCGAAGCCGCAGCGAGGGAGCCGGGTCGGTGAACACTCGCATCCGCCGTGCGGGCCCGTTCTCACGCTCGTGCAGGATCTCGGCCTGCAGTGCCCGGCCGTCGGTACGGCGCACCACCATCGCCGACGGGGTCTTGGTGACCTCCAGGGTTGCGGTCGTCTGGCGGTCGGCGGTGCCGACCTGGATGACGTCGTCCATCAACGGAACGCTGAGCCGCACGATCCCGGGGTGCAGGTCCTCGACCGCATCCGCGGCGCGGGCATCAAGGCCGATCATCGGGCTGGCGGCCTCGCCGGCCGACCGCGGGGTCAATGCTCGTGAACGTGGTCGCCATGCTGGAAGTGCCGGTGGCCGTCGTGGACATGGTCGACGTGGTCGCCGTGCTGGACGGTCTCGCACCCGTCGTCCTCGGTGTGCGCGGGGCCGTGGTCGGATGGATCTTGGCCTCGGGGTGCCGTTCGCCGTCGTGGAGATGGTCGACGTGGTCGCCGTGCACGACGGTCTCATGACCATCGCCGGGAAGGTGCTCGTGGTCGCTCGGTTCCGCGTGTTCGGTGGGTGTCATGCGTCGCCCTCTTCTCGGACCCCGCCACGGCAGAGGTCCGTCGTCTCCGTAGTCGAGCCGACCGTAACGACAATGGAAATCGTTGTCAATAACGCATTCGGCGATGATGAGCGCGCCGAAGTGGCAGCGCTGTCACGGCCGCGGCCAGGTCTCCGGAAGGCTGTGCCCGCCGTCGGCCACCAGGACCGCACCGGTGACGAACGACGCCGACTCGTGGGCCAGAAAGCTCACGCAGGACGCGATCTCGGCCGGGGTGCCACTGCGTCCGATCGGCCCGGCCGCCGCGGCGGCGGCCTCGAAGCCCAGTTGCGACCCGGTCGCGACATAGCCGGGGGCGACCACGTTGACGGTCACCCCGCGCCCGATCACCTCCAGGGCCAGCGCCCGGGAGAACCCCACCAGTCCGGCCTTGGCGGCGGTGTAGGTCGACTGGCCGGGCATCGCGTTGACCGTGCCCGTCGTCGAGCCCACCGACACGATCCGGCCGTAGCCCGCCGCGGTCAGCACCGGAACCGCCGCCCGGCACATCAGAAACGCCGTGGTCATGTTCCGGGCGATCGCGGCATCCCAGTCCGCCAGCGACATCTGCGCGACATCGCTGTCGGCATCCCACCCGGAGGCCACCGAGGTCATCCCGGCGTTGTTGACCAGGATGTCCAGCCGGCCCCAGCGGGCCAGCGCCGTATCCACCAGCGTCTGCGCCGATCCCTCGACGGTCAGATCGCCCAGGACCCCGACCGCGGCCTCACCCAGTTCGGCCGCCCGCTCCATTACCCGCTGCGACGTGGCGCCCAGCACCACCCTCGCACCCTCGGCAACCAGTTCGCGGGCCACCGCGGCGCCGATCCCGTCCGGGGCGCCGGCGCCGGTCACGATCGCCACCCGGCCGGCGAAACGCAGCGCAGGGGACAAGGGTTCAGGCCAGGCCGAACTCGGTGTGGACGTTGGCGGTGCTGGTCCGGATCGCCTCGAGGGCCTGCTCGCGGCCGCGCATCTTGCATCCGAAGTGGGCCTGGGCAGGCAGTGCGGCCAGCTCGTGGCCGGCCTCGATGGCCCGCTCCAGCACCCGCTCGGACATCACGATCTCGTCGACCCAGCCGGCCTCCAGCGCGGTCTCGCCGAAGAAGGTCTTGGCCAGCCCGACGGCCTGCTGATAGGCCGACGGGGTCAGCCGCAGCTTCATGATCTCCAGCGCCGCGTAGGGCAGCACCATCCCGATCATCACCTCGTTGGCCTGGAAGTTGTAGCCGGGCGCGGCGATCCGGTGATCGGTGCTGCACGCCAGGAACGAGCCCATCGCGATGGCATGCCCGGTGCAGGCGGCCACCACCGGCCGGGGGAAGGACAGCAGCCGGTGCGACAGGGTGAACCCGGCCCGCAGCATGTCGATGGAGGCCTGCACGTCCCCGGAGCGGAACACCTTCAGGTCGAAACCGCCGCTGAACACCCGCTCGTTGCCGGCGATCACCACCGCGCCGGCGTCCTCGCTTTCGGCCCGGTCGAGCGCGCCGTTGATCTCGGCCAGCATGGCCAGTCCGAGTGCGTTGACCTTGCCGTCGTCCATGCTGATGATGGCGATCGACTCGTCGCGGCGGTACGTCACGCTCATGGGCTGCTCCTTGAAGTCCGTGGGGCCATGACGTTACCTATCGCGTCGGGTTCAAATCGCATGGCCCTACCAGCTGATTTCTCCGATAGTGTCAACCGTGACATGGGTGCATCAGCCTGCATCGGCCGCGTCGGGGGACTGGCGGTCGCACTCGGCGTCGGAGCGGCGGTAGCCACCGGCGCCCTCGGCGTAGCCGCAGCCGATCCGGCCGCCCCGGCGCAGGACTCCGCATCCGATGCGGACTCCGCGGCGCGAGGACCCGCGGCCCGCACGCCCGCCGCCGCTGCCACCCGCACCGCACCCCGTTCGCGTGAGCGCACCGCCGCCCGCAGCACCCGGCCCGCGCCCGCCGCCGCCCGGGGCAACGACGACCCGGCGCGGGCATCGGCCGGGCCCGACGCGGTGCCGAACATCAAGGCGCCCTTGGCTTCTCGCGCGGCGGGGGCTTCCGCAGCGGCGGCAGTCCCCGACATGGTGAAAGTCCCCGCCATGGTCACACCGATCCGGCCGCTCGCACTGCCCGCCCCGGCGGCAACGGCCACCGCAACCGCCACCCCAACGCCGACCCCGATCGCCCTCACCCCGCCCGCCGCCCGGATACCGGCCGCCGCCACCACCGTGCACGCGGTGCGCTCACCGTTCACCCGGACCGCCGGCCCCGGCGCGCCCGTCGAGGCCACCGTCGGCTGGGTGGTGCTGGCCGCGGCGCGGCGCGGCGGCCGTCCACTGCCGGCGACCGCGGTGGCCGCGACGGTGGCCACCGGGCAGACCCTCGACCCGACGGCGGCGTCCACCGCCGAGGCCACCGGGTCCAACCCGATCGCCACCCTGCTGTTCAACCAGACCCCCGCCCAGTCCGGCAGCCAGACCGGCCAGGGTCCCACCGGTGTCGTCACCGGCACCATCGAGGTCACCGACCCCGACAGCGACACCTTCACCTTCACCGTCGCCACCGCGCCCGCCCAGGGCAGCGTGCAGGTCAACTCCGCCGGCCAGTTCGTCTACACCCCGGATCCGGGCGCCGCACGGCTCGGCCTCACCGACACCTTCACCGTCACCGTCAGCGACGCTCCCAGCGGGTTCCACCTCCACGGCATCGGCGGCCTGCTCAACCTGCTGACCTTCGGTCTGCTCGGAACCAGCGGGCATACCGACACCCATACGGTCACGGTGACCGTCGCCCCGGTCAACGTCACGCCGACGGCGACCGTCATCGTCGGTGATCCCGATCCCGGCACCGGGGTGGTCCTGGGTGTGGTGGCCGGCGCCGACGCCGACGGCGACCCCCTGACCTACACCGGATCCACCACGACCGCCAAGGGCGCCGTCCTGGTGGGAACGGACGGCGGTTTCAGCTACACCCCGACCGCTGCAGCCCGCCATGCCGCCGCAGCACTGGACGCCGCTGTCGCCGACACGACCGACACCTTCACCGTCACTGTCGCCGACGGCTACGGCGGATCGGTGATCGTCCCGGTCAGCGTGGTGATCGCCCCGGCCAACACCGCGCCGGTCGCGGTGGTCACCGTCGGGGATCCCGACGCGGCGAGCGGGATCGTGGCGGGCGCGGTGAGCGCCACAGACGCCGACGGCGACACCGTGGAGTTCAGCGCGCCGGCCGGCACGGCCAAGGGCACGCTGGTGCTCGGGGGAGACGGCAGCTTCCTCTACAGCCCGACGGCGACCGCCCGGCACGCCGCGGCAGCGCTGGACGCCACTGAGGCTGACCGGACCGACACGGTCACGGTGACGGTCACCGACGGCCACGGCGGTGCGACGTCGGTGTCGGTGAGCGTGACCATCGCCCCGGCCAATGCCGCCCCGGTCGGTGCGGCCAGCGTCGGTGACCCCGACCCCGACACCGGGGTGGTCCTCGGCACGGTCGCCGCGGCCGACGCCGATGGCGACACCCTGACCTACACCGGGTCCGCCACCACCGCCAAGGGCACCGTGGAGGTCGGTTCGGACGGCAGCTTCACCTACACCCCGACCGGCGCCGCCCGGCACGCCGCGGCCTCACCGCTGGCGACCCCCGACGAGCTGACCGACACCGTCACCATCACCGTGGACGACGGCCACGGGGGCTCGCTGGCCCTGGCGGTGACGGTGGCGATCGGCCCGGGCAACAGCGTCCCGACCGGTTCGGTGACCGTCGGGGTTCCGGATCCGGCGACCGGACTGGTCACCGGCGCGGTGCTCGGCGCCGACGCCGACGGCGATCCGTTGACCTTCACCGGATCCACCACCACCGCCAAGGGCACGGTGCTGGTCGGCGCGGACGGCAGTTTCAGCTACACCCCGACCCCCGCCGCCCGGCATGTGGCCGCGGCCCTGGACGCCACCGCTGACGACACCATCGACACGTTCACCGTCACGATCGCCGACGGCTACGGCGGAACGGCGGACGTGGCGGTGACGGTGGCCATCGCCCCGGCCAACGCCGACCCCGTCGCCGTCGCCGACGTCGGCCTGCCCGACCCGTCCACCGGTGTGGTCACCGGCAGCGTCACCGCCGACGACCCGGACGGCGATCCGCTGGCCTTCACCGGATCCACCACCACCGCCAAGGGCACGGTGCTGGTCGGCGCGGACGGCAGTTTCACCTACACCCCGACCGATGACGCCCGGCACGCCGCCGCCAGTCTGAGCGCCACCGCGGCCGAGACGGCCGACACCTTCACGATCACCGTCAGCGACGGCCACGGCGCCGCGGTGGCCGTCCCGGTGAGCGTGACGATCTCCCCGGCCAACGCCGACCCGGTGGCCACCGCCGTCGCCGGCCTGCCCGATGCCACCACCGGCCTGGTGGCCGGAGCGATACTCGGCGTCGACGCCGACGGGGATACGTTGAGCTACAACGGTTCCCAGACCACCACCAAGGGCACCGTCGTGGTGGCCGATGACGGTGGGTTCACCTACAGCCCGACCGCGCTGGCCCGCCACCTGGCGGCCGCGGCCGACGCCACCGTCGCCGACACCACCGACACGTTCATCGTCACCGTCGCCGACGGCTACGGCGGCACCGTGGCGGTGCCGGTCACCGTGACGGTCTCCCCGGCCGCGGTCACCTTCGCCTTCACCTACGGCACCGGGTCGCAGTACTGGACCGCGACCTCGCGCGCCGCACTGGAATCGGCGGCGGCCCGGCTGTCCTCCTACCTCGTGGTCGACGAACCGGTCACCGTCACCTACGACATCCTCGGGGAGAGCACTCCCGGATCCGGATGGCTGGCCACCGCGTGGGTGAAGTTCAGCAGCGGCAGCCCCGGCTTCTACGGATCGGTGGCGCAGAACAAGATCATCACCGGTGTCGACGCCAACGGGTCCTCCACCGACGGCCAACTGACGGTGAACTTCGCCTACCCGTGGGCATTCGGCGACACGGTGCCCAACAACAGATACGACTTCCAGTCGGTGGCCATGCACGAGTTGGTGCACACCCTGGGCTTCATGACCGGCTACGGCTCCGACCTGGGCGTCACCGACCGCAACTGGACCACCTATGACAGCTTCCTGGCCGACGCCAACGGCACCTCGCCGATCGGCGGCAGCTATGTCTGGAATACCGCCTACACCACGAACCTGACCGGCGGCAACGGCGGACTGTACTTCGCCGGCCCGAACGCGGTCAGCGCCTACGGCGGCCTGGTGCCGCTCTACACCCCGGGCACCTGGACGCCGGGAAGTTCACTGACCCACCTCGACCCCGCCGACGCCC
The DNA here is from genome assembly GCA_963787055.1 of uncultured Actinomycetota bacterium. Classification (GTDB taxonomy): domain Bacteria; phylum Actinomycetota; class Actinomycetes; order Mycobacteriales; family Mycobacteriaceae; genus Mycobacterium. The sequence continues at coordinate 38,345 of CAWBBP010000002.1, forward strand.
TGCCGGGGACGGTGTACCTGATGGACCCCTCGGACGGTTACGGACCGGGCGTGCGGGTGATCACGGCGGTCGAGGTGGGCCTGCTCACCGACCTCGGCTACACCATCCACGCGTTCGTCTTCGTCGGGTTCGGCCTGCTGCGCCGGCGCCGTCAGCCGCCCATCAGCGAGCGCCACTGCGCCAGGTCCGACACCCGGTAGACGTAGTTGGTGGCCTTGACCTCCGAGAGGCTGGCGCTGGGCTCGGTCGAGTACCAGTGGCCCGGGAACACCGTCGGATCACCGGACAGCGTCGCCAGTTGCTGCAGGCTGCGGAACATCTCGTCGACGTCGCCGCCGGGGAAGTCGGTGCGCCCGCAGCCGTCCAGGAACAGGGTGTCACCGGCGACCAGTCGGCCGTCGAGCAGGAAGCACTGGCTGCCCGGGGTGTGGCCGGGGGTGTGCAGCAGTTCGATCTCGATATCGCCGACGGCGACCCTGTCACCGTGCTGGTGGCTGGTCAGATCGCTCATCGGGATCCCGGTGACCCGGGAAACCCATTGCGCCTCATGGGTGTTGACGTGCACCGGCACGCTGACCCGCTCCAGCAGTTCGGCCAGGCCCTTGAGGGTGAAACCCATCATCGACCCGCCGACGTGGTCGGGGTGGTGGTGGGTGACCAGCACCCCGGACAGTGTCATCCCGTCGTCCTGCAGGGTGTCGAGCAGATCCCCGGCGGCATAGGCCGGGTCGACCATCACCGCGTCCCCGGTCTCGCGGTCGCCGATCAGGTAGGCGAAGTTGCGCATCTGCTGCGCGATCGGATCCCCGGCGGCGAAGTCGCGGCCGGACAGCAGTTGGCGGAAATAGAGGCGATCGGACATGACGCCAACTCTAGGGCCTGACCGCGACGGCGATCGGGGACGCATCCTGCGGGCACTTTGCTGCCCGGATCAAGGGCCGCCCCCAACCTGCAATTAAGGCGTTACCGGGCGGTTATCTTGTTTGCCTGCAAGCGATTTCGATGCCATCATCACTGCCAACACCCAATATTTTCAGGAGGACATCGTGAGTGTGTCGATTCGCCCGCTGCTGGTTCCCGGGGTGGCCCTGGCGGCCGCCGGCGCCGTTGCCCTCGGCCCGTCGGTCGTCGTGCCTTCGGCCATGACCCCGACCCGGCCGGTCGTCGATCTGCCCGCGGTGCAGATGGCGGAGGTCCAACTGGCCGGCTTCGCCCAGGACCTCTACTACGCCCTCGAGGGGTGGGTCGAGTTCGGCGTGCAGGTGCTGCAGGACTTCTTCTTCTGGAACCCGGAGTTCGCCGTCCAGATCGGCAACATCTACACGACCCTGCAGCCGATCGTCGAACGGGTGGTGATCCTGGTGACGAACCTGATCGAGGGCCCGGCCGACATCCTCGGAACCCTGACCAGCTTTGTCTCGGGCATCTTCGGGATCGGGCTGCCGGCGTTCACGGCTGCCTCCACTGCCTCCGCCGTCGCCTCCCCGTTGGCCGCCCGGACCGGGGACGGCCCCCGCGCCGCCGCAGCGGTGCGGGCCGCCGCGCCGGCCAGCGAGGCGGCACCGGAGGTCGCCCCGGAAGCAACCGTCGAGGCGGCCCCGGAAGCCGCGCCCACCGAGGCGGCGACCGAGGCCAGGCGGAGGCTCCCGCCACCGAGGCCAGCACTGAGGCTGCTGTCGAGGCTCCCGCCGAGGTGACCCCGGTGGAGGTGTCGGTCCCGGCCGCGGTGAGCCGCGCCGAGCGTGGCCGCGCCGCCCGGACCGCCCGCCAGGTGGCCCCGGCCGCGGCGGCGGTGGTGGCCGAACCGGCGGCCCAGGCCGTCGCCGAGGTCAGTGCGCCGAGCACCGAGACCCGCAGCAGCACCCGGGCCTCGCGCGGCGCGGCGGGTAAGGCCGCCAAGGAGGCCCGGTCCTCGGCCAAGGCCGGGTGAGCGGCCGGTAAACTGGGGCCACCGACAGGCGCGTAGGAGGCCACCGTGAGCTTTTCGTATCGTCCGCTTTTGGTTCCGGCGATCGCCCTGGCGACCGCCGGGGTGGTGGCACTGGGCCCGACGGTGGTGGCCCCGCCCGCGCTGACCGTCGCCCGGTCGGCGGTCCCGGCCGTGCAGACGCACGAGGTCCAGTTGGCCGGTATCGGCCAGGACGTCTACCAGTTCGTCACCGAGTGGGTGCAGTACGGGGTCGACCTGGTCCAGTACGGCGTCAGCCTGATCCCGTTCATCGGCGGTCCGATCGCCGATCAGATCGACATCATCTACTTCGACACCCTCCAGCCGGCGGTGCAGGACACGGTCAACTACCTGGCCTCGGTGGTGCAGAACCCGTTCAACCTGATCGGCGAAACCGCCAGCTACCTCAATCAGTTGTACGGCCTGGCCTACAACTTCGTGGCCGCGGAGCTGGCGTTCTTCGGCTTCCCGATCCTGCCGCCGCTGCCGCCGATCGCCGCCTCGGTGTCGCCGGGGGCCGCGCTGGCGGGCGGGTATCGCGGTGCTGCGGCCGCGGTGGAGTCCACCACCGTGGCCGATCTCGCCGAGGAGGTCGGCGCCGGGGAGGTGGTCTCGGTGGAGATCGCCGCCCCCGCCGAGTTGGAGGTCGCTCGCCCCCGAGGCGGTGGCGGTGCCCGAGGTCGCCGAGCCCGAGGCGCCGCTGCTGGCTCCGGTGCCCGAGCCGGTCGCAGAGCCCGTCGCAGAGCCCGTCACGGGGTCCATTGTCGAGCCCGTCACCGAGCCCGAGGTCGTGGCGGCACCCGAGGCCGTGGTGGAAGCCGAGTCGGCCACCGAGGCCGAGCGTGTCGAGGTCGCCGCGGCACCCGCGGCAGCCGCCGCCACGGCGGATCGGCCCGCCCGGGCCGTTCGCGGTGAGGCCCGCGGCGCCGGCAAGGTGGCACGCGCCGCCCGCGGCGCCGGCGAGTGATCTTCGCGGTCCGGACGCCGGTGGCGCTGGCCGCCGCCGGCGTGCTGGCGCTGGCCCCGGCGGTGCTCGCCCCGGCCGCTCCCGGTGGGGCGCCGCTGTCGGCGGTGCATCTCGGAGACGTCCAGCTCACCGGGATCGGCCAGGACATCTACGACGCGATCACCCCGGCCGTGCAGTCCGCCGTGGGCGGGGTGTCCTATCTGATCAACTTCGTCCCGCTGCTCGGCGGCCCGACCGCCGCGCAGATCAACATCAACTACTTCCAGGGCATCCAGCCGGTCGTCGAGGCGACGGTCAACTACCTGGCCGCGGTGGTGCAGGATCCGTTCAACATCCTCGCCGCCACCGGCGCCTACGGCGACCAGCTCTACGGCATCGGCTACAACTGGCTCAACGCCGAACTTCGGTTCTTCGGGCTGCCGCAGTTGCCGCCGCGTGCCGCCCGCGGCAGGCTCGGTCACGGCGCCGGCCAGGGCGGGCGCCCAGCGGTCCGGCGACGCGCCGGCCGCGGTGGCACTGCAGGCCCCGGCCGCCGTGGAGGCGCCCGTGATCGCCGCTGAAGCCCCAGCCGCCGTTTCGGTGCCCGCGACGAAGCCCCGCGAACGCGTCCGCGCCACCCGCTCCGCTGCGGCCCGAGACCAACCGCGTGCCGCGGCCGCCGCGAGCCCCCGTGAAACGGCCGACAAGCCGGCCGCGAAACGCACCTCGACGCGGGCGGCGCGCGCCGGGGCCTAGTCCCAGTCGGCGCGGCCAGGTTCGGTCTGGGGACCACAGCGACGTGTCCATCGGCGATATCGACCTGATCCTTGCCCTGGGCGGGCTGCTCGCCGGACTTCTGGTGGGCCTGACCGGGATGGGCGGCGCGGTCATCGTCACCCCGATGCTGGTGCTGCTGTTCGGGGTGCCGCCGGCCGCGGCGATCTCCTCCGATGTGGTGGCCGCGGCGGTGATGAAACCGGTCGGGGCCTGGGTGCACATCCGGGCCGCGACCGTGCACTGGAAACTGGTGGGCTGGATCTCCGCCGGATCAATTCCCGGCGTGCTGATCGGCACCTGGGCGTTCTCCCGGGTGCTGTCCACCTCGGGGGCCGAGGACATCCTGCGCACCCTCATCGGGGTGGTGGTCCTGATCGCCCTGGCCGCGATGCTGGCCAAGAACTGGGTGGCGCGCCGGGCCGCCCGCAGTCGGGGCATCATCCACATCCAGCAGGGCACCGATCTGGCCGTGCGGGCGGTCCCGACCGCCCTGGTGGGTGCGGTCGTCGGCCTGGTCGTCGGCCTGACCAGCGTGGGTTCGGGGTCGCTGGTGATCACCGCCCTGCTGCTGATGTATCCGCTGCTGCGGCCCTCGGTGCTGGTGGGCACCGATCTGACCCAGGCGGTGCCGATGCTCGTCGCCGGCGCCATCGCCCACGCCGGGTTCGGCGAGGTCTTCCTGCCCGTCGTGCTCTCGCTGCTGATCGGCCAGATCCCCGGGGTGTGGCTGGGGGCGCGGATGTCCTCCCGCTACGACGGCTCAGCGCTGCGCTGGCTGCTGATGGTGGTGCTGGCGGCCACCGCCGCCAAACTCCTGGGGGCGCCGAGTGTGGTGGCCGGGGTGATCGGCGTCGCGGGGATCGCGGCGGTGGGTGTGATCGCGGTCACCGGCCTGCGGAACCGCGGGCGCGAAACGCCCTTGGCGCCTTAGGAACTCGAGACCCGCCGGCAAAATCGAGGCCCGCCGGCAGAATTCCACGATCGGCCCCAGCAGGTCGGCGATCTGGGCGCCGACCCGGTCGAAGACCTCCGGGCTCTGCCCGATCGGGTCGGGGACGTCGGGGGACTGCTCGGCGCGCAGTTGCGGGCGCAGCGCGCTGAGGTCCTTGACGCTGCCGGGGTCGAACTGGGTGGCCAACTGGGCGGCCTCGGTGAGGGTGAAGGTCCGGTGCAACTGCCGCGGGGCCAGTTCCAGGACGGTGTCGCGGTGGGCCTTGGTCAGCGCCAGCACCAGATCGGCGTCGGCGGCGATCTTGGCGGTCAGCTGACGGGCGGTGAAGCCGGCCGGGTCACCGCCCAGATCGGCCAGGACGCGGGCGGCCTCGGGGTGGACCGGGTGGCCGATCACCGCCCGGGTGCCGGCGCTGGAGGTGCGAAAATCCGGGATCGGGTCGCGGGCGGCGAGTGCGGCGGCCAGCCGTTCGGCGGTGGGGGAGCGGCAGATGTTTCCGGTGCAGACGAAGAGGAGGTGCACCCCGGCATTGTGCACTGCCCCGTGCCCGGTGGCGTCCCCCGCCGCCGGGCCGGGTCGCTCGGCGCCCGGGGTTTGGTCGGGCCCCGCGGCAGGCTGTACTCTCTACTGGGCCCGCAGCGCGGGACAGGCCCCCTTAGCTCAGTCGGTAGAGCGTTTCCATGGTAAGGAAAAGGTCAACGGTTCGATTCCGTTAGGGGGCTCGGTGGGCGCCGTACCTCCAGCGGCGCTAGCCGGCCTGGCGGTGTAGCTCAGCTGGTTAGAGCGCACGACTCATAATCGTGAGGTCGGGGGATCGAGCCCCCCCACCGCTACGCAGACAATTCGAGTGGGAAAGAAGGCAACTGACCGTGGCCTCCAGTACAGATGTGCGGCCGAAGATCACCTTGGCGTGTGAGGTGTGCAAGCACCGCAACTACATCACCAAGAAGAATCGCCGCAACGATCCCGACCGGCTGGAACTGAAGAAGTTCTGCCCCAACTGCGGATCGCATCAGCCGCACAAAGAGTCCCGCTGACCTTGGCGCTCTCCAAGAAAATCGTCGGGGCGCACTACCGCCACCCCGACTATTACCTGGTCGAGCGCGAGAAGGTCCGCGAGTACGCCAACGCGGTCCAGAACACCGACCCCGCCTTTCTCAGCGACGACGCGGCCGCCGAGTTGGGCTACCCGGGGGTGGTGTCCCCGCTGACGTTCATCTCGGTGTTCGGCTACACCGCACAGATGGGTTTCTTCGACAGCGTCGGCATCGGCATCTCCGACAAGCAGATCGTCCATGTCGATCAGGTGCTGAAATTCCACAAACCGGTGACCGCCGGTGACAAGCTGTTCTGCGATGTCTACGGACACGAGGTCCGGCAGGCACACGGCACCGACATCATCGTCAACAAGGTCGTCGTCACCAACCAGGACGGCGAGATAGTGCAGGAAACCTATACGACGCTGGCCGGGCGGAGTGAGGACGACGGAGAGAGTGGCTTCAACGATGGCACTGCGTGAGTTCAGTTCGGTCAAGGTCGGCGACGAGTTGCCGGAGCGGGTGATCAACCTGACCCGCGCCGACCTGGTCAACTACGCCGGGGTGTCCGGCGACCTCAACCCCATCCACTGGGACGACGAGATCGCCAAGCAGGTCGGCCTGGACACCGCGATCGCCCACGGCATGCTCACCATGGGCCTGGGCGGCGGCTACGTCACCTCCTGGATCGGCGACCCGGGCGCGGTCACCGAGTACAACGTGCGCTTCACCGCCATCGTGCCGGTCCCCAACGACGGGGTCGGCGCCGACATCGCCTTCAACGGCCGGGTCAAGTCCGTCGACCCGGAGAACAAGTCGGTGACCATCGCCCTGACGGCCACCCACGGCGGGAAGAAGATCTTCGGCCGCGCCGTCGCCATCGCGAAGCTGGCATAACCATGGCACTCAAAACCGATATCCGCGGGATGGTGTGGCGCTACCCCGACCCGTTCGTGGTGGGCCGCGAGCAGATCCGCCAGTACGCCAAGTCCGTCAAGGCCCACGACCCGGCCAGCATCGACCCCGACGCCGCCGCCGAACTCGGCTACGACGGACTGGTCGCGCCGCTGACCTTCGTCTCGATCATCGCGGTGATGACCCAGCGGCATTTCTTCCAGCACGTCGACGTGGGCTTCGAGACCATGCAGATCGTCCAGGTGGATCAGAAGTTCCAGTTCCTCAAGCCCATCGTCGAAGGCGACTCCGTCTACGCCACCATGTACATCGACTCGGTCAACGAACGGTTCGGCGCCGACATCGTCACCTCCCGCAACGTCCTGACCGACGAGAAGACCGGCGAGGCGGTGATGGTGGCCTACACCACCCTGATGGGCCACGAGGGTGAGAACTCGATCTCGGCCGGCTGGGATCCCGAAACCGGTCAGGTGCTGCGGAAACCGGTGGTCCACGAGGATTAGTAACTCCGAGCGGTGGCGCGCTACACTCGGTTGTCGGGATTTCCCCACTCTTAAGCGCGCTGTCCGTCGGTTCGGCTGGACCGGACGGGGAGCGCGCGAACTATGTGGGGGCCAACACAGAGGGGCGTAGCTCAACTGGCAGAGCAGCGGTCTCCAAAACCGCAGGTTGCAGGTTCAAGTCCTGTCGCCCCTGCTCAATTGAATAGACCTTGATGCTGAATAGAATGAGTGGCGTCAGCCCGGATTCGAGACGAAGGAGCGTGCGGTGAGCGACGAGCGCGACAGTGCCGACGCTGCAGGCGACGGCGGCGAGAACACCGCCGCGCTGACCCAACCGCTGCGCCCGACCGGCAAGCGGTCGCGGCAGCGGTCGGGTGCCACGGCGCTGGCCGAGATCGAGGACGCCGAGACCACCGCCCTGGAACTCGGTATCGACGAGGACGAGGACGACGACGCCGCCAAGGCCAAGAAGGCGAAGAAAGCCAAAAAGGCGGCGAGGGTCTCCGAGCCCACCCGCAATCCGTTCCGGTTCGTCTGGAACTACATCCAGCAGGTCGTCGCCGAACTGCGCAAGGTCATCTGGCCCAACCGCAAGCAGATGGTCAACTACACCGCGGTGGTGCTGGTGTTCCTGGCGTTCATGACGGCGTTGATCGGCGGGGTGGACCTGGGACTGGCCAAGCTGGTGCTGCTGGTCTTCGGTTAGACCCGCGCAGATATTCGGTAAGAGAGGAACTGACCACGTGACTACTCCTGAAGGCGATGCCGCCGTCGAGGTGCTCGACGAGGTGACGCCGGATGCTCCCGAAGAGGAGTTGGATCCCGCGACCGCGCTGAAGAACGACCTGCGCGCCAAACCGGGCCAGTGGTACGTCATCCACTCCTACGCCGGCTACGAGAACAAGGTGAAGGCCAACCTCGAGACCCGCGTGCAGAACCTCGACGTGGGCGACTACATCTTCCAGGTCGAGGTGCCCACCGAAGAGGTCACCGAGATCAAGAACGGCCAGCGCAAGCAGGTCAACCGCAAGGTGCTGCCGGGCTACATCCTGGTGCGGATGGACCTCACCGACGACTCCTGGTCCGACGGTGCGCAACACCCCCGGGGTGACCGGCTTCGTCGGCGCGACGTCGCGGCCGACCGCGCTGTCGCTCGACGATGTGGTGAAGTTCCTGCTGCCCCAGGGCGCGGCCAAGAAGGCCGGCCGATCGACCGCCGCCGCGGCGGCCTCATCGGAGGCCACCCTGGAGCGTCCGGAGATCCTGGTCGACTTCGAGGTCGGCGAGTCGGTGACCGTCATGGACGGACCGTTCGCCACCCTGCCCGCCTCGATCAGCGAGGTCAACGCCGAACAGCAGAAGCTCAAGGTGCTGGTGAGCATCTTCGGCCGCGAGACACCCGTCGAACTGACCTTCAGCCAGGTCGCAAAGATTTAGAGAGGAAGCACCCCATGGCCCCCAAGAAGAAAAAGGTCACCGGCCTGATCAAGCTGCAGATCCAGGCCGGGCAGGCCAACCCCGCCCCGCCGGTCGGCCCTGCGCTCGGCCAGCACGGCGTCAACATCATGGAGTTCTGCAAGGCCTACAACGCCGCCACCGAGAACCAGCGCGGCAACGTCATCCCGGTGGAGATCACCGTCTACGAGGACCGCAGCTTCACCTTCGCGCTGAAGACCCCGCCCGCGGCCCGGATGCTGCTCAAGGCCGCCGGTGTGCAGAAGGGTTCGGCCGAGCCGCACAAGACCAAGGTCGCCAAGGTGACCTGGGATCAGGTGCGCGAGATCGCCGAGACCAAGAAGGCCGACCTCAACGCCAACGACATCGACCAGGCCGCCAAGATCATCGCCGGCACCGCCCGGTCGATGGGGATCACGGTCGAGTAGCTTTCGGCGCCGCCCGGCGTCGAGTGGGAGGGCCCGCTTCGGCCCGTCGATGAGCGCTTGCGCGAAGAGCGTTGATCGAGCACCACAACCAACAACCGATTGGAACCGCAATGAGCAAGAACAGCAAGGCATACCGCGAAGCCGCCGCCAAGGTGGACCGCGACAAGCTCTACACCCCGTTGCGAGGCGGCCAAGCTGGCCAAGGAGACCTCCTCGAAGAAGCAGGACGCCACCGTCGAGGTCGCGATCCGCCTCGGGGTCGACCCCCGCAAGGCCGACCAGATGGTGCGCGGCACCGTCAGCCTGCCGCACGGCACCGGCAAGACCGCCCGCGTCGCGGTGTTCGCGGTGGGGGAGAAGGCCGAGGCGGCCATCGCCGCCGGCGCCGACGTGGTGGGCAGCGACGACCTGATCGAGAAGATCCAGGGCGGCTTCCTGGACTTCGACGCCGCGATCGCCACCCCCGACCAGATGGCCAAGGTCGGCCGGATCGCCCGCGTGCTGGGCCCGCGCGGCCTGATGCCCAACCCCAAGACCGGCACCGTCACCCCGGATGTGGCCAAGGCCGTCACCGACATCAAGGGCGGCAAGATCAACTTCCGCGTCGACAAGCAGGCCAACCTGCACTTCATCATCGGCAAGGCCTCCTTCGACGAGAAGAAACTCGCCGAGAACTACGGCGCCGCCCTCGATGAGGTGCTCCGCGCCAAGCCGTCCTCGTCCAAGGGCCGCTATCTGAAGAAGATCACCGTCGCGACCACCACCGGCCCGGGTATCCCGGTCGACCCGGCGGTGACGCGGAACTTCACCGAAGAGGCGTAGGGGTTTCCCGCACATGGTCACCTCCGAGAACGAGCAGCCGGTTCCGGCCGACGACCAACCCGGTAGCAAGGCGGCCCGATCCGGTAAACACGCAGCGCCGGTCGGCACTGAGGCTGCGGATAAGCCCTGGTTCCGCCGGCCGGGAACTCTCGCCGCCATCGGTTTGGTCGCCGCGGCACTGATCGCCGCGCTGGTCTTCGTCGTCGGCCGCGACGGGTCGTCCCCCGCCGGCTCATCCGGTTCGGGTATGACGATTCCGCAGTACTTCGCCGAGAACGGCATCACCGCCACCCCGGTCCGACGGGGCGAACCGGGCACCCCTGTCATCGGCTTCACGGTGCCCAGGGGCTGGTCCGATGCCGGTCCCGAGGCGCCGGAGGGCGCCTACGGGGCTGCCTTCTATGACAGCTCGATCGATCCTGAGTACCCGCCGAGCATCGTCGCGTTGCTCTCGAAGCTGTCCGGTGACGCAGACCCGGAGAAGATCCTCGAGGCCGCGCCGGGGGAGTTGGAGGCGTTGCCGGGCTACACGGTGGTCTCCAAACCCAAGGCCAGCACCATGAGCGGTTTCGATGCGATCCAACTCAGTGGTCTGTATACCCGCGAAGACGGCAAGGAGCGGATCATCGCCCAGAAGACGGTCGTCATTCCGGCGCAGGACGGGTTGTACGTGCTGCAGATGAACGCCGACGGACCGAAAGACGAGGCGCGCGTGATCCAGGAGGCGACAGTGGTGCTCGACGCTGAGTCGACGATCAAGCCGTAGCATCTACTTCCTCCCAGCCTCGCACCGAGATGGTGTCTTGACCGTTCACCGGACGGGGTGTGCTCACCCCGGTGGCGCTGGCCGCGACGGCGGTCCTGGTAGCCGCCGCCCTGGTCGCCTGGGCGCAGCCGGTGACCAGCATGCCGCTCCTCGTCCTTTCCGTTGGTGCGTCCTATATCGCGTTGGCCGCTGCCTGCCGTCGTAGCGGTGGCTCTTTAGCGCCGCCGGAGCGTCCTGGCGATCGGTGCGGCCGCCCTGGTGACGGTTGCACTGGCGCTGCAGGTGTCGTGGTACTACCTGGGACGCCCGCCGGACGTCGGCCCGCACGCCGAGGTCCGCGTGATGGCTGCCAATATCAACCGGGGACAGGTGGACGCCGTCTCATTCGTGGCGGTCGCCGAGCGAAACGCCGATGTGATCACCGTGGCGGAACTGACCCCCGAGGCGGTCGAACGCTTCGCCAAGGCGGGGATCAATGATGTGTCTCGCCATCGCACCTCATCCCGGCACCGGACGCCGGCGGGACCGGCATCTCGAGTCGGTATCCGCTCAGGGTGCTGTCGGCGCCGCGTCACCGGTGTGCCCTATACCCGCGGCGCAGGTGCTGGCCAGCGTCCACGTGTTCTCGCTGGTGGCGCATCGACAGAACACCATCGACGGCTGGCGCAGAGATGGCCGTGGCCAAAGCGCAGTTAGACAACCTTGCCAAGGCGGCCGGGCCTGGCGCGGTGATCTTCGGCGGCGACTACAACAGCACACCCGATGCGCGGCAGTTCCGAGATCTGCTGACCGACGGTTACCGCGACGCTGTCGAGCAGTCCGGTGCTGGTTTCGCGCCAACATTCCCATCGGACACTTGGTATGCGCCGATGATCACCATTGACCGATGTATTGCTACAAAAGGCGACGGCCGCATCAGCCCGCACGGCCGGCGTCGGAGGGGCCGACCCCCGGGCGGTGCTGGTCACCCTGCGGCTGCTGTTGGAACCGGGGGTTCAGCGGGCGCCGGAGCGATTGAGCACGACCGGACCGCACCCAGGCAAGCGATCCGGCCGGCTGAATTGCGGCGGCAGGCAAGTATGTCGGCGGACATGAAAAACTGCCCATAGGCGGACATGAAAATGCCCACTCGCGGCCAATAAGTTCTGCCCACTGGCGGACACGAAAGTGCCCGCTGGCGGCCATGAATCTGCCCGGACCTACCTGATCCCGCCCGGCGCGTCATGCGCTGGAGCGGCCTCTCCTGTGGTTTCGATGTCGATGCCTAGTCGACCCGACAACCCCAGGAGAGACCTACGTGAAGTCTGATGGAGAACTCATGGAAATACTCAATGCCTACGACCTGACGGGGTCCTATCGCGCCGCCGAATAGCAGTCCTGATAACCGGGTAGCACCCACACCCAGGAGCCGCTACCCGGTTATCGGAACCCCGCTACCAACAACTCGGACCACCGCTACCAACAAGCGCTACGCGCCAGCCGTTAGCTACTAGTTTCAAGGCCCTTGGTGTTAAGCTGTGCCGAAGCTGAGGAACGCCTGAGGACCCTGCGAACTCATTGGCGCCTTATGCGTATAGGCAGTTATTGGAGGAAATCATGCGCCGTAGGGCCGTTCTGACAGGTGGCGCGGGGTTTGTCGGGTCGCATCTGGCTGAGCAGTTACTCAAGCGCGACGTTGATGTGATCTGCATCGACAACTTTGTTACGGGCAGACCCGAGAACATTGCCCACCTACTTGGTCAACCGGGTTTCATGCTCATTGAAGCTGACGCTAGCAACCACATATCTATTTCAGGGCCCGTTGACTACGTCCTCCATTTTGCCTCCCCGGCTTCTCCTGTCGACTACGTCGATCTCCCAATTGAGACGTTGAAAGTCGGTTCGCTGGGAACGTTGAACACTCTCGGCCTGGCGAAGGAGAAGGGCGCCCGTTACCTGCTCGCCTCTACCTCAGAGACCTACGGGGATCCACTGGTGCATCCCCAGCCCGAGACCTACTGGGGAAACGTCAATCCCGTAGGCCCCCGTTCGTGCTACGACGAGGCGAAGCGCTTTGCCGAGGCGCTCACGACTTCTTACCGGACTAAGCACGGCGTCAACACCGCGATCATGCGGATTTTCAACACCTATGGGCCCCGGATGCGTCCGGATGACGGGCGTGCGATCCCGAACTTCACCACTCAGGCCTTGGCTGGCGCTCCGATAACGGTCCAGGGCGACGGCAGCCAGACCCGATCGGTGTGTCACGTTTCCGACCTAGTCGAAGGCGCTCTGCGGCTGTTGTTTTCCGATCTCGCAGGTCCGGTCAACATCGGAAACCCGCATGAAACGTCCATATTGGAGTTGGCGGGTCTTGTTCGCGAACTCACCGGTTCCGATTCGCCCATCGAATTCATTGACCGTACCCAGGATGATCCGTCGCAGCGCCAGCCAGACATCACGCTTGCGCGCAATGCGCTGCAGTGGGAACCGAAGGTGGACGTCCGCGACGGGCTGCGGGAGACCGTGGATTGGTTCCGCGAGCGGGTCTCCGTCGCGCAGTTCGCTCCACACGCGACGATCGCTGACCGGGTCGAACCAGGCCAGCCTCGCCATAGGGTTGCGGTGATCGGCACGGGCTACGTCGGCGCGGTGACCGCTGTCTGTTTAGCGTCCCTAGGCCACTCCGTATGCGGCCTAGACAGCGACTCCACGCGCGCCGGCCAATTGAGTAGTGGTCAGGCGCCTTTTCATGAGCCGGGTCTCCCGGAGATGTTGGACGAGGCACTGTCGACTGGTCGATTGAGGTTCACCGACAGCCCGGTTGAGGCGATATCAGATGCGGAATTCGTCTTCCTCTGCGTGGGAACGCCACCTCGGCCTGATGGGTCACCGGACCTATCGCAACTTGAAAGCGCAATTCAATCTTTGGCGCCGTACCTGCCGGATGATGCCATCATTGTGAACAAGTCAACCGTCCCGGTTGGCTCGGGGAATTGGACGCGTACGGTCCTAGAAGACGCGCTGCCGAGAGAGCAACAGCGCCGGTTTCATGTTGTTTCCAATCCGGAGTTCCTGCGTGAGGGCTCAGCCTTCAATGACTTCCTCTACCCGGATAGAGTTGTGTTAGGCGGCGAAAATGCTGATGTGAGCCGAGTCGCTGAGTTGTATAAGCCCGTGCTGGATCAGTCGTTCAAGGCCAGCCGGAAGGACTTCCGTCCGTCTTTAATAGCCACGGGACTGGCGTCCGCGGAGATGATCAAGTACGCGGCGAATGCCTTTCTGGCAACGAAGATCAGTTTCGCCAACGAAGTCGCCCAGATGTGTGAACTGTTTGGCGCCGATGCCCGTCAGGTTCTGCCCGCCATCGGCGCCGATCACCGCGTCGGCAGGGACTTCCTCAACCCAGGAGTTGGATGGGGTGGTTCGTGCTTCGGTAAGGATATTGCGGCGCTGGTTTCCGCGAGCGATGAGCACGGGTACACCTCCGCAATGTTGAGGGCGACGGTCGAAATCAACAACACGCAAAGGGCCAACGTCTTACGCAAACTCCAGCGTGAACTCCACGTTCTGAAGGGCAGGCGAATCGCGATCTTCGGTTTGACGTTCAAGCCGGGGACGGACGACGTGCGCGACGCACCCGCCCTCGACATAGCCCGCCGGTTGATTCTGGCTGGTGTCAAGGTTTCTGCTTTCGACCCCGTCGTTAAGTCGCTGCCCGAGGAACTCGGGGCAATACGGTTGGCCGGTGACGTTTATGACGCGGCTGACCGCGCGGACGCAGTTCTGGTGACAACTGAATGGCCTGACTTCCGCTCTGTCGATCCAGAGGAGTTGCGTCGGGTTATGAGAGGCGATCTAATTGTGGACGGCCGCAACTGTTTGCTGGAGGCCAAGTTTGTCGGAGCGGGCTTCCGCCTGATCGGTTTCGGTTGGTGAACTGAGGGATTATGGCAATTGACCCAGCATTGGCGAATTCCGCTTCTCCCTTACCGTTGGTAAGCGGTGATGTTCCGCAGACACTGTTGGAGGCCGTGACCGAAATCCGAGGCAAGCCGGTGCTTCGGAATCGCATCCAGCTGCAGATAATCGATCTGGCCATGATTACGACTTCGACCGTTCTCGGTGCGGCGTTGATTACTTGGATCAGTCCCTATCGAACTTCCGGCCCGAATCGCGCTCCCGGACTATCCATCAGCGATGTGGTGCTGGTCGCGATTGCGATTGCGATTGCGCTTCACTTACACGGTTTGTATCGCCGGCCTACGGCCCGATTGCGACCGAGTGACTGGTGGGGCCCTTTGGTGGTGGCCCGTTGTCTACCTACGGCTGTGCTGCTTGCGCTGGCAATGGAAGCTTTTTCTCTCCGCGGCGCCCGGGAGTTGACCTTGTCAGCCGCCGTGGCAATGACGCTGCCGGCTGTGGTTTTGGTGCCTTTTGGTCGTTACATGGTCGCCCGGGCATTGGGCTCTTGGGTGACCCGCGTCCTCGTGGTCGGCTCCGGGCCGCTCTCGGATCGATTGATCTCCAGGTTGCGAAGGTGTCCCGACATATCAGTGGTAGGACGTGTCGATGGTTTTTCGGAGCCGGGTGTCGCAGTTCTTGGCAGCATCTCGGAGCTTTCATCCATCTGCGCGCAGCACAAGGTCGAACGAGTTATTCTCGCTTCCCCGATGGCCGATGATGCGACCTTGCTGGAAGCGCTCCGAGGTATTCAGGGCACGGTTCCCATATCTGAGATTCCGCAGTTCTTTGAGTTGCACAACTGGCGCAGTGAGGCCGAAGATCTACATGGTCTGACACTTTTCCACCTACCCCCATCCTCCCTGTCACGGTCCGCACGGCTTACGAAACGGTTTATGGACGTCACGCTGGCGTCATGTGCACTGGTGTGTGCAGCCCCGCTTATGTTGGCGATCGCTCTGGCGATCAAAGTGGACAGCCGGGGGCCGGCATTCTTCCGCCAGGAGCGGACCGGTAGGCGCAGCATGCCCTTTCGGATCTTCAAGTTCCGATCAATGACCGCTGACGCTTGGCAACAGCGGGATTCTGTCGCGGGGCTCAACCAGGTCGATGGCCCGTTGTTCAAAATGGATACCGATCCGCGGGTCACCAAGGTCGGCGCATTTATTCGCAAGACGAGTCTCGATGAACTACCCCAACTGATCAATGTGGTGCGTGGCGAAATGTCTTTGGTAGGGCCAAGGCCATTGCCGACCGAGGAGTCTGACCGGCTCGACGGCGCTGCACTGTACCGATTTGATGTCAAGCCGGGCATAACGGGACTGTGGCAGGTTTGCGGCCGCAGCGATTTGTCTTACGCGGACCTTCAACACCTCGACTCGGCTTATGTCAAGTCTTGGTCTTTAATGTGGGATTTCCGGATTTTGCTGCAAACGCCAAAGATTGTTTTTAGCCGAAGTGGTGCCTACTGACTGCGTGCTTCACCTGCGCGTTTGCACACCTTAAGTTTAGTGCGTCTGGATTCGGGCACTCGGGCAGCGAAGCCCTATGACCAGGACTCTGGACATGGAGCGGGTAGAGTCCTTCCGAGCCGCGAGTCGGTGGGGGGAACCGGTTAGCGGTCCAGTCGCTATGCAACTTTGGGTTGGTGGGTCGTGGTCCACTGTAGAGCGAACTCGGTCGGGGTGAGCTCACCGTGGGCGCTGTGGGGCCTGTTGGCGTTGTAGTCGCGACGCCAGTCCTCGATGATCACGCGGGCTTCCAGGAGCGAGTCGAAGTGCCACGCGTTGAGCAGCTCGTCGCGTAGTCGGCCGTTGAACGATTCGATCCAGGCGTTCTGCCATGGCGAGCCGGGGTCGATGAATAGCGAAGCGGCACTGTTGAATCGGCACCAATCATGGACAGCGCGGGCCACGAATTCGGGGCCGTTGTCGAAACGCACGTAGGCTGGCGCGCCGTACTGCAGGGCCAGGCGGTCCAAGACGGCGACGCCGTCGGCGTCGATCGCTCGATCGACCTCGACGTAGGGGTTACCGGGTCGGGTTCGCAGCGATTTTATCTTGCCGGCCGATTCGATGCGTTGTTGCCCGGCGTGTTCCCAGCCCAGCCCGCACCGACCCATTGGCGCGAAGAGTCGCTCACTTCGCATCGCGCGCGACTATCGGTGCTAGGCTTCGTGTTTATGTCCAGGGGCGGTCGAGTAGCTGTTCGTGCTCCAGGCACGCTGGGTACGCCCTCCTCACGCGGACGCCAATTCGCTGACTTCGGTCTGGTTGTCAATGCGTAGGCGCGCACTGATCACGGGTATCACAGGACAAGATGGCTCCTATCTCGCGGAACTCTTGCTCAGTAAGGGTTATGAGGTCCACGGCCTGATACGCCGTTCTTCAACTTTCAATACGGCTCGGATAGACCATCTCTTTGTCGACCCGCATTCTTCCGACGCGCGCATGTTTCTGCACTATGGGGACCTCGGCGACGGTGCCCGCATGGTGTCGTTACTGGCGCGTATTGAGCCTGACGAGGTGTACAACCTCGCCGCGCAATCTCATGTCCGAGTGTCCTTTGACGAGCCCGAACACACAGCCGACGTCACCGGCACCGGGACCATCCGGATGCTTGAGGCGGTGCGACTGTCTGGTCTTGAGACGCGGTTCTATCAGGCATCGTCTTCGGAGCTCTACGGCGCCACACCGCCTCCCCAGGATGAGGACACACCGTTCTATCCCCGCTCTCCATACGCGGCCGCCAAACTCTACAGCTTCTGGATGACGAAAAACTACCGTGAGGCTTATGGGATGTTCGCGGTAAACGGAATTCTGTTCAACCACGAATCACCCCGCCGCGGCGAGACTTTTGTGACCCGCAAGATCACCCGAGCTATCGCCGCTATTAAAGCGGGGTTACAAGAGCACGTCTACCTGGGCAACCTCGACTCAATTCGAGACTGGGGATACGCACCTGAATACGTAGAGGGAATGTGGCGGATGCTGCAGGCCGACGAACCCCATGACTATGTCTTGGCGACAGGCACCGGCATCACGGTCCGGAACTTCGTCGAGGAAGCGTTTAATCATGCGGGACTCGCTTGGGAAAAGCACGTCCGCTTCGATGAGCGTTACGTCCGTCCTACGGAAGTCGATGCCCTGGTCGGCGATCCCAGCCGTGCGCGCGATCAACTCGGCTGGGTGCCTACGGTCTACGGCCGAGAACTCGCCCGGCTGATGGTGGACGCTGACGTAGAAGCGCTCAAGCATGCGGGTAAACCATGGGTAGATGAGGTGCAGTTACCGTCGTGGGTCACTCCAGCATTCCCTGACTCGATCTGACAATGATCGACGGGGCGCGGGTAACGCCGGGGTCGTGGTCTAAAGCCTGCGACCTGTTGTGGATTGCGGTTGTGACTATTTGAGGCTGGCGTGACCGGTTCAGGGGTCGGATTTCATTCGCTTAGCACGCATCGGCGACTTGGTCCTGAGAATGTGCCTCCGCCAGCATCGAAGGTCTAGGCTATGCCCAACCGCAGGCGTTGCTGTCGTTCCAACTCCAAACACTTTTGGACTGTAACGTCCGCTCCAGCACAGAAACGTATAAAACCGTCCCTACCGGCATGAAAGGGAGTCATGAAAATCCTCGTCACCGGCGCCGCCGGGATGCTTGGCCGAGCTGTGACTGAGGCATGGCGGGAAAGATGCGGAGACGCCGAGCTCATCGGCATCGCGCGCGCCGACGTGGATTTGCGTGAGGCAAGCGCGGTCGCGGACCTTGTCGAACGGATTGCACCGGACGTGATCGTCCACACTGCGGCTCGTGTTGGAGGCATCAATGCGAATATCACCGCGCCTACCGAGTTTCTGTCCGACAACCTGCGGATCGACACGAGCGTGATTGGCGCGGCTCTTCTAGCCGGCGTAGAGGACTTCATCTACCTCGGCAGTTCATGCATGTATCCGCGCGACTATCGACAACCCTTGGTCGAGACAGATGTCCTACAGGCGCCACTGGAGCCAACGAACGAGGGGTATGCGCTTGCGAAGATCGCTGGCGCGAAGTTGTGCGCATATACATCGCGGGAACACGGCGTGAACTACCGCGTCATCATTCCCTCCAACCTCTACGGGCCGCACGACCACTTCGGCTCTACAGCAAGCCATCTCGTTGCGGCCACGTTGCACAAGGCATACTTGGCGAAGCGAGCCGGTGATAAAGCGATCGATGTATGGGGTGACGGGACAGCACGTCGCGAATTCACCTACGTCGAAGACCTGGCGGGTTGGATTGCCGAAAACATCACGCATGTCGCAGAGTGGCCGGAGATGATGAACGTCGGATTCGGCAAGGATTACTCGGTTCGCGAGTTCTACGAGGCTGCGCTCCGCGCCGTCGACTATCGGGCTGAACTACGATTCGATCCGTCGAAACCCGCTGGCATGAAGCGGAAGCTTATGGACTCATCGCTCGCAAAGCAGCATGGTTGGGATCCTCATACTGATATCGACGAGGGGATGGCCCGGACCTACACTGCCTACCTCGAATCCACAACGATGAAGAAACTTTAGGACAATGACCAGGAAACCAGCGGTGGTGTTCCCCCTCGCCACCTCCACGTGGGACCACCATGAACTAGATGCGATAAATGAAGTCATCGCGTCTAATCGGTACACGATGGGCCCGAGGGTCGCGGCCTTCGAACGGGGCTTCGCCGACCTTTTTAACGTGAGTCACGCCGTGATGGTGAACTCTGGCAGTAGCGCGAACCTACTCGCCGTCGCATGTGCCGTTTTAAATCCGGATATTGATCTCAACCCCGGCGACGAGGTCATCGTTCCCGCAGTGTCCTGGGCCACGACGTACTATCCGTTGCAGCAATACGGACTCAAGCTCGTCTTCGTCGACATCGACATCGATACGCTGAACCTCGACCTCGACCAGATCGAGGCGGTTCTCGGTCCGCGCACGAAGGCGATCTTCGCGGTGAACCTGCTGGGAAATCCCAATGACTTCAACAAAATGCGGTCCATTGCCGACGAACATGGCCTAACGATCCTTGAGGATAACTGTGAGTCGCTCGGTGCAGAGTTCGAAGGGCAGGCAGCAGGAACCTTCGGTCTGATGGGGACATTCAGTTCGTTCTTCTCCCACCACATCGCCACCATGGAGGGCGGACTCGTCCTCACAGACGATGAGCGCCTCGCTCAGATGCTCGTCTCGATGCGGGCGCACGGTTGGACGCGCGAACTGCCTGCCGACAACTTGATCCACGCGAAATCGGGCGAACCGTTCGATGACCTCTTCCGCTTTGTGCTTCCGGGATACAACGTCCGGCCCCTTGAAATGTCTGGCGCTCTCGGGCTTGAGCAACTCAAGAAGATCCCGGAAATCCTCAGGGCTCGCCGCACCAATGCAACGCTTTTCCTCGATGCTATGGCCACGGTAGAAGGGGTTCGGGTACAACGTGAGGTCGGCCGCAGCAGCTGGTTCGGATTCTCTCTGATGCTCGAAGGCCCCCTCGCCGGCCGCAGGAAAGACGTCGTCCACACTTTCGCAGCAGCCGGTATCGAATGCAGACCGATCGTCGCCGGTAATTTCACAAGGAATCCCGTAATGCGCTACCTTGACGCCTCCATACCTGCACCACTCCCTAGGGCGGACCGAGTGCACGAGGATGGTCTATTCGTAGGCAACCACCACTACTCACTAGAGCAGCAGATCGCATTACTCACCGAAACACTTCGGTCGATCAAGTCATAACAGGCTGTACATCGACCCCGCGCTCATGCCCGCCACCGAGATCATCGCCCACTACCACGACCTCTGGCGGGTCGAGCAGTCGTTCCGGATGTCGAAATCCGACCTCGCCGCCAGGCCCATCTTCGCGCGCACCCGCGATGCCGGTGACACATTTGTAGTGTGACTCGCGGGTCTCGATCCAGTGGGTGATCTCGTCGAGCGCCATCGTCATGTTAATCGCGCTAAGGCCGACGCCGAGAACGTCGATCCTCTCGATCAATTGTTACGCCTTACCCAGGTCAGCGGCGACCTGGTTGTAAACCCACCGATAGTTTTTCTCTAATCCGTCAGCCAATCGGGTTGATGGCTCCCATTCGAATTGCTTCAAAATAAGAGTGTTGTCGCTATTTCGGCCACGTACGCCCGTGGGAGCTCCCAAGTTGTACTTTCGGACGACGGTGATACCAGCGATTTCCTCGACAATATCGACGAGTTGGTCAATCGTGACCAACTCCGAGCTGCCGATATTTAGTGGCTCGGCGAAGTCGCTCCGGGTGAGCATCAGGGTACCCTTCACGCAGTCGTCGATGTACGTGAAGCTACGGGTCTGCTTGCCGTCGCCCCAGACTTCGAGCTCAAGCCGACCGGTGAGGGCGGCAGTGGCGACTTTGCGGCAGATGGCCGCTGGGGCTTTCTCCCGGCCACCGTCCCAAGTACCGTGCGGACCGTAAACGTTGTGGTAGCGCCCGATCCGAGTGGCCAAGCCGTAGTCCTCCCGGAAGTGGCGGGCCAACCTCTCGCTGAACAGCTTTTCCCAGCCATAGCCGTCCTCCGGCATCGCCGGATAAGCGTCGTCCTCTTTGAGAGCAGTCACATGCGCGTCGGTCTGCTTCTCTGCGGCGTAGACGCATGCGGACGAGGAATAGAAGAATCGGCCGACGTCGGCTTCCCTGGCCGCCATCAGAACGTGTGTGCTGGTAAGCACAGACAGCATGCAGGCAGCTTTGTTATTTTCGATGAAGCCCATTCCGCCCATGTCTGCAGCGAGGTTATAGACTTCGTTGGCTCCGCCGGCGAGTGCTTCTTCGGCCGCTTCGGCCAAGGACAGGTCCCTCACCAAATTCTGGGCCTCGCTGTGGGTCTGATACCACGCATGCATCGGCTTGATGTCAACTGCGCGTACGCTGTGTCCTTCATTAAGCAAGGCCCCGACGAGATGGCCGCCTATAAAACCACCTGCGCCAGTTACAACAGCATCGACACTTCGCATGTTGGGGAAACTCCTGGTGCAGTCCGTTATCGGGTCAAGCTTGTCGACGAGAGTATAGCGTCACCGATCCGGCCCAATTTCGGCCGCTGTGTCGGCGTGAACTTGAATCGCATGTGACACCGGACACGTGGAGCAGATATTGATCCAGCAAAAGTGGCCGCCACAAAAGAGCCTCACAACTTTGCACTTAGGGTTACTCCGTTTCGTGGACATCCTGACCGGCTGGGCGATGCCCGGCAGGAGAGGATGCACTCATGGGTGCGAAGAGGACGGACCGGGGTGTGCTGGGACAACGCCCGGCAGGAGAGCTTCTGGTCGACCTTGAAAACCGAGTTCTACCAACGGCATCAATTCCCGACCAGAGCTGAAGCGATCCACGCCGTCAGCACCTGGATCGACACCGTCTACAACCACCGCCGGCGCCATAGCTCGCTCGGCCAAATCCCCCCGTAGCCTTCAAGCACCGGATCACCGCAGCGGCCGACGAGGCCGCTTAACCGATGTCCACGAAACGCGGTCAACCCCAGACTCTCAACAGTGTGCCGTGCCATAATTTGCGCCATGCCTGATGGATGGCTGACGACCGATCAATGGAACGTTGTCCAACGTTCGGTACCGATCGCCACCGTGGAGTTCGTACCAATCCGTCGGGATCCGTCTGGTGCGATCGATCGAGTGGGGCTGATATACCGCCATAGCCCGTTTGGCGGCAAGGACTTATGGTGCCAACCTGGTGGCCGCGTGCAACGCGGAGAGACCCTGCACGATGCACTAAATCGACATGCCATGAATGATCTATTGGGAGACATCAAGTTTGCACCTGATGCTCGACCTCTTGCGGCCATGGAGTGGTTTCCGCCGGATCTCAGCCCCGACGCGAGCACGGACAGACCCACCGGGAAGTACGGGATCGATCCACGTCAGCATTCAGTCGGCTTCTGTTTTGCGGTCGAGGCGCGCGGGGATCTGAAACCCGTTGAGGGCGGCGAGGCTCTCCAGTTCAGATGGTTTGAAATCCGTGAACTGGACGAGCTCGATACCTGGCCGGGGACGAGAGAGCTCGTCAACAGAGTGATTGCCGCCGCGGGTTCCAGCCGATGAGGCTGCATCGGCGGCGCGCTGCCACTGCGTGATCTCTTGCGCAACAATCGAAGCCGCCGACGTAGCGCGGTTCAGAATCTCAACAGAGCGGCCACCGCCGGCATCACCTGTTGGCCGTTCTGCTGCGGTACTCACGCAACATGCGCTCCACGGCTCAGCAACCCGAACCGTCTCACCCGTCGACTGCCAAAGTAACGTAGGGCACACCGCACTACGGACAGGTTGGTGGGCGCGACCGCTGCCTGATGCCACCCAGCAGGCGGGTTAGTGGTCGGCTGGTTTGCATGCGGCACGACGTGCGGTACGTTTCAACCTCCGTACACTGATAGCTAGCGCGGCTGTCATAAAGGACGGATGTCAGCCTCATGACGAGAGTTGGGATTTACCCTGTAGGGACACCGAATGATCATTGCCAGCACCCCTTTACGAATCTCTCTTTTTGGCGGCTCCACGGAAACGCCGGCATTCATCGAAAAATATGGGCGTGGGACGGTAGTAAGCTTTGCCACAAATCTGAAGACGTACGTGACCGTCAGTCAAGATACATTCGGCTTTAACCGACGTGACAACAAGTACATAGTAAATTATTCCCGCCGCGAGGAAGTTACTGAAGTCGCGGCCGTCCAAAACGATCTTGTCAGGGGTATCCTCGAGCGATTTGCGACGGAGCCCGTGACGATCAGCTTGACAAGCGACGTCTTCTCTCAGGGCGGCGGGCTCGCGTCGTCATCGTACTACTTGATAAGTCTCACCAAAGCCGTTTCCATCTTCAATGGAATACCGATGACGGACAGTGAAATATGTTCTGCTGCGTACGCGGTCTACCTCGCGATATACCCCTATTGTGGACTGCAAGTTCCTTACGGCTGCGGACTCGGCGGCTTCAAGCGCCTAGCATTCGGTAAAGACCGAAGAGTTTCGGTCGAATTTCTCCCGACCAATCTGTTCGACGTTTTCGATTTGCACCTGATTTTCACAGGCGTCACGCGTGAGTCCAAGGGGGTGTTGGAAGACGTCTCTCGTCACGTCGATAAGGCATTTCCGCTGTTGGAGTTGGTGGCTCTTGCTTACGAAGCGCTATATGACGAGAATTTTGATGTAGTTCTTGAATATCTGAATAGAGGTTGGGAAGAGAAGAAGTCGACCAGCAGTCTCATTGCCGCTAATCCGAAGATTAGGGAGATCGACACCAAACTCGCGAAAGATGACAGGGTTCTCGCTCATAAACTTTGTGGCGCCGGAAATGGTGGGTTCTTTCTGTGCTTCACCACCAAGGAGAGCGTCGAGGCCCAGCATCTCGGTGGTGTGAAGGTAACAATGTCCACTGATGGAACTGAGGGTTTCGTGGTATGAAATTTTTCGAAGAGTGCGTGAGGTGATTATCGTTGTCCCGTGGTAAACCCACCGTGACGGTGTTACTTCCGGTGTATAATGGTGCCGATGTAGTTGGCAATGCAATAGACAGTGTCCTAGCGCAGAGTTGGGATGACTTCGAACTATTGGTTATCGATGATGGCTCAACGGACACCACGACGCGTGTGATAGCAGGCTATGTCGACCAGCGCATAAGGTTGGTGCGTAACGACCGTAATCTAGGGATAACGGCAACCCTGAATCGGGGTCTAGACTTGGCGCGCGGAAAATACATCGCACGGATGGATGCGGATGATCTATGTCACCCATTGCGTCTAGAGCGACAGATTCGATTCCTCGACGCGAGCCCAGAAACAGGTGTTGTCGGATCGTGGACCGAAGTAGTTTCCAGAGCAGCAGATTCCCGGACGGCAGCAAGAGCCATGGCTCGCGCTATCGTCTACAAGGCGCTGAGAATTGACAGCCATTGGTTCCAGCCGCAAAGCGACGCTGAAGTTCGCTTTGTTATGATATTTAATTGTCCACTTTCTCATCCTTCGATCATGTTTCGAAGAACGTTAATTGATGAATTCGGCCTCCGATACGAGTTTCGCTTCGCGGAAGACTACGAGTTCTGGACCCGTTGCGCACAGCGCACGCAATTAGCGAACATTCCAGAGGTGCTGTTGACGTACCGGCAACATTCCAGCAATACCTCGAAGAAATATGCTGCAGAGTATAGAGACTGCGCGAACTCGGTACGTGTTCGTCAGCTGGAGACGTTGGGAATTCCAGTGGATCAAAGTGAGCGCGATCTGCATTGCGCGCTTGCGAACTATGACTTCGCGGGCGAGCTGGATGACTTGCATGCCGCCAAAGTTTGGCTCGAAAAGCTAGTCGAGTTCGCGATAGCGAGACTCGGATTAGATAGGGAGAGTGCAGCACGACTAGTTAGCCCATACTGGGACAGCGCCTGTGCGGCCAGCGCCGATCAAGGGATGGCTGCTTGGAGGCTATTCCGCTCCGCTGCATTCGTAGCTGATCTGAACTGGTGGTACTTCGCTTGGCGATACAGACTTCTGGGCCGCTGTCTCGCGCGTCGTTCAACGCGGATCTGAGGTCAGCACCACTCCCGGCTTGAAGGACTCGTTGCCGTTTGACCCGACTTGGGTCCCGTCTTCGGCTCTCGTGATTTTCCTGCGGTTTTGGCCTGACTTAGGACATTTTGCTTAGTGCCCCGGTTTGGGGATGCCGAGGCTGGTCAGGATTTTCTGTTGGGGTGCTGGGACCTGGGGCGGGAAGGTCTCGGTGGTGCCGTTGACCTGAGTTGGGTCACTTTGGTCATTTCTCGGGGGCGATAGCGCGTTGAGCAGGGATGATGCTTCGGCTTAGTGCACTCGTTAGGCACTAATTTGGGTCGGTAGGCTGCCCTGGCATGGCTTGGATTCGGCGGGTGCGTACCGCCTCGGGTTCGACTGCGGTCCAGATCGCCGAATCCGTCGGGGGTCGCCGCCGGATCGTCCGTCATGTGGGGTCTGCGCGTGATGACGCAGAGTTGGGTCTGCTCATCGAGGCGGCTCAGCGGCTGCTGGCTGATGACACCCAGGGCGAGCTGGATCTGGGCATCACCGCGAAAGCGGTTCGGGCCCATATGGTTCCATCGCCAGCCGAGGCGCTGTTCACCGACGGTGCCGGTGTACCCGCCGCGCGGCAGTTGGTGGCGCGGCCGCGGGTGCTCAAGAGCTGCAACGGGCTGCTCTACGACGCCCTGGCCGGGATCTACGCCAGCCTGGGCTTCGACGCCCTCAGCGACGAGGTCTTCCGTGACCTGGTGATCGCCCGGGTGGTGGAACCGACCAGCCTGCTCGACGTCGATCGGATCCTGGCCGAGCTGGGCCGCACCGCCGCATCGTTGTCGACCCGCAAACGCACCCTGCGCCGGGCCTGCGGCGGCGGCTACCGCGACCAGATCGCCGCGGCATGTTTCGCCCATGCCCGCACCGCCGGCGATGTCAGCCTGGTGCTCTACGACGTCACCACGCTCTACTTCGAGGCCGACAAGGAAGACGCGCTACGCCGGGTCGGGTACTCCAAGGAACGCCGCGTTGACCCGCAGATCGTGGTCGGACTGCTGGTCGACCGGTGCGGTTTCCCGTTGGAAATCGGCTGCTTTGAGGGAAACAAGGCCGAGACACTGACGATCGTCCCCATCGTGAATGCGTTCCAGGCGCGCCACGGGATCACCGATATGGTCGTCGTCGCTGATGCCGGCATGCTCGCCAGCGGCAATCTGCGCGAGCTCGACGACGCCGGGTTGCGGTTCATCGTCGGATCGAGGGTCACCAAGGCACCCAACGATCTGGCGTCCCATTTCCATTGGCACGGCGATCTTTTCACCGACGGCCAGATCATCGACACCATCACCCCACGCGATCAACGCGGCACCGCCGCCAAGAGCAGCGATCCGAAACTGGGAGCCGAACCCGTCTGGGACCCGGCAACCCATACCAAGTCGTGGCGGGCGGTGTGGGCGTACTCGACCAAACGCGCGGTGCGCGACACCAAGACCTTGAACCTGCAGGAGAACAAGGCCCGCGCGGTCGTCGCCGGGGACTGAGTATTCGTAGGCTTGGGAACCACCGGATATTGCTGTTAGGGGCCGGTGATATTGCCGGTGGGGGCCAGTAGCGGTGCGCTTGGGGGCCACTGGTCCCCACCGGCTGTTTCTCACTGGTTCAGTGTGGCGTGTTCACGCATGTTGTGGTTGCCGGTATCGATCCAGATGGTGTTGTGCACGATGCGGTCCATGATCGCGTCGGCGTGGACTCCCGATCCGAGACGTTGGTGCCAGTCCTTCTTGGCGTACTGGGTGCAGAACACGGTCGAGGTGGTGTCGTAGCGGCGCTCGAGTAGCTCAAGCAGCATGTGGCGCATCTGATCGTCGGGATGATCGAGTAGCCATTCGTCGATCACCAGCAGGGTGAAGGCGGCGTACTTCTGGAGGAACTTCGTGGCGCCCAGCGGCTTGTCTCGGGCCAAGGCCCAGGCTTCTTCAAGGTCGGGCATGCGGATGTAGTGGGCCCGGATCCGGTGCTGGCAGGCCTGTTTGGCCAACGCACACCCCAGATACGACTTCCCGGAGCCGGTGAAGCCCTGGAACACGACGTTCTGCTGACGTTCGACAAACGAACAGGTCCCGAGCTGGGCGATCACGCTGCGGTCCAGACCGCGTTCGTCGACCAAGTCCAGCTGGCGCAGGTCCGCGGCTGGGTAGCGCAGCCCCGCACGGCGGATCAGCCCTTCGATCTTGGCGTGGTTGAACGACGAGTGCGCCTCGTCGACGACGAGGCGGAGTCGCTCGCCGAAGCCCATTCCGAGTGTCAGGGTGTCGTCGTGGGCCTCGAGAGCCTCGAGCAGGGGTGTGGCCCCCATCTCGCGGAGCTTGCGTTTGGTTTCGATGTCGATCCCGCTCACTTGGCACCGCCCGCGTAGTAGTCGGCCCCGCGCACGTAGCCACCTTCTTCGGGTGGTTCGGTCCGTAGCGTCCTGAGCTCGGCGGTCTTGTCCTGGCCGGTGGCCAGAATCGGCTGCAGATGCACATAGCGCGGGGACCGCACCCGGCCCGCCAACGTGAGCCGGCAAGCCGCCTCGACCCGTTCCGCGGAGAAACGCCGCGAGAGTCGCAGCACGGCCAGGGCAGCGTCGAGGCCCTGCTCGTCGACCGGGACGGATTCGAAGATCCTGTTGACCACGATCACCGTCGACGGACCGATCCGCTCGGCCCAGTCCCTGACCCGGTCGGGGTCCCACTGGCGGTATCTTTCCCCGGCGGGAAGGTCGGCGTCGTTGGTGCGGTACTCGTTGGCCGAGCCCTCGGGCAGCAGCAGATGGCTGGTGAGTCGCTCCTGACCACGGTAGACCTGCAGCACCCGGTCGGTGATGCGCAGATCGACCACGGTGGCGACGTGGGCGAACGGTACGGAGTAGAAGTTCTTCTCCCACACCACGTGTCCGTTGCGGCCGACCCGGCGTCGGTATACCCACCGGCTGATCTCATAGGCCACCTGCGGCAGCCCGGTTAGCAGCGGCTGCTCCTCAGCCGCGAACACGCTGGCCCTCGAGCCTGGCCGCTTCTGGAAGGGCTCCTGGTTGTAGGCAGCCACCCGGGTGGTGATGGCTGCCTTCAGCTCCGGCAACGAGGCGAACTGTTGATCACGCAGGTCCGCGATGATCCGCATTGCGACATGCCACACCGTGTTTTCTACGCTCGCCTTGTCCTTGGCGTGGCGCACTCGTCCAGGCAGCACCGCCGCCGAGTAGTGCGCCGCCATCTCCCGGTAGGCATCGTTGAGCACGATCTCGCCGTCGCGGGGATGCTTGGTCACACCGGTCTTCAAGTTGTCCGACACGATCCGGGGTACCGAACCGGAGAACGCCTCGAACATCGCTACATGGGCCCGCAGCCAGGTGTCCTGCTTCATGTCCAGGGTCGGCTCCACGAACGCATACCTGCTGAACGGCAGGCACCCCACGAACAGGTACACCGTCCTGGTCGTGCCCGTGGTCGGGTCGCTCAGCTGCATCGTCGGCCCGGACCAATCGACCTCGACGGTCTGGGCGGCCTTGTGCCCGACCCGGGAGGCAACACCGGTGACCAGCACGTGACGCTGATAGGTCCGGCAGAATCGGTCGTAGCCCATCACCGGCTCACCGGCCACAGCACAGGAATCGACGTACTCACCGTGCAACAGCTTCAGCGTTACCCCGACCCGGGCCAACTCTTTGTGGACTCGATCCCAATCAGGCTGGGCGAACACACTCTCGTGCTCCCCGCGCCCTGGAAACAACAAGGCGTAAACCTCGCCCTCCCCGAGGTCAGCGACGTCGTCCCAGCCGACGCCAGCTGCGTCGGCAGCATCCAGCACCGCCGTAATGCTCTTGCGTGACATCGCCTGTGATGTCGCGATCGCCCGTCCGGACAGGCCCTCAGCGCGCAACCGCAGCACGAGTTTCGCTTTGATCTTCCGTACCATTTATCGTCGCTCCTTCCGCCGCGCGCCCTATACGCACGGCGGAAGGAGCCTAGGAACGGTGGCCCCCAACCACGCCACCAATGGCCCCCACGTCGGCCACAAAACCATCAACGCACCGGCCCCGGAACACACCGCCGGTGGACCCCAGTGAGGCGAATATTCAGGACAAGACCGCCCGCACACCACGATTCGTGACCGTCCGCGACGGCGCCCGAGAACTCGATGAGGCATCGTTGCGGCGGGCCCGCCGCCTGGTCGGGCTCAAGGGCTACGTCACCAACATCGACGCCACACTCATGCCCGCGACCGAAATCATCGCCAGCTACCACGACCTCTGGCACGTCGAGGCGTCCTTCCGGATGTCCAAATCCGACCTCGCCGCCAGACCCATGTTCGCCCGCACCCGCGACGCCATCGAAGCCCACCTGACCATCGTGTTCACCGCACTGGCCATCAGCCGCGAAGTCCAGAACCGAACCGGGCTATCCCTGCGGCGGTTCCTACGCACCCTCAAACCACTGCGCTCGGCCACCATCGACCTCAACGGCGTCATCGCCACCTTCCCCCCGGCCATAAACACCGAGGTCAAGACCATTCTGGATGCACTGGAAGCCTAAAGCTCAAGGCACTAAGGCAAATGACCCAACTCGGGAGGCTGGTCAGGATTTTCTGTTGGGGTGCTGGGACCTGGGGCGGGAAGGTCTCGGTGGTGCCGTTGATGGCGATGGTGGCCGATCGCAGCGGCCGGAGCTGCTTGACGACGTTGGCGATGGCCAGGCCGGTGCGTTCTTGGATGTTGTGGGCTACGGCCAGGGCGGTGATCACGATGGTCAGGTGGGCTTCGATCGCGTCGCGGGTGCGGTGGAACATCGGGCGGGCGCGAAGGTCGGTCTTGGACATCCGGAACGAGCGCTCCACCTTCCAGAGGTCGTGGTACCTGGCGATCACCTCGCCGGCGGTCATCGCGGTGATGTCGAGGTTGGTGACGTAGCCCTTCAACCCGACCAGTGATTGCGCGCGGGCCAGGCTGGCCTCATCGAGAATGCGGTCCCCAGCGTGGGTCTTGACGAACCGGGTGGACTTAACGGTGCGCTCGCCGTTGATGACCGCCCGGGCGCGGGTCTCTTGGGCGTAGAGGGTTTTTTGGTCACGGCGTGCCCGTTTGGCCGAGTAGGCCCAGATCGCCCGCCACGCCCCGGGTTGCTCGTCGGGGTTCCACACCGGCTCGGCTCGGTGGGCGAGGTCGTTGACGATGCTGTTGGCATGGCGCGGTGTGACGGTGTCGACGATCTGCCCGTCGGTGAAAACGTCACCGTTCCAATGGAAATGGCTAGCGAGGTCGATCGGGGCCTTAACGCTGCGCGAGCCCACGATGAATCCCAGGTGTGCGTCGTCGAGGGCGGTGAGGTTGGTCGCCGAGAGCATGCCGGCATCGGCGGCGATCACCATCGGGGTATCGCCGAGGTCATGGCGATCAGCGAAGGCGGTGATGACCGGCACCAGGGTTCTGGTTTCGGCGGTGTTGCCTTCAAAACAGCCGACCTCCAACGGGAACCCGGTGCGATCGACCAGCAGACCGACCACGATCTGGGGATCGACGCGGCGTTCCTTGGAGTAGCCGACCTTGCGCAGGTCGTCTTCGTTCTCGGCCTCGAAGTACAAGGTGGTGACGTCATAGAGCAGCAGGCTCAGCCCGCCCCGGTCAGCAGCGTGGGTGAAGCAACGCCCGGCGATCACGTCGCGGTAGTTGTCGGTGTTGGCTTTGGCGAGGTGACGCTGAATTGTTCTGTAGGACAGCGTTTTTGCTCCCAGATCGGCCAGGACCCGCGCGGCGTCGGCCTTGCTGGTGGGCTCGACGATTCGGGCGATCACCAGGTCCCGGAACACCGGATCGTCGACGGCGTCGAAACCGAGCCAGTCATAGACCCCACCGAGTACGTCGTAGAGCAACCGGGAGTGGGTCGCTGCGGTGCGCCCCGGCGGCGCCGGCGAACCAGGCCTGACTTAGGACATTTTGCTTAGTGCCCCGGTTTGGGGATGCCGAGGCTGGTCAGGATTTTCTGTTGGGGTGCTGGGACCTGGGGCGGGAAGGTCTCGGTGGTGCCGTTGATGGCGATGGTGGCCGATCGCAGCGGCCGGAGCTGCTTGACGACGTTGGCGATGGCCAGGCCGGTGCGTTCTTGGATGTTGTGGGCTACGGCCAGGGCGGTGATCACGATGGTCAGGTGGGCTTCGATCGCGTCGCGGGTGCGGTGGAACATCGGGCGGGCGCGAAGGCCGCGACGTCGATCGGGTCCTGGCCGAGCTGGGCCGCACCGCCGCATCGTTGTCGACCCGCAAACGCACCCTGCGCCGGGCCTGCGGCGGCGGCTACCGCGACCAGATCGCCGCGGCATGTTTCGCCCATGCCCGCACCGCCGGCGATGTCAGCCTGGTGCTCTACGACGTCACCACGCTCTACTTCGAGGCCGACAAGGAAGACGTGCTACGCCGGGTCGGGTACTCCAAGGAACGCCGCGTTGACCCGCAGATCGTGGTCGGACTGCTGGTCGACCGGTGCGGTTTCCCGTTGGAAATCGGCTGCTTTGAGGGAAACAAGGCCGAGACACTGACGATCGTCCCCATCGTGAATGCGTTCCAGGCGCGCCACGGGATCACCGATATGGTCGTCGTCGCTGATGCCGGCATGCTCGCCAGCGGCAATCTGCGCGAGCTCGACGACGCCGGGTTGCGGTTCATCGTCGGATCGAGGGTCACCAAGGCACCCAACGATCTGGCGTCCCATTTCCATTGGCACGGCGATCTTTTCACCGACGGCCAGATCATCGACACCATCACCCCACGCGATCAACGCGGCACCGCCGCCAAGAGCAGCGATCCGAAACTGCGAGCCGAACCCGTCTGGGACCCGGCAACCCATACCAAGTCGTGGCGGGCGGTGTGGGCGTACTCGACCAAACGCGCGGTGCGCGACACCAAGACCTTGAACCTGCAGGAGAACAAGGCCCGCGCGGTCGTCGCCGGGGACAAGACCGCCCGCACACCACGATTCGTGACCGTCCGCGACGGCGCCCGAGAACTCGATGAGGCATCGTTGCGGCGGGCCCGCCGCCTGGTCGGGCTCAAGGGCTGAACCTCCCCGGGTTTGATGCACACCTTCTTTGGAGGGAAGGTAGGGCGCATCATGCCCAAGAAGTACGACGAATCAATCAAGAGCAAGGCTGTCCGGCTGGTCGTTGAGCACCGTGACGAGTACGAGAGCGAGTACGCCTGCATCCGGGTGGTGGCCGGGCGGATCGGAGTGGGTCCGGAGACGCTGCGCAAGTGGGTGCGTCAGGCCGAGATCGACGGCGGCGACCGCGACGGTGTGAGCACCGCAGCGGCCCGGGAGAACCGCGATCTCAAGCGCAAGGTCGCCGAGCTGGAGCAGACCGTCGAAATCCTCAAGGCGGCAACAAGTTTCTTCGTGCGGGAGAGCGACCCGCGACACCGCTGATCTGCCGGTTCATCGACGAGCACCGCGCTCGTTTCGGAGTCGCTCCGATCTGCCGCACCCTGACCGAGCATGGGTGTGCGATCGCTCCGCGAACCTACTACGCCTGGCGCACCCGCCCGCCGTCGGCGCGTGCCCTGTGGGACATGGCCATCACCGAGGTCCTGGCCGGCTACTACGAGCCTGACACGCAAGGCCGGCGCAGTCCGGAGTCGCTGTATGGGGCGACGAAGATGTGGGCTCACCTGCAGCGTGAGGGCATCGAGGTGGCCCGCTGCACCGTCGAGCGGCTCATGCGGGCCAACGGCTGGCATGGGGTGACCCGGACCAAGAAGGTCCGCACCACGATCCCCGACCCGGATGCGGTGCGCCCGCCGGACCTGGTGGATCGCCAGTTCCGGGTGCCTGCTCCCCACATGCTGGTCGTGGCCGACTTCACCTACGTACGTCTGGTCACCGGGGTGTTCGTCTACACCGCGTTCGTCATCGACGCCTTCGCCGGGCGCATCGTCGGGTGGGAGTGCTCAGCGAGCAAGCATGACCGCTTCGTGCGATCAGCAATCCGCCAGGCTGTTGCACTACGACTTGAAGAAGGAAAACCACTGTCTGGCAATACGATTCATCACTCGGATGCGGGCTCGCAATACACATCGGTGAGGTTCGGGGAAACCCTGTCCCTGTCGGGGCTGACCCCGTCGATCGGCTCGGTGGGCGACGCCTTCGATAACGCTCTGGCCGAGACCACGATCGGGCTCTACAAAACCGAGGCCGTCCGGGCCGACTCGCCGTTTCGCCGCGGCCCGCTGCACCGGCTGGCCGACGTGGAACTGCTCACCGCCGAATGGGTCCACTGGTACAACACCAGCCGGCTCATGCACCGCCTCGACCGCACACCACCGATCGAGTTCGAAGCCGAGCACTACGCTCGACAAGTAGCCACCCAACCGGGGGCACACCAGTAAACAGGTGTGCATCAAACACGGGGCGGTTCAGGCTACGTCACCAACATCGACGCCACACTCATGCCCGCGACCGAAATCATCGCCAGCTACCACGACCTCTGGCACGTCGAGGCGTCCTTCCGGATGTCCAAATCCGACCTCGCCGCCAGACCCATGTTCGCCCGCACCCGCGACGCCATCGAAGCCCACCTGACCATCGTGTTCACCGCACTGGCCATCAGCCGCGAAGTCCAGAACCGAACCGGGCTATCCCTGCGGCGGTTCCTACGCACCCTCAAACCACTGCGCTCGGCCACCATCGACCTCAACGGCGTCATCGCCACCTTCCCCCCGGCCATAAACACCGAGGTCAAGACCATTCTGGATGCACTGGAAGCCTAAAGCTCAAGGGGCTCTTCGTAATTCAGAGTGCATTGACGAGTTGATGGAGGGCGCCGCTGTGCAGTAGTGAGCGCCAGCGGTAGTGGGTGAGGTTGCGGAAGCCGAGGGCGTTGCGGCGTAGTGCTTCGAGGCGGCCGTTGATGGCTTCGGTGGGTCCGTTGGAGGCGTGGTGGTCGAAGAAGGCCAGCACATCGTGGCGGCGTCGGTGCAGGGTGCGGCCGAGCTGGGCGAGCTCGTCGAGGGCCGCGGGTACACCATGGCGCAGGGAGTCGATGATGGTGGTCATCATGGTCTTGCCGTGGTGGCGGTCGGGATGACCGTAGGCGGCGATGATGCGCTGATAGACACTCCAGGTCACCATGACCGCGAGATGGTCCTCATCGGCGAACACCGCTTCCAGCCGTGCTCGTTGCCGGCTGGTCAGCAGCGGGAATCGGGTGCGCAGGGTGCGGCGCACACCGTAGAGCGGATCGCCGGCGCGGCCCCGATGCCCGCAGGTCAGCTGTTGGATTCGTTGGCGGATCAGGTCGAGCTTGGCCCCGGCCAAAGCGACGACGTGGAAGGGGTCCATGACCGCCGTCGCGTCGGGCAGTTCTTCGGCCGCGGCGGTCTTGTAGCCGCCGAAGCCGTCCATGGCGATCACCTCGACCTGCGCCCGGAACGCCGGCGGCTGATCGGCCAACCATGTGCTCAGCGCTGCCGCGGAGCGTCCGGGCACGAGGTCGAGCAGCCGCGCGGGCCCGGTGCCGTCGTGAACCGGGGTGAGGTCGATGATCAGGGTGACGAACCCCTCGGTGCCGCGGCGTCGTGGCGCCCAGCGGTGCTCGTCGACCCCGATGACTCGTACCCCGGTCAGTCGATCGGGGCCGGCCGCCGCGATCAGCTCGGCCACAGCGCGCATGGCGATCGCGCTGACGGTATGCCAGGACACCCCGAGCTCGGTGGCGATCGCCGAGATGGTGGTGCGGTCGATCATCAACCGGCGCAACACATACCGGGCACAACGGCGCGTCGTCGATGAGCGTGGGGCAGCCAGCATGCCCAGGTCCTGGTTGAACACCGCCCGCCCACACTCGATTGTGGTGCAGCGGTAGCGGGGAACAGCGACCTGCAGCACCAGCGGGTAGCCGGCCACCGGCAGATCGGTCAGCGGGCGGGTCACGGTGTCGCGATACTTACCGTCGCGGCCGCAGTCCGGGCAGCGCGGATCACGAGCCACCGGCGTGCAGAAGATCGTCGTCTGCTTCTCATCGACGGCGGCGTCGGTGATCGTCACCCCCAACTCGATGGTGCGCATGATCGTGTCGGCGACAACAGACGGCGGGCAGGAAGTAGCCTTGGACAACGGGTCCCCTCGGTGGTGTTGGTGAAGCACGGTGTAGGAACCCGCATCGTCACCCACCGAGGACCCGTCTCAGCTCACCGACACGACGCCTTGCCCGGCGTTCCGCCCACCACCGATGCACTCTCGTTCACGAAGAGCCGCTCAAGGCACTAAGGCAAATGACCCAACTCGGGTCAAAGTTAACCGGGCAGGTGCGCGGTGGTGAATCCGGTGCTGGCCCACTGGGCGCGGGTGCAGTGGAAGCGTATCCGGCGGCGTGAGTTCTCGGTGTTGCGGAAACCGCACCTGACTTAGGACATTTTGCTTAGTGCCCCGGTTTGGGGATGCCGAGGCTGGTCAGGATTTTCTGTTGGGGTGCTGGGACCTGGGGCGGGAAGGTCTCGGTGGTGCCGTTGATGGCGATGGTGGCCGATCGCAGCGGCCGGAGCTGCTTGACGACGTTGGCGATGGCCAGGCCGGTGCGTTCTTGGATGTTGTGGGCTACGGCCAGGGCGGTGATCACGATGGTCAGGTGGGCTTCGATCGCGTCGCGGGTGCGGTGGAACATCGGGCGGGCGCGAAGGTCGGTCTTGGACATCCGGAACGAGCGCTCCACCTTCCAGAGGTCGTGGTACCTGGCGATCACCTCGCCGGCGGTCATCGCGGTGATGTCGAGGTTGGTGACGTAGCCCTTCAACCCGACCAGTGATTGCGCGCGGGCCAGGCTGGCCTCATCGAGAATGCGGTCCCCAGCGTGGGTCTTGACGAACCGGGTGGACTTAACGGTGCGCTCGCCGTTGATGACCGCCCGGGCGCGGGTCTCTTGGGCGTAGAGGGTTTTTTGGTCACGGCGTGCCCGTTTGGCCGAGTAGGCCCAGATCGCCCGCCACGCCCCGGGTTGCTCGTCGGGGTTCCACACCGGCTCGGCTCGGTGGGCGAGGTCGTTGACGATGCTGTTGGCATGGCGCGGTGTGACGGTGTCGACGATCTGCCCGTCGGTGAAAACGTCACCGTTCCAATGGAAATGGCTAGCGAGGTCGATCGGGGCCTTAACGCTGCGCGAGCCCACGATGAATCCCAGGTGTGCGTCGTCGAGGG
Source organism: uncultured Actinomycetota bacterium (assembly GCA_963787055.1). GTDB lineage: Bacteria > Actinomycetota > Actinomycetes > Mycobacteriales > Mycobacteriaceae > Mycobacterium. The sequence continues at coordinate 74,581 of CAWBBP010000002.1, forward strand.
CGGTGAGGTTGGTCGCCGAGAGCATGCCGGCATCGGCGGCGATCACCATCGGGGTATCGCCGAGGTCATGGCGATCAGCGAAGGCGGTGATGACCGGCACCAGGGTTCTGGTTTCGGCGGTGTTGCCTTCAAAACAGCCGACCTCCAACGGGAACCCGGTGCGATCGACCAGCAGACCGACCACGATCTGGGGATCGACGCGGCGTTCCTTGGAGTAGCCGACCTTGCGCAGGTCGTCTTCGTTCTCGGCCTCGAAGTACAAGGTGGTGACGTCATAGAGCAGCAGGCTCAGCCCGCCCCGGTCAGCAGCGTGGGTGAAGCAACGCCCGGCGATCACGTCGCGGTAGTTGTCGGTGTTGGCTTTGGCGAGGTGACGCTGAATTGTTCTGTAGGACAGCGTTTTTGCTCCCAGATCGGCCAGGACCCGCGCGGCGTCGGCCTTGCTGGTGGGCTCGACGATTCGGGCGATCACCAGGTCCCGGAACACCGGATCGTCGACGGCGTCGAAACCGAGCCAGTCATAGACCCCACCGAGTACGTCGTAGAGCAACCGGGAGTGGGTCGCTGCGGTGCGCCCCGGCGGCGCCGGCGAACCAGGGGTCCGATTCGTCGCGGGAATGAGCTCACCGCGGCGCCAGTCGGCGACCCCTTCCACGCTCTGGGTCCGGGCAGCCACCTCGAAGTCGAGCACCCCTTGATCCTCGGCAACAAGCCGGCCGGCCCGCTCCAGAAGAATCCCCAACTGGGCATCGGTGTGAGCCGAGCCGACATGCGCCAAAATCGTGCGCTGACCACGGTGTTTACGGACAACCTGCACAGCCACCGCACCCGAGGCCGTGCGCACCTTCCGCACGTACGCCACCACCCGAACCTACCCGCTTAGTGCCCCAAACGGGGCACTAAAACCGGAGAAGCCGCAGGTCAGCCGATCGCGAATCGAAAATCCAGCCGACCATGTCCTGTCCTAAGTCAGGTCCGAGGAAAGCCATGCAGGTGGCGGTGACCGCACCGACGTACCCGGTGCCGATGACCGCAACCTTGTGGGCAGGGTGCGGTTGCTCAGCCCGCACGTCGATTGGCGCCGGTGAGGCGACCTGCATCGAACCGTCGGCGCGGCTACGGAACCACGCGATCGTCTGGCGCAGGCCCTCCCGGACGTCGATCCGGGGTTCCCAGTTCAGTTCGGTGCGGGCCAGGGTGATGTCGGGCCGACGTTGCGATGGGTCGACCTCGGCGCGGGGGATGAAATTCAGCGGCGAACCCGACCCGGTGAGCTCGCGGATGAGCTCGGCCAACTCCAACACCGACATTTCCTTCGGGTTGCCGATGTTCACCGGGCCGGCGAGATCGGAGAACAACAGCCGCAACGCACCGTCTATGAGGTCGTCGACGTGGCACACCGATCGGGTCTGGCTGCCGTTGCCCTGAACGGTGATCGGCGCGCCGGCGAGCGACTGCGTGATGAAATTGGGAATCGCGCGACCGTCATTCGGCCGCATTCGTGGGCCGGGCCGGGCCGTAGGTGTTGAAAATCCGCATGATCGCCGTGTTGACACCGTGTTTGGTCCGGTAAGCGGTGGTGAGGGCTTCGGCGAAGCGCTTGGCCTCGTCGTAGCACCCCCGGGGCCCGACCGGGTTGACGTTTCCCCAGTAGCTCTCGGGCTGGGGGTGGACCAGGGGGTCGCCGTAGCACTCCGATGTCGACGCGAGCAGGAAGCGGGCGCCCTTCTCCATGGCCAGTCCGAGAGTTTTGTGCGTTTCCAGCGAGCCCACTTTCATGGTCTGGATCGGCACCTCGGCGTAGTCGACCGGGGAAGCCGGCGAGGCGAAGTGCAGAACGTAGTCGACGGGACCGGGGATCGAAATGTAGTTGGTGACGTCGAGCTTCATCAGGCGAAAGCCGTTGTTGCCCTGTAAGGTTTGCGACGTTTTCCGGCGAACCGATGGAGAAGTTGTCCAGAACCGTGACGTCCACGTCCTGCGCCAGCAGGCGTTCCGCAAGGTGGGAACCCAGGAAGCCGGCGCCGCCCGTCAATACCGCATCTGGCCGCATGACACTCCTTGTCGCTGAATTCCCGCCCACGACCGCGGCAGGGGGGTGCAGGTACGCTATCAACCGCTGCGCAGAAGCCGGGTCTTGACGGGTAGGGGATGTCTTCAACATGGGGTCCAGAACAGTCCTGGTAACGGGTGGTGCGGGATTCATCGGCAGCCATACCTGCGTCGAGTTACTCGACGCCGGCAACGACGTCGTCGTGATTGACGACTACTCCAACAGTCATCGGAGCGCACTTGATCGGGTCCGCGAGATAACCGGAAAATCGCCTGCCACCTATGAGGTCGACCTCCGGGATCGCGCGGCGCTGTCCGCGGTGTTCGAGGAACACCCGATTGACGCGGTGATCCATTTCGCGGCGAAGAAAGCGGTCGGCGAATCGACCCAAATCCCCCTTGATTACTTCGACATCAACATCGGGGGAACGACCAATCTGATCAGAACGATGCACCAGCATCTGGTAACGCGGCTGGTGTTCTCCTCGTCCTGCTCCATCTATGGCGATAGTCCCGCGGCACCGCTCGCGGAATCGGACCCGGCGAACCCGACCAACCCGTATGCGTTGTCGAAATGGGTTTGTGAGCAGGTTCTGTCCCAAGCGTGCGCCTACGTTCCGGAACTTTCGGTTATCGCGTTGAGGTATTTCAACCCGGTCGGCGCGCATTTCAGTGGGCTGCTCGGAGAGGACCCCCTCGGCGTCCCCAACAACGTGATGCCGTACCTGTCTCAGATTGCGGTGGGCAGGCTGACCGAATTGAGCGTCTTCGGCGACGACTACCCGACACCGGACAGAACGGCGATCCGGGACTACATTCACGTTGTTGATGTCGCGGACGCCCATCGGGTCGCACTCGAGCATCTCGACGATCAGCCCGGATTCCGGGTCTTCAACCTCGGAACCGGATCGGGGGTGTCGGTGCTGGAATTGGTGGCGGCGTTCTCGAAAGCCTGCGGAAAGGACATTGCCTACCGCATCGTGGGCCGACGTCTCGGTGACGTGGCGAGCCTGATCGCCGATGCTGCCAAAATCGAACGCGAATGGGGTTGGCGCACGAGGCGGGATCTCGCCGACATGTGCGACGACGCCTGGAGGTTTCAGAAACGGAATCCGGCTGGTTACCCCGCTTGAGTTCTCACCCATAGATGCCCCGGCGGCATCACCATACACATGCCATCCCGGCTGGGAGCCGACGTCGTGTAGGCCCGCACGAGACGTCAGCCGCCCAAAAGCCGATCGTTGCAGAGCGTGCGGCGATAGTGGCGGCTGCTGCGTGCGTATGCCAGCGGTCCGTACAGCCGTCCCTTCCGCAACCCCGACAACCAACGCCGCCGCGTACGGTGGGCCTGCACCCGCCGATCACGGCAGGTCACACCCAGCCGACACCAACGCCCCTGCTAACTGCGAAGAGCCAGATAACCCACACGAGGTTGCATACATCAGCGTGGGCACCAGGCACCCGCCCCGCATCCAGCACCGCCAACCGACCACGTGAATCGAAACACCCCACCCAGGGTGTCAGCCATCACGGCCTCCACCCGACTTGACTCGACCTACAGCCAGCTAGTTACGTGGAGCTGGCAGGTCAACCCGCGTGAGGTAAGCCCGGTAGTGCCACTCCGCGGGGACAGCTGACCCGAAGCACGTCGAGCAGCTTGCTGCGGACCTGCCCACTTCGTATCGTCGCCGTTGCGACTATCGATGCACGATAGTAGGTTACTCAGGCGTCGGGTAGTTCAATCAATTGTTCGGCAAGACTTGTATACACCCCTTCTGGTGTCCATTTCTTTTTGAAGTCATCACTCTGAATGTAGTGCTGACCTTTTTTCACCATCGCGGTCCACTCAGCTTCAGTGACCCCTTTAAGGAACTGGTGAAGCGCTGCGAATGAAGAGAACAGACGCATATCGACATAGGATCCTTCCGGTAATTCATCTTTATAATTGTCAGGTCCTAGATATATCGGTACGGTTCCCCGGAAGTAACAATCAAATACTTTTTCGGTAATATACCCGGTCGTATCAAGTTCATTCTCAAAACAAAGAGCAAAAGCATACTGCTCCAACACGCCGTATTTATCAGGCACGGAACCGCGATTCGATATATATGGCCTTCGCGCATCCCAAAGATCTTTGAGATACTGAATCAGTCTACTTTCTCGGATTGCAGCCACTACCTGACCGCGAGAAGTGAGCCCGCCCTTTCCCTCCCAACCATGACCATATAAATCGAAGCCAGGCTCATGACGCTCAAAGTAGCGAATTGCTTCACGCCGTTTGCTATACAACTCGTTTTCTACGTAACTGTATTTATTTGCATTGATCAGAGTAATAAATTTTCGTCCTTGGAATGGCAGCAGTGGGCTCTTGTGGCTCTGCCCCTGAGGATAACGAATTTTAAAGAATTTGCGCCCATCTACGACTTCATCGCCAAACGTAAATATGTAAGCATATGTATCCTGAATTTCTTTCGTATACATAGCCGGCATTACCACTCGTGGCTCATGGGCGATAAGCACACGCTTCTCTTGTGGCACACCTGCCTCGTTGCAGAGGGCTGAAAAAGCGTCATAGTGGCAAAAGCTGATGACACGATCAGCCTCTTCAAGAGGAGCCATGTCATAGGTGTGCAGATCAATGCCATGTTTTGCCAAGGACTTTTGAAACTCTCCTTGCGGACCCTCAAAAAACCTATCTTGGAGATATTGGCTCGTATTAAACGGGTTGACCAACCAGACTCTTTTGTGCGCGCTCATAAGGTATTTCCATGGAGGTGTACCTGAGCGCTCGGGCCGGCACAGCATGACGAGGATTCACTAAGCAACGGGCTCACGACGATCGTCGTAATAGTAGTTGTAGCTGTAGGAAATCTTGCTGCGGGTCGGTGTCATCGTGAATACCCCGCCAAGCACCGTCGCGCCAACGTCCGTGAGATTTCCGATTGCACGTGCCAAAGTATCGCGTTTGGTGCGCCCGTACCGGCACATGATCAAAGCGCCATCGGCGTTGGCCGAGAGTATCGCGCCATCGGTGACCGCCAACAGCGGCGCTGAGTCGACGATCACGAAGTCGAATCGCTCACGCAGTTCGTTGAGGGCATTTTTGGCGACCTGCGATCCGAGAAGCTCGCTCGGGTTCGGCGGAGTGGCGCCGGAGGTTAGAGCGGTCAAGTTGGGGAACGTGGTCTGTTGCAAGACCTCAGAGAGGGTGGCGGTGCCGTTGAGCACGGTGCTGAAACCGACGCCACCGACGACGTCAAGGCGTTTGTCGATAGAAGGCCTACGCAAATCGCCGTCGACCAGAACCACATCGTGCCCAGCCTCAGCCAGTGCCAGTGCAATGTTGATCGCTGTAGTGGACTTGCCTTCGCCAGGGGATGCACTGGTGATCACGATCACTCGGGGCGGGTTGTCGACATGAAGAAACTGCAAGTTGGTGCGAAGCTCTCGGAATGATTCCGCGATGGACGAGTTATTGCCCTCGAAGGAGATCAGGGGCCGTTGGTGCAGTTCCCTGGCCAGCGGGATGCTGCCGACCAGTCCGACACCAGTGATCGCCTTAAGGGATTCCCGGCCCTCGACGGTGTTATCCATCTGTTCCCGAACGATAGCGAGACCCATCCCGAGCAGAATCCCCGCGGCAAGGCCGAATAGCAGATTGCGCCGCACACCGGAGTTAGACCGCTTGGTGGGAATGGATGCCCTCTGCGTAACGACAACGCGCGTTTGCAGACCACCCTCCTTTTCACTAGACGGCGGCTCGAATTCAGGCGCCATGAGCACGAACTCATCGGACACAGCATTTGCGAGTTCACTTGCACGGGTGGGGGATGCATCGACCACTGAGACGTTGATGAGAACGGTGTTGCCCTGAGCTGCGGCCTTGACCTTGGCTCTGAGCGCCTCGGCAGAAATGTCGAGATTGCGATGGTCCACCGTGCGCTGTGCCAGCGTCCTGCCCATGATCAGCTCGGTGTAGGTCAGCACGCGTTTCTGGGACAGTTGGTAGCCCTGATACTGACCGTAAACCGATTGGGAAGAAGCCGACACGAACAGCTGCGTGGAGGCTTGGTACTGCGGAGGAGTCGCCAGCGTGAACGCGAGTGCATCCACGACCGCCAGCAGGGCCGTCACGCAAACCGTAACCCAGCGACGTCGCAGTACTTTCGCGTAGTCCTGAAGATTCAATGCAGATCGTCCCCCACTAGGGAATTCTCATCGGCGTTGCGGCTGATCTTTTTGACGGCGTCCGTCAACGTTGAATGGGGGAGCCCGGAATGCCTGGCACCGCCTGTTCGGAGGATAATGACTGGCTCCCCTTCCTGCCCTCCAGTGCCATGATCTGAGCTCCGAAAACTAGTGCGAAAAATGTCCGGTCGCTGAGTGTACGTCTGGGTGCTGGCCCCAACTATAGCCTCGGGACTCAAGGCCCTACTCGTGGCAGCGATGACCTCGGTGGTCCGATTGGAGTCTCGCCGCGATCGGGACCTGCAATTTGGTTGGCCGCCTTCATCCGCGTCCACGACGCCGGAATCAGTCGCGCCCAGCGAGGTTATGGGCGTCGGCCGCAGCAGCCATCTCGATGGCGCCGGCGGGGATCTCCGCTAAGCGGCGCTAAGCGCGGTCGGGGGCGTGATCAATGAGCCGCCATCGCCGCCGCAACCCCAAACCACGTAATAGATCCGATGCAACCGGCAGTGCCTGTTCAGGGTGCCAGTGTGTCGTTGACGTAAGCCGCCCCTCGGAATTTGTCAAGGTGTTTGAGTCCAGCGGGTGTTAAGCGGCTGTCGTCTGGTCCTCCGGTTCTGGTGGTTTGGGTGGGTTGATCGCGGCGGTCTGGGGTAGGTCGATGATCTTGGGCGCGTCATCGCGGCTGAAGCGGTGCCGGTGGCGTGTCCGGGCCTCGGCGAGCACGTCTCGCCGTTGGGTGTCCTTCTCCTTGGCCAGGCCGTAGAACACATCGGCGGGGGTGTGCAGACCGATCCCGCTGTGGCGGTGCTCGTGGTTGTACCAACCGACGAATTCGTTGATGAAATCTCGTGCGTGGTGGAGGGATTCGAACCGTTCCGGGAACGTCGGGGCGTACTTGAGGGTTTTGAACCACGACTCGCTGTAGGGGTTGTCGTTGGAGACCTTGGGCCGCGAGTGCGAGCGGGTCACGCCCAGATCCGAGAGCAGGCCGGCGACGGTGTTGCTGGTCATCGAGGTGCCGCGGTCGGCGTGCACGACATGCGGGATGCCGTAGGTGCCGAAGATCTGCTCCATCATCTCCTTGGCCAGCAGCCCGCATTCGCGGGCGTGCACGTGGACCCCGACGATGTAGCGCGAGTAGATGTCGATCATCACGTAGGCGTCGTAGTAGATGCCCTTGGCCGGTCCGGCGCAGCTTGGTGATGTCCCAGGAGTACACCTGCCGCGGGCCGGTCGCGACCAGCTCGGGGCAGACGGCCTTGCGGTGCCGGGCCAACCGGCGGCGCTCCTTGACCTGCTTGTTCGCAGTCAGGATGCGGTACATCGTGGAGATCGAGCACAGGTAGGTGCCCTCGTCGAGCAGGGTGGCCCACACCTGCATCGGGGCGGCGTCAACGAACCTGGTGCTGTTGAGCACCTCCACGACCCGGGCGCATTCGGCGGCGGTGAGCTTGTTGACCGGCACCACCGACACCCGGGCCGGTGAGCTCGGCGTGGGGACCCCCGGCGCAGCGCGGTCGTGCGGTGCAGGCCGGTCAACGACGCGGCCTGCCGGGTCGGGATGTGCTGGGCGCGCAGCGCGGTCCAGGCGTCCATCAACGCCTTCTCGGCGTGCTCGGCGGCTCCGCGCTCTCGCAGAGACTCTCCAAGAGCGCAAGGATATGCAGGTGATCCTGACCTCGTCGATCTGACCGTCACGACGGGCAGCGGGGCAGGCGAAGCGGAGGCCTTGCATCCAACATGCCGATATTCATCCCGTGCCTGTCACGTCGAGCTCTTGGAGACACCGGCGTCGAGGTCCGACTCGGCCACGAGTTGCTCGACGACTATCTGCGGTTTGTCGCCGCCCGGTGCCGCCCCAACTCAGTGCTGGCCGCAGGGTATGACCTGAAGGTCTTCTTCACGATCGTCGTCAAGGACCCGGTCGATGTCACCACGACCGATGTATTCGACTTCATTGCCGCCCAAAGGCTCCCGGTACGCGGCGGCAACGTGGTGCGCCTGGATGACGGGGAGAAGGGACTCTCCGCACGAACTATCGCGCGGCGGCTGGCGACGCTGTCAGGGCTGTACGGCTACCTGTGCGCACGTGATCTGATGGCCGCCAGTCCGGTCCCGACCGGGTTGAGCGTTCGCCTGCCCGGGGCGCGGCATCGAAGCGGCCGGGCCACCCCGCTGATCCGCACGCCCCGCACCTTGCCCCGGGTTCTCAACCCTGCTGATGCCGCCGGGCTGCTGGCTGCGCTGCGTACCCACCGCGACCGGGCGATGGTGCTGGCGATGCTGCTGGGCGGGCTGCGCCGTTGCGAGGTCCTCGGGCTGCGCCTGACCGATTTCGACCTCGCCGACCGCAGGGTCACCATTACCGAAGGCAAAGGCGGACACCACCGCATCGTTCCGGTTTCCTCCGGGTTCTTCGCCGCCCTGGCCGACTACCTCGACCAGGAACGGGACGCTACCGCAGCAACCACCGACCGTGTGTTCGTCACGCTGAAGGGACCACGTCGCGGCCAGCCACTGTCGGCCCCGGGCCTCGATGAGATCCTGCGCGGAGCCCGTAACCGCGCCGGCATCGAGCACCTGACCTGCCACATGCTGCGCCACACCTGCTTAACCCGGCTGCGGGAAGCGGGCATGTCACTGGAGGCCGTGCAAGCCCAAGCCGGGCACCGCAACATCTCCTCCACCCGCATCTACCTGCACCTGGCCGACACCTGGCTATCGACCCAGTACCACCAGGCAGTCACCGCCCTGGATTCATCGCTGACCGGCACGCACAGCGGCGGTGACGCGTGAGCATCCGCGCCACCGCGGTACCGCAGCCCGAGACCGCCCCCGCGAACGAGTCGGCTGCCGCCGCGCGATTCATCGCGACCGGGGGCTCGAAGGTTGCCCGCAGAATCAGGCAGTCCACCGTCGATGCCTATACGAGGGCCTTCACCGACCTCACCGGATGGGTTGAGGCCACCGCGGCGCAACGCCTGTGCGCCTCCGTTGAAGTCCGGGGCCTGATCGCCTACCTGCTGCTGGCCACCGCGCACCCTGCTGACGCCGACTACGTGCGATCCTGTCGCAGCGCCTGGGGTCACCACGCCACACTGGTCTACCCGCACTTCGCCGCCACCTTCGGACGCACCGCAGCCAGGCTGGGATTCACCACCGCCGAGACCAAACACCAGTGGGGCGCACTGGCCAAGATCATCGCCACTACCGGGACGTCCCCAGAAGTGCTGGACTCCCACCGATTCGGTGCTGCGGCCACCGAGCTCACCGCAGCACACAGCCGTCCGGACGGGCGTATTCCGCGGTCCTGGTCAACACCGCTGCACGGACTCACAGCCACCCTGACCGCACTCGGTGTGCTCGCAGAGGCCTCACCCACCAGGCTCTCGCCATCGAGCCGCACAGCGCACTGGGACGAGCTGGATGCCCGCGCCCCTCAACTGGTGGCCACGCTGCGCCGCTACCTGACCCAGCTCACGGTCAGTATGCGACCGGGCAGCGTCGCACTGATCGACACCACCCTGCGCCACCTGGCCGTCTACCTCACCGACCACCACCCCACCATCAGGTCGGTCGCTGGAATCCGCCGCACCCACATCGAAGGTTTCAAAACCTTCCTGACCAGCCGCGTCGGCTACCGCAGCAAACCCGGCCCAGCCAAAACAACCATCGGTATGCGCCTGGGACACCTGCGTAGCTTCTTCGACCGCATCATCGAATGGGACTACACCGACGCACCGACCCGTAACCCCGTCTTCGCCGGTGACATGCCCATCCGCGACCGACCGCTGCCACGGTTCCTCTGCGACGCCGACGCCTCCGCCCTGCTCCGCGCCGCCCGCACCCTTCCCGCCGAGTTCGACCGCCTCGCCGTGGAGGTGCTGGCCCGCACCGGCCTGCGCAAAGGAGAGTTCCTCGGCCTGACCCGCGACGCCATCACCGACATCGGCTCTGCCCGCTGGCTGCGCACCCCGGTCGGCAAACTCCACACCGACCGCTACATTCCCCTGCACCCCCGCGTGGACGAACTCCTCACGCAATGGCTCTCGACCCACCCCGCCCAGCCCGGCAGCAGAAACCTGATGTTCACCGACCGCGGCCGCCCCATCCCCGGGCGCCGCGTGGACAACGCAGTCCAGGCCGCCGCCCGCACCGCCGGAATCGGCCACGTCACCCCACACCAACTGCGCCACACCCTGGCCACCCAAGCCATCAACAACGGGATGAGCCTTGAAGCGATCGCCGCACTGCTCGGACACACCTCCATGTCTATGACGATGGTTTACGCCCGGATCTCCGACCGCACCGTCGCCGACGAATACTTCGCTGTCACAACACAAGTGGAAAGCCTCTACGCCGAAGTCGGTTCCGGTCTGCCGGCCGAGGCTGAAGGCCCCAACATGCGACGCCTCCGCGGCGAGACCACCCGACTGCTCGGCAACGGCCACTGCACCCGGCCCGCAGCACTGGACTGCCGCTACGAAACCATCTGCGAAACCTGCACCCACTTCGCCACCACCGAGGACCACCGTCAAACGCTGACCGACCAACTCGCCAACGCCACCGAACGAGACGAACCCCGCCGCAAAGCCATCTACCTCGAACTGCTCACCAGGCTCGACGGACCCCGCACTTGACAGCGATCACCCACATAAGCGTGTGCTTTTCCCATGATCTCCAAAGCGGCCTCGGTGCCGGCCAGCCGTTTGGCCGTCTTATCGAGCTCGCGTTTGAGGCGGGCGATCTCGGCCTGCTCGGGGGTGAGCTTGCCGATGGTGGCCCCGGCCGGCTTGCCGTGCAGCACCCCGGCATCGCGTTGCTTGCGCCACTCGCAGATCAGCGAGGAATACAAGCCCTCACGGCGCAGATAGGCGCCGCCACCGCTGGTCTGGCAGGCCTGTTCGTAGGCGGCCAGGTGCGCCAGCTTCTCAGCCGGGCTGAACACCCGCCGCCGCTGCGGGCCACCCGAGCGTGGACCAGTTGAACCCATCGGCACATTGTCCCCGGCCACGGCCAGGCTGGAAATCGTCATCGTTGCGTTGATCCGTATCTCGCCCTGCAAGCGGGTTGCTATGAAGCAGTGGACTCAACTCACCCTGACA
>CAWBBP010000003.1:0-360154 GCA_963787055.1 uncultured Actinomycetota bacterium
ACGTCGACTGGGTATCCACCTCCCTGATGTGCGCACTCAACTCTCGGCTGAACTGCACCGCCAGGTCCTCCAGCGATGCCGACGCCGCGCCCACACCGCCGATAGCGACACCGGAGCCGATCCCCAGCGCGACCGCCAAGCCGCGTATTACCGCACTTAGCAATTCGAGACCACGCGAGGCAACGCGGCCTACAGCCGCAAGTCCACCGTCACCGGCGGGTGATCGCTGTGGCCGAGCCTGTCCTCACCCGAGCCGACGTTGACGTTCTGGATGGCGTCGGCGGGGCGGATGAATGCGTAGTCCGTGTGGTACCGCGACTCGGTGTTCCGTCTCCACCAGAGCGTGGGGTCTGGTTCCGCGCCGCGTTCACACTTCCGGTCGAGGTGGTAGGCGCTGGCGAATCCGATGGATTCCAAGTCGTCCATGAAGTCGCCGAACTTCACCTTCTTCTCCGGGTAGTCCCAGACGACCGAACTGTTGAAATCGCCGCCGATCAACGTCGCATCGGCATCCCGGCGAGGAACTCCGCCGCCACGATGGTGGACAACGCAGTGCGCGGCAAGCGCAAGGCAGCCAAGAAATCCACGAGGCGGCGTGTAATAAATACGGACCTGACCCACCGGAAAACGAAACCAGGCCAGAGGCAACATCCTCTGGCCTGGCTTTTTCGTAGCGGGGACAGGATTTGAACCTGCGACCTCTGGGTTATGAGCCCAGCGAGCTACCGAGCTGCTCCACCCCGCGCTGACTTGGCAAGGCTACCGAAGCCGCGCCCGAACGGCCAAATCGGCAGGTGAGGGCTCCGCGTCCGTCACAGGCCCGGCGGAACAGAAGGACGTCCGAACCAAGGTCCGGATTGGTGTCGGCGGCAGTCCGGCAGGTCTCGGCGATCTGTTTCCGTCGGAGGCGGTCTGTAAGTTCCCGGAGCGCCTCGTTCACCCGTTTGGGGAACCGCGGCGCACTGCACTCTTGATTGCTCAGAAGGGGGATTACGTCATGACGACGCCAAACACACCACCGCCACCACCACCGCCCGGTTGGTATCCGGACCCCGAGGGCCGCCCGGGGTTGCGCTACTGGGACGGGACGAACTGGACAATTTCGGCGCCGCCGGCTCCGGCCGCGCCGACACCCGCATATGCCGGACCGGGTGTGTCAACGCCCACGGCGGCCCATGCGGGCAAGCCGGTCGGGTCGATTAACAAGCGGTGGGTGTGGGGTGTTGCCGCGGCATTCATGGCTGTGGTCGTTATCGCTTTGATGAGCGACGGCGGCAGCGGCAGCACGAAGTCCGCTTCGTCGTCCTCGTCCTCAACGCGGTCAGTGGCGTCCTCGGCGCCCGGAGCGAGCGCCCAGTCGGCACCTAAGACCAAAGAGGTGGAACCTGCGGGTTCTGCGGTGCGCGACGGCAAATTCGAGTTCGAGGTGCTTGGCGTGGAGCGAGGGGCGACCTCGATGGACGATGCGTTCGCTCCCGAGATCGCCAAGGGCGAGTTCTTCACGGTCAAGATCCGGGTGACCAACATCGGCGACGATGCCCGTAGCTTCTCCGCCACCAACCAGAAGCTGATCATTAACGGCAACGAGTACGACGCCACCAGCTTCATGAACAACGGCTGGATGGAAGACATCAACCCAGGTCTCGGCATTGAGACGCAGGCGACGTTCGACATCCCGAAGGGCGCGGTGCCCACAGCGATCGAGTTCCACGACTCAATGTTCTCCGGTGGAGCATTGGTCGCGTTGCCGACGGCGAACTAGGAGCGCAACCGGCTCTGGCCGAGGGCCCCGCTTACCGGTTCCCGGAAAGTACCGGCGGGGCACTCGGTCGGACCGGCTGGAGGCTGAGGAGCGCGGTTCGAAATCGCGTCCAGCCGTCCAGCGGCGAAACCCCGGATTGCCCGCCTACTGCAAGCTCCGCTGATACCGCCGCATCCCCGCAATCCACCGCTCGTAGTCGGCGGCCTTCTGCCGGAACATGGTCAGCACCTCCGGATGCGGCAGCACCAGGAACGTCCCGTCGATGATGGCCTGGACCGTCAGGTCGGCCACATCGTCCGGGCTGATCACCGCACCGGCACCGGTGACGGCGGCACCGGCCACCCGGGTCTGGGTGTCCGGCGAATCGGACATCGCGCGCAGCAGTGGGGTGTCGACACCCATCGGGCACACACAGCTCACACCGATTCCCCGGTCGCCGTAGGTGATGGCCAACCACTCGGCGAACCCGACGGCGGCATGCTTGGTCACGCTGTAGGGCGCCGCACCGAGCTGGGTCAGCAGGCCGGCAGCCGAGGAGACGACGACGAAGTGGCCGCTGCCACGCTCAAGCCACTCCGGCATCACGGCTTTGGCGGCCCGGATGTGGGCGCGCACGTTGACGTCGATGATCTGATCCCAGGCGGCTTCGTCGTCGCCGAGACCGGGTTGACCGACGATGCCGGCATTGGCGACGTAGATGTCCACGCCGCCGAACTCCCGGCGGGCGGTGTCGAGCAGTGCCGCGATGCCGTCGGCGCTCGCGGCATCGGCGGCCACCGCGACCCCGCCGATCATCGCAGCGGTCTCGGCGGCCGACACCGCGTCAATGTCGCCGACCACCACCGAGGCGCCGGCCGATGCCAGCGCCGCGGCGATGGATCTGCCGATACCCGAGCCCGCTCCGGTGACCACCGCCACCGATCCGTCGATCTTCATGAGGCATTCAACCGCACCCTCACTTCTTCATGACGTTGCCGTCCAGCCCCGCCACCACCGCAGCCAGGTTGTAAACACTCGTCCGCTCCCCCGCATCCCCGGCCCGCGGGTACTCGCTGTGCCCGCTGGCGCCCTCCAGCCCCCACATGCCCTCGGTCTCCATCTGCACGAACGCCGGATTGCCCGCCGGGTCGGGCCCGAACTCCCCCGCCCCGGACACCTCGGCGGCGGCCAGCAGCGCGTCGTCCAAGGGCCCCGGGATGACCGGCGCCAGCGCCCGCGCCACCGTCGGCCCGTCGTAGACCCAGCGGATCGGGTCATCCGGGGTGGCCATCGCGAAGACGTGGCCGGGCGCCAGGCCCAGATCCCCCGGCGCCGACGCCGCGACCCCGGGTGAGCCGTAGAACACCGCGTCGCTGACGCCGTGGCTGCCGGGCACCTGCAGCGCCAGGCCGGTGGTCAGCGAGCCGTAGGAGTGCCCGATCGCGGTCAGGTGGGCCGGGCCGACCTCGCGGGCGGCCTGGATGCCGGCGTAGAAGCGGGAGAGGTCCTGGGCCGCAGCGGCGGCCACGCTCGTCGTGGCTCACCTCGACAGCACCCTGCACCATGCCTCCCAGCCCGTCGCGGGCCCGGATCTGCGGGGCCTGGTAGCCGATCCAGCCGATGGTCGCCACCGTCTCGCGGGCCCGGCCGGGCAGCCAGGCGAGCTGGCGGGAGGCCAACTGGCGCAGGCCGATCGCCTCGGTGACCATGCCGTCCACGCTGTCGGCCACGGTGGTGTTCATTCCGGGCACGCTGACCGAGACGTGGGTGGCGGTGTCGGGGTTGCCGGCGGCGAACGCCGCGCGCAGCCGCTCACCCCTGGTGTCCAGCAGCATCAGCCGGATGTCCGGGTGGGCGGCCAGTACCCGGTCCAGGGCCTGCAGGTCGGCCAGGTCCGCCGAGCCGGCGGCTTGGGCGCGGTGCAGTTCCTCGGCCAGATGGCGGCGTAGGTAGTGGTCCTTGCCCGCGGTGTGGGCGTTGCCGACGGGCATGCCGGGGTGGTTGCCGATGGCGGGGTCGCGGTCATACAGCTGGTCGCGTTCGGCGCGGGACAGCCGCTGCCACAGCTCGCGGAAGGCCCTGGGGTCCTCCGGTAGCGGCCGGCTCAGCGCATCGGAGGGACCCGAGGCCGCCGCGCCGTCAGACGGAACCAAGCGCCGCAGCCAACTCAGCGTCCAGCGAGTTCGCCTGTTCGACAATCGAATCCAGCCGGTGTTGCAGCGCCGGGACGCCCGCCCGGGATTCCCACGGCCTGGCCATCACCCGGTTGGCCGCCGGGTCGATCTCGCATCCGGACACCGCGGCGTCGACCGTCAACCCCCGAAGCTCGGCTTGGACACCCTCGATCCCGGAGGCGGCCCGGCCCGCCGCCTCGGCCACCGCAGCAGCCTGCCGCCCGGCCGCCTCAAGATCGGCCCGGGTACGAGCGATCGCGAGACGCGCAGCCGTCGCCGCCTCGCCCTGCCACGACCCGAAGCCCGGCAGCGCCCCCAGTCCGTCGGCCGCGGACATCAACGCCTCGAAACGATCACCCGCGGCCTCAGCCACCGCACGGACCGCGTCGGCATCCCACCGCGAGATGTCAGCGACGCTCAGCGTCACGGCGCCCCGAGCACCGAGGCGCCGGACTGCTCACTGTCCCAGAACGACGCGGCACACCCGTGCAGATCCTGCGCATGCGAAGCCAGCCGCAAGAGCATCGACGCACCGGAAGCACCCCACTGCTGAACAACCACGCTCAGCGAAGCAGCCGAAAGCCCTTGCCAGCCAACGCACGCCGACTCGCACCGCCCCTCGACACCGGAAAGCGCAGCGGCCAACTCCTCGCCGATCCCGGTGACGGCGACCGCCGAGGCGGTCAGGTCCGCAACGCAAACCTCAAGGGACACCGCCCATGGATAACAGCGGGGCGCACACCCCGCCAGTCACCCAGGAACTACTTGGCCGAGTCGAACTTGCCCATCGCCTCGTCCAGGCGTTGCAGCGCCTCGCCGTACTGGGCGAAGTTGCCGCTGCGCTGGGCCTGCTGCACCGCGGTCATCGCGGAGTCCACCTCGGCCAGTGCGGCGGCCTTGGCCGGCGACAGCGTCGCCCCACCCGGGGGCAGCGCGGCCGGCGGCGCTTCGGGTGTCTCGGGTACCGCGGCGGGCACCAGGGCCGCCGCCGTACCGTCGTCGGCCGCGGGCTGGCCGGGACCGACCGCCGGGGCCGGGCCGGTGGCCGTCGCCCCGGCGCCGGCGCCGAAGATGCCGTCCAGCGCCTGGGACACGGTGGGGCCGTAGCCGACCTTGTCGTTGTACATCATCGCCACCCGGATCAGGCGCGGGTAGGTCGAGGCGGCATCGGAGGTCCCCGGCGAGGCGTACACCGGCGTCACGTAGAGCAGGCCGCCCTGGCCGACCGGCAGGGTCAGCAGGTTGCCCCAGCGGATCCGGTTCTGGTTGTCGCGGCCGATCACGCCGAGGTCCTGGGAGACCGCGGTGTCGGTGGAGATCGCGTTGAACGCCAGCTTGGGGCCGTTGACCTGACCGGGGATGGTCAGCACGGTGATCTTGCCGTAGGTGTCCGGATCCGAACTGGCGGAGATGTAGGCCGCCAGGAAGTCGCGGCGGAACCGGTTCATCGCCGTCGTCAGCTGGAACGAGGCCGAATTGTCATTGTTGGCAAGGTCTTTGGCCACGATGTAGTACGGCGGCTGGAAGCTCGACGCCGTCGGGTTCGGGTCCAGCGGCACGTCCCAGAAGTCCGAGGTGGAGAAGAACGTCACCGGGTCGTCGACGTGGTACTTGGCCAGCAGCGCCCGCTGCACCTTGAACAGGTCCTCCGGGTAGCGCAGGTGCTCGGCCAGTTCCTTGCTGATCTCGGACTTGGGCTGGACGGTGCCCGGGAAGGTCTTCATCCACGCCGCCAGCACCGGGTCCTTCTCGTCCTGGGCATACAGCGTCACGGCGCCGTCGTAGGCATCCACGGTGGCCTTGACCGAGTTGCGGATATAGGACACCTGCTTGTCCGGTCGCAGCCGGTTGACCGCCACCCCGGTGGAGTCCGCCGTCGCCGAGGACAGCGAGGTCAGCTCCGAATACGGGTAGTTGTCCAGCGTGGTGTAGCCGTCGATGATCCAGACCATCCGCTTGTTGACGATGGCCGGGTACACCGTGGTGTCGGTGGTCAGCCACGGCGCGACGGCCTTGACCCGCTCGGCCGGGTTGCGGTTGAACAGGATCTTGGAGTTCTCCCCGATCACGTTGGAGAACAGGAAGTTGCGTTCGGCGAACTTCGCGGCGAACACCGACCGGGCCAGCCAGTTGCCGATCGGCACCCCGCCGGTGCCGGCGTAGGTGTAGTTCTTGGTCTCGGTGTTGGTCTCGTAGTCGTACTCGCGGTCGGCGCCGGTCTTGCCGACGATCGCGTAGTCGTCGACGGTGGAGGAGATCACCGGGCCGAAGTAGATCCGCGGCTGGTCCAGCGGCGCCGGGCCGGGCGAGATGACGGTGCCGTTGGCGCCGACCACACTGGCCAGGAACTCCGGGTAGCCGCCGTTCTGGTTGGGGTCGTTGGCGATCCCGCGCACGGTGTTGGCCGGGGAGGCGATGAACCCGTTGCCGTGGGTGAACACGGTGTGCCGGTTGATCCAGTCGCGCTGGTTGTCGATCAGCCGGGACGGGTTGAGTTCACGGGCGGCCACCACGTAGTCGCGCAGGTTGCCGTCCGGGCCCTTGTAGCGGTCCATGGCCAGCTGCTCGGGGAAGAAGTAGAAGTTCTTGCCCTGCTGGAACTGGGTGAACGCCGGGCTGATCACGTTGGGGTCCAGCAGCCGGATATTGGAGGTGGTGGACCGGTCGGCGGCCACCTGCTTGGCGTTGGTGGGTGCGTTACCGCTGTAGTCGCGGTAGGTGACCGACTCATCGGTCAGCCCGTAGGCCTGCCGGGTGGCGGTGATACTGCGCGCGATGAACTCGCTCTCCTTCTGCGCCGCGTTGGGCTTGACGCTGAACTGCTCGACGATCATCGGCCAGCCCGCCCCGATGATCAGCGAGCTCAGCAGCAGCAGCACCACACCGATGGCCGGGATGCGCAGATCCCGCAGGAACAGTGCCGAGAACACCGCCACCGCAGCGATCACCGCGATCGCCAGCATGATCAGCTTGGCCGGCAGCACCGCGTTGATATCGGTGTAGCCCGCGCCGGTGAACGGTTTGCCCGCCCGGGTGTTGGACAGCAGCTCGTAGCGGTCCAGCCAGTAGGCCAGCGCCTTGAGCAGCACCAGGGTGCCGACCAGGCTGATCAGCTGGATGCGGGCGGCCTTGGTCAGCGCGCCGGAGCCGGCGGCCAGCCGGATACCGCCGAAGACGTAGTGCGTCACCAGGTTGGCCAGGAACGCCAGGAACACCGCCGCGAACAGATAGGACAGCACCAGCCGGAAGAACGGCAGATCGAAGGCGTAGAAGCCGAGGTCGAGGCCGAACTGCGGGTCGGTCACCCCGAAATCGCCGCCGTGCAGGAACAGCTGGATGCGCGGCCAGTAGCTTTGCGCCACCAGACCCGACATCAGCCCGATCAGCGCCGGAATGCCCAGGCCGAAGGCCCGCAGCTTGCTCATCACCGCGGTGCGGTAGCGGGCGATCGGGTCATTGGGTCCGGTGGTCGGCACGAACACCGGCCGGGTGCGGTACGCCAGCGCCAGGCCGGCGAACACGATCGCACCGACCAGCAGCGCGGCCACCAGGAAGACGATGAGCCGGGTCAGCAGCACTGTGGTGAACACCGAGCGGTAGCCCAGTTCGCCGAACCACAGCCAGTCGACATAGGTGTCGATGAAGCGCGGGCCGATCAGCAGCACGGCGATGACGGCGATCGCGATGCCGAGGAAGACGCGGTTGCGGCGGGTCAGAGCCGGCATTCTGGCGGGCGGGCGGATTGTCACAGTGCAACTCCGGAAATCACGGCCCCAACTCTACGCAACGGGCGCGGGAGCGGCTGTGGCCGCCGACCGATCAGCAGCGCGGTACGTCCCCGCCCGAGGTCAGTGCCTTCAGCGCATCGATGGTCTGGGTCAGCGTCTCGGCCTTGACCAGCTCCATGGTGTTGTCGCGCACGGTGCGGGCCTCGTCGCAGTTCTCGGCCGGCACCAGGAACACCGTCGCCCCGGCTTCCTGGGCGGCGACCAGCTTGTGGGTGATGCCGCCGATGGGGCCGACGGCGCCGTCGGCGCTGATGCTGCCGGTGCCGGCGACGAACTTCGAGCCGTTGATATCGCCGGTGGTCAGCTTGTCGATGACGGCCAGGCTGAAGATCAGCCCGGCCGACGGCCCGCCGATATTGGCCAGGTTGAAGTCGATGGTGAACGGGGCCCACGGGGCGTCGGCCACCGCGATGCCCAGGTAGCCGTAGTCGCGGTCGTCGTTCTTACCCAGGGTGATCGTGGTGCTGCCGGCCGGGGCGTTGCGGCGGCGGAAGTCCAGCACCACCTTGTCACCGGGCTTGGTGGACTTCAGCAGACCGCTGAATTGCGCCACGTCGGCCACCGGGGTGCCGTTGACCTTCTCGATCCCGTCACCGGATTGCAGCTTGCCCGCCGACGGGCCTGGGTCGTTGACGTTCTCCACGGTGACGGCCTTGGGGTATTTCAGGTAGTTCAGCGCGGCGTAGGCGGCGTTGTCCTCGGAGCGCTGAAAGTCCGCATCCTGGGACTTCTTGATGTCGTCGCGGGACTTCTCCGGCGGGAACACCAAATCGCGCGGCACCAGTTGGTCGTTGCCGGAGGCCCACAGCGCCAGCGCCTGGGCCAGGGTCAGGCCGTCGCGCTGGGACACCGTCGTCATGTTCAGCTGCCCGGAGGTCGGCTTGACCGGGGTGCCCTCGATGGCGACCACCTGCTTGCCGTCCACCTCGCCGAGGGTGTCGTAGGTCGGACCCGGCCCCAGCGCCACATAGGGCACCGTCACGGCCGCCAGCAGCACGCCGAAGACGATGATGGGTACCAGCGCCACCACCAACGTCAGGGTCCGCCTGTTCACGACGCCCACCCTAACGGCGGTACCGTGGGAGCCATGTCTGACCTGCCGTTCGGTTTCTCCGGCGACGACCCCGAACGGGACCCTCATCGCGACAAGTCCAAGGACCCCAATCCGGGCGGTGATCCGTTCGGCTTCGGCGGCGCCGGGTTCAACCCGAGCGATCTGGGCCAGCTGTTCTCCAAGCTCGGCGAGATGTTCGCCGGGGCGGGCAGCGCCATGGCCTCCGGCAAGGGCGGGGCGGTGAACTACGACCTGGCCCGCAAACTGGCATCGAGTTCCATCGGGTTCTCCGCCCCGGTGCCGGAGTCCACCGCCAAGGCCGTCGCCGATGCCGTGCACCTGGCCGACACCTGGCTCGACGGCGCCACCGCGCTGCCGGCCGGCGCGACCCGGGCGGCGGCCTGGACCCCGCAGGACTGGGTGGACAACACCCTGGACACCTGGAAGCGGCTGTGCGACCCGATGGCCGAACAGGTCTCGACGGTGTGGTCCTCGGCGCTGCCCGAGGAAGCGAAAGCGATGGCCGGGCCGCTGATGGCGATGATGACCCAGATGGGGTCGATGGCGTTCGGTTCGCAGCTGGGTCAGGCGCTGGGCCGGTTGTCCAAGGAGGTGATGACCTCCACCGACATCGGACTTCCGTTGGGTCCCAAGGGTGTTGCGGCGTTGATGCCGGCCACCATCGAGGAACTCTCCGATGGCCTAGAACAATCCCGCTCAGCCGTCCTTACTTTCCTGGCCGCCCGGGAGGCCGCCCACCACCGGCTGTTCTCCGGAGTGCCGTGGCTCTCGCAGCAACTGCTCGGCGCCGTCGAGGCCTACGCCCGCGGCATGAAGATCGACATGAGCGGTCTGGAGCAGCTCTCCGCGGGCTTCGACCCGTCCTCGCTGTCGGATCCGTCGAAGATGGAAGAGCTTCTCTCCCAAGGATTGTTCGAGCCCAAGGCCACCCCCGAGCAGACCGCCGCCCTGGAGCGGTTGGAGACCCTGCTGGCGTTGGTCGAGGGCTGGGTGCAGACGGTGGTGACCGCGGCCCTCGGTGACCGGATCCCCGGCACCGCCGCGCTCAGCGAGATGCTGCGCCGCCGCCGCGCCACCGCCGGGCCGGCCGAGCAGACCTTCGCCACTCTGGTCGGCCTGGAGTTGCGGCCCCGCAAGATGCGCGAGGCCGCGGTGCTGTGGGAGCGCCTGACCGAGGCCGCCGGGATCGACGCCCGCGATGCGGTGTGGGCGCACCCCGACCTGCTGCCGTCCTCGGCGGACCTCGACGAGCCGGCCCGGTTCATCGACCGGGTCATCGGCGGGGACATCAGCTCCGCCGACGTCGACTCGCTGATCGCCGAGATCGAGAAGGAGACCGGCGCACCGGGACCCGACGACGGGCCTGTGGACAGCTGAATTCCTGGCACGCCCGAAACTGACACAGTCGCGGGGTGCTGCGCTACACCCTCGATCCGGCGATGCCGGTGCTGCTGCGCCCCGACGGCGCAGTGCAAATCGGCTGGGACCCGCGCCGGGCCGTGCTGGTGCGCCCGCCGGCCGGTCTCGGCCCCGGCGGCCTGGCCACAGTGATACGGGCGCTGGCCGCTCCGCTGTCGCGCGCCGAGGTGCGTCGGCTGGCCCGCGCGCACGGGTTGTCCGACGACACCGGGTTCGACGAACTGCTGGCCGGGTTGGTGAGCTCCGAGGTTGTCCGCGAGGGTGATCGGCGCGCCGGCGGGCGCGCCCGGGGAAAGGCACTGTCGATCCGGGTGCACGGCAGCGGGCCGCTGTCGGAACTGCTGGCCGACGGCCTGCGCTGCTCGGGGGCGCGGGTCGGGCGCAGCAGCCGGGCCGCCGGGGTTCCCGGCGAGGTGGACCTGGTGGTGCTGGCCGATCAGCTGACCGCCGACCCCCGGCTGGTGCGCGACCTGCAGGCCGCCGGCGTGCCGCATCTGCCGGTTCGGGTGCGCGACGGCGTCGGGGTCGTCGGCCCGCTGGTGCTGCCGGGGGTCAGCAGCTGTCTGTCATGTGCGGATCTGCACCGCACCGACCGTGACGCCGCCTGGCCGGCACTGGCCGCCCAACTGCGCGAGGTCACCGGCACCGCCGACCGGCCTACCCTGCTGGCCACCGCCGCCCTGGCGCTGGCCCAGCTGCAGCAGATCATCGCCGCGGTGCGCCCCGATGCCGCCCCGGCCCCGGCCGCGCCGGCCACCCTGAACGCCACCGTCGAGGTCGATGTCGGCTCGGCGAGCATCGTCGCGCGACGCTGGAACCGTCATCCGCTGTGTGGTTGTTGGCATAACTCGTTGACCGAATCGGCGGATCGAGGATGATAGGGGCGTGGCCGACGACATCAAGCGTGGATCTGCCCGCCGCAACGCCAAACTGGCGAGCATCCCGGTCGGCATGGCGGGCCGGGCGGCGCTCGGTGCGGCCAAGCGGCTGACCGGGAAATCCCGCGACGAGGTCAACGCCGAGTTGATGGACAAGGCCGCCAACCAGCTGTTCAGCGTGCTCGGTGAGCTCAAGGGCGGCGCGATGAAGGTAGGCCAGGCACTCTCGGTGCTCGAGGCCGCCATCCCCGAGGAGTTCGGCGAGCCCTACCGCGAGGCGCTGACCAAACTGCAGAAGGACGCTCCCCCGCTGTCGGCGGACAAGGTGCACCGGGTACTCGACGGCCAGCTCGGCACCAAGTGGCGCGACCGGTTCGCCTCCTTCGACGACACCCCGGTGGCCTCGGCCAGCATCGGCCAGGTGCACAAGGGGGTGTGGGCCGACGGCCGCGAGGTGGCCGTCAAGATCCAGTACCCCGGCGCCGACGAGGCGCTGCGCGCCGACCTCAAGACCATGCGCCGGCTGACCAGTGTGCTCAAGCAGCTCTCCCCGGGTGCCGACGTCCAGGGTGTGGTCGACGAACTCGTCGAGCGCACCGAGATGGAACTTGACTACCGGCTGGAGGCCAACAATCAGCGGGCCTTCGCCAAGGCTTACGAGGGCCACCCGCACTTCTTCGTCCCGCGCATCGTGGGCAGCGCGCCCAAGGTGATGGTCAGCGAGTGGATCGACGGCGGCATCCCGCTGGCCGAGATCATCCGCACCGGCACGCCGGAGCAGCGCGACATCTGCGGCACAAGGCTTTTCGAGCTGACCTTCGACGCCCCGGCCCGGGTGGGGATGATGCACGGCGACGCCCATCCCGGCAATTTCATGCTGCTGCCGGACGGGCGGATGGCCGTCCTCGACTTCGGTGCGGTGGCCCCGCTGCCGGACGGCCTGCCGGTGGAGATGGGCATCATGATCCGGCTGGCCCAGGAGAAGCAGTACGACCTGCTGCTGCCGACCATGGAGAAGGTGGGCTTCGTCCGCAAGGGTGAACAGGTCTCGCTGGAGGCCATCGACGAGATGCTGGCCCAGTACGTCGAACCCGTGCAGGTGCCGGTGTTCCACTACACCCGCAAGTGGCTGCAGAAACATGCCGCGGCCAATATGGAGCGCACCCCGCAGAACCTGAAGATGGCCCGCCAGATGGATCTGCCGGCGCAGTTGGCGATCCCGCTACGGGTGATCGGCTCGACGGTGGCGATCTCCTGTCAGCTGGATTGCCATGTGCCGGTGCGCGAGATGGCCGAGAAGCTGATCCCCGGCTACGCCGAACCGCACCCGTCGATCTAGGCGGTCGTCTACGCCGGGGCGAGCCGATACGCTGATATCAGCGATATCAGGAGGTTGAGGCCGTGGCAGATGTCCTCATTCGCGGGTTGTCCGAGGCGGCCGTGGCCCGCATCGACGCCGACGCGGTAACGCGCGGTCTGTCGCGTCAGGAGTACCTCCGGCGTCGGTTCGAGGCTGAGGGAACGGTCACCGGGACAAACCGGTCCCGCCTCACGGTCGAAGACCTTCACCGCGCCGCAGTGGCTGCGTCCGACCTCGATGACCCGGAGGTCATGGATCAGGCATGGCGCTGACCGGTTGGCTGATCGACAAGTCCGCCTACACCCGTCTGTCAATCTCCCCGGACGCTCAAGTCTGGGCTGAGCGAATTGAACGGGGCCTGGTGCGGATCAGCACCGTGACCCGCCTGGCGGTCGGCTATTCGTTTCGCACCGGCGAACAAGCGCGTGCCGAGTGGGCCTCACCGCCTCTCGCGATGATGCCGGTGGAGTATGTGACTCCGGCTATCGAGGACCGCGCCGTCGAGGTACAGATGCTGCTGGCCGACCGCGGTCAACATCGCGCACCGGCGATCCCCGATCTGTTGGTGGCCGCCACGGCGGAGATCGCCGGTTTGACGGTACTGGCCCTCGACAAGGACTTCGACCTGATCTCCAAGATCACCGGCCAGCCGGTCGAAGCGTTGCGCGGGTGAGCTTTTCGACGAGCACGCCGGGCCGGCTAGGCCGCGGCATCCTTGCGCGGCCGCCCGCGCGGGCGCTTGCGGGCCAGCACCGAACCGCGCTCGAGGATCTCCCCGCCCCACACCCCCCACGGCTCGGCCCGCTCCAGGGCGGCGGCCAGGCACGCCCGGCGGACCGGGCAGGCACCGCACAGTGCCTTGGCGCGCTCGAGGTCGGCGGGCTCCTCGGCGAACCACAGGTTCGGGTCGGCGCTGCACGGCAACACGGGAATTCCTTTCTGGGACACGAAAAAGGCCACGGACTGGTGTCCGTGGCCTGGAGGTTTTTCTGCGTGCGCTAGCAGACGCTCCTGTCCACGGACGGACGGGCGGCGGCGTGATGCGCAGCGGCGAACAACATGGGGCTCAGGGTAGAGGGTCGGTGCCGGCAGGCACAACCGCTTTATCGGCGGCCTGCCCGGGATCGTCGGTGTGCAGCAGTTCACGCACCGAGGGCCGGGTTCCGTAGGGCCGCAGCATGGCACTGGCCGGGCGCGGGCGCACCTTCAGCGGCCACCAGAACCAGCGCCCGAGCAGCGCGGCGATCGACGGCGTCATGAACGACCGCACGATCAGGGTGTCGAAGATCAGGCCGACGCCGATGGTGGTGCCGATCTGGGCCAGCACCATCAGGTCCCCGACCACGAAGCCGCACATGGTGAAGGCGAACACCAGGCCCGCGGCGGTCACCACCGAACCGGTGCCGGCCATCGTCCGGATCAGACCGGTGTTCAGGCCCGCCCCGATCTCCTCCTTGAACCGGGAGATCACCAGCAGGTTGTAGTCCGACCCCACCGCCAGCAGGATGATGATGGCCAGCGCCAGCACGATCCAGTACAGCTCGATGCCCAGCAGGTGCTGCCAGATCAGCACCGACAGCCCGAACGACGCGCCCAGTGAGAGCACCACCGTGCCGACGATGACCAGGGCGGCGACCACGCTGCGGGTGACGAACATCATGATCAGCAGGATCAGGCTGATCGCGGCGATGACGACGATCATCAGGTCGTAGTTCGCCATGTCCCGGGCATCCTTGAACCCCGATGCGGTGCCGGTGATGTAGATGTTCGACCCGGCCAGCGGGGTGCCCTTGACCGCCTCCTCCGCGGATTGGCGGATCGGGTCGATATGCGAAATGCCCTGTGTCGTCGCCGGATCGGTGTCGTGGGTGATGATCATCCGCGCGGCCTTGCCGTCCGGGGACAGGAACAGCTTCATCCCGCGCTTGAACTCGGAGTTGTCGAACACCTCCGGGGGCAGATAGAAGGTGCTGTCGTCCTTGGCCTCGTCGAAGGCCTGACCCATCGCGTCGGCGTTCTTCAGCGCCTCCGCCGACTGCTCCAGCAGCCCGGACTGGGTGGCGTAGTTGGTCTCGGCGAGGGCCTTGTTGCGCTCCTGGATGGCGATGTTCTCCGGGATCAGCGCCATCTGTTCGGGGATCAGCGCCAGCAGTTGGGGCTGCAGGGCGTTGAGCTTGTCGAGGCTTGCGGTGACCTGGTCGAACTGTTCGGTCAGCGAGTCCACATCGTCGAGGGCTTCGAACAGCGAGCGGAACGTCGCACACAACGGGATGTCGAAACAGTGCGGCTCCCAATAGAAATAGTTCTTGATCGGCCGGAAGAAGTCATCGACGTTGGCGATCTTGTCGCGTAGATCCTTGATCTGCGCGGAGGTCTCCCGAAAGGCCGTCACCTGCTCGTCGGTGGCCGCGGTGGCCTGTTGCTGGAGGTCGTACTGCCGCTCCTGCAGCGCGTACTGGTCCTGCAGCAGGGTGATCGAGCGGGAGATCTCGGCGACCTGCTCGAGCAGGTCATCGGCGCGGGCCTGCTGGAATGGCAGGTTCTGGATCTGGGCGGACGACTGTGCGCTCATCTGGAAGCCCAGCGAGCTGTGGTCCAGCGGGGTGCCCAGCGGCCGGGTGATGGACTGCACCATGGCCACCCCGGGGGTGCGGAAGACGTCCTTGGCGATCCGCTCGAGCACGATCATGTTGGCCGGGGTGCGCAGATCGCGGTCGGTCTCGACCATCAGCACCTCGGGGTTGAGCCGGGCCGCCGTGAAATGCCGTTCAGCCGCGGCGTAGCCGATCTTCGCCGGCGCCCAGTCCGGCTGGTAGTGCCGGGCGTCATAGGAGGTCTTGTAGCCGGGCAGGGCCAGCAGGCCGATCAGCGCCACCGCGATCGAGGCCACCAGCACCGGGCCGGGCCAGCGCACGATCGCGGTGCCGATGCGCCGCCAGCCGCGGGTCCGCATGGCGCGCTTGGGATCGAACAATCCGATGTGGCTGCCGATGGTGATGACCGCCGGCGTCAGGGTCAGCGAGCCCACCAGGGTGACCAGCACGCCGAGGCCGGCCGGAATCCCGAGGCTGTTGAAGTACGGGGTGCGGGTGAAGATCAGGCAGAACACCGCGGCGGCGACCGTCAGGCCCGAGCCGATGATCACGTGCGCGGTACTGCGGTACATCGTGTAGTAGGCGGCGAGGCGATCCTCACCGGACTGGCGGGCCTCCTGGTAGCGGCCGAGCAGGAAGATCGCGTAATCCGTTGCGGCCGCGACGCAGAGCAACGTCAGCAGGTTGGTCGCATACGTCGAGAGCGGGATGGCGCCGATGTGGCCGAGGAAGGCGACGATGCCGCGGGCCGCAGCCACCTGGATGGCGACCGCCACCAGGGTGAGCAGCATGGTGGTGATGGACCGGTAGACGATCAGCAGCATCACCCCGATCACCCCGAAGGTGAGCGCGGTGACCTTGATGTGGCTGCCCTCGCCCACCGCGAACTCGTCGGCGACCAGGGCCGCCGGGCCGCTGACATAGGCCTTCACCCCGGCCGGCGACGGCGTGTCGTCCACGATCTCGCGGACCGCGGCGACGGATTCGTTGGCCTGGCTGCTTCCGGCGTCGCCGACCAGATAGACCTGAATGAGGGCGGCTTTGCCGTCATTGCTCTGCGATCCCGCCGCGGTCAGCGGATCACCCCAGAAGTACTGGACGTGCTGGACGTGTTCGGTGTCGGCCTCCATCTCGGCGACCAGCACGTCGGCGAACCGGTGCGCCTCGGCGCCCAGCGGCTGATCTCCTTCGAGCACCAGGGTGACCAGGCTGTCGGAGTCGTATTCGCCGAACACCGCCCCGATCCGCTTGGAGGCGATCAGCGACGGCGCGTCCTTGGAACTCTGCGCGACGTTGTGGATCCGCCCGACCTCTTCCAACGGCGGGATCAGGGCGTTGGTCGAGGCGGCCAGCGCCAGCCAGATGATCGCGATCGGGATGCACAGCCGGCGGATCAGCTGCGGAAGACGGGGTGTCGTGCCGTGCCGGTCGCTCATCCGGATTTGTCCAGACAGAAGACGTAGGCGTCGGCGCGGTTCTGAAGACGCTCCACCTTGACGATCCCGTCGATGGTGATCCGGCAGCCCAGCGTGCTGCCGTCACCCTGGGCCTGGACGTTGACCAGCACCGCCGGGGTGGTGGTCGAATCGTCGTAGAACCAGGGCAGCACCGCACCGTCGACGCGCTGCGGCCGGGAGTTGACATCCATATAGGTGATCGTCGCGGTGGCACCCGGATCGCCGAAAACCTCGAGTTGAACCCGCTTGGGGTTGAACGGCACGATCTGGTCGGCGGCGCCGCCGGGAGTCGTGGTGTCCAGCGGACCGAAGGCGCCCTGTAGCCGGTACACCGCGAAGCCGGCCAGGGCGACGATCGCGACCGTCATCCAGACCAGCCAGGCCCGGCCGAGAACCGAGGTGAACGTGCGCTTCACCGGTCAGCCTC
Source organism: uncultured Actinomycetota bacterium (assembly GCA_963787055.1). Classification (GTDB taxonomy): domain Bacteria; phylum Actinomycetota; class Actinomycetes; order Mycobacteriales; family Mycobacteriaceae; genus Mycobacterium. The sequence goes on from CAWBBP010000003.1 coordinate 16,914, forward strand.
CACCGGCAGTACGGTACCGTACCGTTTCACTGCGCGCCCCGCGTCAGGCTGGGCAGGATCATGTCGTCGACGAGGGTGCGGACCGTACGGCGGGTTGCGGGCCGGTTCTGGATCACCGCGCGGTAGATCACATAGCCGGGCAACAGATCCCACAGTTCGCTGTTGAGGACGTCGGGGCAGATCTCGCCGCGGTCGGCGGCGTGTGTGAGCACCTCTTTCATCATCGCCCGGCGCTGATCGAACAGCTGCTCCTGCATGGCGTCGTTGAGGTCGGCGTTGCGCGAGGCCTCCCCGAGCACGGCCCGCAGTGTGCTGCCGTGCTCCTTGACATGCGCGCACACGGTGTCGCCGATGGCGATCAGATCATCCCGCAGGCTCCCGGTGTCCGGCGGCACGGCGTCCTGGCTGACACCTTCGATGAACGCCGCCAGCACCAGTTCGGCCTTGGTGGGCCAGCGCCGGTACATGGTGGCCTTGCTGGCCCGGCCGGTGGCGGCAACCTCATCGAGGGTCAACCGCTCATAGCCGTGCTCCTGGAGCAGACGCAGCGTGACCGCGAGCAGTTCGCGTTCCCGATCCGACCACGTCACGGCGCAATGCTAGCGCCGGGCGGGTCAGGCCGGGGCGGGCCCGATCAGCCCGGCGAGTGTGCATCCCGGTACGACGCCATCGGCGGGTTGCGGATGAAACCGCCCCCTCGACGGGCCGGGTTGCGGATACTGGTGCGGCGGGTGTCACGACGGCCGGCACCGGGACGAGAGGAGCAAGCACCGATGGGCGCAGCGGATAAGTACGGCCACAACTCGTGGATTGAACTTCAGGAGCAAGACGACGCCTCTCGGTTGCGAGAGTTCCCGGCGTTCGAGAAGTTCTCCGACGACGACCTGAATCACCTGGTCCGAGCGGCACACCACGACTCGATGTCGGGCCCGTGGCCGCTGATCCACGAGCAGTCTCCGGCGGATTCCTGCTACATCCTGCTCAGCGGGGAGGTCGGCGTCTACGCGGGCCGCGAGCACATCGCCTCTCTGGGACCGGGTGAGGTGATCGGCGAATCAGCCCTGCGGAAGGGCAAGCTGCGCTCCGCAACGGTGACGACGACCGGGCCGACCGAAGTGCTGCGCATCGAGGCCGAGGACCTGGCCGACCTGCTCCCGCAGATCCCGGCTCTTCGCGCTCTCATCGAGGCGAGCGCCGCGCGGCACACCCCGGTTTCCACCGGCGATTCGCCGGCCCCGACCGGTCCGCAGCGGGCGAAGGTCGATGCCTCGATCCCCGCCGAGTTGGTCGAACGATTCGAGCACACCGCCCGCGGTGCTGGCCTGACCGTCGCGGCCGCGCTCGAGGACGCGCTCAGCCGGTGGATCGACAGCAAGAGCTGAATCAGCCGGCGGCCGGGACCGTCCGCCCGAGCATGACCTGCCCGGCCACGATCAGGCTGGCGAAGGCGAAGATCAATGCCGATGCGGTCCAGGCCAGCGCCTGTCCGGTCTGGCCGTAGAGTTCCGGCAGGAATCCGATCGCCAGGCCGTCGAAGGTCATCGCCCCGGCCGCTCCCCAGAGGAACACCGTCCGCTGATCGAGGCTGCGCAAACGGGCCACCCACTGCAGGAACCACACCGTCGGCGGCGCGGCCAGTGCGACGGCGACGTAGACCGCCACCCGCCGGGGCGTCTGCAGAAAGAGCGACTCCGGTAGCAGGCTGATGACGACGGCGAACCCGAGCGCGACCAGCACGCCCACCACGAATCCGGTTGACACTGCGGCGCTTCGGCGTTCATCCATCTCGGCACTCCTGATTTTGTAGTGTTAACTACAAACAAGGGTAGACAGTGTGGCCTCTAGGATCAAGCGGTGGGCTACAAGTATTCGCGCGAGGAGCTGCTGAAGGCCGCCGCGGAGTTGGCCGCCACCTCGGGGATCGGCTCGCTGACCTTCGGTGCGGTGGGCGCGAGCCTCGGCATCAGCGACCGGACCGTCGTCTACTACTTCCCCACCAAAAGCGACATGATCACCGCGGTGATCGCCGCACTCGGCGAGCAACTGCAGAGCGCCCTGGCCGACGCCTTCGGCGATCAGGCGATGCCGGTCCGAGACCTGCAACGCCGGGCCTGGCCCACGCTGGCCTCACCGGCCGCCGACCCGATCTTCGCGGTGTACTTCGAGATCGTCGGACTGGCCAGCGCCCGCCGCGAGCCCTACGCCAGCCTGGCCCCGGCACTGATCGGCGGCTGGGTGGACTGGATGGAGCCGCGGATCGCCGCTCCCACCGCCGCCGAGCGCCGCAGCCAGGCATTGGCCTCGGTGGCGGTGCTGGACGGCCTGCTGCTGCTGCGTCGGATGTCGGGTGCGCGCGCGGCCAACACCGCGGCCCGCGAACTCGGTATCGCCTAGCTGCGGGCCCGCACCAGGTCCAGCACATCGGCGCCGAACTGTTCGAGCTTGCGCGCCCCGATCCCCGGGATCGCCACCAGCGCGGCCTCATCGGCCGGCAGCGATTCGGCGATGGCGATCAGGGTGTTGTCGGTGAACACCACGTAGGCCGGCACGCTGAGCTCGCGCGAGGTGGCCAGCCGCCAGTCCTTGAGCTGGGCCAGCAGCTCCTCGTCGATATCGACGGCACAGGTTTCGCAGCGCCGCAACATGATTGCCGGGGCGCTGGTGAGAACCGCGTTGCAGACCCGGCAGTGCGGGGTGGCGCCGCGTTGGCGGCGCGGTTTGGCCGGCCCGCCGGCGGCCGGCCCGGCGCTCGCCTGCGGGGCGATGCCGTTGAGGAACCGTGACGGACGCCGACCCTGCCGCCCGCCGGGGGCCCGGGCCAGCGCCCAGCTGAGCTCCAGATGCTTTCTGGCGCGGGTGATTCCGACGTAGAGCAGCCGGCGTTCCTCCTCGACGGCTTCGCTGTCGGGGCCCTTGGAGACCGCATGGCTGATCGGCAGGGTGCCGTCGGCCAGGCCGACCAGGAACACCGCATCCCACTCCAGTCCCTTGGCGGCGTGCAGCGAGGCCAGCGTGACGCCCTGCACGGTGGGCGGATGCCGGGAGTCGGCCCGAACCCGCAGTTCGGCCACCAGGGCGGCCAGGTCGATCTCCGGGCGGGCCGCCACCTCCTCATCGACCAGTTCGGCCAAGGCGGACAACGCCTCCCAGCGTTCCCGCGCCTTTACACCGGCCGGGGCTTCGGCGGTCAGGCCCAGCGGTTCGAGCAGGTTGCGCACCACCTCCGGGACGTCCCCTTCGATGTCCCGATCGGCGGCGCGCTGCAGGGCCACCAGCGACTGGCGGATCTCCTGGCGGCTGAAGAACCCTTCCCCGCCGCGCACCTGGAACGGGATACCGGCGGCGGTCAGCGCCTCCTCGTACACCTCGGACTGGGCGTTGATGCGGTAGAGCACCGCGATCTCGGCGGCCGGGGTGCCCGCGGCGATGAGCGTCTTGACCGAGCGGGCGACGGCAGCGGCCTCGGCCACCTCGTCGGGGTGATCGCGGAACGTCGGCTCCGGCCCGGGCGGGCGCTGGCCGATCAGGTGCAGCTTGCTGCCGGCCATCCGGCCGCGGGCCCCGGCGATCACCCGGTTGGCCAGCGACACCACCTGCGGGGTGGAGCGGTAGTCACGCTCCAGGCGCACCACGCATGCGTCGGGGAAACGCCGGGAGAAGTCCAGCAGGTAGCGCGGTGAGGCACCGGTGAACGAGTAGATGGTCTGGTTGGCGTCCCCGACGACGGTCAGATCGTCACGGTCGCCGAGCCAGGCGTCGAGCACCCGCTGCTGCAGCGGGGTGACGTCCTGGTACTCGTCGACGACGAAACAGCGGTAGCGATCCCGGAATTCCGAGGCCACCGCGGCGTCGTTCTCGATGGCGGCGGCGGTGTGCAGCAGCAGGTCGTCGAAGTCCAGCAGGGCCATCCCGTCCCGGTTGGCCTTGAGCTTCTCGTAACCGGCGTACACCGCGGCCACCTTCGCCGCGTCCAGGGGGATGTCGCGGCCGGCCTCGGCGACCGCGGCGGGGTAGGTCTCCGGGGTGATCAGCGAGGCCTTGGCCCACTCGATCTCACCGGCGAGGTCACGCACGTCATCGGTACTGGCCTGCAGCCGGGCCCGGTTGGCGGCCTGGGCCACCACGGCGAACTTGCTGTCCAGCAGCTGCCAGCTGGTATCGCCGACCACCCGCGGCCAGAAGTAGTGCAGCTGGCGGCGCGCCGCGGCGTGGAAGGTCAGCGCCTGGACCCCGCCGATCTGCATGGCGCGCAGCCGACTGCGCATCTCCCCGGCCGCCCGGGAGGTGAACGTCACCGCCAGCACCTGCCCCGCCGCGACGTGGCCGCCTGCGATCAGGTGTGCGATCCGGTGGGTGATGGTGCGGGTCTTGCCGGTTCCGGCGCCGGCCAGCACGCACACCGGACCGCGGGCGGCCAGCACGGCCTCGCGCTGTTCGGCGTCGAGGCCGGCCAGTTGGTCGGCGGTCGCGGGCATGGCGTCCATCTTGGCAGCAGGCGCCGACAGTGGGCTATCTTGAGGGCCTTATGTCTGATCCCCAGGTCACCATGTACTCCACGGTGTGGTGCGGCTACTGCAAGCGGCTCAAGACCATGATGAAGGCCGCGGGTATCGAGTTCACCGAGGTCGACATCGAACACGACCCGGCCGCCGCGGAGTTCGTCATGAACGTCAACAAGGGCAATCAGACGGTGCCGACGCTGAAGTTCGCCGACGGTAGCGCGTTGACCAACCCGAGCATCAACGAGGTCAAGGCCAAACTCGGGGTTTAGCGGTCTCAGGATCTGCGGTTCAGTCCCCGCCCGGTCCTCCCAGGGTATGACACTTTTGCCCACCTTCGAGCGACACGGCCTGCTGCCGCGCTTGTTCGCGCAACGCGACCACCCGCCAGATGATCCGGTGCTCGGTGGAACGCGGCATGCCGCCGGCCCGGTAGCGGCCGCGGTCGAGTCGGCGCACCCGGTCGCGTCGCCGCTCCCAGCGCAGGGCATCGGAGATCGTCTTCGACGGCCGACCCTCGACGGCGAAACCCCACCGATGCAGTCCGTCCGCAAGCTCGGGAACCGTCGCCGGCCCAATCAGCTGCAACAGCCGCACCAGCACGTAGCGCAATCCAGTGCCGCGCAGCACCAGCCCGCGGGGCGCAGAGATATCAGTCATCCCCGCAACGTCGCATACGGCTCTGACATCCGGCGACGGAACAACACCACGACGACGACGATCGCCGCCACCGGAATGGCCGTCATGACCAGATTCAGCGTGTGCGCCGCATCGAGCATGCTCGAGGTGGCCTCGGCGATCACCCACGCGGTGCGATCGGGATCCAGCCCGGCTGCACTCGGCTTGTCGGCGTTGGCGCCCAGGATCTCCCCCGCCTGCTCGGCGCTGATACCGGTGCCGGCCAGCTTCGGTCCGGCGTCGCGGATGAACAGCAGGATGCCGAACATCGAGAACAGCGCCGACCCCAAGCCGTAGAACGTCCCCCCCACCGAGGCCTTCACCGCCGAGACCACCCCGCCCAGACTCGTTGGCGCACTGGACATCATCACCGTCGCCTGCGGGGTCTGCACGATCGCACCGCCGACTGTCGTCAGCGCGATCACCGCGGCGACCACGACGATCGGGGTGTCGATCCGGAATGTCAGCCGCACCAGCAGGCTGACCGCCAGCACCGCCAGGCCGGCCACCACGACACCGCCGTTGCCGAAGCGGGCGGCGGCCCGGCCGGCACCGAGAGCGGCCAGCGCCGACACCAGGGTCGCCGGGATGAGCAACAGCGCCAGGGTCCAGGTGGACTCGTCGCGGATGATGATCAGGTAGAAGGTGACCATGATCATCGATCCGCCCTGCACCAGATTGTTGGCCGCACCCGCGGTCACCACGGCGGTGAACCGCGGCGACCGGAAGATGCGCAGATCCAGCGCCGGATCGTCGCAGCGCGACTCCCACCACACGAATGCGGCCGCCGCCAGCACCCCGATCACGATCGGTGCGCCCGCCGCGAGATCCAGTCCGTTCTGCAACTCGGAGATCCCGTAGGTAAGGCCCAGCAGGGCGACGGCGACCAGCAGCAGTCCGGGCAGGTCGGTCCTGCGGTGCGAACTGGGTGTCTCCGGGACATACCGCAGGGTGATCACGACCACCATCAGCGCCAGGACGGGGGTGACGAGAAGGCCGCTGCGCCAACCGATCTGCTCGGCCAGCAGACTGCCCACCGTGGCCGGCAGCACACCGAAGGCGTAAACCGCGGCGAGGTACCAGGCGATCGCCCCGGCCCGGCGCTCGGGCGGGAAGACCGCGTTCATGATGGCCAGCGACAGACCGGTCAGGAACGCGAACGCCACCCCGATGCAGGCCCGGGCGATCATCAACACGATGACGTTGGGGGCCGCGGCCCCGAGGAGTCCGAACAGCACCGCGGCCCACGCACCGGCGAGGAACATCCGCTTCATGCCGTACTTGTCGCCCAGCACGCCCGCGCCGAGCACCGATGCGGCCAGGGTCAGGGTGGCCAGCGAGGACACAAAGATGGTGGTGCCCGGCGAGAACTGCAGGCCGTTGCGGACCAGCGAGATGTTGGCGGCCAGGATTCGCAGATCCCCCACCGCCACGGCGGAGCCCAGGCCCATGGCGATCGTCGTCATGGTGGCGGCGAATCCGGTGACCTGCCCCTGCTGCCGCACCAGGCGATGCTAGCCCCGGTGGCGCGGCCAGGGTCGGTGTCGCTCGGAGGTGGGCACAAGTACTGGCACCGAAACTACGGGTCGTTGCGAGAGGTCAGCCAGCAGATGGGTGACGCGACCACGGCGCGGTCTCCTGAAGGTCGATTCGTGGTCGGCATGCGGGGCCCGAGCCGGCCACCTACTTAGCTGAGGCGTCCGGGTGATGGGACCATAGGGCCATGAAATATTCCGGCGGCAGGCCTGACTCCCCGAGCGACGATCACCGGCGACCGCTCAGCACGGGTGACGTGACTTCGGGTTCGGTGTGAAGCCCCGATCCATCGCAGCCGTGATCGGCGGCGGTCTAGCCGGGCTGGCTGGATTCGACCTGCTGCAACGGCAGCACACCCTCCTGCGTAACTACCCGATTGTCGGCCACCTGCGGTTCCTTCTGGAGGGGATCGGGCCGGAAATTCGCCAGTACATCGTCACCGACAACGACTCGGAGAAGCCGTTCAGCCGAGACCAGCGCCGCTGGGTCTACACATCGTCGAAGTCCAGAGACCGCTATTTCGGCTTTGGCACCGATAACGACCTGGAGCGGGTGCGAAACTACCCGATCATCAAGCACGCGGCGTTCCCGGTGCCCACCCGCGACGACGAGCCGCACCATCCCGACCCTGCCGTGCCACTGCCCGCCGCAAAAGTTCTCGGCGGTGCCCGTCGTCGCGCCAAGGCTTTTCGGCCATCATCGGTGGTCAACATCTCCGCGATGAGTTTCGGATCGCTGTCCGGTGCGGCGATCACCGCGCTCAACAAGGGCGCGGCCATGGCCGGGGTGCTGCATACCACCGGGGAAGGTGGCATCTCGCCCTACCATCTCAACGGTGGCGAGCTGGTTTGGCAGATCGGCACCGGCTACTTCGGTTGCCGAAACGAGGACGGCAGCTTCAGCCTTCCGCGCCTTCTCGACAAAGTGGCCCAGACCCCTTCTGTGCGGGCGATCGAGATCAAGCTGAGCCAGGGCGCCAAGCCGGGCCTGGGTGGCATGCTGCCGGGCTCAAAGGTGACTCCCGAGATCGCTGCTATGCGCGGTATTCCGGTCGGAGTCGACTGCAAGAGTCCCGCCGGGCACTCCGCGTTTCACGATGTTGACGGCCTGCTGGACCTCGTCGAAACCATCGCCGGCGAGACCGGTCTGCCCGTCGGCATCAAGTCCGCGGTAGGCGAAGCACCGTTTTGGACCACGCTCGCTGATCGGATGGCCCGCACCGGGCGCGGCGTCGACTTCATCACCATCGACGGCGGCGAGGGCGGTACGGGCGCCGCCCCACTGGTGTTCAGCGACCATGTTGCGCTTCCCTTCAAGTGGGCCTTTCCGCGCGTCTACCGGGCCTTCGCGGAGCAGGGCCTGCATCACGACGTGTTCTTCATCGGCTCGGGCAAACTCGGTCTACCCGAGAACGCCCTGCTGGCCATGGCGATGGGCTGCGACATGGTCAACGTCGCCCGCACCGCCATGTTCTCCATCGGATGCATCCAGGCCCAACGGTGTCATAGCGGGCAGTGCCCCACCGGTGTGGCCACCCAGTCACCGTGGCTGGAACACGGGTTGGACCCCACTCTGAAGTCGGTGCGCTGCGCCCACTACCTGGCTGCCCTGCGTTTCGAACTCCTGTCGGTGGCCCGGGCGTGTGGCCAGGTCCACCCGGGTCTTGTGCCGCTTGAGGCGATCGAACTGCTCGACGTCGACCTGCAGTCCGTACGCGTAGACAAGCTGTTCGATTACCAGCCGGGCTGGGGACTGCCCGGTCCGGCCGACGTCGAGGCGATCAGCGCGTTGATGACCGGATGATCGGCGCGGGCAACGGTGACGACATCGGAGAAGTCACCGGGGCCTTGCCGAAGAGCCGACCTCAAGTTCACCGCGAAGCGGGCAGGAGTACGCCCGGGTTGAGGATGCCTGCCGGATCCAGAGAGCGCTTCGCCGCGCAGAGGGCAGCGGCGAAGGGTTCGGGCCGTTGCTGCTCGTACCAGGGTCGGTGGTCACGGCCAACCGCATGATGATGGGTGATGGTGCCGCCGGCGTCGATGATGGCGTGCGATACGGCCTGTTTGATCTCGTCCCACTGGTCTACAGAGTTTTCCCATCGCCCTGAGGCATAGATTCCGTAGTACGGTGCCGGCCCATCGGGATACACGTGGGTGAAGCGACAGGTCACCAGGCCGTGCCCGCAGACGTCCTGAATCGCGTCGTGGGCGGCGGCGGTGACACTGGCGTGCAGCGATTCGAAGTCGCGCCATGTGCAGGCCGTCTCGAACGTCTCGACGATCATGCTGCGCCTGGCCAGCGCGTCACGATGAAACGGCATCCGCAGGAAGCTGGACCGCCATGTCGCCGACGCGTCTTCAGCGGCGTCGGGTTGTCTCGCGGCAACCGTTCCCGCGTGGTCTCGGGCGATGTCCAGAGCCCGGTTGATCCACGTATCCACCGGATGGTCGGCGGACTCGAAGCCGATCACCAGGACGCCACCGGTCGTCGAGGTGGCGGCATTGAGGAAGGCTTCGGCGGGGTCGAGCAAGCGGCAATTCGACGGATAGAGACCGGACTGGGCGATCTCCCGCGTCGCAGAGACTGCGGCGCCGAACGTGTCGAAAGTTACCGATGCGGTTTCACGCCACCGCGGCCTCTCCTGAAGCCGCATCCAGGCCTCGGTGATGATGCCCAGCGCGCCCTCCGAGCCGAGGAACATTCGGTCCGGCGCAGGTCCGGCCCCCGAGCCCGGTAGTCGCCGGGACTGGTTGATCCCGACAGGGGTGACCACCCGCATCGACTCGGTGAGGTCGTCGATGTGGGTGTACAGCGTGGCAAAGTGCCCACCGGCCCGGGTGGCCAGCCAGCCGCCGAGGGTCGAGTACGCAAATGACTGCGGGAAGTGCCGCAATGTCAGCCCCTGCGGACGCAGCTGCTCCTCCAGGTGTGGTCCGTAGACGCCGGCCTGGATGCGGGCCGCGCGGCTGGTCCTGTCGACCTCGAGCACCGCGTCGAGATGGTGCAGATCGATGGTGACGGCCGGACCCGGGAATCGGGGTTCGACGCCTCCAACGACCGAACTTCCGCCGCCATAGGGGATCACCGGGATTTCGTCCCGGGTGCACCAGTCCAGAAGGTCGACGACGTCCTGCTCGGTGCGTGGTCGCGCGACCAGATCGGGAACGTGATCGATCTCACCGCGCAGGTTGCGCACGACGTCGCGGAAGGCCTTCCCGCGGGCGTGAGCGAGGCGGTCGACCGGCTGGTCCGAGCACAGCGCCGCCAGGCTCGCGGGTGCAACCACCCCCGGCCGTGGTACTTCGAGCGAGGACGCTTCCGGCGGCGGATGATCGGTGAAGTCGTGGTCGGGAAGCAACGCTGCGCACCTGTTGACGAGGGCCTTCACCTCGGTGTCAGTTGCCTGTTCGGCGGTGTTGCCCCACCCCCACCATGAACGACCGGACGGCGTCACGGGGTCTCGCTCATGAGGCGGCCGGCTCCAACCTTGGCTGGCATCTGGCGATCGGAGCAGTCCAACGGCGCCGGCTGCCATCCTGGCGGGCCGAATACGTAGCCGAGGCGGTGGCCCCAGGACTTGGCGCCCCGGATGTCGCGGAGCACCGCGGCGTACTCGTGGAACTGAAGCCGGACCAGGTTGTTGCTGTAGATCGGTGTCGTCAGGCCGTAGGTCGGGCGGTGCTGCTCGGCCTGGAAGGTGCCGAACATCCGGTCCCAGATGATGAACACCCCGCCGTAGTTACGGTCGAGATAGAGAGCGTCGCTGCCGTGGTGGACGCGGTGATGCGACGGCGTGTTGAAGATGAATTCGATCGGCCGCGGGAGCGTGCCGATCGTCTCGGTGTGGGTGAAGAACTGGTAGATCAGGTTGGCCGAAAACAAGGCCAGCACCATCCACGGTGGTACGCCCAGTAGCGGCAGCGGCAGCCAGATCAGGATGCCGAACCACTGATTCCACTTCTGTCGCAATGCCGTTGTGGTGTTGAAGTAGTTGCTGTTGTGATGCGCCTGATGCGCAGCCCACATCACCCGGATGCGGTGCGAGCCGCGGTGGTAGACGTACCAGAGCAGGTCGACCGCGATGAAGGCGCCGACCCAGGTCTCCCACCGGTCGGCGGGCAGGTGCCAGGGCGCGACGTAGACGTAGAGCGCCGCGTACAGCAGCAGTTCTACGGCATGGAAAACGACGGTCAGCGCGAGCGCTACAGCGCCGGTCGCGAGGCTGGTGACCGAGTCGCGCGCGGTGAAGCGGCCCTCGCTCTTTCCGAGGACCGCCAGGGTGACCAACTCGATGACGATGGTGAGCAGGAAGAACGGCAATGCGTAGCGGATCGGATCGTCCAGCGAATGTCTCAACGCCTCGACCATGTCAGCTCCTTCAGTGAATTGATCTTTGAGTAACTTACCACGGTTATGATTTAGCGATAGGGTGAGCGGGTGACACGGGCCAGGGCCGGAACCAAAGGTGTTCCACGCGAAGAACGGGAGGAGCAGATCCTCGATATCGCTGCCGAGGAATTCGGCCGCCGTGGTTACGCACATGCGTCAGTCGCGGATATTGCGCAGCGGGCCGGAATCTCCAAACCGCTGGTCTACGGCTACTTCGACTCCAAAGAAGGTCTCTTCCAGGCGTGCCTGACGCGCGCCGGGGAGTCGCTCGTCGAGGCCGTCGCGACCGCCCAGACCGGGGTGACGATCACTCGGGCCATCTCCACCCTCGCCGCCATCTTCAAAACTCTTGAGCCCAGGCCCTACTCGTGGTCGATCCTCTTTGACGCGACACTGCCGGGTGGGTCTGCGATTTATCAGAGCGCTGCCCAGTATCGACGACGCCTCATCGAATTGGGGTCGACCGGAACCCGCGAAGTCCTTCGCGCGGCCGGCAACACCGACGCCCTGGACGCGTCGCTGCTCACCGACATCTGGTTGAGCACCGTCACCACCGTCGTGCACTGGTGGCTCGAACATCCCGGAGAAGATGCGGCCGCGACGACGCAGCGTTGCGTTCGCCTGTTGCGGATGCTCGCGGGTAGTGCGGGAGGTGCGCAGCGCCCGCGCACCTGACCGCGCGCTGCCGCACCCTTGGGCACCGGCGCGTTATAGGGCAACGACGCGATGCAATGCGCGCATTTTTTGTTCGTGAAGAACATTCTTCTTGAAAATCCCCACCCAATTCGGTCAAGAATTAACCCATTAAGACAAGGCAGGGTGTAATCATGACCAGGACCGCCTTTTGGCCACTTCGTCACCATGTCGACCGCGGGGATGTCGTGAGTCGCCAACCGCTGCCGATTGCCGACACCGACACCGACTCGCTACTCGGTTCCCTGGAGGGACGAGCACGCCAGGAACGGGCCGAGTTGATCCGCTGGCTGCTTAGCCGCGACATCACACCCGATGAGATACGGACCGCCACCTCCCCGATGCTGCTGGCTACCCGGCATTTGGTCGGTGGCGATGACCGTTACGTGTCCGCACGAGAGACCAGCGCGAAACACGGCATCGAACTCGAGCTGCTGCAACGCATTCAGAATGCGATGGGCATGCCGGCAGTGGCGGACCCCGACGCGCCCGTGCACATGAGTGCCGACGCCGAAGCCGCCGCGCGGGTGCAGCGCTTCGTTGATCTGGGCCTGGACTCCGAACAGATCATCGGGGCAATACGCGTGCTTTCGGAAGGACTCTCACGAGCCGCCGAGGTCATGCGATCCACGGCCTTCGCCGCCGTCCTCGAACCAGGTGCGACGGAACTGCAGATCGCCCGTCGCTACGAGGCCTCAGTAAGACGCATTGCGCCTTCGCTGGGCCCTCTGATCGAGGACATGATGTTCTTCCAACTCCGCCACATGATGATGGAAACCGAGGCGATGACCGCCAGTGAACGCGCCGACGGCGTGCCCCTGCCGGGGGCTCGCACCGTGTCGGTCGCCTTCGCCGATCTGGTGGGTTTTACTCGCCTCGGTGAATCCGTTCCGCCCGAGGAACTCGAAGGCCTGGCCCGTAACTTGTCCGATACTGCGTGGCAGGTGGCCGCCCCGCCGGTACGGATGGTCAAAACGATCGGCGACGCGGTCATGCTCGTCAGCCCCGACCCCGCTGCGCTCCTGGACACCGTCTTGAATCTGATGGATGCCACCGAAGCGCAGAGCAATTTTCCGCGCCTGAAGGTCGGCATGACCGTCGGGCAAGCCGTGAGCCGGGCCGGCGACTGGTTCGGCAGTCCCGTCAACCTCGCCAGCAGGGTCACGTCAATTTCCAGGCCGGGTTCCGTACTGCTTGCCCAGACGGCCCGTGACGCAATCGGCGACGACCCCCGATTCACCTGGTCAGACGCCGGTACCCGAAAGCTCAAAGGAATCGAACACGACATTCGACTGTGCCGGGCCCGCCGAGCGCTCAATCCATAACGCGTACGAGGCCTGCTTGGCCTCAAAGGAGAAATCCTCCAACCGTTTCGGGCGGGGGAATCCGGCGTCGCGGATAAGCCGGTGGGCGCGGCGGTGCTCGCTGTTCCCCTGTCGCGGGGGAGTCTCTGGCAAAGTCCGTCCTCCGCAGAAAACCCCGCAACCAGGTCCAGTCTGCCTAGCCCCTGAGGATGAATAACCCGATCTAGCTAGTGGTACGCGGAGCCGGGCGAGCCGCTGGGTCAGCCGCTGTAGGCCCAGGACTCGATGATCTCCCGGGCGATCGAGATCGACCCGGGCAGCAGCAGCCGGGACGTCGAGTCGCTACTCCAGTCCCCCTCCTCCAACGCTGCACGGACCTCAGCGCGGGTGAACCAGGCCGCCTCGGCGATCTCACCATCGGTGAAGGCGAACTCCTGCTCGGGGTCGGCGACGGCATGGAAGCCCACCATCAGCGACCGCGGGAACGGCCACGGCTGGCTGCCCAGGTATTGCACATCGCGCACGGCCAGGCCGATCTCCTCGGCCACCTCACGCACCACGCACGACTCGAAGGACTCCCCCGCCTCCACGAACCCGGCCAGCAGCGAGAACAGCCGCGGCGGCCACACCGTCTGGCGGGCCAGCACCGCGCGGTCTCCCCCGTCGTGCACCAGGCAGATCACCGCCGGGTCGACGCGCGGGAAGTCCTCCTGGCCGGTGAGGATATTGCGCCGTGACCAGCCCGCCCTGGCGACCCGGGTGGGGCTGCCGTCCACGGGCGAGAAGCGGGCGCTGTCATGCCAATTCAGCAGTGCCAGCGCGCACGCCACCAACTGGGCGCTGACATCGTCAAACGGAACCCCGGAGCGACGCGGGTCGATCGCGCGGGCCGGCGCATCCCCGGGGTCCGCCAGCGGGGCGCGCACCGCCCAGACGTGCCGGCCGTCGGCGATACGGCCCAGGAACACCGCCTCCGGCGCAGGCGTGTCGCCCAGGTCTGCCGCCGAGGCCAGCAGCACCTGGTTATCGACGACCATCACCTGATTGCGGTCATCGACGCGCAGCAGCACGGCGTCGCGCCAGCCGGCAACGGCAGCGTCGACGTCGGTGCGCAGGTAATCGGCGCGGTCGGCCCCGACCCGCGACAGCAACGGGACGTTACGCAGCCGGAAGTTCATCACTCGACATCGGTGGTGCGCACGTACAGCACCCGGTCGGCGCGCTCGAGGGCGTCGACCTGGGCGTCGTCGACCCGCAACAGCTTTCCGTCGCGGACCACGCCGAGCACGATGTCGGACAGGTGCCGCGGGGAGCCGCCGACCTCTTTGGCCTCCACCTCGCGTTCGCCGATCGCCAGCCCGGCATCCGGGGTGAGCAGATCCTCGATCATCTCCACCACGGTGGGCTTAGAGGTGGCCAGGCCCAAAAGCCGGCCGGCGGTTTCGGAGGACACCACCACCGAGTCCGCCCCGGACTGCAACAGCAGGTGCCGGTTCTCGCCCTCCCGCACCGAGGCGATGATCTGGGCCTTGGGCGCCAGTTCGCGGGCGGTCAAGGTCACCAGCACCGCGGTCGGGTCGCTGTTGGTGGCCACCACGATGGCCTTGGCGTGCTGCGCCCCGGCCAACCGCAGCACATCGGACTTGTTGGCGTCGCCGCGAATGGTGACCAACCCGGCCGCCTTGGCCTTGTCCAGCGACGCCTGGTCGGTATCGACGACGACGATCTCGGCCGGTGCGACCCCGTCCCCCATCATGGCGGTCACCGCGGTGCGGCCCTTGGTGCCGTACCCGACGACGACGGTGTGGTTGCGCACAGTGTTCCTCCAACGCTGAACTTTCAAAGCCTGCCGCGAGACGGTGGTCAGGGTCTCGACGGTGGTGCCGATCAGGACGATCAGGAATGCGAACCGCAGCGGCGTGATGACCAGGACGTTGAGTAGCCGGGCCCGCTCGGAGAACGGGGCGATATCGCCATAGCCGGTCGTCGACAGCGACACCGTCGCGTAATAGAAACAGTCCAGGAAGGTCAGCGGCTTGCCGGCGGCGTTGTTGTAGCCGTCCCGGTCCAGGTAGACCACCACCGCCGCAGTGAACAGGGCGGCCAAAGCGTAGAAGACACGCAGGGCGATTCGCCGCCCGGGAGGGACGAACTTCTCCGGGATCTGCAGGATCTCGACCAGCGCAGCACCGGGTTTGGCGGCCAGGTTCTCGTCGATCGCGGCGAGTCGGCGGCGCAGGCGGCGGTCAGCCACGAGAAACCGTCACCAACTCAGCCGGTGCGTTTCGCCCAGGGGCATGCCAGAACACGGCCATTATGTAACCATGCCGCAGACCTCAGCCGAACCCGTCAGCCAGCGTCCCGCCTACCGGATGGCGGCGATGTTGATCGGAATCGGTGCCGGGCACTTCCTGGCACCCAAGCCGTTCGACACCATCGTGCCCGCCGAACTGCCGGGCAGCCCGCGGTTCTACACCTACGCATCCGGGGTGGCCGAGGTGGGAATCGGCGCGATGCTGCTGGCGCCGCGCACCCGCCGGGCCGGGGCGTCGGCGGCGGTCGCGTTATTCCTGGCGGTGTTCCCGGCCAACCTGAATATGACCCGGATGTGGTGGAACAAGCCGGGCGCGCAGAAATGGCCGATGCGGATCGCCGCGCTGGCCCGGCTGCCGCTGCAGGCCCCGATGATCGTTGCGGCGCTCAGGATCCGGCGCAACGCTCCGGTTCGGGGTGCAGCAGGGCGCTGAGTTCGTCCGCCTCCGGCAGCCGGTCGGGCGTGACGGTGCACCCGGAGCGCACATAGTGGAACGCCGCGCGCACCTGCGATACCTCGCAGCCGGCCATCCCGGCCCAGGCGAGTCGGTACACCGCGAGCTGGATGGCGGCGTGCCGGCGGGCGGCCTCGTCGGCGGGCGGCTCGCCGGTCTTCCAGTCCACCACGGTGACCCCGCCGTCGGGGTCGGCGAAGACCGCGTCGATGCGGCCGCGGACGATCGTCTCGCCCAACGCCATCTCGAACGGGACCTCGACGTCCACCGGGGTGCGGGCCGCCCACGGCGAGGCGTTGAATGCCTCCTGCAACACGGCGAGCTGATCGGCGTCGGCGGTCTGCGGGTCCCCCGCACCGGGCAGGTCGTCGAGGTCGAAGAGCCGCTCGGCGCCGTAGAAGCGCTGCACCCAGTCGTGGAAGGCGGTACCCAGGAGCGCATTCGGGTCCGGACGGGACGGCAGCCGCCGGGTCAGCCGACGCGCGGCGGCCTCGCGGTTGCGGTCCAGATCGACCAGGGCACTGACCGACAGCTGGGTGGGGAGCGCGACCGGGGCGCGTTCCCCCGCCCGGGCGCGTTCGGCCAGCAGTGCGTCGACGTCGGCGACCCAGCCGGCCGGATCGGCGGATCTGCCATCGGGGCCGGCCGGCGGGAGCCTCCCGGCCGTGGCGGCGGCCACCAGATCGGCTCCGCGCTGGACGTCCCCGCGCCGCCCGCCCAGCGGGTCGACCGGCCAGAGCACCTCGGTGGTGTTGTCCCGCAACGGGTTCGGCTCACCCTCGGCGGGCTCGGGCTCCCAGTGCTCGATCACCC
Organism: uncultured Actinomycetota bacterium; assembly: GCA_963787055.1. GTDB lineage: Bacteria > Actinomycetota > Actinomycetes > Mycobacteriales > Mycobacteriaceae > Mycobacterium. The sequence continues at coordinate 33,594 of CAWBBP010000003.1, forward strand.
CGCACGGTTCACCGGCGGCGGCGGAGGCCTCGATGACGTCGCGGATCTCGCAGAGGAAATCCGACGGCCCGCGGGGTTTGGCCTCGGTGGCGCCCCAGTGGTGGCCGGACAGCAGCAGGGTGTCCTCGGTGCGGGTCAGCGCGACGTAGAGCAAACGGCGTTCCTCATCGAGGCGGCGCGCCAGCAGGTTGTCGCGGTGGGTGTCGATGACATCCGACAGAGCCTTGCGGTCGTTGACCGCGGAGGTGTCCAGCAGGGGCACACCGTGCAGACCGGCCCCGGCCTCATCGCCGGCCCGGTCACCGCGCAGCAGCGGCGGCAGGTCGCCGGCGTCGTTGAGCCAGGTCCGCTTGGATGCCGTCGACGGGAACACCCGGGCACTGAGATGCGGTACCGCCACGATCTGCCACTCCAGGCCCTTGGCGGCGTGCACCGTCAGTACCTGCACCCGCCCGGGGGCCGGGCTGATCTCAGCCGGCGCCAGGCCGTTCTCGACCGCCGCGGCGGCGTCGAGGTAGGCCAGCAGGCCGGCCACGTCAGCCCCGGGCCGTTCGGCATAGCGGGCCACGACATCGGAGAAGCGGTCCAGGTGCTCGCCGCCGGTACCGGGAGCGCCGGCTGGGCGGGCCGCCAGCGCCTCGACGTCGACCCCGATCACCCGGCGCACCTCGGCCACCAGGTCGGTCAGCGGCTGGGCCAGATAGCCGCGCAGCCGGGCGAGTTCGGCGCCGAGGACCCCGATCCGCCGGTAGCCCTCCGCCGAGTAGCCGCCGGCCGGGCCGGGGTCGGCAAGGGCGTCGGCCAGCGCGGCGGCCTCGACGTCGGCCGCGGCCGCGTCGGCGATCTGCCGGGCCGACACCGCCGCCGGCCGCTGCCCGTCGAGCACCACCGCCCGACGCCAGAGTGCGGCCAGATCACGAGCACCCAGCCGCCAGCGCGGGCCGGTGAGCACCTCCATGGCGGCGGTTCCGGCGGTGGGGTCGGCGACCAGTCGTAGCGTCGAGATGACCTGGGCCACTTCGGGAATCGACAGCAGACCGGCCAGTCCCACCACTTCAACCGGAACGCCGCGGGCCGTCAGCGCCCGGGCCAGTGGGCCGGTGTCGGCGTTGCGGCGCACCAGGACGGCGGCCGTCGGCGGCTCCTGCCCCGCCTCGGCGGCGGCCGCGTACCGGGCGGCGATATGGTCGGCGAGCCAGTCCCGCTCGCCGGCGACATCGCGCTGCAGCGCGCACAGCACGGTGCCCGGCTGGGCACCGGGCCTCGGGCGCAGCGGGCGCACCCCCACCGACCGCGAGCGCGCCTCGGCGGAGACCGCGTTGGCCAGTTGCAGCGCCCGCGGCGGGTTGCGCCAACTGGTGCACAACTCGCACGTGGGCGCGGGGGTGCCGTCCGGGTGGGGGAAGTCTGTGGCGAACCGCGGCAGGTTGGTCGCCGAGGCACCGCGCCAGCCGTAGATGGACTGGATCGGGTCGCCGACGGCGGTCAGCGCCAGCCGGTCCCCGCCGGCGCCGCCGCCGAACAGCGCCGACAGCGCGATGCGCTGGGCGTGGCCGGTGTCCTGGTACTCGTCGAGCAGCACCACCCGGTAGCGCTGCCGCAGCGCCTCGCCGACCTGCGGACGGTCGGCGGCCAGCCGGGCGGCGGCCGACATCTGGGAGCCGAAGTCCATCACGGTGGCCGCCCGCATCCGGGCGTGCAGCGCGTCGATCAGCGGCACCAGCGCAGCGCGTTCGGTCTGGATATCGAGCATGTCGAGCAGTCGCCGGTTGGGGCCGGTGTCGCGCTGGCGGGGCCCGGGCGGTAGCGCGTACACCAGCCGCTCCAGTTCGACGTGGGTGTGCCGGAGCTGATCGGTGTCGACGAGGTGTTCGGCGAGCTCGTCGGAGAGTCGCAACACCATGGCGGTGACCGCGGCCGGGGTCTTGCCGATCGGCAGCGGGTCCGGGTGGGCACAGACCACCTCGTAGGCCAGCTGCCAGCGCTCGGTTTCGCTGAGCAGCCGGGCGTCGGGTTCGACCGGCAGCAGCAGGCCGAACTCGCGCAGCAGCTGCCCGGCGAAGGCGTGATAGGTACTCACCAGCGGGGACCCGGCGGCGGCGTCTGCGGTCGCGCCGAGATGGCCGGACAGCCGGGCCAGCCGGGAACGGACCCGCCGCAGCAGCTGCCCGGCGGCTTTGCGGGTGAACGTCAGGCCGAGCACCTGCCCCGGATCGGCGTAGCCGTTGGCCACCAGCCAGACCACCCGGGCGGCCATCGTCTCGGTCTTGCCCGCCCCGGCACCGGCGACCACCACCAGCGGGCCGGGAGGGGCGGCGATCACCGCGGCCTGCTCGTCGGTGGGCGCCGGAACGCCCAGTGCGGCAGCCAGTTCGGCGGGGCTGTGGGTCATGACTGCTCCGCCGCGTGGGCCGGGCAGGACGGCCGCAGCGGGCAGTGCGTGCAGCCGTCGTTGACCCGGGCCACGAACTGCGGCCCGGCGGTGGCGGCCGCGGCATCACGCACCGCCTGCTGCCAACCGGGGACGTCATCGGGGCCCAGCGCGGTCTGCTCGCGTTCGGTGGCCCCGGCCGCCGACGGCTTGCCGACGTAGACCAGCCGCCCGCCGCCGGGTTGGTCCCCGCCCTCGGCGCCGAGCAGGCCCGCCGAGACGGCCAACTGGTAGAGACCCAACTGGGCGTGCCGCTGGGCGTCATCCTTGCTGACCGGGGTCTTGGCGGTCTTGACGTCGACGACCACCAGCCGGCCCTGCGCGTCACGCTCCAGCCGGTCGATGCGGCCGCGCACCCGCACTGCGGGCAGCCCGTCGGCCGCCTCCGCGACGACCCCGTCCAACTCGACCTCGGTGCCGACCTCGGTGAGCTCGTGGCGGGTCGCACTGTGCCAGGCCACGAAGGCGGCGAGCATGCTGCGATGCCGGTCCAGCTCGTTGGCGGCATACCAGGGCGCATCGAACGGCAAAGCCGCCCAAAGGTTTTCCAGCTCGGCGACGAGCTGGGCCTCGCTGGTGGCCGAGTCCGCGACCAGCGCGTGTACCACCGATCCCAGGGTGGAGTTCAGTGCGCGGGCACCGGTCCCGCCGTGCTTCTCGGCCAGCCAGCGCAGCGGGCAGTCCGACAGCGTCTGCAGCGTCGAAGGGCTGAGGCTCACGAGGTGATCGCCACCGGACCACAGCGGCTGATCGGTGCTGAGATCGGTCAATCCGTGCCACTGCGCTGGGTCGGCACCCGGCACCCCTGCAGCGGCCAGTCGGGCCAATTGCGCTGCGGCGCAGGCCCGCTCATCCTCTGCCAGGGTCCCGTCCGGCGCGCACACCGCTGCCCGCAGCCGGCCGACCACCCCCGCCGCCGAGAGCACCGGTGGGGCGGGCTGCGGCAGTGGCGGGGCGGCGACATCCCCGCCGGCATGCGCGGCCAGTTCGGCGACGAACGGCGACGGCAGCGCGACCTCATCGCCGGCGTCGCTGTCGACCGCGGTGATCAGCAGCCGCCGCCGGGCCCGGCCCATCGCCGCGATGAGCAGCCGGCGCTCATCGGCGAGCAGCGGCGCCCGCGCCGACACCTCGTCACCGAGGCCGTCGAGGACGTCGAGCAGCCGCTGGGTGCCCAGCACGCCGCCGCGCGGTGTGGTGTTGGGCCACAACCCTTCCTGTAGGCCGGCGATGACGACCATCTCCCAGTCCCGGTCCAGGGCGGCGTGCGGGCTGAGCACCGCGACCGCCTCACCGGCGGGCCCGGCGCCGGCGACCGGAGCCAGCTGAAGGGTGCCGACGTGGTCGAGCAGACCCCGCAGCGACGGCCCGGTGGTGCGGGTCACATAGTCCTCGGCGAGGTCGAACAGGGCGGTGACCGCGGCCAGGTTCCGCTCGGCCCGCGCGCCATCGACGCCGCCGCGCTCGGCGGCGGACAGCCAGCGCCGCTGCAGGCCGCTGCGCTCCCAGGCCTGCCACAGCGTGTAGCGGGGATCACGATGGCTGCGGTGGCTGCGGGCCGCGGCGGCCAGCACCGCCCGAACCCGGTTGACCGGTTTGGCCAGCGTCGCCGGCAACTGGGCGGCCGTACCGGTGAGCGCGTCGGCCAACTCGGCGTCCTGGCGGCGCAGCGCGCGGCGCAGCTGACGCAGCGAGACCGGGTCGACCCGGCCGATCGGCCCGGTCATGATCGCCTGCGCACGGTCGTCGTCGAGCCCACCGGCGGTGGCCTCCAGCACCGTGAGCAGGGCCCGGGCCCCGGGCTGATCGCCGACCGGGCCGCCGGCCGAGGGGGCTTGCACCGGCACACCCGCGACTGCCAGCGACCGCGACAGCGCACCGGCGGCCGAGGCCGACCGCACGATCACCGCCAGTTGTGACCACGGCAGCCGCTCGACGAGATGAGCGCGGCGCAGCGCGTCGGCGACCATCGCGGCCTCGGCGTGCCCGGACTCGGCGACCCGGACGGTGACCGATCCCTGCTCGCCGTCGTCCCGGGCGGCGCCATCCAGGCTGCGCCAGCCGGCGCCGGGCATCCCCGCGGCCACCCCGGAGATGGCGCGGGCAATCGCCGGGGCGCAGCGGTGCGAGCGGGACAGCTCGATGGTCTCGCCGTCATCGGTCCGCAACAGCTCCGGATCGGCCCCGCGGAAGCCGAACACCGCCTGATGCGGATCCCCGGCCAGCATCGCCAGATCCGCGCCGGCGGCCAGCACCCGCACCAGCCTGGCGGCCTGCGGATCCAGGTGCTGGGCATCATCGACGAGCAGCAGCCGCACCCGGGCCCGCTCGGCGGCCAGCAGATCGGCATCGGCGGCCAGCGCCTCCAGCGCCGCCCCGACCAGCTCGGCCGCGCCGAGTGCCGGAACGCATGCCTGCGGTGCAGCGGTACCGACCGAGGCGCGCAGCAGCATCACCTGTTCGTACTGCAGCGCGAACCGGCCTGCGGCCACCCACTGCGGCCGCCCGGAGCTCCGGCCGATCCGGGCCAGATCGGCCGGATACACCCCGCGCTGGGCGCAGCGGGCCAGCAGATCGCGCAGCTCGGTGGCGAACCCGGCGGTGCCCAGCGCCGGACGCAGCTCCCGCGGCCAGGCCGCGGCGCCGTCCTCGAGGTCACCGGCGAGCAGCTCCCGGATGATGCCGTCCTGCTCGGCCCCGGTGACCAGCCGCGGCGGCGGGTCACCGGCGCGCTCGGCGGCCTTGCGCAGCACCGCGAACGCGTAGCCGTGCAGTGAACGCACCAGCGGCTCGCGCACCACCGGCAGATCCGCCGACGTCTGGCCGAGCAGCCGGGCGCTCAGCGCGCCCCGGGTGCCGGCCGTCATCCGGGTGGGGGTCAGCAGCAGCACCGATTCCGGGTCCAGCCCGGCGGCGATGCGGGCGGCGGCCTCCTCGACCAGCACCGTGGTCTTGCCGGTCCCCGGACCGCCCAGCACCCGAACCATCGTCATGAAGGCATGACACCACGGGGGTACGACACAAACCGGTGAGCGCCGCGCCGCCGAGTTACAGGTCGAACACCTGATTGGGCATCGAGACCGTCGCCGCCCAGCCGAACTCCCGGTCCAGCCGCCTGCGCAGGGTGTCGGCCGGCTGGGGCTCGCCGTGCACGATGAACACCCGCCGGGGCGGGGTGCTGAACCCGTGGGCCCAGCGGATGAGTTCGTCGGCGTCGGCGTGCGCCGACATCATCTTCAGGCTCACCACCTGGGCGTTGATCGGGATCCACTCGCCGTGGATTCGGACGTCGCGATCCCCGGCGGCGATGGAGGCGCCGCGGGTGCCCGGCACCTGATAGCCGGTCACCACGATGGTGTTACGCGGATCCGGTGCGAATGCCTTGAGATGGTGCAGGATCCGGCCGCCGGTGGCCATACCGCTGGCCGAGATCACAATCTTGGGCTCCCGGCCGGCCGAGATCGTCTTGGACTGCTCGGCGTCACGGGTGTAGGTGGCCATCGCGCACATGTCCTCGTAGACATCCGGCGCCAGCCGGTGATCGCTCTGATGGGTGCCCAACAACTCGCTGGCGTTGATAGCCATCGGGCTGTCCAGATAGACCGGGACGTCCGGCAACCGGCCGGCGCGCCGCAACGTCCACAGGTAGTACAGCAGCGCCTGGGCCCGGCCCACCGCGAACGCCGGGATCAGCACCGTGCCGCCGCGCCCCACCGTCTCGTTGACGACCTCACCCAGCGCTTCGGCGGGGTCGGTCTTCTCATGCACCCGATCGCCGTAGGTCGACTCCATCACCAGGAAGTCCGCGGCCGGCACCGGCTCCGGGTCGAACATCAGCGGATCGTCGTAGCGGCCCAGATCGCCGGTGAAGACGATGCGACGGCCCTGCCAGTCCACCTCGACGGTGGCCGCGCCGAGGATGTGCCCGGCCCGCCGGAAGGTCACCACCGGCCCGCCGTCGAGGACGTCGAACTGCTTACCGAACGGCCGGGTGGCGAACAGTTCGATGGCCCGCTCGGCATCCTCGCCGTCATACAGCGGCAGCGCCGGATGGTGTTTGGTGGCCTTGTGCTTGTTGAGGAACGCCGCATCGCGCTCCTGCAGGAAGGCGCTGTCGCGCAGGATGATCTTGGCGACCGACGCGGTGGCCGCGGTGCAGAAGATCGGCCCGCGGAAACCGTCACGCACCAACCGCGGCAGGTAGCCGGTGTGATCGAGATGGGCGTGGGTGAGCACGACGGCGTCGATGCTCGACGGATCCACCGCCAGCCGGTCCCAGTTCTGCTCGCGCAGGTTCTTCACCCCCTGGAACAGGCCGCAGTCCACCAGGATTCGCCGGCCGTCGCTCTCGAGCAGGTGTTTGGAGCCGGTGACGGTGCCGGCCGCCCCCAGACTGCACAACGTGACAGCGTCCATGCTGGCAGCATAGGCCGGGTGAAACACGGCCTACACCTGAACCGCTTCGGCCCGCCCGGCCCGGCCCGGGTCCTGATGATCCACGGTCTGACCGGGTACGGCCGTCGCTGGCACACCCTGGCCGCCCGGCACCTGGCCGATATCGCGGTGCTGGCACCGGACCTCATCGGGCACGGCCGGTCGACGTGGTCGGCGCCGTGGACCATCGACGCCAACGTCGCCGCCCTGGCCGGGCTGATCGAGGACGAGGCCGACGGCCCGGTCCTGGTGGTGGGCCACTCGTTCGGCGGCGCGGTGGCACTTCATCTGGCGGCCGCCTGCCCGGACCTGGTCTCCGGTCTGGTGCTGCTGGACCCGGCGGTGGGATTGGACGGGCAGCGGATGCGGGAGGTCGCCGAGTCGATGATGGACTCCCCGGACTACACCGACCCGGCCGAGGCGCGAACCGAGAAGGCATGCGGCGCATGGGCCGACGTGGCGCCGGCCGAGCTGGACGCGGAGTGCGAAAACCATCTGGTGGCGCTGCCGAACGGCCGCTACGGATGGCGGATCTGCCTGCCCGCGATGATGTCCTACTGGAGTGAGCTTGCCCGCGATATCACTCTGCCGCACAGGGGAACCCCAACGACGTTGGTGCGCGCGGAGTTCAGCGACCCGCAGTATGTGACCGAGGCGTTGATCGACGGTCTGTCAAGGCAGTTGGGCGCGGACTTCACCCTGCTGGAGTTCGGCTGCCGGCATATGGTGCCGTTGGCCGACCCCGCCCAGACGGCTGCCGTGATCCGCGACATGCTCGGCTGAGATGGCGCCGATCACCGATGCGCAGGTCGAGGCGGTGCGGGCCCTGGTGGCCTCTATCCCGCCGGGCCGGGTCGCCACCTACGGCGATATCGCCGCTGCGGCAGGGCTTTCCAGTCCGCGGATCGTCGGCTGGATCATGCGCACCGACTCCTCGGACCTGCCCTGGCACCGGGTGCTCACGGCCAGTGGGCGGCCCGCGCCACATCTGGCCGCACGTCAGTTGGAACTGCTAGCCGCCGAAGGAGTACCGGCTTTGCACGGCACGGTCGCCCTGACGGACAGCCGGCACGATTTCGGCTAGGCGGGCGCCGACCCCGCCGGTCGCCTCCAGCGGGGGTCGATGTGGACACGAGCACATCCTCCGTAATCACGTGAAGGACCGGCGGGACGGCGTTTGATCGACACGCATTTCTATCGCTAAGTCAGAGGCAAGACAGCTGAGTCCGTATCGGTGACCTTGCTGACGCGATTACGTCCGCTGCGTTTGGCGTGATAGAGGGCGCGGTCAGCGGCACGCAGGAGGTCGACGGACGAGCTCATAGCGTCATCCGCGGTGGCAGCGCCGACGCTGATGGTGATGGCACGTCTGGGCCAAGGGGCGCGCTGCACAGTGCGTCGGAATCTCTCCCCGATCACGAAAGCTCCTTTCAGCGTGGTGTTGACCAGAATGACCGCAAATTCCTCGCCGCCGTATCGGAAAAGCAGATCTTCGGGACGTAGCTCCGACTGCAGGAGATTGGAAACTGCACGCAATGTCTCATCTCCGACGGTATGACCGAAGAGGTCGTTCACTGCCTTGAAGTGGTCAATATCGATCATGAGCAGTGAACACGCAGCGTCGGCACGCTGCGATCGTGAGAACTCCTCTTCAAGTTGGAGGTCGAATGCGCGACGGTTCTTCACCCCTGTCAGCATGTCGGTGGATGACTGTATTTCGAGATGCGTCCGGACCTTCTCCATGTCCCGCTGATACTCCTGCAAGCGCTGGACGTACTGTTCCTGATCCAATGCGGCTCGCTCGAGGGTGGCAATGCTGTGCCGCAACTCAAGTTGTACGACGATTTCGCGTGACAGGATGCGCAAGGCCTCTGCCTGATTCTCAGTCAGTTTGCGCGGCTCGCGATCGATCACGCAGACCGTGCCGAGCGCCTCACCGGTGGGCGTGACGATGGGCGCGCCCGCATAGAAGCGGATGTGCGGATCCCCCACGACCAATGGATTGCCGGCAAATCGATCATCGAGAGCAGCATCTTCAACGGTCATGACATCGTCTGGCTTCATGATCGCGTGGGCGCAGAACGCCTGTGAGCGCGGTGTCTCGTCAACCTCGAGGCCAACCTTTGCTTTGAACCACTGACGATGGTCGTCCAGCAAGGTAACGAGCGCAATCGGCGTTCCACAGATTGTTGCCGCCAGCTTTGCGAGATCCTCGTAGGCCTGCTCCGGCAGGGAATCCATGATGTTGTACTCCCCGAGAGCATCGAGTCTGCGGACTTCGTTCTCGGGGACTGGAAAAGCGTTGGACACGCGCTACTCCTCATGTGTGATTCCCCAGAGATCGTGGAGGGCTTCCTATGCTGCTCCCGGATTGCCCTTGGATTCCCTGATCTCCCAGTTGGCGGGCGATAACCCGTCGGCGGCACTATGCCAGAGTCCGCCCCTAATAGTAAGGGGCGACATCGGCCGACAGCCAGCCGCTCCGGCGAAGGTTGTCACTGGCGGCGACCCGGTTGAAAAGTTTGTGGTTGATACTCCTCGCAACGCATGGAACCGTCGTCCGGGATCAGCCTTGGCCGCTCGGTTCCACGGTCTCGGAGAACCACACGGCGGTGTCATCTAACCGTTGCGGTCATGGCACATTGGGCGGAACACGGGATGTCATCGGCGAGTACCACCATGAGCGGAGGCGCGGAGTTTGATGCGACCACCGCCCGATAGCCGACGCGGCCGGAAGTGGTCCCGCTTGCGCCTGTTCATGCTGTACGAGGCGGCCTGGTTGGGCTTCGTGATCGCCTGCGCTGCTCTCGCGGCGCGGTTCGTGCCGGTGACCAACCATTTGATCCTGTTCCTGACGGCGTGTTCGCCCTATCTGATGGCGGGTGCCGGCGTGTCGGCACTGCTGCTGCTGCTCGCCCGCGAACGTTGGACCGCCGCGGCCGCGGGGGCTCTGACCGCCGTGGTGGTCGCCGTGGAGTTGCCCTTATTCATCGGTTCCAGTCGAGTCCCGGAGGACACCGTCCCGGTTCGCGTGCTGACGGCAAATCTTCGCCTGGGCCGCGCCGACCCCGAGGCTCTCGTGGCCATCGCCCGGGAGCGGGCGGACCTGCTGGCCGTTCAGGAACTCACCCCCGAACTGGCGAACGACCTGATCCAGGATGGTCTCGAAAAGGATTTCCCCTATCGGGTCCTCGATGCCCAGCCCTATGCCGCCGGTGTCGGTATCTGGAGCCGCCACAAGATCGTCCGATCGAGTTTGATCCCCGGATACACCCTGGGCGCGGTCCGGGCCGACATACGGGTGCCGGATGTGGACGAGGATGTGGCCGCGGTGAGCATCCATCTGGTCGGCAACTGGCCGCAACCGATAGACACGTGGCGCGATGAGATCGCTCAACTTTCCGGCACTCTGGACCGACTCGCCGCCGGTGCCGGGAGGGCGGCGGCGATCGTCGCTGGGGATTTCAATGCCACTTTCGACATGCAGCCGTTTCGCCGGCTTCTTCACAACGGGTTCCGCGATGCCGCCGAGCAGTCGGGAGCAGGTCTGACCCGCTCGATTCCCGCAGAAACCGCCATGCCCGCCCTGGTCGGAGTCGACCGCATCCTCACTCTCAACAGCTCTGCGAGGGGCGCCGAGACGGTGCCGATACCCGGTTCAGACCACCTCGGGGTGAGTGCGACCGTTCATATCCCTCGCGGCGGCGCCGGGCGGTGAGCTACCCGGTGCTGGATCGGAAATCACCAGATCGAACGTGAGGCGCTCCTAACTGCTGACACGATTTCGGCTAGAGGACCATTCTGACCAATGCGGTAGTGCGCAGCAGACCCGGGAACGCCTCGGCCGTCGACCGTGGGTGCAGGGCGTGCACCGCGAGCCGGAACATCATGGCGCGCAACACCATCTGCGGCCATTCCGGCAGGGCATCCCAGCGCTCGAGCAGCCCGTCGTCGGCCTCACCCCAGGACAGCGCGTCGACGACGGCTACCCCGGCCGCCCACGAGGCCGGGCGCCAGTAGGGGGTGATATCGGTGATGCCGGGCGCGGCGGTGCCGGTGAAAAGCACGGTGCCGTAAAGGTCTCCGTGCACGAGTTGACTGGGGGACTTGGTCGGCTTGCGCAGCCCGGCCAACTGGGTGACGAGTTCGACTGAGCGCTCCCGGTCCTCGGACTGGGGCAGCTCCGGTGCGCCCAGCGGCAGCACCTGCAGCGGACGGTCGTCCCAGGCCGCCCGGTCGGCGACGGTGAACACGTCGACGTCGGTCCACGGCGGCACCGGTGTCTGGGTCAGAAAGCGGGGCCGCTCCAGTGTGGCGGTGGCCTCATGCAGCCGAACCCCGGCCGAGACCACCTCATCGTGACGCGGCTCGGGCTCGCCGGAGACGAAGGTGTCCGCCCGCCAGCCCGACACCACGTAGCGGCCGTCGGTGGAGCGCACCGGCCGGGCCAGCCGCAGGCCGTCGACGAACAACGTCTCACGCACCTTGGCCGACCAGGCGGCACGGGCATGGTCGGCGATCATCGACAGCACGATCTCCCCGCTGCGCCAGCCGCCCTCCCAGGCGCCGCCCAGCGGCTGCGGTTCGCCGCTCTTCTGCCCGAACGCCGCCATGACATGCTCCGGCGGGCGTTCGTCGATCACATGGTCAGGGTAAGGCGTGCCAGCGGCAATGCGCGGCAAGGCGTGCCGGTGACCCTGGGCCCTCAGTAGATCGCCAGGCCGGGATCGAATTGCCGCGCCCAGGCGACAATCCCGCCCTGCAGGTGCGTCGCGTCGGGGAACCCGGCCGCCCGGACGGCGGCCAGCACCGATGCCGAGCGCACCCCGGTCCTGCAGTACAGCACCGGGGTGCGCCCCGGCGGCAGCCCGGCCAGACCCGAGTCGATGGCCGACGTCGGGACCGGCACGGCGCCCTCGAGGTGGCCGATCTCCCACTCGGCCGGTTCGCGCACATCGACCAGGGTGATCGGGGCTCCGGCCGCGAGCAGGTCGCGAAGCTCGCTCGGGGTGACGCCGGATTCCGGTCCGGGGTCCGCGGTACCGCAGAACGCCTCGTAGTCGACGAGTCCGGTGACCGGCGGCGCCGCCGGATCCTTGCGGATGTCGATGGTCTGATGCGATAACGCCAGCGCGTCGTAGATCAGCAGTCGGCCCAGCAGCGGCTCGCCGATCCCGGCGATGAGCTTGACCGCCTCGGTGGCCATCACCGATCCGATGGCCGCACACAGCACGCCCAGCACCCCGCCTTCCGCGCAGGACGGCACCAGGCCGGGTTCCGGCGGTTCGGGGTACAGGTCGCGGTAGTTCAGGCCCCGGCCGTCGGGCGCGTCCTCCCAGAACACCGACACCTGGCCCTCGAACCGATGCACCGAGCCCCACACATACGGTTTGCCTACCAGCACCGCGGCATCGTTGACCAGGTACCGGGTGGCGAAGTTGTCGGTGCCGTCGACGATCAGGTCGTAGCGGCCGAACAATTCGACGGCGTTGCCGGGGGTCAGCCGGGTCTCGTGCAGAACCACGGCGACCAGCGGGTTGAGTTCGGCGATGGAGTCCCGGGCGCTGGCCGCCTTGGACCGGCCGACGTCAGAGCTGCCGTGGATGATCTGACGCTGCAGGTTGGACTCCTCGACGACGTCGAAGTCCACGATGCCCAGCGTGCCGACGCCGGCCGCGGCCAGATACAGCAGCACCGGGGAGCCCAGGCCTCCCGCCCCGATCACCAGCACCCGGGCGTTCTTCAGCCGCTTCTGCCCGGCCGTGCCGAGGCCCGGGAGGATCAGGTGGCGGCGATAGCGGGCGATCTCCTGCGCCGTCAGCTCACCGACGGGCTCGACCAGCGGCGGCAGAGACATGCCCTCAGGCGATCGGATACGGCCAGGGGTTGAACCGGCAGGTCTTGCCGTCCGGCTTGACCGACTCCGGGTCGAACCGGGTGGCGTCGTTATCCGAGGTCGAGAAGGTCTGCTGCATCATGATCGGCGCCAGGCCGCCGTTGCGCTCACACGGCTCGTGGGTGGTGTAGCCGATGGCGTGGCCCACCTCGTGGTTGATCAGGTACTGCCGGTAGGAGCCGATATCGCCCTGGAACGGCGTCGCCCCGCGCACCCAGCGGGCCAGGTTGATGAACACCCGCGGCTCGGCGTCGGGGCCGTAGATCGGGTTGTAGCAGGACGTCTCGATCTCGATCTCGTAGCCGCAGCCCTCACGCACCGTCATCGGCGAGGTCAGGGATACCCGGAAGTCCGGCTCGTCGGCCGGGTCGTCGGTCCGCTCGAAGGCGAACTGCGGGTTGTGCGTCCAACTCTTCGGGTTGCTCAGGGTCTCGGTCACCATCCGGGCGAAGCCCTCGTCACCGCCGAAGGAGGAGGTGTCGATACCGTCCTCGACCTCGACGGTGTAGGTGAACGTCTTGGCGGTACCCTCGCCGACCTTCGGGGAGGCGCCCGGAACGATCCGCCAGGTCGCGTCGCCGGTCTCGGTGAACGGACCGCCGGCGGGCAGCACGCCGGTTGGCAGGCTGGCGTCGAACTGGGTCAGCCCGCGCGGGGGGGCACCGACGATGGCGGTGCCGGCCGATCCGATGGTCGGCGGCCCCTGCACCGGATCGTCGGCGACCGGCACCGACGTCCCGGCCAGGGTCTGGTAGAACACGACGCCGGTGAGCACGACCAGAACCGGCAGCGCATAGGCCCGCCACCCGTAGGTGGCCAGAAACCGCCCGAGCCAACTCTGTTTGCGCACCTGACGGTGCTCATCGCGGTTGGACCTGGGCCGTCCGTTGTCCTCGGCCATCGGGTCGCGGAGCGCGCGCAGCGGCTGATTCCACTCGCTTTGCAGCACCGGCACGCGGCCACCCCCCGGCGGGGGCCCCGACTCATTGGTCACCGACCCAGGATGGCACAACAGGCGCTTCGCCGACTCCGGGGCACGCCGCTGCCGGGGTCCGCGGGCGGTCCCGGGGCCCACCGGGACCGGGTAGTAATGTCGTTCGGATGGGCAACCTCATCGGTACGGCTGCGCGCAAACGCGCCCGCGGCGGTCGGCTGCCTCGCGGGGAGCGCCGCGACCAGCTGCTGGTGACGGCCAGCGAGGTCTTCGTCGACCGGGGTTACCACGCGGCCGGGATGGATGAGATCGCCGATCGTGCCGGTGTCAGCAAACCCGTTCTGTACCAACACTTCTCCAGCAAGCTAGACCTCTACCTGGCCGTGCTGCAGCAGCATGTGGACATCCTGGTGTCCGGGGTCCGCCAAGCGTTGCGCACCACCACCGACAACCGGCAGCGGCTGCGGGCCGCGGTACAGGCCTTCTTCGACTTCATCGAGCACGACAGCCAGGGCTACCGGCTGATCTTCGAGAACGACAACGTCAGCGAGCCGCAGGTGGCCGCCCAGGTCAAAGTTGCCACCGAGGCCTGCACCGACGCGGTATTCGACCTGATCAGCCGCGATTCCGGGTTGGAGGCCCACCGCGCCCGGATGATCGCGGTCGGCCTGGTGGGCATCAGCGTGGACTGCGCCCGGTATTGGCTGGACGCCGACCGGCCGATCTCCAAGGAAGCCGCCGTCGAGGGCACCGTGCAGTTCGCCTGGGGCGGACTCTCACATGTGCCGCTGACCCGCGGCTGAGCCTCGACCGCAGCGTTCAGGAGCACGCAGCGTTCAGGAGAACCCGACCCGGCGCACGTCAGCGGCACCGATCTCGACGTAGGCGACTTTGGCGACCTGCACCAGGAACCGGCGGCCCTTCTCGTCCATCAGGCTCAGGACGTCCTCGTCGCCCTTGGCCAGCGCCGCCCTGATCAGGTGCTCGACCTGCTCCGGCGTCTGGTCGCTGTTGAACACCAGCTCGCGCGGGCTGTCCGAGATACCGATCTTGACCTCCACAGGCGGACCCTTTCTTCTTCCTCGTGCGTGTCTGGAGAGCAGGCTAGTGGACGGCGGTTCCCCCGGCCGCGCCGGTCAGTCATCCAGCCGGTCAGTCATACAACTGCGTCAAGCTGCGGTAACAGCATGGCAACGCCTGCGTGCGCCGTGTTCTTCCCCGGCCGGACGGCGTCCCAGACTGACCGGATGAACGATGACCGCCGCACCGCAGCGAGGGTCGCGATGACCATTCTCGGCGTGCTGGCCGTCATCGCGGCCACCATGCTGGTGATCAAGGCCGGTGGGACGGCGACCACCTCGCAGGTGGATACCCGGCGCACGGTCATCGCCACCGCGGGTGCGAACACCCCGCAGGCCGCGCCGGAGGCCGTCACCGTCGGCCCGCCGGACCTCGCCGAGGTCCCGGTCCGGGTGCAGACCCGGGGTGTCGCCGCCGCCCAGCCGCAGGATCTGCGCGAGATCGTCTACACCGTCGCCGGCAACCAGCGCCCCGACGATCCGGTGACGGTGGTCTACGCCGATGAGACGGGGACCCTGCAGACCCTGCGCGACGTCACCCTGCCCTGGACCATCACCGTGATCCCGAATCTGCCGGTGAACTATGTGACCGCCAACAGCGCCGGCAGCCAGCTGAACTGCTGGATCACCGACGCCGGCGGTACGACGGTGGCCCGCCAGACCGACTACGGTCCCAGCACCACCTGCAACCGCTGAGCCGGCCAGCGCCGGGGGCGCCCGGGGCGCTAAGCCACACCCAGCTGCTGCATCCGGTCGTTGTGCGTGCGCTGCAGCCGGTCGAACAGATCCGTCACCTGGCCCAGCCCACCGCCGGCCAGCACCAGATCGACCAACTCGTCGCGGTCGGCCAGTACGTACTGCGCCTGGGTGATGGCCTCCCCGAGCAGCCGGCGCGACCACAGCGCCAGCCGGCTGCGCTGACGCCCGCTGGAATTCACCGCCGAGCGCACCTCGGCCACCACGAACTGCGAGTGCACGGTCTCGGCCAGCACGGCGCGCACCACATCGGCCACCTCGTCGGGCAGTGACCCGGCGATCGCCAGGTACAGGTCGGCCGCCATCGCGTCGCCGACATAGGTCTTGACCAGCGCCTCCAGCCAGGTACTCGGCGTGGTCAGCCGGTGATACTGCTCCAGCGCCGGCGCGTAGCGGGTCATCGCGGCCAGCACGTCCACCCCGCGGGCCTCCAGCGTGCTGCGCAGCAGTTCGTAATGGCCCATCTCGGCGGCCGCCATCCGGGCCATATTGATCCGGCCACGCAGATCCGGTGCCATCCGGGCCTCATCGGTGAGGCGGTAGAAGGCGGCCACCTCGCCGTAGGCGAGCAGCGCGAAAAGTTCGTTGATTCCGGGGTGTTCGGCTGCGACCGTCGTGGCTGAAACCCGCTGCGTCGCTTCCATGGCAGTCACTGTAGCCCGACGCCAGCCGGTCGAAAATGGCTGAACAGGTATGCTGGCCCTCGGTAATGTGCGTGCACGCAGTGGCCCGCCCTCCTCGGCGCGGGGCCCGCATTTCCGAAGTCGCAAGCTCGTGCGCGCGTGAAGCACGTACGAGGAAACGACAACGGAAGACAACCTATGACGCATTTGCATACCCAGGACCAGATCAGCTTCGCCCAACTCGGGGTCCGCGACGAGATCGTCCGCGCGCTGGCCGAGAAGGGCATCGAACACGCCTTCGCGATCCAGGAACTCACCCTGCCGCTGGCGCTGGCCGGCGATGACCTGATCGGCCAGGCCCGTACCGGCATGGGCAAGACCTTCGCCTTCGGCGTGCCCCTGCTGCACCGCATCACCGCCGACGGCCAGCCGCCGCTGGACGGCACCCCCCGCGCGCTCGTCGTGGTACCGACCCGCGAGCTGTGCCTGCAGGTGTTCGAGGACCTGACCGGAGCGGCCAAACACCTCCAGGCGGACGGCGGACGCGCGCTGAGCGTGGTGTCCATCTACGGCGGACGGCCCTACGAGCCGCAGATCGAGTCGCTGCAGAAAGGCGCCGACGTCGTCGTGGGAACCCCGGGACGGCTGCTCGACCTCGCCCAGCAGGGCCATCTGCGACTCGGCGGGCTGTCGGTGCTGGTTCTCGACGAGGCCGACGAGATGCTCGACCTGGGCTTCCTGCCCGATATCGAGCGCATCCTCCGGCAGACCCCGGACACCCGGCAGGCGATGCTGTTCTCGGCGACCATGCCGGACCCGATCATCACGCTGGCCCGCACCTTCATGAACCAGCCGACCCACATCCGGGCCGAAGGAGTCCAGGGTTCGGCCACCCATGACACCACCGAGCAGTTCGTCTACCGGGCCCACGCGCTGGACAAGGTGGAGATGGTGGCCCGCATCCTGCAGGCCGAGGGCCGCGGCGCGACGATCATCTTCACCCGCACCAAGCGCACCGCCCAGAAGGTGGCCGACGAACTCGGCGAGCGCGGGTTCAAGGTCGGTGCGGTGCACGGCGACCTCGGCCAGATCGCCCGGGAGAAGGCCCTGGCGGCCTTCCGCGCCGGCGAGGTCGACGTGCTGGTGGCCACCGATGTCGCGGCACGAGGCATTGATATCGACGACATCACCCATGTGATCAACTACCAGATCCCCGAGGACGAGCAGGCCTACGTGCACCGCATCGGCCGCACCGGCCGGGCCGGCAAGACCGGCATCGCGATCACCCTGGTCGACTGGGACGAGCTCGACCGCTGGTCGATGATCAACACCGCGCTGAAACTGGAGTGCCCCGACCCCGCCGAGACCTACTCCAACTCACCGCACTTCTACACCGAGCTCGGCATCCCGGCAGAGGCCGGCGGCAGCATCGGTACGCCGCGCAAGCGGCCCGACGCCAAGGGAACCAGCCGGATCAGCTCCACCGAATCCAAGTCCGAGCGGCCCGCGCGAAACCGGTCGCGTCAGCGCACCCGCGGCGGCCAGGGATCCAACGGACACACCGGAACATCCGCGGCTGCACCGGTTTCGGCCAATTCCGAGGACTCCACCGGCCGCCGACGGCGGATCCGGACGGCCCCGTCGCCGTCGTCGCCGCGGGCCGCGTAGGGCCGCCGAGGCGGGCGCAACCTCCGACTGACCCGATGATCCGACCGGAACGCCGCACCAGAGCTGATCTCATCGCGGCGGCGGCGATCGCCGCCGTGGTGGTCCTCATCGTGGGTTTCTTCTGGTGGCGCAGTTCGGCCCGAGCCACGATCAGCCGCCCGGCCGCCGAACCCGCAACCGCCGCCGCCAAGGCCGAGGCGGTGCCGTCGGCGCTACAACAGCGGTGGACCGCGACCAGCACCCGCACCACGACCCCGGTGGTTCTCGGTGGGGTGGTGGTGACCGGCGACGGCCGCACCGTGGCCGGACTGGACCCGCAGACCGGCGAACAGCGCTGGAGTTACGCTCGCGACACCGACCTGTGCGGGGTGTCTTACGTCTACAGCCTCGTCGTCGCGGTCTACCCCGATAAGCGGGGCTGCGGGCAGGTGAGCGGCCTGCAGGCTTCCACCGGGCAGCGCGGACCCACCCGCACCAGCTATGCCGACCGGGTCGTGGTGGTGACCTCCGACGGCAATGCGGTGCTCTCCGCGGGGGCGACCCGGCTGGAACTGTGGCGCTCGGACCTGATCCGGATGCTGTCCTACGGCGAGATCGACGCCCCGGTCAAACCGGTCAACACCAAACTGGGCACCGGCTGCGCGCTGATGTCGGCGGCCGGCGGCGAAAGCGGCGTGGGCGTCCTGGAGGCCTGCGGGGGCGAGCAGGATCTGCGGCTGACCCTGCTGAAACCCGCCAAGGAGGAAGACGAGCCGGACACCAAGCACGTGCCGCTGCCCGGGGTGGCGATCGACGCCGAGGCCCGGGTGCTGGCGATGGCCGGCACCACCGCGGCGGTATACCTGCCGATCCCCCGCCCGCAGGTCGCGGTCTACGACGAGACCGGCACCAAGGTCTCCGGCACCGATCTGCGCACCCCGCCCGCCCTGACCGGCGCGGCACCGGCGGTCACCCGGGCCGGCGACCTGATCACCTGGTGGACCGGGAGCAGCGTCATGGTGTTCGACAACACGCTGGACTACCGCTACACCCTGGACGCCACCGGTCCGCTGGCACCGCTGGGGCCGGCCACCATGATGGCCGGCCGGCTGCTGGTCCCGGTGGCCGAGGGCCTGGCCGTCTACGACCCGACCGACGGGACCCAGGAGCGGGTGATCCCGCTGACGCACCCGGACGGCGACGGCGCGATACTGCCCGCGGTCAGCGGGACGACGGTGATCGAGCAGCGCGGCAGCGCGCTGGCCGCTTTCGGTCCGGCCTAGCCACCTTCGTAGGTCGGTAGCGCCTTACCGGAACGCCAATGCTTGAGCAGGGACGTGGCCAGCTCGCGGTAGGCGGCCGACCCTTTGTTCTTCCGACCCGCCAGCACCGAGGACCCCGACGCGCTGGCCTCGGCGAAGCGCACCGTGCGCGGGATGGGCGGGGCCAGCACCGGCAGGTCGTAGCGGTCGGCGACATCGAACAGCACATCGCGGCTGTGGGTGGTGCGCGGGTCGTAGAGCGTGGGCAGCGCGCCGAGCAGCGTCAGGTTCGGATTGGTGATCTGCTGGACATCGGCGACGGTGCGCAGGAACTGCCCGACACCGCGGTGGGCCAGGGTCTCGCACTGCAGCGGAACGATCACCTCGTCGGCCGCGGTCAGGCCGTTGAGGGTGAGCACACCCAGCGACGGCGGGCAGTCGATGATCACCACGTCGAACTCGTCACCGAGCTTGGCCAGCGCCCGCTTCAGCGCGTACTCCCGCCCGGCCCGCATCAGCAGCATCGCTTCCGCGCCGGCCAGGTCGATATTGGCCGGCAGCAGGCTCATCCCCTCCGGCGTGCTCACCACCGCCGCGCCGGGCTCGACATCGCCGAGCAGCACCTCGTGCACCGACACCGGCAGCTTGTCCGGGTCGGTTCCCAGCGAGAAGGTGAGGCATCCCTGCGGGTCGAGGTCCACGAGCAGCACCCGCTTGCCCTCTTCGACGAATGCCGCGCCCAGCGAGGCAACCGTGGTCGTCTTGGCCACCCCACCCTTTTGGTTGGCCACTGCCAGTACTCGGGTCACGCCGACCATCTTGGCAGGTTCGGGCAGAATCGGTGAGCGTGAGCGTCGGCAACCATCGCCTGATTCTTCTCCGGCACGGCGAAACGGAGTGGTCCAGGGACCGCAAACACACCAGCCGCACCGACCTCGACCTCACCGAGAACGGCCGCCAGCAGGCGAAACTGGCCGGTCTCACCCTCGAGCAACTGGCCCTGGAGAATCCGCTGGTGATCAGCAGCCCGCGCCGGCGCGCGCTGGCCACCGCCGAACTGGCCGGGCTGACCGTCGACGAGGTGTCCCCGCTGTTGGTGGAATGGGACTACGGCGACTACGAGGGCCTGACCACCCACGAGATCCGCACCGACACCCCGGGCTGGCTGCTGTGGACCTACGGCTGCCCCGGCGGGGAGAGCGTGGACCAGGTGAGTATGCGGGCCGACCAGGCGGTGGCCTACGCGCTGGACCGGATGCCCGACCGGGACGTGGTGTTCGTCAGCCACGGCCACTTCTCCCGATCGGTGATCACCCGCTGGGTCGAACAGCCGCTGCGCGAGGGGGCCCGGTACGGGTACGCGACCGCCGCGGTGGCGGTGTGCGGGTTCGAGTACGGCCTGCGTCAACTCTCGGCCCTCGGTCTGACCAGCCGGTGACGGCCGGAACGTCGTTCGTGTTGACCGGCCCGGCCGGAACCCTTGCCGCAGAGGGGATCCGGGTCGGTTATCGGGATGTCGCCGCGGCGGCGGCCGCCCTGCGGGACGGTTCGGCCGACCTGGTGGTGGGCGCACTGCCGTTCGATGTGCGCGAACCCGCGGCACTGCTGACACCGGTCCGCGTCCAGCAGGTCCTGCCCGCGCGTCCCTGCGCGCCGATGCCGGCGGTGCGGATTGCCGAGACCCGGCCCGAACCGGCGGTGCACCGGTCCCGGGTCGAGTCGGCCCTGCAGGCGCTGCGCGATCCCGAAAACCCCTTGCAGAAGCTGGTTTTGGCCCGTGCACTACTGCTGGCCGCGGAGAACCCGATGGATCCGCTGACGATCCTGCACCGACTCGTCGACACCGACCCGGAGGCCACCGGGTATCTGGCCGACCTCTCCCCCGCCGGGGGTCACTACCGTGGCACCGTGCTGGTGGGAGCCAGCCCCGAACTGCTGGTGGCCCGCATCGGCGACCAGGTGGTGTGCCAGCCGTTCGCCGGATCGGCCCCGCGGTCCGACGACCCCGCAACCGACGGCGCCAACGCCGCCGCCCTGGCCGCATCGGGCAAGAACCGGCACGAGCACCAGTTGGTGGTCGACACCATGCGGACCTGTCTGGAACCGCTGTGCACCGCCCTGCAGGTGGCCGACGAACCACAGCTCAGCAGCACCGCCGCACTCTGGCATCTGAACACCCCGATCCGCGGGACACTTCGCCGAAGCTCAACGACCGCATTGGATCTGGCGCTGGCGCTGCATCCCACCCCGGCCGTGGGCGGGGTCCCGACCGGCGCCGCCATCGACGCGATCGCCGAGGCCGAGGGCGACCGCGGCTTCTACGCCGGCACGGTCGGCTGGTGTGACGCCCGCGGCGACGGCCGCTGGGTGGTGGCCATCCGCGGCGCCGAACTGTCGGCGGACCGGCGCAGCGCTCTGGCCCGGGCCGGTGGCGGCATCGTCGCCGAATCCGACCCGGACGACGAGGTGGCCGAGACCACCACGAAGTTCCGGACCGTGCTGTCCGCATTGGGGGTGGTGTAGCCATGGGCAACGACACGACCACCGGGATCCGGCCCGCCCGTCCCGGTGATGTGGCCGCGATCGTGGCGATGATCCACGAACTGGCCGCCTTCGAGCGCGCCCCCGACGAGTGCTCGGTGACCGAAGCCCAGATCACCGCCGCACTGTTCGGCGCCGACGCGGTGGCCCGCTGCCATATCGCCGAGGTCGGCGGCGAGACGGCCGCGATGGCGCTGTGGTTCCGGAACTTCTCCACCTGGGACGGGGTGGCCGGCATCCACCTCGAGGACCTGTTCGTCCGAGAGCAGTTCCGCCGCCGGGGACTGGCCCGCGCACTGCTGGCGACGCTGGCCGGCGAATGCGTGCGGCACGGTTACAGCAGACTCAGCTGGGCGGTGCTGGACTGGAACACCGACGCGATCGCGCTCTACGACGCGGTCGGCGGCCGGCCGATGTCGGAGTGGATCGGCTACCGGGTGTCCGGATCGGCGCTGTCGGCGTTGGCCGAGTCGTAGACCAGCCAGCGCAGCGTGGCGGGCGCGAACAACAGCACCAGCGCCGCCAACGCCACCATGGCGACCGGAATTCCGTAGAACCAGCGGTGCGAACCGACGCCGACGTACCAGGTCACCGGCAGCAACAGCAGCTGGGCGAAGACCGCGATACCGCGCCCCCACCGCCGACCCGTCCACAGCGCCCAGGCCGACGTCAGCAACGCCGCACCGATCACCGCGAACCAGGCCGCGTTACCGAACCCGTTGACGATGTGCTGGTCGGCGCCGGCCAGCCCGCGGATCAGGAACACCACCGCGGCCACCACACCGGTCGCCCCTTCCAGCCCGACCAGGGCGGCGGCGGCCCGCACCGTCGTCGGTGATTCGGAAGTCATGGCTCGAGCCTAGGCGGCCTTGACCCGGCCGGTGATCTGCTGCAGGACGGCGGTGGCGATCCGGTCGGAGTCGCCGAAGCGCTCGGCGTCGACCCCGATCAGCACCGGCCCCTCCGCGCGGTAGAGGGTGGAGCACTGAGCCTGGCACACCGCGAACGTCGTCCGGTCGAGCACCTGGGCGGTGATCGCCATATTCGGCACCCCCAGCTCCGAGCAGGCGTTGAGGGCCTTCCCCAGCCGTGTCAGCGCCGCCCGGGCAGCAGCCGAGTCCGGGTACACCGCGACGGCCTGGGTGACGGAGCGGTTGGCCGGCCCGTCATAGGAGACCGACCGGAATTCGCTGAAGCCGCCGGCGAAGGCGACGTCCTGGTTGAACATGCCGTGGCACTCACTCGGGTACTGCGCGTCGTACTGGTGCTGGCCGCCCGGCCGGTCGACCGGCGCCGCCGGCGCCAGATCGGCATTACCGGAGACGGCGCGGACATCTTCGACGCTGAGGAGCAACGGGTCCGCGGCCGGTCCGGGATCGGCATGGGCGACCGGTGCGGCGCCGACCTGAAGGCAGATCGCCAGCACCGCCGTCGTGATCAGTGCGCGAACGCTCACCGTGCCACCTCTCCTCGGGCCCGGTCCGAGTGTAGTTGCACCCCACTAGGCTCATCATTCGTGCGCGCCGTGCTGATCGTGAATCCCAACGCCACCTCCACCACGCCGGCCGGCCGCGATCTGCTCGCGCATGCGTTGGAGAGCCGGGTGGACCTGACGGTGACCCACACCGACCACCGCGGGCACGCCGTCGAGATCGCCGAGGCGGCCAACCGGGACGGGATCGACGTGATCATCGTGCACGGCGGCGACGGCACGGTGAACGAAGTGGTCAACGGCCTGCTGGGAGCACCCGGGGGGGACCGTCCGCCGGCCGTGGCGCTGCCCGCCGTCGCGGTGGTGCCGGGCGGATCGGCCAACGTGTTCGCCCGCGCACTGGGCATCAGCCCCGACCCCATCGAGGCCACCAACCAGCTGGTGGACCTGCTTGACGGGTACCGCCGCGGCGGGTCCTGGCGGCGAATCGGCCTGATGGACTGCGGCGAGCGCTGGGCGGTGTTCACCGCCGGGATGGGGGTGGACGGTGACGTGGTGGCCGCCGTGGAGGCCCAGCGGGCCAAGGGCCGCAAGGTCACCGCAGCGCGCTACATCCGGATCGCCGTGCGCGAAATGCTGGGCAGCGTCGGGGATGACCCCCGGCTCACCCTGCACCTGCCCGGCCGCGATCCGGTCGCCGGGGTGTACTTCGCCTTCATCTCCAACGCCAGCCCGTGGACCTACGCCAACAGCCGGCCGATCTTCACCAATCCGGACACCACCTTCGAGGGCGGCCTGGGCGTTTTCGCCGTCACCACCACCAACGTCATCGCCAACCTGCGGGTGGTGCGCCGGATGTGGTCCAAGAAAGCCGAGATCACCGGCCGGCACCTGATCCGCGAGGACGACCTGCCCTGGGTACGGATCACCGCCGCCGAGCCCATCGCCTGCCAGGTGGACGGGGATTTTCTCGGCACCCGTACGGAGATGACATTCACGGCGGTCCCGGATGCGCTCACCGTGGTGGCGCCGGCCGCGTCTTAGATCTGCAGCGACTTCAGGGCGCAATTACCACGAAATCTTAGTACACTCGCGATCTGGGCCCTCAACCCGCCCGGGAAGTGACATTGCCCACGGTTCGTTTAAGTCCCATTGACTTCCGACGCGGCTGTGACAACATCGAGATAACAGTGCAACAACGGTTGTGTGCGCACGGGTTAACGGCCAAGGCTGACGGGGACTACCCCGGACCTTGGTGCGCACGCATGATGAAGGAGTAGCGACACATGGATTGGCGCCACAAGGCGGTCTGTCGGGACGAGGATCCGGAGCTGTTCTTCCCGGTCGGTAACAGCGGTCCGGCCCTTGCCCAGATCGCTGATGCGAAGCTCGTCTGCAACCGGTGCTCAGTGGTTACCGAGTGCCTGACCTGGGCGCTGGAGTCCGGTCAGGACGCCGGCGTGTGGGGCGGTATGAGCGAAGATGAGCGCCGTGCCCTCAAGCGCCGCAACGCCCGCACCCGGGCGCGCACCGGCGTCTGACGCAACGACGACTTACAGCGGCCCCGGCATCACGCCGGGGCCGCTTCTTTTTCCCGCTCAGCCGGCCCCGCGCTGAATGATCGCCGACTGCAGCTGTTCGAGCCGCTGCTCGCGCGGGCCGACCAGTTCGACGAGCAGTGGGGCATTCTCGGCGGGCAGTACGCCGAACCGCCCGTGACGGTAGATCTCCTTGAAGATGGCATCGACCCGGTCGCGGTAGTCCAGATCCACCGGGCGGATACCGTCGGCCTCCATCTCCACCGGCCAGCGCTCCGATCCGGGCACGAACGCCAGGATGTCGAGGTGGTCCAGGGACTCCCGCACCGCGGGAACCATCGACTGGACGAACTCGTCGTCGATATCGGTGGTGCCGCAGTCGGCGGTGAACTGCGAGTAGGCGAGATAGTCGACCGGTGCCCGGTCGAAGATGACATCGGTCGCGCTGCTGGCGTAGCGATGCACCCGGCTCACGCTGTAGTAGAGCTGAATACCGTTGTGCAGGCGGGTGGAGGCGTCCCGGAAGAGAATCTCGTACGGACCGAAGAGGCCGAGTGCGCGGTAGGGTTCCTCCTCCCGGAGGTAGCCGTCCCTGGCCGCCACCCAGTCATTGACCACCGTGGATTTGCCGAGCGAGTGGGAGCCGGTGACAGCGATCCGCATGGGTTGAGACGCTACGGCACGCCGTTGGCCGTGCCCCGGGTCTCGCGCGCATCCTTCATTCCGCCACGGCGGCCGATCGGCACCCGCAGCAGCACATCGGTGCCGCCGCCGGAAGCCGGGTGCATCTGCAGCGTGCCGTCCAACTCGGCGGACACCAGGGTCCGGACGATCTGCAGGCCCAGCCGGTCGGAGTCGTCCAGGCTGAACCCGGCCGGCAGTCCGCGCCCGTCATCGTGGACGACGATGTCCAGCGACCGCGCGGAACGGTCCGCCCGGATCACCACCCGCCCCCGCTGCTCCGCCGGATCGAAGGCGTGCTGGATGGCGTTCTGAACCAGTTCGGTGATCACCATGACCAGGGCGGTGGCCCGATCGGCGTCGAGCACCCCCAGCGCACCCTCCCGGTTGATCCGGATCGGGGCGTCGAGGCGGGCCACATCGTTCATGATCGGCAGAATCCGGTCGACCACCTCGTCGAGGTTGACCTCTTCGTCGACCGACATCGACAGCGCGTCGTGCACCTGGGCGATGGCCGCCACCCGTCGCACCGACTCCAGCAGCGCATCGCGGCCCTCGGCGTTGGTGGTGCGCCGGGCCTGTAGCCGTAGCAGCGCCGCCACGGTCTGCAAATTGTTCTTGACCCGGTGATGGATCTCCCGGATCGTCGCGTCCTTCGACAGCAGCGCCCGGTCCCGGCGCTTGACCTCGGTGACGTCGCGGACCAGCACAGCGGCCCCGGCGGACTGACCGCCGACCGTCAGCGGCAGGGTGCGAAACAGCACGGTGGCCCCGCCCGCGTCGATCTCCAGCCGCATACCCGCCCCCCCGATCAGCGAATCACCGACATGGTCGGCCACTTCGGCGGCCTCGAACGGATCGGCGATCAGCGGGCGGGTGACGGTGAGCAGATTGTGGCCCTCCAGTTCGGTGGCCAGACCCATCCGGTGGTATGCCGACAACGCGTTCGGGCTCGCATAGCCGACCACGCCGTCGACGTCGAGACGGATGAAACCGTCACCCACCCGCGGACTCGACCGTGACACCGTCGACTGGACGACGTTGGGGAAGGTGCCCTCCGACACCATGTCCAGAAGCGTTGCGGCACAGTCCAGGTAGGCCTTCTCCAGCCTTGAGGACGTGCGCCGGCCGTCGCCTGCGGTCTGCCGGGTGAGCAGTGCCACCACTTCGCCGCCATGACGCACCGGCACCGTCCCGAGCAGATCATCCTCGGCGACGACGCTGCCCACCGCGTCGGTGATCAGCATGGTCGAGGCGGTGTTGGGCCGGCACTGCGCCACGCACACCACGGTGTCATCCCCGCGCCGGACCCACATCAGCAGGTCACCGAAGGACAGATCGGCCAGCAATTGCCATTCGCCGACCACCGCATGTAGGTGGTCCACCGCACGGCCGGGCAACTCGGTGTGCTCGGCGAGCAGCTCACCGAGGGTTGACATCGGTGCCGCTAGTCGTCGATGACGGCGATTAGGTGACCGGCCTGAATGACGTCGCCCACCGACACGTTGACCTCGGTGATGGTGCCGGCGATCTCGGCCAGCACCGGGATCTCCATCTTCATCGACTCCAGCAGGACCAGGGTGTCGCCGGGGCCGATCTGGTCGCCCTTGCTGACCACGACCTCCAGCACACTGGCCACGATCTCGGCGCGCACATCCTCGGCCATGTATTCCTCACTCCAAAGCTCCACCCTGTGCGTCTATCGAACCACAACACCGGGTCACCGGCCGGTTCCGGCGCCGTGAGACAATTGCGTCAAATCCAGATCATTCGGAGGTAGAACCATGGCCAAGCGTGGCCGTAAGAAGCGTGACCGCAAGCACAGCAAGGCCAACCACGGAAAGCGGCCCAACGCCTGAGACTGACCCTCAGCCCCGCCGGATGATGGTGGTGCGGCTGATCTCCATTCGTACCCGTTCCACCAGGTAGCCCGGGGCCCTTTCGCCACTGCACTTGGTGGCGATGAGCTTCTTGATCCGCTCCTCCACCCCGTAGTGGCGCAGACAGGCCGGGCACTGCTCGAGGTGCTGCCGCAATTCGGCCCGGCTGTCATCGGTGACCTCGCCGTCGAGCAGCGCCCACACCTGCCGGATGACCAGCGAACAGTCGGCGTGACCGTCATCGGGGTCGGTCTGGGGATCGAGACGGGGTTCGTCGACGCTCACGGAGTCACCTCCTGCGTCTGCTGGGCCTGGTCCTGGCCACGAAGAAACCCACGCTCACGGGCGACATCGGTGAGCAGCGTGCGCAACTGGCGCCTGCCGCGGTGCAGGCGGGACATCACGGTCCCGATCGGCGTTTCCATGATCTCAGCGATCTCCTTATAAGGCAGGCCCTCGACGTCGGCGAGATACACCGCGAGCCGGAACTCTTCTGGTAACGCCTGGAACGCCTCTTTGATTTCGCTGTCGGGCATATTTTCCAGCGCCTCGACCTCCGCCGACCGCAAACCGGTCGACGAATGCTCGGCATTGGCCGCCAACTGCCAGTCGGTAATCGCCTCGGTGGGGTACTCCGCGGGCTGGCGCTGCTTCTTGCGGTAGGTGTTGATGTAGGTATTGGTCAGGATGCGGTAGAGCCAGGCCTTGAGGTTGGTGCCCTCCCGGAAGGACCGAAACCCGGCGTAGGCCTTGACCATCGTCTCCTGCAACAGATCCTCGGCGTCGGCCGGATTCCGGGTCATCCGCAGGGCGCCGCCGTAGAGCTGGTCCATCAGCGGGATCGCGTCGCGCTCGAACCGCGCGGTCAGCTCTGCGTCGGACTCGGCATCCGACTCGGCGACGGCCGGGTCCAGGTCATCGGCGTGGGTCATCGAGGGGAAACACCGTCCCTTCTGTCGCGGTGCCGGCGAGCAACTCCGAACACCTCACCGTGATCTTAGAGGTTGGTCCCGACGCAGTTCGCCCGGCGGCCGGGCGGCCGGCGTGAAATATTGGCTAATCCATGGATCCCATCATCGCCCTCGCCCTCGTCGCCGTCCTGACCCTGGCCGCGGCCGCGATCGCCTGGTGGATGCGCCGGCAGGCGCAGTTTCGCTCCGCGCTGGCGCACCGCGGCTGGGAGCTGACCCGCTCCGGCGACCAGACCACCGTCGTCCCCGGGACCGGCGACTGGACCGTCACGATGACCCGGTCGTACGCCGCCCAGATGTCACCGCCGAGCACGCATGTGGTGGTCAGCACCTGGGCGAGCCCGATTCCGACCGCCCAGGGGGCGGCGATGGTGGCCGGCCCGGCGCCGCCCGCGCAGCTGCGGGACCTGACCGTGGCTTTACTCGGATCGATGACCCCGGCGATGAACCACTGGCTGGGTATCGACCGGATCGGCGGCGGTCGGCCGCTGTCCGCGGTACCCGGCGTCGATGACCGGCTGCTGGCGTTCGCCACGGCCGGCTACCACCCGGGTGGTTCACTCGCCGGTGTCGCCGACGCGGTCAGCGCCTGGTGTTCACGCTACGGCTCCGAGCGCGAACAACCCGCGGTGTCGATCGACGACGCCGGGATCCGCGTCCGCATCCGGGCCGACGTTCTGCGCTCGGCGGATCAGATCGACGCATTCGTCGAACTGGGCCTGCGGTGCCGGGACGACCTCAGCCGGTCGCCGGCGTGACCGCTGCGATTGACCCGGGGCTGTTCGTCACTGCGGCAAAGATCCTCATCGCCACGGTGCTGCTGTCGATCATCGCCGCCCTACTGGCCTGGCGGGGCCTCCCACGGCTGGTCAGCCGCCGGGACCGAGGTGGTGTCGCGATCGTCTGCGGCGTCGTCGCCGCGATGTACATCGGGATCGCCGGGTTCCTGGCGGTGGCCGCCGACGATCACCTGCAGCTCGCCGAAGCGCCGCAGGTTCGTACCCGAGCCGAGTTCATCGACCGGCGCGACGCCGGCCCGACACCCGGCGGGCTGCTCCTGCAGGCCAGCATCAGCGAGCGCAGCCCGGCCCGGCCCGACGGTGTCGTCGCCGACATCCGGCGGCTGCCCGACCGGTATCTGCTCGATCTCGAGGGCGGCCCGCCGGTGATCGCCGCGGGTATCACATCGGACCGCCAGACGTGGGCGTGGCCCCGCGACGGGGCCGGCGACCGCGTGCTGCGCCGCGGCGACCCGGTGGTGGTCTGGGGCAGTCTGCAGAAGGGGATGGGCACCGGCGGGCCGACGTCGGCCACCGGGCTGTCGCAGGTGCGGATGATCGCCGCCGGCGATATCACCTCGTTTCTGACCGGCTACCTACCGGCCGTCGAGCGCACCGGCCGCGCAGTCCTCGGATTGTCGGCGCTGAACCTGCTACTGGCCGCCGCCATGGCCGCCATCGGGGCGCGGACGCTGCGCCGCCTCACCCGGGATGGCACCGATGCCCCTCCCAGGATCACCTGGCGGTCCGGCCCCCGGTGACTGCCGGGCATCCGCGATCTAGGGTGACGTCATGTCCTTCTCCGGCAAGACCATGTTCATCTCCGGGGCCAGCCGCGGTATCGGCTTGGCGATCGCCAAGCGGGTGGCCGCCGACGGCGCCAATATCGCGCTGGTCGCCAAGACCACCGAACCGCACCCCAAACTGCCCGGCACCATCTACACCGCCGCCAAGGAGATCGAGGAGGCCGGCGGTCAGGCCCTGCCGATCGTCGGCGATGTCCGCGACGGCGACTCGGTGGCCGCCGCGGTGGCCAAGGCGGTCGAGCAGTTCGGCGGTATCGACATGTGCGTCAACAACGCCAGTGCGATCAACCTCGGCTCCATCGAGGAGGTGCCGCTGAAGCGCTTCGACCTGATGAACGGTATCGAGGTGCGCGGCACCTACGCGGTGTCACAAGCCTGCATCCCACATATGAAGGGCCGGTCCAACCCGCACATCCTCACCCTGTCACCGCCGGTCCGGCTGGAGCCGAAGTGGCTCAAGCCGGCGCCCTACATGATGGCGAAGTACGGAATGACACTGTGCGCGTTGGGCATTGCCGAGGAACTGCGAGATGCGGGGATCGCCTCCAACACGCTGTGGCCGCGCACCATGATCGCGACCGCGGCAGTACAGAACCTGCTCGGCGGCGATGAGTCCATGAAGCGCTCACGCAAGCCCGAGGTGTACGCCGACGCCGCCTACGCGGTGTTGAGCCGGCCGGCCCGCGAGTACACCGGCCACACCCTGCTGTGCGAGGACGTGCTACTGGAGGCCGGTGTCACCGACCTGTCGGTCTATGACTGCATCCCCGGGTCGGACCTCGGCGTGGACCTGTGGGTGGATACGGCCAACCCGCCCGGTTACGTCCAGCCCTAGCCTTCCTGCGCTTCGGTGGGCGCGGCTTGTCGGACGGTCTCGTTATTATTCGAACATGCATTCGATTGATATCGACGGGGCGGTCGGCCAGATCGACGCCGCCATCGATGTCCTCGAGTCGGTCGACCTCTCCCGGCTCAGTGCCGGCGACCTGGTCCGGCTGGCGGGCCGCTGCGAGAAGCTGGCCCGCCGGCAGGCGGTGGTACGCGGCGACATCGTCGTGGAGGTCGGACGGCGGGCGGTCAGCGAGGTCGGCGGGTCGCCGCACAAGGTGCTTGCCGACTGGCTACGGATCACCCCCGCCGAAGCGCGGCGGCGGGCAGCCGTGGCCGATCCGCTGGCCAGCCGTACCACCCTGACCGGAGAGCCGCTGCCAGCCCGTCAGCCCGCCACCGCACAGGCGTGGCGGAAGGGGTTGCTCGATGGGGAGCACGTACGGGTGATCCAGCGCTTCCTCTCCGAATTGCCGGTCGCCGTCCCGCGCGATGACCGGGACCGGGCAGAGGCCTTCCTCGCCGAGCATGCCCTGTCGTTACGCCCGGACCAGTTGGCCCGGCTGGCCGAACGCCTGGCCTTGACCCTGAACCCCGACGGGGAATTCAGCGACGCCGACCGGGCGCTGCGCCGGGGATTCACCTGGAGCCGACAAGACAGCAGCGGGATGAGCACCGGTCGGCTGGTGGCCACCCCGGCACTTCGGGCGGAGCTGGAAGCGTGGTTCGCCAAATTCGCCGCCCCCGGGATGTGCAACCCGGGCGATGCGCGGCCCGCAGTCGACGAGCAGCCCAGCCAGGACCAGATCGACGCCGACCGGCGCACCCCCGCCCAACGTCAGCACGACGCCCTGTCGGCGCTGGTGCGCGGCCAGCTCGGCGACCCGAAGCTGGGCACCCACCGCGGATTGCCGGTCACCGTGATCGTTTCGGCGAACCTCCAGGATCTCCAGTGCCAGACCGGAGTCGGAGTCACCGCGGGCGGCACCGTGTTGCCGATGGCGGATGTGATCCGGCTGGCCGGCCACGCGTACCACTACCTGGCGTTGTTCGACAAGGCCTCCGGGCGTCCGTTGTGGCTGGGACGCAGTAAGCGCATCGCTACCGCCGACCAGCGGGTTGTCCTGCAGGAGATGGACCGCGGCTGCACTTTCCCCGGGTGCACCGTGCCCGGCTACGGATGCCAGGTCCATCACGCCAACAGAGGCTGGGCCGACGGCGGGGGAACCGATATCGACGACCTGGCCCTGGCCTGCGGGCCGCACAACCGACTCGTCGAGCAGTGCGGCTGGACGACGCGCCGACGTCGGGACGGAACCACCGAATGGCTGCCCCCACCGCAGCTACCCCTGATCGGCGGAGTCAACTCCTACCACCACCCGGACAAACTCGTCCGCCGGTTCCGACGGACGCAACGGTGAACTCAGCCCTTACGGCCGATGCGGCGCCAGCCGTGTGCGGCGAAGGCCCTCATCGCCGCCAGTGCGAAGCGGCCCTGCCTCTTCGGCGAGGAGTACCACAGCATCTCGGACTTCTGCGTGGGCAGCCGCGGAGCGGTGATGGCCTGCTGGCGGCAGAACTTGATCAGCCCGGCGGCGCCGCCGCCGCGGTAACCGATGCCGGATTCCTTCCAGCCGCCCATCGGCAGCGACGGGCAGAAGACGTTGGTCATCGCGTCGTTGACGTTGACCGCACCGGCCTCCAGTCGCCGGGCGATCCGCTCGCCGCGGGCGGTGTCCCCGGTCCACACGGTGGCCGACAGGCCGTAGACCGAGTCGTTGGCCAACCGGATGGCCTCGTCCTCGTTGGCCACCTTGACCACCGGCAGGGTCGGGCCGAAGGTCTCCTCGGCCATGCACGTCATGCTCGGATCAGCGTCGGCAATCACCGTCGGCTGGAAGAAGGTTCCCACCCCGGTGGGCTTGCCTCCCGCGACCACCCGCGCCCCGGCAGCGGTGGCCTCGGCGACATGGCGCTCGACGATATCGCGCTGCGCCGGCGTCGCCATCGCGCCCGTGTCATAGCTATATCCGGCGCCGGACTCCTGTCCCTGGGCCACCGAGCGCACCTTGTCGGCGAGCTTGGCGACGAACTCGTCGTAGATCGGCGCCTCGACGAAGACCCGCTCCACCGAGATGCAGACCTGGCCGGAGTTGAACATCCCGCCCCAGGCGATGCCGTTGGCGGCGCGCTCCAGATCCGCATCGGCCAGCACGATCGCCGGGTCCTTGCCGCCCAATTCCAGGCTGCACGGAATCAGCCGCTCAGCGCAGGCGACCGCGACCTTGCGGCCGGTCGCCGTCGACCCGGTGAAGTGCACCATGTCGGAGTTCGCGATCACCGCGGCTCCGGTGGCGCCGGAGCCGGTGACCAGTCCCAACACCGGCGGGGCCCCTATCTCGTTCCAGCCCCGAACCAGTTCGACCGCCGACAGCGGGGTCACCTCAGAGGGTTTGAGCAGCACCGCGGCACCAGCGGCCAGGGCGGGCACCAGATCCAGCGCCAGCATCGCCAGTGGAAAGTTCCACGGCTCGATCATCCCGACCAGCGGGTAGGGCCGGAACACCGTGGTCAGCTTCTTGACCCGGAACAAAGGCGTGTGGGCCTTGGGATGCCGGTCGGCGAGGAACTCCTCGGCGTGGCCGGCCCAGTAGTTGATGGCGTCGGCGATGGTGATCGGCTCCAAGGCCGCGTCGCAGCGGGACTTGCCGGTCTCGCTCATCAGCACCTCGGTGAGATGGTCGGCGTTGTCCAGCACCCAATCCTGCCACTTGAGCATCCACTTCTTGCGGCCGCGCGGCCCGATCGCCTCCCACTCGGATTGGAACAGCCGCAGTTCGCGAGCCTTGGCTGCCACCACGTCCGGCCCGTCGATCGGCACCGAGCCCGCGATCCGGCCATCGGCGGGGTTGTGCACCGTGATGGTGTCGGCTTTCGGTTCCACTGCGGTCATCGAACGGATCCTCTCGCTGGTCAGCCTCACCTCGATGCTATCCCCACCCCCGGAGTTAGAACAGACCGACCGGTTGGTTGCCTCGGTCGGCCGGCGCGATGAGCTCCGGTCCGTTGTTCGCCACCCGGTTAACCAGAGTCGAGACCTCCCGGATCGCGATAGCGTCGACATCCGGCGGCGCCCCCAGCAGGTCGACCGGTGCGGGAGCCTCCGGGTCCAGCCAGCGGTCCCAGTCCCGCTCGGCGATCAGCAGCGGCATCCGGTCGTGCACCCGAGCCAGCTCACCCACCGCGTCGGTGGTGACGATCGCGGCGGTCAGCATCGGCCCCGCGGGCTCGGCGGACTCCGGGGACTCCGGGGGTTTCCAGACCGACCACAGCCCGGCCATCAGTAGCGGCCGGCCGTCGGCACCGGACATGTAAAACGGCGTCTTCCGGGCGCCCTGCCCGGCATCCCTCGGGCGCATCCACTCGTAGTAACCGTCCATCGGGACCAGGCAGCGCCGACTGCGGGCCGCCGAGCGAAATGCCGGGGAGGTGGTGAGCGTCTCGGCGCGGGCGTTGATCAACAGCGTTTTGGCCAGCGGTCGCCCGCCGGAATCGGCCTTGACCCAGGACGGCAGCAGTCCCCAGCGCATCGGCCGGATTCGCCGGGTGGCCGACCCGTCACCGCCGGAATCGACCACCGCGGCGATCGTGGTGGTGGGCGCGACGTTGTAGTTCGGGATCGCCAACGCTCCCCCGGTCTCGTCGACGGCATGGATCTGCCCGGCCAACCGGGCCGGATCGGTGGTGACCGCAAACCTTCCGCACATATCTCAATCCTGCACCCGCCATGGGGCAGGATGGGGGCCGTGAGCCAACCGGACCTGTGGGCGGCGCCGCTGGCGTCGGCCCCGGTGCACGCCGATGTCGCGGTGCCGGGCTCGAAGTCGATGACCAACCGCGCACTGATCCTGGCCGCCCTGGCCGCCGCACAGGGCGGCGGCGTCTCCCGCATCGACGGCGCGCTGCGCAGCCGGGACACCGACCTGATGATCGGTGCGCTGCGGACCCTCGGTTTCAGCGTCGACGGCGACGGCGCCGATCTGAACGTCGGCGGCACCCTGGATCCCGGGCCGGCGGCCCGTATCGACTGCGGGCTGGCCGGCACGGTGCTGCGGTTCGTGCCGCCACTGGCCGCGCTAGGCACCGCGGAGGTGCTGTTCGATGGCGACGAGCAGGCCCGCGCCCGGCCCATCGCTCCCCTGTTGGACGGGCTGCGCGGCCTGGGAGTCGACATCGACGGCACCGGTCTGCCGTTCACCGTCCGCGGCCGCGGCGGCGCTCCGGGCGGCACCGTACGCATCGACGCCTCGGCATCCTCGCAGTTCGTCTCCGGTCTGTTGCTGTGCGGGGCCGCTTTCGCCGACGGGCTGACAGTGGTGCACACCGGGACATCGGTGCCCTCGGCCCCGCATATCGCGATGACCGCGGCGATGCTCGACGAGGCCGGGGTGCAGGTGGACGACACAGTCGTCAACCGGTGGCGGGTACCGCCCGGCCGGGTGGCCGCCCACGACTGGGCCATCGAACCGGACCTGTCCAACGCGGTGCCGTTCGCCGCCGCCGCCGTGGTGACCGCCGGCACCGTGCGCATCATCGGCTGGCCGACCATCAGTGTGCAGCCCGCCCCGATCATCCTCTCCATCCTGCGGCTGCTGGGATGCACTGTTGTTCATGAGGGTTCAGGGGTCCATGAGGATTCAGCTCTGGCCGTGACCGGGCCGGCGAGCTACCCCGGCTTCGACATCGACCTGCACGAGGTCGGCGAACTGGCCCCGTCGGTCGCGGCGCTGGCGGCACTGGCCGAGCCCGGTTCGGTGTCCCGGCTGACCGGCATCGCCCATCTGCGCGGGCACGAGACCGACCGGCTGTCGGCACTGAGCGCGGAGATCAACGGCCTCGGCGGTGACTGCGTCGAGGAGCCGGACGGCCTGGTGATCACCGCCAGGCCACTGCACGCCGGAGTCTGGCACTCCTACGCCGACCACCGGATGGCCACCGCCGGGGCGATCATCGGGCTGCGGGTACCCGGGGTGGCCGTCGAGGACATCGGCACCACCGCCAAGACCCTGCCGGAGTTCCCCGCACTATGGGCGCGCATGCTCGGAGCGGACAGTCTCGAGGGCCGCGGTTGAGTTCCCCTCGCCGGCCACGCGAGTACGACGAGTCCGATGTCCACATCCGGGCCGGCCGCGGATCCCGTCCGCGCACCAAGACCCGCCCCGAGCATGCCGACGCCGAACCCGCCATGGTGGTCACCGTCGACCGCGGCCGATGGGGCTGCGTGCTCAACCGCGACCCGCACCGCACCGTGACCGCCATGCGGGCCCGCGAACTCGGCCGCACCCCGATCGTCGTCGGCGATCAGGTGGAGGTGGTCGGCGATCTGTCCGGACGCCCCGACACCCTGAGCCGGATCGTGCGCCGCAGCGACCGCCGCACGGTACTGCGCCGCACCGCCGACGACACCGACCCCACCGAGCGGGTGGTGGTGGCCAACGCCGACCAGATGATGGTGGTGGTCGCACTGGCCGACCCGCCGCCGCGCACCGGCTTCGTGGACCGATCCCTGATCGCGGCCTACACCGGCGGCTTGCGGCCCATCCTGTGCCTGACCAAGACCGACCTGGCCCCGGCGGCGCCGTTCGCCGAACAGTTCGCCGACCTCGATCTCGCCGTGGTCACCGTCAGCCGGGACACGCCGATCGCGGAGGTGGCGGCGCTGCTGACCGGGCATGTCACCGTGCTGCTCGGCCACTCCGGGGTCGGCAAGTCCACCCTGGTGAACCGGCTTGTGCCACAAGCCGATCGGGCTATCGGCGCGGTGTCCGGCGTCGGCAAGGGCCGGCACACCTCCACCCAGTCGGTGGCGCTGCCGCTGCCCGGGGGCGGCTGGGTGATCGACACCCCCGGCGTCCGATCGTTCGGACTGGCCCACATCCGGCCCGATGACGTCATGCTGGCATTCTCTGACCTGGGTGAGAAGATCACCGACTGTCCGCGCGGATGCGGACATCTCGGACCGCCGGCGGATCCGGAATGCGCCCTCGATGCGCTGACCGGACCACCGGCACGACGGGTGGACGCCGCCAGGCGTCTGCTCGGGGCGTTGGCTGACCAGGCAGTGGCTGAACAGAGGAGAGGCACGTGAGCACGACCGTCGGGAACGTCCCGCTGATCACCCTCAACGACGGCAACCGGATTCCGCAGCTGGGCTTGGGGGTGTTCCAGATCCCGCCGGAGGAGACCGCCACGGCGGTCCGCAGCGCGTTGGAGATCGGCTACCGCCATATCGACACCGCGCAGATGTACGGCAACGAACAGGGCGTCGGTCAGGGTCTCCGCGAGTCCGGCGTGGATCGGGCGCAGGTGTACATCACCAGCAAGCTCAACAACGGATTCCACCGTCCCGACGACGCCCGCCGGGCCTTCGACGAGACGCTGGCCGAACTCGGCACCGACTACGTCGACCTGTTCCTCATCCACTGGCCGCTACCGACCCGCTATGACGGCGACTTCGTCTCCACCTGGCAGACCCTCGAGGAGTTCAAGGCCGACGGCCGGGCCCGCAGCATCGGGGTGTCGAACTTCCAGATCCACCATCTTCAGGAACTGGCCCGCGAAACCGGAACCACCCCGGCGGTCAACCAGATCGAGGTGCACCCCTACTTCGGCAACGACGAGGTGCGCGCCTACGGCGTCGAGCACGATATCGCCACCGAGGCCTGGTCACCGATCGCCCAGGGCAAGGTGCTCGGCGATCCGGTGGTGGCCCGCATCTCCCGCGCCACCGGCGCTCACCCGGCCCAGGTGGTGCTGCGCTGGCATATCGAGCGCGGTGACATCGTGTTCCCGAAATCGGTTCACCCGCAACGGATGAAGGAGAACTTCGAGATCTTCGACTTCGAGATCAACGACGAGGAGATCGAGGCGCTCACCGCGCTCAACCGCGGCGAGGACGGCCGGCGCGGACCCAACCCCGATACCTTCGACTACATCCCGAGCTGAGGGACCCCGGCCTGAGAGTACCGGCGGCGACGGCGGCGCACCTCCGCAAGGGCGGTCTTGAGTCCGCGCCCGCGCTCCTCGATGGCCAGCACGTCGAACATCCGCTCGCTATGTGTCTCCGGGGCGTCATCGGCGGTGGCGCGCAAGAACCGGTCCGGCAGCGAGAGTTTGGCGATGGTGCGCCAGGTCTTGGCGTACTGCACCAGCATCGGCCCGGTGGTGTACGGCAGGTCGTACTTCTCGCAGAGCTGCCGGACCCGCACCGAAATCTCGGCCAGCCGGTAACTGGGCAGATTCGGGTAGAGGTGATGCTCGATCTGGTAGGACAGGTTGCCCGTCAGGAACGCCATCACCCGGCCCGCGTCGATATTGGCGCTGCCCAGCATCTGGCGCAGATACCACTGCCCCCTGCCCTCGTCTTCGAGGTCGGTGGGGGTGAACTTCTCGGCACCGTCGGGGAAATGCCCGCAGAAGATCACCGCGTTGGCCCAGATATTGCGGATCACATTCGCCGCCAGGTTGGCCTTCAGGGTGGAGCCGAAACCGGCCCGGGGTGACAGCGCGGTCAGCGCCGGGTACACCAGAAAGTCCTTGGCCAGTTGACGGCCGGCCTTGACGGTGAACTCGCGCAACCGCACCACCGTCGCCGCCCGGGTCTCGGGCGACAGAATCTTGCGGGCTTCCAGATGCTGCAGGCCGATCCCCCACTCGAAGCCGGCCGCCAGCACGGTGTTGATCGGCAGGTTGAGCACATTGCGCGGTTTCCACCGCTCGTCGCGAGTGACCCGCAGCACCCCGTAGCCGACGTCATCGTCCATGCCCAGGACGTTGGTGTACTTGTGGTGGGCCACATTGTGGGTGATCCGCCAATGCTTGGCCGCCCCCACCATGTCCCACTCCCAGGTCGAGGAGTGGATCTCCGGATCGTTCATCCAGTCCCACTGGCCGTGCAGGACGTTGTGCGCGATCTCCATGTTCTCGATGATCTTGGCCAGTGCCAGCGTCCCGGCGCCGGCCCACCAGACCAGCCGCTTGGATCCGAAGGCCAACAGCGACCGGCCGAGCACCTCGAGGCCACGCTGGGCGGCGATGGTGCGGTGGATGTAGCGGGCATCGCGCTCGCCGAGGGACTCCTCGACATCACGGCGGATGGCATCGAGTTCGGCCGCCAGCGACTCGATGTCGGCCTCGGTCAGGTGAGCGAAAGCCTCGATATCGGAGATCGCCATCAGATGTCCACCACACAGTCTCCACTCGGTGCCGTCACACAGGCCTGAACCCGGCTTCCCGGCTCGTACTCGGCTCCGGTCCGCAGATCGCGCACCCGGCCGTCCAACAAGCTCACCACACAGGTGTGGCAAATGCCCATCCGGCAGCCGAACGGCATGAGAACACCGGCCCGCTCACCGGACTCCAGCAGTGAGGTCGCCGCATCCGAGTCCAGTGCGACCCCACCCCGGGCAAAGGTGACGGTGCCGCCCGCACCCGGGCCGACCGACCGCGCGGCGGCGAACCGCTCCAGATGCAACCGATCGCCGACACCCTCGGCATCCCAGTGCTTCTCGGCGGCCGCAAGCAGACCCTCCGGACCGCAGGCCCAGGTATCGCGGTCCCGCCAATCCGGGACCAGCCCGGCGATACCGGAGACCTCGAGGCGACCCTCGTCGCGGGTCGCGCGCACGGTCAGCCGATATCCCGGGTGGTCACGCCCGAGGGCGGCGAGTTCATCGGCGAACATCACCTCCGCCGCCGTCGGGACCGAGTGGATGTGCACGACGTCACCGATGGTGTTGCGGCGCTGCATGGTTCGCAGCATCGACATCACCGGGGTGATCCCGGAGCCCGCGGTCAGGAACAGCACCGCGGCCGGCGGCGGGTCGGGCATGACGAAGTTGCCCTGCGGAGCGGCCAGCCGGATGACGGTACCGGGGCGGACCCCCCCGACGAGGTGGCTGGACAGGAACCCTTCGGGCATGGCTTTGACGGTGATGGTCACGGTGCGATCCGTGCGGCTCCCCCGCTGCCGGGGTGCCGACGTCAGCGAGTAGGACCGCCACCGCCAGCGTCCCTCGACGAGCAGGCCGATGCCGATGTACTGGCCGGGGCGGTAGTCGAACCCGAAGCCCCACCCCGGTTTGATCACCAGGGTGGCGGAGTCGGAGGTCTCGGGGCGGACCTCGACGATCCGGCCGCGCAGCTCCCGCGCCGACCACAGCGGGTTGACCAGCTTCAGGTAGTCATCGGGCAGCAACGGGCTGGTGGCGGGGCCGAGCAGCCCGCGCAACGCAGCGCCGAGGCCGACTCGGGTCTTCACGGAACCGACGGTACCGCAAGGCGCCGATCCGCCGGGCTAGAGCAGCTCCAGCAGGAACGGCAGCTCCTGGGTGGCGTACCAGGCCAGGTCATGGTCCTGGGCGTCGCCCACCGTCAGCTCGGCATCCTCGTCACCGAGATCGGCCTCATCGATCACCGCGATGGCGGCCCGCACCGCCGGCTCGGCGGCGGCGTTGTCCACATAGACGGCCGCCACCTGGTCCAGGCTCACTCGCCCGCTCACCCGCACGACGGCGTCGTCGAGATCGGGGCGCGGGGTGGCGGCGTCGGTGGGGGCGTCGGCCACCACCACCGCCCGGCGCAGCCTCCCGGTGTCGTCGGACTCGGCGGACAGCAGCCGCAACGACGCCCGGGCCGCCTCGCCGAGGGCCACCTCGGCGAGCTCCTCGTCGTCACCCTCGGCATAGGCCTCCCGCAAGGCCGGGGTCACCGCGAACGCGGTACCGCTGCGCGGCTGCATCGAACCGTCGGCAACCAGTTCGGCAAGCATCGGCAGCGTCGCCGGGATGTACACCCGCATCCGGCCAGACTAGCCGCCGTTCTCCTTGTCGCCGGTCAGCGTGGCGGCGAAATCGGGCACATAGGTGGCCAGGTCGCGCGGTGGACGCCGGTAGTTGCCGATCTGCGGGCGCTTGGGCAGTTCCACCTTCTCCAGCTCGACCTCTTCATAGGGGATGGTGGACAGCAGGTGCGAGATCATATTCAGCCGGGCGTGCTTCTTGATGTGGGACTCCACCACGAACCAAGGGCTGGCCGGGGTGTCGGTGTGCACCATCATGTCGTCCTTGGCCCGGGAGTAGTCCTCCCACCGGTAGATCGACTCCATATCCATCGGGGAGAGCTTCCAGCGCCGCAGCGGATCGTTGCTCCGAGACTTGAACCGGCGCAACTGCTCCTCCTCGGAGACCGAGAACCAGTATTTGCGGAGCAGGATTCCGTCGTCGATGAGCATCTGCTCGAAGATCGGGCAGTGCCGCAGGAACATCGCCTCCTCCTGCGGCGTGCAGAACCCCATCACCCGTTCCACCCCGGCGCGGTTGTACCAGGACCGGTCGAAGAGCACGATCTCGCCCCTGGTCGGCAGATGCTCGACATAGCGCTGGAAGTACCACTGCCCCTTCTCCCGCTCGGTCGGTGCGGGCAGTGCGGCGATACGCACCGAGCGGGGACTCAGATACTCGGTGATCCGCTTGATGGTGCCGCCCTTGCCGGCGGCATCGCGGCCTTCGAAGATGACGACCACCCGGGCGCCGGTGGTCCGGACCCATTCCTGCAACTTCACCAGTTCGGTCTGCAGCCGGAAAAGCTCCGCCTCGTAGACGTCACCGGAAACTTTGCGTTCCTTGGGCTTGCCGGAATCCTTCTTTGCCATCGCCGCATAGTACGACGTAGCCCATCACCGCGCTGAGACGCGGGGCACTACAGCGCGGACTCGGTGAACTCCGCCAGCGATTCGCCCAGCAGCTCGGGGAACACCTCGACATCGGACATGGCGTCCCGGTCGGCGTTGATGCCGAAGTACACCATCCCGCAATACGAGGTCACCCCGATGGCCAGCACCTGATCGTGCAGCAGTGGCGGGACCGAGTAGGTCTCCAGCAGTTTCGCGCCGGCGATGTACATCTGCGCCTGCGGACCGGGCACATTGTTGATCAGCAGATTGAACTGCCGGGGCGGATATTGGGTGGCCACCCGGGTGCCCATCGCATGCAGGGTGGGCGGCGGGAAACCGGACAGCGTCACGATGGTCCGGGCATCGACCAGGCTGGTCACCGCGGAGTACGACTCGGTGGCGTGCGCGACCTGGGACAGCCGCACCACCGGGTTGCTCTCGCCGACCGGCAGGTCGATCAGGAACGGGGCCACTTCACTGATCGCCTGGCCGGGGCCGCTGGTGAAGTCGGGGTCGGGGTACACCGACGTCGGCGCCATCGCTCGCACGTTCAGGCTCGAGCTCACCGGTTCGCCCCGCGACAGCAGCCAGTTGCGCAGTGCACCGGTGATCACCGTCAGCACCACATCGTTGACGTCGCAGTCGTAGCGGGCCCGCAGCCGGCGGAAATCGGACAGCGGCGCAGCGGCGACGGTGAAGCGTCGGTGCCGGGAGACCGTCGTGTTCAGCGGGCTGTCGGGGGCGCTGCGTCGCGCCACCCGGCTCGCGATATGGGTGGCCCGGCGAGCCAGTTGGGCAAGTTCGCCGCTGTTGGTGGCGATATCGGCGACCGTGGCGCGCAGGGCCCGCAACTCCTGGCCGGGGCGAGCAAGCCAATCGCCCACCGCCTCGACGATCAGCCGGCCGTCGGACGGCTCCCTGGCCGGGAGCCAGATGTCCTCTCCGACGTCGGCGGGACGGCGGGTCCGGTCGGCGATGACATGGCCGATCTCCAGCGCGGTCATTCCGTTGATCAGGGCCTGATGCGATTTGATGAACAGCGCCAGCCGGTTCCGTTCCAGACCCTCGATGATGTACATCTCCCACAGTGGCCTGGTCCGGTCCAGCGGGCGGCCCGCCAGCCGGGACACCAGGTCATGCAACTGGGCGTCGGTCCCCGGCGACGGCAGTGCCGAGCGTCGCACGTGGTAGGTGATGTCGAAATCGGGGTCGTCGATCCATACCGGCCGGGCGATACCCAGCGTCACCTCGCGTACCTTCTGCCGGTACCGCGGAATCTGTGGCAGCCGCCGCTCCACGGTTTCCAGCAGCGCCTCGTAGCTCAACCCGCCGCGGGGTCGGCGCAGGATTGACAGCGAGCCGACATACATCGGCGTCGCGGTGTCCTCCCGTTGGTAGAACGCCGCGTCCGAGGGGG
The DNA here is from genome assembly GCA_963787055.1 of uncultured Actinomycetota bacterium. Lineage (GTDB taxonomy): Bacteria > Actinomycetota > Actinomycetes > Mycobacteriales > Mycobacteriaceae > Mycobacterium. The sequence goes on from CAWBBP010000003.1 coordinate 76,261, forward strand.
ACAGCCGAGTGACCACCCCGCCACCGTAACCGAGGAAAACTAGGTGCGGCGCGTGAGTGGTTGTCGATCCTGGGACGACACCTCCGGCCGTAGACTACCCCGACCTATGCCGCCCACCGCGATCTTCCTCGCCGCCTGGTTCGCCCTGCTGACCGCCGCTGTGGCACTGGGGTCAACGTTGGTTCCGGTGGTCAACCACACCGTGCTGTTCATCGTGTCGCTGTCGCCCTACCTGATGATCGGTTCCGCCGCGCTGGCGCTGCTGCTGTTGCTCAGCCAGCGATCCTGGTGGTCGATCGCGGTCGCCGTCCTGCTCACCGGCACCGCGACCGTGACCTTACTGCCCCGTTTCGTGGGGTCGAGCCGGGCCGAGGCGGAATCCATCCCGGTCCGGATGCTGACCGCGAACCTCTGGGAGGGCGCGGCGGACCCGACAGCACTGGTCGCCGCGGCACGCGCCCAGGCGGACGTGGTCGTTCTGCAGGAGCTGACACCCCGGTTAGCTGACGGCCTGGCGTCGCTGGAGTCGGACTTCCCCTACCGGGCGGTCGATGCACAAGCCGGCGCAGCCGGTGCGGGCATCTGGAGCCGCTACCCGATCGTCGACTCCGGACACGACAGCGGGTATGTGCTCGGCATGCTCAACGCCACCCTGCGGGTGCCCGGGGCGGCCTCGGACACCTTGGTTCTTTCCGCACATGTCGTCGGGCCGTGGCCGTGGCCCATCGGTGACTGGCGCCGGGAGATGGCCAAACTGCCCCAGACGCTGCGCGCCGCGGCTCGCACCGCCGGTCCCGGAGCCGTCATCGTGGCCGGAGACTTCAACGCCACCGCCGACATGCAACCGTTCCGAAAACTTCTCCGGGACGGATACCGCGCCGCCTCCGAACAATCCGGGGCCGGGCTGACCCCGACCTATCCGGCCAACCGATCGGTGCCGCCGATCGCCGGCATCGACCACATCCTGACCTACAACAGCACCGCAAGCGACGCGCGCACCGTCCGCATACCGGGGTCGGACCACCTGGGGATGGCTGCGACCATCCACATCCCGGGATAGCCGCCGCGCGGGCGCATACACAAGTCGGCAGCCTGTGCCATCATGACTTCCGCTGTGACTTCAGCGCCCGTCACTCTCCGGCGGGGTTCCCTGTCGGCCGAACCGTGGAGAGTGTCTGTGTCTGGCAAAACACTTCCGTCCTCCGTGTCCCCCATCCTCGACTACGAGCCACCGCTTTTCGGCGGCCCGTCGGCACTGCCGCCGCCCACCGTGCCGCGAACCCGCCGGTCCCCCGAGCTGCCCGCCTGCCGGCCACCGGTCGATGGGGGGCGGATCCACGCGGCAGCTGTGTTCGCCGACGCCGCACTGCGGCGGGTGCTGGAGGTCATCGACCGGCGGCGGCCGCTGGCACAACTCCGGCCGCTGATGGCCGCCGGACTGCCGGACTCGCTGCCGACGGCCCCCGGTGCAGACCCGGCACGGCTTCGCCGGGTGGTGGCCCAACTCGCCGGAACCGACGGAGCCGCAGCCGAGGTTGCCGCCAGCTACACCAGGGCCGAAAGGGTGCACGCCATCGCCTGCCGGATCGAGCAGGTCGGCACCGCGACCGGACCGAGCTGGCGGGTGGTCGCACTGCACATGGGCTGAATGGGCTGCAATCAGCGTCGCCGCAACAGCTTTCGTTCCTTGCCCTGCCTGCGGGCGGCTTCCCTGCGGTCTCTGCGGCTGGCCTTCCCGCCGGATGCCGCGGCCGGGTCATGACGTTGCACCTCGGCGTCGCCGTCCTCCGACGGGCCCACATAGGTCAGCGGCCGGGAGTCGTCCTCCCCGATGCCCTTGGCCCGCAGACCCTCGGGCATCGCCTGGGCGGCGACCGTCGGCGCCTGCGGAGCGGCCTCGACCTGAACGTTGAACAGGAAGCCGACCGACTCCTCCTTCAGCGCATCGAGCATGCCGATGAACATGTCGTAGCCCTCGCGCTGATACTCCACCAGCGGATCGCGCTGCGCCATCGCCCGCAGGCCGATGCCCTCCTTGAGATAATCCATCTCGTAGAGGTGCTCACGCCACTTGCGGTCGAGCACGCTCAGCAGCACGTTGCGCTCCAACTGCCGCATGGCATCCGGACCGGCGATCGCCTCGATATCGGCTTCCCGCTTGGCATAGGCCTTCTTGGCATCGGCGACGAGGATGTCAAGCAACTCCTCGCGGGTCAGTTCACCGGCCTCGCCGACAGCCTCGGAGTCGACCAGGTCGTGGTGGTCCACCCCCACCGGGTAGAGCGTCCGCAGCGCACTCCAGAGCTGCTCGAGGTCCCAGTCCTCGGAATACCCCTCGGCGGTGGCGCCGTCGACATAGGCGGTCACCACATCGACCAGCATGTCGTTGGCCTGCTTCTGCAGATCCTCGCCGTCCAGGATGCGGCGGCGCTCTTCGTAGATGACCATGCGCTGCTGGTTCATCACCTCGTCGTACTTGAGAACGTTCTTGCGGATCTCGAAGTTCTGCTGCTCGACCTGGGTCTGCGCGCTCTTGATCGCCCGGGTGACCATCTTGGCCTCGATCGGCACGTCATCGGGCAGGTTGAGCCGGGTCAGCAGCGCCTCCAGGGTGGCACCGTTGAACCGCCGCATGAGTTCGTCGCCCAGTGACAGGTAGAACCGGGATTCGCCCGGATCGCCCTGGCGGCCGGACCGGCCGCGCAACTGGTTGTCGATACGGCGCGATTCGTGACGCTCGGTGCCCAGCACGTAGAGACCGCCGACCTCACACACCTGCTCGGCTTCAGCGGCGGCTTCCTCCTGGACCTTGGGCAGTTCCTGGTGCCACGCGGCCTCGTACTCATCCGGGGTCTCCACCGGGTCCAGCCCGCGATCGCGCAGCCGCAGGTCGAGCAGGAAGTCGACGTTGCCGCCGAGCACGATATCGGTCCCGCGGCCGGCCATATTGGTGGCCACCGTGATGGCGCCGCGCCGGCCGGCCTCGGCGATGATGCCGGCCTCCTGCTCGTGGAACTTGGCGTTGAGGACGTTGTGCGGGATGTGCCGCTTGGTCAGCATCCGGGACAGATATTCCGAGCGCTCGACGCTGGTGGTGCCGATCAGCACCGGCTGGCCCTTCTCATACCGTTCGCCGATATCGTCGGCGACCGCGATGAACTTGGCTTCCTCGGTCTTGTAGATGAGGTCGGTCTGATCCTTGCGGACCATATCCCGGTTGGTCGGGATCGGGACCACGCCCAACTTGTAGATCTCGTGCAGTTCGGCGGCCTCGGTCTCGGCGGTGCCGGTCATACCGGACAATTTGTCGTAGAGCCGGAAGTAGTTCTGCAGGGTGATGGTGGCCAGGGTCTGGTTCTCGGCCTTGATCTCGACCTTTTCCTTGGCCTCGATGGCCTGGTGCATCCCCTCGTTGTACCGGCGGCCGACGAGCACCCGGCCGGTGAACTCGTCGACGATGATGACCTCGCCGTCCCGGACGATGTAGTCCTTGTCGCGGGAGAACAGTTCCTTGGCCTTCAGCGAGTTGTTCAGGTAGCTCACCAGCGGCGAGTTGGCCGCCTCGTAGAGGTTCTCGATACCCAGCTGGTCCTCGACGAACTCCACCCCCACCTCGTGGACGCCGACGGTGCGCTTGCGGATGTCGACCTCGTAGTGGACGTCCTTCTCCATCATCGGGGCCAGCCGGGCGAACTCGGTGTACCAGTGCGAGGCGCCGTCGGCCGGGCCGGAGATGATCAGCGGGGTGCGGGCCTCGTCGATGAGGATGGAGTCCACCTCGTCGACGACCGCGAAGTTGTGGCCGCGCTGCACCAACTCCTCCAGCGAGTGGGCCATATTGTCGCGCAGGTAGTCGAAGCCGAACTCGTTGTTGGTGCCGTAGGTGATGTCGGCGGCGTAGGCGGCCCGCCGCTCGTCGGAGGTCAGCCCGGACAGGATCACCCCGACCTCCAGGCCCAGGAAGCGGTGCACCCGGCCCATCCACTCGCTATCGCGTCTGGCCAGGTAGTCGTTGACGGTGACGACGTGCACACCCTTGCCGCCGAGGGCGTTGAGGTAGGCGGGCAGCACACAGGTCAGGGTTTTGCCCTCACCGGTCTTCATCTCGGCGACGTTGCCGAAGTGCAGCGCCGCACCGCCCATCACCTGGACGTCGAAATGCCGCTGGGACAGCACCCGCCAGGCCGCCTCGCGGGCCACCGCGAACGCCTCCGGCAGCAGGTCGTCGAGCGCTTCGCCGTCGGCTACCCGCTTGCGGAACTCGTCGGTCTTGGCCCGCAGTTCGGCGTCGGTCAGCTTCTCGACGTCGTCGGACAGGGAGTTGACGTAGTTGGCAACCCCCCGCAGACGCTTGACCATGCGACCTTCACCGAGGCGCAGCAACTTCGACAGCACATGTTCCCCTGGAACGATTGAGGGGAGTCTTCCCCTGCAGGATTGGAGTCTTGACCGACCCCCATCCTAGGCGACGCGCCGAAACGCCTTGATCAGGCGAGCCGGATCAGCCCAGCCGAATCAATCCGTAGTCGTAGGCGTGCCGGCGGTAGACGACCGAGGGCCGGTCGGTCTCCTTGTCATGGAACAGGAAGAAGTCGTGGCCCACCAGTTCCATCTCGTACAGCGCGTCGTCGACGGTCATCGGTTTTGCCGGATGCTCCTTGACCCGGACGATATGGCCGGGCTCGTGATCATCGACCGGGGCCTGCACCGGGGCCGACCCCGTCGGGTTGAACGCCTCGCCGAGGTCCAGCGGGGCACTGGCCAGGGTTTTACCGACGGGCTGACGCACCGACTCCGGGGTCTTGTCGCCGTAGTGCACCTTCTGTCGGTCCTTGCCGCGGCGCAGCCGGCTCTCGAGTTTGTGGACGGCGGCCTCGAAGGCGCCGTAGAAGGTGTCCGCGCGACCCTCCCCGCGAACCACCGGACCCCGCCCGGCGTGCGCGGTGATCTCGACGTGCTGGCAGTTCTTGCGCTGCCGCCGGTTGTTCTCGTGGGCGAGCTCGACGTCGAAGCGGTGGATCGACTGGTCGATCCGCTCGGCCCTGGCGAGCTTCTGCCCCACATACCGGCGGTAGTGGTCGGGGATCTCGACATTGCGCCCGGTCACCTGGACGTGCGCGTTGGGAACGTCGGCGACCTTAGCGTCGGCGGAGGACTGATTCACGGATTCGGTTGACATGCTTGGCAACTCGTTTCTTCCACGGGGTGGCTCGCACTGCTGCGCGCCCTACTTGTCACTGCTGAACTGCGTCGGCCGGGGCTGGGTTCGAACAGACCATCACCCGCCGACGCCAGAGACCGAAAAACCACCTCCTCCAGGCCGGGGGTACTACGCCCCGACGGTAGTCGCTGTCGCTGCGGTGGTGCCACATTTCGCTCGAAAATCGCCGGTACCCGTCAGGCGTGCGCCAGGGTCAGCACCGCCGCCACCCGGGCCCCGCCGGACACCAGGGTGCGCACCGCCTCGCGGGCGGTCGCGCCGGTGGTGACGACATCGTCGATCAGCAGGACCTCACCCGATGGGCGGGCCCGCAGCCGCACCCGGCCCGCAATATTGCGTTCCCTGGCGGAGCTGCCCAGCCCCACCGAATCCCGGACCAGGGCGGCGGTGCGCAGGACGTTGGCGACGGTGATGTCCGGGTGGGCGGCGGTGGCCGCGGCGGCGACGCGGGTGACCGGGTCACCGCCGCGGCGCCGCGCCGCCAGCCGGCGGGTGGGAGCCGGAACCACGGTGAGCGGCAGGCCCACGACGCCCCATCGGATCAACTGGTTGATGCCCAGGGCCAGGGTGCGGGCCAGCGGTGCGGTGAGGTCGCGCCGGCCGTGCTCCTTGACCGCGACGATGACCTGCCGCCGCGGACCCGCGTAGCGGCCGAGGGCGAACACCGGCACCCCCGGGTCCACCCGGGGGGTGATGACGGCGGGCTGATCGGTGCGGACCTCCAACGCCGATGCGCAAGCCGGGCACCACCGGGTCGTTGGGGCGCCGCAGCCGCCGCACTCCAGCGGCAGGACGAGGTCGAGTGTGCGGTGGTTGAGCATGCTGGCAGTGTGCCCCCGGACTCCGACAACTCAGACCCGCGGCCGCAGCCGCAACCCGTCGGCGACCCAGCCGACCTCGCCGCCGCGGTTGCGGACGAACGGCAGCCGCATCCCGCCGCTGACCGCGATATCACGCTCCAGGAAAGCCACCGGCGCCGGCAGCGGGGGCGGCGGCAGGATGGCCGGCTGCCAGGTGCCCGGCTCCGGGGTCGGATCGACGCTGCGCTCCAGTCCTGGGCCGGCGATCTGGAAGGTCTCGGCCATCCCCGGATCCGCGTAACGGCCGGCATAGGTCCGCAGCCGCTCCCCCGGGCCGACGGTCGGCACATCCGGTGCGACCAGCAGGGCGCGCATCATTCCCGCCTTTCCGGACAGCGCCGCCAGACCGGGATAACGGGACAACGCCTCGTCCAGGGCGGCCAGGCCGGCCACCGCGCCGGGCTGGCCGTTGAGCAGCAGGATGAAGGCGAACCGGCGCTGCGGGACGGCCAAAAAAACGGTGTGCTGTCCCAGGGTGTCCCCATCGTGGGAGATCACCCGCAGCCCGTCGACGTCCTGGGTGAACCAGCTACGGCCCATGGACAGCGGCAAGCCGGGAACCGGCACCGCCGGCTCCTGCATCGCCCGCAGGCTGGCGGGCTTGAGGATCCGGGTACGCCCCGGCGGCTCCAGCCCGAGATGCAGGCGCGCATAGCGCAGCACATCGCGGGTCGTCGACCAGATTCCGCCGGCCGGGTCGGCGCTGCGCGGGACCCACAGCGGGGTCTGGACCGCGACGGTGTCGCGGCCGTTGACCGGCATCGCGGTATGCCCGTCGGCGTACGGCCGCTTGAGCACCGCCTCGCGGTCCAGCACCGTGTTGGCCAACCCGAGCGGCCCCAGCACCAGTTTCTGCATCGCGTCGTTGTAGTCGGTCACCGCGGTCAGCTCGATCAACCGGCCCAGCAGTCCGAAGGCGGCGTTGTTATAGGAGAAGAACTCACCGCATTCGAAGAGCTGCGGCAGTTCCGGCAGCCGGGAATCGACGTAGCGGGTCAGCGCGAAGGCGTCGTCGCCGGTGTCGAAACCCTCATCCCCATACCAGCCGGCGGTGTGCTCCAGGAGATTGGCGACCGTCACCGCGGTGATCGTCGCCTCGTCGCGCAAGCGCAGACCGCGCAGATAGCGGCGCACCGGTGCGTCGGGGGCCAGCTTGCCCTCGTCGATCAGCCGCCAGATCGCGGTCGCGGTGTAGGTCTTGGTGAGCGATCCGATCTGGAACAGCGTGTTCGGGGTCACCGGCCGCAGCGATGACAGGCTGGCCACCCCGAAGCTGGCGTGTTCCTCACGTCCGCCGGCCAGGATCCCCAGGGCGGCCCCCGGTATCCGGGCCTCGCGCATCGCGGCGATCAGCGCGTCGGCGACGGCGCGGAACTCCCGGGAGGCGTCGCGGGCCAGCAGTACCGGAAGCGGGAGATCGGCGGTCGGGCCGGCGGCGGTGGACGGTGTCGCCGTCGGGGCCCGGCCCCCGCACCCGGCGACGACGGCCGCGCCGACGGCGAGGCCCATCAACATCCCGCGGCGGGTGATCGGCGGCATCAGGCGAGGTTAGCCGGGCATCACCGGAACCGCACCGGGCACCATGAACGGTCGCAGTTCCGACCAGGCCTGACCGTTGGCGGCGCTGGTGGCCAGCAGTTGCAGCACCCCGCGGGCGTCCGCGACGTAGACCGCCGACGGGTTGGCCGCCACCGCGGAGACCGGCATCACCAGGTTGTTGCTGGGCCCGTCGGAGTTCACCCCGTCGAGGTTGACATAGGACACCGGGTGGGCCGGATCGCGGCGGGTGACCACCATATCGTCGCCGGTGCGCCAGGACAGCGACACCACCGAGTCGCCCATACCGAAGCCGATCCGGCGCGGATAGGTCAGCGCGAACTCCCCGCCCGGGGTCTGCTCGACCCCGGCGAGCACCACCTCCCCGTCGATCACCATCGCCACCCGGGTGCCGTCCCTGGAGACCTGCAGTTCGCCGATGGTGCCGGGGAACCGTGAGGTGACCGCGGCGGAGTCGACCGGGATCAGCGCGGGCTGACCGGAGGCCTCCTCCCGGATCACCCGCACGACGCTGTTGCCGTCCACCACCACCCAGACCGCGTCATCGAGGGCCCAGGACGGTCTGGACAGCGTCCGGCCCTCAGTAGCCCGCAACGCCTGACCGCCGTTGGGACCGATCCACAGCGAGTCGCCCGCCGCCCTCGACCCGGTGACCGATGCGATATCGCGGCCGGACCGGGAGAACGTCGCGGCCCGCTGGTCGGTCATGGTCCCGAACGAGCCGGGCACCGTGACCGCGCTCTGCCCGTCCAGCGCCGCGATCGACCCGCCGATCAGCGCGTGCACCCCGGCCGGGGCCCCGTCGACCGCACCCGGGTCGGTGGCGGCCACGTCGGTGGTCTTCCAGCCGTCGACGAACCGGTCGTCCAGCGGCGCCCCGTCGGCGTTGATCAGATACGGCCCCTTGATATCGGAGCGGGCCAGCGTCCAGACCAGTTGGGCGGCGAGCAGCAGCCGGCTGGCCGGATCGGTGGTGGTCAGGTTCTCCAGGTCGATCCGGGCCCCGCCGTAACCGCGCCCCACGCCGGTCTTCCCACCGTCGGCCCGGGTGACCGGGCCGCGCATCTTCAGCGGGGGCCCCAGCAGGTTGCGCACCGCCTTGGCCATCTCCGGGCGCGGACCGGCGATGAGCTTGTTGACCAGTTCGGTGGCCAGCAACTCCGGGTCGGAGACCGCGACGTAGCGGGGATCGGGGACGACGGTCTTGCCGGTCGGGTCGACGAAGTAGAGGGTGTAGCGCTTGTAGGAGGACTGGAACTTCTGCCAGTCCAGGAACACCCCGTTGGGCAGCCGGTTGATCCGCCAGCCGTCCGGGGTCTGGACCAGTTCGATGGGACCCGGGTCGGGCAGTTCCCCTTCGCCGGTCTCGAAGACGCCGATATCAGACAGCGAACCCAGGATCTCGGCCTTCATGCTCACCGAAACCGTGTCCCCGGAACGGGTCTCGATGAACGTCACCTTGTCGATCAGCAGGGCGCTGCCCTGGTCGTCCCAGTCCTTGGACGCCGACTCGGTGAGGAACTGCCGCGCCGCCAGATGCCGGTCGGCCGGGTCGGCGGTCGCCTTGAGGAACTCCCGCAACAGTTGATCGGGGTTCATCGCCGGGTTGGGCTCGGGCAACTGTTTGGGGGTGGGCCGCTCGACGGTCCCGATCGCCTGCGGCCGCGACGAGTTGGGTACCCCCGCGCATGCGGGCACCCAGGCGATCAGGCCGACCAGCACAGCGGTCAGCAGCCGACGGCTCACGCGCGCTCCCCCGCGGCTTCCCGCTGACGTTCCTGCGCGCCGGGTTTGAGCGGCAGCGGGCTGGTGGTGACCTTGTGGCCGCGCACCAGCGGCAGGGTCATCCGGAAGCAGGCGCCCTTGCCCGGCTCGCCCCAGGCTTCCAGCCGGCCCTGGTGCAGACGGGCGTCCTCGATGCTGATGGCCAGCCCCAGCCCGGTGCCGCCGGATCGGCGCACCCGCGACGGATCGGACCGGAAGAACCGGCTGAATACCAGCTTCTCCTCGCCCGGTCGCAGGCCCACCCCGAAATCGCGGACCGTGACGGCGACGGTGTCCTCGTCGGCGGCCATCCGGATCTGCACCGGCTGGTGCTCGGCGTGGTCGATGGCATTGGCGATGAGATTGCGCAGGATGCGCTCGACGCGGCGCGGATCGACCTCGGCGATGACCGGGTGGTCGGGCAGATCGACCTGGAGTTCGATGGCGGCCTCATCGGCCAGGTGACCGACGTTGCCCAGTGCACTGTTGACCGTCGCCCGCAGGTCCACCGCCTCCACCGACAACTCCGCGACACCGGCGTCGTGCCGGGAGATCTCCAGCAGGTCGTTGAGCAGGCCCTCGAACCGGTCGAGTTCGCTGACCAGAAGCTCGGTGGAGCGGCGCAGCGCCGGGTCGAGGTCCTCGCCGTGGTCGTAGATCAGGTCGGCGGCCATCCGGACGGTGGTCAGCGGGGTGCGCAACTCGTGACTGACGTCGGAGGTGAAGCGGCGTTGCAGATTTCCGAATTCCTCCAGGTTGGTGATCTGGCGCTGCAGGCTCTCGGCCATATCGTTGAACGACACCGCCAGCCGCGCCATATCGTCCTCGCCGCGCACCGGCATTCGCTCGGACAGGTGCCCTTCGGCGAACCGTTCGGCGATCCGGGACGCTGAGCGCACCGGCAGCACCACCTGGCGCGACACCAGCAGCGCGATTCCGGCCAGCAGTACCAGCAGCACCAGACCGCCGGTGGCCATCGTGCCGCGGACCAGCGTGATGGTGTTCTCCTCGCTGGTCAGCGGGAAGATGAGGTAGAGCTCGAGATTGGCGACCCGGGACGGTGCCGGCGTGCCGATCAGCAGAGCCGGGCCGGAGAACCCCTCGGTGCGCACCGCCTCGTACTGGTAGCTGACTTGCCCCTCCATCACGAAATCGCGCAGCGATCGCGGGATCTGATCCACCGGACCCGCCGAGGTGGCCTCCCGCGGGCCGTCCCCGGGAACCATCAGCACCGCGTCGAACGCGCCGGCCAACCCCGCCCCGGAGGTCTGACCGGTCTTGGAGATCAGCGTGGTGCGGGCCAATTGCAGGCTGCTGTCCAGCGAACGCGCCTCCTCACCGCTGACGATCCCGCTGACGGTGGCCCGGGCCCGGTTGACCTCCTCGGTGGCCGCCCGAACCTTCACGTCGAGCACCCGGTTGGTGATCTGACTGGCCAGCACGAAACCGAGCGCCAGGATCACCGCCGCCGACAGGCCGAGGGTGAGGACGACGACCCGCAGTTGCAGGGAGCGCCGCCAGATCAGCGCGATCCCCCGGCTCACCGTCGTCGTTCCGCGCACCAACGGACCGGACCGGCCCCAGGGGCCGCGGATGCGCCGACGCGACGACCAGATCACGGGCGCCTCTCTTCCTCAGCCAGCGGCACGGATCACGGCGGGCCGGCCTTGTAACCCACTCCACGCACGGTCAGCACCACCTGGGGGTTCTCCGGGTCCTTCTCAACCTTGGCCCGCAGCCGCTGAACATGGACATTGACCAAACGGGTGTCGGCGGGGTGACGGTACCCCCACACCTGTTCGAGCAGTACATCTCGAGTAAACACCTGTCGCGGTTTACGCGCCAATGCCACCAGCAGGTCGAACTCCAGCGGCGTCAGCGAGATCTGCTCGCCGTCGCGGGTGACCTTGTGCGCGGGAACGTCGATCTCGATATCCCCGATAGACAGCATCTCGGCGGGCTCGTCCTCGTTACGCCGCAGCCTGGCCCGGACCCGGGCCACCAGTTCCTTGGGCTTGAACGGCTTCATCACGTAGTCGTCGGCGCCCGACTCCAGGCCGAGCACCACATCGACGGTGTCGGTCTTGGCGGTCAGCATGACGATCGGCACACCGGAGTCGGCCCGCAGCACCCGGCAGACGTCGATCCCGTTCATCCCGGGCAGCATCAGGTCCAGCAGCACCAGATCCGGCCGAAGTTCGCGAACCGCGGTCAGGGCCTGCGAGCCATCCGCCACGACCGCCGTCTCGAAACCTTCGTTGCGCAGGACGATGGTGAGCATCTCCGACAGCGAAGGGTCGTCATCGACGACCAGGATCCTTTGCCTCATGGTGACCATGGTGGCATCGAATAGCGACAAAGCCCTGCTACCACACGCGCATGTTGCGACATTGTCGTCAATGCAGCAGGCCCCGCTAGACCAGCAGTTCGGCGGCCAATCGCCCCGGATCGACCACTGCGCCGGTGACCGTCCACGGTCCGTGCCACTGCCGGGCGGCCAGACCGGAGTACACCGCGGCGGTGCGCTGCTGCAGACCGTCGTCGCGCTCATAGACGTCGCGGGCCCGGTCGGTCTCCTCGGCAGCCCGCCGCCTGGCCCGCTCACCGGCCAGTTCCACCGGGACGCCCAGCAGGATCTGGCGGTCCGGCACCGGCAGCCCCAGCCGCCCGAACTCCAGGTCGGCGACCCATTCCACCATCTCGCCGTCGGCGTCCTGGTGCAGGCGGGCGGCGCTGTAGGCGGCGTTGGAAGCCACGTAGCGGTCCAGCAGCACCACATCGTGCGAAGCGCGCAGGGCGGCGATCTGCTCGGCGGCCCCGGACCGATCCAGCGCGAACAGCACCGCCATGGCATAGACCGACGAGGCGAGATCGCCATGGCGACCGTGCAGTGCCTCACTCGCGAGGTCGGCGGTGACCGACTCGCCGTAGCGCGGGAAGGCCAGCGTGGCGACCGTGCGGCCGGCGGTTTCACACGCCGCCCGCAGACCTCTGCTCAGGGTGCGCTTGCCGGCGCCGTCGAGTCCCTCGATCACGATCAGCACGGGCGCAGCCTAACGACGATCACACTTACTGCGATCAACCTTGATCGAGTCTGCACACCGATCACCGAGCCTGCGCACGGATCGCGGATCCGGGCATACACACGATCTGGGCGCAGAGTCGATGGCCGAGTAGGGGCGGTCGACCGCTAGTACCGGTAGTGCTCCGGCTTATACGGGCCCTCGACGTCGACGCCGATGTACTCGGCCTGATCCTTGGTGAGCTTGGTCAGCGACCCGCCGAGCGCCTCGACGTGGATCTTGGCGACCTTCTCGTCGAGATGTTTGGGCAGCCGGTAGACCTCGTTGTCGTACTCGTCGTTCTTGGTCCACAGCTCGATCTGGGCGATCACCTGGTTGGAGAAGCTGTTACTCATCACGAACGACGGGTGTCCGGTGGCGTTACCGAGGTTCAGCAGCCGGCCCTCGCTCAGCACGATGATGGAGTGACCGTCGGGGAAGACGAACTCGTCCACCTGCGGCTTGATATTGATCCGGTGGATGTTCGGGTCGCGCTCCAGTCGGGCCATCTCGATCTCGTTGTCGAAGTGGCCGATATTGCCCAGGATGGCCTTGTCCTTCATCGCCCGCATGTGATCGAGGGTGATGATGTCCTTGTTGCCGGTGGCGGTGATGACGATATCGGCCCAGCCGATCGCCTCCTCGACGGTCTTGACCTCGAAACCGTCCATCATCGCCTGCAGCGCGTTGATCGGGTCGATCTCGGTGACCGCGACGCGGGCGCCCTGTGCCTTGAGCGCCTCAGCGCAGCCCTTGCCGACATCGCCGTAACCGCAGACCAGTGCGGCCTTGCCGCCGATCAGGACGTCGGTGCCGCGGTTGATGCCGTCGATCAGCGAGTGCCGGGTGCCGTACTTGTTGTCGAACTTGCTCTTGGTGACGGAGTCGTTGACGTTGATGGCCGGGAACGCCAGCTCGCCGGCGGCGGCGAATTGGTACAGCCGCAGCACGCCGGTGGTGGTCTCCTCGGTGACACCCTTGATGGCGTCGGAGATGTGGGTCCACTTGTGGGCGTCCGCCTTGATGCTCTCGCGCAGCAGGTTGAGGAAGACCGTGTACTCCGCGGAGTCGTCCTCCTCGCCGGGGGGAACCACGCCGGCCCGCTCGAACTGCGCGCCGCGCAGCACCAGCATGGTGGCATCACCGCCGTCGTCGAGGATCATATTGGCCGGCTCGCCGGGCCAGGTGAGCATCTGTTCGGCCGCCCACCAGTACTCCTCGAGCGTCTCGCCCTTCCAGGCGAAGATCGGTACGCCCAGGGGCTCCTCCGGGGTGCCGTTGGGGCCGACGACGGTTGCGGCCGCCGCGTGGTCCTGGGTGGAGAAGATGTTGCACGACGCCCACCGGACTTCAGCACCGAGCGCGACCAACGTCTCGATGAGCACCGCGGTCTGCACGGTCATGTGCAGCGAACCGGAGATCCTGGCACCCTTCAGCGGCAGCACCTCGGCGTACTCGCGGCGCAGCGCCATCAGGCCGGGCATCTCATGTTCGGCCAGGCGGATCTCCTTGCGGCCGAACTCGGCCAGCGAAAGGTCGGCAACCTTGAAGTCGATCCCGTTGCGGGAGTCGGCGGTCAAATTCATGCGCACACGGTATCCCGGCCCACCGCGGCCGGACTAATCGACCCCGGTGCCCGCCAGGCGCCGGCCCAGTACCGAGTTCCGCCGGCCGTAGAACGCATAGACCGCAACGCCGATCGCCATCCACACCGCGAAACGCACCCAGGTCAGCGCGGTCAGATTGAGCATCAGCCACACACACGCCACGATGGACAGCATCGGCAACACCGGAACGAACGGCGCCCGGAATCCGCGGTGCAGGTCGGGTCGGCTACGCCGCAGGATGATGACCCCGGCCGAGACCAGCACGAACGCGAACAATGTCCCGACGTTGACCATTTCCTCGAGTTTGGCCATCGGAAACACCGAGGCGGCCACCGAGATCAAGATGGCGACCACCACGGTGATCCGGACCGGGGTGTCCTTGGCGCTGGTCTGGGCCAGCCCACGCGGCAGCAGTCCGTCGCGGGCCATCGCGAACATCACCCGCGACAGGCCCAGCACCAGCACCATGACCACCGTGGTCAGGCCGGCCAGCGCCCCGATGGAGATGATCCGGGCGGCCCAGTCGATACCGTTGATCGAGAAGGCGGTGGCGAGGTTGGCGTGGCCTTTCCCGGTGTCGCGCAGTTCGGTGTAGTTCACCATCCCGGCCAGCACGATCGACACCGCCACGTAGAGCACGGTGACGATGCCGAGCGAGGCCAGGATGCCCCGGGCCACATCCCGCTGTGGGTTCTTGGTCTCCTCGGCGGTGGTGGCCACTACGTCGAAACCGAGGAAGGCGAAGAAGACGATCGATGCGCCGGCCAGCACGCCGTACCAGCCGTAGTGGCTGCCGCCGCCTCCGGTCAGCAGCGAGAACACCGACTGGTCCATCCCCGTTCCAGCCGCGCCCTCGCCGGTCTCGGTCGGTGGGATGAACGGCGTGAAGTTCGCCGGTTTGATATGGAATGAGCCGACGATCACGACGAGCAGGACGACTGCCACCTTGACGGCGGTGATCACCGCGGAGAAGTGCGAGGACAGCTTGGTGCCGATCGCCAGCAGGGAGGCGACCACGACGACGATGAGCAGCGCACCCCAGTCGAAATCGAACGGACCGAGGTCCACCGTGCCGCCGGCGAAGCCGAACACCGTTCCCAGGTAACTCGACCAGCCCTTGGCCACCACGGCCGCGCCGACCGCGAACTCAAGGATCAGATCCCAGCCGATGATCCAGGCGACGAACTCGCCGAAGGTGGCGTAGGAGAACGTGTAGGCGCTGCCCGCCACCGGCAGGACGGAGGCGAACTCGGCGTAACACAGGGCGGCCAGTCCGCAGGTGATCGCGGCGATGATGAACGACACCGGCAGCGCGGGCCCGGTGATGTTGCCGAACGTGCTGGCGGTGACGGTGAAGATGCCGGCACCGACGACCACCGAGACCCCGAAGACGGTGAGGTCCCACCAGGTGAGTTCCTTGCGCAGCCGGGTACTCGGCTCGTCGGTGTCGCGGATGGACTGCTCCACCGTTTTGGTGCGCGCCGATCTGATCCGCACGGCCCTGCGGGTCGGGGTGGCCATGCGGGCAGAGGCTACCGGCTCAGATGCCCACCGTTGCCCGGAACAGTCGGCTCGGTTGGGTCGCCTGCAGCCGGATCGGGCCGTCGTCGGCGGCCACCCAGGCCGCCGCACCGCGGTCCATCCGCACCTCGCCGGACTTGGCCCGGGCGATCACCGATCCTTCGGTGCAGACCAGAATCTGCGGGCCGTCATGCCGCGACGGCGCGTCCAGCTCATGGCCGAGATGGTCGGCGTCCAAGGTGAGCACCGAACCGGCGAACTCCGCGGTCGGAGTGTCGTAGACCAACTCGATACCCTCGCGCCGCGTCGCGACCCGGGCATCGGCAACCGGATTGAAGTCGAGAACGCGAAGCAGTTCCGGGACGTCGACGTGCTTGGGCGTCAGACCACCGCGCAGGACGTTGTCGGAATTGGCCATCACCTCCATCGCCATCCCGTGCAGGTAACTGTGCAGGTTTCCGGCCGGCAGGAAGATCCCCTCGCCGGGCTTGAGGCTGACGTGATTGAGCAGCAGGGCGGCCAGCACACCGGCGTCGCCCGGGTAACGCTCGCCGAGTTCCAGCGCCGTCCTGGCCTCGGCGGCGAATTCCTCCGCCCCGGACCGGACGTATCCGATCGCACCGTCGAGGACGGCCGGAATCAGGGCCTCGATATCGGTCTGCGGCGCGGTGATCCAAGTGGTGAACAGTGCCCGCAACCCGGCCGCTTCGGACTGTCCGGCGAGCAGTGCGGTATAGGGCTCAAGGGCAGGCACGTCCAGCGCCCGCATCAAGGCCACCGACGCCGCCGCGGGCCGGAATCCGGCCAGCGCCTCGAAATCACTGAGGGCCACCAGCAGTTCGGGCTTGTGGCTGCGGTCCCGGTAGTTGCGTTCCGGGGAGTTGACCGGCACCCCCATGCGATTCTCGCGGGCATAGCCCTCCACCGCCTGCTGCGCGCTGGGGTGCGCCTGCAGCGACAGCGGTTCATCAGCGGCCAGCACCTTGACCAGGAAGGGCAGCCGATCCCCGAACCGTTCCCGGACCGCCGGTCCGAGTTCACCGTTGGGATCGGCGGTGATGGCGTCCAGCAGAGTCCGGTTACCACCCTCGCCGAGCCTGGCCGGATCACCGGGATGGGCGCCAAGCCACAGTTCGGCCTCCGGGTGCGCCGTCGGCGCGGGCCGCCCGGCGAACTCGGCGATCGCGGTCCGTGACCCCCATGCGTAGGTGCGGATCGCTCCGAGTAACAACTGCACGGCGCTGCTATCCCCCTGCCAGTCTCAGATAAACAGCCGCCATCTCCAGCCGCACCGCCAGGACGGCCAACTGCTGCTCGCGGCGACCGGTGGCCACCGGCACCGAGCCCGCCTCTCCCACATCCTCGGCACCGACCAGGTCGACATCGCCGACACCGGCCAGACGGGCGGTGAGGGCCAGTCGTTCCTCCGCGGTGGCAAGCGCCACCACCCGCGGCCGGACCCGCATCGGGCCGTCGAACTCCTCGTCGTGGAACAACGCGTCGACCGGGTCGGCGGCCTGCCCGATCTCCCGCAGCGCCACCAGCGCATCGGCCAGGCCCGCGGCCGCGACGGGCTGACCGGCAACCCGCAGCAGCACGGCGGCTGCGTGCCGGGCCAGCGCGCAGGTATCCGGTCGGTCGCCGGCCAGCACCACCTGCCGGCCCGTCATCCGCTCCGCCAGCGCCTTGGCCGGGTTGGTGAATATCTCGCGGCCGGGACTGTTGCGCATCGCCTCGGCGTCCAACTCATCGGCCACCGCCCACAGATTCACCGTCATCAGGGCCGGGTCGACGGCTGCCAGGGTGGCCAGACCGGCCGACAGATAGCGGCACAGACCGAACTCGTCCGGCACCGGCAGTCGGGGTTCCAGCACGGCGGCCCGGCCGGCGGTGACATCCCGCAGCGGACCCAGGTGCGGGGCTGCGACCACGACCCGGGCACCGCGGCGGACGCCGGTATGGGCCGCCGAGACGAGGTTCTGATCACCCGGGTCGTCGCCGGCGACGACCAGCAGATCCAGCGGGCCGATCCAGGGCGGCACCTCCGCCGCGGCGACCAGCGGCTCACCGGCGGTCCCGCCGAGGGCGGCGATCAGCATGGCTCCGGCGGCCTCCGCCGGGCCTCGCCCGGCCAGCCAGACGACGGTCCGGGGACGCTGGCCGCCGGCGACCGATTCCAGTGCGCCCTCCTCGACGGCGGCGGCGATCGACCGGACCTGCGCGCCGGCCATGGCACCGGCCCGCAGCAGTCCGTCCCGGTCGGCCTCCTGCAGTCCGGCCGCGTCGTCGAGATCGACAACGGTGTCGGCGGCACTCATCGGCCTGCCCCGCTACCCGCCGCAATCTCATCGGCCGCCTGGGTGACAATCCGGCTCACCTCGTCGGGGGTGCGGGCCTCGACATTCAGTCGCAGCAGCGGCTCGGTATTCGAGGTCCGCAGATTGAACCAGGCGCCATCGCCGAGGTCAACCGTCACCCCGTCCATCTGGTCAGTCGAAATAGTCTGCGCAGCAAAGGATTTCACCACAGCGGCAACGCATGCCGGGGCGTCGGCGACGCGGAAGTTGATCTCGCCCGACGCCGCATACCGCTGATAGGAAGCCATCAGGTCCGACAGCGGAGTGTCCTGTCCGCCGAGGGCGGCCAGCACGTGCAGGGCCGCGAGCATCCCGGAGTCCGCGCCCCAGAAGTCCCGGAAGTAGTAGTGCGCCGAGTGCTCGCCGCCGAACACGGCACCGGTCTGCGCCATCAGGTCCTTGATATAGGAGTGCCCGACCCGGGAGCGCACCGCCACCCCGCCCCGTTGCGCGATCACCTCCGGCACCACCCGCGAGGTGATCAGGTTGTGGATCACCGACGCCCCGGGGTCGCGAGCCAGTTCCCGGTCGGCGACCAGTGCGGTGACCGCCGACGGCGACACCGGGTCGCCGTTCTGGTCCACCACGAAACAACGGTCGGCATCGCCGTCGAAGGCCAGACCGATATCTGCACCGGTACTGCGAACGAAATTCTGTAGATCCACCAGATTGGCCGGCTCCAACGGGTTGGCCTCGTGGTTGGGGAACGACCCGTCGAGTTCGAAGTACAACGGCAGCAGGGTCAGCGCCGGGATCGGCCCCAGCACGGCCGGGGCGGTGTGCCCGGCCATCCCGTTGCCGGCGTCGACGGCCACCCGCAGCGGCCGCAGCCCGCCCACATCCACCAACGAGCGCAGGAACTGGCCGTAGTCATCGAGGACATCCCGGTCGTCCAGCCCACCCCGCGGACCGTCCCAGTCCGGCACCCCATCGATCACCTCGTCCCGGATCA
This sequence comes from uncultured Actinomycetota bacterium, assembly GCA_963787055.1. Lineage (GTDB taxonomy): Bacteria > Actinomycetota > Actinomycetes > Mycobacteriales > Mycobacteriaceae > Mycobacterium. Next base: position 95,162 of record CAWBBP010000003.1, read on the forward strand.
CCGCCAGGCCGGTGTCCTCGCCGACCGGCTTGGCCTGCGCCCGGCAGAGTTTGATGCCGTTGTAGGCGGACGGGTTGTGACTCGCGGTGAACATCGCACCCGGACAGTTCAGCAGTCCCGAGGCGAAGTACAACTCGTCGGTGGAGGCCAGCCCGATGCGCACCACATCCAGACCCTGTGACATCACCCCTTCGGCGAAGGCGGCGGACAGTGCCGGGGAACTCTCCCGCATATCGTGGCCGATGACCACGCGACCGGAATCGCGGGCACCCTCGGTGCGCATCAGTCTGGCGAACGCTGCCCCGACGTCGAACACGAAGTCGTCGTCGATCTCCGAACCGACCAGCCCACGCACGTCATAGGCCTTGATAACGCGGCGCACATCAGCGGCGGGCCGGGGCATGGCGGACTCCTGGGAAGACGGGACTGCTCTGGCCGTACAGCCTAGCCGGGGGCGTCAGTCCGCGGGATCGGGTAGAACCCGCAGGTGCCCGCGGCGCCGGCCGGCCGAGCCGTTCCTGGGCGCTACCGGGGGGATCCCGGATCGCTGAACACCGGAGTGCGCAGCTCCGAGCGGATCGGAGAAGGCGGCGATCGGCGGCCCACCGGCCACCCGGCCCTCACGCACCGCATCGGCCAATGCGACGAGGTCGTCCTCGTCGGGGTTGGTCGGCAGCGGCGCGGCGTGGCGCACCAGCTCCCAGCCGCGCGGGGCGGTGATCCGGGTGGCGTGGCCCAGACACAGATCCCAGGTGTGCGGTTCGCGGACGGTCGCCAGCGGTCCCACCACTGCGGTGGAGTCCGAATAGACGTAGGTCAGCGTCGCCACCGCATAGTGCCCGCACCCAGGCCGGATGCAGCGACGGGGAACATTCACGTTGGCGAGGCTATCCCGGCGAAATGCCCGCGCGCACCGGACACGCGCACCGATCGGGCTGCCGATGTACAACCGTTACGATCTGCAGTTCATGTCCGACAGCCGCAGTTCCCGGCGAGGCGGCGGCGCGGCGGGCGGCTCGCGGCGCGGGCGCGAGATGCGGGGTCCCCTGCTGCCACCGACCGTTCCAGGCTGGCGAAGCCGAGCCGAGCGGTTCGATATGGCGGTCCTGGAGGCCTACGAACCGATCGAGCGGCGCTGGCGCACGCGGCTGGCCGAACTCGATGTGGCCGTCGACGAGATTCCCCGGATCTCCCCCAAGGACCCCGACAATGTCCAATGGCCCCCGGAGGTGGTGGCCGACGGGCCGATCGCACTGGCCCGGTTGATTCCGGCCGGGGTCGATGTTCGCGGCAACCCCACGCGAGCGCGAATAGTGTTGTTTCGCAAGCCGATCGAACGGCGGGCGAAAGACTCGGTCGACCTGACTGATCTGCTTCACGAAATCCTGGTGGCACAGGTGGCCGGCTACCTGGGGGTCGAACCCTCGGTCATCGACCCCGGTATGGACACCGACGACTGAATCAGATGATGCCGCGCTTGAGGCGCCGGCGTTCCCGTTCGGAGAGCCCGCCCCAGATGCCGAACCGCTCATCGTTGGCCAGTGCGTACTCCAGGCACGCATCCTTGACCTCGCAGCCCAGGCAGATCCGCTTCGCCTCCCGGGTGGATCCACCCTTTTCCGGAAAGAACGCCTCGGGGTCGGTCTGTGCGCACAGGGCATTCTCCTGCCACTGCGGATCATCCGGGGTGAGCATCGACTCGACCGGATCGGGCACCACGCTGAGGTGAGCCCGGGCCAGCGATCCGGAGTTCATCGGTCCGTCGACAGCGTGCGGAGCACCCATTGCAGCGTGCGGAGCACCCATTGCGCGCTGCGGAGCGCCCAGCGATCCGAGGAATTGTTCGTAGGACATGTCCGCCCTCCTAATCTGGTCTCGTCATGAAGCCTGTAGTTTTTCGAACATGCGGTCGAATCACGGTCTGCGACACCGAAACCGGCAGGTCGACCGGGAAATGACACTGCTGTGATTAGACAGTGCGGAGGTGCCCGGGTCAAGCGGATCAGCCGATTTCCCTACCACTTTCGTTATCGAATCCGGCGTGTCGAGACCATGGCGTGTCTTGCGAGTTGCGTCACTGTGACCGCGTGCATGCCTCACCGCGCGACCGCCTAGTGTCGGTCGGTGTGAAAGTCACCGTTCTCGTCGGCGGTATCGGCGGCGCCCGATTCCTGCTCGGAGTGCAGCGACTGCTGGGCCTGGGACAGTTCGGCGGCCCGGCCGGCGACACCGACCACCGGCTGACCGCGGTGGTCAACGTCGGCGACGACGCGTGGATGTTCGGAGTGCGCATCTGCCCCGATCTGGACACCTGCATGTACACCCTGGGCGGCGGCATCGACCCGGAGCGCGGCTGGGGCCACCGCGACGAAACCTGGCATGCCAAGGAGGAACTCGCCGCCTACGGTGTGCAGCCGGACTGGTTCGGCCTGGGCGACCGCGATCTGGCCACCCACCTGGTACGCAGCCAGATGCTGCGGGCCGGCTATCCGCTGTCGCAGGTGACCGCGGCGCTGTGCCGGCGGTGGTCACCCGGCGCCACCCTGCTGCCCGCCAGTGACGATCGGTGCGAAACCCATGTCGTGGTCACCGACCCGGACACCGGCGACCGCAGGGCCATCCACTTCCAGGAGTGGTGGGTGCGCTACCGCGCCAAGATCCCCACCCACAGCTTCGCGTTCGTCGGCGCCGAGAAGGCCACCGCCGGACCGGGCGTGGCCGAGGCCATCACCGAGGCCGATGTGGTGATGCTGGCACCGTCCAACCCGGTGGTCAGTATCGGTGCGATCCTGGCCATCCCCGGCACCCGAAGCGCCCTGCGCTCCACCGCGGCGCCGGTCATCGGCTACTCGCCGATCATCGACGGGAAACCACTTCGAGGCATGGCCGACGAATGCCTCTCGACCATCGGCGTCGAGACCACCTCGGAAGCCGTGGGGCGGCACTATGGCGCACGTACGACCACCGGACTGCTGGACTTCTGGCTGGTTCACGACGGCGATGAGGCCGACGTGCCCGGGGTCACCGTGAAATCGGTGCCGCTGCTGATGTCCGACCCGGACGCCACCGCCGCCATGGTCCGCGCCGGTCTCGACGCGGCCGGGTTGGCAGGGATGGCACCGTGAGCGGCCAAGTCCCCGAGCACGGTTCGGCGGCACCCATCGAAATACTGCCCGTCACAGGACTTCCCGAGTTCCGGCCCGGCGATGACCTCGCAGCCGCGATCATCACCGCCGCCCCGTGGCTGCGCGATGGGGACGTCGTGGTCATCACCAGCAAGGTGGTATCCAAGTGCGAGGGGCGTATCGTCGCCGCACCGGCGAACCCCGAACAGCGGGATGCCCTGCGCCGCAGTCTGATCGAGGCGGAGGCGGTGCGGGTGCTGGCCCGCAAGGGCCGCACCCTGATCACCGCGAACCGGCACGGCCTGGTTCAGGCCGCCGCCGGTGTCGACGGATCTAACGTCGGCACAACGGAATTGGCTTTGCTACCGGAGGATCCGGACCTCAGCGCGGCCCGGCTGCGCGCGGAACTGGGCCAGCGCGCCGGAGTCGAGGTCGGCGTGGTCCTCACCGACACGATGGGCCGGGCCTGGCGCACCGGCCAGATCGACGCCGCGATCGGCTCGGCCGGGGTTCCGGTGCTGTACAGCTACGCCGGCGCCAGCGACAGCCACGGCAACGAACTGCTGGTGACCGAGGTCGCGGTGGCCGACGAGATCGCCGCGGCGGCCGATCTGGTCAAGGGCAAGCTGACCTCGGTGCCGGTGGCGGTGCTGCGCGGGCTGACGCTGCCCGATGACGGATCGTGCGCGGCTGGACTGCTGCGCGGCGGGCCGGACGATCTGTTCTGGCTCGGCACCGCCGAAGCGATCGAACTCGGCCGGCGGCAGGCCCTGCTGATGCGCCGTTCGGTGCGCCGGTTCGCCGATCGCACGGTCGACCCTGAGGTGCTGCGGGCCGCGGTCGCCGAGGCGCTCACCGCGCCCGCCCCGCACCACACCCGCCCGGTTCGGTTCGTCTGGCTGGCTGACCGCACCCGGCGCACCGAACTTCTGGACCGGATGAAACAGGCCTGGCGGGCCGACCTGGCCGCCGACGGACACCCCGCCGACAGCATCGAACGCCGGGTGGCCCGCGGACAGATCCTCTACGACGCTCCCGAAGTGCTGATCCCGTTCCTGGTGCCCGACGGCGCCCACCGCTACCCCGACCCGGCGCGCACCGCCGCCGAGCGCACCATGTTCACCGTCGCAGTGGGGGCGGCGGTGCAGGCCCTGCTGGTGGCGCTGGCCGTACGCGAGGTCGGCAGCTGCTGGATCGGGTCGACCATCTTCGCCCCCGACACGGTGCGCCGGACCCTTGACCTGCCGCAAGACTGGGAACCGTTGGGCGCCATCGCCATCGGCTACCCGGAGCAGCCGCTGCCGCCGAAGGATCCGGCCCCGATCGGCGATCTGCTGGTACGCCGGTGAGCCTGCACGAATCCGCGGTCGCCACCCTTCGCGACTGGGACGCACCCGATCCCGGTCAGGACGCGCTGCGCCACGCGGTGCTGGCGTTTCTGCTGGCCCGACCGGACGGCTGCCAACGGGCCTGTGCGCCCGGGCATATCACCGCCTCCGCGCTGGTGGTCGACCACACCGGGGATCGGGTCCTGCTCACCTTGCACCCCCGGTTCGGCCGGTGGCTACAACTCGGTGGGCACTGCGAGGACGACGACCCCGATATCGTGGCGGCCGCACTGCGGGAGGCCACCGAGGAATCCGGTATCACCGGTCTGCATGTCGATCCGACACTGGCCGCCATCCATGTTCACCCGGTGACGTGTTCGCTGGGCGTTCCGACCCGCCACCTCGATCTGCAGTTCATCGTCAACGCCCCGCCGCAGGCGCAGGCCGTCATCAGCGAGGAATCCCTGGACTTGCGGTGGTGGGCGATGGACGCGCTGCCCGAGGGTGCCGATCCCGGACTGGTCGCACTGGTTCAGGCGGCTTTAGCCCGTCAGTAACCCAGCCCGTCAGTAACCCAGCCCGTCAGATATCCGATGAGTAGCGGATACCGCAGTCCGGGATGAGAACCCCGGGCCACACCCGGGCCCCGCGGAGCAGTTCGCAGCGGGCCCCGATATCGGCCCCGTCACCGATCACCCCGTCGCGGATCAGCGCACGCGGACCGATCCGCGAGCCGAATCCGACGATCGAACGCTCGACCACCGCACCGGCCTCGATCCGGGCGCCGTCGAAGACCACCGCGCCGTCCAGTCGGACGCCGGGGCCGATCTCGGCACCGCGGCCCACCACCGTCCCGCCGATCAGCAGAGCCCCGGGGGCCACCGAGGCGCCGTCGTGCACCAGGCTCTCCCCGCGCCGGCCCTCCAGCGCCGGCGATGGTGCGATGCCCCGCACCAGATCGGCCGAACCGCGGACGAAATCATCCGGGGTGCCCATATCCCGCCAGTAGCTGGCATCGACATAGCCGCACACCTTGGCTCCACCGCCCAGCAGTGCCGGGAACACCTCTCGCTCCACCGAGACCTCCCGGCCGCGCGGGATACCCTCGATCACCGTGCGCTTGAAGATGTAGGTTCCGGCGTTGATCTGGTCGGTGGGCGGATCCTCGGTCTTCTCCAGGAACGACAGCACATTCCCGTCGCCGTCGGTGGGCACCGACCCGAAGGCCCGGGGGTCGCTGACCCGAACCAGATGCAGGGTGACATCGGCATCGCGGTCGGCGTGAACGGCCAGCATCGCGCCCAGGTCCATCCCGGAGAGCACATCGCCGTTGAACACCATCACGGTGTCGTTGCGCACTTTGGGGAGCACATTGGCGATACCGCCACCGGTGCCCAGCGGCTGCTCCTCGACGACGTAGTCGATCTCCAACCCGAGCTCGGATCCGTCGCCGAACTCCGCCTCGAAGGTCTCCGCCTTGTAGGAGGTGCCCAGGATGACGTGCTCGATCCCGGCGGCGGCGATCCTCGACAGCAGGTGGGTCAGAAACGGCAGCCCGGCCGTCGGCAGCATCGGCTTGGGCGCGGACAGGGTCAGCGGCCGCAGCCGGGTTCCCTTGCCGCCCACCAGAATCACGGCATCTACGTTGGTTGTCTCGCCGTTGGTTGTCTCGCCGTTGGTTGTCATGGTGTTTCTCCCGCCGTCGCCGTTCGCAGGTCCCGGCGGGACCTGCGCACCGCCGCACGGGCCCGTGCGCGCAGTGCACCCTTCATCGTCCACCGCAGCGGGGCCCGCCATGGCCCGGAATGGCGATCGGAGAGATAAATATAGGTGCTCACATGGTGGGCACGCAGATTGCGTCCCGGGTCCCGGCCGGTCGAATGGCCCTTATCGTGCAGGATCTCCGAGCCGGGAACGTAGACGTTGAGCCAGCCGGCCCGGCCCAGCCGGTCGCCGAGATCGACATCCTCCATGTACATGAAGTAGCGCTCGTCGAACCCCCCGACCGCATCGAACGCCGACCGGCGCACCAGCAGGCAGGATCCCGACAGCCAGCCGACCGGGCGCTCGCTGGGCTCAAGGTGTTCCTGCCGGTAGGACTTGGTCCAGGGGTTGGCCTTCCAGGCGAAGCCGATCACCGCGTGCATGCCGCCGCGAACCAGGCTGGGCAGGTGACGGGCGGACGGATACACCGCGCCGTCCGGGTCGCGGATCAGCGGCCCCAGGGTGCCGGCCTGCGGCCAGCGACCGGCGGCCTCCAGCAGGACGTCGATACTGCCCGGGGCCCACACCACGTCGGGGTTGGCCACCAGGACGAACTCCTGCTCCGGCGGAACCGTCGACACGGCGCGGTTGACGGCCGTGCCGTAACCCAGATTGCCGCCGGTGCGCAGCAGTTCGGTGCCGGGGTAGCGATCCAGCGCCTCTTCCGGGGCGCCGTCGGTCGAACCGTTGTCGGCGATGACCACCCGCACCGGCCGGTCGGTGGCCACCGTCAGCGAGGACAGGAAACGGTCGAGATGCGAACCCGGCGAATAGGTCACCGTGACCACGGTCAGGGCCGGCTCGTCACTCACGGCGTCGAGGGTATCGGGCCGTCGTCCACCGGCGCGGCAACCGCCTCGGCAAGCGCTTCGCGCCAGGGTCGCAACGGGGTCAGACCGGCCTGCACCGAACCGGTCATCGACAGCGCCGAGAAGACCGGACGCTGCGCGGGACGCGGGACGGCGGCGGTACCCACCGGCCGCACCCGCTCAGGGTCGGCGCCGAGGTCGGCGAACACCGCGCGGGCTTGTTCGAAGCGGCTGGCCGCCCCGGCGTTGGCCGCGTGCAGCACCGGAGCCGTGCTGCGCCCGGCCGCCACCTCGAGCAGGGCGGCAACCAGGTCCTTGACGTAGGTCGGCGACCCGGTCTGGTCGTCGACCACCTCGATGGTCTTCTCACCGGCCGCCAGCCGGCGCATCACCGCGACGAAATCGGTGCCGGAACCGCCGGTGTAGACCCATGACGTCCGCACCACGTGGGCGCTGGGAAGTTCGGCATGAACCGCGAGTTCACCGTCCAGCTTGGACCGGCCGTAGACGCTCAACGGCCCGACCGGGTCAGTGATCTCGTACGGCCGGTGCTGCTGCCCACCGAACACACCACTGAAGACGTAATCGGTGGAGATGTGGATCAGCCGGGCACCGGCCGCCGCGCAGGCGCGGGCGATGAGGCCCGGTCCGGCCGCGTTGATGGCGTGCGCCGCGTCCGGGTCGGTCTCGGCGGCATCGACGTTGGTGAATGCCGCACAGTTGACCACCAGATCACCGGCACGCACGTGCGCCCGGCCGGCGGCGGGGTCGGTGATATCGAACTCCCGGTGCGTCAGCGCGCATACGTCATAGCCCTGGCGTGCGGCCTGAGCTGCAAGAAAACGCCCGACCTGACCGCCCGCGCCAGTGATCACCATCCGATTCGCCACGATGAGGAGTCTGGCACGCCGGTTTCGGCTACCCGGGATGCGCCCGTGCGCCCAGTAGCCTGTGCTGGTGCCGGATGAGACGGAAGTGACAGCAGTGACGCGGGCCCGGCCGGTCGCGCGCACCGTCCTGGCCCTGCTGGCCGTCACCATCGTGCTCGGAACCGGGGTGGCGTGGGGCTCGGTCCGATCCTTCGAGAACGGCATCTTCCACTTCACCACCGCCATGCTGGGCGGCCGGGGGGCCAACGACGACGGCGCCGTCGACATCTTGCTGGTGGGTATGGACAGCCGTACCGACGCGCACGGCAATCCGCTGTCTGAGGCCGAACTCGCCCAGTTGCACGCCGGTGATGACGTCGCGACGAATACCGACACCATCATCCTGGTCCGCATCCCCACCAACGGCCGGTCGGCGACCGCCATCTCCATCCCGCGCGACTCCTATGTGGAGGCACCGGATCTGGGCAAGACCAAGATCAACGGGGTCTACGGGCACGTCAAACTCGAACGGATGAAGGAACTCGTCGAGAACCAGGGTATCGACGCCGTCGTGGCCGAGCCGCAGGCGGTCGAAGCCGGCCGCAACGCGCTGATCGAGACGGTGGCCGACCTGACCGGCGTCACGGTGGACCACTACGCCGAGATCGGCCTGCTGGGCTTCTCGCTGATCACCGACGCCCTCGGTGGTGTCGAGGTCTGCCTGAAAGAGCCTGTCTACGAACCGCTTTCCGGGGCCGACTTCCCGGCCGGCTGGCAGCGGCTGGACGGACCGCAGGCACTGAGCTTCGTCCGCCAGCGCCACGATATGCCGCGCGGCGACCTTGACCGGGTGGTGCGTCAACAGGCGGTGATGGCGTCACTGGCCCATCAGGTCATTTCCGGTAAGACGTTGAGCAGTCCGGCCACCCTGAACCGGCTGCAGGATGCCATCCAGCGCTCGGTGGTGATCTCCTCCGGCTGGGATGTGATGGACTTTCTGACCCAGTTGCAGAAACTGGCCGCCGGTAACGTGGCCTTCGCCACCATCCCGGTGCTGGCCGAGGACGGCTGGAGCGATGACGGCATGCAGTCGGTGGTGCGGGTCGATCCCGAACAGGTTCAGCAGTGGGTGTCCGGACTGCTGCAGGATCAGAGCGAGGGCAAGACCGAGAAGGTCGCCTACTCCCCCGACCAGACCACCGTGGACGTCTACAACGACACCGATATCAACGGCCTGGCCGGAGCGGTGTCCGAACGGCTCAGCGCCGGGGGCTTCCTGGAGGGCACGATCGGCAACCACGAGGACGACAGGGTCGCCGAGAGCCAGGTGCAAGCCGCCGCCGCCGACGACGCGGGCGCCCAGGCGGTCGCCACCACACTCGGCGGGCTGGCGGTGGTGTCCGACCCGTCGATCCCCCCGGGCACCGTACGGGTGGTGCTGGCCGACGACTACGTCGGACCGGGCTCCGGGCTGGACGGCACGCTGCCCACCGGGGAGACGATCGACAAGGCCGCCGCCGAGGTACCGGCCGACGACGCCCCGCTGATGTCGCCGGTGATCACCGCGGGGTCTGACGACCCCAAGTGCGTCAACTGATGAACCTGACCGACGCGCTTCTCGATCCGCTGCTCGGCACCGATCGGATGGGACCGCGGATCACCTATTACGACGATGCGAGTGGCGAGCGGATCGAACTGTCGACGGTGACGCTGGCCAACTGGGCGGCCAAAACTGCCAACCTGCTGCGCGACGAACTCGGCGCGGGCCCAGACACCAGGGTGGCCGTTCTGCTGCCCGCGCACTGGCAGACCGTCGGGGTGGTGCTGGGGGTGTGGTGGATCGGCGCGGAGGTGGTGCTGGCCGGCGAGAGCGCCGATATCGCCCTGTGCACCGCGGACCGGCTGGCCGAGGCCGACGAGGCGGCTGGCAGTGGCGAGGTGGCGGTGCTCTCGCTGGACCCGTTCGGCGCGCCGGTGCCGGATCTGCCGGTCGGTGTCACCGACTACGCGACGGCGGTGCGAGTGCACGGCGATCAAGTGACCGGTGAGCGGGCAGCCGGCCCGGCGCTGGCCGGCCGGTCGGTCGAGGAGGTGCTCGAGGCGGCCCACCGCAGCGCTGCGGCCCGCGGGCTGGCCGCCGGGGATCGGGTGATGTCGGATCGCCCGTGGTCGACCGACCAGGAACTCATCGACAACCTGGTCGCGGTGCTGGCCGCCGGGGCGTCGCTGGTACAGCTGTCAAACCCCGACCCGGCGGCGCTGGACCGGCGACGGGTGACCGAAAAGGTCACCCGCACCCTGGACTAGGCCGGAGCAGCGGCCGGAGCCGGAGCCGGAGCCGAGGCATCCCACACGGCCGGATCCTCGGCCGGGAAGGTCGGGCACTTGGCCGCGATATCGTTGGCGACCGGCTCGGCTGCGGTGAAGATCGAAACGTATTGGGGGAAGATGCCCACCAGCGTGTTCACCTCGGCCTGCCGCTCAGCCGGCGGCTTCTGCAGCAGCAGATTCATGTGGTAGACGATGCCGCCCTGGACCCACCGCGGCTCGGAGTTGTACTTCCCGATCAGCTCGCCATAGGTGACGGGGTCGACAACCTTGGTCGCCGCCAGGATCTGGTCCAGCGAGCAGGTGGTGTTGAGCATGGACGGCGGGACGGTGCTGTCGGCGGCCGCCGGACCGGCGAACCCTACCGACGCGAGGGCGACGGCACCGGACACGACAGCGGCTGTGCGCAGAATATTCACCGGGAGCAATTTAGGCGCTGGGGGTGGGCCGGGTCAATTTCAGCCGGAACCCGCCTAGGCTGGCGGCATGAACCGGCACCGCCCACCGCTGGATATCGCCGGGGTGCGGCGGGACCTGGTCGGGCCGGGCCGCGCCCTGCGCAGCATCGAGGTGGTGGACAGCACCGGATCGACCAATGCCGATCTGCTGGCCCGCCATGGCGCCGGTGAGAATATCGACGGCGCGGCGCTGATCGCCGAACATCAGAGCGCCGGCCGGGGCCGCAACGGGCGCAGGTGGTCCACCCCGACGCGCTCGCAGATCGCGCTGTCGCTGGGAGTCGGCGCGGCCGGTCTGGCGCCCGCCGGTTGGGGCTGGCTGCCACTGCTGACCGGGGTTGCCGTCGTCGACGCCGTGGCCGCCACCACCGGAATCGAGGCGGGGCTGAAGTGGCCCAACGACATTCTGGTCGGCGAACGCAAGCTGGGCGGAATCCTGGCCGAGGTCGCCGCGCCGGATCCGGTGATCGTGGTCGGCCTGGGCCTCAACGTCTCATTGGAGGCCTCTGAGATCGACGACGTGGCACCCGATCAGCAGGCCACCTCCCTGCTGATCCTGGGCTCGACGATGACTGACCGCAGCGCGCTGCTCGGCGCCATCCTGGCCGAGTGGTCAGCGCGTATCGACCGCTGGCGCGCGTCCGGCGGCGTCGACCCCGCACTGATCGGCGACTACCGCCGCCGCAGCGTCACGCTGGGAACCCGGGTCCGGGCAGAACTACCCGGCGGACGTGAGATCATCGGCGTCGCAACCGATCTCGACGAACTCGGGCAACTGCAGATAGACACCGGAGCCGAGGTCGTCAGCGTGGCGGCCGGCGATATCACCCACCTGCGGCCGGCTGACTGAGCCGTCCGCAGTCGACCGGCTCGGTCAGCGCAGCAGGGCGCGCGACATGACCACCCGCTGAATCTGGTTGGTTCCCTCGTAGATCTGGGTGATCTTGGCATCGCGCATCATTCGCTCCACCGGGAAGTCGATGGTGTAGCCGGCGCCGCCGAACAGCTGGACGGCGTCGGTGGTGACCTCCATCGCCACATCCGAGGCGAAACATTTCGAGGCCGCCGAGATGAAGCCGAGGTCGGGTTCCCCGCGTTCGGCCCGGGCAGCCGCCGAATACACCATCAGTCGGGCCGCCTCGACCTTCATGGCCATATCGGCGAGCATGAACTGCACACCCTGGTTGTCGGCCACCGGGCGGCCGAACTGCTTGCGGTCCTTGGTGTAGGCGATCGCCGCGTCGACCGCCCCCTGTGCGATGCCCACCGCCTGCGCGCCGATGGTGGGGCGGGTGTGGTCCAGGGTGGCCAGCGCGGTCTTGAAACCGGTGCCGGGTTCGCCGATGATCCGGTCACCCGGGATGCGGCAGTTCTCGAAGTACAACTCGGTGGTCGGCGAACCCTTGATACCCAGTTTGCGTTCCTTGGGGCCCACCACGAAACCCTCGTCATCCTCGTGAACCATGAACGCCGAGATGCCGTTGGGGCCCTTGTCCGGATCGCTGACCGCCATCACGGTGTACCAGGCCGACTTGCCGCCATTGGTGATCCAGCATTTGGAACCGTTGAGGATCCAGTCGTCGCCCTCGGCCTTGGCCCGGGTCCGCATCGCGGCGGCGTCACTGCCGGCCTCCCGCTCCGACAGGGCGTAGGAGGCCATTTTGCCGTCGGCGATCTCCGGCAGCACCTTCTTCTTCAGCTCGTCGGAGCCGCGCAGGATCAGGCCCATGGTGCCCAGCTTGTTGACCGCCGGGATCAGGGAGGCCGACGCGTCGACCCGGGCCACCTCCTCGATCACGATGCAGGCCGCCACTGAGTCCGCACCCTGGCCGCCGTACTCCTCGGGCACGTGGATCGCGTTGAAGCCCGAGGCGTTCAACGCGTCGAGAGCCTCCTGCGGAAAACGCGCCTCCTCGTCCACCGCGGCGGCGTACGGGGCGATCTCTTTCTCGCACAGCGCCCGAATCGCCGTTCGGAGCTCCTCGTGCTCCTCAGGCAACTGGAAGACATCGAACTTCGAATTACCGGCCCAGCCAGCCATGACAGCCTCCTCAGCTTCTCGCGGCCAAGATTACCCGCTTGCCTACTCCCCGAGTAAACGCTCCCGCAGCGCCCGGTCCTTGGCCGCGACCTCGGCCTCGAGGCCGGCCTGGAACTCCTGCATCCGGCGACGCAACTCGGCATCGGACGATCCCAGGATCCGCACCGCCAGCAATCCGGCGTTGCGGGCCCCGCCGATCGACACGCACCCGACCGGAACACCGGCCGGCATCTGCACGATCGACAGCAACGAGTCCAGGCCGTCGAGCTTGGCCAGCGGCACCGGGACGCCGATCACCGGAAGCGTGGTGGCCGCGGCCACCATGCCGGGGAGGTGCGCGGCGCCACCGGCCCCGGCGATGATCACCCCCAGGCCGCGGCCGGCCGCGCCGCGGGCGTACTCCAGCATCAGGCCCGGAGTGCGGTGCGCCGAAACCACGCCCACCTCGAAGGGCACCTCGAATTCGGCCAGCGCCTCGGCAGCGGCGGCCATCACCGGCCAGTCGCTGTCACTGCCCATGATCACCCCGACCCGGGGTTGACTCATGTGCTGGTTCATCGGCGCCGCTCCTCTTCGTCGCTGCGCTCCGCATCGTCACTGGCGCGCCATCCGTCCGTCCACTCTGCGTGCGCCAGCCAGTGTGCCGCCCGTTCGGCCCGCTCCCGCACCCCGGCCACGTCGTCCCCGTCCTTGCCGAGAACGTTGACATGGCCGATCTTGCGGCCCGGCCGCTCCTCCTTGCCGTAGAGGTGTACATGCACCTCCGGGATCCGGCCGAAAAGGTGGTGCAGCCGTTCGTCCATGCCGATCGCCGGGGTCACCGGTGCGCCCAGCACATTGGCCATCACCGTCACCGGGCCCAGCGCCCGGGTGTCGCCGAGCGGGTAGTCCAGCACGGCCCGCAGATGCTGTTCGAACTGGCTGGTGACCGCGCCGTTCATCGTCCAGTGGCCGGAATTGTGCGGACGCATGGCGAGTTCGTTGACCATCAGCGCACCGGCGGTCGTCTCGAACAACTCGACCGCGAGCACTCCGACCACGCCCAACTCCTCGGCGATCCGCAACCCCAGCTGTTCGGCCTCGGCACCCAGCTGCTCGGACAGATCCGGGGCCGGCGCCAGGACCGTGACGCAAATGCCCTGACGCTGAACGGTTTCCACCACCGGCCAGGCCGCGCCCTGACCGAACGGCGACCGGGCGACCAAGGCCGCCAACTCGCGGCGCATCGACACCCGCTCCTCCAACAGCACCGGCACACCATCGGCGAGATAACCGGCCACCGCCTCCCGGGCGGCGGCGATATCGTCGGCCAGCACCACACCGCGGCCGTCATAACCCCCGCGAACCGTCTTGACCACCAGTGCGCCGCCCACCAGCTCGGCGAAGGCGTCGACATCGTCGATACCCGTCACCTCGGTGAACCTCGGCACCGGGGCCCCCATCGCGGCCAACCGCCGCCGCATCGCCAGCTTGTCCTGGGCGTAGACCAGGGCCTGCGGGTCGGGCAGCACTGTGATCCCCTCGGCGACCAGGGTGTGCAGCAACTCGGTAGGCACATGCTCGTGGTCGAAGGTCAAGGCGGCCGCGCCGGCGGCGGCCCGGCGCAGCGCCGCCAGGTCGGTGTGAGAGCCGAGCACCACGTCGGGGCTCACCTGGGCGGCCGGATCCTGCGGGCTCACCGCAAGCACCCGCAGGGTCTGGCCCAGGGCGATCGCGGCCTGATGGGTCATCCGGGCCAACTGCCCGCCGCCCACCATCGCCACCACAGGTCTGCTCGGCACGGAGACTATGGTGACACGGCCGCACTTGCCCGGATTTACCGCCGTTGACCAGCGCCACTACGCATCAGGTGCCGTTTTTCCGTAGAATTCGACCACGTGTCCTTCGCTGATGCCACGATCTCCCGGCTGCCCCGGCCGGTCCGGCCCTTTGCTGAGCGGCATCACGAGCTGATCAAGTTCGCGATCGTCGGCCTCACGACGTTCGTCATCGACTCGGCAATCTTCTTCACCCTCAAGCTGACGATCCTCGAACCCAAGCCGGTCACCGCCAAGGTGATCGCCGGCATCGTCGCGGTGATCGCGTCCTACATCCTGAACCGGGAATGGAGTTTCCGGGACCGCGGCGGCCGGGAACGCCACCACGAGGCGTTGCTGTTCTTCGGGGTGAGCGGTGTCGGTGTCGTGCTGAGCATGGCCCCGCTGTGGTTCTCCAGCTACGTGCTGGGCCTTCGGGTGCCGAACGTCTCGCTGGCGATGGAGAACCTCGCCGACTTCCTGTCCGCCTACCTCATCGGCAACCTGCTGCAGATGGCGTTCCGGTTCTGGGCGTTCCGGCGCTGGGTGTTCCCCGACGAGGTCGGCCACGAACCCGACCGGGCGCTGGAGTCGACGCTGACCTCCGCCGGCATCGTCGATGCGATCGAGGACGAGATCGAGGCCCGTCAGGCTCGCCGCGGTGTGGTGACTCCGTTACGGCGGCGGCGCCGGCCGCCGGCAGCCTAAAGAGTGTCGAAGACCTCGTGGTAGAGAAGCGAATGCACCTGCTCGACCTGGGGGATATCGAAGAACTCCAGCGGGTCCTGCGACGCCGACTCGATGATCAGCGTGCCGGTGCGCACCATTCGGTCGATCAGCCCGTGTTGAAACTCCACGCTGTTGATCCGGGCCAGCGGGATGTCGATACCGGCCCGGGTCAGCAGGCCGTGCCGGTACATCACCCGCCGGTCGGTAATGACGAAGTGGGTTGTCAGCCAGGCCAGGAACGGGCGCACCGTCAGCCAGCCGACGGCCAGCAGCCAGATTCCGGCGATGACCGCCGACACCACCTGCCGGGCGGTCGGATCCCAGCCCGTCCGGCTCACCACCGCCGCGAGGAACGCGGCCGCGGCGGTGCTCAGCAGCAGCGCCAGAATCGGGCCGACGAGTCGCTTCCAGTGCGGGTGGCGGTGCAGCACCACCTGTTCATCGGCAGCCAGCACATTGTTGGGGTAGCCCATGATGTTCTCCTACCCTGATCGTTCACCAGCTCTGATCATTTACCAGGCTTTTTACCCCCTCGACAAGGAACCCGCATGGGCGACACCCCGCTGTATGACGCATACCGGACGTTCCTGGCCGACCCGGGCATCCCGTTCTGCACCCCCGGACACAAGCGCAACCCGGACCTGATCGACGAGTTCCTGGCCCTCGATGTCCCGCACTACCTCGGCGTGGAGAACCGCCGGGTGTCGACCCGGCGGCTGGCCACCGCCGAACGACTGGCCGGCGAGCTGTGGGGGGCGGACTGGTGCGGCTTCTCCGTGCAGGGCTCGACGCACGGCAACGAGGCGATCTGCCTGACCGTGGGCAAGCCCGGCGACACGGTGATCGTGGCCCGCACCATCCACAAGTCGCTGTTCTTCGGGCTGGTGCTGGCCGGGCTGGTCCCGGTGTGGGTCCGCCCCGATATCGACCCCCAGACCGGCCTGACCGCCGGGATGCCCGTGGAGCGCGTCGCCGCGGCGCTGGCGGCCCACCCCGAGGCCAAGGCGGTGATGCTGGTGGAGCCCAGCTACGTCGGGGGCGTCTCCGATGTGGCGGCGCACGCCGAACTGGCGCATGCCCACGGAATTCCGCTGACCGTCGACGCCGCCTGGGGTGCCCACCTCGGTTTCCACCCGAAACTGCCGCCGAACGCCATCGCGGCCGGCGCCGACGTTCTGGTGACCAGCATCCACAAGCACGTGACCGGGTTCACCCAGTCCTCCATGGTGCTGGCCCAAGGCGAGCGCATCGACCTCGAGCGGCTCGAGGCGGCCTTCGAGGGCCTGCACACCACCAGCCCGTCGGGTTCGATCTTCGCCAGCATCGACATGACCCGCGACCTGCTGGCCGAGCGCGGTGAGGAGTTGCTCGACCAAGCCCTCCGCCTGGCCGACGAGGCCCGGGAACGATTCCGGCAGGTTCCCGGACTCGGCGTCGTCGGCCAGGAGATCGCGGACCGGTCGCCGGGCCTGCTGATGCACGATCCGACCAAGATCGTGCTGACGCTGGCGGGCACCGGAGCCGACGGTCAGCAGGTGGCCGATCTCCTCGAGGAAAAGGGCCTGCGCCTGGAGTTCGCCGACCGCGACACGTTCTGTCCGGTCATCACGCTGGCCGACACACCGGACACCGTCGACTTCATGGTCACCGAGATCATCCGGGGTATCGAGGAACATCGCGGACCCCCGCGCGAGGTCGTCCCGATCACCGCGTGGACCCTGGAACCGGACACCGCGATGAGTCCGCGGGACGCCTTCTTCGCCGACCACGAGCGCGTCCCGGCGGCCGAGGCGGTGGGGCGGATCGCCGCCGAGACCGCGGCTCCCTACCCGCCAGGGGTGCCCGCGCTGGCCCCCGGTGAGCGAATCCATGCCGCGACCCTGGCCGCCCTGCAGGCCGAGGCCGCCAGCGGAACCCGGATCGCCTACTGCGGTGACCCGTCGTTGCAAACCGTGCTCGTCGTCAGCGAGTAGCCCTCGTCATTTTTCCAGCGGCTACCATCGTCACCCATGACGACGACCGAACCGGATATCCACACGACGGCGGGCAAACTGGCCGATCTGCGCGCTCGTGCTGAGGAGACGCTGCATCCGGTCGGCGAGGCCGCGGTCGAGAGGACCCACGCCAAGGGCAAACTGACCGCTCGGGAACGCATCCTGGCACTGCTCGACGAGGACTCCTTCGTCGAACTCGACGCGCTGGCCCGGCACCGCTCCACCAACTTCGGCCTGCAGGAGAACCGGCCGGTGGGCGACGGTGTGGTCACCGGTTACGGCACCATCGACGGCCGCGACGTCTGCATCTTCAGCCAGGACGCGATGGTGTTCGGCGGCAGCCTCGGCGAGGTCTACGGCGAGAAGATCGTCAAGATCCAGGAACTGGCGATCAAGACCGGCCGGCCGCTGATCGGAATCAACGACGGCGCCGGTGCCCGCATTCAGGAGGGTGTGGTCTCACTCGGCCTCTACAGCCGGATCTTCCGCAACAACATCCTGGCCTCCGGGGTGATCCCGCAGATCTCGCTGATCATGGGTGCGGCGGCCGGCGGCCACGTCTACTCCCCCGCGCTGACCGACTTCGTCATCATGGTCGACCAGACCAGCCAGATGTTCATCACCGGTCCCGACGTCATCAAGACCGTCACCGGCGAGGACGTCAGCATGGAGGAACTCGGCGGCGCGCAGACGCACATGGCCAAGTCCGGCACACTGCACTACGTCGCCTCCGGTGAGCAGGACGCCTTCGACTTCGTCCGCGACCTGTTGAGCTACCTGCCGCCCAACAACTACGCCGAGCCGCCGCGCTTCCCAGCACCGCCGCACCCGGGCGCCATCGAGGACAACCTCACCGAGTCCGACCTCGAACTGGACACCCTGATCCCGGACTCGCCGAACCAGCCGTACGACATGCACGAGGTGATCACCCGGATCCTCGACGACGAGGAGTTTCTCGAGGTTCAGGCCGGTTACGCGCAGAACATCATCGTCGGGTTCGGCAGAGTGGACGGTCGACCGGTCGGCATCGTCGCCAATCAGCCCACCCAGTTCGCCGGCTGCCTGGACATCAACGCCTCGGAGAAGGCCGCCCGGTTCATCAGGACCTGCGACTGTTTCAACATCCCGATCATCATGCTGGTCGACGTGCCGGGCTTCCTGCCCGGCACCGAGCAGGAGTACAACGGCATCATCCGGCGCGGCGCGAAACTGCTGTACGCGTACGGGGAGGCCACCGTCGCGAAGATCACCGTCATCACCCGCAAGGCCTACGGTGGCGCCTACTGCGTGATGGGGTCCAAAGACATGGGCTGCGATGTGAACGTCGCCTGGCCGACGGCCCAGATCGCGGTGATGGGCGCTTCCGGCGCGGTCGGCTTCGTCTACCGCAAACAGCTCACCGAGGCGGCCCGCAACGGCGAAGACGTCGAAGCGCTCCGCCTGAATCTGCAGCGCGATTATGAGGACACCCTGGTCAACCCGTATATCGCGGCGGAGCGCGGGTTCCTCGATGCGGTCATCCCGCCGTCGCACACCCGGGGATATATCGCGACCTCGCTGCGGCTGCTGGAGCGCAAGATCGTCCAGACCCCGCCCAAGAAGCACGGGAACATCCCCCTCTAGGGAGGCGCTATGCGACACCAGGACATCACCGAGGTCAGCGACCCGCATCTGTTGACGATCGACGCACCGGTACCCGACGTCCCGGAGATCCGGGTACTCAAGGGTGAGCCCACCGACGCCGAACTGGCCGCCGTGGTCACCGTGCTGGCCGGGCTGCGGGGCGGGCCGGCACATCCGGGCCCGCAGGAACTCAACCTCTGGGGACATCCGGTGGACAAGCTGCGCTACGAGGTGACCAGTTGGCAGCGGGTGACCCTGCTGGAGCGGACGCACGTCCGCCGATGACGGGCCTCCGCCCGGGCAGCCGATGACGGGCCTCCGCCCGGGCAGCCGATGACGGGCCTCCGCCCGGGCAGCCGATGACCCGGGTGGTCCTGGGTTCGGCCTCGACCGGTCGGCGCCGCGTACTGCGCCAGGCCGGTATCGATCCCTTCATCGCGGTGTCCGGGGTCGATGAGGACGCCATCATCGAACGACTGGGCCCCGGTGCCGATCCGGCCACCGTGGTCACCACCCTGGCCGAGGCGAAGGCCGACGAGGTCCGCCGCGGGCTGGACCCCAGCGTGACCGTCGACTGCGTGGTGATCGGCTGCGATTCGATGCTCCAGATCGACGGCCGGTTGGTTGGCAAACCCGGCTCCCCCGAGGAGGCCCGCCAACGATGGACGTCGATGGCCGGCCGGACCGGGCGGCTGTTCACCGGCCACTGCGTGATCCGGACGCGGGACGGCGAGGTGGTGGCGTCCGCGACCGCCGCAGAGGTGACCGAGGTCCGGTTCGGTGTGCCGACCGAGGACGAACTAACGGCCTATATCGCCAGCGGCGAACCACTCGGGGTCGCCGGAGCGTTCACCCTCGACGGTCTCGGCGGCTGGTTCATCGACGGTATCGACGGGGATCCGTCCAACGTGGTGGGCCTGGGTCTGGCCGTCACCCGCCGGTTGCTGGAGGACGTGGGGTGCGGGATCGGGGACCTCTGGCGGGCGAACCCGCCCGCATCATCGGTAGGCTCTTGACGTGGCCTTACCCCCGGATCCCAGCCCAGCACTGCAGGACTACGCCCATCCCGACCGGCTGGTCACCGGCGACTGGCTCTACCAGCATCTCGGTACGCCCGGTCTGGCGATCGTGGAATCCGACGAGGACGTGCTGCTCTACGACGTGGGCCACATCCCGGGCGCGGTCAAGATCGACTGGCACACCGATCTCAACGACCCACGGGTGCGCGACTACATCACCGGTGAGCAATTCGCCGATCTGATGAACCGTAAGGGCATTTCGCGCGACGACACGGTGGTCATCTACGGCGACAAGAGCAACTGGTGGGCCGCCTACGCACTGTGGGTGTTCACCCTGTTCGGCCATCCCGATGTCCGATTGCTCAACGGCGGACGCGACCTGTGGCTGGCGGAGGGCCGGGACACCACGCTGGATGTCCCGAAGAAAGCCACCACCGGTTACCCGGTGGTGGAGCGCAATGACGGACCGATCCGCGCCTACCGCGAGGATGTGCTCGCCGCGCTGGACTCGGAGGACCGGGCCACCCTGATCGATGTGCGTTCGCCGCAGGAGTACACCGGTGAGCGCACCCACATGCCGGACTATCCGGAGGAGGGCGCACTGCGCGGCGGCCATATCCCCTCCGCGGTATCGGTGCCGTGGGCCCGGGCCGCTGACGAGGCCGGACGGTTCCGCTCCCGCCCCGAACTCGAGGAGATCTACTCCTTCGTCTCCCCCGGCGACAACACCATCGCCTACTGCCGGATCGGTGAGCGGTCCAGCCACACCTGGTTCGTGCTGACCCACCTACTGGGCATCCCCGGGGTGCGCAACTACGACGGCTCCTGGACCGAATGGGGCAACGCCGTGCGGGTGCCGGTCGCCACCGGCGAACAGCCATGAGCATGCCCGCACCACTGGCCGAGGTGGTCTCCGAGTTCGCCGAGGTAACCGGCCAGGACAAATTGCGGCTCCTACTGGAGTTCGCCGACGAGTTGCCGGACCTGCCCGCCGACCTCGAGGAGGCGGCGATGGAACCGGTGCCGGAGTGCCAGTCACCGCTGTTCCTGCATGTCGACGCCGATGACCGCGAGCGGGTGCGGCTGTATTTCAGCGCGCCGGCCGAGGCGCCGACCACCCGGGGGTTCGCCTCGATTCTGGCCACCGGATTGGATGGCCAGCCCGCCGCCGACATTCTGGCCGTGCCCGACGATTTCTACTCGAATCTGGGATTGGCCGCGCTGATCAGCCCGCTGCGGTTGCGCGGCATGTCGGCAATGCTGACCCGGATCAAAAGGCGCCTGCGCGCCTAGAACGGCGGCGGGCTGGAGTCCATCCGGGCTTCGTTGAGGCCCCGTTCCCACGTGATCCGAGCGGCCCGTTCGGCGGCCCGGCTGCGACGCCTGGTCGGCATCATCGCGGTCCGGCTATCCTCCGAATCACGTTGCTGGACAACGGCATCAAATTCTCCGGTGGGAGCGCTGAGTTGCGGGAAGAACAGCGCACCACCTGGCGTGGTGGTGTAGGTGCGTCCGCTCGGAGAGGTCCAGATCACCGTGCCGTCGGGCTGCTGAACGTCGTGCCATGCAGTCCAGAAAGTCTTGGTCAAATGATGCGCACGGCACAGAAGTTTCAGATTCGACGGGTGCGTCGGACCGCCGATGCTCCAGGGGATGGTGTGGTCGATATCGCACACCTCGGCGGGTTTGTCACAGCCGGGGAACCGGCAGCTCAGGTCCCGGGCCTTGACGAAGGCTGCCAGCGCCACGGAGGGCTCGTAGCGCGGCTCGCCGCGGAGGTCGGCCGGGCGGGCCAGGGTCCGCAGCCGTGCCCGAGTGGCCAGGGCACGGACGTCCTCGGCGGGAATCGCGCCGTGGCCGGGCAGGTAGCCCGGTGCGTCGCTGGTACCGGCGACGGTGGCGGCCTCGGCCAGCAGATGAATCACGATCTGGCCCGGCTCGGCCTCGACGGCCCCGGCCGGGCAGTCCGGGGACCGGCATTCGCAGACCATCCTGGTCTGCCCCGCCGACAGCGCGATCAGCGCGTCGGCGCGCTTCTGGGGTTTGGTCCGCGGGTCGGCCCGGCAGACCGTGTCGGCCAACTGATCGAGGCGGCGGTCCAGCGCCGCGGCCTCCGGGGCGTGCAGCACGCCCCAGAACTCGCTCATCCCGTCGCGGGTGGGCCCGAAGTCGATGTGCCGGTCGGCCTCGGCGCCGCGGGTGATGCGCACCGCGGCCGGGTCGGCCGAGCGCACCCACCAGTCCACCAGATCCGCCACCCGGGCCCGGGAGTAGGCGTTCCACCGCGGGGCCCGGGCGGCCAACGCCGCGTCGATACCGGCCAGCACCTCCAGGTCGGTGATCAGCCCGGTGCGGAACACCACGGTGGCAATCACCCGGAAGTCCACCTCCCCGGCGGCGAACACCGCAGCCAGTGCGGGCAGCCGCTCGAGCAACTCGACACCATAGTTCATCTGCGAAGACGCCCGGCCCCGGCTGATCCCCAACTCCGCGCCGACCTCGGCGGCCACCGCCTCCCAGTTGTCGATACACCACTGCAACCGGTCCGCGTCGTCCACCTCGGCCATCCGCACCTGACACAACCGCCCCGCCGCCAACACCCGGCGCGCCACCGCCACCCGCTCCTCGTGCTGGGCGGCGGCCATCTCGGCCAGCAACCCCGCCCCATCCACATTATCGAACATACGTTCGATCTTAGCTGGGGGCACCGACGGGATCTCGGCCCCGTCACCTCACGCCGCGGGAAAGACCCTTACGCCTTCATCTCGTAGGCGCCGCTGTAGGACAGCACCTCGTTGACGAACCGATCCTCGGCACCGGCATCGATCCGGGGCTTGCGGACGATCGTCAGCGCCGCGGTGCTCTGGGCATCGGTGGCCGAGGCCTGACCGTGCAGGGCCACCGCCTGGTCAGCCATGTCCTGGACGAAAACCGCGAAGATGCGGTCGAGGTGGGCCTCGGTGAGATCCGACAGGTCGCTGACCGATCCCGGGCGGGTCTCGCCGTCGTCGAGGGCCAGCGCCGCGGACTCCAGGATGAGCTGGCTGTAAACGATCTGGCTGAACAGCTGGCCCAGGATCTGCAGGTAGTCCAGATCCTTCTGCTGCGCCTCGGTCGGCGGGGCGGTCAGCACCAGTTGGGTGAAGGCGTCGATCTGCTCACGGAAGACCGCGACGTTCGGCAGGTGGCCGAATCGGTCGAACGCCGGACGCCAGTCGCCGAACCCGATCGACCCCAGACCCTTGGCGGGGCCCTGGTGGAACAGGTAGGCGTCATCGCCGGCGTCCTGGCGTACCGGGACGGCCGGGTACTCCTGCGCCGCCCCGTGTGCGGCCCCCAGGTAGCGCGGCATGAACTTGAGGACCAGTGCGATGTTGACGTGGACGGTGCCCTCCAGCTTGGGCAGCGCCCGGATATCAGTGGCAGCGCGGCTGAAGTAGGTGTCGCGTTCGAAGCCACGTGCGGCGATGACATCCCACAGCAGGTCGATGACGCGTTCACCCTCGCTGGTCACCTTCGCCTTGGTGATCGGGTTGAACAGCAGAAACCGCCGGTCATCCTCGCTGGCGCAGCGGAAGTAGTCCGTCGACCGGGCCGCGAAAATCTTCATCGCGACCAGCCGGGCATAGGCGTCGCCGAGCATCCGGCGCACATGGGGGAAGTCGGTGACCCGGTTGCCGTAGAGGATCCGGTTGTGGGCATGGGTGACGGCCTCGTAGAACGAGTGTTCGCAGATGCCGATGCTGGCCCAACCGAGGTTGACCTTGCCGACGTTGACCGTCGCCAGTGCCGCATCGAAGGCGGCCTTGCCGACGTGCAGGATGTCGGATTCCGCCACCGGGTAGCCGTGCAGGTTGAACGCCGCGACGTACATCTGCCCGGCGACGACGTTCTTGAGCAGTTCGTAGCTCTGGTGACTCGGGTCGACGAGGAAGAACACGTGCTCGCCGGGATGCTCGGGGTCATCGGCGGCGAACTTGCCGTACACCGACAGCCGACCGGCCGCATTGCCGTTGCCGATGTACCACTTGCCGCCGCTGGCGGTGAAGCCGCCGTCGCCGGTGCGGGTCAGGATCATGTCCGAGGAGTAGATATCGGCGCCGTGGTCGCGCTCGGACAGTCCGAACCCGAAGATGTTGCCCTGCTCCAGCAGTCCGGCCACCTTCGTGCGGGCATCATCGTTACCGCTGAGCCACACCGGGCCCAGGCCGAGCACCGACACCTGCCAGGCATACCAGTGCGCCAGCGAGTAGAAGCCGAGGATCTCGTTGAGTTCGTTGATCCGGGCCAGGTCCCAGCGCGCGTCCGGTTGGCCCACCAGTTCGCCGACCTCGGCGGGGGTGCCGAAAGTCGAGAAGATCTTCTCGTCGGCCACCAGCGCCAGGAAGTCCGAATACCACTCCCCGGAGTAGAACTCCTCCTTGTTCCTGGCCAACCCCTTGTTCTCGAAGAAGTCGATCAGGGCCACCAGTTGGCGCCGGGTCGCATCGTCGAATGAACTCGGATCGTAGGTATGGGGATTGAACAGCAGCGACATGAATCCTCCTGGTCCGGCGCGCTACATTTCAGCCTACTTCGGGGCCGGCACCGGCCACGTTCTAGACTGCCTGCGAACTCTCTTCTTAAACCGGTTCTTAAAGTCCAGGAGGCGCGCGTGCCCAATCAGACCATCTCCAAGGTCCTCGTCGCCAATCGCGGCGAGATCGCGGTCCGGGTGATCCGGGCCGCCAGGGACGCCGGTCTGGGCAGCGTCGCGGTGTACGCCGAACCGGATGCCGACGCCCCGCACGTGCGGCTGGCCGATGAGGCGTTCGCCCTGGGCGGGCAGACCTCGGCCGAGTCCTACCTCGACTTCGGCAAGATTCTGGACGCGGCCGCCAAGTCCGGCGCCAACGCCATCCATCCGGGTTACGGATTCCTCAGTGAGAACGCCGAATTCGCGCAAGCGGTCATCGA
The DNA here is from genome assembly GCA_963787055.1 of uncultured Actinomycetota bacterium. Classification (GTDB taxonomy): domain Bacteria; phylum Actinomycetota; class Actinomycetes; order Mycobacteriales; family Mycobacteriaceae; genus Mycobacterium. The sequence goes on from CAWBBP010000003.1 coordinate 120,001, forward strand.
TGCCGGGCTGATCTGGATCGGCCCGAGCCCGCAGTCCATCCGCGACCTCGGCGACAAGGTGACTGCGCGGCACATCGCAGCCCGCGCCCAGGCACCGCTGGTCCCGGGGACTCCCGACCCGGTGAAGAACGCCGACGAGGTGGTGGCCTTCGCCCGCGAATACGGTGTGCCGGTTGCCATCAAGGCTGCTTTCGGCGGCGGCGGCCGCGGTATGAAGGTGGCCCGCACCATCGAGGAGATCCCCGAGCTGTTCGATTCGGCCACCCGGGAGGCCATCGCGGCGTTCGGCCGGGGCGAGTGCTTCGTCGAGCGCTACCTGGACAAGCCGCGGCACGTGGAGGCCCAGGTGATCGCCGACCAGCACGGCAACGTCGTCGTCGCCGGCACCCGCGACTGCTCGCTGCAGCGCCGGTTCCAGAAGCTGGTGGAGGAGGCACCGGCGCCCTTTCTGACCGACGCCCAGCGCTCGGAGATCCACGAGTCGGCCAAGCGGATCTGCAAGGAGGCCGGTTACTACGGCGCCGGTACCGTCGAGTACCTGGTGGGCCAGGACGGCCTGATCTCCTTCCTCGAGGTCAACACCCGTCTGCAGGTGGAGCACCCGGTCACCGAGGAAACCTCCGGGATCGACCTGGTCCGCGAGCAGTTCCGCATCGCCAACGGCGAGAAGCTCGACATCACCGAAGACCCCACGCCGCGCGGCCACTCGATCGAATTCCGGATCAACGGCGAGGACGCCGGACGCGGATTCCTGCCCGCTCCCGGCCCGGTCAACCGGTTCGACCCGCCCACCGGCCCCGGTGTCCGACTGGACTCCGGTGTGGTGAGCGGTTCGGTGATCGGCGGCCAGTTCGACTCGATGCTGGCCAAGCTCATCGTCACCGGCGCGAACCGGCAGGAGGCGATCCAGCGGGCCCGCCGCGCCCTCGACGAGTTCCACATCGAGGGTCTGGCCACCGTCGTCCCGTTCCATCGCGCGATCGTCAGTGACCCGGCCTTCGTCGGTGACAACGACGGATTCACCGTGCACACCCGGTGGATCGAGACCGAGTGGGACAACACCGTCGAGCCGTTCACCGGCGGCGGCGCGGTCGACGAGGAAGAAGCCCAGCCCCGCCAGACGGTTGTGGTCGAGGTGGGCGGCCGTCGGCTCGAGGTGTCGCTGCCCGGTGACCTCGCACTCGGCAACGGCGGGGCCGAACCCGGTGTCATCCGTAAGAAGCCCAAGCCGCGCAAGCGTGGAACGCACAACGCCGCGGCGGCATCCGGTGACGCGGTGACCGCGCCCATGCAGGGCACCGTGGTCAAGGTCGCCGTCGAGGAGGGCCAGACGGTGGTCGTCGGCGAGCTCGTCGTGGTGCTCGAGGCGATGAAGATGGAGAACCCGGTGACCGCGCACAAGGACGGCGTGATCACCGGCCTGGCGGTAGCGGCCGGGGCGGCCATCACCCAGGGCACGGTGCTCGCCGAGATCAAATAGCCCGGTGACACCGGATATCAACGCCGGGACCTGGTATCTGCGCGGGCGCCACGACTACGCCTGGGATGTCTGCGAGCCGACCACCGGCGAGGTGCTCGCCGAGGTCGCGGTGGATCCTCAGACCCATATCCTGACCACCCGTGGCGACGCCGAAGCCGGTGCCGCCGGCATCGGCGCGGTCCGCCGGTTGCTAGATCAGCTCCTGCCGGAGCTGGGCCAGTGAGCGGGCCAGCAGCCGGGAGACATGCATCTGGGAGATCCCTACCCGCTCGGCGATCTGGGTCTGGGTCAGTGAGTCGAAGAACCGCAGTATCAGCACGGTGCGTTCCCGGTCCGGCAGTGCCGCCAGCAGCGGACGCAACGCCTCGCGGTTCTCGATCTGGTCCAGGTTGCGGTCGACATCGCCGAGGGTGTCCAGGATCGCCGGCGCGTCCTCGGACCCACCCCCGCTGTCGATCGACAGGGTGTTGTAGGAGCTGCCCGCCACCAGGCCCTCAACCACCTCCTGGCGGTCCATATCGAGTTCGGCGGCCAGCTCCGAGGCCGTCGGCGCCCGGCCGAGCTTCTGGGATAGCTCCGCGGTGGCCGCACCAAGGCGCAGGTGCAATTCCTTGAGCCGCCGCGGCACCTTCACCGACCAGCTGTTATCACGGAAATGCCGACGAACCTCGCCCATGATGGTGGGCACCGCGAACGAGACGAAGTCCGATCCGGTCTCGACGTCATACCGTTTCACCGCGTTGACCAGACCGACCCGGGCAACCTGGACCAGGTCGTCCTGAGCCTCGCCGCGGCCATGGAAACGGCGGGCGATGTGATCGGCCAGCGGCAGGCAGCGCTCGATGATGCCGTCACGGTGCCGGCGGTACTCTGCCGAATCCGGCTCCATTCCACCGAGTTCGCGGAACAGGTCCGGAACGTCGGAGTACTCGGAGTTCGGCCGCGACGGTGAGTCCCCCCGACTCTGACCGGCCGCTCGGCGGGTCACCGCGAAGAGCCCGCCCGCCTCGTGGTCAGGGTGATGCCGAATACCCGGCCGTCGGAATTGCCGTTCTGAAAGGTCTGCACTTCGTCGGTCAGCGCACTGAGCACATGCCAGCTGAGACTGTCGGCAGCGAGTACGTCATCAGTAACGCACCTGGTCGAGGCCTGGACCACCACCACGTCCTCGCGGGGATCGAAGACCACCACCAAGGTGGCCTCCGGGGCGGCCGAGCGGATCAGCCCGGTACAGGCCTCATCGACGGCAAGACGCAGGTCTGCGACGGAATCGAGGTCGAGATCGGAGAACAAGCCCACCGCGCCGACCACGGTTCGCAGTACCGCCAAGTTATCCAACCGGGCACCGACCCTGAACTCAACGGCGGCAGCACTGTGCTCCGTCATACAGCCTCCCGGCATCGTCGCGCCGACAGTACTCCAGCCTGGCGAGGTCGTCACGGCACGTTCTATACCCACCCGAAGTCGTCGGTTAAACACCTGCTGATCCGGGTACAGATCACGAGGGTCGATCAGAATAGAGATCGATCCGAGAGGAGTGTGAAAAATGCGGAGCACCACCTTCCGGCCCACCCGGTCTTGCGCCTACGAGGGATGGACCGTGGTTGAACTGAAGATGCGGGCCAGGCAACTCGGCGTCTCGGGCTATTCCGGCCTGAGCAAGGAGAAGCTGATCACGCTGATCCGCAGCTATTGACCGTCCCCGGCTACCGGTCCGGGTGTTCGGCCATCCAGCGCTGGTTGCGGTGCACTATCCGGTGGTGTTCGGCCAGCATCCAGGTAACGCCGGCCGCGGCGGCCACCAGCGCAACCACCGCCGCCAGCACCCCCTCACCCACGCTGCCGATGGCGAGTAGATGGATACCGCCCGCCAGTGCGCCCACCCCGAGGGCGCACAGAACCAGTCCGGGAATGAACCGGATGTCCTTCATGGTTTCGCCGGTGAACTGGCAGTTGGTACGCGCATGGTCCACCGGATCCTTGGCTGTGTCTCCCATCGCACTGCCCTCCCTTCCGGGTCTCACTGAAGTCCGGGTCTCACTGAAGGGGTACCGCGACCCGACCGCGGTTAAACCGGTTCAGCGGTCGGACAGTTCCCACACGCTGGCCGACATCCGGTCGGCCATGGTGGTGACGGTGACCCGCCCGGAGTCGTCGCCGCGACAGGCCATCACCTGCAGGACGGCGTTGTTGCGTAGCCGCGCCTCGCCGTGGCACACCCAGGTCAACGGGATGCCGATCTGTTGTTTGCGCCAGCGCACCGTATCGGCGTCGACGAGAGGAACGGAGAAACTCCACGCCGCGTCGCCGCCGGCACCCACTGCCCGCTGGCCGTCGCAGGACTTGACGTCCCGGGTGCCGTGGGCGAAGGCCGAGGCCGCCACGGCAGCGTCCGGGTAGACCGCGACCGCTTCGGAGACCACCTGTTCGTGTCGGTCACCATCGGTGAACAGCAGGACGTGGAATCGCGACCAGTAATCGCCGACGAAGGCCGACATCCCGACCGCGTCGAGCGCGGAGCATGCCGGGACCGCCGACGAACCCGCGATCGGCCGGGACCGGTCGGCGTCCACCTGAAGTGTGGCTCCGACGACGTCGCCGACCTCACCGGCGCCGAGTAGCACCTGGTCGGCATCACCCGGACGCAACCCACCAAGCTGGTCCCGCTGGTTGAGCACCGCAGCCCCGGATACCGTGTGCGCGCAGCCTGCAACGGTCACAGCCAGCGTCACAGCCGCCGTGGCCAGGATTGCTACCCGCCGCATGGCTGTGATGTTAAACGGTGCCGAAGAAGGCGCGCACGTCCTCGATGAACAATTCGGGCTGCTCGAAGGCGGCGAAGTGCCCGCCGCGCGGCATGGTCGTCCAGTGCGTGATGGTGTACGCGGCCTCGCACCAGCTGCGGGGGGCCTTGAGGATCTCCTTGGGGAAACTCGCCACACCGGTGGGAACCTCGACCTTTGCCCCGCCGCCGAAGGAGGTGAAACTCTCCCAGTACAACCGCGCCGAGGACGCCGCCGAGTTGGTGACCCAGTACATCATCACGTTGTCCAGCAACTCATCCCGGGACAGCACGTTCTCCGGATGTCCGTCGCAATCCGTCCAGGACCAGAATTTCTCCATGATCCAGGCCAGCTGTCCGGCCGGCGAATCGGCCAGTCCGTAGCCCAGGGTCTGCGGGCGGGTGGACTGCTGTTTGGAGTAGCCGGAGTCCCACTTCTGGTAGCGGGCGGCCGCGGCGAGGGCATCCTGCTCGTCCGGGCTGGGGCTGTTCAGCGGGCCGGTCGGCAGGGCAATCGGCATATTGGTGTGGATGGCCACACACCCGCCGCCGTTACGGCCGATCTGGGTGGTCACCGCCGCGCCCCAGTCCCCGCCCTGGGCGACGTAGCGGTCATAGCCCAGCCGGCGCATCAGCACGTCCCAGGCCGTGGCGATCCGCTCGACCGTCCACCCGGTCGCGGCCGGTTTGCCGGAGAACCCGTATCCCGGCAATGCCGGGCACACCACGTGGAAATCCTCGGTCAGCGGCCCGATCACCTTGCTGAATTCGACAACCGATCCGGGCCAGCCGTGGGTGATGATCAGGGGCAGCGCGTCGGGGTTCGGCGAACGCTGATGGATGAAGTGGATGTCCAGTCCGTCGATCTCGGTGAGGTACTGGTCGAAGGTGTTGAGCCGCTGTTCGCGGGCCCGCCAGTCGTAGTCCTCGGCCCAGTAGGCGACCAATTCCCGGGTGTAGTCCAGCGGGATGCCCTGGCTCCAGTCGCCGACGCACTCGCGCTCGGGCCACCGGGTCCGCCGCAGCCGGTCGCGCAGATCAGCGAGGTCGGCCTCGGGCACGTCGATGCGGAACGGCCGGATGTCTGTCATACCGGGAGACTATTCGCACTAGCCTTGGCAGCTATGCGACTGGTTGTGGATCTCAATAAGTGTCAGGGGTACGCCCAGTGCGTGCCGCTGGCCCCGCGGGTGCTCAAACTCCTCGGTGAGGAAGCGGTGGCCTATGACCCGAATCCGGATGAGTCGCAGCGCCAGCAGGTGTTGCGGGCTGCGGCGTCGTGCCCGGTGCAGGCCATCATCGTCGAGGTCGATCCGCCGGCTGACCGGGACATGCTGTGAGCGGGACCTACTCATTCGATGAGATCCTGACGAAGTTCCGGGCGGAGGGACGCATCGTCATCGTGGGTGCCTCGCTGGCCGGCCTGCGCGCGGCGGAGGCGTTGCGGGAGAAAGGGTTCGGGGGATCGCTGACCATCATCGGCGATGAGCCCCATGAGCCGTATGACCGCCCGCCGCTGTCCAAGCAGGTGCTCAAGGGCTGGGTGCCGGCCGAGCACACCAAGCTGCCGCGGCTGCGCCGGGTGGATGCCGACTGGAAACTGGGAGTCGCCGCGGTGGGTCTGGATCGGATCAACCATCTGGTGAAGTTGGGCAACGGCGAGGAGGTGGGCTACGACCGGTTGCTGATCGCGACCGGAACCCGGGCCCGGCCGTGGCCGAACCCGCAGGAGGCCGCCCTGCGGGGTGTGTTCACCGTGCGCACCGTGGAGGACGCCGCTGCCCTGTCGGGGGCGCTGCAGGCCCGGCCGCGCCGGGTGCTGATCATCGGTTCCGGTTTCGTGGGTTCGGAGATCGCCTCGGTGTGCCGGGATCTGGATCTGCCGGTGACGGTGACCGAGCGCGGCAGCGGTCCGCTCAAGGGCGCTCTGGGTGGGGTGATCAGCGATATCGCCGCGGGCATGATGCGCGACGCGGGGGTGGATTTGCGCACCGGCACGTCGGTGTCGGCATTGCACGGCGACGAGTCCGGGCAGGTCCGCTCGGCGACGCTGTCCGACGGCACCGTCCTGGACGTCGACGTGGTGATCCCGTCGCTGGGCTCGATCCGCAATGTGGAGTGGCTCGACGGTGCCGGCCTGGCGGCCGGGCAGTGGGGCGTCGGCTGCGACGCCGGTTGCCGGGCGTTCGACATCAACGGTGTGGTGACCGACCACATTTTCGTCGCCGGGGACGTCGCCCGCGCCCCGCATGTGCTCTACGGCTATGAGTTCCTGGCCCTGGAACATTGGGATAACGCGGTTTTGGGCGCCGAGGTGGCCGCCAACAACATGCTCAACCTCGAGGTGGGCCGGCGGGCACACCTGCCGCTGCCGTCGTTCTGGTCCGGACAGTTCGGGGTCAACATCAAAAGCGTGGGGGTGTGCTCCTTCGGCGATGAGATCGTGTTCACCCAGGGCTCACCGCAGGACCGCCGCTTCGCCGCCGCCTACGGCAAGAACGGCCGGATCGTCGGGGCGGTCACGTTCAACCACGGCAAGTGGCTGCCGTACTACGCCGAATTGATCGAGCGCTCCGCGCCGTTCCCTCCCCCGCCGCCCGGATATGACCGCCCGAGTGACGCCGAGGTGATGCCGGCCCGCTTCCCCGACCCGCGGGAGCCCGCCGGTAACCCCGACGTGGTCCTCACCGGACACGACCCCACCGACCGCACCGCCGAGTTCCGGCCCCGCAGCCACTAGGAGCGCAGATCATGGACGCCGCAACCGCCTGGGCCGAGGCGATGAAGTTCGCCAACCGCCCCAACCCGTACCCGTATTACGAGGAACTCCGCAAGACACCGGTGGCCAAGGTCTCCGAGCACACCTACGTCGTCACCGGGTATCCCGAAGCCCTTGCGCTGGCGCATGATCCGCGGATCAGCTCCGATATCAGCCGCAGCCCGTCAGGTCTGTTCGGGGAGAAGCAGGCCGGGCTCGATGCCGCCGAGGCCGCCCAGGCCCGGGACTTGAGCATGCTGATCTCCGACCCGCCCGACCACGACAGGATGCGCCGACAATTCATGCGGCACTTCGGGCCGCCGCACACCCCCGATCTGATCCCGAGCATGGAAACCATGGTCGTCGACCTGGCCAACGAGTTGCTGGACAAGGTCAAGGCGCGCGGAGGCACCCGGATGGACGTCGTGGAGGACTTCTCCTACCCGATCCCGGTGTCGGTGATCTTCCGGGTGATGGGAGCCCCGGTCGCCGACGAACCGAAGTTCCACAGCTGGGTGATGGACTTCATGCAGGGCGCCGACGTCGGCCCGGAAGCCGACACCGAAGAAGGTCGCGCCGCGGCGGCCAAGGCCGCCACCAGCATGACCGAGTTGGGTGTCTGGGTACACGATCTGGTGGAACGGCTGGCCCGCGAACCCGGCCCGGGCCTGCTCTCGGCAGCACTGCACGATGACGGACCCGACGGCCCGGTCTCCACACCGGTGGCCGAGGCCAACACAATCCTGCTGCTGATCGCCGGGCACGACTCGACGGTGAACACCATCAGCAACTGCATCATGACGCTGTTGCGCAATCCGGGCTCCTGGGATCTGCTGGCCGGCAACCGCGAACTGGTGCCCCGCACCGTCGAGGAGGTGCAGCGGCTGCAGGGTTCGGTGCAGTTCTTCCCCAGCCGCTGGGCCACCGCCGATATCGAGATCGCCGGGACCCGGATCCCCGCGGGTTCGGCGGTGTTCCTGGTATGGGCCGCCGCCAACCGCGATCCCCGGAAATTCCCCGACCCGGACCGCTTCGACCCGATGCGCACCGACAACGAGCACCTCGGCTTCGGCAGCGGAATCCACACCTGCTTCGGCGGACCGCTGGCCCGGCTGGAAATCAACGCCGCCCTAGAGGTCTTCCTGCGCCGAGTGAAAGCCCCCCGACTGGTGGTCGACCCGCCCCCCTACCGACACAACCAGGTATTCCGCGGGCCACGACACCTGTGGGTGGACTTCGCCGCAATTGACTGACCCGAGCCTGACTGACCCGAGCCTCGACCGGTTCTCGCCGCTGACCCGACGCTGGTTCGAGGGCACCTTCGCCGCGGCCACGCCGGCGCAGGCGCAGGCCTGGGAGGCGATCGCCGACGGCGAGCACACCTTGGTGATCGCCCCGACCGGTTCCGGGAAGACCCTGGCGGCATTCCTGTGGGCCATCGACCGGTTGACCCACGAGCCCGCACCCGGATCCCCGACAGGCACCCGGGTGCTCTACATCTCCCCGCTCAAGGCGCTGGCCATCGACGTCGAGCGCAATCTGCGGACCCCGCTGGCCGGGATCTCCCGGATCGCCGAGCAGGACGGGTCGCCGGCCCCGAAGATCCGGGTCGGCGTGCGCTCCGGGGACACCCCGCCGGCGCAACGCCGTGACCTCATCGCCAAGCCACCGGACATCCTGATCACCACCCCGGAGTCGCTGTTCCTGATGCTGACCTCGGCGGCCCGGGAGACGCTGACCGGGGTGTCGACGGTGATCGTCGATGAGGTGCATGCCGTCGCGGCCACCAAACGTGGTTCCCACCTTGCCCTTTCCCTGGAACGCCTCGATGCACTGTTGGACACGCCCGCCCAGCGCATCGGGCTGTCGGCGACGGTGCGCCCGCCCGAGGAGGTGGCCCGATTCCTGACCGGAGCCGCCGGGTCGGCCCGCATCGTGGCCCCACCGGCGGCCAAGACCTTCGACCTCTCCGTCCAGGTGCCGGTGCCGGATATGACGAACCTGGAGAACAACACCATCTGGCCGGATGTCGAGGCCCGCATCGTCGATCTCATCGAGGCGCACACCTCGACCATCGTGTTCACCAACTCCCGGCGGCTGGCCGAACGGCTCACCTCACGGATCAACGAGATTCACGCCGAACGCGCGGGTGATGAACTACCCGCCGCGGGCGGTATGCCGGCCCAGGTGATGGCCAGCGGCCAAGCCCATGGCGCACCACCCGTGCTGGCTCGGGCCCACCACGGTTCGGTCTCCAAGGAACAGCGCGCCGCGGTCGAGGATGATCTTAAGTCGGGCCGACTCAAGGCCGTCGTCGCCACCTCCAGCCTCGAACTCGGCATCGATATGGGCGCGGTGGACCTGGTGATCCAGGTGGCCGCTCCGCCGTCGGTGGCCAGCGGGCTGCAGCGGGTCGGCCGGGCCGGCCATCAGGTCGGCGAGATCTCCCGCGGCGTGCTGCTGCCCAAGCACCGCACCGACCTGATCGGCTGCGCGGTCGGCGTGCGGCGCATGCTCGACGGCGCGATCGAGACGATGAAGGTGCCGGCCAACCCGCTCGACGTGCTGGCCCAGCACACCGTGGCGGCCTGTGCGCTGGAACCGATCAGCGCCGAGGTGTGGTTCGACACCGTGCGGCGCAGCGCACCGTTCGCCACGCTGCCGCGCAACGCTTTCGAGGCGACACTGGACCTTTTGTCCGGCAAGTACCCGTCCACCGAGTTCGCCGAGTTGCGGCCCCGGTTGGTCTACGACCGGGACACCGGCACGCTGACCGCCCGGCCCGGTGCACAACGACTGGCTGTCACCTCCGGCGGTGCGATCCCGGATCGCGGCCTGTTCACCGTGTATCTGGCCAGCGAGACCGAAAAGCCCTCCCGGGTGGGCGAACTCGACGAGGAAATGGTCTACGAGTCCCGGCCGGGCGATGTCATCTCACTGGGTGCGACCAGTTGGCGGATCACCGATATCACCCACGACCGGGTGCTGGTCATCCCGGCTCCGGGCCAACCCGCGCGGCTGCCGTTCTGGCGCGGCGACAATGCCGGCCGGCCCGCCGAACTCGGCGAGGCGATCGGGAGGTTCACCGGCGAACTCGCCGGACTGGACCGGGCCGAGTTCGACAAGCGCTGCGCCCGAGACGGTTTGGATGCGCACGCCCGCGACAACCTGTGGCGGCTGCTGGATGAGCAGCGCACCGCTACCACGGTGGTACCGAGTGACACCACGTTGGTGGTGGAGCGGTTCCGCGATGAACTCGGTGACTGGCGGGTGATCCTGCACTCCCCGTACGGACTGAAGGTGCACGGCCCCCTGGCGCTTGCGGTCAGCCGGCGGCTGTTGGAGCGCTACGGCATCGACGAGAAACCCACCGCCAGCGATGACGGGATCGTGGTGCGACTTCCCGATACCGATGACACCCCGCCCGGGGCGGACCTGTTCGTCTTCGACGCCGACGAGATCGAGCCGCTGGTCACCAATGAGGTGGGCGGTTCGGCGTTGTTCGCCGCCCGGTTCCGCGAATGCGCAGCCCGGGCGCTGCTGTTGCCGCGCCGCCACCCCGGTAAACGCTCGCCGTTGTGGCACCAGCGCCAGCGCGCCGCCCAATTGCTCGACGTGGCACGCAAATACCCGGCTTTCCCGATCGTTCTGGAGACGGTCCGGGAATGCCTGCAGGATGTCTACGACGTGCCGATGCTGACCGACCTGATGACGCGGATCGCGCAGCGCCGGGTGCGACTGGTGGAGGTCGAAACGCCCACCCCGTCACCGCTGGCCGCCTCGCTGCTGTTCGGCTACGTCGGAGCGTTCATGTACGAGGGCGACAGCCCGCTGGCCGAGCGCCGGGCGGCGGCACTGTCACTGGACACCGCGCTGCTGGCCGAACTGCTGGGTCGGGTGGAACTACGCGAACTTCTCGACCCGGATGTGGTGGCCGCAACGACCCGGCAACTGCAGCACCTCGCCGAGGACCGCCGGGCCCGCGACGCCGAGGGGGCGGCCGACCTGCTGCGACTACTGGGCCCGCTGACCGAAGCCGAGATCGCCGACCGCTGCACGGCCGCCGATGTCCGGCCGTGGCTCGACGGCCTGCTGGCCGGCAAACGGGCCCTGACCGTCTCCTACGCCGGCAGCACCTGGTGGGTGGCGGTCGAGGATATCGGCAGGCTGCGGGATGCGGTGGGTGTCGCGGTCCCGGTCGGGATCCCGGCCGGCTTCACCGACGAGGTGGCCGACCCGCTCGGTGAGCTTCTGGGCCGCTACGCCCGCACCCGCGGGCCGTTCAGCACCGCGGAGGCCGCCGCCCGGTTCGGGCTGGGGCTTCGAGTGGCCGCCGACGTGCTGGGCCGGATGGCGACCGACGCCCGGCTGGTACGCGGGGATTTCACCGACCTCCCAGACGGCTCCGGTGAGCAGTGGTGCGACGCCGAGGTGCTTCGAATCCTGCGGCGGCGCTCACTGGCCGCACTGCGGGCACAGATCGAGCCGGTCGGCACCAGCGCCTACGCGCGGTTCCTGCCGGACTGGCAGCAGGTCGGCGGCGCCACCGGGATCGACGGGCTGGCCTCGGTGATCGAGCAACTGGCCGGCGCAGCGCTGCCGGCATCCGCGGTCGAGTCGCTGATTCTCACACCCCGGGTGCGCGGCTATCAGCCGGGGTTGCTGGACGAACTGCTGTCCTCCGGGGAGGTCATCTGGTCCGGCGCCGGGGCGATCTCCGGAAATGACGGCTGGGTGGTGTTCCACCACGCCGACACCGCCCCATTGACGCTGGCCGCGCCGGCCGAGCTGGATCTGACCGAGACGCATCGGATGATCCTGGAGGTGCTCGGCGAGCCGGGTGAGGACCGCGGGGCGCACTTCTTTCGACAGCTCGCCCCGACCGGTGAGCAGGCGGCGAAAACGGCTCTGTGGGAACTGATCTGGGCCGGCTGGATCACCGGCGACACCTTCGCCCCGGTCCGCGCCCTGCTCACCGGCTCCCGGGCTGCGCCCGCCCATCGGCAACGCCGGGCACCCCGGCTCAGCCGCCACGCACTGACCCGCCCGCAGACCCGCCAGGTCGACCCGACGGTGGCCGGACGCTGGTCGGCTCTGCCCGCGCCTGAGCCGGACTCCACCGTGCGGGCGCATTTCACCGCGGAGTTGCTGATGAACCGCTACGGGGTCCTGACCAAAGCCGCGGTGGCTTCCGAGGGTTTACCGGGCGGCTTCGCGATGCTCTACAAGGTCCTGACCGCATTCGAGGAAGCCGGCCGCTGCCAGCGCGGCTACTTCGTGGAATCCCTCGGCGGCGCGCAGTTCGCGGTCGCCTCCACGGTGGACCGGCTGCGCGGCTACGGCGACGGCGTGGACCGCGAGCGGCCCGACTACCGTGCCATCGTGCTCGCGGCGGCCGACCCGGCCAACCCGTACGGTTGCGCGCTGCCGTGGCCGGCCGGCACGACCGGGCACCGACCGGGCCGCAAGGCCGGAGCACTGGTGGTCCTGGTCGACGGCGAACTCGTCTGGTACCTCGAGCGCGGTGGCCGGTCCCTGCTGAGTTTCAGCACCGACCCGGAGGCGCACCGGTCCGCCGCCGGCGCGCTGGCCGAGCTGGTCGGAGCCGGCCGGCTGGGAACGATCCTGATTGAGCGCATCGACGGCGTCCCTGCGCTGGCGGGTGCGACCGGGCCAGACCGCGCAGACAGTATCGGCGCACTTGCCGACGCGGGCTTCGCCAGCACCCCGCGCGGATTCCGGATGCGCTGGACAGGGCGTTAGCCTGATCGCGTGAGGGCTCGACTGATCGCAGTGCCGGCGCTCGTCCTGCTAGCCGGCGGAGGCACACAGTGGTACACAGCCCTGGGCGGGCTCGAGGCCGCCTGCCGCGGTCAGCGGTGATCCGATGCCGGAGGGCGACACGGTTTTTCGCACCGCCGCCACCCTGCGTACGGCGCTGGCCGGCCGGACACTGACCGGCTGCGACATCCGGGTGCCCCGCTACGCCACCGTCGACCTGAGCGGTCACCGGGTCGATGAGGTGCTCAGCCGCGGCAAACATCTGTTCATCCGGGTCGGGCCGGCCAGCATCCACTCACATCTGAAGATGGACGGCAGTTGGCGGATCGCGCCGCGCGGCGTTGCCGCCCACACGATCCGGATCCTGCTGACCGCGGACGGTGTCACCGCGGCCGGCATCGACCTCGGTGTTCTGGAAGTCCTTGAGCGCGAACGCGACCAAGATGCGGTCGCCCACCTCGGCCCGGACCTGCTCGGCGCGGACTGGGATCCGCGGCGGGCCGCGGACAACCTGACTGCCGATCCGGACCGCGGCCTGGCCGCGGCACTGCTGGACCAGCGGGTGATGGCCGGCGTCGGCAATGTCTACAGCAATGAATTGTGTTTCCTGTTCGGCCGCCTGCCCACCAGCCCGGTGAGCACGCTTGCCGATCCGCACCGGCTGGCCGTCCGAGCCCGGGACATGTTGTGGGCCAACCGGTTGCGGCCGAACCGAACCACCACCGGTAACACCAGGACCGGCCGGCAACTCTGGGTCTACGGCCGCAGCGGCCAGCCCTGCCGCCGCTGCGGCACCCCGATCGCCCGCGCCGGACAGTCAGACCTGACCGGCGACCGGATCAGCTACTGGTGTCCGTCGTGTCAGCGCTGAGAGTTCCATCGGTCTTGTGACCGATCTTCTCCATCGCCTCCGCAATCGAGGCGTCGAGGCTGTTGATTGTCGACTTGTCCAGCCGCAGTTCGCTGAACGTGCTGGCGTGGGTCAGGGTGTTCTCCAACGGAGCCCGGCCGTTCGGGTAGACCACCGCGACGATGACGCCGGTGCCGGCTTCCAGCGCCTCGCCGATCTCGTGCCGAAGACCAGAGCGCATCTCATGTTCGGCGAAGGAGGCCACCACACCGCCGGCCGCGGCGCCGACGAGCACCGCCAAGCCCAGTGGCGGGGCGAACAGCCCGAACAGCAGACCCAGTCCGGCACCCATCCCGGCGCCCAGCCGACCGTGCTTGTTGGACGCTTCCAGCACCTCCGGTTGCCCCTCGGCGTTCTTCGTCACCAAGGCGGCGGCGCGTAACTCCAGACTGTGTTTGCGTCCCCGCTCGACATCCTGGAAATCGCTCTTCGCGGCATCCAGATCGTCATAGGCGGCAATCACGATCAGTTCGTGATCATCTTTCATACGGACCTCCCAGGGTATGAACTCAATCCTAGGCGGGCAGCCACTGCGAGGTGGCGATTAGATCGCCTTGGGCCGTCGCCGCAGTAGCGGACGGTCCCGCCGACCCGCGCCAGGTGCGGTTGCACCTCGTGCATGTACTGCAGGTAGCGATCCCGGCCCGCACCGGAGGTGAACTTGAGCAGGTTGACCATCACCACCGGCGCATCCGGCGGAAGATCGGCCAGCGCCTTCAGGTTCACCGGACGGTCGTCTGAATCGGTCACTGCGCTCTCCCGGTTCGCTGTTGCAGAAACGGCACCACCTCGGCGGCGACAGCATCGGTCGCCTCCAGCCAGCACCAGTGCCCCACCCCGGGCAGCACCCGGATCTCGGCGCGCGGGAACACCTCACGCTGCCGGTGGGCCTGTTCGGCGGGGATGTAGGCATCGGCGTCACCGAACACCACCAGCGCGTCGTGGTCGCGCTGACGCAACCTGGCCGCCAACTGGTCAGAGTCCGCCGACCGGGTGGACCGGTACAGCCGGAGCACCGCCCGGCGGGTCTTGGCCGGCATCAGGTGCCCGACGATGGTGTGCACCCACTGCTTCGGCAGCCCCGGGTTCTCCCGGGCCAGCACCGTGGCCATGGTCCGCGGGTTCAACGCCCGCATGGACAGTTCGCCGAGGATCGGGGTGCGCCACATCCGGGCCATTCGGTGCCAGCGGTAACCCACCAGCACACCGGTGTTCAGGAAGGTCACGCTGGCGACGTTGCCGGGGTGGTCGGCCGCCCAGGCCGCGGCGAACGGGCCACCGAAGTCATGGGCCACCAGATGAACCCGGTCGATGCCGAGTTGGCGGATCACCCCGTCCAGAAAGCGCGCGTAGCTGTAGACCGTGTAGTCCCGGTCGGGGCGTTCGTCGGCGGCGCCGAAGCCCGGCAGGTCCGGTGCGATCACCCGGGCGAACCCGGCGACCCGGGTCATCAGCGGCATCCAGTCCGAACCCGAGTCCGGGTTGCCGTGCACGAACACCACCGCCTCGCCGGGTTGTCCGGTTCCTCCGACCAGCACGGAGGTGGTCAGGCCTTCGACGGTGATGCGGCGGGTCTCGATCATGCGCGCGAGCTTACGAAAGACCGGCGTTGGCCGGTGATCGGGTCGGCGAACTCCAACCGCTGGGCCAGCAGCTGCAACGGCGCGGAGAAGTCGGCCGGGTCCACCTCGAGGATCCGTGGGTACAGCGGGTCGTTGTCGATCGCCAGCCCGAGTCCGGCCATGTGCAGGCGCAGTTGGTGGGTGCGGCCGGTCCTGGGGGTCAACCGGTACAGTCCCCCGCCCAGCGGCTCCACCAGCGTTTCGGCGTTCGGGTCCCCCGGTTCGACGCAGGCCTGCAGCACCCCGCGCCTCTTCACGATCCGGTTCGAAACAACCTGCGGCACAACCAGACCCGGCGACACCGAAGACCGGGCGAGGTAGGTCTTGGCAACCTCGCCGCGGGCGAACATCGTCTGATAGGCGCCGCGCACCTCGCGGCGGACGGTGAACAGCAGCACCCCGGCGGTGAGCCGGTCGAGCCGGTGGGCCGGGCTCAGCTCCGGCAGGCCGAGGTCACGGCGCAGGCGCACCAGCGCGGTCTGGACGATATGTCCCCCGCGGGGCATGGTGGCCAGGAAATGCGGCTTGTCCGCCACCACAATGGTGTCGTCCCGGTAGAGCACCGGCACCTCGAACGGCACCTCGACCTCGTCGGGCAGATCGCGATAGTGATACACGCTCGCCCCGGCCGGAAGCTCGGAGTCGCCGCCGAGGACCGTTCCCCGGGCGTCGCGCACCTCGCCGGCGAGCACTTTGGCCCGGGCCGCCGGACCGAAGCGCCGGCCGAACTCGTCCGCGACGTTGCCGCCCTGCAGGCGCAGCCGCGCCGGCCCGATCACGTCACGGATCACCCCGGGATCAATTCAAGGGCACCGGTTCGAGGATCTCCGCCCGCGCCTCGGGCGCGGCGATCCGCAACGCGTCGGCGGCGGAGTCGTCGACCTGGCTCTGGGACAGCACCTCGGCCTCCACCCGGGCGATGTAGGTGGCCACCTCGCGGTCGATGTCGGCGGCGTCCCAGCCCAGGATCGGGGCGACGATCTCGGCGACCTCGCGGGCACAGTCCACTCCGCGGTGCGGGTACTCGATGGAGATCCGCATCCGCCGGGCCATGATGTCCTCGAGGTGCAGTGCGCCCTCGGCGGCGGCGGCATAGGCGGCCTCCACCCGCAGGTACACCGGCGCCTCGGCGATCGGATCGAGCAGATCCGGCTGGTCGGCGGCCAGCGCCAGCACCTCGTCGATCAGCGAGCCGTACCGGTCCAGCAGATGACGCACCCGGTAGGGGTGCAGGTTGTACTCCGCGCCGACATGGTCGGTCTGGTTGATGAGGGCGAAGTAGCCGTCGGCACCCAGCAGCGGAACCTTCTCGGTGACCGACGGTGCGACCCGGGACGGCACGAACTCGGCCGCCGCGTCGACCGCGTCAGCCCCCATCACCCGGTAGGTGGTGTATTTGCCGCCGGCGATGGCGACCAGGCCGGGCGTCGGGGAGGCCACCGCGTGCTCGCGGGACAGCTTGGAGGTCTCCTCGCTCTCGCCGGCCAGCAACGGGCGCAGGCCGGCGTAGACGCCGTCGATATCGTCATGGGTCAGCGGGGTGGCCAGCACCGTGTTGACGTGGTCGAGGATGTAGTCGATATCGGCCTTGGTGGCCGCCGGGTGCGCGAGGTCAAGATTCCAGTCGGTGTCGGTGGTGCCGATGATCCAGTGCGTTCCCCACGGGATGATGAACAGCACCGACTTCTCGGTGCGCAGGATGATGGCGACCTCACTGACGATGCGGTCGCGGGGCACCACGATATGGACACCCTTGGACGCCCGAACCCGGAATCGGCCGCGCTGGCGCGACAGCGCCTGGATCTCGTCGGTCCACACCCCGGTGGCATTGATCACGACGTGGCCGCGAACGTCGGTCACCGCCCCGTTCTCGGAGTCGCGGACCGTCACCCCGACCACCCGGTCACCCTCGGTGAGCAGCGAGACGACCTGCGTGGAGGTACGCACCACCGCCCCGTAGTGCGCCGCGGTGCGCGCCACCATCATGGTGTGCCGGGCGTCGTCGACCACGGTGTCGTAGTAGCGGATACCGCCGATCAGCGAGCCCCGCTTGAGACCGGGGGCCAGCCGCAGCGCACCGGCCTTGGTCAGATGCCGTTGGGCCGGGACGGATTTCGCCCCGCCCAACTGGTCGTAGAGGAAGATGCCGGCCGCGACATAGGGCCGTTCCCAGACCCGCTTGGTGAGCGGGAACAGGAATGGCAGCGGCTTGACCAGGTGCGGGGCCAGCGTGGTCAGGGACAGTTCGCGCTCGTGCAGCGCCTCGCGGACCAGGCCGAACTCCAACTGTTCGAGGTAGCGAAGGCCGCCATGGAACATCTTGGAACTGCGACTGGAGGTGCCGGACGCGAAATCGCGGGCCTCCACCAGCGCCACCTTCAGACCACGGGTGGCGGCGTCCAGTGCCGCGCCGGCGCCGACGACGCCACCGCCGATCACCACGACGTCGAACTGCTCGCTGCCCAGCTGTTCCCAGGCATCGGCGCGCTGGGAGGGTCCAAGGACCTGGTCGCTCATGCCCGACAGGCTAGTCCAGATCGTCGTGCGCCATGAGCCTTCGTGCCGCTTCGACCACCGAACCCGACAGCGAGGGATACACCGACAAGGTCTGGGCCAGGTCGGTCACCGAGATCCGGTTCTGCACGGCCAGCGCGATCGGCAGGATCAGTTCGGAGGCGATCGGGGCCACCACCACGCCGCCGATCACCACCCCGGTGGCCGGCCGGCAGAAGATCTTGACGAACCCGCGGCGCAACAGCGACATCTTCGCGCGCGCGTTGGTGGTCAGCGGCAGGGTCAGGGTCCGGGCCGGCACGGCCCCGCTGTCGATCGCGGTCTGCGGGACCCCGACCGCGGCGATCTCGGGCCGGGTGAAGGTGGCCGAGGCCACCGTGCGCAGCCGGATCGGCGCCACCCCCTCGCCGAGGGCGTGGTACATCGCGATCCGGCCCTGCATGGCCGCGACCGAGGCCAGCGGCATCAGCCCGGTGCAGTCGCCGGCGGCGTAAATGCCCGACGCCGTGGTCCGCGACACCCGGTCCACCGGGATGAAACCGCCCGGACCGAGGTCGACGCCGACCCGGTCCAAGCCGAGGCCGGCGGTATTGGGAACCGAGCCGACGGTCATCAGGGCATGGCTGCCATCGACGGTGCGACCGTCAGCCATCGTCACCCGCACCCCCTCCGGTGTGCGCAGCACCGATTCGGCCCGGGCGTTCTTCACCAGCGTCACGCCACGCTCGGCGAACACCTCCTCCAGCACGGCGGCGGCGTCGCTGTCCTCATGCGGCAGGATCTGATCGCGGCTGGCCACCACCGTGACGGTGACGCCCAACTCGGTGTAGGCGTTGCAGAACTCCGCCCCGGTCACGCCGGAACCGACGATGACCAGATGCTCCGGCAGGTCGGGCAGGTCGTAGAGCTGGCGCCAGTTGAGGATTCGCTCGCCGTCGGGTACCGCATTCGGCAGCACCCGGGGCGTGGCGCCGGTCGCGATCAGCACCACATCCGCTTTGACGACACCGGTCTTGCCGTCCGCGGTCGTCACCCGGACACGATGGTGGGCCATACCGGGGACGTCGTCGATCAGTTCTGCGCGCCCGGCCACCACGGTGACCCCCTGCCCCAGCAACTGGGCCCCGATATCGGCGGACTGCGACCGGGCCAGCGTCTTGACCCGGTTGTTGATCTGCGGCAGCGAGATCTTGGCGTCCTCGATACCGATGTCGAAACCCAGACCCGAAGCCCGGCGGAGTTCGGTGCGCACCCCGGTCGAGGCGATGAAGGTCTTGGACGGCACGCAGTCGAACAGCACGCACGCCCCGCCGATACCGTCGGAGTCCACCACGGTGATCTCGGCGATATCCCGGCCGCGCGCCGCGGCCACCAGCGCAGCCTCGTACCCGGCCGGCCCGCCGCCGATGATGATGATCCGCTTGGGGGTGGGGGGAGTCACGGCTTCAAGTTAGCCTCTACGCTTCCACCGTGCCTCTCTACGCCGCCTACGGGTCGAATATGGACCCCGAGCAGATGCTGGAGCGAGCGCCGCACTCCCCGATGGCCGGCACCGGCTGGCTATACGGATGGCGGCTGACCTTCGCCGGCGAGGACATCGGCTGGGAGGGCGCGCTGGCCACCCTGGTCGAGGATCCCGCCTCCCGGGTGTTCGTCGTGCTCTACGACGTGACCCAGTCCGATGAAGAGAACATGGACCGCTGGGAGGGCTCGGAACTGGGCCTGCACAGCAAGATCCGCTGCCGGATCGACCGTGAATCCTCCGATACCTCGATCGAGCCGGTGCTGGCCTGGCTCTATGTGGTGGACGCCTGGGAGGGCGGGTTGCCGTCGGCCCGCTATCTCGGCGTGATGGCCGACGCGGCGGAGGTGGCCGGTGCGCCGGCGGACTATGTCCACCACATCCGGACCCGGCCGGCCCGCAACATCGGGCCCGGCCCTGCCGAATAAGGCCGGAGCCCTGCCGAATAAGGCCGGAGCCCCGCCGAATAAGGCCGGAGCCCCGGGCTAGTCCCGGGTGAATTCCCAGGCGTCGGAGACGATCTCGTCGATTCCGGTGTGCCGCGGCCGCCACCCCAGCTCGGCCATCGCCTTCTCGCTGGAGGCGATCAGGACGGCCGGATCGCCGGCGCGGCGGTCGGTGTCGCGGGCCGGGATCGGCTCACCGGTCACCCGGCGGCAGCAGTCGATCACCTCGCGCACACTGAAGCCGGTTCCGTTGCCCAGGTTGTAGATCCGGTGCCGGCCGGGCTGGGCGGTCTGCAGCGCCAGCAGGTGCGCGTCGGCGAGGTCGCGGACGTGAATGTAGTCCCGGATCGCGGTGCCGTCCGGGGTCGGCCAGTCGGTGCCGAACACCAGGATCTCGTCCCGTCGGCCGGCGGCGACCTGCAGCACCAGCGGAATCAGGTGGGTCTCGGTGGCGTGCCGTTCGCCGAGACCGGCGTAGGCGCCGGCCACGTTGAAATAACGCAGGCTGGTCGCGGCCAGACCGTAGGCGTTCGCATACGAGGTGATCGCGTGGTCGATCGCGAGTTTGGTTGCGCCGTAGGGGTTGGTCGGCATGGTGGGGGCCTCCTCGGTGATGGGCACCGACTCCGGTTCGCCGTAGGTGGCCGCCGTCGAGGAGAACACCAGCCGCGGCGTAGCGGTCTCCCGCATCACCTCCAGCAGGTCCAGGGTGGTGACGACGTTGCCGTACCAGTACCGCTGCGGCACCTCGACCGACTCCCCCACCAGGGACTTGGCCGCGAAGTGCAGCACGCCGTCAAAGGATCCGCCGGGCAGCAGGCGGCGTGCCGCGTCCACCACGTCGGCCTCGACGAACTGGGCACCCGCCGGGACGGCGTCGGCGTTCCCGGTCGACAGATCGTCGACGATCACCACCTGATGACCCTCTTCGAGAAGGACTTTCGCGCAGACGCTGCCGACATAGCCGGCGCCGCCGGTCACCAGAAGTTTCATTCGAACTCCGCCGATCGTTCAATGATGTTGACCAGCACCCGCACCCCGATTGCCAGCGCGCGCTCGTCGAGGTCGAAGGTGGGTTGGTGCAGATCCAGTTCAGGTCCCTCACCGCTCCACACACCCAGTCGCGCCATAGCGCCAGGTACGTCCTCAAGGTACCAGGAGAAGTCCTCTCCACCGCCGGACTGCCGGGTGTCGGCGAGCGCGTCGGGCCCGACCGCCTCGATGGCGTGCGTCATGATCTGGGTGCTGCGCTCCTCGTTGACCACCGGTGGCACACCGCGGCGGTACTGCAGCGAGTGTTCAATGCCGAGCGGGGCGAGCAGACCCGAAACCGTCTCGTGGACAAGGCCTTCCATCTCCAGCCAGGCCTCCCGGCTGGCGGTGCGCACAGTACCGGCCAGGGTGCCGATCTGCGGGATCGCGTTGGCCGCCACCCCGGCGTTGGCGGCACCCCAGACCATCACCGTGCCGTGCCGCGGGTCGATGCGCCGGGACAGCACACCCGGCAGACCGGTGATCACCGTCCCCATCCCATAGACCAGATCCGAGGTCAGGTGTGGCCGCGAGGTGTGCCCGCCCGGTGAGTGCAGGGTGATCTCGACGGAATCCGCGGCCGAGGTGATCGGGCCGGCGGTGATGGCCACCCGGCCGACCGCGAGCCGGGGATCGCAGTGCAGGGCGAAGATCCGCGACACCCCGGTCAGCGCGCCGGCCGCGATCGCGTCGAGTGCGCCGCCGGGCATCAACTCCTCGGCCGGCTGGAAGATCAGCCGGACCCCCACCGGGAGTTCGGCCGCCGACGCCAGCGCCGTCGCCGCACCCAGCAGGATCGCGGTGTGGGCGTCGTGACCGCAGGCGTGCGCCACCCCGGGCACCGTCGAGGCGTACGGGGCACCGGTTCGCTCGGTCATCGGCAGCGCGTCCATATCGGCGCGCAATGCGATCCGCGGCGGATAGTCGGGCCCGAAGTCGCAGGTCAGGCCGGTACCGTTGGGGAGCGCTTTGGGATTGAGTCCGGCGTCGACCAACCGGTCGGCGACGAACTGGGTGGTTGCGAACTCCTGCCGGCCCAGTTCCGGGTGCCGGTGAATGTGGCGGCGCCACCCGACGAGGTCGTCGTAGTGTGCAGCCAGCCACGACTCCGCGGTGTCGGCCAGGGGCATCGGGCCAGTATCGCAGGCGCCGTTAGGCTGGCCTGCTGTGAGTCCAGACGCCACCCGTGCCGCCGAGGTGATCGCCGGGCGCACCGGGGCCGCCCGCCACGATGTGGCCGTGGTGCTCGGGTCGGGCTGGGCACCCGCAGCCGCCGCCCTGGGCATCCCGTCCGCCATGATTCCGATGGATGACCTACCCGGCTTCGCGGCGCCCAGCGCCGACGGCCACCGCGGACAGGTGCTGTCGCTCACGGTCGGGAGTCATCGGGTGCTGGTCTTCGTCGGCCGGATCCACGCCTACGAGGGACACGACCTGAGCCGCGTCGTACACCCGGTCCGCACCGCCTGCGCGGCCGGCGCGGACGTGATCGTGCTGACCAACGCGGCCGGCGGCCTTCGCCCCGAGTACCGGGTGGGCCAGCCGGTGCTGATCAGCGACCACCTCAATCTCACCGCCCGCTCCCCGCTGGAAGGCCCGCAGTTCGTCGATCTGGTCGATGCGTATTCGCCACGGCTGCGCGCCCTGGCCCGCGACGTCGATCCGGTGCTGGCCGAGGGCGTCTACGCCGCCCTGCCCGGACCGCACTACGAGACGCCGGCCGAGATCCGAATGCTGCGCACCCTGGGCGCGGACCTGGTCGGCATGTCCACCGTGCACGAAACCATCGCGGCCCGGGCCGCCGGCGCGGAGGTACTGGGGGTGTCGCTGGTGACCAACCTGGCCGCCGGGATGACCGGCGAGCCGTTGCGGCACGACGAGGTGCTGGCCGCCGGCCGGGAGTCGGCCCGCGATCTGGGTGCGCTGCTCGCGGCCCTGCTCGCCCGGATCTAGCGGGGCCCGAACTGCCGGTCCCCGGCATCACCGAGGCCCGGAACGATATAGGCCACGCTGTTGAGCCCGTCATCGATGGCCGCGGTGAACAGCCGCGCCTGCGGGGCCGCCTTCTCCAGTGCGGCCACCCCCTGCGGGGCGCACACGACGCACACCACCGTGATGTCGACGGCGCCACGCCCGACCAGCAATTCGATGGTGTGGACCATCGAACCGCCGGTGGCCAGCATCGGGTCCAGCACCATCACCGGCTGGGT
The DNA here is from genome assembly GCA_963787055.1 of uncultured Actinomycetota bacterium. GTDB lineage: Bacteria > Actinomycetota > Actinomycetes > Mycobacteriales > Mycobacteriaceae > Mycobacterium. The sequence continues at coordinate 143,058 of CAWBBP010000003.1, forward strand.
GCGCAGGTCGTCCGGTAGCGACTCCAGGTACGGCGTGGGCTGGTGGGTGCTCTCGTCGCGGGCGACGCCGACGAAACCCACCCGGGCCTCCGGGATCAGCGCGTGCGCCTGATCGACCATGCCCAGACCGGCCCGCAGCACCGGGACCAGCAGCGGCGGATTGGCCAGCCGGCTGCCGACGGTGTCGCACAGCGGCGTGCGCACACTGATCCCCTCGCTCGGCGCGTCGCGGGTGGCCTCGTAGACCAGCATGTGGGTCAGGTCGCGCAACGCGGCGCGGAAGGCCGCGTTGTCGGTGCGTTCGTCACGCAGGGTGGTCAGCCTGGCAGCGGCCAGCGGGTGGTCGACGACACACACATCCATGGGGACAAACTGTAGGTCGTTAGGCTGTCCGGCATGGCGGCAGAGCTGGTACCGATTCGCATTGGGGTCACCGCGGGTGACCTTTACACCCTGTGGGCCCCGCGCTGGCGCGATGCCGGTGACGAGTGGGAGGCATTTCTCGGCAAGGGCGACGACCTGTTCGCGTTCGAGTCGGTGGCCGATCTCACCGCGTTCGTGCGGACCAACACCGACAACGACCTGACCGACCACCCAGCCTGGGAGCGGTTGACCAAGGCCAACGCCCACCGGCTGCAACCCGCCGAGAACCGCCAGGCCGACCTGATCGGCGTGCCGGAACTGCTGGCCGAGAAGCCCACCGAGACCTCGGTGGAGGCGCTGGCCAACACGCTGTCCGTGGTCTCCTCCATCGGGACGGTGTGCGAGCTGCCCGCGGTGACCCGTTTCTTCAACGGCAACCCCAACCTGGGTCAGGTGATGGGCGGCATCGACCAGTTCACCGGCCGGGCCGGCCGCAAGCGCTGGGAGGCCATCGGCCAGACCGTCGCGCGGAGCTGGGAGGGCGTGGTGGCGGCGATCGACGAGATCATCACGACGCCGGAGGTCGATGCGGGCATGGCCGCGGAGGCCGCCGCCGAACTCGACGAGCCGTTCGACGAAGCGCTGGACGAGGGTGCGATCGCGGCGCTGACCGAGGACGATATCGACGCGTCCATCGACGCAGCCGTCGACGAGGTTGTCGAGCCCAGAACCGTCGCAGCGGTGGTACTCGGTGGCGACACCAAGTTCTGGGAGCACGTCGGCATCGACCCGGTTCGGGTGATGAACACCGGCGGCACCCTCTACACGCTGCGCTGCTATTTCGACGACAAACCGATCTTCCTGGGCCGCAACGGCCGGATCAGTGTGTTCGGGTCCGAACGTGCGCTGGCCCGCTATCTGGCCGACGAGCACGACCATGACCTGGCGGGCCTGAGCACCTACGAGGACATCAGCACCGCGGCCACCGACGGCTCCCTGCGGGTGGACGTCACCGAGGACAACGTCTACGTGCTCAGCGGCCTGGTCGACGATATCGCCGACGGGCCGGACGCCATCGACCGCGATCAACTGGCCCTGGCGGTCGAGTTCATCCGCGATGTCGGCGACTACTCCGAGGATGACACCGTCGGCACCCTGCTCGCCGGGGACACCGCGATCGGCCGCCTGATCGGCCACGTGCTGGACCCGGAGTCGACCGCCAAGCCGTCCGGGTCCACCGCCCAGGCAGTCGCGGAGTGGGAAGAACTGGAGCGGTTCGTGGAGTCGCGACTGCGCCGCGAATAGCGTCCGGCTACCGGTCGAGTCTGCCGGCCCGGTCGGCCCAGACCACGAAGGCCACGCTGCCCAGCGGCACGATGCTGCCGACCAGCGCCAGCAGCCAGGTACCGGCGCCCCAGGAGTAGGCCCGACCGGTCAGTGCGGCCGCGACCACGAACGCGATGAACACGATGCCGTGCGCCATGCCGAATACCTGTACCCCGATCTCGGTGCGCGGGCTGCCGAGGTATTTGAAGTACATCCCGGTCAGTAGTCCGACCCACGTCACGGCTTCGGCAAGCGCCACCAGGCGGAACCGCCCTGCGGTGCTCCGGACGTCAAGTGCGGCAGTCGTGGACACCATGTGACCCATTGTGCAGATGGGCTAACCCGGGCTAACCCACCAGCACCGCGTACCGCGGTTTGATCACCTCGTCGATGATGGCCAGCCGCTCGTCGAAGTGGATGAAGGCCGATTTCATGGCGTTGATGGTGAACCATTCCAGGTCACTCCAGCCGTAACCGAAGGTCTCGACCAGCGCCAGCATCTCCCGGCTCATGGTGGTGTCGCTCATCAGCCGGTTGTCGGTGTTGACCGTGACGCGGAACCGCAACCGGGCCAGCAGGTCGAACGGATGCTTCTCGATGCTGGGCACCGCACCGGTCTGCACATTGGAACTGGGGCACATCTCCAGCGGGATCCGCTTGTCGCGCACGATGGACGCCAGCCGGCCCAAGCTCGCGGTGCCGTCCGGTAGTTCCTCGATATCGTCGACGATCCGGACCCCGTGCCCCAACCGGTCGGCGCCGCAGAACGCGATGGCCTCGTGGATGGACGGCAGGCCGAACGCCTCGCCGGCGTGGATGGTGAACCGGGCATTGTTGGCGCGCATGTACTCGAAGGCGTCCAGATGGCGCGACGGCGGGTAGCCGGCCTCCGCGCCGGCGATATCGAAACCGACGACGCCCTTGTCGCGGAACGCAACCGCCAACTCGGCGATATCCCGTGACCGGGCGGCGTGCCGCATGGCGGTCACCAGACAGCGCACCGTGATGGCGCGGCCCGCGGCCGCGGCGGCCCGCTCACCGTCGGCGAACCCGGCCAGCACCGCCTCGAGCACCTCATCCATCGACAGCCCGCCGTCGATGTGCAACTCCGGGGCGAACCGAACCTCGGCGTAGACCACATTGTCGGCGGCCAGGTCCTCAACGCATTCGTACGCGACCCGGTACAGCGCCGCGGCGGTCTGCATCACCGCGACGGTGTGCGCGAAAGGTTCCAGGTAGCGAACCAGCGAGCCGCTGTGCGCCGCGGTGCGGAACCAGGTCGCCAGCGCGGTGTCGTCGGTGCTCGGCAGCCCGGCGTAGCCCACCTCGTCGGCGATGTCGATCACGGTCGCCGGGCGCAGCCCGCCGTCGAGGTGGTCATGCAGCAGCGCCTTGGGCGCCTGACCGATCGTCTCCAACGTCAGCGGCGTGCTCATCACAGCCCTTCCACTCCCCCATTGTGCCCAGGATCACCCGTCCGCAGCTATGACGTAATCGCTGCGTCACTGACTTCGTACTGCAAACAGCGTTAGAGTCCAACCAAACTTCCGACTTGGGAGGCTGGCAATGAGTACAACGCAGGTGGCGCCCCGGCGACGGAGAACGTTCTATCGAGGTGACCCCGGCATGTGGTCCTGGGTCCTGCACCGCATCACCGGGGCCACAGTCTTCTTCTTCCTATTCGTCCACGTGCTGGACACCGCACTGGTGCGGGTCAGCCCACAGGCCTACAACGAGATCGTCGAGACCTACAAGACGCCGATCATCGGTCTGATGGAACTGGGTCTGGTGGCCTGCGTGCTGTTCCATGCGCTCAACGGCCTGCGGGTGATCGCCATCGACTTCTGGTGGCAGGGTCCCCGCCATCAGCGGCAGATGCTGTGGGCGGTCGCCGCGATCTGGCTGGTGGTCATGGTCCCGTCCACCGTGGTGATCGGGATGCACATGGCGGAGCGGTTCCTGTGAACCCGGCCCCGATCGCCACCCGCGATCACGATCATCCGGCCGGCCTGGACAGCCCCCGTTCGCCGCGGCGCGGCGGGATGCCCAACTTCGAGAAGTACGCCTGGCTGTTCATGAGATTCTCCGGCGTGGTGCTGGTTTTCCTGGTGATCGGCCACCTGTTCATCGGGTTGATGTGGGACGGCGGCGTATACCGGATCGACTTCAACTATGTCGCCCAGCGCTGGGCCTCGCCGTTCTGGCAGATCTGGGATCTGTCCATGCTGTGGCTAGCTCAACTGCACGGCGGCAACGGAATCCGCACCATCATCGCCGACTATGCCCGCAAGGATTCCACCCGGTTCTGGCTCAACTCTCTACTCGCCGTCTCGATGGTGCTGATCCTGGTGGTCGGCACCTACACACTGCTGACCTTCGATCCGAACATCTAGGGAGGGACGATGATCACCCAACATCGCTATGACGTCGTCATCGTCGGCGCTGGCGGAGCCGGCATGCGCGCGGCCGTCGAGGCGGGGCCCAAAGTGCGCACCGCCGTGCTGACCAAGCTCTACCCGACCCGCAGCCACACCGGCGCGGCCCAGGGCGGGATGTGTGCCGCCCTGGCCAACGTCGAAGAGGACAATTGGGAGTGGCACACCTTCGATACCGTCAAGGGCGGCGATTACCTCGCCGACCAGGACGCGGTCGAGATCATGTGCAAGGAAGCCATCGACGCGGTGCTCGACCTCGAGAAGATGGGCATGCCGTTCAACCGCACCCCGGAGGGACGCATCGACCAACGTCGGTTCGGCGGCCACACCCGCGACCACGGCAAGGCGCCGGTCCGCCGCGCCTGCTACGCCGCCGACCGTACCGGCCACATGATCCTGCAGACCCTGTACCAAAACTGCGTCAAGCACGACGTGGAGTTCTTCAACGAGTTCTATGCGCTGGATCTGGTGCTGACCGAGACACCGCGCGGACCGGTGGCCACCGGCGTGGTCGCCTACGAACTGGCCACCGGGGACATCCATGTCTTCCACGCCAAGGCCATCGTGCTGGCCACCGGCGGTTCCGGGCGGATGTACAAGACCACGTCCAACGCCCACACCCTCACCGGCGACGGCCTGGGCATCGTGTTCCGCAAGGGACTTCCGTTGGAGGACATGGAATTCCATCAGTTCCACCCGACCGGACTGGCCGGGCTCGGAATCCTCATCTCCGAGGCCGTTCGCGGCGAGGGCGGCCGGCTGCTCAACGGTGAGGGTGAGCGCTTCATGGAGCGCTACGCGCCGACGATCGTCGACCTCGCCCCCCGCGACATCGTCGCGCGCGCCATGGTCCAGGAGGTCCTCGAGGGTCGCGGCGCCGGACCGCACAAGGATTACGTCTACATCGACGTCCGCCACCTCGGTGCGGACGTGCTGGAGGCGAAACTGCCCGATATCACCGAGTTCGCCCGCACCTACCTGGGCGTCGACCCGGTCAAGGAACTGGTGCCGGTCTATCCCACCTGCCACTACGTCATGGGCGGTATCCCCACCACGGTGATCGGACAGGTGTTGCGCGACAACACCAATGTCGTGCCCGGGCTGTACGCGGCCGGTGAATGCGCCTGCGTGTCGGTTCACGGCGCGAACCGGCTGGGCACCAACTCGCTACTCGACATCAATGTCTTCGGCCGGCGGGCCGGACTCGCCGCGGCCTACTACGCGCTCGGCAACCCACGGACCGACCTGCCGGACGAACCGGCCGCCATGGTCGTCGACTGGGTGGCGAACATCCTCTCCGAGCACGGTAACGAGCGGGTCGCCGACATCCGCACCGAACTGCAGCAGTCGATGGACAACAATGCCGCGGTGTTCCGCACCGAGGAAACCCTCAAGCAGGCGCTCACCGACGTCCACGGACTCAAAGAGCGCTACTCGCGGATCACCGTGCACGACAAGGGGAAGCGTTACAACAGCGACCTGTTGGAGGCCATCGAGCTGGGCTTCCTGCTGGAACTGGCCGAGGTCACCGTGGTCAGCGCACTGAACCGCAAGGAATCCCGCGGCGGCCACGCCCGGGAGGACTACCCCAACCGCGACGACACCAACTACATGCGCCACACGATGGCCTATAAAGAGGGCAGCGAGTTGTTGAGCGATGTCCGGCTGGACTACAAGCCGGTGGTGCAGACCCGCTACGAGCCGATGGAGCGCAAGTACTGATATGACGGAGAACTTGCCCCCCGTTCCGGACGGCGCGGTGATGGTGACGCTGAAGATCGCCCGCTTCGACCCGGAGGACCCGGACCGATTCGCCGACTCAGGCGGCTGGCAGAGTTTCCGGGTGCCGTGCCTGCCGACGGACCGGTTGCTCAATCTGCTGATGTACGCCAAGAGCTACCTGGACGGGACGCTGACCTTCCGCCGGTCCTGCGCGCACGGGGTGTGCGGTTCGGATGCCATGCGGATCAACGGCGTCAACCGGCTGGCCTGCAAGGTGTTGATGCGGGACCTGCTCCCGAAGGCCGACAAGCCGTTGACCGTCGCCATCGAGCCGATTCGCGGCCTGCCGGTGGAGAAGGATCTGGTGGTCGATATGGAGCCGTTCTTCGACGCCTTCCGGCGGGTGAAGCCCTATCTGATCACCAGCGGCAACCCGCCGACCAAGGAACGCATCCAGAGCCAGACCGACCGGGCCCGGTACGACGACACCACCAAATGCATCCTGTGCGCCTGCTGCACCACCAGTTGTCCGGTGTTCTGGAACGAGGGCAGCTATTTCGGCCCGGCGGCGATCGTCAACGCCCACCGGTTCATCTTCGACAGCCGCGACGAGGGCGCCGCAGAGCGACTGGAAATCCTCAACGAGGTCGACGGGGTCTGGCGCTGCCGGACCACGTTCAACTGCACCGACGCCTGCCCGCGAGGTATCGAGGTGACCAAGGCCATCCAGGAGGTCAAGCGCGCGCTGATCTTCGCGCGCTGACGTACCGTCCTACGCCATGAGCAAGGGCGAACTCACCTTCGACACTGGTTCGTCCGTCGAGAGCAAGGGCCTCAAGGGCGGTGCACTGGGCCTGGTGTCCAGCATCGTCGTCGGGATGGCTTCCACCGCCCCGGCCTACTCGCTGGCCGCCAGCCTGGGCCTGATCGTGGCCAGCGGCGGTGCGCTGCTGGCCGGGGTGAAGGCGCCGGCGATCATCCTGCTGGCATTCATCCCGATGTGGATGATCGCGGTGGCCTACCAGGAACTCAACAAGGCCGAACCGGACTGCGGCACCACCTTCACCTGGGCATCGCGGGCGTTCGGGCCGCTGGTCGGCTGGATGGGCGGCTGGGGAATCATCGCCGCCGACGTCATCGTGATGGCCAACCTGGCCCAGATCGCGGGCTCCTATTCCTTCCACTTGTTCGGCGCGGCCGACCTGGCCGACAGCACCCTGTGGTCGACGGTGGCCGGGGTCATCTGGATCGTCGTGATGACCTACATCTGCTACCGCGGCATCGAGGTCTCGGCCCGCCTGCAGTACGGCCTGCTCGGCATCGAACTCGTGGTCCTGCTGGCCTTCGCCGTAGTGGCTCTATTCAAGGTGTACACCGGTACCGCCGAGCCGTACTCCATCACGCCGTCGCTGGACTGGTTCTGGCCGGCCGGGCTGGACTTCTCCACCGTGATCGCCCCGGCCGTCCTGACGGCGATCTTCATCTACTGGGGCTGGGACACCGCGGTCGCGTGCAACGAGGAATCCGACGACCCCGGCCGTACCCCCGGACGGGCGGCGGTGATCTCCACCTTCCTGCTGCTGGCGACCTATGTTCTGGTGTCGGTGTCGACGATCGCGTTCGCCGGCGTGGGCACCGAAGGAGTTGGTCTGGGTAACCAGGAGAACGCCGACGACGTGTTCGCCGCGGTGGGCCATGACCTGTTCGGCGACAGCCTGCTGGGCAAGGTCGCCCTGATACTGCTGGCGGCGTCAATCCTGACCTCGGCGTCGGCATCGACCCAGACCACGATCCTGCCGACCGCACGGACCACGCTCTCGATGGGCGTCTACCGGGCGTTGCCCGGTTCGTTCGCCAAGATTCACCGCACCTACCTGACGCCCACCACCTCGACGGTCGCGATGGGTGCGGTGTCGGTGCTGTTCTATCTGCTGTTCACCCTGGTCAGCCCGAACCTGCTGACCGCGCTGATCGGCTCGGTCGGCCTGATGATCGCGTTCTACTACGGCCTGACCGGCTTCGCCTGCGCCTGGTTCTACCGCCGGCATCTGACCGACTCGGTGCGGGATTTCCTGATGCGCGGGGTGGTGCCTCTGGCCGGCGGCGTGCTGTTGACGGCGGTGTTCGTCTATGGCCTGATCCAGTACGCCAAGCCGGACTGGCTCACCGACGACCAACGGCGACAACGTAACGATCCTCGGCTACGGTGCCGTCGCCGTGGTGGGTATCGGCGCACTGGTGCTCGGCGTGCTGATGATGGTGCTGTGGTGGCTGGCCGCACCGGACTTCTTCCACGGCCTGACGCTGTCCCGGCGGTCCAGTGCCGACCTGGTGCTCGAACCCGCCACCGCGGTGGAACCGACGCTGGGACTGCCGGATTCCGGCGACATGCCGACGGTGATCTCGCCGGATCTGTCGAACCTGCCGCCGGGTGAGACCGCGCTGAACCCGGAGACCGGCGAGGAGTTCACCAAACGCCGCTAGCGCCCTGGGCTCAGCCCCGTTTTTGGCTCTTCGCGCAAGCGCTCATCGCAGCCTGTGGCTCTTCGCGCAAGCGCTCATCGCAGCCTGTGGCTCTTCGCGCAAGCGCTCATCGCAGCTTGAATATCGTTCGGTGCCAGTCCTTTTCGGCGACGCCGGTGATATCGCTCATCACATGCTTGATGGTGAGGTACTCCTCGAAGGAGTAGTCCGACATATCCTTGCCGAAGCCGGATGCCCCGACCCCGCCGTGCGGCATCTCGCTGATGATCGGGATGTGATCGTTGATCCACACGCAGCCGGCCTTGATCTCCCGCGAGGCACGCTGGGCGCGGTAGACGTCCCGGGTCCAGGCCGAGGCGGCCAGGCCGTAGACGGTGTCGTTGGCCTGCCGCAGTGCGTCGTCGTCGCCGTCGTGGCGGCGGACGGTGAGCACCGGTCCGAATATCTCCTCCCGGTAGACCTCCGAACTCTCGGCGACATCGGCCAGCAGGGTGGGCAGGTAGAAGGCGCCGGGCAGATCCGGTGCCGCGCCGCCGGTGACGACCCGGGCGCCCTCGCCCGGAGCGCGGGCCACCACCGCGGCCACCCGGTCGCGATGGGCGCGGGAGATCAACGGCCCCATATCGGTATCGGGGTCCTGCGGGTCACCGACGACGACCTTGCCCATCAGATCGGCCACCCCGGCCACGAAGTCGTCGTAGAGGTCGGCCGCGACGATCGCCCGGGTGGCCGCGGTGCAGTCCTGCCCGGAGTTGATCAACGCCCCGGCCACCGCACCGTGCACGGCGGCCTCGAGGTCGGCGTCGTCGAACACCACGAATGGCGCCTTGCCGCCGAGTTCGAGTTGGGTGCGGTGACCGTGAACGGCGGCCGCCGCCATCACCTTTCGGCCCACCCCGGTGGAACCGGTGAAGGTCACGACGTCCAGGTTCGGGTGCCCGGCCAACGCGTGGCCGACGTCACCACCGGCTCCGGTGACGACGTTGAAGCACCCCGTCGGGCAGGCCCGCCTCGGTGGCCAGTCGGGCCAGCGTCAGGGTGGTCAGCGGGGTCAGTTCGGCGGGTTTGATCACCACCGAGCATCCAGCCGCGAGCGCCGGGATGACCTTCCACACCGCCATCTGCAGCGGGTAGTTCCACGGGGTGATGGTGCCGACCACACCGACCGCCTCCCGGCGGATCGACGAGGTGTGATCCGCGGAGTACTCAGCGGTGGCCTTGCCCTCCAGATGACGGGCCGCCCCGGCGAAGAAAGCGATGTTGTCGATGCTGCCCGGAACGTCGAACTCTGCTGCCAACCGGACCGGCTTGCCGGTCTGGCTGACCTCCTCGGCAACGAGGGCGGCGGCGTTGGCCTCGAGCAACTCGGCCAGCTTGGCCAGGACCGCGGACCGCTCGGCCGGGGTGGCGCCGGACCAACCGGGCAGCGCCGCCCGCGCCGAGGCCACCGCGGCGTCGACATCGGCGGGGGTGGCTAGGTCGAGGTCCGCGACGACCGCACCGGTGGCGGGATTGATGACCTGATGGCGATCGCCGCCGGTCGTGACCGGCGCACCATCGATCCAGCTACTCGCAATCACGCGTCAATGCTACGTATTCCGTCGCTTTTTTTGCCCAAAACAACGGATTCCGTGCACAATCATCCGTATGCGTGATTTGCGCGCCCCGGGCCCCGGGCCCAGCGGCCCCGTCCCACTCGATGAGATGTCGAAGGCGATCATCGAAAAGCTCCAGAAGGACGGCCGCCGTTCCTACGCCGGCATCGGCAAGGCCGTCGGACTGTCGGAGGCCGCCGTGCGTCAGCGCGTGCAGCGGCTCATCGACGCCGGCGTCATGCAGATCGTCGCGGTCACCGACCCGATGCAACTGGGTTTCTCCCGGCAGGCCATGGTCGGGATCCGCTGCCAGGGCGACGCCACCAAGGTCGCCGAGCGGCTTTCCGCGCTCGGCATCGGTCGACTACGTCGTGCTCACCGCCGGAACCTTCGACGCCATCGTCGAGGTGGTCTGTGCCGATGACGCCGAGCTGCTCGACCTGCTCAACACCGAGATTCGCGCAGTGCCCGGGGTCGCTTCCACTGAAACTCTGGTCTATCTGAAACTCGTTAAACAACAATATAATTGGGGAACCCGATGACGCTCTCAGCTGAGCACAAACTGACCGCCGAACTGGGCGCCAAGGCCGACCGTCATCTCTGGGGTCACTTCGCCCGGCACGGCAGGGGCCTGACTCCCCCGATCATCACCCGCGGCGAGGGTGTCCACGTCTGGGACAGCTACGGCAAACGGTACTTCGACGGATTGTCCGGACTGTTCGTCGTTCAGGTCGGCCACGGGCGCAGCGAAATCGCCCAGGCAGCCGCCAAACAGGCCGAGACCCTGGAGTTCTTCCCGCTGTGGTCCTACGCCACTCCCCCGGCCATCGATCTGGCCGAGCGGCTGGCCGGCTACGCCCCCGGCGATCTGAACCGGGTGTTCTTCACCACCGGTGGCGGCGAAGCCGTCGAGAGCGCCTGGAAGCTTGCCAAGCAGTTCTACAAGCTGACCGGCAAGCCGGGGAAGTTCAAAGTGGTCTCGCGCGCCATCGCCTACCACGGCACCCCGCAGGGCGCGCTGGCCATCACCGGCCTACCGGACTTCAAGGCGCCCTTCGAGCCGCTGACGCCGGGCGGATTCCGGGTACCCAATACCAATTTCTATCGGGCGCCAGAGCCGTACAACACCGATATCAAGGCCTGGGGCCGCTATTGCGCGGACCGCATCGCCGAGGCCATCGAGTTCGAGGGGCCCGACACGGTGTGCGCGGTGTTCCTGGAACCGGTGCAGAACGCCGGCGGCTGCTTCCCACCCCCGCCCGGATACTTCGAGCGGGTCCGGGAGATCTGCGACGAGTACGACGTGCTGCTGGTCTCCGACGAGACCATCTGCGCCTTCGGTCGCATCGGTTCGATGTTCGCCTGCAACGATTTTGATTATGTGCCGGACATCATCACCTGTGCCAAGGGGATGAGCTCGGGCTACGCCCCGATCGGCGCGATGATCGCCAGCGACCGGCTCTTCGAACCGTTCAACGACGGCAAGACCACCTTCGGCCACGGCTACACCTTCGGTGGTCATCCCGTCTCTGCGGCGGCCGCGCTGGCCAACCTCGACATCTTCGAGCGCGAGAAGCTCAACGAGCACGTCAAGACCAACGCCCCGATCCTGCGGTCCACCCTGGAGCAGTTGCTTGAGCTGCCGATCGTCGGCGACGTTCGAGGCGAGGGCTTCTTCTACGGCATCGAACTGGTCAAGGACAAGAACACCCGGGAGACCTTCGACTCCGATGAGAGCGAGCGACTGCTACGCGGTTTCCTGTCCGCGGCGCTGTTCGAAGCCGGCCTGTACTGCCGCGCCGACGACCGCGGTGACCCGGTCGTCCAACTGGCCCCACCGCTGATCAGCGGCCCGGACGAGTTCGACGAGATCTACGAGATCCTGCACCGGGTGCTCAGCGAGGCCAGTCGGCTGTTATGAGTTCTGCTGGCGCTAAACCACGGATCAACCCGGTCCGCTGGCAGCCGCCACCGGTGCGACCGCTGCCGGACTTCGGTCCGGCGGAGCTGAGCATCGTGCCGATGCCCGGCGACGGGCCGGAGGACATCGTCGTCGACCCCGACGGCATGCTCTGGGCCGGACTCGTCGACGGTCGGATCGTGCGGATCGACCCGAACGGCCCGGTGACGGTGGTCGGGCAGGTTCCCGGGCGGCCGTTGGGCATGGCGGTGGCCCGCGACGGCCGGCTGCTGATCTGCGCCAGCCCGGGCGGGCTGCTGGCGATGGACCGGACTACCGGAGGTAGCGAGGTGCTGGTGGATTCGGTGGACTTCCGGCCGCTGACATTCTGCTCGAATGTCGTCGAGTTGCCGGACGGCACAATCTATTTCACCCAGTCCACGGCGAAGTTCACTTTCACGCACTTCAAGGCGGCGATCTTCGAGGCGCGCGGGGACGGCGGACTGTTCCGCCGGGATCCGGACGGCACCGTCACCCAGGTGCTGGCAAACCTGTACTTCGCGAACGGACTGACCCTGACCGCCGACGGTTCGGCGCTGGTGTTCGCCGAGACCCAGGGCCGCCGGCTGTCCAAGTACTGGCTCAGCGGGCCCCGAGCCGGCACCGTGACCCGACTGGCCGAGTATCTACCGGGCATGCCGGACAACATCTCGACCGGATCGGACGGCCGGATCTGGTGTGCCATGGTCACCCCGGCCAACAAAGCCGCCGATGTCCTGGCCCCGCGCGCGCCGATCCTCCGCAGACTCATCTGGCGGTTGCCCGACCGGTTGCAGCCGCAGATCAAGCCGGTGGTGTGGGCGGTGGCCTTCGACCCCGACACCGGCGCCGCCGTCGCCGGCGTGCAGATGAAGCATCCGGATTTCGGCGCCGTCACCGGCCTCGTCGAGCACGGTGGCAGGTTGTGGCTGGCCACCATCGGTTACCCGGCTATTGCATCAGTAATCACTCCAGTCACAGCGCGGCTCCCCGGTTTTCAGGGCGGCGTCGCTTAACCTGCACTTCCATGGCGACCTTGAGGAGGGCGCGGCGGGCTGCCGTCGTGGCGACGGCGCTGTTCATGGCGGGCGCCCCAGCGATCGCCGGGGCCGAACCGGCACCGGCCACCGATCCCAACAGCTGCCCGTACAAGGTGTCCACCCCGCCAGCGGTCGACGCCTCTGAGGTACCCAAGGCGGGTGACCCGCCGCAACCGTTGCCGGTCCCGGCCACCCCGGTCGGCGGCGATGCGCTCAGCGGATGCGGGGTCATCGTCGCCGCCGGAACCCCGCCGGTTCCCGAGGACGTCTCCGCGGAGGCCTGGCTGGTAGCCGACCTCGATTCCGGTGAGATCATCGCGGCCCGCGACCCACACGGCCGGCACCGGCCGGCCAGTGTCATCAAAGTGCTGACCGCCATGGCGGCCATCAACGAACTGCCGCTCAACCGGATCATCGACGGGACCCAGCAGGACGCCAATGCCGAGGGCACCAAGGTGGGCGTGGAACCGGGTGGCCGCTACACCGTCAACGACCTGCTGCACGGGCTGTTGATGTATTCCGGCAACGATTCGGCCGACGCGCTGGCCCGTGCACTCGGCGGACCGGATGTAGGGCTGGGCAAGATCAACACGCTGGCCTCCAAGCTCGGCGGTCGCGACACCCGGGTGGCCACCCCGTCCGGCCTCGACGGCCCGGGTATGAGCACGTCGGCCTATGACATCGGCCTGTTCGTCCGCTACGCGTTCAACAATCCGATCTTCACCGATATCGTCGGTACCCGGGAGTACCTGTTCCCCGATGACAACGGCAAGCCGCCCTACCCGATCGAGAACGACAACAAGCTGCTCCTGAACTATCCCGGTGCGCTCGGCGGCAAGACCGGCTTCACCGATGACGCCCGGCAGACTTTCGTCGGGGCGGCCCAGCGCGACGGACGCCGCCTGGTGGCGGTACTGCTGCGCGGCACCCGCCAGCCGATCGCACCGTGGGAGCAAGCCGCACGACTGCTGGACTACGGATTCGCCACCGCCCCCGGCACCACCATCGGCACGCTGATCGAGCCGGACCCGTCGCTGTTGCCGCCGCGACCGGAGGCCGCACCGGTGTCGGTGCCGGTCCTGTCGGCCGAGGCGCTGCCAGTGCGGGTCGGCGTGGCGGTGGTCGGCACCTTCATCATCTTCAGCCTCATCCTGGCGGCCCGCTCGCTGAATCAGCGCGTTCAGGCCCGCTGAGGGTCCCACCGCCCTCCCCTTCGCTCCGGCGTTCCAAACGTGTCGGTGTATCGAACTAGTGTTCGATATATGGAGATGGTGGCCGCGTTGGACGACCTCGAGGCGGCGTGGGACAAGTTGGCCTCGCTGCCGGTCGATGCGCTCAGTGCCGAGCAGGTGCTGGCGGTGCTGGACCGGTTGGAAACCCAGCGCCGCCGCCAGCCCGCGCTCGAGCACGTGTTGATCACCCACCTGCAGTCCCAGGCCACCGCCAAGGAGATGGGCGCCAAATCGTGGCGGGCGGTGCTGTCCCAGCGGCTGGGGATCAGCGGATCAGACGCCGGGCGCCGGATCGCCGAGGCCGCCGCCCTCGGGGCCCGTCGGGCGCTGACCGGCGAAGCGCTGCAACCGCAGTTACCGGCCACCGCCGCCGCCCAGGCCCGCGGGGAGATCGGCACCGAGCACGTCACGATCATCCGCGAGTTCATCGACCATCTCCCGGCCGCTGTCGACCCGGCAACGCGGGAGGCCGCCGAAGCCCACCTCGGCGGGCTCGCCGGCGGGCTGACCCCCGAAGGTCTGCGTCAACTGGCCCGCCAACTGCTGGGCTACCTCGACCAGGACGGCACCCTCGACGACGAGCGCGAACACGCCCGCAAACGCGGCCTGACCCTCGGACCGCAGGGCCTGGACGGGATGAGCCGGCTCACCGGATGGCTCACCCCCGAACTGCGCGCCACCCTCGATGCCCTGTTCGCCAAACTCGCCGCCCCCGGATCCGCCACCCCCGACGAGCCGAGCCCGTCCCCCGACGAGATCGGCGGCGATACCCGCAGCCCCGCCCAACGCACCCACGACGCCCTGCACACCGTGTGCCGGCAGATGCTGGCCTCCGGGACACTGGGACAGCACAACGGGCTGCCGGTCACCATCGTGGCCACCACCACCCTGGCCGAGCTGACCGCCGCCGCCGGGACCGCCCACACCGGCGGGGGCACCCGACTACCCATCCCGACACTGATCCAGATGGCCGCCGCCGGCCGCACCCACCCCTACCTCGCACTGTTCGAGGACCCCCACCAGATCCAGCTCTACTACGGCCGCACCCGCCGCACCGCCAGCCCCGGCCAACGCCTGGCCCTGGCCGCCCTCGAGCGCGGATGCACCAAACCCGGCTGCACCGCCCCACCGGACCGCTGCCAGGTCCACCACGGCGCACGCGACTGGCAACACGGCGGCAACACCGACATCAACGAACTCACCCTGGCCTGCGGATGCGACAACCGCCTCGTCGACGACACCCCCACCGGATGGACCACCCGAAAACGCCCGAGCGACAACCGCACCGAATGGATCCCCCCACCCCACCTCGACCGAGGCCAACACCGCATCAACCACTACCACCACCCCGAAGAACTACTCAGGCCCGATGACGACGGCCCCGGATAACGGTGCCTCACCGCGTTCGGCTGCCCAGGCCGTCGCGAACAGCACCAACCGGGCGGTCATATACGCGAACACCATCAGGCCCAGCACCGGGCCGAATACTGCGCCGGCCGGGCCGTGCAGCACCGTCTGCAGGTAGATCGAGCCGACCTGCTTGAACGTCTCGAAGCCCACAGCGGCCAGAAGTCCGGCCCCGGCGCATCGGCGCAGCGGAACCGGATCGTGCGGCAGTCGGGCGATCATCACGGTGAACAGCAACCAGGCCACCAAGATCGAGACCACCAGCGACCCCAGCCGCACAAAACCGGTCAGCCGCAGCGCCGAGGTGGCCAGCACGCTGAACCCGATGGTCAGCAGGCTGGCCAGAAAGGCGGCCACCAAGGCGATGACATCGGACATCTTGGTGTTGAGAAAGCCCGGCGGCGGGAACTGCTGGCCCCACATCTGGCTGAGCGCCACCCGCAGCCGCTGCATCCACAGCAGTCCGACGTAGAGCGCGGTGGCCAGGCCGATCACCCCCACCGACGTCCGCGAGGCGATGGCGGCATCCATCAGTCCGATGATCTGTTCGCCGAACTCACCTGGCACCGCCGACTTGACCCGGCTGTCGATCTCGGCCAGCAGCTGGGGCCGGCTGGCCAGTACGAACCCGACCACTGCGAAGCCGACCATCAGCACCGGAAACAGCGCGAAGATAGTGAAGTACGTGATCCCGGCGGCATAGAAGTCGCCCTGGGACCCGTCGTAGCGCTTTTGGGCGCGCACCGCATGGTCCAGCCAGGGGTAGCGTCGGCGCAGCCGTTCCAGCGCTCGCATCATCGGGCCGGCAGGAAACCCAACCGGTCGTACACCCGCGCGAGCGTCCGACCCGCCACCTCGCGCGCGTGATCGGCGCCCTTGTCGAGAATCGATTGCAACTCGGCCGGGTCGGCGAGCAACTCGTCCACCCGCCGCTGGATCGGCGTGACGTACGCGACGACGGCCTCGGCGGTCTCAGCCTTCAGATCGCCGTATCCGCGGCCGGCGTAACCCTCGACCAGTGCCTCGACCGGACTGCCGGTGACCGCGGACTGGATGGACAGCAGGTTGGACACCCCGGGCTTGGACTCGGGGTCGAATCGGATCTCCCGGTCGCTGTCGGTGACCGCCGAGCGGATCTTCTTGGCCGACACCTTCGGGTCGTCGAGCAGATTGATCAGACCCGCGGCGGTGGCCGCCGACTTGCTCATCTTCGCGGTGGGCTCAGCCAGGTCGTAGATCTTGGCGGTCTGTTTGGCGATCATCACCTCCGGCACCACCAGAGTGCCGGGGAACCGGGCGTTGATGCGCTGGGCGATATCGCGGGCCAGTTCCAGGTGCTGACGCTGGTCCTCACCGACCGGAACGAGGTTGGTGTCGTACAGCAGGACATCGGCGGCCTGCAGCACCGGGTAGGTGAACAGGCCCACCGTGGCGGAGTCAGCACCCTGCTTGGCCGACTTGTCCTTGAACTGGGTCATCCGGGAGGCCTGCCCGAAACCGGTGAAACAGCCCAGCACCCAGGACAGTTCGGTATGTGCGGGCACGTGGCTCTGCACGAAGATGGTCGAACGGGACGGGTCGATACCCAGCGCCAGATACTGCGCCGCGGTGATCAGGGTGCGCCGGCGCAACACGCCCGGATCCTGCGGGACGGTGATCGCGTGCAGATCGACCACGCAGAAGTAGGTCTCGTAATCCTCCTGCAGGCCCACCCACTGCTGCACCGCACCGAGCGCATTGCCCAGATGCAGGGAATCGGAGGTGGGCTGCACACCGGAGAAAACGACACGGGATTGCTGGCTCATGATGGGACAATCCTGTCATGCGGAAATTCCTGACGGTGCTCACTGCGGCGTTGACGACGATGTCGGTGCTCGCCGGGTGCTCGGGCGGAGCAGGTTCGGGCGACAAGCGCCCGACCGGTGCGGCCGTGGTGGTGGTCTCCGGGGGAAACGCCACCAGTCCGTTCACCACAAACGACCAGGCCTGCGCCACCGGGTTGGCGGCTGGGAACACCAACACCGCGATCCGGGAGTTCCTGCTGTCCAAGAACTACACCGTCTACACCTCGCCGGCGATGGCCGGGCGCGGCCAGGTGGTCGACCAGACCGGCTTCGGCGCCTTCGGGGTGTGCCCGGTGACAC
Source organism: uncultured Actinomycetota bacterium (assembly GCA_963787055.1). GTDB lineage: Bacteria > Actinomycetota > Actinomycetes > Mycobacteriales > Mycobacteriaceae > Mycobacterium. The sequence goes on from CAWBBP010000003.1 coordinate 160,745, forward strand.
TGCCGGAGAATATGACCGTCAACTCCACCGGCAGCATCGACACCGCCGGCGAGCACCTGGCCCGGTTCATCAACTGGCTGCACGACGAGAAGGGCGTCACCGACATCGACCTGGTGGGCCACTCGATGGGTGGGCTCTACTCCCGGTCGGCGATCCGGGTGCTGGCGACAACCGGAAGCCCGGTGGCGGTCCGCTCACTGACGACGATCGGCACACCGTGGCAGGGTTCCTATCTGTCCGACTACGCCAACGACCTGATCCCGCTCAGCGAATGCAAGGGCGACAAGTTCTGCGAGGCTGGCATGAAGGAGTTCAAACCCGTTGTGCTGGAGTTGATGTCGGGATCCGGCCGGGAGGTCAACAAGGCCTTCCTGATGGGCCCGAACGGCTGGAACGAGTTCCAGTCCGGGGTGCTGGACAGGATCCCGGTGGTACTGATCGCCGGTAAGAAGTTCACCGTCCCCGCTCCGGCCAACCCCGGCGTGTGGCCCAATGACGGCCTGGTCGCGCTAGATAGCGCGCTGGCCAAGAACGTCGGCGACCCGGTACTGCCACACCGGCGCTGCCACACTTTCGACGACACCCATAGCATCTTCGTCTCCGACCAGGCCGGCCTGGACTGGAACACCGCGCTGACCTGGGATCCACAGGTGCTCGAGGTGCTACACCAGTCCATTCAGGATGCCCCCAAGGCGTTGGAGGGTCCTAACCGCCAGGGTTGTTAGCGCATCAACTGCCGCACCGCCGCATCGACCACCGGTTCGAGATCGTCGCCCAGGCTGCCCGACAGCCACTGCTGGGCCAGTTCGGCCATCGCGCCGGCATACATCGCGGCGCCGACGAGGTCGGTGATCCTGGCGGGTCGCGACGGCGTGGGCCCCTCGTCCAGGACCGATTTGCGGAGCTGCTCCTGAATGGTCGAGCGGCGTGCCGCCAGCACCGGATTGGTGCGGGCCTCGGTGAACAGCAGCTTGCCGCGGCGCGGGTCCTCGGAACTGAAGTCGAGCACGGTTCGGATACCGGCCTTCAGCCGGGCCCGGTCATCCGGCAGATCCGCCATCGCCCCGGCGAGCGCCACGATCAGGTCGCCCACCACGAAATCGTAGGTGGCACCCAACAATTCGTCGGTGTCGGCAAAGTTTTCATAGAAATAGCGGGTGTTCAGCTCGCTGCGCCGGCACACCGACCGGACGGTGACGGCGGCCTCGCCATCTTCACCGAACAGCTCAAAGGCGGCGCGGACGAGTAACCGCCTCCGCTCGGCCTGTCGCTCGGCGCGGGAGAGCCCGGCCCATCTCGATGTTCGCGACATCCGATGAGAATATCCGCGACTTTGTGGTACTTTTGGTCACGCATGTAGCCAAATTGACCGGAGCGTCAGCCGAGGAGCACATCATGGATTCGATGGCCCGGAATGCGAAGCGGAGCGCGGCGGCGGTGGCGCTGGGACTGGGTCTGACAGTCGCCGCCGGACCCGGCCTCGCCTCGGCCGAAGATGCCGAATCCCCGGCGACCGAATCGACGGCCGGCGCCAAATCCGGCACCGCCAAATCCAGCACCGCCAGAACCGGCCCCGCCGACACCGGCGCCGACAAGCCGGCCGCGCAGAAGCCCCGCCGAACGGCCATCGAGCCCAGGGTGCGCTCTCACCGGACCCCTGATGCCATTGCGATCCCCAGGTCGGCCGCGGCCGACCGTCAACGCCCCGCCGCAACCGACAGCCCGGCCGGCAGCTCAGCCGACTCCGGGTCCGACTCCGGACTCAACTCCAAGCCGACGGTCCCGAGGGCCGCCACCTCCGCGCCCAGCCCGGTGGTGGTGCCGACCTCATCCCCGGTGCCGGCCGCCCCGATGACCCGCCCGGCAACCCCGGCCGGCGCCCGGGCCCCCGCGCTCGCGACTCCCCGGGTCGCGGTGGCTCCGGTCGCCAAGCCGGCCGCGGTCATGACGGCAGCGTCCACACTGACGTCCTCGGCAACCGGAACACCGGCCGGTGCGGCCACCGGTGCGACCGTCAACCCGTTCGACGTGCTGACGGCGGCCTTAGCGATGATCAGCCGCGAGGTCAACCGGCTGTTCTTCAACCGCACGCCGACGGCCAAACCCGTCCTGCATTCGCTGTCTAGCGGCCCGGTGGTGACCGGGACGATCGGCGGGTCCGACCTCGACGGCGACCCGCTGGCCTACTCGGTCACCGAACAACCCATCCACGGCACGGTCGCGGTCGACCCGGCGGGGAGCTTCACCTACAGCCCTGATGCCGAACTGGCGGCCTCCGGCGGAACCGACAGCTTCGTCGTCGAGGTACGCGATACCGGCTTCCACCTGAACTTCTGGGTGCCGACGGCGATATCGGTTCCGGTGACGGTGACAGTCCAGGCGGCCGCACCGGACCCGGTCGAACCCACCGACCCCGTCACTCCAGACCCCGTCGAACCAGACCCCGTCGAACCAGACCCCGTCGAACCAGACCCCGTCGAACCAGACCCCGTCGAACCAGACCCCGTCGAACCAGTCGACCCAGGCCAGTCCGGCGGCACGACCTACAGTGTCACGACGACCGGGCCCGATATCGTCGGCTTCGACCCCACCCGGGACAAACTCAATTTCGGCGATGTGTCGGTCCACGATTTCATCGTTGTCGACACCCCGGAGGGTGTCGGCTTCCGCAGCCCGTGGACCGGAGCGACCTCCGTGATCCAGGGCGTCTCGCTGGGCCAGCTGACCATCGACAGCTTCTCGCCGATCATCAACGACCATCTGCGCCAGGACCTCTCGGGGGCGCTAGCCTGGGAGCAGGGTGTCACGCCGGCGCCCCACACCGTGTACGCCCGCTCGCACGAGGTCGGTCAGGTCGACCAGGTGCCGTTCGATCCGGCCACCGATGTGGTGGATTTCCGCTACTTCGGCACCCGGGAGCAGCTCTACCTCGCCGACAGCCCGGACGGTGTCATCATCTCCACCGCGGGCACCGGCCAGACGCTGATCCTGCAGGGCGTCACCACGAGCCAACTCACGGCGGCGAACTTCGTGTTCCACTTCGCCCAGGTGCGCGAGGACGCGTTGAACAACCAACTCGGTATCGGCGCGGTGCCCGACTCGCAGGTGCGCCCGCAAGGAGTGCCGGTGGCAGGCACCGACCGGTGGCCGACCGTGGCCGGAAACGGTGCGCCACCGTCGGGTCAGGCGGGAACCACCACTGTCATCGCCTGGCAGTACGGCACCAACACCGTGCTGGCATTCGACCCCGCGCAGGACCGACTCGACTTCGGCTGGTTCAAGGCCGACCAGTTCGACGTCACCGAGCCAACCGGGCCGGCCGGCTCCACCCGGATCACCATCCTGGGCAACAATCAGACCTATACGCTGGATGGCGTTGGGCTGGGCCAACTCTCGACGGCCAATATCATCGCGCTCGACGCCGGCGCCCGGATCAAATGGCAGAACCTGATCTTCGCCGCCCCGGCCACCCAACCGGGCCTGTCGATCGCCGACCGCACCGCCACCGAAGGCGACTCGGGCACCTCGGACATGATCTTCACCGTCGCACTGTCCGAGGCCTCCGCCGAGACCGTATCGGTGGGATACAGCACCAGCAACGGCACCGCCACCGCGGCGGGCCTGGACTACCTGCCGAGTGCGGGCAGCCTGACCTTCACCCCCGGCCAGACCGCCAGGACCATCACCGTCAGCATCACCGGCGACACCCAGGTCGAACTCGACGAACAGTTCACCGTCACCCTCTCCGCACCGGTCAACGCCACCATCACCGATGGCACCGCGACTGGAACCATCGTCAACGACGACGTCGACATCACACCGGTAATCCCGCCGAGCCTCACCATCGCCGACCTCGCCGTGTCCGAGGGCGACGGCGGTCACGGCCATTTCATGTTCATGGTGAGCCTGGACAAGGCCTCGGCCGATCCCGTCAGCGTGCAGTACGCCACCGTCGACGGGACCGCCGTCGCCGGCCTGGACTACACCGCGGCAGCCGGCACCCTCACCTTCGCGCCCGGCGTCACCACCCAGCTGGCCCACGTCGACATCCTGGGCGAGGTCACCGTCGAAGCCGATGAGACCTTCACCGTCACACTGTCGAACCCGATCGGGGCGACGATCCTGGACGGCTCGGCACGGGGCACCATCCTCGACGACGACGACGCAGCACCCCTGACCCCGGGCCTGAGCATTTCCGACGCCTCGGTCACCGAATCCTCGGGCGGCGGCATGGCACCGGGGTTCCTGAGCACCTCGGGCAACCAGATCATCGACTCCGCGGGCAATCCGGTACAGCTCTCCGGAGTGAACTGGTTCGGGATGGAGTCGACCACCGGCGCACCGCACGGGCTGTGGACCCGCTCCTACACCGACATGATCGACCAGATGGCCGCCGAGGGCTTCAACACGATCCGGCTGCCGTACGCCAGCGAGGCGTTGCACAGCACGGCGGCACCCAACGGCATCGACTTCTCGAAAAACCCTGACCTGCAAGGGCTTACGAGCCTTCAGATCATGGACGCCGTGATCGCCTACGCCGGCCAGCAGGGGATGCGGGTCATCCTCGATCACCACCGAAGCGGCTACGGCACCGGAACCTCAGGTAATGGCCTGTGGTACGAGGGCCAGTACACCGAGGACGCCTGGGTCGCGGACTGGCAGATGCTCGCCGAGCGCTACGCCGACGATCCGACGGTGATCGGGATGGACCTGCACAACGAACCGCACAACGGCACCTGGGGCGGCGGCGGGGCCACCGACTGGGCGCGGGCCGCCGAACGGGCCGGCAACGCCGTCCTGGCCGTCAATCCCGACCTGCTGATCTTCGTCGAGGGTGTCGGCACCTATCAGGGCCAAAGCTATTGGTGGGGTGGCAATCTGATGGGGGTCGCGGATCGGCCGATCACCCTTGATGTGCCCAACCGGGTGGTGTACTCCCCGCACGACTACCCCAACTCGGTCTACGCCCAGCCCTGGTTCCAGGGCGCGGACTTCGGTGCGGCGCTGCCAGCGAAGTTCCGGCAGATGTGGGGCTACATCTACGAAGAGGGTATCGCCCCGGTCTACATCGGCGAGTTCGGCACCAAGCTGTCCGACCCCAAGGACATCGTCTGGTTCGAGGCCATCACCTCCTATATCTCCGGGGATCTGGACAATGACGGCACCATCGACATCCCGGCCGGGACCGAGGACATCAGCTGGACGTTCTGGTCGTGGAACCCGAATTCCGGTGACACCGGCGGGATCCTGGCCGATGATTGGCTCACCGTCAACGAGAACAAGATGGCCTACCTGACGGCGATCCAGTTCGCCGGGTCGGATTCCGACGCCGTCGCGACGTTCCGGGTTTCGCTGACCTCGGCATCGGCGCAGCCGGTGACGGTGCAGTACGCGACGTCGAATATGACCGCGTCGGCCGGCAGCGACTACACCGCCACCTCGGGCACCGTGACCTTCGCCCCCGGCGAGACCGAGAAGGTCATCGCCGTTCTGGTGCAGCGCGACCTTCTCGTCGAGGGCAGCGAGACCTTCATGGTGATGCTGTCCAACCCGTCCGGGGCCACAGTGACCGACGCGATGGCGGTCGGCACCATCCTGGACCGTCCCGTCGTGGTCGCGCCGCCAACCGATCCGGTGGATGCCGGTGGATCCGGTGGACCCTGTCGTGCCGAGTGAGCCCGACATGCCCGATATGCCTGACATGCCCGGGGACTACGTCGACCTGATGACGTTCGGCATGTCCCACGGTAGCGACCACACCGGCATGGACGCCCTGGTGGGCGGTCGGACCCCCATCACCACCGAGGCCGTGGTCGCCTACAACGACCTGCGCCGGTTCGCCGGCCTTACGCCGGCGACGATCGAGGACGTCGGCCGGTGGGCCTTCGCCAACGGCCTGACCAACAACACCCAGGCGTGGGGCACCGATCTGCAGGGCGTCGGGCTGTACTACGCGATGCAGGGCGCCAAGGTCGGCTGGATCGCCGACGACAAATACGACCCGCAGATCGTGGCGGATATCGAACGCACGGCCCGCCTGGGATCAGCCGACGCGGTGATGGCCATGGTGGCCGCTTACGGTCACGACGGGTATGCCGAGTACCTGCTCGACAACGGCTACGAAGCGGCCTTCATCAACACCTTGAGGATGGAGCCGCACTGGGCCGGTTGGATGCACGATCGGGCCCATGGCCGACTGCTGATCGAGGGCGGCGCCACCGCCCATGATGTGAACCACCTGACCGTGCTCAGCCACGATCAGATGCAGCCGTTCATGAACGACACCTGGGACTACCCCCAGTGGCCGGCACTGGATGTCTCCGACAAGCGGGTGATCGAGTATTTCCAAAGCATGGTGACCCTCGGTAACCCGCTCGGGGACCAGTCGGTCAGCGACCGCCGGACGGTCGCGCTGTAGGCGGGCCGCCATCGGATCGCGGCATCAGGCTATCTTGGGCCAATGCGACGCCTCCAGACGCCTGGGGCGCGTCGTTGGCTCGGCGCCGCCGCGGTACTGCTGCTGGGGTTGACGGTCGGCGGAATCGTCGGACTCTATGCAGTGAAAGCCGAGGAGGTTGTCGCCGACGCCAGGGCTGCGGATGCGGCCAGCGCCCTCGCAAACACTATTCGGACGGCGCTGGAGGCGGTCACCGCGCCAGCCGATGCAGTGCGCGCCCAGATCATCGCCAATAACGGCGAACCAAACCGCGACGACCTGAGGACCTTCGCACTGCAACTGCTTGATCAAAGCCTCGAGGAGGGACACGCCCTCAAATCGCTCAGCATCGCCCCCGGCAATGTGATCGAAGCGGTGTGGCCGCTGGAGGGTAACGAGGCCGCCATCGGACTGGACCTCTCAGCAACCCCGGCGCAGTGGGACCCCGTCAAGGATCGAGTCGCGGCCGGGAAGTCGGTCCTCACCGGTCCGATCAACCTGGTTCAGGGCGGACGGGCCTTCGTCTACCGAACCCCCGTCCTCCTCGAGGATGGAACCTACTGGGGGTTGTCCAGTGCCGTACTCGACTACAGCACTGTCGCTGACCCTGCCAAGGCTGCGGCGCTGAAGGCCGAGGTGTCCATCCTGTCTCGCTCGCCCTCGGGTGATGTCGTTGACGTCTTCGGTTCACCGGAGTTGCCGGGCCAACACGCCGCCATTGCGGAGTTTTCCGTGCCGGGTTCGGCCTGGCAGGTCGCTATCGCCCCCACGCCTGACAGCACGCGCGTAGCCAGCACCATTGGGGCGGTCAGCGTCGTGCTGTCTTGCCTGATAGCGGCCCTGAGCTACTGGATCATCGAGCTGAGGCAGCGCAGCAACAAATCGCTGTTGAGGTTCCTGCAGATCGTCGAAACCACGCCAGATTTTGTGGCGATTTTCGAGGTGGGTGGACGCCTGCAGCACCTCAACCGAGCCTGGCGCGCCCTGCTGGGTCTCGCCGAGCGTGATCCTCTGCCGAGCAATAGTGATGCGCTTTTCGACGGTGTTGCTCTCACCCAGCTGCGGGAAGTGGCTATCCCCGCCGCATTGCGGGATGGAATGTGGTCTGGTGAATCGACACTCGCGGCAGCAGGCGGGCATCAACTTGAGGTACGCCTCACCGTGCTGCGACAAGAAGGGCCGTCAGGACTGGATCAAAGCCGGCTGACCGCTATCGCACACGACATCACGGCCTACCGGAATGTTGAGCGACTGACGGCGCTGACCGATGAGCTCCGGCGAAACCTCACCGTCGGCGCCGATCCCATCCAATGCATCCAAGCCATGGGCGCCGATGCCCTGTCGGCAGTGCGGGCCGATGGGCTGGTGGCCCGGATGGGCCGGGACGTGTTTCGCCTCGGCGCTGCGCCCGACCAGGACGCTGTCGATCGGCAGGTGCGTGCGCTGAGTTCGGCCGGGACCGATCTGGCTCGGGTGACCGACTGCCTCGCCACCGACATGCCTGAACTCGCCGCCTCCGATATCGCCGGAGCGATCGTGGCCCGGCTGCCCGGCTCCTCGGACTACCTGGCCTTCTTCCGCCGACCTTCAGCCACCACCGACAGCCGGGGCGACGACCGCAGCCGCCCATGGTCCGATAGCGATCGAACCGCGGCAGAGGCGCTCCACCGGGCGGTCCAATCCGGCCAGCTTGAGCACTCCTACCGCCAACTCGCTTTCGAAGCGACAATCGATCCCCTCACCGGTCTGGGCAACCGCCGCGCGCTGGCGATGACAATCGACAACGAGACCCGCTCCGGCTCGGCTCGGCAAGCCCGGCCCAACCTCAGCCTGCTATTCCTCGATCTCGACCGATTCAAGCAACTCAACGACGCATTCGGACATGCCAAGGGCGACCTGGTGCTGCAGAGCGTCGCCAGGCGGCTCGAGCGGGTGACGTCCGAACACGTCGGTCGGTCCGGCAGTGTGTTCCGCCTCGGCGGCGACGAGTTCGTCGTGCTCCTGCGCGATGTCACCCCTGAAATGGTTTTTCGGCTCGCCGAGGAGATCGTGGCGGCGTTCCGGGATCCATTGAATCTGGGCGCCTCCACGCATGTTGTGCACTTCAGCGTCGGCGCCGTCGTCAAGGGGGGCGATGCGGTCAATGGCGGCGATGCCCCCGACGGGGACGACGCCGTCAATGCCGACGAACTGCTCCGCCGCGGAGATCTGGCCATGTACTCGGCCAAATCTGCCGGTGGGTCTCGTGTCGCGCTCTACGAGGAAGACTTCTCACACCAGGCCGTCCATCGGCTCAAGCTCGAACAAGAGCTCTACCGGGCGCTGGAGAGCGATGAGCTGATTCCGGCGTTCCAGCCCGTCGTCTCCCTGCGGACCGGCCAGGTCATCGGTGCCGAGGCGCTGGCCCGGTGGCGCCAACCCGACACCGGGGCCCTTGCCCCCAACGAGTTCATCCAGCTCGCCGAGGAGACGGGTCAGATCCGCCAGGTCGATCGGCAGATCGCCGAGCGCGCCGTCGCACGCTGCGTAGAGCTGTTGCGCGACCGTACTCGGGAGTTCCACCTGTCGATCAACGTCAGTGCGAAGACAGTCGACGCCCAGTACATCGGCTACCTGGCCGGGCTGATCGAGCGCCACGCAATCCCGCCCGAGCGCTTGACCATCGAGTTGACCGAGTCGGCGGTGGTCGGGGAATCCGGCCGTCTCCAGCAGTTGTTGATCGCACTTCGCGCACTCGGGGTGAAGGTGGCCATCGACGACTTCGGGACCGGCTACTCCTCGCTGGCCTACCTGCAGAACCTGCCGGCGGACGTGGTCAAGTTGGACCGCACGTTCGTCGATCGGCTGCACGGCAACCCCGGTGCGGACGTCGTCGCCCGCTGGGCGATCCGGCTGGTCTCAGACCTCGGGATGCGAATCATCGCCGAGGGCGTCGAGACCGCGGAGGAGGAAGAGGCACTGCTCTCACTCGGCTACGACTGGGTTCAGGGCTACCGGTACGGCAAGCCGACACTCGATCCGCCACTGCCCGGCGACTACGAGCACGCCCTAGTCACCGAACTCGACGGTCACCGGGGCGTGATCTGACCACCGCAGCGCGTAGGCGGCCGGCTTCTCCACCCGTGCCGACCGGACCCGGGCGGCCAGCGGTTCGGTGGCCAGGTGATAGTCGATACGCCAACCGGCGTCGTTGTCGAACGCCTTGCCCCGCCAGGACCACCAGCTGTAGGGGCCCGGAACCTCGGGGTGACGGCGGCGGACGACGTCCACCCAGCCCGAGTCCATCAGGTCGGTGAGCCACTGCCGTTCGGCGGGCAGGAACCCGGATTTCTTGACGTTGGCCTTCCAGGCCTTGATGTCGTTCTCGGTGTGGGCGATGTTCCAGTCCCCGCACACCACGGCCGTCCGGCCCGCCGCGGACAGCTCGGCCATCCGGGTGGCCAGTGCCGTCATGAACCGCTCCTTCTCCACCTGCCGGTCGGTGTCGGCCTCCCCGGTGTGCACGTAAACGCTGCCGACCGTGATGCCGTCGTCCAGGTCGACTTCGAGGTAGCGGCCGTGCTCAGCGAATCCGGTCAGCCCGACCCGGACCTCCCCCAGCGGCCCACGGCTCAGCACGGCGACCCCGCTGCGTCCCTTCAGGTGGGGCTGCGCAGAAGCCAGGTTCCAGCCGCCGGCCAAGGCCGGGGCCAGCGCCTCGGCGAGTTGCTCATCGTCGGCGCGGGTTTCCTGCAGACACACCACGTCGGCGGCGGTCCGTTCCAGCCAGTCCAGCAGGCCGAGATTGTGCTCCGAGCGCCGCCGGACCGCCGCCCGGACACCGTTGACGTTGATGGTGGTGACGATCACGGCTGGCAACCTATCGTGTAGCTGTGACCAGAGAACACATCCACCTCGGTTCGGGCGAACCGATTCTGCTGCTGCACCCGTTCATGATGTCGTCCTACGTGTGGCACGAGGTGGCGCCGCTGCTGGCCGAGACCGGCCGCTTCGAGGTGTTCGCGCCGACGATGGCCGGGCACAACGGCGGCCCGCGGACCCGATCGTGGTTTCTCGACACCACCACCCTGGCCGACCACGTCGAGGCTCAGCTCGACGAATTGGGTTGGGACACAGCCCATATCGTCGGCAACTCGCTGGGCGGCTGGGTCGCCTTCGAACTGGAGCGCCGCGGCCGGGCCCGCACCCTGACCGCGATCGCCCCGGCTGGCGGCTGGCACCGGTGGTCGCCGGTCAAGTACGAGATCGTCGGCAAGTTCGTCGCCGGCCTGCCGGTGTGGCTGACCGCGATGGCACTCGGGCAGCGCGCCACCAGGCTGCCGTTGGCCAAAGCGGCCGCCAGTGTTCCGATCAGCGCCACCGCGGCCGGGCTCAGCGACGCCGACCTCGCCGAGGTGATCGAGGACGTCACCCACTGCCGGGCCTACTACCAACTGCTGATCAAGGCGCTGCTGCTGCCCGGGTTGATGGAGTTGGCCGAGACCGGGACGCCCACCAATCTGGTGATCTGCGAGCGTGACCGGGTGCTGCCGCATCCGCGTTACACAAAACATTTCCTCAAGCACATCCCCGAGATCGACCGGGTGACCACCTTGCACGGCGTCGGCCACATCCCGATGTTCGAGGCGCCGCAGATCATCGCCGACCTGATCACCGCCTGGGTCGAAGAACACCGGCCGCCGGTGCGACGGATTTCGTCGGCGGGCTGATCAGGCCTGCGCCATCGCCTTGTCAAGGTTCTTGGCCAGGGTGGCCAGGAACTGTTCGCTGGTCTGCCACGGCTGCTCCGGGCCGATCAGCAGGGCAAGGTCCTTGGTCATCTGGCCACCCTCGACGGTGTGGATGACGACCTCTTCGAGGGTCTCGGCGAACTCGAGGACCTCGGGGGTGCCGTCGAGCTTGCCGCGGTGTTCCAGCCCCCGGGTCCAGGCGAAGATCGAGGCGATCGGATTGGTGGAGGTGGGCTTGCCCAACTGATGCTGCCGGTAGTGCCGGGTGACGGTGCCGTGCGCGGCCTCGGCCTCCACCGTCTTACCGTCCGGGGTCATCAGCACCGAGGTCATCAGGCCCAGCGAGCCGTAGCCCTGGGCCACGATGTCGGACTCCACGTCGCCGTCATAGTTCTTGCAGGCCCAGACGTAACCGCCCTCCCACTTCAGGCAGGACGCCACCATATCGTCGATGAGCCGGTGTTCGTAGGTCAGCCCGCGGGCGTCGAACTCCGCCTTGTAGTGCTCGTCGAAGATGCGCTGGAACTCGTCCTTGAACATGCCGTCGTAGGCCTTGAGGATGGTGTTCTTGGTCGAGAGATACACCGGGTAGTTCTGCACCAGCGCGTAACTGAAGGTCGAGTGGGCGAAATCCTGGATGGACTTCTTGAAGTTGTACATCCCCATCACCACCCCGCCGTCCTCCGGGATGCGCACCACCTCGTGCACCATCGGTTCGCTGCCGTCCTCGGGGGTGAAGGTCAGCGTGACGGTGCCGGGACGGTCGACCTTGAAGTTGGTGGCCCGGTACTGGTCGCCGAACGCGTGCCGGCCGATGATGATCGGCTTGGTCCAGCCCGGCACCAGGCGCGGGATATTCGAGATCACGATGGGGGCGCGGAAGATGGTGCCGCCCAGGATGTTCCGGATGGTGCCGTTGGGCGACAGCCACATTTTCTTGAGCTTGAACTCCTCGACGCGGGCCTCGTCGGGGGTGATGGTGGCACATTTGACGCCCACCCCGTGTTTGAGGATGGCGTGCGCCGAATCGATGGTCACCTGGTCATCGGTGGCGTCCCGGTTTTCCATGCCCAGGTCGTAGTACTCAAGGTCGACGTCCAGGTGCGGCAGGATCAGGGTTTCCTTGATCAGCTTCCAGATGATGCGGGTCATCTCGTCGCCGTCGAGCTCCACCACGGTGCCTTTGACCTTGATCTTGGGTCGACTGGACATATCGAGTCCGCATCCTCCTACGCCTGGCGATCGCGTCGTGGGCAACTGTGTGGTGGACAACTGTGTCGTGGACACAACTGTGGAGCCATCGAGCCCTGCTCGCCGACCACACTACAAGGGCAGTTAGTCCGCCAGCGCGCGGTTGAACGTCGCGCTGGGCCGCATCACCGCCGTGGTCCTGTCGGGGTCCGGGTAGTAGTAGCCGCCGATATCCACCGGATTGCCCTGCACCTCGTTGAGTTCGGCCACGATGACGTCCTCGTCGGCAGCCAACGCCGCAGCGAGCGCGGCGAAGCGCGCGGCCAGTTCGGCGTCCTCGTCCTGCGCGGCGAGTTCCTGCGCCCAGTACAGGGCGAGATAGAACTGGCTGCCGCGGTTGTCGAGTTCGCCGGCCTTGCGTGACGGGTTCTTGCTGTTGTCCAGCAACCTGCCGGTGGCGGCATCGAGTGTCCTGGCGAGGATCGTGGCGCGTTCGTTGCCGGTCCTGGTGCCGAGGTCTTCCAGGCTGACGGCAAGCGCCAGGAACTCGCCGAGCGAATCCCAGCGCAGATGGTTCTCCTCCACCAGCTGACTGACGTGCTTGGGGGCTGAACCGCCCGCCCCGGTTTCGTACATGCACCCGCCGGCCATCAGCGGCACGATGGACAGCATCTTGGCACTGGTGCCCAGTTCCAGGATCGGGAACAGGTCGGTGAGGTAGTCACGCAGGATGTTGCCGGTCACGGCGATGGTGTCCTGCCCGCGGCTGACCCGCTCGATCGTGTGCCGCATCGCTCGTACCTGGGACATGATCTGGATGTCGAGGCCCTCGGTGTCATGGTCCTTCAGGTACCGCTGGACTTTCTCGCGCAGCTCGTTCTCGTGCGGACGTTCCGAGTCCAGCCAGAACACCGCCGGCATTCCGGATTTACGCGCCCGGGTCACCGCCAGCTTGACCCAGTCCCGGATCGGCGCATCCTTGACCACGGGCATGCGCCAGATGTCGCCGGCTTCCACGTTCTGGGTCAGCAACACCTCACCGGTGGCGACGTCGACGATGTTGGCGACGCCGTCCTCGGGGATCTCGAACGTCTTGTCGTGTGAGCCGTACTCCTCGGCTTTCTGCGCCATCAGACCGACGTTGGGGACGGTGCCCATGGTCGTCGGATCGAACTGGCCCTCGGTCTTGCAGAAGTTGATGATCTCCTGGTAGATCCGGGAGAAGGTGGACTCCGGGTTCACCGCCTTGGTGTCCTTGAGCTTCCCGTCGGCGCCGTACATCTTGCCGCCCGCCCGGATCATCGCGGGCATCGACGCGTCCACGATGACATCGCTGGGCGAATGAAAGTTGGAGATCCCCCTGGCCGAATCGACCATGGCCAACTCTGGCCGGTGTTCGTGGCATCGGTGCAGGTCGTCGATGATCTCATCGCGTTGCGATCGCGGCAGCGACTCGATCTTGGCGTAGAGGTCCGACAGGCCGTTGTTGACGTTGATGCCCAGTTCGTCGAAGAGCTTCTGGTGTTTGGCGAAGGCATCTTTGTAGAACACCTTGATCGCATGCCCGAAGACGATGGGGTGGCTGACCTTCATCATGGTGGCCTTGACGTGCAGCGAGAACATGACGCCGGTTTTGTAGGCGTCCTGCATCTGCTCCTCGTAGAAGTCGCACAGCGCCTTGCGGCTCATGAACATGCTGTCGATGATGTCGCCCTCGTCGAGCTTCACCTCCGGCTTGAGCACGACGGTCTCACCGCTCGCGGTCACCAGTTCCATCCGCACCACGCGCGCGCGGTCCAGCGTCATCGACTTCTCGCCGTGATAGAAGTCGCCGTGCCGCATATGGGCCACATGGGTGCGCGACGCCATCGACCACTCGCCCATGCTGTGCGGGTGCTTGCGCGCGTACTCCTTGACCGCCTTGGGTGCGCGGCGGTCGGAGTTGCCTTCGCGCAGAACCGGGTTCACCGCACTGCCCAGACACGTGGCGTAGCGCGCCCGAAGCTGTTCCTCCTCCTCGGTCTTCGGATCCCCCGGGTAGTCCGGCAGGTTGTAGCCCTTGGACTGCAGCTCGGCGATGGCGGCCAGCAGTTGGGGCACCGAGGCGCTGATATTGGGCAGCTTGATGATGTTGGTGTCGGGATCCTGGGTCAGCGCGCCCAGTTCGGCCAGATTGTTCGGCACCCGCTGCTCATCGGTCAGGTAATCGCCGAACTCGGCCAGGATGCGGGCCGCGACCGAGATGTCGCTGGCCCGGACCTCGATGCCGGCCGGCTCGACGAACCTCCTGATGATCGGCAGAAAGGCGTAGGTCGCCAGCAACGGCGCCTCGTCGGTCAGCGTGTAGATGATGGTCTGCTGCTCGGCACTCATGTGCTGCTCTCCCGGCGTCGGTTTCGGGTCAGGTTCTCGAGCCATCAGTATCACCCGAGCCGGGAACCGCTGGCCGACCGATGGGAATGTGCGATACCCTGAGGGCCGGTCATGAGCGCCAGCGTCAAGCCCCGGCTTGCTGGCCGGCAACCCTCCAACCGCGGTGGGGTGCCCTGGGTGATGACCAGGTTGAGCAGCCCGACACGGCTGCACGGCAAGCGCGGGTCCGCCATGACGGGCCCCCCGAGTAGACAGGGAAACCTGATGCGGAGCCCTCTTATGTGCCGCTGTCGCTGTCGCTGACCCCGCTTAACGAAGCGCGACCAGCCCAGTGACCTGCAAGGAGCCCCTACCCCATGACCGCCCTCGACGACTGGTCTTTCGAGACCAAACAGATCCACGCCGGCCAGGTGCCTGACAGCGACACCCACGCCCGTGCGCTGCCGATCTACCAGACCACGTCCTACACCTTCGACAGCACCGACCACGCCGCCGCCCTGTTCGGACTGGCCGAGCCCGGCAATATCTACACCCGGTTGATGAATCCCACCACCGATGTCGTCGAGAAGCGCATCGCCGCACTCGAGGGCGGGGTGGCAGCGCTGTTCCTGGCCTCCGGGCAGGCCGCCGAGACCTGCGCGATCCTCAACCTCGCCGGCGCCGGTGATCACATCGTGTCCAGTCCGCGGCTCTACGGCGGCACCTACAACCTGCTGCGCCACACGTTGCCCAAGCTGGGTATCGAGACGACGTTCGTCACCGACCCCGACGACCTCGATTCCTGGCAGGCCGCGGTGCGGCCCAACACCAAGGCCCTCTACGGCGAGACCATCTCCAACCCGAAGATCGACATTCTCGACACCCCCGGGGTGTCCGCGGTCGCCCACGCCAACGGGGTGCCGCTGATCGTCGACAACACCATCGCGACGCCGTACCTGATCCGGCCGCTGGCCCAGGGCGCGGACATCGTGGTGCATTCGGCCACCAAGTACCTGGGCGGGCACGGCACCGCGATCGCCGGGGTGATCGTCGACGGCGGCACCTTCGACTGGGCGGCTTCCGGGAAGTTCCCCGGGTTCACCACCGCGGATCCCAGCTATCACGGCGTGGTCTTCGCCGACCTGGGGGCGCCGGCCTACGCGCTGAAAGCCCGGGTGCAACTGCTGCGCGACCTCGGTTCGGCCGCCGCACCGTTCAACGCCTTCCTGATCGCCCAGGGCCTGGAAACCCTGAGCCTGCGGATGGAACGGCACGTGTCCAACGCCGAACGGGTGGCCCGGTTCCTGGCCGGCCATCCCGAGGTGGTCGGCGTCAACTACGCCGGTCTGCCCGGTTCCCCGTGGCATGACCGGGCGAAATCCCTGGCCCCCCGGGGAACCGGCGGGGTGCTGTCCTTCGAACTGGCCGGCGGCCTCGAGGCCGGCAAGTCATTCGTCAACGCCCTGACACTGCACAGCCATGTGGCCAATATCGGCGATGTGCGATCGCTGGTGATCCACCCGGCGTCGACCACCCACCAGCAGTTGTCGGCCGAGGAGCAGCGCAGCACCGGCGTCACCCCCGGTCTGGTCCGGTTGGCGGTCGGACTGGAGGGCATCGACGACATCCTGACCGATCTCGAACGCGGGTTCGCCGCCGTGGCGGCCTCTTGACGGAGCCCGACATGACACTTGAGGACACCCGCCGCGACGCCCCGGCCCTGCCTGCCGAGGGCGAGGTCGGCATTGTCGACATCGGCCCGCTGACGCTGGAGAGCGGCGCCGTGCTCGACGATGTCTCGATCGCCGTGCAGCGCTGGGGCCGGCTCTCCCCCAACCGGGACAACGTCGTGATGGTCCTGCACGCGCTCACCGGGGACTCGAACGTGCCGGGCTGGTGGGACGGCGTCGCCGGGCCGGGGGCACCGATCGACACCAACCGCTGGTGCGCGGTGGCCACCAATGTCCTGGGCGGGTGTCGCGGCTCGACCGGACCGAGTTCCGCAGGCCGCCGACGGCCGGCCGTGGGGATCGCGGTTCCCGCTGATCACGGTGCGCGACCAGGTCAACGCCGACGTGGCCGCACTGGCCGCGCTGGGTATCACCGAGGTGGCCGGTGTGATCGGCGGCTCGATGGGCGGGGCGCGCGCGCTGGAGTGGATGATCGGCTACCCCGAGCAGGTGCGGGCCGGTCTGGTGCTGGCCGTCGGGGCACGGGCCACCGCCGATCAGATCGGCACCCAGAGCACCCAGATCGCCGCCATCAAGTCCGACCCGAACTGGCAGGGCGGGGACTATTACGGCACCGGCCGCTCCCCCGATAGCGGGCTGCAGTTGGCCCGGCGGTTCGCCCATCTGACCTACCGCGGCGAGACCGAACTGGACACCCGGTTCGGCAACGACGGCCAGGGCTCCGGAAGAAACCGGGAAGACCCGCTGGCCGGCGGCCGGTACGCGGTGCAGAGCTACCTGGAATACCAGGGCGCCAAGCTGGTGCGCCGGTTCGACGCGGGCAGCTATGTGGCGCTGACCGAAACGTTGTCCAACCATGACGTGGGCCGCGGCCGCGGCGGTGTGGCGGCCGCACTGCGGTCCTGCCCGGTCCCAGCCGTCGTCGGTGGTATCACCTCCGACCGGCTCTACCCGCTGCGACTGCAGTCCGAACTCGCCGACCTGCTGCCCGGCTGCTCGGGCCTCAATGTCATCGAGTCGATCTACGGCCACGACGGGTTCCTGATCGAGACCGAGGCGGTGGGCCAGTTGATCCGCGAGACCCTCGGGTGACCGACTCCCCCCGCGACCGGTCGCTGTCCTTCGGCGCCCAGGCGGCCGCCTACGAGCGGGGCCGGCCGTCCTACCCGCCGGAGGCCATCGACTGGCTGCTGGCCCCCACCGGGGATTGGGCCGCCCGCGACGTGCTGGACCTCGGCGCGGGCACCGGCAAGCTGACCACCCGACTGGTGGAGCGCGGCCTGAGGGTCGTCGCAGTCGACCCGATCGCCGAGATGCTCGACGTGCTGCGCGACACCCTGCCCGGCACCCCGGCGCTGTTGGGCACCGCTGAGCAGATTCCGTTGCCGGACTCTCACGTTGACGCCGTGCTGGTGGCCCAGGCCTGGCACTGGTTCGACGCCGATCGCGCGACGGCCGAGATCGCCCGGGTGCTGCGGCCCGGCGGGCGGCTCGGGCTGGTGTGGAACACCCGCGACGAAAGACTGGGCTGGGTCCGCGATTTCGGCCAGATCGTCGGCCTCGAACGCGATATCGCCAATACCCGGGTCGACCTTCCGGACCGATTCACCGATGTGGCGACCCACCAGGTGGAGTGGACCAACTACATCACCCCGCAGGCGCTGATCGACTACGTGTCCTCACGCAGTTACTGCATCACCTCGCCTGCGGAGGTACGCACGCACACCCTCGATCGGGTCCGCGAACTGCTCGCCACCCATCCGGCGCTGACCAATGCCGAGGGCATCGCACTGCCGTACGTCACGGTGTGCGTGCGGGCGACCCTGGATCAGGCGCAGGATTAACTGGTCCCCAGCGGGTCGATGGTCCACGCGGTGTAGATCATCACGACGCTGAGCGTCGTCATGGTGGCGAAGTCCAGGCTCTTGGAACGCACCACCAGCAGGCCGGCCCGGTTCTCCGGCAGCAGCAGTCGCAGCCCGGCGGCCACCCCGACGCCGATACCGATCAGGAACGCACCGCGCCGCCAGAAGCCCGCGGCCACCAGAACCAGGGCGACCGCGAAGATCGCCGCGACGGTCACAATCGGCCACTGCGCCCGGATCACTCCAGGGCCGCTTCGGCTCGTTCGACGACGTTGGTGAGCAGGAAGGCGCGGGTCAGCGGGCCGACGCCGCCGGGATTGGGCGACACGTGTCCGGCGACGTCCCACACGTCGGGGCCCACATCGCCGGTGAGCTTCCCGTCGACCCGGCTGACCCCGACGTCCACCACAGCCGCGCCGGGCCGAACCATCTCGGCGGTCAGCATGTGCGGGACGCCGACCGCGGCGACGATGATGTCGGCCTGCCGGGTGAGCGCGGGCAGATCGCGGGTGCCGGTGTGGCACAAGGTCACCGTGGCGTTCTCGGTGCGGCGGGTCAGCAACAGGCCGAGCGGCCGGCCGACGGTGATGCCGCGGCCGATGACCACGACGTGGGCGCCGTCGATCGGCACGTCGTAACGGCGCAGCAGCGCCACGATGCCGCGCGGGGTGCACGGCAGCGGTGCGGGTTCGTTGAGCACCAGCCGACCCAGGTTGGTGGGGTGCAGGCCGTCGGCATCCTTGGCCGGGTCGATCCGCTCCAGGGCGGCGTTCTCGTCGAGGTGGCGCGGCAGCGGCAGTTGCACGATGTAGCCGGTGCACTCCGGATTGGCGTTGAGTTCGTCGATGGTGTCGTTCAGTTGGGCCGGGCTGGCATCGGCCGGCAGGTCGCGCCGGATCGAGGTGATACCCACCTTGGCGCAGTCGGAGTGCTTGCCCCTGACATAGGCGTGGCTGCCGGGATCGTCGCCGACCAGGACGGTGCCCAGTCCGGGGGTGCGGCCCCGCGCGGTCAGTGCGGCGACCCGCCGGGTGAGGTCGACGAAGATCTCGTCGCGGGTCAGCTTGCCGTCCAGAATCTGCGCGGGCACGGCTACATTCTGCATATGAACGCTGTTCGGGACGTATTCAGCCCGTCGGAGCTCGGTCCGGTCACCCTGCGCAACCGGATCATCAAGGCCGCCACCTTCGAGGCCCGCACCCCCGGGGCGCTGGTCAGCGACGACCTGATCGCGTTCCACCGGGCGATGGCGGCCGGCGGGGTCGGGATGACGACGGTGGCCTACTGCGCGGTCAGCCGGGGTGGGCGCACCGACGCCTCGGCGCTGTGGATGCGCCCGGAGGCGGTGGCCGGGCTGCGACGTCTCGCCGATGCGGTGCACGCCGAGGGGGCGGCGATCAGCGCCCAGATCGGGCACGCCGGGCCGGTGGCCAACTCCCGCTCCAACAAAGCCGCGGCGCTGGCGCCGGTGCGGTTCTTCAACCCGCTGTCGATGCGTTTCGCCCGCCACGCCACCCGCGCCGATATCGACGAGGTGATCGCCGCACACGCCGTCGCGGTGCGCTATGCGATCGATGCCGGGTTCGACGCCGTCGAAATCCATCTCGGCCACAACTACCTGGCCAGCTCGTTTCTGTCCCCGCTGGTGAATCGCCGCCGGGATGACTTCGGCGGCTCACTGGAGAACCGTGCGAAGGTAGCCCGCGGCATCGTCCGCGCCGTCCGTGACGAAGTCGCCCGGGACGGATCAGCGGCGATCGCGGTGACGGCCAAGCTGAACATGTCCGACGGGGTCCGCGGCGGCATCACCCTGGAGGAGTCGCTGCAGACCGCCCGGTGGCTGCAGGACGACGGCGGCCTGGACGCACTCGAACTGACGGCCGGCAGCTCGCTGGTCAACCCGATGTACCTGTTCCGCGGCGATGTGCCGATCAAGGAGTTCGCCGGGGCATTCAAGCCCCCACTGCGCTGGGGAATCCGGGCCACCGGCACCAAGTTCCTGCGCTCCTATCCCTACCGGGACACCTATCTGATGCGCGATGCGGTGCTGTTCCGCCATGAGCTCACCATGCCGCTGATCCTGCTCGGCGGAATCACCGACCGCGAGACCATGGACAGCGCGATGGCCGAGGGTTTCGACTTCGTGGCGATGGGCCGGGCGCTGCTGGCCGAACCGGACCTGATCAACCGGATCGAGGCCGATGGGCGCTCACACTCGGTCAAGTCCCTATGTACGCATTGCAACAAATGCATGCCGACGATCTATTCGCGCACACGATGCGTCCTGACCGGGGGTCCCGACGGTTAGAGTTGGCGCCGATGAGTCGCCCATCCGCGCCGGCGCTGACCGTTCGCCACAACGGTCCCCCGCGCACCTTCGCCGCCGGACACGATGTCGTCGTGGGCCGCGACCTGCGGGCCGATATCCGCATCGCGCACCCGTTGGTGTCGCGCGCGCACGTGGTGCTGCGCTTCGAGCACGGCCGCTGGACGGCCACCGACAACGGTTCGCTCAACGGCATGTTCGTGCACGGCCGGCGGGTGCCGGCCGTCGATATCGCCGACGGCACGACGGTGAACCTCGGCAGCCCGGACGGGCCGGCGCTGAGTTTCGAGGTCCGCTCGCAGCAGGGGTCTGCAGGGCGGCCACCGCAGACCTCAACGGTAGTGATCTCCCCGTCCTACCCGCCGGACCCTCCGTCGTACCAACCGCCGCCGTTTCCGCCCTATGCGCCGCCCACCCGCCCGACCGCTCCTTCCCCGACCTCCCCGGATGCCGCGCCGACCCAGATGGGGCCCTCGCCGGCGCGTTCCGGCGGCACCTCGAACCTGGCCACCTCCATGCTCAAGATCCTGCGGCCGGGGTCCTCACCGGCGGCCGCCGCGCCGCCCGGATCGCTGACGATCGGGCGGGCGACCGATAACGACATCGTCATCCCCGACGTGCTGGCATCGCGTCATCACGCCACCCTGATCCCGACGCCGGGCGGGATGGAGATCGTCGACAACCGGTCCATCAACGGCACGTTCGTCAACGGCACCCGGGTGGACAAGGCTCTGCTCGACGAGGGCGATGTCGTCACCATCGGCAATGTCGACCTGGTCCTCCGCGCCGGCGCCCTGACCCGGCGCACCGACACCGCGGCGGCCACCGGGACCGGCGGGCTCGATGTGCGCGCGGTGACGTGGACCATCGAGGACACCAAGACGCTGCTGGAGAACATCTCGTTCACCGCCCGACCCGGCACCCTGACCGCGATCATCGGACCGTCCGGAGCGGGCAAGTCCACCCTGGCCCGCCAAATCGCCGGCTACACCCATCCGACCAGCGGCACGGTCAGCTTCGAGGGCCACAACATCCACGCCGAGTATGCATCGCTGCGCTCCCGGATCGGGATGGTCCCGCAGGACGATGTGGTGCACGGGCAGTTGACCGTCAACCAGGCCCTGATGTACGCGGCCGAGTTGCGGTTACCGCCGGACACCACCGTCGAGGACCGCCAGCAGGTGGTGCAGCAGGTGCTGTCCGAGTTGGAGATGACCCAGCACGCCAACACCCGGGTCGACAAGCTCTCCGGCGGTCAGCGCAAGCGCGCGTCGGTGGCGCTGGAACTGCTGACCGGCCCTTCGCTGCTGATTCTCGACGAGCCGACCTCCGGTCTGGATCCGGCACTGGACCGCCAGGTGATGACGATGCTGCGCCAGCTGGCCGACGCCGGCCGGGTGGTGCTGGTGGTCACCCACTCGCTGACCTATCTGGACGTGTGCGATCAGGTGTTGCTGCTGGCGCCGGGAGGCAAGACCGCGTTCTGCGGGCCGCCCAGCATGATCGGCCAGGCGATGGGGACCACAAACTGGGCCGACATCTTCAGCGCGGTGGCCGGGGACCCGCAGGGCGCCAATGACCGGTACGTCGCGCTGAGCGGGCCGCAGCAGGCCCCGCCGCCCCTTGAGCAGCCGTCCGATCTGGGCGAGCCGACGCACACCAGCCTGCTGCGCCAGTTCTCCACCATCGTGCGCCGACAGGCCCGGCTGATCATTTCCGATCGCGGCTATTTCATCTTCCTGGCGTTGCTGCCGTTCATCATGGGGGTGCTGTCGCTGGCGGTGCCGGGAACGGTCGGCTTCGGTGTGCCCGACCCGATGGGTGATGCACCGAATGAGCCCGGCCAGATTCTGGTGCTGCTCAACGTCGGTGCGATCTTCATGGGCACGGCGCTGACCATCCGCGACCTGATCGGCGAGCGGCCGATCTTCCGGCGCGAGCAGGCGGTGGGCCTGTCCACCACGGCCTACCTGCTGGCCAAAGTGTGCGTCTACACGGTGTTCGCCGTGCTGCAGGCGGCGATCGTGACCACGATCGTGGTGTTGGGCAAGGGCGGTCCCACGCAGGGCGCAGTGGCGCTGGGCAGTCCGGTGCTGGAGTTGTTCGTCACCATCGCGGCGACATGTGTGGCCTCGGCGAACCTGGGGCTGCTGCTGTCGGCGATCGCAAAGTCCAATGAGCAGATCATGCCGCTGCTGGTGGTGGCGATCATGAGCCAGTTGGTGTTCTCCGGCGGCATGATCCCGGTGACGAACCGCCCTGTGCTCGATCAGCTTTCGTGGCTGACGCCGGCCCGGTGGGGATTCGCCGCGTCGGCCTCGACGGTGGATCTGGTCAACCTGGTGCCCGGCCCGCTGACGCCCAAGGACCGGTGGTGGGAACACACCGCGTCGAGTTGGTGGTTCGACATGGCGATGCTGATCGGACTGAGCGCGGTCTATCTGGCTTTGGTGCGCTGGAAGATCAGGCTCAAAACCGCCTAGTGGTCATTCTGCGGCGCGGGTGCGGGTTCGACACGGCATCGTGATGGCCCGGTGTCAGTTGGCGCAGGGATGCGACAGACGGTGTTGCGGCCGGCTTGTTTGGCCTGGTACATCGCCGCGTCTGCACGCGCGGTGAGATGGTCGGCAGACTCATCGGGGCTGGACAACGCGGCCCCGATGCTGAGGGTCGCGCGAATATTTTGGCCGTTGTGCTGGATCGGTTCGGAGGCACAAGCACGGATCTTCTCGGCGATCGCGGCAACCTCCTCGAGGTCGTGGACCCCAGGTAGCAGGACCAGCATTTCGTCGCCACCGATGCGGCCGACGGTGTCGCTATCCCGAACGCAGCCGCGGATCCGGTCGGCCATGGTCGCGAGCACGACATCACCGGCGGCGTGCCCCCAGGCATCGTTGATCGACTTGAACTGGTCGACGTCGCAGAACAACAGACCCAGGTGCGGTCCGGCACGCCCGCAGTCGGTCAGGGCGGCCTCCAAACGGGCAATGGCCTCGCCGCGGTTGACCAGACCGGTAAGCGGATCGAGTCGGGCCTGCCGCAGCAATCGGCGCTCGGCGTCGACGAGGTCATCAACCATACGCAGCGCTATCAGTATCCCGCCGATATCGCCGTCGGCATCGATATAGGGCTTGCAACGAGCATCGACCCAGTGATAGTCGCCGTCGTCGGAGCCGACTCGGAACCGGGCGACCACCGTCCCACCCTGCGCCAATCCGGCCAGAGTTGCTTTCACCTCACTGATGTCGTCGGGGTGAACTCGCTGGATGAAATCCGTACCGATCCACCGGGGAGGCGGATCGCCGAACGCCGCCTCCACCGACGGCGAGATCCACGCCACCCTGGAGCCGTCTAGGTGGACGACCGTAACTCCGTCGAGGAGAACGACGACATCGACCAGATTCTCCGCCAGAATCCGGTAACGCGCCTCCGCTTCGGCGCGTCGACGGCTGGCTTGCTCCTTGTCGATGAGCAGCTTCTGCTCACGTTGGCTGAAGTAGAACGTGGCGGCACCCGTCAGGAGGGTGCCGGCCATGACTGAGAAGACCAACGCGACGCCCTCTCGTGCGCCTAGTGCGACAAGCCCGAGACGGGTCAACCCCAAGATGGCGGGCAGACCCGCCAAGACGACACCCAGTCGGAGCAGCGCCACACGGTCCGGGCGGGCCATCAGCCAGGCAAGTGGATTACGGTCGGGTCGGGATGCGACCGTCGCGGCGACCAGCAACAACAGGCCTGCGGCCGTTGAGATTCCCATCCCGGTTGCCCGGGTGACACCCATCAGTGCGACGACGTCGAACAGGTAGGCCAAACCCGTCAACAGTGGTAGCACCGCAGCAGCCAGCAGTGCGAACTGCCACAACGTCGAGGTCCACCGTCGGTCTACGCGGGTTAACGCAATGCCGACAGTCAGGAACAGAGCCGAAACCGCGGTTCGCGGGCTGGGACGACCCGGCCAGGTTCCGCCCAGCTGGTTCACGGCCCCGGAGAACCACAGTCCGTCCAGGCCGAAGGACCTGGCCGTCGCGTACTCGGCAAGAAACACGACTGCAAGGACAGCTACCGCGGCCGACACGGCGCACCCGGCCCGTATCCGCGAGCGTGATGGACGGCCCGACTGCGCCAGGACCGCCACACCGAGTGCGGCCAGCATGGCAGCAGTCCACGGGGTCATTCGGGGCCATTCTGACAACCCCCGGGTCAAGACGTCGCTGCCGGTCGACCAGCCCACCCAGTTGACGGCGGAAAACAACAGCACCAGCACGACGGTGGCCACGACACCCCTAGCCAGCAACCGCGCCGTTTGCGCGTCGGTGACGGTGAGGCCCATCAGACACATCTTCCACGAGTTGGAGCGCTTCGGCGG
This sequence comes from uncultured Actinomycetota bacterium, assembly GCA_963787055.1. Lineage (GTDB taxonomy): Bacteria > Actinomycetota > Actinomycetes > Mycobacteriales > Mycobacteriaceae > Mycobacterium. The sequence continues at coordinate 185,702 of CAWBBP010000003.1, forward strand.
ATCTTCGCCCAGCCGAAGACAGTTCTATCTCACACTGCGTCTCGATATCAGCGTCCACGTCAAACCCCAGCCTGGGGTTTTGTTTTGCGTATGGCGGAATCACCGAGCAGATGCCGAGCCATCCCCAACGGGGATGTCGCGGCGTTCGCGACCCGCCGGCGAGGTCGGCCAGGGCTACTCGCCCATCACATCGAGACCGTGTGCCGCGGCGAAACCCAGCGCCTGGACGATGTCGATGCGCGCGCCCCGGCACGCCGCCGTTGTCCACAGTGTGGGATCGAGACGAGCCCCGCGCAGGTCGGCGCCCTGCAGGCGAAGGCCTTCGGTTCGGGCACCGGCCAGGTCGGCGCCGCGCAACACCCCGTTGCGAAGGTCCGCTCGCACCAGCGAGGCCTCCCGCAAGCGACAGCCGGACAGATCCACCCCGCGCAGGTCCGCTCCGGCCAGGACCGCCAGGGTGAAATCCACCTCGTCACAGACGATGGGGCGAAACCGGCAGTCCTCGAATGTCGAGCCCAGCATGCTGCAGCTCCGGAAAGTGCTGTGCCACAACGTGGTCCGAACAAATCGGCAGTTCCGGAACGCCGATCCGAGATGTACCGACTCAGCGAGGGTGGCACCGCCGAAGTCACACTCGGTGAAGATGACCCGCTCGGTGCGCAGGCCGGACAGATCCTCGTCCCGGAATTCGTGGCCGGTGAATTCACGATCCGACCAATGCGACATGGCTGACATTATCGTCGGTACCATTTCGCCGCATGGAGGCGAAGCGGCTGCAGGGGTGGTGGCTCGCGGCCTGTGTCGTCGCACTGCTGCTGGCGTACTGGGCCGGCGGGTTCAGCCTGGTCGCGACGTTCATCTTCGTGGTGGTCTATCTGACCGGTGCGACGTTGATCGGGCGTGACGAGGACACCGAGGACGCTGGGCATACCGAGGCCGAGGACAACGCGGCGGCTACAGCCGAGACCGAGAGACCATCGTGAGTAAGGACTCACGGCCGACTCGGTTGCTCATCAAGAACGTGCAGATCTTCGATGGCATCTCCGACCACCTGTTCGCCGGCCACGTGCTGACCGAAGGACGCACCATCGCGGCTGTGGACACCTCCCCGATCGCCGAAGTGCCCGGGACGACTTCGGCGGTAGCCTTTTCGCTGTGAGTCAGGATGATCTCGGTGACATCAAACGACGCCTCCAGGCAGTCGAACAAGACGCCGCAGCAGCCAGGGTGCTTGCCGGTGCGGCCGACCGCGACGTCAGCGAGATCCGAGCCGAGATTCGCGATTTTCGTGGCGCCACCACCGTGAGTTTCAATGCGCTACGACAGGACTTCGTCGATCTGCGGAGTCACGTCGACCGGCGGTTCAAGCAGGTTGATCGCGGATTCGAGCAGGTTGATCGCGGGTTCGCCGAGATGCGCGGCAGGCTCGACGCGACCGCTGCGGGCCAGCAGCGGATAGTGGAACTCATCGAGTCGCTGATCGACCGGAACAACCCCTAACCGGGGGTGCACTTGTTCGACACCGGGCCTTCCCCCTGCTGAGGAATCTGACGTGACCGATTGGCTGACACCCGTCACTCTGACGGGCGCATATGTCCGGCTCGAGCCGTTGTCCATAGCCCACCACGATGCGCTCTGCGAGTCGGTTGACGACGGAGAGCTCTGGCGACTCTGGTACACGGCCATACCGGAGCCTGCTCAGATGCACCACGAGATCCAGCGCCGCCTCGACGAGCAGGACCGCGGCACCATGTGCCCCTTTGCCGCTATCGACCCAGCGACCGGCCGCGCAGTGGGAATGACCACCTATATGAACATCGACCGACCCAACCGTCGGGTGGAGATCGGATCGACGTGGTACCGCCGCTCCGCCCAAAGAACCGCACTCAACACCGAAGCCAAACGCCTGATGCTGTCCCATGCGTTCGACGATCTTGATTGCATCGCGGTGGAGTTCCGCACGCACTTCTTCAACCACGCAAGCCGGCGTGCAATCGAGCGGCTGGGGGCCAAGCTCGATGGCGTGCTCCGAAGTCATCAGATCAACCGGCATCCCGGTGCCCGGGAAACGTTGCGAGACACCTGCGTTTACAGCATCATCGCCGTCGAGTGGCCGACGGTTCGGGCACACCTCGATTTCGCCCTCGCCGACCCATCACCGGGCTGAATCGCTGATGTTCCGGATTCTGTTCTACTCCCCGCGCATCGCAATTCGCCCAACTCTTCGCTCTTTGTCCACAGGCCCGCGATGAGAGGCACTCCCGCACTGATCGCGCCGGTAGTCTCTACCCGGTGAGTCAGGAGAATCTCGAGGTGCGCGTCAACGCACTGGAGACGACCGTGGAAGACATCAATCGGCGACTCCGCGCAGCCGAGCAAGACGCCGCGGCTGCCCGGGTCTTGGCCGGCGCAGCCGACCGGGACGTCACCGAGATCAGAGCCGAGATCCGCGACTTCCGAAACGCTACGACGGCGAGTTTCAATGCCCTGCGTGAGGACTTCGGCGACCTTCGCACTCACGTCGACCGAGGTTTCGCCGAGATGCGCGGCACGCTGGACGCAACCGCTAGCGGGCAGCAGCACATCGCCGATCTGATTCAGAGATTGATCGACGAACAGAACCGTTAGCGGTTCGGTTGTCCATGTTCCACATACTCTTTTTCTCCCCGCGCATCGCGCCCAACACCGGCAACGCCATTCGGATGGTCGCCGCGACGGGTTGCGAACTGCACCTCGTCGAACCGCTGGGTTTCGACCTGTCCGAGCCGAAACTGCGCCGGGCCGGCCTGGACTACCACGACCTGGCCTCGGTCACCGTGCACCGATCGCTGCCCGAGGCGTGGGAAACGATCGGCCCGGCCCGGGTGTTCGCCTTCACCGCGCACGCCGAGAAGTCGTTCGCCGATGTCGCCTACGAACCGGGCGATGTGCTGATGTTCGGACCGGAGCCCACCGGTCTGGAGGCTGAGACGCTGGCCGACCCGCGCATCACCCAACAGGTGCGGATTCCGATGCTGCCGGGCCGGCGATCACTGAACCTCTCCAACGCCGCGGCCGTGGCCGCCTATGAAGCGTGGCGCCAGCACGGCTTCGCCGGCTGAATCACCAAGTGTCCCAATGCGTCAGCTGCTCAGCGGGCAGCCGCTTGGCCAACTTGAAGTCGGTGCCCTTGGTGTAGGCGATCGGGAACAACCCACCCTGGGTGTAGCGCTCGTAGGGAATGCCGAGCAGTTCGGCGGCCTGCTTCTCGCCCTCGCCGATCAGGTGCAGGGTGGTCCAGGCCGAGCCGAGACCGCGTTCCCGCAATGCCAGCATGTAGCTCCACACCGCCGGCAGCAGCGAACCCCAATAGGACGCCTGCACACCGGCGTCGAAACCCTCCGGGCGGCCCTCCAGCAGCGGGATCATCAGCACCGGCGCCTTCTCGAAGTTCGCGCTGAGGTACTTGGCCGAGTTCATCACGGCATCCATCTGGTTGTCACGGATATCGCCGCGTACCGGCTTGGGTAGATCCAGGTACGGGGTGGCATTGGTCCGGTAGATATCGGCCAGCGCCGTCTTCTTGGCCGGGTCCTCGACGAACATCCACTGCCAGCCCTGGGCGTTGGAACCGGTCGGCGCCTGCAGTGCGATGTCCAGGCACTCCATCAACACCTCTCGGGGCACCGGCTTGTCGAAGTCCAGGCGCTTGCGCACCGAACGGGTGGTGGTCAGGACGTCGTCGGCGGTCAGATTGAGTCTCATGATCGGAGACTATCCGTTAGCGGAAGTCCCGGGACCGGGAGCCGACCGTCATGCTCAGCGGTCGCATCCGCTCGGCCACCACCGTCACCGCGCCGGTGGCGTTCTGCACCTGACCGCGGATCAGCAGCGCCGTCGCGGTCTGGGCCACCCGCCGGTGCCGCTCCCACACCCCGGGCGTACACAGCACGTTGACCATGCCGGTCTCGTCCTCGATGTTCATGAAGGTCACCCCGCGCGCCGTCGCCGGCCGCTGCCGGTGGGTGACCGCCCCGGCGATCAGCACCCGGGTACCGTCCGGAACCGACAGCAACCGCTCGGCCGGGATGACCCCGAGTTCATCGAGATCGGCGCGCTGAAACTGGGTCGGATAGCTGTCCGGGGAGACTCCGGTGGCCCACACGTCCGCGGCGGCCAGTTCAGCCTCGCTCATGCCGGGCAGCGCCGGAACATGCGAGGACGAGCCCACCCCCGGCAGCCGGTCCGGACGTTCGGCGGCGGCCGCCCCGGCCGCCCACAGCGCCTCCCGGCGGGTGATGCCGAAACAGCCCAGCGCGCCGGCGGTGGCCAGCGCCTCGGCCTGGGGAACCGAGAGTTGCACCCGGCCGGTCAGATCCAGCAGCGAGGCATATCGGCCGCCGGCCTGACGTTCGGACACGATACGACCGGCCAGATCCGCCCCGATGGTGCGGACCGCGCCCAGACCCAGTCGGACCTCGAGTCCGGCGTTCTCACACGTGGCGTGTGCCAGGCTGGCGTTCACACACGGACCATGCACCAGCACACCGTGCCGGCGGGCGTCGGCGACCAGCGACTGCGGCGAGTAGAAACCCATCGGCTGTGCCCGCAGCAGCGCCGCGCAGAACGCCGCCGGATGATGCAACTTGAACCAGGATGAGTAGAACACCAGCGAGGCGAAGGACAGCGAATGGCTTTCCGGGAAGCCGAAGTTGGCGAAGGCCTCCAGCTTCTCGTAGATCCGGTCGGCCACCTCACCGGTGATGCCGTGGCGCTGGGCCATCCCGGTGTAGAACCGGTCCCGCAGCCGCCGCATCTTGGCGGTGGACCGCTTGGACCCCATGGCCCGGCGCAACTGGTCAGCCTCGGCCGCCGTGAAGCCCGCACAGTCGACCGCCAGCTGCATCAGCTGCTCCTGGAACAGTGGGACACCCAACGTCTTTCGCAATGCCCGTTCCATCGACGGATGGTCGTAGACGACGGGCTCCAGGCCATTGCGCCGCTTGATATAGGGATGCACCGAGCCGCCCTGGATGGGACCGGGACGGATCAGCGCCACCTCGACCACCAGGTCGTAGAACACCCGCGGCTTCAGTCGCGGCAGGGTGGCCATCTGGGCCCGGGATTCGACCTGAAACACCCCCACCGAGTCGGCGCGCTGCAGCATCTCGTAGACGCCCGGTTCGGACAGATCGAGACGGGCCAGGTCCACCTCGATGCCCTTGTGCTCGGCGACCAGGTCGATGGCGTAGTGCAGCGCCGAGAGCATACCGAGGCCGAGCAGGTCGAACTTCACCAAACCGATTGCCGCACAGTCGTCTTTGTCCCACTGCAGCACACTGCGGCCGGGCATCCGGGCCCATTCCACCGGACACACGTCGGCGATCGGCCGGTCGCAGATCACCATGCCGCCGGAGTGGATGCCCATATGCCGCGGCAGGTCGGCGATCTGCGCGGCCAGGTCGAGCACCGCCTCGGGGACATCCTCGCCCCGCTTGCTCCAGGCGTCCTGCTGGCCCTGCGAGAAGCCCAGCGCCCGAGCCATATCCCGGACCGCACTGCGGCGGCGGTAGGTGATCACGTTGGCGACCTGCGCGGCGTAGTCGCGGCCGTAGCGGGCGTAGACGTACTGGATGACCTGCTCGCGCAGATCCGACTCGATATCGATGTCGATATCGGGCGGACCGTCCCGGGCCGGTGAGAGGAACCGCTCGAACAGCAGCCCGTTGGCGACCGGATCGACGGCGGTGACACCGAGGGCGTAACAGACCGCCGAATTGGCCGCCGATCCGCGGCCCTGGCACAGGATGTTGTTGCGCCGACAGAACTGCGTGATGTCATGCACCACAAGGAAATAGCCGGGGAAGTTCAGTTGGGCGATGACGTCGAGTTCCCGTTCGATCTGCGCATAGGCCCGCGCCGCACCGGCCCGCGGGCCGTAGCGCTGCGCGGCGCCGAGCATGACCAGTTCGCGTAACCAGCTGTCCTCGGTGTGCCCGTCGGGAACGTCGAACGGGGGCAGTTGCGGGGCGATCAGGGCCAACTCGAACGCGCACTGCTCACCGAGGTCGGCGGCGGCAGCGACGGCATCGGGATGCTGGACGAACGATCGCGACATCTCCTCCCCGGACCGCAGGTGCGACCCGCCCAGCGGTGCCAACCAGCCGGCCGCCTCATCGAGGGACCGCCTGGCTCGGATCGCCGCCATGGCCATCGCCAGCCGGCCGCGGCCGGGTTCGGCGAAGTGCGCCGCGGTGGTGGCGACCACCCCGACGCCGAACCGCGGTGCGAGCCCGGCCAGCGCGGCATTGCGTTCGTCATCGACGGGGGTGCCGTGCCGGGTCAGTTCGATACTGACCCGCCCCGGCCCGAAACGGTCCACCAGATCGGCCAGCGCCTCAGCGGCCGCACCCGGCCCGCCGATCGACAATGCCTGGCGCACATGACCTTTGCGGCAGCCGGTCAGGATGTGCCAGTGCCCGCCGGCCGCCTCGGTCAGGGCGTCGTAGTCATAACGCGGCTTACCCTTCTCGCCACCGGCCAGGTGCGCGGCGGCCAGTTCACGGGACAGCCGCCGGTACCCCTCCGGACCGCGGGCCAGCACCAGCAGATGGGTGTCCCCCAGCGACAGTTCGGCGCCGAACACCGTCCGCATCCCGAATTCGGCGGCCGCCTCGGCGAAGCGCACCACCCCGTAGAGGCCGTCATGGTCGGTGAGCGCGATCGCACGCAGATCCAACCGGGCGGCCTCCTCGACGAGTTCCTCCGGGGTACTGGCGCCGTCGAGGAAGCTGAATGCCGAATGGGTGTGCAACTCGGCATAGGGCACTGATGAAAGCCGACGGCCGGGGCGGGGCGGTGGCGGGTCGCCGGCGCGCTCCCGGGCCAGCGGAGGCCGGCCGTTGAGCACCCGCTCCATCTCGGCCCAACTCGGCGGCCCGTCGTCCCATCCCATCCGCCAACATTATCGAACACGTGTTCTAGTGACTAGTGGAGTCGCGTCACCGTCACCAACGGGCCGACCGAGGAGGCGCTGGCCTTGCAAAGCCCGGGTCGGCAATAAGTTCGACTGGTGGCCGCAGCGCCCGACGTATGCGGGCTGGGCCGGAGCGGCGGAAGTCGCGCGGCACCACTGCGAGGGTTCTACCCTGAGCGGGTGACTCCCGAAGGCTCCCATCCCGCCGAGCCGCACGTCGGCTCTCTCAACAACAAACTCAACTGGCTGCGCGCCGGAGTGCTCGGCGCCAACGACGGCATCGTCTCGGTCGCAGGCATCGTGATCGGGGTGGCCGCCGCCACCATCGACCGCGGGCACATCCTGACCGCCGGGATCGCCGGGCTCACCGCCGGTGCGCTGTCGATGGCGCTCGGCGAGTACGTCTCGGTGAGCACCCAGCGCGATACCGAACTGGCGCTGCTGGCCAAGGAACGCCGGGAACTCGTCGAGGAACCCGAAGCCGAGTTCGACGAGCTGGTGGGCCTCTACCAGGCCAAGGGACTCTCGCCGGAGACCGCCCGCACGGTGGCCGAGGAACTGACCGAGCGCGATGCGTTCGCCGCCCATATCGACATCGAACTGGGTATCGACCCGGACGGACTGACCAACCCCTGGCATGCCGCGATCTCCTCGGCGTTGTCCTTCACCGTCGGGGCGCTGCTGCCCATGCTGGCCATCCTGCTGCCACCGCCGTCGGCGCGCATCCCGATCACCTTCGTGGCCGTGCTGATCGCGCTGGGGATCACCGGCTGGGTCAGTGCCCGGCTCGGTGGCGCCGACCCGGTGCGGGCGACGCAGCGGGTGGTGATCGGCGGTGCGCTGGCGATGGCGGTCACCTACGCCATCGGCCGCCTCGTCGGCGGGGTCGTCTGAGCGTTCAGTCGGTGTACTCGGCGACACCGTCGTCGAGCACGACGCGGGTGTTGGACCCGTCGGCCGCACTGGCCTCGGTTCGATACACCGCCCGACCGGACCCGGTGCGCCAGATCGATGTCGTCAACGTCTCGCCGGGGAACACCGGCGCGGAGAACCGCGCCGCCATCGCGGTCAGCTTGGCGGCATCCCCGCCGGCCAACTCGGCCAGCAGAGCCCGGCCGGCGAACCCGTAGGTGCACAACCCGTGCAGGATCGGCATCGGGAAGCCGGCCATCTCGCGGGCGAACCAGGGATCGCTGTGCAGCGGGTTGCGGTCCCCGGACAGCCGGTAGATCAGCGCCTGATCATCCCGGGTCGGCAGGGCGATCCGGGCATCCGGTTCGCGATCCGGAAACTCCGGGGCCGCAGGCCGCCGGCCCGACTGGCCGCCGAACCCGCCGGCACCCCGGATGACCAGGGTGGTCAGCGTCTCGGCGACCTGGACGCCGGTGGCCGGGTCACTGCCCCGGGCCCGCAGCATGATGATGCCGTTGCGCCCCTCCCCCTTGTCCTGGATATCGGCCACCTCGGCGACCACCGAGAGCGCGCCGGAGGCCGGCAGCGGAGCGGACAACCGGATCTCCTGGGAGCCATGCAGCAGCATCCCCCAGTTGAACGAACCCACCAGTGGCGCCGCGGCGAACCCCATACAGCAGATCACCGCGAAGGTGGGCAGTACCTGCTGCGGAATCTCGTGGCTGTTCTCAGTGGTGAACGCCAGGTCGGCGGTCCCGGCCCCCACGCCGAGCGCGTAGAGCAGGGTGTCTCGGTCGGTCCACTCGTAGACCTTGGGTTCGGTGACCGCGCCGATTGCCGATGGGTCGATTGCCATGCCACTCCTGTCGTCCGGGATATCTCTTCCGGAGAATTCTGCCCGCAGCAGCGCTCGAGAGTGCAGGCTATCGATATGCACGTTTCTCTCTCTCGAAGAGTGTCCTCAGTGATAGCGGCGTTGTCGGCGGTCATGATGCTCGCCGGCTGCGGCGGCCAGTCCACCCCGGACCTGCGAACCGTCACCCTCACCCTGATCCGGCACGCCGAGTCGGAAGCCAACGCCGACGAGATCGCCTCCTCCACGGTGCCGGGTCCGCCACTGACCGACGTCGGCAGGAAGCAGGCCGAAACGCTGGCGAACAAGTTGTCGGGCGACAAGTACGACGGGGTGTTCGCCTCCGAGTTGCTGCGCACCCAGCAGACCGCCGAGCCGATGGCCAAGGCCCTCGGCGAGCAGGTGACGGTGCTGCCGGGCCTCAACGAGATCTCCGCAGGCTGGTTCGAGGATCTTCCCCTGGCCGACACCTCCGGGACCTTCCTGCTGGGCCCGGAGGGCTGGCTCAACGGTGACCGCAGGTTCGGTATCCCGGGTTCGGTCAACGGCAACCAGTTCAACGCAGCCTTCACCGGCGCGGTGCAGAAGATCTACGACAGCGGAGCCGATAAGCCGGTCGCCTTCTCCAGTGGCCTGTCAATGATGATGTGGACGCTGATGAATGCCCGAAACGGCAAGCCGACCCTGTTGACCGACCACCCGATACCCAACGTCGGGCGGATCGTCGTGACCGGAAACCCGGTCACCGGATGGGACCTCAAGGAGTGGGACGGCATCACCAACTTCTCCATCGAAGCGGATTGAGCGCGGCCACGCGGTTCGGAATGCCCTTGCGGGTTCGCTTCGTCGAGTGCGATATGCAGGGCCGGGTATTCAACGCCCACTATCTGACCTGGGCGGATATGGCGCACACCGAGGCCCTGCGTGCGCTGACCGGCGGCTATCAAGGGCTGATCGAACGCGGTATCGACTTCGTGGTGGTCGCCGCGGAACTACAGTTCCGCCGGCCCGCGCGATTCGACGACGAGTTGATGGTCAATCTCACGATCGAGCCACCCGGACGCACCTCGCTACGCAGCCGGTACCGCATCGAACGTGATGCGGAATTGATTGCCGAGGTGGCGATGACACATGTCTGTGTGGACGCCACGACCTTCGAGAAGATGCCGTGGCCGGACTGGTTCCGTGACGAACTGGCTCATTCGTAGACCCCTTCCACATACCACCGGCGCTGGCGGTAACACAGCAGTAGTGCGGTGCCGGACACCAGAACCTGGGCCCGGGCGGTGCGACCCGATCCGGACTGCTCCCACCACCGCTCGTCCACCGGCCACGGGCCGGCCCACCATTGGAGTTCACCCCGGTAGCCGAGGCCGTCCAGCCGGACCGGTTCGGCGCTGAGCATCCCGCGGGCGGTCACCCGAACCGGATCGCCCCGGGTGTCAAGGAGATCGATCGGGTCGTCGAGGAGCACCGTCGGCGAGGGTTCCGGAAGCTGACCGGGCCAGGGCCGGTCCGGGGCGGCGCGGGGCACCGGTTCGTCGCCGAACGGGGTCAGCGTTATCCGTTCGGCGGGCCCGCGTCCGCCGCTGAGCACCGGCACCTGCACCGCCTCCTGGCCCAGCAGACCCTGCACCCGGACCAGTGCCCGGCCGGCCCGCAGCCGACCGTCCTCCCCGAGTCCGCCCCAGAGCGGCAGCTGAAGTGCCTCCGCGGACACCACCTCCACCGGCTGCAGCCGCAGTATGGTCACCGGTCCGGTCAGACCGTCCTCGCCGGCGATTCTCCGGGAGGTCAGCCAGCCGTCGAGCTGCCAGCGCACCCGGTCGGCGGTGGCATCCTCGGTCAGCGGCTCGGCGCACCGCCACACCCTGCTCAGTTCGCCGCCTGGACTTATCCCCCGGTCGCTGCGCTCCTGCCCGCCGCCGGCGGTGACGGCGTGGATGGCCAGCCGGGTGCAGCCGACCCCGGCCGCCTCGAGACTGCGGTGCAGGGCGGCGGCCAGCGTCCGGCCGGCGAACGCGGCGGCGTCGACCCGCTCGATCGGCGGCTCGCAGTGCAGGACCGCCTCGAGTTCGGCCGGCAGTTCCCGTCCGCACGGTCCGCGGTCCGGCTCGCCGCGGGCGAACCGGTGGGCCACCACCGCGTCGGCGCCGAACCGGGAGGCCACATCCGTGCGCGGCAATGCGGCGAACTCGCCGATGGTACGGATCCCCAAGCGCCACAAAAGATCCGAAAGCTCACCGCGTCCCGGCCCGGACAGGCTGGGCTCGGCCGACAATTGCCGGATCGACAGCCCCGCCAGGAACCCGGCGTCACCGCCGGGCTGCACCACCCGGCCGGCCCGGGCGGCGAACACCGCGGTGGCCAACTGATCGGCGATACCCGCCTGACATTCCGCTCCGGCGGCGGCGACGGCGTCGACCAGCCGTTCGGCGGCGGCCTGCTCGGAGCCGAAGTAGCGGGCCGCACCGCGGACCGGCAACACCAGCAACCCCGGTCGCAGCACCTCCGCGCGCGGCACCACATCGTCCACCGCCGCGATCACGCCCTCGAAGAACCGGGCGTCACGGGCCGGGTCGGCGACGGCGATGTGCACCTTCGGGCAGCGCGCCTGGGCCTCGCGCCGGCGCAGGCCGCGCCGCACCCCGGCCTCGCGGGCCGCCGCCGAACAGGCGACCACCCGGTTGGCGCAGGTGACCGCGATCTGCGCGGTGGGGGCCAACCCGGCGGCCGCCGCGGCGGCGACGGCCGGCCAGTCCATGCACCAGATCGCCAGCGCCCGTGCGGTCATGTCCTGCGCCGGGCCCGGACGGACAACCGCACTCCCCCGATACGGCCGCAGCCGGCCACCGGGAGGCCGGCAGTACCCGCAGTGATCTCGTAACCGCGCACCCGGGCTTCCATTCGCATCGCCGCACCCTGCCAGTCCCCGCCGGCGACCAGCAGGGTGCAGCCCCGCTGCCGGGCGCGGGCCACCACCGCCCGGGCCCGGGTGGCCGGTACCCGGCGACCGGCCAGGCCGAGCAGCACCAGGTCCATCCCGTCCATCAGCACCGCGGCCACCTCGACCGGATCGGACCCCGGTTGCGGGACCATCGCCAGCCGGCTGAGGTCCGCGCCCATCTCGGCGGCAGCCAGCAGCCCGAAGTCCGGAAGTCCGACGATGGCCACATGACCGCCGGCGGCGCTCACCGCGGCCGTGATGCCCACCGGTAGCGAACGGGCCCCCGAAAGCACCGCCACCGTCCCTCGCGGCAACCCGGCCGGAAGCGCCGCAGCCAGCGATTCCGGTACCGGCAGCAAAGATTCCGCGGGCGGCAGAATCTCGTCCGCGGGCCCGTGCTGCGGCACGCCACCGGGAACCCACCTTGCCGGATACCGCTGCCATCTGGCGCCGCAGCTGTTCCAGCTGTTCAGCGCGGTCGGGCCGCCCGCTGCCCAGGGCAATCGCCGCCGCCATCGGCTACCTCCACCTGCGATCGACTCCGGCTATTTTCGAATGTATGTTCGATACAGCCAGTAAACACCTGCCCGGCGACACTCGTCAAGGGGCCGGCAGGTGGGGGATTACTCCCATTCGATGGTGCCCGGCGGCTTGCTGGTCACATCCAGCACCACCCGGTTGACCTCGGGCACCTCATTGGTGATCCGGGTCGAGATACGCTCGAGCACATCGTAGGGAACCCGGGTCCAGTCGGCCGTCATGGCGTCCTCGCTGGAGACCGGCCGCAGCACGATCGGATGGCCGTAGGTGCGGCCGTCGCCCTGGACCCCGACCGAGCGGATATCGGCGAGTAGCACCACCGGACACTGCCAGATCTGCTGGTCCAGCCCGGCCGAGGTCAGTTCCTCGCGCGCGATCAGATCGGCCCGACGCAGCGTCTCGAGCCGACCGGCGGTCACCTCGCCGACGATCCGGATGCCCAGTCCCGGGCCCGGGAAGGGTTGGCGCGCAACGATATCCTCCGGCAGGCCTAGTTCGCGCCCGACGGCCCGGACCTCATCCTTGAACAGCAGGCGCAGCGGCTCGACGAGGGAGAACTTCAGATCCGGCGGCAGTCCGCCGACATTGTGGTGGCTCTTGATATTGGCCGTCCCGGTCCCACCGCCGGACTCGACGACGTCCGGGTACAGGGTGCCCTGGACCAGGAACTCGATGTGCTCGTCCGCCAGATCCCGCACTGCACCTTCGAACGCGCGGATGAACTCGCGGCCGATGATCTTGCGCTTACCCTCCGGGTTGGTCACCCCGGACAGCGCCTCGAGGAACCGGCCCTCGGCGTCGACCGTCACCAGCCGGGCACCGGTGGCGGTCACGAAATCGCGCTGCACCTGTTCCCGCTCACCAGCGCGCAGCAGGCCGTGGTCGACGAACACACAGGTCAACCGGTCGCCGATGGCGCGCTGCACCAGTGCCGCGGCTACCGCGGAGTCCACTCCCCCGGACAATCCACAGATCGCGCGTCCGTCGCCGATCTGCTCGCGCACCCCTTCGACGAGGGCATCGGCGATATTGGCCGGCGTCCAGGACGGAGCGATCCCCGCGAAGTCGTGCAGGAAGCGGCTGAGCACCTGCTGGCCGTGCGGGGTGTGGATCACCTCGGGGTGGTACTGCACCCCGGCCAGCCCGCGGGCCCGGTCCTCGAAGGCGGCCACCGGCGCACCCGCACTGGAAGCCACCACCTCGAAGCCGGCCGGCGCGGCGGTCACCGCGTCGCCGTGGCTCATCCACACCGGCTGCAGTCCGGGCAGGCCCGAATGAAGTTCACCGCCCACGACGGTGAGTTCGGTGCGGCCGTACTCGCTGGTGCCGGTGCGCTCGACGGTGCCGCCGAGAGCCTGTGCCATGGCCTGGAATCCGTAGCAGATGCCGAACACCGGCACGTCGAGGTCGAAGATCGCCGGGTCCAGTTGCGGAGCGCCGTCGGCGTACACGCTGGCCGGTCCGCCGGACAGCACGATCGCCCGGGGTTCCCTGGCCTTGATCTCCTCGATCGTGGCGGTGTGCGGAATGACCTCGGAGAACACCCGGGCCTCCCGGACCCGCCGGGCGATCAACTGGGCGTACTGAGCGCCGAAATCGACCACGAGAACGGGACGGGCTGCAGAATCCACCGCAACAGTCTAGGACCGCCGGTCAGGCCGAACTGACCGGGATGATCGGCAGGCTGCGCAGCGCACCCGGCGCCGTCGCGGGCACCACCGGATGCGTGGGCGGCACCGGCGAGAGCCGCCGGTAGGGCTCGCCCTGGGCCGGTCGCTGGTCCTGCTCACCCTTGTTGGGCCACAGTGCGGCGGCCCGCTCGGCCTGGGCGGTGATGGACAGCGACGGGTTCACCCCGAGATTGGCCGAGATGGCCGCACCGTCGGTGACGTACAGCGAGGGATAGCCGTACACCCGCTGATACGGGTCGATGACGCCGGTCTGCCGGCTGTCCCCGATGGCCGCGCCGCCGAGGAAGTGCGCGGTCAGCGGGATGTTGAACAGTTCGCCCCAGGTGCCGCCGGCGACGCCGTCGATCTTCTCCGCGATCCGCCGGGTCACCTCGTTGCCGACCGGGATCCAGGTCGGGTTCGGTTCGCCGTGGCCCTGCTTGCTGGTCATCCGGCGGCCCAGCGGGCCCCGCTTGGTGTAGGTGGTGATCGAGTTGTCGAGGTGCTGCATCACCAGCGAGATCATCGTGCGCTCGCTCCACCGGCGCGGGCTGAGCATCCGCAGCATCGCCCGCGGATCCTGCCTGGCATTGTGCAGCAACTGCTTCCAGCGCGGCACCTCGGACCCGCCGGGCCCGGGACCGTCGGTCATCAGGGTCTGCAGCAGACCCATCGCGTTGGAGCCCTTGCCGTAGCGGCACGGTTCGATATGGGTGTCCGGAGTCGGATGGATCGACGAGGTGATCGCCACGCCGTGGGTCAGGTCCAGATCGGGCCGTGCCTTCATCCGGCCCGCGCCGACGATCGACTCGGAGTTGGTCCGGGTCAGCATGCCGAGCCGATCGGAGATCTCCGGCAGCGTGCCGCTGTCACGCATCGCGAACAGCAACTTCTGGGTGCCGTAGGTGCCGGCCGCCAGGATCACCTGACGCGCGGTGAACCGGCGGCGGTCCTTGCGCAGCAACCGGCCGGTCCGCACCGTCTCGACCTGCCACACGCCGTCCGGCCCGGGCCGGAAACTGGTCACCGTCGTCATCGGAATGACCTGCGCCCCAGCCTTTTCGGCCAACCCGAGATAGTTCTTGACCAGGGTGTTCTTGGCGCCGTGCCGACAGCCGGTCATACACTCACCGCACTCGGTGCATCCGGTGCGGTCCGGCCCGACACCACCGAAGTACGGGTCCGGCACCGTCATGCCGGGGGCCTTGCGGCCGTCGGGTCCGAAGAACACCCCGACTGGGGTGGGGGTGAAGGTGTCGCCGACACCCATATCGTCGGCGACCTCCTTCATGATGCGGTCGGCATCGGTGAAGGTGGGGTTGGGCACCACCCCGAGCATCCGCTGCGCCTGGTCGTAGTGCGGCATCAACTCGGCGCGCCAGTCGGTGATATGCGACCACTGCCGGTCGTTGAAGAACGGGTCCGGCGGCACGTAGAGGGTGTTGGCGTAGTTCAGCGATCCGCCGCCCACTCCGGCCCCGGCCAGGATCATCACATTGCGCAGCGGGTGGATGCGCTGGATGCCGTAGCAGCCCAGCCGCGGGCGCCCAGAGGAACTCGCGCAGTCGCCAGGAGGTCTTGGCGAACTCGTGGTCGGCGAAGCGGCGGCCGGCCTCCAGAACGCCGACGCGATAGCCCTTCTCGGTCAGCCGAAGCGCGCTGACACTACCGCCGAAGCCCGAGCCGATGATGACAACGTCGTAGTCCGGTTCCATCCGTCCAATATAGGCAGCCCGGCCGGTCAACTGCCGACGGTCAGTCCGACTTTCTGGAACTCCTTGAGGTCGCAGTACCCGGCCTTGGCCATCGACCGGCGCAGCCCGCCGACCAGGTTCAGCGAGCCGAACGGGTCGTCGGACGGGCCGTTGAGCACCCGGTCGAGCGACGGCCGCTCGTCCAGGGCCACCTGAAGCAGTGCGCCGCGCGGCAGCGACGGGTGCGCGGCGGCCGCAGGCCAGTACCAGCCGCCGCCGAGCGCCTCGGCGGCCGGTGCCAGCGGGGTGCCCAGCAGGACCGCGTCGGCGCCGCAGGCGATCGCCTTGGCCAGTTCGCCGGAGGTGTGGATGTCGCCGTCGGCGATCACGTGCACGTACCGACCGCCGGTCTCGTCGAGGTACTCCCGGCGGGCCGCGGCGGCGTCGGCGATCGCGGTGGCCATCGGCACGCTCATGCCGAGCACCTCGTCGCTGGTGGTCACCCCCGAGGTGGAGCCGTATCCCACGATCACCCCGGCGGCGCCGGTGCGCATCAGGTGCAGGGCGGTGCGGTGGTCGGCCACCCCGCCGGCCACCACCGGTACGTCGAGTTCGGAGATGAAGGTCTTGAGGTTCAATGGCTCCGCGGCACCGTCGCGGTCCTGGGTCACCCGCTCGGCGGAGATGATGGTGCCCTGGATGACCAGCAGGTCGATACCCGCCGACACCAGGGTCGGGGTGAGCGCCCGGGCGTTCTGCGGGCTGACCCGCACCGCGGTGGTGACACCGGCCTCCCGGACCCGTGCCACCGCCTCGCCGAGCAGGTCGAGATCCAGTGGTGCGGCGTGCAACTGCTGCAGCAACCGGACCGGGGCGGCCGGATCGTCATCGCGCTCGGCTAGCTCGATCACCTGGGCGATCCGGTCCTCGACATCGGCGTGCCGGCCGATCAGCCCCTCGCCGTTGAGCACCCCTAGCCCGCCGAGGCGGCCCATTTCGATGGCGAACGCCGGCGAGACCAGCGCGTCGGTCGGGTGGGCGATGACCGGGATGTCGAACCGGTAGGCGTCCAGCTGCCAGCCGGTCGACACGTCCTGGGAGGACCGGGTCCGCCGGGACGGGACGATGTTGATCTCGCAGAGTTCGTAGGTCCGGCGGGCGGTGCGGCCCATGCCGATCTCAACCATGTCGCGCATGAGGTGACCTCTACCTGCTCGAGTAGTTCGGCGCTTCGACGGTCATGGTGATGTCGTGCGGGTGACTCTCCTTGAGTCCGGCGGCGGTGATCTGGACGAACTGCGCACGCTGCAGTTGTGCGATGGTGGCCGACCCGGTGTAGCCCATCGCGGCCCGCAGCCCACCGGTGAGTTGATGGATCACGGTCGACAACGGCCCGCGGAACGGTACCCGGCCCTCGATACCCTCGGGCACCAGCTTGTCCTCGGAGAGCACGTCATCCTGGAAGTAGCGGTCCTTGGAGTAGCTGCGCTGGGCCGACCCTGCCTCGCCGCGGCCCTGCATGGCGCCCAGCGACCCCATCCCGCGGTAACTCTTGAACTGCTTGCCGTTGACGAAGATGAGGTCGCCGGGCGCTTCGGCGGTGCCTGCCAGCAGTGAGCCCAGCATCGCCGTGGAGGCCCCGGCCGCCAGCGCCTTGGCGATATCCCCGGAGTACTGCAGACCACCGTCGGCGATCACCGGCACCCCGGCCGGGGCGCAGGCCGCGACGGCCTCCAGGATCGCGGTGATCTGCGGCGCCCCGACACCGGCCACCACCCGGGTGGTACAGATCGAACCGGGGCCAACCCCCACCTTGACCGCGTCGGCGCCGGCCTCGACCAGGGCGGCGGCCGCACTGCGGGTGGCGACATTGCCGCCGACCACCTCCACCTTGTGGCCGACCTCGCCCTTGACCTTGCCCACCATGTCCAACACCCGGCGGTTGTGGGCGTGCGCGGTGTCGACCACCAGCACGTCGACCCCGGCGTCGACGAGCGCCATGGCGCGTTCCCACGAGTCGTCACCGACGCCGACGGCCGCGGCCACCAGCAGCCGTCCGTCGCTGTCCCTGGTTGCATACGGATGCTTCTCGGTCTTGACGAAGTCCTTGACCGTGATCAGCCCGGTGAGCCGGCCGCGTCCGTCTATGACCGGAAGCTTCTCAATCTTGTTGCGGCGCAAGAGGCCGAGCGCGGCATCGGCGGTCACTCCCTCCTGCGCGGTGATCAACGGCGCCTTGGTCATCACCTCCGCGACCCGCTTGCCCATATCGACTTCGAAACGCATGTCGCGGTTGGTGATGATGCCCACCAGCGATCCCTCGCCGTCGACGACCGGCAGTCCGGAGATGTGGAACCGGGCGCACATCGCGTCCACTTCGGCCAGCGTGTTGTCCGGGGAGCAGGTCACCGGGTCGGTGACCATGCCGGCCTCCGAGCGCTTCACCATCTCGACCTGACTGGCCTGCTCGGTGATCGAGAGATTGCGGTGCAGCACCCCCAGGCCGCCTGCCCGGGCCATCGCGATCGCCATCCTGGCCTCGGTCACGGTGTCCATCGCGGAACTGACCAGCGGCACCCGGAGCCGGATCTTGCGGGTCAACTGGCTGGAGGTGTCCGCTGTGGCCGGCACGATATCCGACGCGGCCGGCAGCAACAGCACATCGTCGAAGGTCAGCCCCAACATGGCGATCTTGGTGGGGTCATCGCCACCGGTCCGCACCGGGGTGGTGCCTTCGTTACGTGCCATCGGCGCGGCCTCCATCAGCGGGCGGTTCGGGGTCCCCATCCTATCGGCTCGCCGGGCGGCTTCCCGGCGCGCTACCCATGCCGCTCGCGTAATGTGTAAACGTGCGCGACGACCTGCCACCGGGACTACCGCCCGACCCTTTCGCCGATGACCCGTCCGACCCGTCGGCGGCTCTTGACGCCCTCGAGCCCGGCCAACCACTCGATCCGCAGGAACGTGCCGCGGTGGAGGCCGACCTGGCAGATCTCGCGGTCTACGAGGCGCTACTGGCCCACCGTGGCATCCGCGGTCTGGTGGTGTGCTGCGATGACTGCAACACCGACCATTATCACGACTGGGACATGTTGCGCGCCAATCTTCTTCAGCTTCTGGTCGACGGCACGGTGCGCCCGCACGAGCCGGCCTTCGACCCGGAGCCGGACACCTATGTGACGTGGGACTACTGCCGCGGTTACGCCGACGCCTCGCTGAACGAGGCGACATCGGATTACTACGACGGCTTGCGCTAACCGCCCGCCGTCACCGGCTCCGGCGCAACCGCGGTGGTCGTGACGGCCGCCGACGGCGCTGACTCGGTGGCCGCCTCCTCGGTGGCCTGAACGGCGGTCGTTTCGGCCTCTGACGTGGTTTCAGCCGCCGTGGTTTCGGCTGCCGTGGTTTCAGCCGCCGTGGTCGCGGCTGACGTGGTTTCAGCCGCCGTGGTTTCAGCCGCCGTGGTTTCAGCAGCCGTGGTTGCGGCTGACGTGGTTTCAGCCGCCGTGGTTTCAGCAGCCGTGGTTGCGGCTGCCGTGGTTTCGGCTGCGGCTTCGGCCGCGGGCTCGGTTTCCGTCTCCGCCGAGGTCTCGGCCGCCGCCGCCGGGGCGGTCGTGGTGGCCGGGGCGGTCGTGGTGGTCGGGGCCTTGGCGGTCGTCGTCGCAGCCGCACTGGTGGTCTGAACCGCGGTGGTCGTCGGCGCGGCACTGGTCGGCGTCGTCGTCGCCTGGCTCTGCTGGGACGCGGAGGTCGACGGTGACGTCGCCGGTGCCGATGTGGTGGCTGAAGTGCCGGCCGAGGTCGTTGCCGAGGCGGACGATTCGGCACTCGACGTCTGGGGGCTGCTGCTGGCGGCGGACTCCGGGGACGAGGTGGCCGACGAGGTCGCCGGTGTCGTGGAGTCGCTCGGCGGGGGCGCACTCGGGGTGCTGGTCGGCGGGGCGACGGCCGGCACCAACTCGGTGGCCGACGGCGGCACCGTGTAGATGATGCCGGGGGGCGCGGTGGCCGCCGGGTCCCGCTCGACCACCTTGGCCGACAGATCGTTGAACTGTTCGAGCAGATCCTGCTTCTGCTGCTCGTTGCCGATACTGGCGACCTGGGTGCTGACCGCGACCAGTCGCTCCTGTGCCTGCTGCCAGTCGCCCTGGGAGATCAGTTGCTGAACCTGCTGCATCTCGGTGCGGGCGGCGAGCGCGACCTGATCGTCGCGGACCTGTTTGGGCGCCCCGAAGAGCATGGTCCGCATGCCGTAGAGGGGATCATCGGGGCCGGACCCGGCCACCACCGCGCCGAAGCCACCGATGGACAGCACGGCGGCCGCCGCGGCACCGATCACGCTCAGTCCCCGGTGGCTGCGCCGGGGGGTGATCGCGGTGGGGGCGGTGCGCCGGTCACGACCTCTGCCGCCGCGCCTCTCGCCCAGACCCGCGTTCAGCGCGGCGATCGCCTCGGCCTCGGTGATCAGGCCGGTCTCCGGGGGCCAACGGGTCTCGTCCCGCCAGCTTCCGAGCAGGACCGCGAGTTCAGCGTCTGCCGCGTCCTGCGGCGCGACCGGGAGACCGCCGGCCAATGCGTCGATGAAACTGTCGGCGAGGCGGATGGCGTCCATCGAGGGCTCTTCGGGCCCCCGGGAACCAGGCCGGAAATCAGGCCCACGGTAATCAGGCATAGTCGAACCCCGATCCGGCGATCTCGGACTTCAGCCGCGCCAGGGCGCGGTGCTGGGCCACCCGCACGGCGCCCGGGGTGCTGCCGACGGCCGCGGCGGTCTCTTCGGCGGACAATCCGACGACGATCCGGAGGGTGAGGATCTCCCGCTGCTTCTCCGGCAGCACCTCCAGGAGTTTCTTCATCCGGGCGGCGGAGTCGGCATGCAGGGCCATTTGCTCGGGTCCGGCGTCCAGGGAGAACCGCTCCGGAACCACCTCAGTGGGCTCGGAACGGTTACGGGCCGCGGCGCGATGCGCGTCGGCGACCTTGTGCGAAGCGATGCCGTACACGAAAGCCAGGAAGGGGCGTCCCTGATCCTGATAGCGCGGCAGCGCCTGGATGGCGGCCAAGCAAACCTCCTGGGCAACGTCGTCTGCGGAAAGTCCACTGCGCTCCGCGGATCCGATCCGTGCTCGGATGTACCGGACCACGATGGGGCGAATGGTCTCTACTACCTCACGGAGTGCATCGCGGCTGCCGGCCACTGCCTCAGCAACGGCCGCGTCGAGACGCTCTCCTGGAATGGTCATCGACGACGGCTTCTCCAACGTTACGTACTGGGCTTTTGCGATGGACGGGGCTGCGTTAGTGACAATATCGGCCGCAGCGGTGGATGGGCGGTTAGCGGCTGTTCCATCGACCTCCGTGGCGCACCACGAACGCGGCGCTGCGGTCGCGAATCTCCTCGATATCCGCCGGGTGGCGGGCCTGGCTGCCGATATCGGCCAGCAGGCAGGACAGCGCCCATCTCAGCGGTATCAGACCGTGCCGCTCGGTGTCGGCCAGCGCCGCATCGGCAAGCGCCCGGGCGGCGGCACGGTCCCCGGCGCTGCACAGCGCGGCGGCCAGCACCACGTCGCTCTTGACCCGGTGCCGGCGCAGCGCCGGCAGGGCGGACTCGGCCAACTCGATGCCGGCTCGCGCGTGTCGGACCGCGGCCGGACCGTCACCGCCGGCCATCGCCAACTCTGCGCGTACCCAAGCCAGCCGGATCGCCAGCCTCGGCGGTGGTGAGTCGGCGCCCGCCAGCGTGTCGGCGGCCCGATGCAGCAGTGCGTCCGAGGCCGCCAGCCGGCCCACGCCCAGCGCATCGGCGGACAGTCCGATCAAGGCGTCGACACCGGCCTCGGGGTCTGCGCCGGCGCACGCGTAGGCCCGGCCGTCCCAGCCGCGGGCCAGCCGGTGCCAGCCCAGCTGGCGCAGGAATGAGGCCTGGGTGCTCAATGCCAGCGATCCCAGTCGCCCGCGGGGGGCGAGGCGGATTACTTCGGCGGTGCAGTTCCGGGCGGTGGCGTAGCGGCCCTGGCCGCCGGCCGCCACCGCGCGCAGCCACAGCTGGTCGGGATCGGTCGCCGGAGGCAACGGCCAGCGACCCGGTTCGGCACCGAAGGCCACCGCTGCGAGGTCGGCCCCGAGGGTGGCCGCGAGAGTGGGGGGCATCGGGTCGCGACGCTATCAACAGCGGTTAACAGTTTGTGCTGTCCACGTTACGGACGTGTCAACTCAGGCCGGTCGCGGCGAATTGCGGTCGCCGGTGGACACCGCACTCCTGCGTCATCCCGCAGAACCGCGTCCGGATATGAACGGCACGTAAATTCTCACTCCGAAGCTATGCGATTCCGCACAGTGCGTGTTGCTTGACGATGCTTCATCAGCCCTCCTACGGTGAGCAACCGAGTGGTCACCGGCGACTGCGAAACATGCACGGAGAGAGGCAAATAGAGATGCTCCAGCCGCAGCAGCTACCGGGACCGAACGCCGACCTGTGGGATTGGCAAATGCACGGCCTCTGCCGGGGCGAGGACTCGTCAGTGTTCTTCCATCCCGATGGCGAACGGGGCCGGGCGCGCGCGCAGCGGGAGATGCGGGCCAAGCAGCTGTGCCGGCAGTGCCCGGTGATCACCCAGTGCCGTTCGCATGCGCTGCAGGTCGGTGAGCCCTACGGCATCTGGGGTGGTCTCAGTGAGTCCGAGCGAGAGGTTCTGCTCAAGGGCGCGATCCGACGCCGCAGCGCCTGATCCGCTAGAACGTCGGGATATCGGCGACGCCGCAACGCTCGCGAAGGTCGTTCAACGGCTGACGGATCGCCTGGATCTCGGCCCTGGTCTGTGGGTTGGCGTCCAGGTACTGCTGAACCTGAGCGCGGACCCCGTCCCTGGGTTGGCCCTTCAGTCCGGTGACGAACTCATTGACTTCCGGATGAGTGAACAGGTAGGCCGACGTCGCCGCCGACACGCCCGCGGCCACCCCGGCCAGGTCGGCGGCGGTGCAGTTGGGCGGATCGGCCCACGCCGGCGACGCGGGGAACGCGGCGAACATCGCCCCGGCGACTGCTCCGTAGGTGAGCACTGCGCGCAACGGTGTCGTGAACAGCATGGTCGGGACTCCTTGTCCGTCTGTGTGTGACAGTGGGTAGGCCGCTAACGCGGCTGCGGCCGGTTCCCGCCGAGTCCGGGTCTTCCCGGGCGGTTATCGGGCCGGTCGAAGATGTCGCCGGGCCGGTCGAAGATGACGCCGGGGTCATAGTTGTCATAGAAGTCGCAGGTAGGCGTTCCGTAGCAGGGATAGGGGTCAAAGGCCGGGATTTCGGTGGGGGCGCCCGAACTGCCCGTGACCGTTCCACTCGCGCATAACGTGCTGTTCGTCACCGTATTGCAGTCGGCGCTTGCTGCCGGCGCGAACGCGAGACCGGCCGCAGGCGCGAACGCGAATCCGGCCACCACCAGCGCCGACATGGGACCCAATCGGAGACTACTTGTAGTCCGCATGGACGACTCTCTTCCTCCGGTGGGTGCACCAGCCTACGGTTCAGTGCTCATCGAGCCCAGATAGTAGGTCTCATTCCCGGTCGGGTATCCGCCCCCGACGGTGGCGATGTGGACGTGGTCGAAATGGTTGGCGGTTTCGTTGCCATAGTTCGCCATCCAACTCGGCGTGCCGACGCCCGGATAGAAGCCCTGCCGCCAGATCACGTGCAGAACCCCCCACCGCTTGGCATTGGCCAGGACGAACCCGGCAATCTGGTTGCCGAGTTCGATCCCTTCCGGGGAATTGTGGTTCGGGATCATCACGTCGATGGCGAGCCCGCCGGGATGCCAGGGCAACGGATCCTGCCGGAACCCGCCGATCGTTGAAATCTCGCGGAAGAACATCATGCTGATGGCGCGGGCCACCCAGATGGTGTTGACCTGCAAACCCTCCTCCGGGGTCACACCCGGGGACAGCGGGAACTGGAAGTCCGGCGCGGCGACCGGAGCGGCCGCCACCAGCAATTCCGCTTGTTTGGCGGCGGCGATGACCGGGGTGCTGATCACCGGAGCGGCCTGATCGACCGGCGCGGCCGCCGGCGGCTCCGCGCGCCAGGTTTCCTTGCCCGGACCCTGGAGCATGGCGACGACGGAAACGGCCACCGACGCCGCAACAGCGAGCCAGCGACCCCGCCCGCCGGATAACACCTTCACCACGCCCATCACTGTAACTTCCGAGCGGGACGATGTGGCCATCTTCGTCGCCGGAAACCGCTGAAAGGCTTACGGCCGGCTACGCGGCAGGCGCGCTACCCCGACTGTCGGCTCTGTTCGCGGGATGGGGCCCGAGTTTCCTGAGGTTGTCCCGCGAGGCGCTGATCGCGACCAAGATGTCCGCGACGGCCTCCTGGTAGGGGTGGTCGTTCAGAGAACGCTCGAGTAGACGCAGCGTCTGCAATAGTCGGACGTCGGCGAGTTGGAGTGCGAACTCCTTATCCATAAATCCTCCATTCAGAGACCACGCTACGTCGATTGCCCGGGAACGCCGATTCTTGGTTGGGTTGTCTCCCGATCGTGACCTGACGGTTGGCTGTGACCGGCATGACCAACCATCCCTCACGAATGTTAGATGAATTGCATCACAGGGAGATTCAGCTTTGGGAGCGGTTTGAACAGGGCGGATTTCAAGCGGTCGCAACACCTCGATTCAGGAGGTTCGGCGGAGGTGGGCGGCCGATCGTACGTTGCGTCCGTCGATGCGCTCACCGGGTCGGCCGGAGCCGGCGCATTCGGTGCAGCGGCAATTTTGGCGGCTGATTGCCCAGGGCAAAGAGCTCGCCGGTCATGCCCCGCTCACGCTGGACACCGGCACGAAGGTCTTCTTCGCCGACCCGCACTCACCCTGGCAGCGGCCGACCAACGAGAAAACCAACGGACAGCCGCGCCGGTACTTCCCAAAAGGAACAGACCTGTCCCGATGGTCAGCCGACGACCTCGAAGCCATCGCCCTTCGCCCGGTCACATCGACAGCGTCACACTGTGCAGGCGGGAACGGATCAATGTCCACAAGTCCGATGAGCCCGAACGTGGCTACCGGGGAATAGCTCTCGACCCAGTTCACGGATCCCGTGAGGTCTCCGGACGGGAAATCTCTCGTTTGGCCTCAGCAACCAACGCCTGACAGGTCTGGAATCGCAAAGTCGGATCTTTAGCCATCCCGCGGGCGATCACATCATCTAGTCCCCCGGGTAGCGCGGGATTGACCGCCCTCGGCCTGGGCGGCTCAAGGTAGCAATGCCCATGCAGCTGCTTCTGCATGCCCTGCCCCGGAAACGGCTGCACCCCCGTCAGACACTGATACAGAACACACGTCAGGGCGTAGATATCGCCACTGGCATCCGCAGCACCGGTAGTGAACCGCTCAGGCGCCGCATACCCCCACGCGCCCATCGTCGTCTCGGTCCCGGTCAGCTTCATTTCAGAAGCGACGTGGGCGATCCCCAAATCAATCAGATACGCAAAATCCCTGTCGCCCCATTGCCGGCGCGTGCTCGGTCGGGTCAGCAGAACATTCGACGGCTTCACGTCCCGATGCACCAGGTGGACGGCATGCGCAGCATCCAACGCGGCACCAACCTGTTCGACGATATGGACAGCACGGCCCGGCGCCAGCGCACCGTCGCGAGCAAGGAGGCCGTTGAGGTCAATTCCGGCGATCAATGGCATGACGAGAAACGGCTGGCCGTCGATCTCATCGGTTTCATAGACCGGCAACACATGAGGCTCACCCAGCCGGGCCGTAGCGAACACCTCGCGGCGAAAGCGCTCGACATATCCGGGCAGCGACACCAATTCCGGGCGAAGTACCTTCACAGCAACCTCGCGCAGCCTTCTGGTGTCATGCGCCCGATAGACAGTCCCCGTACCGCCCTGGCCGATCTCCTCGATCAACTCATAACGCCCAAAATTACCCTCAGCCATATCGCCCCTTCCGGGGGGCAGCGTAGTGCGGCGCTACCGTACTGGCAGCCCTGCCCGCCAGCTGAAACCGGCACACCCCCAGGGAACTCTCGCCCACCCGCAACGAGCATGCGACCAGCTCGTCGCAGCCGACAGAAACACGATCTCTAGGCAGACCCGGTGACCCAGCGCCCCGCCACGTCGTTACCGACCCACGCTCATAGACGCCTACTTCGTCGCCGATCTCGGACGCTGTTGAATCCTCCCCACAGCTAAAGCCGGGGGCTTCTCGGGCGGCGCAACGTGAGCGCCCAGCAGACGCCCGAGAGGTGCCAATACGCTGACGCACACACCGCGAACCGGTGTACGATTTGCACCGTGAGCAAGCGTGTAAGTCTGATCCTTGGCGACTCTGACCAGGCGGTGATAGCCCCCTACCTCAGTCAGGGCTCGCCGGCTTTTGAGGTTCTGCGGCAATGGGCCAACCAGCACGATGTCGCAGAAGACATCAAATCGGAGGCCGCCGCGCTGCGGGCGCTGCTTCAGGCGGGGGCCGAAGCGTTGCAAGAGCTTGTCCTCGATGCCGGCTACGCCCAGCTGGCCTCAGAGTTCAACAGCGAATCGGCCAATGTCGAACGGCGGACTGCGCGGGACCGATACACGCGTCGGACCGAGGGGCGTAAATGAGCCATGCCCTGCGCAGTCAGGCTTACCGGGTGGATCTCGGACATGGCTTCAAGCCGTGGGTCGTCCTCAGCAACAACTCGAGGAACAAAAATCTGGATACCGTTCTGGCCGCCCGGATTACAACGACCAGCAAGAACGCGCACGTCCCAACGGTCGTGCCATTGACTGCGGCCGATCCGTTGGTGGGCTACGTCCTGGTCGATGACATCGTGCAGCTCTACCACGATGAACTCACCGAATCGCTGGGCACCTTGTCACCGCCAACCATGGCCGAGATCAGCAAGGCACTTCGGATCGCGCTGCCCTGAGGACGACAGGACAGGAACCATGTTGCGAGGGCGGCTGGACGGGTCACCGTTCGCGCCGATGGCGACGCCTTTTTAGATCATCTCGATAGCATTGAGGGCCAGGGTCGGGCGGCGCCCCCGTGCTGTCCCGCTGGAACCCAACGACTCGTGGCCACGGGGCCTCAACGGTAGTCAGGGGTCGCTCAACTTATCGACTCAACTCATCGACTCAATTCATCGCCGCTCGTGTCCTTGCCGAGATAGGCGACGATCCAGCGCAATTCGCCAACCCCAACGGTCCGCGCGCCTTTGCCGGTACGACGCCGGTGACCATGGCCTCCGGCCGCTCCCACTACGTGAGGCAGCGGCCCACCAACGAGAACACCAACAACTGCGCCGGTACTTTCCGAGAGGAACAGACCTGTCCCGATGGTCAGCCGACGACCTCGAAGCCATCGCCCTTCGCCCACAACAACAGGCCGCGCAAGATCCTCGGATGGAAGACCCCCGCCGAAGTCCTTGCCGAACAACAAAGTCGCTCCAACAGCCCGGTGTTGCGTCGACCGATTGAACTCACCCGATTAGCTGGCCATAACGAAGGGGCGCACCATGGTGCGCCCCTTCGCCGTTGGTGCCGACTGTCAGTGGCTGTGACCGTGATGGCCGTGGCCCTGATCCTCTTCCTCGACCGGCTTGTCCACGATTGCGGTCTCGGTGGTCAGCAGCATCCGCGCCACCGAGGCGGCGTTGACCACCGCCGAGCGGGTCACCTTCACCGGGTCGATGATGCCGTCGGCGACCAGGTCGCCATAGGACAGCGTGGCGGCGTTGAAGCCCTGTCCGGGCGGCATCGCGCCGACTTTGTTGACCACCACGGGCCCGTCCATGCCGGCATTGGCGGCGATCCAGTGCAGCGGCGCCGACAACGCGTCGCTGAACACATCGACGCCCAGCGCCTCGTCACCGGAGAGCTTCTCGCGCAACGGCTTCAGCGCGGCACGGGCATGTACCAGGGCACTGCCACCGCCGGGAATGATGCCTTCCTCGACTGCAGCCTTGGCCGCGGCGACGGCGTCCTCAACGCGATGCTTGCGCTCCTTGAGTTCGGTCTCGGTGGCCGCGCCGACCTTGATCACCGCAACACCGCCGGCCAGCTTGGCCAGCCGCTCCTGCAGCTTCTCCCGGTCCCAATCCGAATCGGAGTTCTCGATCTCGCTCTTGAGCTGATTGACCCGGTTGGCGATGGCCTCATGGGTGCCACCACCGTCGACGATGACTGTGCTGTCCTTGCTGACGACCACCCGGCGGGCGGTGCCCAGCACATCCAGACCGGCCTCGCGCAGCAGCAGCCCGACATCGGGGTTGACCACCTGACCGCCGGTGACGACGGCGAGGTCCTCCAGGAAGGCCTTGCGGCGATCACCGAAGAACGGCGCCTTTACGGCGACGGCCTTCAGCGTCTTGCGGATGGCGTTGACCACCAGGGTCGACAGCGCCTCGCCCTCGACGTCCTCGGCCACGATCAGCAGCGGCTTACCGGCCTCGGCCACCTTCTCCAGCAGCGGAAGGAGGTCAGGCAGCGAACTGATCTTGTCGCGGTGCAGCAGCACCAGAGCGTCCTCCAGGATGGCCTCCTGGAGATCGAAATCGGTCACGAAATAGGCCGAGACGAAGCCCTTGTCGAAACCGATGCCCTCGGTGACCTCCAGTTCGGTGCTCATCGTCGAGGACTCCTCGACGCTGACCACCCCGTCGCCGCCGACCCGGGTCATCGCCTCCCCGACCATCTCGCCGACCTCCTCATCGCGCGAGGACACCGTGGCGATCTGGGCGATGGCAGTCTTGCCCGAGACCGGGATGGCCGCGGCCAGCAGTGCCTCGGAGACGGCGTCGGCGGCCTTGGCGATCCCCGAACCCATGCGCGATCGGGTTGGCGCCTGCCGCGACGTTGCGCAAGCCGCTGCGGATCAGGGCCTGCGCCAGAACGGTGGCGGTGGTGGTGCCGTCACCGGCCACATCGTTGGTCTTGGTGGCCACCGACTTCACCAACTGGGCGCCGAGGTTCTCGAACGGATCCTCCAGGTCGATCTCTCGGGCGATGGTCACCCCGTCATTGGTGACGGTCGGCCCGCCGAAGGCCTTGGCCAGCACCACATGCCGGCCGCGCGGGCCGAGGGTGACGCGCACCGCGTTGGCGAGTTTGTTGACCCCGGCCTCCATGGCGCGGCGGGCGGTTTCGTTGTATTCGATCTGCTTGCTCATGCTGCGTTCATTCCTGTCTGAGCGGGTCGTGGAAAGTGATCCGCCCCGGAAATCACCCGAATCAAGACACGGGGATTTCCGGGGCGGTTCAGCACTGCTACTTGTTGACGACCGCCAGCACGTCGCGGGCCGACAGGATCAAGTACTCCTCATTGTTGTACTTGATCTCGGTGCCGCCGTACTTGCTGTAGATGACGGTGTCGCCTTCGGCGACGTCCAGCGGAATCCGCTTCTCACCGTCCTCGTCCCAACGGCCGGGGCCGACGGCGACGACGGTGCCTTCTTGCGGCTTCTCCTTGGCGGTGTCCGGAATGACGAGACCCGACGCGGTGGTCGTCTCGGCCTCGTTGGCCTGAACGAGGATCTTGTCCTCGAGGGGCCGGATGTTCACGCTCGCCACGTGGTCCTCCACTTTTCGATGGTTTGGGCCCGGGGTTTTCCGGGCCGGGTTCACCAGGTGTTCGGCATACGTCCGAGCCCTCGCGCCGTCGTCGCGGGTGCCGACACGGGGGTTTGTCCGCCTGCCACCTAGCACTCTATACCCGAGAGTGCTAGCACTCAAGGGGGGGTCGGTGCGATTCGCCCAGGGCCGAACCGCCTGAGCGTCACCGGTCGAACCGGTGGACCTCAATCAGCAGGTGATCGGAGGTTTCGCCGATCATCTCGACATCGGCGATGCGTTCGGTGAAGTACCAGCCCTGCGGGTCGCGGGCGAAGCGGTCGTAGTAGCGGCCGACAACGATGGGCTGCAGCGGTACCCGGTCGGTGGCCTGCACCACGCAGAAGGTGGACCGCGCGCTCGCGGTGTCGCCGTCGATCTCCACGATCGGATTGAGCACCAGATGCCGGGTCCGGGGCGTACCGAGATCGGCGCGGTGTCTGCCGGTCCCCTGTTCCGGGAACCGGCGGGTGGTCGCCGCGAACAGACCGGCGATCGGGGCCGCGCCACTCACCCGCGGAGTGTCCGGACCGCCGAACGATGCCCGGCTCAACAATTCGCCGACACCGTCGAAATCGCCGTCATCGATCAACTCGGCGTATCGGTAGAGCAGGTCGGTGATCTCCGCGCGGTCGGCGACGCCCGCCCGCTTCGCGCTGCCCTTACTCATCCGATCTGTCCCTGCAGCACCGGCAGACCGGGATCGCTGGCCACGTCCAGCCGCGAGGGCGCCGACCCGGCCGCGACCAGATGCGCCGCGAAGGAGGCGATCATCGCGCCGTTATCGGTGCACAACCGGGGCCGCGGGATGCGCAATTCCAGTCCCGCTGCGCCGCAACGCTGTTCGGCAAGTTCCCGGAGCCGGGAGTTGGCCGCCACCCCACCGGCGATCAGCAGGGTGGAGACACCCAGATCGGTGGCGGCGCGCACCGCCTTGGCGGTCAGCACATCGGCGACGGCCTCCTGGAATCCGGCGGCGACATCGGCGACGGCCGCCTCCGGGTGCCCCTCGACATAGCGGGCCACCGCGGTCTTGAGCCCGGAGAAGCTGAACCCGTAGGGGGCGTCTCGCGGGCCGGTCATCCCGCGCGGGAAAGCGATGGCGTCGCGGTCGCCGGCACGGGCCAGATCGTCGAGCACCCGGCCGCCGGGGTATCCCAGCCCCAACAACCGGGCCACCTTGTCATAGGCCTCCCCCGCCGCATCGTCGACGGTGCTGCCCAGTTCGACGATGGGCTCGGCCAGCGAGCGCAGATGCAGCAGATGGGTGTGCCCGCCGGAGACCAGCAGGGCCACACTCTCCGGCAACGGTCCGTGGTCGTAGACGTCGGCGGCCAGATGCCCGCCGAGGTGGTTGACCGCGTAGAACGGCACACCCCAGGCGGCGGCGTAGGCCTTGGCCGCGGCCACCCCCACCATCAGGGCCCCGGCCAGACCCGGGCCGATGGTGGCCGCCACCACGTCGGGCCGGTCGATGCCGGCGGCCGCCAGGGCCCGCCGCATGGTCGGGACGAGCGCCTCCAGATGGGCCCTCGAGGCCACCTCCGGCACCACCCCGCCGAATCGGGTGTGTTCGGCCACACTGGAGGCCACCTCGTCGGCCAGCAGTGTCACGGTGCCGTCGGCATCGAGGCGGGCGATACCGACTCCGGTTTCGTCACAGGAGGTTTCGATGGCCAGGATGGTTCTCATACCGGCTCCCGCCGCATGGTGAAGGCGTCGGCGCCGCTGGCGCGGTAGTAGCGCTTGCGCAGCCCGACGTTGACGAACCCCAGACCGCGGTACAGGGCGATGGCGGGTTCGTTATCGGTGCGCACCTCGAGGTAGACCGCCGACCCCTCGCCGGCCCGCTCGAGCAGCCGGGTCATCATGGCGCGCCCGATACCGTGCCGCTGATAGGCCGGATCGACCCCGATGGTGTGGATCTCGTACTCGAACGGCGCGGTGCGCCCCAGCCGGGAGATGCCCGCGTAGCCGACGAGGGTGCCGTCGGCGCGGGCTGCGACGTAGTGGTTATGCCCGGCGGCCAGTTCGCGGACGAAGGCCACCTCGGGCCAGGGGTCGTCGCCGCCGAACAACAGAGTCTCCAACTCCGCGCAGCGGGCGGCATCGCGTCGGGTCAGCGCGTCGTAGACGATGTTCACCGGGCTGGTCATCGGCCACGCTCGGCCAGGGTCTTGGCGTCCGGGCGGCGCAGGTACAGCGGCACCAGCGGTTCGGGATCGGGTCGCCAGTCGGCGACAGCGGCCACCAGACCATCCGGGGACGGCCGCTGCGGCCCGATCTGCGGCAGGTCGAACAGCGCACCGTGCGCCGGTGACCCGGCCACCCCCTCGGCGGCGCCGGTCGGCACGTCGGCCGCGGCCGCCACGGCCGGACCGTCGAATCGGATTCCGTCGCGGTAGCGGGCCCAGTACACCTCCCGGCGGCGGGCGTCGGTGACCACCAGGACCTCACCGGCGGTCCGAACCCCGATGGCGTCCAGCGAGCACACCCCGTACACCGGTACCCCCAGGGCGTGTCCGTACGCGGCTGCGGTGGCCATCCCGACCCGCAGGCCGGTGAACGGCCCCGGCCCGCAGCCGACCACCACCGCCTCGATCCCGTCCAGTACCAACCCGCAATCAGCCACGGCGGCAACGATATTCGGGGTGAGCAGTTCGGCGTGGGCACGGGCGTCCACGCTGATCCGCTCGGCCAGGGTGTCGATCCGGCCGTCCTCACCGCGGCGGACCACGCCCGCGATCACCGCGGGGGTGGCGGTGTCGATGGTCAGCACGGTGCGGTCCGTCATCGGTTCCACCGCCAGGTGGCGGTGCGGGTCTCGCCATCGGGCCGGCGCTCCAGCGCGATGCGCAGGTGGTGATCGGAGAGCCGCTCGGCCAGGCCCTCGCCCCACTCGACCACCGCGACGGCGGCGTCGAGGTCGGTGTCGAGATCCAGCGAATCCAGTTCGGCCGTCAGATCCGCCGCACCGTGGTCGAGCAACCGGTAGACGTCGACGTGCACCATCGCCGGGCGCCCCGCCCGGTTGGCCGGGTGCACCCGCGCCAGCACGTAACTCGGCGAGGTCACCGGCCCCTGGACATCCATACCCACCGCGATGCCCTTGGCCAGCGCGGTCTTGCCGGCCCCCAGCGGCCCGGACAGCACCACCACGTCACCGGCCCGCAATCCGCGGCCGATCCGTTCGCCCAGGGCCAGGGTGTCGGCCACCGTCGGCAGCACGGCGGTGCCCGCCTGCGCACTCACTTCAGTCACGGGCCCGCTCCCGCAGCCGGCGGGCGAAGGCGACCAGCCGCGACGGGGTGGCCCGTTCCACCAGTCGCACCAGCGCTTCGTTGATCACCTCGGGGCGCTCCATCTGCACCAGGTGCGCGGCGCCGGGGACGATCACCAGCAGCGACCCGGGCAGCGCGGCGGCCATCTCCTCGGAATGCTTGACCGGGGTGAGCAGGTCGCGGTCGCCGCAGGCGATCAGCGTCGGGATGCGGGCCAGCACCGGTAAGGCGGCGGTCTCGTCGTGCACCTCCAGCGCGTGCAGGAACGCCACCAGGGTGTCGATCGGGGTGTCATGGATCATCGCCTCGTTGAACGCGACGACACTCGGACTGATGGTCTCGTCGCCGAAGGACGCCGTCCGCAGGATCGGCCGCAGCATCGACCGGGTGGCGCCCCGGGTGCGGTGCACCAGCTTGGGCGCATACCGGGCGGCGAACCGCACCGCCTCCAACGCCGGGTTGTGCAGGATCTCGCCCAGCGGCGAGCGCGGCACCCCTTCGGCCGCCGAGGAGATGATCGCGGCGCCGACGATCCGCCGGCCGTAATGCTGCGGGAACTGCCGGGCGTGGGACAGCACGGTCATACCGCCCATCGAGTGGCCCACCAGGACCACCGGTCCGCGCGGGACCATCACCTGCAGCACGGTGTCCAGATCCCGGCCCAACTGATCTACGCAGTAGGTCTGGAGCGGGGCAGTCCCGGACTGGCCGTGACCACGCTGGTCGTAGAACACCATCCGGACCTGTTCGCCCCAGCGCTCGGCCAGGGCGGCCCGTTGGAAGTGGAACGACCCCATCCGCATGCAGAACCCGTGAGCGAACACCACCGTCAGCGGCGCGGTGATCGGGCCGACTTCGCGCACCACCAGCGGTACCCCGTCGGGGGTGGTGATCACGCAGCCGCGATCGGCCTCCAGCAGCGCGAAGTCCTCGCCCTCGTAGGCGTCCCGGATCGCCTTGCGTTGCCGCAACGCCCGGGCCGCCGAGACTCCCGCGGCGGTGCCGACCGCCGACAGTCCGGCGACGCCGGCCATCAGGCCGGCCTTCCGGCCGGTCGCCATCCCCGCGCTGTCGGACCCGGTACCACGGGGTTCATCGGCCATCGGAGCCGGCTTCCCGGTAGCGGCGCAGCACCCGGCCGCGCGGGCTGGTGACCACCTCGTAGTGGATGGTGCCCAGCAGCTCGGCCCAGTCCTGTGCGGTGGGCTCGCCGGACCCGCCGGGCCCGAACAGGATGGCCTCGTCCCCCTCTGCAACGTCGACGGCGCCGGGGCCGAGGTCGACGACGAACTGATCCATGCAGATCCGCCCGACGCCCGGGCGGAGCCGTCCGTTGATCAACACATCGATACGCCCGCTCAGCGCACGGTAGACACCGTCTGCATAGCCGATCGGGAGCAGCGCCACAGTGGTGTGCCGTTCGGCGATCCAGGTGTGCCCGTAGGACACCCCGTCGCCGGGCGCCAGCGATTTCACCATCGCCACCGGGCATTTCAGGGTCATGGCGGGGCGTAATCCCATATCCCCGCGCTCCGGGATGGGACTGAGTCCGTAGACAGCGATCCCGGGGCGGACCATGTCGAAGCCGAAATCGGGTCGGGTCATCGCCGACGGCGAGTTGGACAGGTGCGCCACCTCGAAGTCGACGCCGCGGTTGCGGGCCTCGGCGAGCATCGCGGAGAAACGTTGCGCCTGAAGGTCGTTGATCGGGTTGTACGGCTCGTCGCCGCTGGCCAGATGCGACATGATGCCCCGGAGCCGGATCGCGCCGGCCGCCACCGCCCGGGCGACGGTGTCCAGGACGCCCGGGTAGTCCCGGGGGCTGACCCCGCTGCGGTTCAGACCCGTCTCCACCTTGATGGTGACCTCGGCGGTGCGGCCGGTGCGGGCCACCGCGTCGAGCAGATCGTCGATCTGACGCACCGAGGAGACACCGATCTGCACGTCCGCCGACAGCGCCGGGGCGAAATCGGTGCCCGGCGGATGCAGCCAGGCCAGCACCGGGGCGGTGATGCCGTCGCGGCGCAGGGCCAGGGCCTCGCCGACGGTGGCGACGCCGAGTTCGGCCGCCCCGGCGGCCACCGCCGCCCGGGCCACCGCGCTGGCGCCGTGACCGTAGCCGTCGGCTTTGACGACCGCCATGATCTGCGCGGGGCCGGCGTGCTCCAGCAGCACCCGAACGTTGTGCGTGATGGCACCGAGGTCGACGAGCGCCTCGCCGCTCACGCCGTGCGGCGTCTGCGTCGACGGGGTCACCGCTGTCGTGTGCATATCCATGTCACCGCCCTCGATTGTCCCAGACCGGCACCCGGGGCGGTCCGGAGCGGTCCGCGGCGGGCAAGGTTCAGTGCGCGAAGTGTCCCTCGGTGAACTCCCCGCCCGGTTTGATGGCGTCCAGCTTGGCCAGCACCGCCCGCAGGTCCGCGGCCAGCGAGCGGGCCAGATCGGCGGAGAAGCCCTCCCGCACCACCACCCGCAGCACCGCGATGTCCTCGGCGCCGTCGGGCATGGTGTACGCCGGCACCTGCCAGCCGTAGGTGCGCAAGCCGGCCGACACGTCGAACTCGGTGTAGCCGAAGTCGCCGGAGAGCCGGCAGGCCACCACCGGGATCGCACTGCCGTCGGAGACCACCTCGAAATGCTCGCTGCTCCTGAGTTCATCGGACAGCCAGCGGGCAGTCCCGGACAGGGTCTGCATCACCTGGGTGTAGCCGGCCCGGCCCAGCCGCAGGAAGTTGTAGTACTGCCCCACGACCTGGTTACCGGGCCGGGAGAAGTTCAGGGTGAAGGTCGGCATGTCCCCGCCGAGATAGTTGACCCGGAATACCAGTTCCTCGGGCAACTGGTCGGCGTTGCGCCACACCACGAAGCCGATACCGGGATAGGTCAGGCCGTACTTGTGGCCGCTGACGTTGATCGACACCACCCGGGGCAGCCGGAAGTCCCACACGATGTCGGGGTGCAGGAACGGGACGACGAACCCACCGCTGGCCGCATCGACGTGGACCGGGATGTCCAGGCCCTTCTCCTTCTCCAGCGTGTCCAGCGCCGCACAGATCTCGGCGATCGGCTCCAGTTCACCGGTGTAGGTGGTGCCCAGGATGCCCACCACCCCGATGGTGTCCTCGTCGACGGCCTCGAGTACCTGCTCAGGGGTGATGACATAGCGGCCTTCGGCCATCGGCAGATAGCGCGGTTCGACCTCGAAGTACCGGCAGAACTTCTCCCACACCACCTGAACGTTGGAACCCATGACCAAGTTGGGGGTGCGGGTCTTCCAGGCGTCCTTGTCGGTGCCGCCGATGCGCTGCTTCCAGCGCCACTTCAGCGCCAGACCGCCCAGCATGACGGCCTCCGAGGAGCCGATGGTGGACACCCCGACCGCGCTGCCGGCATCGTCGTCGCGCAGGTTCTCGGCGTGGAAAAGATCGGCAACCATTGACACGCAACGGGATTCGATGGCGGCGGTGGCCGGGTACTCATCCTTGTCGATCATGTTCTTGTCGAACGTCTCGGCCATCAGCTGCTCGGCCTCGGGGTCCATCCAGGTGGTGACGAAGGTGGCCAGGTTCAGCCGGGAACTGCCGTCGAGCATCAGCTCGTCGTGGATGAACCGGTAGGCCGCGGCCGGCTCCATCGACTCGTCGGGCAGCCGCAGCGACGGGATCGGATCGGTGGACAACCGCCCGGTGTAGGCCGGGGCGATCGACGGTGACCGGTACTTCACGTGCGGCATGGGCGTGTCCTTCGGGTTGGGTTTTACAGGGTGGCCAGGGCGTAACGGATATGGGACAGGATGCGCGACGCCGAGGTCGGGAACCGGCGCCGGTCCCGGGTCGGCGGCCGAGGCGTTGGCGGCCCGGGCGTGGACGAAGGCGGCCGCGGCGGCGGCCCGGCCCGGCGGCAGGCCGGCCGCCAGCAGCGCTCCGATGATGCCGCTGAGCACATCGCCGGAACCGGCGGTGGCGGCCCACGAGCCGCCGGCGGGGTTCAGATAGGTCAGCCCGCCGATCGAACGCGGCTCGGCGATCACCGTGACGTTGCCCTTGAGCAGCACGGTCGCGCCGAGGGCGTCGGCAAGCCGGCGGGCGGCGGCGACCCGGTCTGCGCCTACCTCGCCGGTATCGGATGTCGCCGGCAGCCCGGCTCCGGTATCGATGTCGCCGGCAGCCCGGCTCCGGTATCCGATGTCGCCGGCAGCCCGGCTCCGGTCGCGCAGCCGCGCGCGCGTACTCCCCGCGTGCGGGGTCAGCACCGTGGGCGCCTCCCGCTTGCCGACCAGATGCGGGTGGGCGGACAGGATGGTCAGGGCGTCCGCGTCGACGATGACCGGGAGGTCGGTGTTGAGCACCCACATCAGCGCGGTCACCGCCGCCTCGTCGGTGCCCAGGCCCGGCCCGACCACCCAGGCCTGCACCCGGCCGGCCGCTGCCACCTCCGGCACGGCGACCACCTCGGGCCACTGCGACAGCACCTCCGCCGCCGCGGCCCCGGCGTAGCGGACCATCCCCGAGGTGGCCGCCACGGCGGCGCCCGAACACAGGATGGCCGCACCCGGGTAGGCCGCCGAACCGGCGGCGATACCGACGACCCCCTGGGTGTACTTGTCGTCGTGCGGACCGGGCACCGGCCAGCACTGCCCGGACATCGGCGGCCTCCAGGCCGAGCAGATCGCTGCCGGGAAGGTCCAGACCGATGTCGATGAGTTCGACCCGGCCGCAGTCGGCCAGCGCGTGCACCGGTTTGAGACCGCCGAAGGTCACCGTCAGTGCGGCCCGGACGGCCGGACCGGCGATCGCGCCGGTGTGCACATCGATGCCGCTGGGGATGTCGACGGCCACCACCGGGATGCCCGCGGCCGCCACGGCGGCGAACACCTCGGCGGCGGCCGGGCGCAGTGGCCCGGTTCCGGAGATCCCGACCACCCCGTCGATCACCAGATCCGTTGCCGCCGTGAGCGTCTGGACCACCCGCCCGCCGGCGGCCCGGAACGCGGCCAGCGCGCCGGCATGAGTGTGCCCGGGGTTGAGCAGGATCGCGCTCGCGGCCACACCCCGGCGGCGCAGGAAGGTGGCCGCCCACAGCGCGTCACCGCCGTTGTCCCCGGACCCGATCACCGCACCGACAGACCGGCCGGCCAGGCCGCCGCTGCGCCGGTGGAGTTCGGCGGCGATGGCGCCGGCCAGACCCGCCGCGGCGCGGCGCATCAGCGCGCCGTCGGGCAGGCGGTCCAGCACCGGGGCCTCGGCGGCCCGGATCTGCCCGGCGGTGTAGTAGTGCCGCATCAGAGTGCTACTCGACGGTGACGGACTTGGCCAGGTTGCGCGGCTTGTCGACGTCGTAGCCGCGTGCCCGGGCCACCGACGCCGCGAACACCTGCAGCGGGATGGTGGACAGCAGCGGCTGGAAAAGCGTTGACACCGCAGGTATCTCGATCAGATGGTCGGCGTAGGGGCGCACCGTGTCGTCGCCCTCCTCGGCGATGACGATGGTGACCGCGCCGCGGGCCTGGATCTCCCGGATGTTGGAGAGCAGCTTGCCGTGCAGCACTGCGGCGTTCTTCGGCGAGGGCATCACGACGATCACCGGCAGGCCCTCCTCGATCAGCGCGATCGGACCGTGCTTGAGTTCGCCGGCGGCGAAGCCCTCGGCGTGCATATAGGCCAGTTCCTTGAGCTTGAGCGCGCCCTCGAGTGCCACCGGGTAGCCGACGTGGCGGCCGAGGAACAGCACCGCCGGGGAGTCGGCGAACCGCCCGGCCAACTCCGACACCGGGCCGATATGGTCGAGCACCGCCGCCACCTGCTCGGGCATCGCCTCTAGTTCGCGATACTCCCGTTCCACCTCATCGGGGTACTTGGTGCCGCGGGCCTGAGCCAGGGCCAGTCCGACCAGGTAGTTCGCCGTGACCTGGGCCAGGAAGGTCTTGGTGGCCGCCACGCCGATCTCCGGTCCGGCCCGGGTGTAGAGCACCGCATCGGCCTCCCGCGGGATCTGGCTGCCGTTGGTGTTGCAGATGGCCAGCACCTTGGCCTTCTGGGTCTTGGCGTGCCGCACCGCCTCCAGGGTGTCGGCGGTCTCGCCGGACTGCGAGATCGCGATCACCAGGGTGCTGCGATCCAGCACCGGGTCCCGGTAGCGGAACTCGCTGGCGATCTCGACCTCCACCGGGATCCGGGTCCAGTGCTCGATGGCGTACTTGGCCAGCAGTCCGGAGTGGAAGGCGGTGCCGCAGGCGACGATGAAGACCTTGTCCACCTCGCGCAGTTCCTGGTCGGAGAGTCGTTGCTCGTCGAGCACGATGCGGCCGTCGACGAAGTGGCCGAGCAGGGTCTCGGCGACCGCAGTGGGCTGTTCGGCGATCTCCTTGAGCATGAAGTAGTCGTAACCGCCCTTCTCGGCGGCCGACAGATCCCAGTCGATATGGAACGTCCGGGCGTTGGCGGCGTCGTCGTTGCCGTCGAAATCGGTGATCCGGTACCCGTCGGCAGTGATCACGACGGCCTGGTCCTGGCCGAGTTCGACGGCCTCCCTGGTGTATTCGATGAAGGCCGCGACGTCGGAGCCGAGGAACATCTCGCCCTCGCCGATCCCGACCACCAGCGGTGTGGACCGGCGCGCGGCAACGATGGTCCCCGGATCGCCGGCGTGGCAGAACACCAGCGTGAAATGGCCCTCCAGGCGGCGCAGCACGGCCAGCACCGATGCCACGAAATCACCGGCGGTGGCCCCGTCCCGGTAGGCGCGGGCGACCAGGTGGACCGCGACCTCGGAGTCGGTGTCACTGGCGAACTCCACGCCGGCCGCCTCCAGTTCGTGGCGCAGGGTGGCGAAGTTCTCGATGATGCCGTTGTGCACCACGGCGAACTCGCCGGCCGCGTCGCGGTGCGGGTGCGCGTTGCGGTCGGTGGGCCTGCCGTGGGTGGCCCACCGGGTGTGCCCTATCCCGGCGGTCCCGGTCAAGGCACCCGGATCGGTCTCGGCCAGCGCGGCCTCCAGGTTGGCCAGCCGGCCGGCCCGGCGTCGGACCGTCAGGCCGCCCTCGCCGTCCAGCAGGGCCAGCCCCGCGGAGTCGTAGCCGCGGTATTCCATCCGGCGCAGTGCGTCGACCACGACGTTGCGGGCGGGGCGGTGCCCCACATACGCCACGATTCCGCACATGGTCTATCAGGGTAGTCCAGCGCGCCGGTCACCCCGGTCGGCTACCGTCAGGGAGTGGCCCGCACCCGCACCCTCTTCAGCTCCCTGACCCGGCGCGGACCGCATCCGGTTCTGCGCGGTGACCTGGCCTTCGCCGGCATTCCAGGGGTCGTGTACACCCCGGCGTCCGGCTACCACCTGCCCGGAGTCGCCTTCGGCCATGACTGGCTGACCGATGCCGGGCGTTACACCGGCACCCTCGAGCACCTGGCCAGTTGGGGCATCGTGGCCGCCGCACCGGACACCCAGCGCGGGCTGGCCCCCTCGGTGCTGGGCCTGGCCCATGACCTGACCGCCACCCTGCAGGTCATCAGCGGGGTGCGGCTGGGCCAGGGGCAGATCAGCGTGGCAGCGACCAAGCTGGGGCTGGCCGGTCACGGCTTCGGTGGTTCGGCGGCGGTGCTGGCGGCCGCGGGGGCCCTTCGCCCCGAGGCCGTCGCCGCGGTGTTCCCGGCGGTGACCACACCGTCGGCCGAGGCGGTCGCAGCCACCCTGTCGATGCCGGGACTGGTGCTGGCCACCCCCGATGACGCCACGTCGCTGCGGACCGACGCCCTCGAAGTGGGAGCGGCCTGGGACGGGGCGGTGCTGCGGGTACTCGACAAGGCCCAGGCCGGCGGGCTGGCCGAGAAACGCCGCATCGCCGGACTGCTCGGTCTACCGGGTTCCAGCAGCCGCACCCAGCGGACCGTGCGGGCCCTGCTGACGGGGTTCCTGCTGTTCCACCTGACCGGTGACAAGACCTACCGCGACTTCGCCGATCCGGAGGCGAAGCTGCCGCGAACCGGACGCCCGGACCCGGACGCGGAGCCGGTGAGCACCGAGGACCGGATCGTCGCACTGTTCCGGTAGCGTCCGGGACCATGCGCACCGGCATCTTCCTGTCCTACGCGGGCGGCTTCAAGGAAACCGTCGAGCAGGTCGTCCTGCTGGAGAAGCAGGGTGTGGACATCGTCCTGGTCGCCGAGGCGTACTCCTTCGATGCGGTGAGCCAGCTGGGATACCTGGCCGCCAAGACCTCGACCATCGAACTCGGTTCCGGTGTCGTTCCGATCTATACCCGCACACCGACCCTTCTCGCGATGACCGCCGCCGGGCTGGACTACGTCTCCGACGGGCGGTTCATGCTGGGCATCGGAACCTCGGGCCCACAGGTGATGGAGGGTTTCCACGGCATACCCTTCGACGCGCCACTGGGGCGGACCCGCGAGGTGGTCGACATCTGCCGTCAGGTGTGGCGCAGGGAGCGGGTGTCACATCAGGGCAAGCACTATCAGATCCCGCTGCCGGCCGATCGCGGGACGGGGCTCGGCAAGTCGCTCAAGCTCATCAATCAGCCGGTTCGAGAGAGCATCCCGATCAGTATCGCCGCGCTGGGGCCCAAGAACGTCGAATTGACCGCTGAGATCGCCAACGGCTGGCAGCCGGTGTTCTTCTACCCGGAACGGGCCGACGACGTGTGGGGCGACGCCCTTCGGGCCGGAAAGGCCAAGCGCGACAGCGGCCTCGGCGATCTCGACGTGATGGTCGGGGTCTCACTGGCGATCGGGGACAACGTGCAGGATCGCCTGCAATGGGCCAAACCCCAACTGGCGCTCTATATCGGCGGTATGGGGGCCAAAGGCCGCAACTTCTACCACAACGTCGCGACCCGATACGGGTACGGTGACGTGGCCGACCGGATTCAGGAGCTCTACCTGTCCGGCGACAAGGTCGGCGCCATCGCCGCCGTGCCGGACGATCTGGTGCGAAACGTATCGCTGATCGGGCCGCGGGGATACGTCCGGGAACGGATCGCCGCGTTCGCCGAGGCGGGGGTCACCACCCTGCTGGCCACCCCGGTGGCCGCCGACGCCACCGAGTACGTCGACTACATCGAGCAGTTGCAGCACCTGCTCCCCTGAGGACTCAGCCGCCGACCTCCGGCAGTTCGTCGGCGGCGATCTCGCACGGGGCTTTGGGGTCGGGAACCGGGTCGGCGGCGGCCTGAACCGGGGCCGGCACCTCGGCGGCCAGCAGCGGTTCCGGTTCCAGCGGCGTGGCCGGCGCGGTGTCGGGCGGCGCGGTATCGGGCAGCGATTCCTGCTGGGGCACAACTGCGGGCGGGATGGTGGGCACGGCGACCGGCGGCGGGGGCTGGACGGGACTCACCACCGGCTGAGGTTGGGCAACAGCGCCCGGTGCCCCGGGTTCCCCCGCCACCTCCACCGGCTCCCGGTCCGACTCACCGACCAGCCCCTCAATCGGCTCCTCAGCCGGAAGATCCACACCCGACCCGACCAACTCGGCGATCTGGGCGACCAGACCGGCCAGTGCGCCGCCGATATCCGGCCCGGCGGCCAGCGGCATCCCGGCTGGCGCCCAGGCCCCCGGGGCCGCTGGCGGCGCGGGCTGCACGGGCGGGACAGCGGGTACAGCGGGCATGACAGCCGCCTCGCCCCGGGCGGCGGAGACGTCGAACATCCCCGGGTAGGACCCGTCCGCCAGCTGGTCGCGCCGCAGGGCCACATCGCCCGAGACCCGCTGCAGGTCCGCCACCACATCCGCCCCCTCTGAGCACTGCCGACGGATGAGATCGGCTGCCGCCGAACCGGATTCACCGCCCCAGGCCTCAACCAGCACGGCGAGCGCCTCACGCTGCAGACACAGCGCGTCCTCGGCCGCCGCAGCCGCCGCGTCGAGTGCCGCGCAATCGGCGTCGAGCGCCTCGAGTGCCGCGTCCGCCGTCATCGCAGCGCCTCGGTGCCATGCGCCTCGGACTCGAGATAGCGGTCGGCTGCGATACGCAGGGCGGCCGCGGCCTCCCGCACCGACGATTCCCAGCGGGCCACCCCGGCCGCCAGTTCGGCACCAGATCGGACACCGGCCAGGTGGGTGCGCAGCGCGGCGTGCAGGATATCGGCCGCGGCGTCGAGTCGCGCGGCGGCGATCGGTAACGCCAGCGGATCCACCGCCGTGGTTCGAGGGCCCATACCGGGTTCGACGCAGCCGCCCCGCGGGTGGTTCCCTTGCTCAGCCCGCGGCGGTAACGGACCTGGCGACCCGGTGGGCCACCTGACGCGCGGTGTCGGCGTCGGCGGCTTCGACCATGACCCGCACGATCTGTTCGGTGCCCGACGGCCGCAACAGGATTCGGCCGGTGTCACCGAGTTCGGCCTCGGCCTCGGCGACCGCCGACCGGACGGCGGGGGCTCGGGCGACGCCGGCCTTGTCGGCGACCTCCACATTGATCAGCACCTGCGGGACCGACTGCATCGGGGCGGCGAGGTCGGCAAGCGGCAGCCGAGCCTGTGCCATCCGTGCCATCAGTCGCAGACCGGTGAGAATGCCATCGCCGGTGGTGCCGAACGCCGGCATCACGATATGCCCGGACTGCTCACCGCCGAGGGTGTACCCGCCGGCCCGCAGTTCCTCGAGAACGTAGCGGTCCCCGACCGCGGTGGTGCGCACGGCGATACCCGCCTCCCGCATCGCCAGGTGTAGGCCGAGATTGCTCATCACGGTGGTCACCAGCGTGTTCGACGCGAGTTCCCCGGCGTCGCGCATGGCCAGCGCGAGAACGGCCATGATGGCGTCGCCGTCGATGACCCGGCCGGCGGCGTCCACCGCCAGGCAGCGATCGGCATCGCCGTCGTGGGCAAGACCGAGGTCGGCGCCGTGGGCCGGTACCGCCGCCTGAAGCTGTTCCAGATGTGTCGAACCGCACCCCGCGTTGATGTTCAGGCCGTCCGGGTCAGCGCCGATCGCGACCACCCGCGCACCGGCAGCGGCATAGGCCCGCGGGGCCGCCTCCGAGGCCGCGCCGTTGGCGCAGTCCACCACCACGGTCAGCCCGTCGAGCCGGGTCGGCGCCGCGCCGACGAGATGCCCGAGATAGCGGTCCAGGGCATCCGGCGCCCGACGGACCCGGCCGATCTCGGCACCGGCCGGCCGAAGGCCCGGCCCCTGAGCGAGGAGTTCCTCGATGCGGTCCTCGACGTCATCGTCGAGTTTGCGCCCGCCGGGGCCGAAGATCTTGATGCCGTTGTCGGGCATCGGATTGTGCGAGGCCGAGATCATCACGCCCAGGTCGGCGCCGTATGCCGCGGTCAGGTAGGCCACCGCCGGGGTGGGCAACACCCCGACCTTCAGGGCGTCGACACCCTCGCTGGTCAGGCCGGCGATCACCGCGGCCTCCAGCATCTCGCCACTGGCCCGCGGATCCCGGCCGACCACCGCGAACCGATGTCCCGATCCGGGCGGG
Source organism: uncultured Actinomycetota bacterium (assembly GCA_963787055.1). Taxonomy (GTDB): domain Bacteria; phylum Actinomycetota; class Actinomycetes; order Mycobacteriales; family Mycobacteriaceae; genus Mycobacterium. The sequence continues at coordinate 229,592 of CAWBBP010000003.1, forward strand.
GCGGCCAGCCGGCGGGCCGCGGCCGCGCCGAGCGCCAGACCGAGCTCCGCGGTCAGCTCACGGTTAGCGACCCCGCGCACCCCATCGGTCCCGAACAGTCGGCCCATGCGGTCAAACCTCTCATACCTACCGGCTCATGACACACCACCAACACACGCCCCACCAACGCACCCGCCGGACGCGTCCAACCAACTGGACCGCGCCCGGCGGGTGAGGTGAGCGATCAGCGCTTGCTGTACTGCGGCGCCTTACGGGCCTTCTTCAGACCGTACTTCTTGCGCTCGATAGCACGCGGGTCACGAGTCAGGAAGCCGGCCTTCTTCAGCGCCGGCCGGTCCTCGGGCTGCACCAGGATCAGCGCGCGGGCGATCGCCAGCCGCAGCGCCCCGGCCTGACCGGACGGACCGCCGCCGTCCAGATGGGCGTGCACATCGAAATGGTCCACCCGGTCGACGGTCACCAGCGGCGCCTTGATGAGTTGCTGGTGCACCTTGTTCGGGAAGTACGCCTCCAGCGAGCGCCCGTCCAGGTTGAACTGGCCGGTGCCGGGCACCAGGCGCACCCGAACGACGGCCTCCTTGCGTCGGCCCACGGTCTGGATCGGCCGGTCGATCATGACCGGCGGCCGGGGTGCGGCCTCGGAGGCGGGATCAGCCACGGGGGACTCCACGGGGGCCTCCGCGAGGACCTCGTCGACCGTTTCGACGGTCTCGGTCACGTCGTTCTCGTTATCGGTCACTGGGCCACCTGCTTGATCTCGAACGGAATCGGCTGCTGAGCGGTGTGCGGATGATCGGGACCCGCGTAGACCTTCAGCTTCTTCTGCACCTGCCTGCTGAGCTTGTTGTGCGGCAGCATCCCGACGATCGCCTTCTCCACGACCCGGTCCGGGTGCTTCTGCATGAGCTCGCCGATGGTGCGCGAGCTCAGACCGCCGGGATACCCCGAGTGGCGGTAGGCCATCTTGCTGTTGAGCTTGTCGCCTCCAATGGCGACCTTGTCGGCGTTGACGACGATGACGAAGTCGCCGCCGTCGACATTGGGCGTGAATGTCGGCTTGTGCTTGCCGCGCAGCAGATTGGCTGCTGCAACGGCGAGCCGGCCGAGCACCACGTCGGTGGCGTCGATGACGTACCACGTGCGGGTGGTGTCACCGGCCTTCGGCGTGTATGTGGGCACAGGCGCTTACCTCTCCTTTTTCGGGTGGATCCCGGTCGAACCGGGTGCCGGTCGGGCGTCAGCGGTCGGGCATGAGTTCTCGGCGACCAACAATGACCCGAGATCCCGGCTTACCCCGCGAATTACCCCGCGGTGTACCGCACGCCAGCGCCTGAGCCTACCGGCGGGGATCCGCGCAGGTCAAAACGTCCCCATCGACCCGGCCTCTGTGCGGTCCCGACGGCTCTCCTCCGCCGAGACCGCACAGCTGCCGGATACCTCATATTCGACGTTCACCGCCCGGATTCGGTTCCCTGTTCCCGGGCCGAGCGCACCGCCTCATCGCAGGCGGCCCGCACCGCATCCTCGCGCTCGGGCGGGCTCTGACAGCCGATGCTGATCCGGGTGGCACCGGCCGGAAGCACCGCCCACCGGATGACCCGACCCGGCCGGACCTCCCGGTAGGTCACCACCGGGCGCCCGGCCACCGCATCGTCGGCACGGAAATCGACGAACACCCCGGCCGGCCGGCCGGCGATCGCCCGCGCGAGCACCTCGGCGGAGTCAGCCAGCGTCGTCTCGGGCGCGTAGGACTGGGTGATGTGCAACGCGACCGCCGAGTCGGCCGGCGAACTGACCTGAACGCGCCGCGATCCCGGCCCGCCGGTGATCCGTTCGACCGTCCAGCGCGCCGGGATCCGCACCTCGATGCGGCCCTCCGCCAGGACTGTCGACTCAGAGGTGACGTGGTCGGGAGCGGGGCGAGGCAGGGCGAGCAGGACACCCACTCCGGCCAGGATGACCAGGCCGACCAGGACCGGGGCGACGGTTACCTGCCAGACCCGCCGGGCCGGGCGCCGGGGACCGGGGCGGTCGACGGGCGATTCTGCCCTGGCGTCCTCGCCGGGGCCGGCGTCGGCCCCATCCGGTGTCCAGTCGAGCCGGCTGACCGCGGCGACCCGGTCGGCGAAGGCGTTCGCCGCGGCGAGCACCCGGCCGACCCGCGGAGCCGGCCAGTCCTCCGGGTGCACCACCACGACCGACTCGCGCGGCCCGCCGAGACAGGCCGCCATGAGTTCGTGCCACAGATCGGCCACCGCGACCGGGGCATCGCCCAGCAGGCCGGTCGGGTCGTCGATCCAGTCCAGGGCGGCGCCGACCAGGGCGCGGGGCGGCCGGCGGCCGGTACCGCCGGCCAGTACCCGCACCGTGTCGGGTCCCACCTCCACCACTGCCGGGCCGGTCCTCCTCGTCATCACGCCAGGCTAGGGGCCCGAACCGGGGCGGGTGACGCCCATCCACAGGCCTCAGCGCCGCCCCGACCGGCGCTGCCGGTAGGCCGCGACATGCTGGCGGTTGCCGCAGTTGCCGGTATCGCAGAACACCCTGGAGCGGTTGCGGGAGAGGTCGATCAGCACCGCCCGGCAGTCCGGGGCGGCACAGGTCTTGAGCCGGCGAAGCTCCCCGGCCCGGATCAGGTCGGCCAACGCCATCGCCATCTCGGCCCCCATCCGCTGGGCCAGCGGATCCTCGGTGCAGGCCAGGTGCAGGTGCCATTCGGGCATCTCCGGATGCCTGGTGAGCCAGGGGGCCGCCCGGGTGTCGGCCAGCAGGGCGTTGACCTCCTCGACGGCGCGCTCTTCATCGTCGGCCGCCGCCCAGATCCGGCCCAGCCGGTCCCGCAACCGGTGCACGGCGGCCAGTTCGGCGTCGTCATGGTCACGGCGTCCGGTCCAGCCCCAGCCGCCCAGGTACCCGTCCAGCGCAGCCTGATCGGAAAGCTGTTCGCCATCGACCCGGTCACTGTTGATCAGCACAACGGCAGCCCGCAGGGTCAGCTCAGTGTCATGAGTGAAAAGCATTTGACCCATGAACCCCTCAGGACGTAGCGTCATGACCAATCGTCATTTTACTCATGACTCGGGGTTTCGCCACGGTATCTGGCCTGACCATCACGCAAGGAGGTGTCTTGTGTTCCCGACCCAGGGCCGCAACCAGTTCCGGCTCGGCCTGCTGTTCGCCGTCGGATCGGCCTTCACCTTCGGGCTGTCCGGACCGCTGGCGAAGTCGCTGATGGTGGCCGGCTGGTCACCGACGGCAGCGGTAGCCGCCCGGCTCGCCGGCGGTGCGCTGGTGCTGGCCGCGGTCGCCACGATCGTCCGGCCGGACTGGATCCGGGAGGCCCGCGCCCACGCCCGCACCGTGGTGCTCTACGGGCTGATCCCGGTCGCCGGGGCCCAACTCTGCTATTACAACGCGGTGTCCCACCTGTCGGTCGGCATCGCCCTGCTGCTGGAGTACACCGCCCCGGTGCTGGTCATCGGATGGGTGTGGGCCACCACGAAACGGCGCCCGCGGCCCCTGACACTGGCCGGCGTCGCACTGGCCGTCGTCGGCGTCACCCTGGTGCTCAACGTGTTCTCGGCGTCGCCCGGCGGCACCCGGGTGGACGCGGTCGGGGTGGCCTGGGGACTGGGCGCGGCGATCTGCGCGGCCTGCTATTTCATGATGTCGGACACCGTGACCGCCGACGGGTCCGGCCTGCATGCGGTGACATTGGCAGCCGGCGGATTGGTGGTGGCCGCAATCGCCATCGCGGCGCTCGGGCTGTCCGGACTGATGCCGCTGCACTTCACCGCCAGCGACGCGGTGATCGCCGGGACGAGCTTCTCCTGGCTGGTGCCGGTACTGCTGCTCGGCGTGATCTCCACCGCGATCGCGTACACCCTGGGAATCAGCGGGGTGGCCCGGCTGCGACCGAGCTTCGCTTCGCTGGTCGGCCTGGGAGAAGTGCTGTTCGCGGTGCTGGCGGCCTGGCTGCTGCTGGGCGAGGGCGTCAGCGCCACCCAGGCCGTCGGTGGGATCGTCGTGCTGATGGGCCTGGTACTGGCCCGCCAGGGCGACCGCAGCCCCGAGGCGGCGGCGTGGCCCGACGCCGGCCCGCTCGAGGAGTCGGTGACAAGTGGCGCATCGGACGGTTCGCGGTAAATTGACCATCGTGTCTGTTCCCCTGCGCACGCTGGCCGCGGCCGTGCTCGCCGCATCGGCAGCCATCGCCACACCCCTGGCCCTGTCCTCGGCCCTGCCCCGGGCCAATGCCGTCGCCTGCAATGACATCGAGGTGGTGTTCGCCCGCGGCACCAAGGAGGACCCGGGCATCGGAAGGGTCGGCCAGGCCTTCGTCAACGATCTGCGCAACCTGGTGGGCGGCCGCAGCCTCGGTGTCTACGCCGTCAACTACCCGGCCAGCTACGACTTCCTGGCTGCCGCCGACGGCGCCAACGATGCCAGCGCCTACATCCAGAATGTCGCCAACAGCTGCCCGAACACCAAACTGGTGCTGGGCGGCTATTCCCAGGGTGCGGCGATCATCGACGTCCTCGCCGCCGTCCCGTTCCCGGTGATCGGGTTCACCAACCCGCTGCCGTCCTACGTCTCCGACCGGATCGCCGCCCTGGCGGTGTTCGGCAACCCGTCCACCAGGATCGGCATACCCCTGACCTCCAGCCCGGTCTACGGAACCAGGTCCATCGACCTGTGCAACCCGGGCGACCCGATCTGCTCACCCGGCGACGACGTCCCAGCCCACCGCAGCTACGGCCCCGACGGCACCGCCCGCCAGGCCGCCACCTTCGTGGCAAACCTGCTCTGACCATACGGTTTCACAGCCCGACGAGCGGTGTGTGAGTATGAGCCGTATGCGGATCATCTCGGGGATTTCGGCCTGCCTGATGGCCGCCGGAGCGACACTGGCCGTAGCAGCGGTTCCCGCACAGGCAGCGCCCTGTCCCGACGTCGAGTTGGTGTTCGCCCGCGGCACCAGCGAGCCGGCCGGCCTAGGCCGGGTCGGGCAGGCACTCAGCGCCCAGTTGGCGGCCAATCTCGGCGGGCGCACCCTCGGGATCTATCCGGTGAACTACCCGGCCAGCTATGACTTCCTGGCCGCCGCCGACGGTGCGGCGGATGCCACCAATCGGATGGCCGCGGTGGCCAACACCTGCCCGTCCACCCGGTTCATCCTGGGGGGTTACTCCCAGGGAGCCGCAGTCGTCGACATGCTGATGGGAATCCCCCCGCTGGGCTCCAAGGTCGGCGATGTCGGCTCGGCACCGCCCCTGCCGTTCAGCCTGGCCGACCGGGTCGCGGCGGTCGCGGTGTTCGGCAACCCGGCCACCAAGTTCGGCAACCCGGTGTCGATGGCGGTCGCGCCGTTCGCCGGCAAGGCGATCGACCTCTGCAATGACGGCGACCCGATCTGCTCGCAGGGCCGCAACCCGCTGGCCCACACCAGCTACGAGAAGAGCCCGCTGGTCAGCCAGGCCGCCGGCTTCGTATCCGCCCTGCTCTAAGAGCTGCCAGACAATTCTTATGTGGCCGCGCCGGAGGCGGCCCGATACCATGGCCTGATGCGTGTGAGGCAGTTGTGCTCAATGGTGTTGGTGGTGATTTCGGTCACAGCGGCGACCCTGGTGATCCCCGTGGGGGTTCCGGCGGCCGGTGCCGCCCCATGCTCCCCGGTCGAGGTGGTCTTCGCCCGGGGCCGTATCGAACCGCCGGGCACCGGGCAGATCGGTCAGGCCTTCATCAACGCATTGCGCGCCAAGACCGACAAGAACGTCTCCTACTACGCGGTGAACTATCCGGCCGACACCGAGGTCATCCAGGGTGCCAACGATATGAGCCGGCACATCCAGGCCACCGCGGCCAACTGCCCTGACACCCGACTGGTGCTGGGCGGGTACTCCCTGGGCGCCGCGGTCACCGATGTGGTGCTGGCGGTGCCGTCGGCGATGTTCGGCTACACCAAACCGCTACCGCTGGGCATGAACGATCACGTTGCCGCGGTGGCCCTTTTCGGCAACGGAACCCGCAAGATACTCGGGCCGCTGTCCGACATCATCCCGCGGTGGGGCGATAAGACCATCGACCTGTGTACCGCGGACGATCCGGTCTGCAATGACAATCTGGATCCGGAGACCTGGGCGGGTAGCTGGCCGGCACATCTGCATGCGGCCTATATCGACTCGGGTCTGGTCGACCAGGCCGCGGCGTTCGTCGCCGCCCGGCTCTGATCGAGGTTGCGGACGTCGCGGGTCACCGCGACCCGTGCCGCCAGTTGATCGTCGGGCGGGTAGTCCACCCCGATCAACGTCAGGCCGCGAGCCGGAGCCGCGGCGAAGTCACTCGAACGGTGTGTCGCACCCAATAGTGTTGCGCACCAGGCCGGTTCGCGCCTGCCCTCCCCCACCGCCAGCAGCGCGCCCACCACCGACCGGACCATCGACCAGCAGAAGGCATCGGCACTGACATAGCCGGTGACCAGATCGCCCGCCCGGACCCAGTCCAGCCGCTGCAGGTCCCGGATCGTGGTCGCACCCGGCCGGTGCCGGCAGAACGCCGCGAAGTCATGCAACCCCAGCAGGCCCGCTGACGCGGCCGCCATCGCGTCGAGGTCCAGGTCCCGGCGCCAGGGCGTGACGAACCGGGCCTGCTGGGGCTCGACACCGTAGGCCGCCAGCGAGATCCGGTATGCGTAGTGCCGACGCAGCGCCGAGAACCGAGCGTCGAAACCCGCCGCCGCCCGGCCGATCCCGGTCACCCGGACATCCTCGGGCAGGAACCGTCCCAGCCGCCGGACCAATGCAAGGAACTCCGGTTCGCCGGGGCGGTGCCGGCGCGGGAAGGCGTGGCCCAGCGACCCGGTCGGCACGTCGAGGTGGGCAACCTGCCCGCTCGCGTGGACACCGGCGTCGGTGCGTCCGGCGGCGAACAGTCGAACCGGGACCCGGAACACCGTCGAGAGGGCGTCCTCGAGCACGCCCGCCACGGTGCGCTGCCCATCCTGGGCCGCCCAGCCGGCGAAATCGGTTCCGTCGTAGGCGATATCGAAGCGAAGACGAACGTGCCCGCCACCGGAGTCGGTGGCGGGCACGGTCGCAGTCATCGGGTCAGGACTTGTCAGCGTCCGTATCCTCGGCCTGCTCGTCGGCGGCCTCGGCGGTCTGCGCGTCGGCGATCCCGGCGTCGGCATCCTCGAGTTCCTGCAGTGGGGTCTCCTCAGCGGGGGTCTCCTCGGCGGGGGTCTCCTCGGCGGGGATCGGCTCTGCAACCTCCTGGGGCGCCGCGGCGGCCGGGGCCGCCTTGGCGGCATTGCCGGCGGCACGCTTGGCCCGGTTGGCCTCCGAGGTGACCGTCTTCTCCCGCACCAACTCGATCACGGCCATCGGGGCGTTATCGCCCTTGCGCGCCTCGACCTTGACGATCCGGGTGTAACCGCCCTCGCGATCGGCGAAGAACGGCCCGATCTCGGCGAACAGCACGTGCACCACGTCCTTGTCGCGGATCTTCTTCATCACCTCGCGGCGGTTGTGCAGCGTGCCCTTCTTGGCGTGAGTGATGAGCTTCTCGGCATAGGGCCGCAGCGCCCGGGCCTTGGGCTCGGTGGTCTTGATCCGGCCGTGCTCGAACAGCGAGGTGGCCAGGTTGGCCAGGATCGCCTTCTGATGCGAGGACGACCCGCCGAGGCGGGGCCCCTTCGTGGGTTTGGGCATTGCGGCTATCTCCTAGGTGGGGCCGGCCCCCGTATCAGGTAGGACCGGGACGACTTCTGATTCTGTTTAGAGCTGTTCGGTTTCGGCGTAGTCCGCGTCGTTCTCCAGCTCGTAGGCGGCCTCGGTGCTCCAGGTCCCGGTGGCGACGTCGTAACCGGCGACCTCGGACGGATCGAAGGTGGCCGGCGAGTCCTTCAGCGCCAGACCCATCTGGTGCAGCTTGATCTTGACCTCGTCGATCGACTTCTGACCGAAGTTGCGGATGTCGAGCAGATCGGACTCGGTGCGGCCGACCAGCTCGCCGACGGTGTGCACACCCTCACGCTTGAGGCAGTTGTACGACCGCACCGTCAGGTCAAGGTCGTCGATCGGCAGCGCGAACGCGGCGATGTGGTCGGCCTCCTGCGGCGAGGGGCCGATCTCGATGCCCTCGGCCTCCAGGTTCAGCTCGCGGGCCAGGCCGAAGAGTTCGACCAGGGTCTTGCCGGCCGAGGCCAGCGCGTCCCGCGGGCTGATCGAGTTCTTGGTCTCGACGTCGAGGATCAGCTTGTCGAAGTCGGTGCGCTGCTCGACGCGGGTGGCCTCGACCTTGTAGGTCACCTTCAGCACCGGCGAGTAGATGGAATCGACCGGGATGCGGCCGATTTCGGCACCGGAGGCCTTGTTCTGGACGGCCGGCACATAACCGCGACCCCGCTCGACGACGAGCTCGACCTCGAGCTTGCCCTTGTCGTTGAGGGTCGCGATGTGCATATCGGGGTTGTGCACGCTGACACCGGCGGGCGGCACGATGTCACCCGCGGTGACCGCACCCGGGCCCTGCTTGCGCAGGTACATGGTGACCGGCTCATCTTCCTCCGAGGAGACCACCAGGCCCTTGAGGTTCAGGATGATATCGGTGACATCCTCCTTCACCCCCGGCACGGTGGTGAACTCGTGCAGCACACCGTCGATGCGGATGCTGGTGACGGCCGCGCCGGGGATCGACGACAGCAGGGTGCGGCGAAGCGAATTGCCAAGGGTGTAACCGAATCCCGGCTCCAGCGGTTCGATGATGAACTGGGAGCGGTCCTCGGCGATGACCTCTTCGGCGAGGGTGGGGCGCTGGGAAATCAGCATGGTGTTCTTCTATCTCCTTCTCGGCACCCGCTATTTGATGCCGTGTGGATTTACTTGAAAGCCAGTCCCCGGAGGGGTCCGTCATTCTCTTGGGGGTCTTCGGGGGGCCCGCCCCCCGAATGTTTGTTTACTTCGAGTAGAACTCGACGATGAGCTGCTCGGCCAGCGGAACCTGAATCTGCTCGCGGGTCGGCAACTGGTGCACCAGGATTCGCTGACGCTCGCCGACCACCTGCAACCAGCCGGGGATCGGGCGATCGCCGGCGAGTTCCCGGGCGATCTGGAACGGCACGGTGTTCAGCGAGGTGTCGCGGACGTCGATGATGTCGTACTGCGACACCCGGTAGCTCGGGACGTTCACCTTGACGCCATTGACGGTGAAGTGACCGTGGCTGACCAGCTGACGGGCCATCCGCCGGGTGCGGGCGATACCGGCCCGGTACACGACGTTGTCCAGCCGGGTCTCCAGGATCTGCAGCAGGTTCTCGCCGGTCTTGCCGGTGGCGCGGTTCGCCTCTTCGTAGTAGCGGCGGAACTGCTTCTCCATCACGCCGTAGGTGAAGCGGGCCTTCTGCTTCTCCTGCAGCTGCTGACGGTATTCGCTCTCCTTGATCCGCGCGCGGCCGTGCTGGCCGGGCGGGTAGGGGCGCTTCTCGAATGATTGATCCCCACCGACGAGGTCGACGCCCAAGCGGCGCGACTTGCGGGTGGCGGGTCCGGTGTAACGAGCCATATCTGAAAGTCCTCCTAGACCCGGCGCCGCTTGGGCGGACGGCAGCCGTTGTGCGGCTGCGGGGTGACATCGGAAATCGCACCGACCTCGAGGCCGGCGGCCTGCAGCGAACGGATCGCGGTCTCGCGGCCCGAACCCGGGCCCTTGACGAAGACGTCGACCTTCTTCACACCGTGTTCCTGCGCCTTGCGGGCGGCGTTCTCGGCGGCCAGCTGCGCGGCGAACGGCGTCGACTTCCGGGAGCCCTTGAAGCCGACGTGACCGGAGGAGGCCCAGGCGATGACGTTGCCCTGCGGGTCGGTGATGGACACGATCGTGTTGTTGAACGTGCTCTTGATGTGCGCGGCGCCGTGCGGGACGTTCTTCTTTTCCTTGCGGCGGGTCTTCTGACCCTTCTTGGCGCCGGACGGGGTGGCTTTCTTCGGTGGCATTACTTGGCCTTCTTCTTACCGGCGATGGTGCGCTTCGGGCCCTTGCGGGTGCGCGCGTTGGTTTTGGTGCGCTGACCGCGCACCGGCAGTCCGCGGCGGTGCCGCAGGCCCTGATAGCAGCCGATCTCGATCTTGCGACGGATATCGGCCTGCACCTCACGGCGCAGGTCGCCCTCGACCTTGAGACTGGCCTCGATGTATTCGCGAAGCTGGGTCAACTGGTCGTCGGTGAGATCCTTGCTACGCAGATCCCGGTCGATGCCGGTGGCCGCGAGGATCTCCTGGGAGCGGGTACGGCCGATGCCGTAGATATAGGTGAGCGCGATCTCCATGCGCTTATCGCGCGGCAGGTCAACGCCGACTAGACGGGCCATGTGTGTGGCTGTTCCTCTTTATCTGTCGAAGGTCTGTTCCCAGTCCGCTCCCGCATGTGTGCGGGGCCCGGCCTCCGATCCGGGCGTGGGCGCGCGAAGCGCGCTGGTACTGGGAGGTGTGTATTCAGTTGTGCTGCGCGCAGTGGCGGGTGTCTAGCCCTGCCGCTGCTTGTGGCGCGGATCGGAGCAGATCACCATGACCCGCCCATGCCGGCGGATCACCCTGCACTTGTCGCAGATCGGCTTGACGCTCGGGTTCACCTTCACGGCTGGTTGATCCTGTTCTCGGTCGTCATGTTTCTGGTCCTACGCTGTGTGGTCTGGGTTCGTCGCCGGCTACTTGTACCGGTAGACGATGCGACCCCGGGTCAGGTCGTAGGGAGACAACTCCACCACGACCCGGTCCTCGGGCAGGATGCGGATGTAGTGCTGCCGCATCTTGCCGCTGATATGGGCGAGCACCTTATGGCCGTTCTCCAACTCAATGCGAAACATCGCATTGGGCAGGGGCTCGACCACGCGGCCCTCGACCTCGATGGCACCGTCTTTCTTGCCCATAACCTCACAGATTCTGCTTGTATCGACTTGGGCAGCATCCGCCCGACTGCAAAACGTGAGGGTCTGAGGACTGTGCACGCAAGAGCCGGCGCGTAAACCGCACCGTAGGTCCACGATACCCGCTGGGAGCCCGCGAGCCAAAATGGCCTTCCCGCCCCCGCCGGAGGCCCGTCGGCCACCGTTAAGGTGGGCCGATGCGACTCCTGGTCACCGGAGGCGCCGGGTTCATCGGCGCCAACTTCGTCCACAACGCTGTGCGGGAGCGCCCGGGGGTCGCCGTGACCGTCGTCGATGCGCTGACCTACGCGGGAAGCAGCGAGTCGCTGGCCACGTTGGGGGACGCGATCCGGCTGGTCGAGGGCGATCTCACCGACGCGGCACTGGTGGACCGACTGGTGGCCGAATCCGATGTTGTGGTGCACTTCGCCGCCGAAACCCATGTGGACAACTCGCTGGCCGACCCGGCTCCGTTCCTGCGCAGCAATGTCGTCGGCACGTTCTCGGTGCTCGAGGCGGTCCGGCGGCACGGGGTCCGGCTACATCACATCTCCACCGACGAGGTCTACGGGGACCTGCCGCTGGACGAGTCGGTGCGGTTCACCGAGGCCACCCCGTACAACCCGTCGAGTCCGTATTCGGCCACCAAGGCCGCGGCGGATCTGCTGGTGCGGGCCTGGGTCCGGTCATACGGCGTCAACGCCACCCTCTCGAACTGCTCGAACAACTACGGGCCGTTCCAGCACATCGAGAAGTTCATCCCCCGCCAGATCACCAATGTGCTCACCGGCCGGCGCCCGAAGCTGTACGGCGCCGGGGCCAACGTGCGGGACTGGATCCACGTCGAGGACCACAACAGCGCGGTGTGGCGCATCCTGGAGGACGGCGAGCCGGGACGGACCTATCTCATCGGCGCCGACGGCGAGCGCGACAACGCCTCGGTGCTGCGGCTGATCCTGACGCTGATGGACCGAGATCCCGACGATGTCGACCACGTCACCGACCGGGTCGGGCATGACCTGCGGTACGCGATCGACGCGACCGCGCTGCGCCGGGATCTGGGCTGGGAGCCGAGGCACACCGATTTCGCCGAGGGCCTGCGCGCCACCATCGAGTGGTACCGCGACAACGAATGGTGGTGGGTTCCGTTGAAGGAACAGGTCGAGGCCCGCTACGCCGGACGGGGCCAGTGACGTGAGCGTCCGCGAACTGTCGGTCCCCGGCGCGTGGGAGATCACCCCGAGGGTGCACGGGGACGGCCGCGGCGCCTTCTTCGAGTGGTTCACCGAATCGGGGTTCGCCGAGATGACCGGGCACCGGTTCGATATGCGGCAGGCGAACTGCTCGGTGTCCTCCGCCGGGGTGCTGCGTGGGTTGCACTTCGCCCAGTTGCCGCCCGGCCAGGCCAAATACGTGACCTGCGTGAAGGGATCGGTGTTCGACGTCGTCGTCGACATCCGGGTGGGCTCGCCGACCTACGGCCGGTGGGATTCGGTGCTGCTCGACGATGTCAACCGGCGGTCGGTCTACCTGTCGGAGGGCCTGGCGCACGGCTTCCTGTCCTTGGCCGACGATTCGACCGTCATGTACCTGTGTTCGGCCCCCTATGCGCCGCAGCGCGAACACACCATCGCCGCAGTCGATCCGGATATCGGCATCGACTGGCCACTGCCGGCCGACCGGCTGCTGCTGTCGGATCGGGATGCCGTGGCGCCGCCGTTGGCCCAGGTGCGGGCCGCGGGACTGCTGCCGGGCTGGGACGAGACCCGGGCCTTCATCGAATCTGCGCGAAACCCGCGATCAGTGCGCTGACCTCATCGGCCTTCTCGATCTGCGGAAAGTGACCGGATCCGGGCAGCACGGCAACCTCGGCTGCGGGGACATGGGCCCGGACCAGATCGAGCCAGGGTGAGCGGAGGCCGGCCGCCAGCGACACCCGCCGGCGGGTGGTGTCCATCGTGGTGGTCTGAATCGCGAGTACCGGCACCCCGACGGCGTCCAGTGCACGCTCGACCTCGCCGGCGTCCCACCCGGCCAGGTCGGTCAGCAGCGCCCTGCCCACGTCCGGCTCCAGTCGCAGCGCGCGTTCGATGATCGCCTCGGCCAGGGCGGGATCGCCGATCAGCATCGACTCGAAAAACCCGCGGATGAACCGCTGGTAGCCGTCCCCGGCGAGTTCCTCGGCCATCGCCGCCTCGGCCGCCCGCGGATCACCGTCGGCGATCCGGCTGCCGTCGATGAGCACCAGCGCCGAGACCGCCGACGGGTCGACCCGGCAGGCCTGCAGGACCACGCGGCAGCCCATGCTGTGGCCGACCAGAATCACCGGCCCGACCGCCAGCGTGGCCAGTTGGCGCGCCAGTGCCGTGCCGTAGGCCTCGATGGTGCAGTCCGCGGGTGTGCCGGGACTCGATCCGTGGCCGGCGAGTTCGCCCACGATGACGGTGGTGCGGGGCGCGAATGACGCGACCTGGGCATCCCAGTCGGTCGGATCGCAGGCCAGTCCGTGGACGAGGACCAGGGCCGGCCCGCCGGAGCCGTACCTGGTCATGCGCATGACCCCGACTCTATTGTCTTGTGCAGGATTGTCTTGTGCAGGCAGTCCAATAGTTACTAGGATATCCAAGTATCTTGTTTTTCCCGGCCGGAGGCAGCACATGACCACACAGATTCCGCATTTCATCGACGGCCGGCGCAGCAGCCTGACCAGCACCCGCACCGCGGACGTCTACAACCCCAGCACCGGCGCGGTGCAGGCGCAGGTGCTGCTGGCCTCCGTCGACGATGTCGACACCGCAGTAGCCTCCGCGGTGGCCGCCCAGCGGGAGTGGGCGGCCTGGAATCCGCAGAAGCGGGCCCGGGTGCTGATGAGGTTCATCGACCTGGTCAACGCCAACATGACCGAGCTGGCCGAACTGCTCTCCCTCGAGCACGGTAAGACCGTCGAGGATGCCCGCGGCGACATCCAGCGCGGTATCGAGGTGATCGAGTTCGCCACCGGCATCCCGCACCTGATGAAGGGCGAGTTCACCGAGGGCGCCGGGCCGGGCATCGACGTGTACTCGATCCGCCAGCCGCTGGGTGTGGTCTGCGGCATCACCCCGTTCAACTTCCCGGCGATGATCCCGCTGTGGAAGGCCGGCCCGGCACTGGCCTGCGGCAACGCCTTCGTCCTCAAGCCCTCCGAACGCGACCCCTCGGTACCGCTGCGACTGGCCGAGCTGTTCACCGAGGCGGGCCTGCCGCCCGGGGTCTTCCAGGTCGTCAACGGTGACAAGGAGGCGGTCGACGCCCTGCTCGACCACCCCGACATCAAGGCCTACGGTTTCGTCGGCAGCTCCGATATCGCCCAGTACATCTACTCGCGCGCCGCGGCCGGCGGTAAGCGCGCACAGTGCTTCGGTGGGGCGAAGAACCACATGATCGTGATGCCCGACTCCGACCTCGACCAGGCCATCGATGCCCTGATCGGCGCCGGTTACGGCAGCGCGGGCGAGCGCTGCATGGCGATCAGCGTGGCGGTCGCGGTGGGCGATGACGTTGGCGACCGCCTCCGCACCCGGCTCGCCGAACGGGTCGAACACCTCCGGGTCGGCCACAGCCTGGACCCCAAGGCCGACTACGGCCCACTGGTCAACGAGGCGGCGCTGGACCGGGTGCGCGGCTATATCGACGCCGGCGTCGCCTCCGGCGCCGACCTCGTCGTCGACGGCCGCGACAAGGGCAGCGACGAACTGACTTTCGGCGACGAGAGCCTGCAGGAGGGGTTCTTCATCGGACCCTCCCTGTTCGACCACGTCACCACCGATATGTCGATCTACACCGACGAGATCTTCGGCCCGGTGGTCTGCATCGTGCGGGTCAAGAACTACGAGGAGGCGCTGCGACTGCCCAACGAACACGAGTACGGCAACGGTGTCTCGATCTTCACCCGCGACGGCGACACCGCCCGCGATTTCGTCTCCCGGGTGCAGGTCGGCATGGTCGGGGTCAACGTGCCGATCCCGGTTCCGGTGGCCTACCACACCTTTGGTGGCTGGAAGCGGTCCGGATTCGGCGATCTCAACCAGCACGGGCCGGCCTCGATCCAGTTCTACACGAAGGTAAAGACCGTCACCGAGCGGTGGCCGTCGGGGATCAAGGACGGCGCCGAGTTCGTCATCCCGACGATGAAATAGGGACACCCGTGACCTTCACGACACTCGACGACGACGAGCGGGTGATAGCCGAGACGGCTGCCGCCTTCGCCGCCAAACGGCTTGCGCCGCATGCCCTGGAGTGGGACAAGTCCAAGCACTTCCCCGTCGATGTGCTGCGCGACTCCGCTGAACTGGGCATGGGTGCCATCTACTGCGGCGAGGACGTCGGCGGCAGCGGCCTGCGCCGGCTGGATGCGGTGCGGATCTTCGAGGAACTGGCTGTCGCCGACCCGGTGATCTCCTCGTTCATCTCGATTCACAACATGTGCGCCTGGATGATCGACACCTACGGCACACCCGAACAGCGCAAGTCGTGGGTGCCCCGGCTGGCGTCGATGGAACTCATCGCCAGCTACTGCCTGACCGAACCCGGCGCGGGCTCGGACGCGGCGGCGTTGCGCACCAGGGCCGTTCGCGACGGTGATCATTACGTCCTCGACGGCGTCAAACAGTTCATCTCCGGGGCGGGCGTCTCCGACGTGTATGTGGTCATGGCGCGCACCGGCGCCGACGGGCCGCGTGGCATTTCCGCCTTCATCGTCGAAAAGGACACCCCCGGAATGAGTTTCGGGGCCAACGAGGAGAAGATGGGCTGGAACGCCCAGCCCACCGCCCAGGTGGTCCTCGAGGGCGTGCGGGTGCCCGCCGACGCGCTGCTCGGCGGCCCCGAGGCCGAGGGAACCGGATTCGGCATCGCGATGAACGGTCTCAACGGCGGCCGGCTCAACATCGCCGCCTGCTCGCTCGGCGGCGGGCAGGCCGCCTATGACAAGGCGGCGAGCTATCTGGTGGACCGGTACGCGTTCGGCTCGGCGCTGATCGACGAGCCGACGATCCGCTTCGCCCTGGCCGATATGGCCACCGCGCTGCAGACCTCACGGCTGATGCTCTGGCGGGCGGCCAGCGCGCTGGACAACGACGAACCCGACAAGGTCACGCTGTGCGCGATGGCCAAACTCCATGTCACAGATGCCTGTTTCGACGTCGCCGACCGGGCCCTGCAACTCCTCGGCGGGTACGGCTATCTGCGGGAGTACGGACTTGAGAAGATCGTCCGCGACCTGCGGGTGCACCGGATCCTGGAGGGCACCAACGAGATCATGCGTGTGGTGATCGGCCGGGCCGCAGCGAGCGCTGCCCGCAATCAACAACACTGAGGAGACGACCTTTCCATGACCACGATCGCGTTCCTGGGCCTCGGACATATGGGCGGGCCGATGGCGGCCAACCTCGTCAACGCCGAATACACCGTGCGGGGCTTCGACCCCGTTCCGGAAGCTCGGCAGTCCGCCGCCGACAAGGGGGTGGTCGCCGTCGATCGTGGCACCGACGCGGTCAAGGGGGCCGACGTGGTGATCACCATGCTGCCCAACGGAGCCCTGGTCAAGGAGTGCCTCGCCGAGGTGATGGGCAAGGCGGCCAAGGGCGCGCTGTTCATCGACAGTTCCACCATCGCCGTCGACGACGCCCGCGAGGTGCACGACTACGCCGGGAAACGAGGCTTCGCCCTGCTCGACGCCCCGGTGTCCGGCGGGGTCAAGGGTGCGGTCGCGGGCACGCTGGCGTTCATGGTCGGCGGCGAGGCCGAAGCGCTGGAGACCGCCCGTCCGGTACTGGAACCCATGGCGGGCAAGATCATTCACTGCGGCGGCCCCGGGGCCGGGCCAGGCCGCCAAACTGTGCAACAACATGCTGCTGGCGGTCCAGCAGATCGCCGTCGGCGAGGCGTTCGTGCTCGCCGAGAAGCTCGGGCTGTCCGCGCAGTCGCTGTTCGACGTGGTGACCGGCGCCACCGGCAACTGCTGGGCGGTGCACACCAACTGTCCGGTGCCCGGCCCGGTTCCCACCTCGCCGGCCAACAACGGGTTCAAGCCCGGCTTCGCCACCGCGCTGATGAACAAGGACCTCGGTCTGGCGATGGACGCGGTGGCCTCGACCGGGGCCTCGGCCCCGCTGGGCAGCCATGCGGCGGCGATCTACGCGGCCTTCGCCGAAGAGCACGCCGGCCTGGACTTCAGCGCCGTCATCGAAACGCTGCGCTGACTCTCCCCTCCCCTCCTCTCCCCTCCCCTCCCCTCCCCTCCCCGCGCGAGCAGACGCAAACGCCCCGCGACACGCCGATTTTGGGGGCACTTCACGTCTGCTCGCGGGGAGGGGCTCGCGGGGGGGCTGGCCTTAGAAGTCGCCGGCGTGGCGGCGCAGCGTCTCGATCGAGGACACCAGGGCGCGGGCCTGCCCGGGGGACATCCCGATATCGGCGAACACCTGCCGGTTCAGCGTCACGGTGGCGTCCTCGACCGTGGAGCGGCCCAGGTCGGTGATCTGGACCAGGGTGGTGCGCCCGTCGGTGGGATGCGGGATCCGTTTGACCAGACCGTCCGCCTCCAGTCGGCGGATGGCGTGCGTGACGCTGGTGACATGCACCTGCAACCGGTCGGAGGCGGTGGTGATCGGCAATGCCCCGGTGCGACTGAAGGCCAGCAGACGCAGCAGTTCGAACCGGGAGAAGCTCAGGTCGTAGGGCCGCAGGGCGTTCTCCACCCGGGCCAGCAGGATCTGGTGGGCCCGCATGACCGAGGTCACCGCGACCATCCCGTCGGCGACGTCACCCCAGCCGGACTGTTCCCAGTTGATCCGCGCGGCGGCGATGGGGTCACGCTTGTCCGCACTCATCGCAGCCGGGTCAGGCCGTCAGGATCCGCGGTCCGTCATCGGTCACCGCGACGGTGTGTTCCCAGTGCGCGGCCCGCGATCCGTCGGTGGTGACGACGGTCCAGTCGTCCTCGAGGATGCGGGTGCGGGTGGTGCCCAGGGTGAGCATCGGCTCGATGGCCAGCACCGAACCGGCCACCAGCCAGGGTCCGCGGCCGGGTTCGCCCTCGTTGGGCAGGAACGGGTCCATATGCATGCTGCGGCCGATGGCGTGACCGCCATAGCCCTCGACGATGCCGTAGCGGCGCCCGTAGGTGACCTCGGCGGCGCGGGTGCCCTTCTCGATGGCGTGCGAGACATCGGTCAGCCGGTTTCCGGGCACCATGGCCTCGATACCGGCCTGCATCGCCGCCCGGGTGGCCTCCGAGAGTGCCTCGTCGGCCGGGATCAGTGGTCCGGCCCCGAAGGTGACGGCCGCATCGCCGTGCCAGCCGTCGATGATCGCGCCACAGTCGATCGACACCAGATCTCCGTAGCCCAGAATCTCGTCGGCGGACGGGATACCGTGCACCACCCGGTCGTTCACCGAGGAGCAGATGCTGGCCGGGAAACCGTGATAGCCCAGGAAGGACGGGATACCGCCGGCTTCGCGGATGACGGTCTCGGCGATCTCGTCGAGTCCCTTGGTCGAGACCCCGGGTGCGGCGGCCTGCCGGACGGCCCGCAGCGCGTCGGCGACGACGGCGCCGGCCGCGGCCATCGCATCGAGTTCACCGAGGGTGCGGGCCGCCACCGTCTTACGGCCACGCAGGCCGGGCAGGGACACCATCGCCGATTCCTGGCTTCAGCGACCGAGGGCCTGCAGCGCCCGGGCGAACACCTCGTCGAGGGTTCCGACCGCGTCAACGGTCTTCAGTTCTGCGCCGCCGTAATGCTCAAGCAGAGGCGCGGTCTCGTCGCGGTAGACCTTCATCCGGTTGCGGATGACGTCCTCGGTGTCGTCGGCGCGGCCGCGGCCCTTGAGCCGGTCCACCAGCACATCCTCGGGCACCCGGAACTCCAGCACGGCGTCGAGTTTCAGGCCGCGGCGTTCGAGCATGTCGTGCAGCGCCTCGGCCTGCTCGACCGTGCGCGGGAAGCCGTCCAGGATGAACCCGCCGGTCGCGTCGTCCTCGTCGAGCCGGTCGTCGACCAGCGCGTTGGTCAGGCTCGCCGGCACCAGATCGCCGGCGTCGAGGTACTTCTTGGCCTCCAGGCCCAGCTGGGTGCGCGTGGCTGATGTTGTGCCGGAACAGGTCACCGGTGGAGATCTGCGGGACGCCCAGTTTCTCGGCCAGCTTGACCGCCTGCGTGCCCTTGCCCGCCCCCGGCGGGCCCAGCAGGACGATTCTCACTTCAGGAACCCTTCGTAGTTGCGCTGCATCAGCTGGCTCTCGATCTGTTTCACGGTGTCGAGGCCGACGCCGATCATGATCAGGACCGCGGTGCCGCCGAACGGCAGGTTTTGCACGCTACCGCTGTTGCCGACCTGGAGGAACAGGTTCGGCAAGACGGCGATGACACCCAGGTAGATCGAGCCGGGCAGGGTGATGCGGTTCAGCACGTAGCTCAGGTAGTCGGCGGTGGGCTTGCCCGGCCGGATGCCGGGGATGAAGCCGCCGAACTTCTTCATCTCGTCGGCACGTTCTTCGGGGTTGAACGTGATCGACACGTAGAAGTAGGTGAAGAAGATGATCAGACCGAAGTAGAAGGCGACGTAGCCGACATCGGCCGGGTTGGTCAGATGGTCGGCGACGAACCGGTCCCACCAGGTGTTGCTCGGCTCGCTGCGCCCGCTCTGGATCAGCTGGGTGATCAGTTGCGGGATGTAGATCAGCGACGAGGCGAAGATGACCGGGATGACGCCGGCCTGGTTGACCTTCAGCGGCAGGTAGGTCGAGGTGCCGCCGTACATCTTGCGGCCGACCATCCGCTTGGCGTACTGCACCGGGATGCGGCGCTGACCCTGCTCGACGAACACCACGCCGATGATGATCAGCAGGGTGGCCGCACAGACCGCGGCGAAGACCATGCCGCCGCGGCTGTCCAGGATGGACTTGCCCTCGGCCGGGATGCGGGCGGCGATACCGGCGAAGATCAGCAGCGACATGCCGTTGCCGATACCGCGCTCGGTGACCAGCTCGCCCATCCACATCACCAGGGCCGCCCCGGCGGTCATCACCAGCACGATGACGACCAGGGAGAAGATGCTCTGGTCGTTGATGATGTCCAGCGAGCAGCCCTGCAGCAGCCCGCCGTTGGCGGCCAGCGCCACGATGCTGGTGGCCTGCAGGATGGCCAGCGCGATCGACAGATAACGCGTGTACTGCGTCATCTTGGCCTGACCGGCCTGGCCCTCCTTGCGCAGCTCCTCGAAACGCGGGATGACCACGGTCAGCAGCTGCACGATGATGCTGGCGGTGATGTAGGGCATCACGCCGACGGCGAACACCGACAACTGCAGCAGCGCCCCGCCGGAGAACAGGTTGATCAGCGAGTAGATCTGCGCGCCGGCACCGCCACTGACCTCTTCGATGCACTGCTGGATGTTCTTGTAGTTCACCCCCGGCGACGGCAGCGAGGCACCGGCCCGGTACAGGATCACGATGGCCAGGGTGAAGAGGATCTTCCGCCTCAGATCGGCCGTCCGCAGCGACGAGATGAAAGCCGAGAGCACTCTTCCTCCTGGGCAGCCGGACTGGAGTCTGGGTGTGCCGATGGGGCTGGTCTGGCCAGCGTTCGGGTAATCCTTCGTCAGCGCGCACGAGGCACGCTTGAACAGTCTACGAGACTAACAGTTACCCCTGGCTGGCCGGGAATCCGCTCGGCAGACACGGCCACCGTCGCCCGGTGGTTAAATTTGGCGACCGATATCGGCTGGAGGCGGCGTGGCGCGCACGGATGACGACACCTGGGACCTTGCCGGCAGCGTGGGGGCGACGGCCACCCTGGTCGCCGCCGGCCGTGCCCTGGCCAGCCGGGAGCCAGACCCGCTGATCGAAGACCCGTTCGCCGAGCCGCTGGTGCGGGCGGTCGGGGTCGAACCGATCACCCGGGTCACTGGACGGTGAGTCCCCGGTGACCGACGCCGCGCTGATCGACGTGATGGCGGTGCGGACCCGGTTCTTCGACGATTTCCTCACCGGGGCCGCCGCGGCGGGCCTGCGCCAGGCCGTCATCCTGGCCGCCGGGCTCGACTCGCGGGCCTACCGACTGCCCTGGCCGCCGGGGACGGTCGTCTACGAGATCGACCTGCCCGAGGTGATCGAGTTCAAGTCGCGGGTCCTGGCCGATCTCGGCGTCTCCCCCACCGCTGAGCGCCGGATCGTGGGCGTGGACCTGCGCCAGGACTGGCCGGCCGCGTTGCGCGCGCAGGGCTTCGACCCGGCGGCGCCGACGGCCTGGATCGCCGAAGGTCTGCTGATCTACCTGCCGCCGGACGCTCAGGACCGGCTGTTCGACACCGTCACCGCGTTGTCGGCGCCGGGCAGCCGGCTGGCCACCGAGTACCACCCCGACGGGGGTTCGGCCCTCACCGGACGGGCTGCCGCGATGAACGCCCAGTGCGCCGGGCAGGGCCTCGACCTCGACTTCTCCGAACTCACCTACAGCGGCCCGCGGCGCGCCGTCACCGAACACCTCGAGCAGCTGGGCTGGCGGGTGCAGGCCCGGCCGCGCACCGAGGTGTTCGCCGGGTACGGCCGGGCCTTCCCCGACGATCCGGCCGGGGCCGCGCTGCGGAACTCATTGTCGGTCATCGCGATTCGAGAGGCGTGAGATGACGGTGCGGCGCGAGGACGACTCCTGGGACCTGACCTCCGGGGTGGGCACCACCGCGACGGCGGTGGCCACGGCTCGCGCCCTGGCCACCCGCGCCGGACTGATCGACGACCCGTGGGCCGAACCACTGGTCACCGCCGTCGGGATGGAGCACTTCCTGGCCATCCTCGACGGCGAACAGGACGGCGATTCCCCGGTCCAGCGGATGGCGAACGGAATGGCGGTCCGGACCAGATACTTCGACGAATTCCTGCTGGCAGCAACCGGATCCGGGATCCGGCAGGTGGTCATCCTGGCAACCGGACTGGACACCCGCGGCTACCGGTTGCCGCTGCCGGCGGACACCGTCGTCTACGAGATCGACCAGCAGGGTGTGCTCGACGTCAAGGTCTCGACACTGCACGGGCTCGGCGCCCGCCCCGACCGCCGAGGTGCGCAACGTTGCCGTCGACCTCCGTGACGACTGGCCGGCGTCCCTGGCGGCCAACGGGTTTCACGCCCGAAAGCCGACGGCCTGGATCGCCGAGGGCCTGCTGATGTATCTGCCACCGGAAGCCCAGGACCGATTGTTCGACCACATCTCGGCGCTCAGTCCAGCCGGCAGCCGGCTGGCCACCGAATACTTCCCCAGCATGGACGCGTTCGCCTCCACCGACGACCGGTGGCGGCGATTCGGCTTCTCCGATGACCTCGCCGGGTTGGTCTACCCCGGTGAACGCAACGACGCCATCGGCTACCTGGAGTCGCTGGGCTGGGCCGTCACCGGCAGCCCGGTACGGGAGTTGTTCGACACCTACCGGATCGAGCACCACGATGACGAGATGGCCGCGCAGTTCGCCGGTTTCCAGTACCTGTCCGCACGAGTTGACCGGAGGTCCGTCATGACCCGCACCGATGATGACGACTGGGATCTGACCGCCAGCGTGGGAGCGACCGCCACCATGGTGGCGGCGGCCCGGGCGATGGCCACCAGGGACGATCGCCGCCTGATCGACGACCCGTTCGCCGAACCCCTGGTCCGCGCGGTCGGCATGCCGTTCTTCGTCGACATGCTCGACGGCCGCGTGGACACCTCGGCATTCGGCGACGGCGGCCCGGAGCGGGTGCAGGCCATGATCGCCGGAATGGCGATGCGTACCAAGTTCTTCGACGACTACTTCACCTCCGCGACGGCGAACGGAATCCGGCAGGCGGTCATCCTGGCCGCCGGGACTGGACTCGCGTGCCTACCGTCTGGCCTGGCCGCCCGGACACCGTCGTCTACGAGGTCGACCAGCCGGCGGTCATCGAGTTCAAGACCACCGCCATGGCCGATCTGGGTGCCACGCCCACCGCCACGCGGCGAACCGTCGGCATCGACCTGCGCGAGGATTGGCCGGCCGCGCTTCGGGCGGCCGGTTTCGACGAGTCGGCACCGACGGCGTGGCTGGCCGAAGGTCTGCTGATCTACCTGCCGCCGGAGGCCCAGGACCGGCTGCTGGACACCATCACCGGGTTGAGCGCTCCGGGCAGCGCGGTGGCCACCGAATACGTCCCGGGCCTGAGCGACTTCGACGACGCACGGGCCCGGGAGATGTCGGCGACAACTGCGCGAGCGCGGCCTCGACCTCGATATGTCGGGCCTGATCTATCCCGGGCCGCGCAACAATGTCATGGACTACCTGCGCGCAGCCGGTTGGACGGTCAGCGGCACACCGGATGCCGACCTGTTCACCCGTTCCGGGCTGGAACCACCCGATCGCGGTGACTACGACCCACTCGGTGAGATCGTCTACGTCAGCGCGGTGCGCTGAGGTAGATCGGTCAGGGTGTTTCGGCCTCTCAGACCAGGTACTCCGTCCACAGGTTCGGGCTGGTGTAGCTGTAGATCTCCAACTCGTCGCTGAAAGACAGCGAGTCAGTAAGCACTTGCAAAATGCCCGCGCCGTAGGTCAGCGTCCCGGTCGAGTTGAACGTCAGCGACGGGTCCACCCCCTTGGCCAGCGTCAGGTCCAACGACACCGGGTTCTCATAGCCGAGGTTGACACTGGCGATCGTCTTCTTACCGATGATCGGGGTGTTCTCCGGGGTGAATAAACCGTAGGACCCCGTCACCGAAGGGGTCAGCGTGGGCACGATGGTCACGCCTTGGATCGAGGTGAAGTCCGAGAAGTCGATGTCCTTGTACCAGTCGAAGCCAAACTGCAGGCCTTGGAAGGCGTCGGTGTTGTAGGTGACGAGGAAGCCGGGCACGAAGTAGGCGTGCGCGGACAGAGCGTCCTCGGTGAAGTCCTCCGGAAGGGCTAGCGTCGCGTCAAGGCGTGCGGTGACATCGGCATTCAGCGAGAAGACTCCATACGGAGTCGGCTTGAAGTACTCCTTGCTGACCAGCGAAATATCACCGGAGGTGAACTTCGTTGAGCCGGCCAGATTCACCGTGACCGACGGACCGGTGGGCAGGGCAAGCAGGAAACCACCGGAGTATTTGCTCAACTTGAGCTTGCCCCAGACCCCAGCTGGGACGTAGGCGTATCCGTAGACGGCGTGCTCGACGTCATAGGACAGATCCAGAGTCTGCCCGCCCGCCCCGAGGTTGAAGCTCTTGCTTGCCAGCTGATACGGGTCGTCGGAGGTCAGCAAGAAGGGGTAGAACGAGCCGTCACAGCTGTTCCCGCAGGCCGGGCGGAACTCCTTCAGCGAGAAGATCGGGGCGCCCGCGGCCAGGGGATCGCCGCCGCTGAACGCGTACTCGACGGCCCTGCGCAAGGCGTCCTCGGTGAGGAGATCGACCTCCTTGGGGTTCAGTTCCTGCCAGTTGCCCGTTCGGGTCCCGTCGACGAGGGTGACCGGGACCCATTTCTCCACCCTGCCGTCGGCCAGGCCGACGACGACCTGATCGCCGTCGTCCGCTTTGAAACCGTCGGGGAGCATCACCCGCACCTGACTATTCCACTCGGTGCTGCAATAACCGCACTGCAGTTCGTTCCAGCGGCTGCCGTCCCACTGCTGCACCGACCCGTTGCCCAGGCCCACCGTCACGGTGGAGCCGTCTTCGGACACGACCATCGACGACACCGGGCTCTTCCAGCCTGTTCCTTGCAGTTCCTGCCACTGCGAACCAGTCCAGTACTCCACAGCTCCGGGGTTGTCGGGGCGGTAGCCCAGACCGACCACGAACCCGTCCTTGTAGGCGACCAGGCCGTTGACTGGCTGACCCCAACCGGAGTCCTGAAGCTGCTGCCACTCACCGCCGGCCCACTGCTGAACAGAACCGTTGGCCAGCCCGACCACCAAGCCGTCCCCAACGGGCAGCACCGCCCGAACCTCGCTTCGCCAGCCCGAGTCCTTCAACTGCTTCCACTCGGTGCCAGTCCACTGCTGAACAGAACCGTCGGCGAGACCCACGACGAACCCGTCCTGGTAGCCCGCCATCGTCTGGATGTACTGCTGATCACCGATCGCCGGGCGGCCAGTGGTCAGGTGGATGACGTCGTCTTTGACGTAGCAGCTTCCCGCGCACTCCGCGGAGTGGATTTGGGTGAGACCGCCCGAATAGAGAGTCACATCCCAGCTACCCGCTCCGGTGTCCGGCCCACCGGACCAACTCCGGACCGCCCACGTGGTCTTGTTGTCGTAGCCGGTGAAGTAGCCGCGGGTGAGTTCGAGATGCAGGCTCTGGCCCGGCGCCAGAACGGTGCCCTTGTCGATGAACTCCTCCGGGCCCTTGAAGGCCCTGATGTCTTCCGGCATCCCGGTGATCAGCAGCGGCGTGGAAGTGTCGTTCTTGATGTCAAAGCCATTGGTGGTGCTGTTGTCGGCGAATTGCGGAAAGCTTTCGCCGGTGAGGGTCTGCCAGGGGTGCAGTTCCTTCCATTCCGTGCCGGTCCACTGCTGCACCGAGCCGTTGTTCAACCCAACAGCGAGCCCGTCACCGTAGGCCACCATCGCGTCGATGTTGCTGCCCCAGCCTGTGCCCTGGAGTTCCTGCCAGGCGCTGCCGGTCCATTGCTGAACCGACCCGTTCTTCAGGCCGACCACCAGCCCGTCGCCGTAGTCGATCATCTTCGCGACCGCGCTTCCCCAGGCCGTGTTGTTCTGGAGAACCTTCCAGCCGTTGTCGGTCCACTGCCAGACCGCCCCGTCGGCGAATCCCATCGCGAATTTGTCCGCGTAGTTGATCACGGCGGTGGGGGCAGGCGAGGCGACGGTGCCCTGGGAGATTCCGGAGGCAGCCGACTCCGGGGTGCCGATACCGAGATCTTCGGCCGAGTAGCCCTGATCGGTGCCGACCAGGATGTTGGCATAGGTCACCGGGCTGTAGGTGGAGGCGAACAGATCCGCCCCGACAACCTGCACGCTGACCGGTCCGGACTGATCCGCCGACAGATAGGTCGCCAGGAAGTTCTCGTAGTTGTCCTTGAAGGAGGAGCCGAGAACATCCCACTGGTCGATATCGGGCTGCTCATCCGGGTTCGCCGCGAGCCTGCCGGTGAAGATGTACTGGCCCGCCGCATCCAATGCCGCAGAGACATTGGCCAGGATCACCGTGGTTTCCACACCCTGCTCGTCGAGGAAGTCCACACCCAGCATCACACCGTCATTGGAGTAGCCGCCCGCCTCGGCGAACTCGTCCCACCATGACGCCCCATCCGCACCGGAGCCCGCCAACAACTGCCCGACCGACACCTCACCGCTGCGCCCCACCGCATCCATCCACGTCAGCGGGGTGTCGGCGGTGATGCCGTCGAGGGCCACCGTCGCGACGAACCGATCCCCCAGCAGCCCGCCCTGGCGGTCCACCGTGATCGTCGCCGTCGCCTGCGCCAGATACAACGACGCGTCGATCGGATCGGGCAACCCCGCCATGAACGGATTGCTCGCCGCGTCATCGCCGACTGGCACCGTCACCTCCCGGGAGCCATCACCCCAGGTCACGATGTTGAAACCCTGCTGCGCGGTCGCCACGTTCACGACGAAACTGTCCGACCCGGCATAGCCCGGCCCCGGGGTGTACAGATAGTCCCCTTCCGCGGTGACCTCCACAGCGCCCCACTGCGGGGCCCCCACCACGCTGTAGATCAGCGCATCGGCATCCGGATCGACCGCGCCGAGTGAACCGAGGATCGGCCCCTCCGAAGTCGTCGTCTGCTGCAACGGGCTGACATTCGGCGCCTGGTTGAACAACGTCCTGCGCACCATCAGCAACGCACCCTCAAGGAAGGTGGTGACGTTATTACCCGGCAACCCGGCCAGCCAGTTCGCGACCCGATGCAAGAACACATCCACCGACGTATTCACCTGATCAAGAACCGGCGGCACGACAAGCTTCGGCACCGACACCGGCAAAGCGGCCACCCCGGAACTCCAGCCCGGCAACGACACCGCACCGGCCCTCGGCACCGAAACCTCCACCGACGCCGCCGGCGACACCCGCACCGCCGAACCCGGGACCGCACCCCCGCCGCCCCCGACATCCACCGGAGCCAGAGCCCCGACCGGGACCGGGACCGCCACCGTCGCCGCCGACGGCAAGGCGGGCTCGGAATCCCCGGCACCGGACTCCGAGCGCAGACCGGGGACCGCCTCGGATCCCCGCACGGCACGCGCCGACCCCGGTGTCGGCGCACCAGCGGACACCGGCGCGCGCATCACAGCATCCCCGCCCGAACGGGCCACCTTGGCCGCACGCCCAGAGGATTCCTTCGACCGCGACGACCCGCGACCGGACGGGGCTTTCGACACCCCCGAACCCGCACCCGCGGCACCGGTCGAGGCCGACGAGGCCTCATCACCACTATCGGCCGCGGCCACCCCAGCCGCCTGCGGTCCAACCAGGAACAGCCCCAACGCGAACGCAGCTGCACCTGCTCGCGGGGCTCTCTTCACATTGGTCATAATCGGGCTTCTTCCGATATCGACAAAGAGAAAAACTTCGCTAACTCCCCTAGAAACTAACAGGCATAAACCACCCGCGAGAGGCTTTCCGCGCCCGCGACCCGGCCCGGCAACTCAGAACCGCCAGTCCCCCCACCACAGTGCGCTGGCACCGCCGACCGGCTGCCGGTCGAGCCAGTCGATGACCGCACCGCCGAGCAGGCTGATCACGGCATCGGATACCGACGCCGCCGCCGGTTGCGAAGAAGCCTTGGGCCGCAAGTAATCTCGCACCGAAGCCCCGGGATAGCCGGCCAGCAGAACCTCTGCGTCGGCATCCAGCCCGGCCAGTACCTTGGCCCGGCGGACCGCCGTGCGCAGACCGCCGAGTTCGTCGACCAATCCGCGCTCCAGCGCGTCCGCACCGGTCCAGACCCGGCCGCGGGCCACCTCCTCGACCTGCTCGACCGTCAGCCCGCGCGCCTGCGCGACCCGGTTCACGAAGTCGTCGTAGAACAGGTCCGCCTCGGCCTCAACCAGCGCGTGCTGCTCGGGAGTGAACGGCGAATTTCCCGACCATGCGTCGGCATTGGCGTTGGTGCGGACACTGTCCGAGCCCACCCCCAGGCGCTCCTTGAGTTCCCGGGTCACCAGCTTGCCGGTGACCACACCGATCGAACCGGTGATGGTCCCCGGACTGGCGACGATGGCGTCGGCCGACATCGAGACGTAGTAGCCCCCCGAGGCGGCGACCGCACCCATCGAGGCCACCACCGGCTTGCCGGCCGTGCGGATCCGGCACACCTCACGCCAGATGGTCTCCGAACCGTTGACCGAACCGCCAGGGCTCTCCACCCGCACCACCACCGCCTTGACGTCGTCGTCGGCGGCGGCTTCGCGCAGGCCCGCGGCGATGGTGTCGGCGCCGGCACTGGAGCGCGACAGCGGAAACGCCTGCGGGCCGCCACGGCCGCTGACGATGGGGCCGGCCACGGTCACCACGGCGATGGTGGGCTTCTGGGACCGTCCGGGCAGCGTTGGACCCTGTTTGCGGGTCTGGGCGTAGCGGGACAGGAACAACCGCGGCGGAGCCTGGTCGGAATCCGGATCAGCGTCAGCAGCCGTCATGGCCTCGGCACCGGACAGTTCGGCGATCCGGCGGTACGCCTCGTCGCGGAACCCGATCCGGTCGATCAATCCGCCGGCCACCGCATCGTCGCGCAGCAGCGGGGCCCGGTCGGCCAGCGCATCCAGTGCGGTGGTCTCCAGCCCGCGCGACTCCGCGACACCCTGCCAGACCTGGGCGTGCAGGCTGTCCACCAGCCGGGTGTCCGCCTCCCGGTGTGCCTCGGTATAGCGGTCCTGGGTGAACAGGTTGGCCGCGGACTTGTACTCGCCGCGGGCGACGAACTGCGCCTCGATACCGGCCTTGTCGAGGGCGTCGCGCAGGAACAGGGCATTGGTGGCGAAGCCGATCAGGCCCACCGTCCCGGACGGCTGCATCCACACCTCGCCGAACGCCGAGGCCAGGTAGTAGGACATCGTGCCGGGGAAGGTCTCCGCCCACGCCAGGGACGGTTTCGCGGCGGTGAAGGCGCTGATCGCCGCGCGCAGTTCCTGCACCGCGGCCGGCGGAGCAGCCGAAAGTTGCACCCGGGCAATCATTCCCGCGACCCGATCATCCTCGGCGGCGCGGTGGATGGCGGTGATGGCGTCGCGCAGCAGCATCGGCCGGCCCGCTCCGGTGAGCAGTTTGAGCGGGTCGAAACCGGCGGTCTCCGGCGGCACCGACTGCAGGTCCAGTTCGAGGATGCAGCCCTTGGGCACCCCGTGGTGCCGCGCAGTGTCGACCCGCCGAATCAGTCCGGGCACATCGGGGACACCGGGAAGGAAGGAGAGCATGACTCTGAGGCTACCGGTCGCCGTCTCGGGCGCGAGCAGACGCAAAAGCCCCCGACACGCCGGGCGTGCGGGGGCTTTTGCGTCTGCTCGCGGGGGTCGGGCTACAGCTCGGTCGCCGAGCCGCCCGCCGCGGTGATGGCCTCGCGGGCGCTGCCGCTGAACTTGTGCGCGGTCACGTTGACCTTCACCGTCAGCTTGCCGTCGCCGAGAACCTTCACCAGGGTGTTCTTCCGAACCGCACCCTTGGCGACCAGGTCCTCGAGGGTGACCTCTCCGCCGGCCGGGAACAGCCGGTTGAGATCACCGACATTGACCACCTCGTAGGCGGTCCGGAACCGGTTCTTGAATCCCTTGAGCTTGGGCAGCCGCATATGGATCGGCATCTGGCCACCCTCGAAGCCCACCGGCACGTTCTTGCGCGCTCCGGTGCCCTTGGTGCCGCGGCCGGCGGTCTTGCCCTTGGAACCCTCACCGCGACCGACGCGGGTCTTGGCCTTCTTCTCGCCCTTGGCGGGGCGCAGGTCGTGCAGCTTGATCGGGGTCATGCTTTTCCGACCTCCTCAACCTCAACGAGGTGATGCACGACCTTGATCAATCCGCGGGTCTGCGGGTTGTCGTCGCGAACCACCGACTGTCTGATCTTGCGCAGGCCCAGCGTCCGCAGGCTCTCCCGCTGCTTCCAGCGGGCGCCCACGGTGCCGCGCACCTGGGTGATCTTGAGCTGTGTCGAACCGTTCTCAGCCATGGCTATGCGTTTCCTTCACGCGCGGCGGCCGCGACGGCCGCTTCGCTCTCCCGACGCGCCCGCAGCATGCCCGCCGGCGCAACGTCTTCGATCGGCAGGCCGCGGCGTGCGGCCACCTCCTCGGGGCGCTGCAGCATCTTCAGCGCGGCGACCGTGGCGTGCACCACGTTGATCGCGTTGTCGCTGCCCAGCGACTTGGCCAGCACATCGTGCACGCCGGCGCATTCCAGCACCGCACGCACCGCACCGCCGGCGATGACGCCGGTACCGGGGCTGGCCGGGCGCAGCATGACCACACCGGCGGCCGCCTCACCCTGGACCGGATGGACGACGGTGCGAGCCGATCATCGGGACGCGGAAGAAGTTCTTGCGCGCCTCCTCGACGCCCTTGGCGATCGCGGCCGGCACCTCTTTGGCCTTGCCGTAGCCGACACCGACCATGCCGTGGCCGTCGCCGACGATGACCAGGGCGGTGAAGCTGAACCGCCGGCCACCCTTGACCACCTTCGAGACGCGGTTGATGGTCACCACGCGCTCGAGATACTGGCTCTTCTCGCCACCGTCGCGGCCGCCGCGTCCACCACGGTCGCCGCGGTCGTCACGCCGGCCCCGACCGCCGCGGTCGCCGCCGCGCTGCTCGTCGGTGCGGGTGCCCGCCGAGGGACCGCCCGTGTTGGTGGCCGCCTCCGTCGCGGGAGCGGTAGAGGTCTGGTCCGCCATTATGCGGTCCTTCCGTTGTCCGTCATCAGCACGTTGTCCATCATCAGAAAGCGAGTCCGTTCTCGCGGGCGGCGTCGGCCAGGGCCGCGATCCGCCCGCCGTAGGTGTTGCCGCCGCGGTCGAAGACGATCGGTGTCGATACCGGCCGCCTTGGCGCGCGCGGCGATCAGCTGCCCGACCCGCACGGCGCGGGCCTTCTTGTCACCGTCGACCGCACGGACGTCGGCCTCGATGGACGAGGCCGCCGCGAGGGTGGTGCCGGTGGCGTCGTCGACCAGCTGCACGTGGATATGCCGCGACGAGCGGTTGACCACCAGGCGCGGGCGCTCGGCGGTGCCGACCACCTTCTTGCGCAGCCGGTTGTGGCGGCGAAGCCGCGCAACGCCGGCGGCCGGCCGACGGTGTGGTGCCGACCGGGCTGCGGTCGACGGTCTGTGTCTGAGCCATCTCTACTTACCTGTCTTTCCGACCTTGCGGCGGATCTGCTCACCCTGGTAACGCACGCCCTTGCCCTTGTACGGGTCGGGGCGGCGCAGGCGGCGGATGACCGCCGAGATCTGGCCGACCTTCTGCTTGTCGATACCGGTCACCGAGAACTTCGTCGGGCTCTCCACCGCGAAGGTGATGCCCTCGGGCGGCTCGATGACGACCGGGTGGCTGAAGCCGAGGGCGAACTCGAGGTTCGCCCCCTTCTGCTGCACGCGGTAGCCGACGCCGAAGATCTCCATCTTGGTGGTGTAACCCTCGGTCACACCGGTGATCAGGTTGGCCACCAGAGTGCGCGACAGTCCGTGCAGCGAACGGCTGCGCCGCTCGTCGTCGGGACGGGCCACCACGATCGCGCCATCGTCGTTGCGCGCCACCGTGATCGGCTCGGCGACCGCCAGGGCGAGGGCTCCCTTGGGGCCCTTGACCGAGACGTTCTGACCGTCGATCGTCACGTCCACGCCGCTGGGAACGGGGACCGGTTGCTTACCAATACGAGACATAAGTTCTGCTTCTCCTATCCCGCTACCAGACGTAGGCGAGGACTTCGCCGCCGACGCCCTCGCGGGACGCCTGACGGTCGGTCCGCAGGCCGGAGGACGTGGAGATGATCGCCACGCCCAGGCCACCGAGAACCCGCGGCAGATTGGTGGACTTCGCATAGACCCGCAGGCCGGGCTTGGACACCCGGCGCAGACCGGCGAGGCTGCGCTCCCGGTTGGGGCCGTACTTGAGCTTGACCACCAGGGCCTTGCCCACCCGCGCCTCTTCGGTGCGGTAGTCGGTGATGTAGCCCTCGCGCTTGAGGATCTCGGCGATGTTGGCCTTGATCTTCGAATGCGGCAGGGTCACCTCGTCGTGGTACGCCGAGTTGGCGTTGCGCAGACGCGTCAAGAAGTCTGCGATCGGGTCCGTCATTGTCATGACTGGGCCTCTACCTTCCTCGCAGCGGTTCCCACTGGGGTCAATTCCCTTGGGGCCTACTGCGCCTTTTGTCTTGGCTGAAAAAGCTTGGGGTTGTTACCAGCTGGACTTCTGCACACCCGGCAGTTCGCCGGCATGGGCCATCTCGCGCAGGCAGATTCGGCACAGGCCGAACTTGCGGTAGACCGAATGCGGCCGGCCGCACCTGTTGCAGCGGGTGTAGGCCCGTACTGCGAACTTGGGCTTCTTATTGGCCTTGTTGACCAACGCCTTCTTTGCCATCTCTCACTTCTCCTTGAATGGGAAGCCGAGGGCACGCAACAGCGCCCGTCCCTCGTCGTCGTTCGTCGCCGAGGTGACGACGGTGATGTCCATACCGCGTGGCCGGTCGATGGAGTCCACGTCGATCTCGTGGAACACCGACTGCTCGGCCAGGCCGAAGGTGTAGTTGCCGTGGCCGTCGAACTGCTTGGGGCTCAGGCCGCGGAAGTCGCGGATACGCGGCAGCGCGATCGAGACCAGACGGTCCAGGAACTCCCACATCCGGTCGCCGCGCAGGGTGACCCGGGCGCCGATCGGCATACCCTCGCGCAGTTTGAACTGGGCGATGGACTTGGTGGCCTTGCGGATCTCCGGCTTCTGACCGGTGATCAGCGCGAGGTCGTTGACGGCGCCGTTGATCAGCTTGGCGTCGCGGGCGGCGTCGCCGACACCCATGTTGACGACGACCTTGAGCACATCGGGGATCTGCATCACGTTGGCGTAGTTGAACTCTTTGTTCAGCGCGTCCTTGATTTCAGCGCGGTAGCGCTGCTTCAGCCGGGGCTGCACCTTTCTCTGCAGTCGTCATGCATTGATGTCCTTGCCGTTGCGCTTGGAAATACGAACCCGCTTGCCGGTCTCCTCATCGACGCGGTAGCCGATCCGGGTCGGCGTGCCGTCGGAGTCGACGACCATCACGTTGGAGACGTGGATCGGGGCCTCCTGGGTGACGATGCCGCCGGATGAGGCGCCACGCTCGTTGGCCGACTGCGCGGTGTGCTTCTTGATCCGGTTCACGCCCTCGACCAGGACGCGGTCGCGCTCCGGGTAGGACTTGAGGACCTTGCCCTTGGCGCCTTTGTCTTTACCGGCGATGACCAGCACGGTGTCGCCCTTGTGGACCTTCACTTACAACACCTCCGGGGCGAGCGAGACGATCTTCATGAAGCGCTTCTCCCGCAGCTCGCGGCCGACCGGGCCGAAGATGCGGGTACCGCGCGGGTCGTTGTCAGGTTTGATGATGACGGCGGCGTTCTCGTCGAACTTGATGTAGCTGCCATCCGGGCGGCGGCGTTCCTTGACGGTGCGCACCACGACGGCCTTGACGACGTCGCCGCGCTTGACGTTGCCGCCCGGGATCGCGTCCTTGACGGTCGCCACGATGATGTCGCCGATGCCGGCGTAGCGCCGCGACGAGCCGCCGAGCACCCGGATGCACAAGATCTCCTTGGCGCCGGTGTTGTCGGCAACCTTGAGCCGCGATTCCTGCTGAATCACCAGATCTCCCTCGGTTGTGCACGCGAAGAGTCCTCTGCGCAAGCAGAAGCCGAACCGTCGTGCGTGGTCTTCGTCACCGCAGGGCACGCAGGGCCAACCAAAGCCGGCCGAGGTCTGCCCGAGGCAACCCCTCGATACTAGGCGAGGCGCCCGCTTCGGCCAAATCCGCACACTCCCCCCGCGAGCAGACGCAAACGTCTCCGGAATCACGGCGTGTCGGGGCCGTTTGCGTCTGTTCGCGGAGGTGACGTCAACCCACCACGCAGCGGAACCCGATATGGGTGGTGGAACTGTCCTGGGACTGCGGGGATCGCGCGGCCGGCCGGAAGCGGTGGCAGTACTCCGGGGCGCACAGGTGCGAGCCGCCCTTGAGGGCCTGGATCAGCGACGGGTCGGGTTCGACCGATGTCGGGCAGCAGGACTTCGCCGGGGCGTCCAGGTGGCCGCGCTCGGAGTACTTCGTGGTGGTCCACTCCCACACGTTGCCGATCATGTCGACCAGGCCGAAGCCGTTGGCGGGGAAGGTCCCGACCGGCGAGGTGCCCGCCCAGCCCAGGGCCCCGTCGTTGCGGTACGGGAAGCGGCCCTGCCAGGTGTTGGCCATCAACTCCCCGTCGCGCCGGGGCTCCTCCCCCCACGGGTAGGTGGTGTCGGTGCCGCCGTGGGCGGCGTACTCGAACTCAGCCTCGGTGGGCAGCCGCCGGCCGGCCCAGGCGGCGTAAGCCCCGGCATCGGGGTAGGCGATCTGCACGACGGGGTGGTCCGCCTTGCCGGCGATATCGCTGCCTTCGCCGAATGGGCGACGCCAGTGCGCCCCGGGCGCCCAGTCCCACCACTGCCGCCAGTCGCTGAGATTCACCGGGCCGGGGGTGCCGCGGAACACCAGCGCCCCGGGCAGCAGATCCGCCTCGGCGACCCCCGGGTACAGCGCCGGGTCCAGCGGCCGCTCGGCGACGGTGACGTACCCGGTGGCCTCGACGAACTCGGCGAACTGGGCGTTGGTCACCGGGTGAGCCTCGATGGCGAACGGCCCGACGGTGGCGGTGTGGATCGGCGCCTCCTCGGGATAGAAGCTCGTCGAGCCCATCCGGAAGGAACCACCGGGCAACTCGACGAGGTCAGTCAGCACTCGTTATTCCAGTCCGTCAGCACCGGTCCCACGCTAGTCAGTCGCGGGCGAAAGCCGCCGCCAGCTCCCGCTCCCGGTCGATATACGGCGTCCCGGAGGTGTCGACCACCACCTTGGCGATGGAGCCCCCGGTGAACGGGTACGGCGCGGTGTAGCCGCTGCACACCGCCTGACCGCTGTTGCGGCCGACCTGGGCGCCGCCGCCGGCCAGCCCGAAGGTCACCGGGTGCGCCCGCACGTCGGCCCGGGTGGCCACCGTCGCATCGTCGACGTACAGCGACACCAGACCGATCGGGGTGTGGCTGCCCACCGCGGTGCCGGTGCGTTCGTAACGCACCCCGAGGACGTGTTTTCCGACCGGGATCGGATCCGGGCTGCTCACCGTCTGCTCGTCCTCCCCCATGAAGTTGTAGACGTAGTGCAGTCGGCGGTCCTTGACGTAGAGCACGTGGCCGCCGTGGCCGCCGCCCTGCTTGTAGAGCACCCCCGCCGCGTCGGCGCTGTCGACGGTCACCTCGGCGAGCACCGAGAACGAGCCGCCACGCAACTCCACCACCGCACCGAGCCCGACCGGGGCCAGGCCCGGGTAATAGGTGAAGGTGCTGCGCCCGGCCGTGAGCGTCGGGCGGAACCGCATGAAGGTTTCCATCATGTTGAGATCCCCCAGCGGCAGGCCGTTGTACTTGGCCGCCTCGGCGAACCACAGCGCCTGGAGTTCGGCCAGTTTGTCCGGGTGCTCGGCAGCCAGGTCGTGGCACTGGCTGCGGTCGGCGTCGATGTGGAAGAGCTCCCAGCGGTCGTCGTCGAAGTGCGCCCAACCGGCCGGGCTGGCCGGGTGCACTGCGTTGGCGAACCAGCCGTCGTGCCAGATCCCGCGGGTCCCCAGCATGGTGTAGAACTGGGTTTTCTTACCGGTGTCGGCAGCCGGATCCGCCAGTGCGGCAGCACAACTGACCCCCTCCAGGGGGCGCTGCGCAATGCCCGCCACCGTGTCGGGCGGACTGATGCCGAGCAGTTCCAACACCGTCGGGGTGATATCGGCGACGTTGACGTAGGTGTCCCTGAGCTCACCGTGGGCCGCGATCCCGGCGGGCCAGGAGATGATCGCGGTGTCGGCGATACCGCCCTCATGCGAGGCGTAGCGCTTGAACAGCTTGTACGGCGTGTTGAACGCCATCGCCCAGCCGATCGGATAGTGGTTGTAGGTCGCCGGGCCGCCGAGGTCGTCGTAGTGGCGCATGCTGTCCTCGACGGTGTCGATATAGCCGTTGAAGAACTTGACCTCGTTGACCGATCCGTTCGGGCCGCCCTCACCGCTGGCGCCGTTGTCGGAGATCACCACGATGATGGTGTTGTCCAACTGGCCGGACTCCTCCAGGTAGTCCAGCACCCGGCCGATCTGGGCGTCGGTGTAAGACAGGAAACCGGCGAACACCTCGGCCATCCGGGCGAACAGCCGCTTCTCGTCGTCGGTCAGCGACTCCCACGGCCGCACGGTGTCCTGCTCCGGCCACGGCTGGCCGTCCGGCCCGGTGACGCCGGCGTAGGGGTTGACCGGTGACAGTTCGGTGCCGGGCGGAACCACCCCGAGTTTCTTCTGGTTCTCCAGCACCATCTCGCGGTAGGCCTCGTAGCCCATGTCGAACCGGCCGGCGTAGCGGTCGGCCCAGTCGGAGAACACGTGATGCGGGGCGTGCCCGGCGCCCGGACACAGGTAGGTGAACCAGGGCTTGTCCGGTGCAACCACTTTCGAGTCCCGGATGAACTCGATCGTCTTGTCGGCGAGGTCGGCCGACAGGTGGTAGCCCTGCTCCGGGGTGGCCGGGGGGTCGACGGGGTGGTTGTCGTAAACCAGGTCGGGATACCACTGGTCGGTCTCGCCGCCGAGGAAGCCGTAGAACCGCTCGAAGCCCCGACCCAGCGGCCAATGTCGTTTGGTGGCAGCCAGATTGGACTCCTCCAGCGGAACCAGGTGCCACTTGCCGACGCAGTAGGTGTTGTAGCCGTGTTCGGTCAACACCTCGGAGATCAGCGCGGTGTCCTCGGGGATCCGGCCGCTGCAGTTCGGGAAGCCGTCGGTGAACTCCTCGACGGTGGCCATCCCCACACTGGTGGGGTTGCGCCCGGTCAGCAGGGCCGCCCGGGTCGGCGAACACAGGGCGGTGGTGTGGAACTGGGTCAACCGCACGCCGCGGTCGGCGATACGGCTCATGGCCGGCATCTCGACCAGTCCGCCGAAGCAGTCCCAGCTGGCGATGCCGACGTCATCCCAGACCAGGTAGAGCACGTTGGGCGCGCCGGCCGGTGCGGTGGGCGCGGCGAACGGGCCCCAGTCCGGTTCGGAGTCCCGGATATCCAGTGCGATCTTGCCTGCGAACTCGGCTGCCACCGGTCTGACGCTACCCGTTCGCGGAGCGGGCGGTTTGAAAGCGGGCCCGACCGGCTATTGAACTCACGACACGACAACCACCCGAGGGAGGACCCGTGAACACCACCGCCATCAAGACCGCAGCGGCGACCGCACTGACCGTGGCTCTGGGATTGGCCGCCGCGCCGGCCGCCTCGGCGGCCTTTCCGATCGTCGGCAAGCTGGGCCAGGCGCTGACCATGACCGACTCGGTCGGGCAGGTTCAGCTGAGCTGGACGGTCAGCGGCCTCAAGCCCAGCAGCGACCCGATGCCCGGGTACCAGGTGGCCGGAAAGCTCTGGGAGGCCACCGCCACCGTCAAGGCCGTCAGCGGACCGGTGACACCGGCGATCTCGCAGTTCAACGCGGTCGCGCCGAACCGGGCCGCCTACCGGGTGCTGTGGCAGGTCGCCAGCCCGGTCAACATCAGCGGGGCCACCATCCCGCAGGGCGCGACGTCGGCCGGCAAGATCCACTTCGACGTCACCGGCCCGGCCCCCACCACGGTCACGATGAACAACGGTATGGAGGACCTGCTGATCTGGGGGCCGTAGCCCGCCCCCCTACTCCGCTCCCCCGCGCCGGGACTTGGCGCGCCGGGCGCTGAGCGCGAATCCGATCGCCCCGGCAGCCACGGCGGCCAACACACCGGCGATCGCCCACCCGACCAACGAACCGGACTGTGCGCCCGCGGAACCCGAATCGACGTCCGACATCAGCGACCCGCCCACGGCCGACGGCATGTCGACCATCACCGAGGCGGGCTGACGGCCGGGGAAAGCGACCACCGCGTTGCCCCGCACCTGGGTCCACCGCTTGGTGTCGGCGTTGAGCCATCTGAGCAGACCGTCGAGTTGTTCCGGGGCGCCGTTGGAGGTGGCGATCAGCAGGGATCGTTGCCCATCGAACACCGTCTGCAGGGATCCGAACCGAGCGGCCGGGTCAAGGGTCAGGGTGGCCTCCGGGTCGCCCGAATCCATCCCCTGCAGGGTGATGCGCCCGCCGTCGGCGCTGACCGGAAGGGTGATCGAGGTGTCGGTCCAGCCGTCGGCGCTGACGATGACCGCGGGCTCCCGCAGGGAGAGCGCATCCTCCACCGAGGTCACGGTGGTTCGCAGCGGCATCACGCTCAACCGCTGCAGACCCGCGGCGATCTGAATGGCCCGGGCGGCGTCGGGGAAGCTCTCCGGTGTGATCCCGACCTGCATACTCGGCATCAGAGCCTGCGGGAGTGACCCGAAACCGGCGGGGACGGGCGGCAGCGCCGGGACGTTCTCGATCACGGTGTCGCCGTTGATCGTCAGGGTGATCGGCCGGTATTCGTTGCACCGACCGGTGTTTCCGGTGGTGTTCACCGCGACGACCACGTTGGTGTAGCGCTGAATCAGCCGATCCGGCACGCTCACCCACCGGTCGATGACACCGGCGGTCTCCGCCGGCCAGGAGTCCAGCGGCTCGCCGTTGACGCTCACCACGACCTGACCGCCGAATGTGCCGGGGACCGGGGTGTAGGAACCCATCAGGTGCAGCCGGTACTCCTGAACGGAGTGTCCGAACTTGGTCTGGTCCAATGCGATGCCCACCTGGGGCGCGAGCCCGGAGGAGGTCAGGGTCGGCTGCCGCAGCTGGGCCAGGGTGGTGGAGTTTCCGGGGAACTCCGGGGCCGAATGCAGTTGATCGGCGACGGCCCGCCTGCTGACCGCCATGTTGAGGGAGCTGTCGGTGAGCAGTTCCACCTGCCGGGCCAGCTTGTCCGCCGGACCGGAGACGAGTAGCTGCGGGACGCCGTCGGAACCCTGCAGCGAGAGACCCTCGATCGGCCCCTCCTTGACCACGAACTGACGTTCGAGGGGAAGCGACGGGCTGTCGATGGCACTGGCACCGTCGTCGAGGGGGACGACGAGGATTTCCGGCGCCTGACTGCGATAGCGGGACATCATCTCGGTGGCCAGTTGAACCGCGGCACCGGATTCGGCCTGCGACGGCTTCCGCGGCAGGGCGATGGTCAACTTGCGCAGCACCCCTGGCAGGAAGTCGGCGACGGTGGTGGGCGCGGCTTCCCGGCCGGCGAAGGTGACCGACCCGTTGACCAGATCGACGGAATTGAGGTCATCGAGGCAGAACCGATCCTCGGCCAGCCCCGACAATGTCAGGCTCACGCGTCACCGAGTCGTTGACGATCTGGACGCCGGACAGCGGAATCACCCAGGGCGCCATATCGGTCAGCGGAAGCCCGGACTTGCTGATCAGCCGGTCCTCCTGCGTCACCGTCAGCACCCCCGAGCGCATCGGGAACGGAAGATCGACGGTGGCGTTCAGCGTCGCCGGGGTCGCCCCTTGCGGCACCGCGAACGACAGCATCGTGGTACT
Organism: uncultured Actinomycetota bacterium; assembly: GCA_963787055.1. Taxonomy (GTDB): domain Bacteria; phylum Actinomycetota; class Actinomycetes; order Mycobacteriales; family Mycobacteriaceae; genus Mycobacterium. The sequence goes on from CAWBBP010000003.1 coordinate 269,258, forward strand.
GGTGTCGCCGTAGAACGACACCGTCGGCGGCGCGCCCAGGTCCCGCCACGACAGTGTCGGCGCATCGGCGAGCGCACCCCCGTCCGGCGCGGCGGCGGCCAACGGTGCCAGTGGCAGCACGGCGGCGGACAGGAGGGCGGCGACCAGCGTCGCGCCGTGGCGTCGGGGACGTGAGCGGGCAGCCATGGCGTCACCCTAAGACAGAAAAGGGGAAATTTTCGACCGTCGGTCTGCGATCGCCGCCTGCGGCGTCCTCGACCGGGTCCAGCATGAATCGTCGGACTCATACTGGATCCGGGCCTGCCGTCGCCTTCCTACTTGCTGCTTGAGCAAATGCGACAATAGAATTCGGTTTTCGTCTGGGGGTGCATTATCACAACGTCGAGCGGTACGCCGGTTCCGATTCCGGTCACCCGGGTACTGGTCATCGACGACGGTCGGCTGAATCGTGAATGTCTGACCGCCCAACTCGAGGCGAGTAACATCCAGACCCGGTCCGCCTGGGATCTGCCGTCCTTGTTCGCCGCCGCCGACGACGGCCCTCCCCAGGTGATCCTGCTGAATATCGAGACCGGCGACAGCGGCACCCTGCTGCAGGTCAGTCTTGATATCGACCCGGACCCGAAGGTCATCGTGTTCGGCCTGTCCGCCGACCGGGAACCCGAGATCGTCGCATGCGCCGAGGCGGGGGTGGCCGGGCTGCATCTGCGCTCGGAGTCCTTCGCGCAGCTAATGGCCCTGGTGGCCAACGCGAGCGCGGGCGGGGCGCAGTGCTCGTCGGAGGTCTCGGCGATTCTGCTGCGCCGGGTCTATTCCCTGGCCCATCAGCCGGCCACCGATTCCAAGACGGACCTGCTCACCGCCCGGGAGATCGAGATCCTGGAACTCATCGAACTCGGCCTGACCAATCAGCTGATCGCTTCCCGGCTCTCACTGGCCTTGCACACCGTCAAGAATCATGTGCACAACATGCTGGGCAAGTTGGGCGTGGCGACCAGGGCCGAAGCGGTCTCGGTGTCGCGGGCGCTGCGGTACGCCAATCCCGTTGCCGGCGAAACGGACACGTCCAACCGCTAGCGGAAGTCGTGGCTGAGCAGCGTCCACCGGTTGGTGGCGCCACAGCGCAGATAACTCAGCCCAGCGAGGACCGAATGGGCCAGCGCGAGCCCGCGGCTACGTTCGGCCATCTCGTCGGGGAAGGTGAGGTTGGTCAGATCCACCGTGGCCTCGGGTCCGTGATCGACGAAGACGATCTCGACCGCATGTGCCAGTGCCCGGGACTCCATCCGCATCCGGATACCGTGGCCCCCGCCGGAGTGTTCGACGATATTGGCCCCGATCTCGGCCGCGGCGATGGCCATCTGCATCCGGACCTCCTCCGGCACACCGGCGTGGACCAGCCAGAACGCATCGAGGGCCTGGTGGATCTCGTCGAGAGTTTCCGGGCCCGTGACGGTTTCGACTACCGTCGGGTCAATCCGGCTCATCGAACGCTTTCTCGACCGACTCCCGTGGTTTGAGAACCCGATTCAGGTTTGTCAGTTCGAGCACGGCGAGCACCTGGGCGTTGGGTGCCGCGATCCGGAGGTCGCCGCCGGCATTGCGGGCCGCCTTGAGCCCCGAGATCAACGCGCCCAGACCGGATGAGTCGATCGACTCGACATTGGAGAGATCGACCACCACCCGCGCGGACCCGCCCTGGACCAGGTTGCGCAACTGATCGCGCAAGTCGGGAGCGGCGACCATGTTCAACCGCCCGGTAGGACGCAGCACCACCGTTCCCGCGGCGGTCGTCTCGGTCGGCCACTCTGACATCAGAGTCCTCATTTCTGTCGCTGCACTCGATCAGTCCGCACGCGGATCATAGCCGCAAAGTCCCGTCCTTTGACCGGTCGCGGCGAATCCGGTCGGCTGCCGGACCGCCCGATCCGGCCGCAACCTAGTCTGATTCCGAGCGTGCGGAGGAATATGGAGGGCAGCATCTTCCATCTGTTGGAAGACATCGTGGTCGACGCCTAAGGGGATTCGGCCTGGGACAAGGCCCTCGAGGACGCCGGACTCGACGGTGTCTACACCTCGCTCGGCAACTATGACGGCACTGAGATAATTAACCTTGTTTCGGTGTTCGGAACAGCGCTTTCGATATCGGACGATGCCGTTCTGCGCTGGTTCGGGCAACAGGCGATACCCGGGATGGTGACGCGCTGGCCGGATTTCTTCGCCCCGCACGAACGCACGGTGTCGTTCCTGCCCAGTCTCAACAGCGTGATCCACCCCGAGGTGCGCAAGCTCTACGCGGGGGCCTACTATCCGCATTTCGATTTCACCTCCCCTGCCGATGGCTCTCTTCTGATCGGCTATCGCTCACCGCGCAAGCTCCGCGGCCTGGCCCACGGATTCATCCTCGGTGCCGCCAACCATTACGGTGACACGATGATGGTGCGGCACCTGGAATGTGTGCACGAGGGGTCGGATCGCTGCCTGATGGCGGTCACGCCGACGTGAACCCGGAAGACCCGGCCGCGGCGCTGGCCGAGGAGAATGCGCTGCTGTCCCGCCAGCTGGACCGCGAACGCCGCATCCGCTGGAAAGCCGAGGACATAGCTGAACGTGGGCTGCGCGAGTTGTATCAGAGCCGCCACGAACTCGCATTCCTATCCGAGATCACCACCATGGCGAACCAGGCCGGTTCGGCCCGGGAGGCGCTGGCCCCGGCACTGGAATACATGTGCCACTTCACCGGTTGGCCCGCGGCGCACGCCCATGTCATCACCGATGACGGCCTCGACCGTGACATGCGCCCGTCCAATATCTGGTACTGCGACCCTGCCGTCGACATCTCCGAATTGCGCACCTCCACAGCCGAACACGTCTTCGCCAAGGGCGAAGGATTACCCGGGCGGGTCTGGGAGTCCGGCACACCGGTCTGGCTGGAGGACATCGCCGGGTGCGACAACTTCCCCCGCCGGGACGCCGCCGTGCGGTCCGGGATACGCGCCGCGTTCAGCACCCCGCTGATGATCGGACCCGACGTGGCCGGGGCTCTGGAGTTCTTCAACCCGAACCCGATGCCGGAAGACACCGGGCTGCTGGCATTGATGGCCAGGGCGGGAACCCAGCTCGGTCGCCTGCTCGAACGCGACGCCGCCAGCGCCCGACTGACATCGGCGCTGGCGCACAGCGAACAGATCAGCGCCCTGTTGCGCACCAAGATCGACACCATGATGGACCCCCAGGCGATGATCGAGCCGATCCGGGATTCCAACGGGCAGATCGTCGACTTCGTCTGCGTCGATGCCAACCGCGCCGCCTGCCGGGAGTTCGGCTTGCCCCTCCATGAGGTGCGCGGACGCCGGCATCTGGAACTCTTCCCGGACGCCGCGAATTCCGGGTTCAGCGCGATGTTCACCCGCTGCGTCGAGGACGGGGAATCCATCTCCTTCGACGAGGTCCCCTACGGTCAGGATCTGCCCGGCGGGGTGCGTTACTACGACATCCGCGCGGTTCGGATCGGGTCGGAGTCGGTGAACACCACATGGCGTGATGTCACCGAACGCGCCCGACTCTCCCGCGATCTCGCCCGGGCACTCGCCGACAGCGAGCGGGCGCACGCACTGGCCCGGGCAAACACCGACGCATTGATGGATCCGCAGGTGCTGCTCGAGGGAGTGCGGGACGCCCGCGGCCGGATCGTCGACTTGATCTATCGCGACGTCAATGTGGCCACCTGCCTGGACATCGGGCTGAGCCGCGACGAGTTGATCGGCCACAGCTGCCTGGAAAGCCGGCCCAAACTGAGGGGCTCAGGTCTGCTGGCGCACGTCATCGACTGCCTGGAAAATAGGCGACCGCTGGTCCTCGACGACGTCCTTCACCAGAACGAACCGTCCGATCCGATGCGGTACTACGACGTCCGGGCCTCCTATGCCGGTGCGGACTCCATCAGCATCACTTGGCGGGATGTCACCGCCCGGGTCACCGCGGCCCAGCGGATCGCCGAGTCGGAGGAACGCTTCCGGCTGCTGGCCGAGAACGCCGGCGACGTCGTCGTGCACGTCCGGGACGGCAGGTTCGTCTGGATTTCCCCCTCCGTCGAAGCCGCCCTGGGAATGCCGGCCGACTACTGGACGGGCCGGGAAGTGCAGGAGATGACCGTGCCCGAGGACCGCCGTTTGCTGGCGGTGAGACTCCGCGAGGTCGTCGAAACCGGCCAACTTGCCACCCGGGCCCGGGCGGTTGCTGCCGACGGTGGCGTTCATTGGATTGCACTGCACGCTAAAACCTTCTTCGATGCGGCCGGCCGTCCGGACGGCATCACTGGCTCCTTCCGGGTCGTCGACGAGGAGGTCGAGGCGATCCAGCAAGCCAAGCAGGCCCGGCGGCGGCAGGCCGAGGCCGATGCGCGCTTCCGCAAGGTGACGGAGAACTCCGCGGTGGGGATGTGTCTGCTCACTCCCGACGGCCGGTTCGAGTTCGTCAATCAGGCGCTGTGCGATTTCCTCGGTTACGACGCACCGACCCTGCAGCGCAAGACCTGGCAGCAGGTCACCGCCCCGGATTCGCTGACAGCGGATCTGGCGAACGTCGATGAAATCCTGGCCGGCCGACTCGAGCGGTACCGGATGACCAACCAATACATCCATGCCGATGGACGAACAATCTGGGGTGACCTATCGGTGGGTTGTCTGCGTGACGAAAGCGGCCAGGTGGAGTGCTTCGTCTCACAAATCATCGACATCACCGACCAAGTCACGACCCGCCGGCAGCTGGCTCAGCAGCACCGGTACAACCAGTCATTGACCGAACTGCTCGAGGCTCAGGCCGAAAGGTTGCGGGCCGAGCTCACGGTCGCGGAGACGTATGTGAGGACGATCCTGCCCGGTGATCTGGCCGGACCGGTGCCGGTGTCCCAGCGTTATCTGCCCTCCAGCGAACTAAGCGGTGATTGCTTCGACTATCACTGGCTCGATGACGACCACCTGATGGTGTATCTGATCGACGTATCCGGGCACGGCATCGCATCCGCCCTGGTCGCGATATCAGTGCACAACCTGATGGGATCGGGTTCGGCGACCACCGGGACCAGAAAGCTGCACTGGCTGCTCGACCCCGCGCAAGTCCTGACTGAACTCAACGGCAAGTTCCCGATGGACCAACACGGTGGCAACTACTTCACCATGTGGTACGGCGTGTACCAAGCATCCACCCGAACACTTCATTACGCCGGCGGCGGCCATCCGCCCGCATTGGTCTTCGCCGACTCGGTCGCCGAACCGGTACAGCTCGGGAGTCAGGGGTTGCCGATCGGCATGTTCCCCGACTCCGAGTTCCGCACCGACACCTATACGGTTCCACCGGGAGCCAAACTGCTGCTCTACAGCGACGGTGCATTCGAACTGCCGCACCCCGACGGCGGCAGCTGGTCCCTATCCGACTTCAACGAGCTATGCCGCGCAGCCGCCAAGGCACTGGATTGGAACCTGGACCAACTCACCGACCGACTCACGTCCCGCAGCGCGACCGGGCAGTTCGACGACGACTGTTCCCTGGTCTTGCTGCGGTTCGACTGATGCAAACCGCCTACTGGCCGGGTGGGTCGCGGGGGCGCCCTACTTGGCCTTCTGCTACTTGGCCTTTTCCAGGATCTCCACCAACCGCCAGCGCTTGGTCGCCGACAGCGGCCGAGTCTCCATCAGTGAGACGCGGTCGCCGATACCGGCGGTGCCGTCCTCGTCGTGCGCCTTGACCTTCTTGGTGGTCCGGATGATCTTGCCGTACTTCGGGTGCTGAACGCGGGACTCGAGTTCGACGACGATGGTCTTCTCCATCTTGTCGCTGACCACGTAGCCGATCGCGGTCTTACGCCGGCCGCGGGGCTTCTCGGTGGCCGGAGTGTGCTTGTCGCCCTTGGTTTCTGTCATTACGACTCCTCACCCGCCGGCCCGGAGGCCAGGCCCAACTCACGTTCGCGCAGCACGGTGTAGATGCGCGCTATCTCCTGCCGAACGGTGCGCAGCCGATGGTTGTTGGCCAGCTGCCCGGTCGCCATCTGGAAGCGCAGATTGAACAGCTCTTCCTTGGACTCACGCAGCTTGGTGATCAACTCGTCATCGGTCAGTTCGCGCAGTTCGCCGGCGCTGACGCCCACTGCCATCAGAACTGCTCCTCTCGGGTCACGATGCGTGCCTTGATCGGCAACTTGTGAATCGCGCGGGTCAGCGCGGCTCGCGCGATCTCCTCATTCGGGTAACTCAACTCGAAGAGCACCCGGCCGGGCTTGACGTTGGCGACCCACCATTCCGGTGAGCCCTTGCCCGAACCCATGCGGGTCTCAGCCGGCTTCTTGGTCAGCGGACGGTCCGGGAAGATGTTGATCCACACCTTGCCGCCACGCTTGATGTGCCGGTTGATCGCGATACGCGCGGACTCGATCTGCCGGTTGGTGATGTAGGCGTGCTCCAGTGCCTGGATGCCGTAGTCACCGAATGTCACGCTGGTGCCGCCGCTTGCCATCCCACGTTGCTTGGGGTGGTGCTGCTTGCGGTGCTTGACCTTGCGGGGAATCAACATGTCAGCTCTCCGTACTCTCTGCGGCGGGAGCCTCGGCCGCCGCAGGGGCGGTCTCCTCGGTCGGCGGCGCGGCCGGCCTCGGTGCTCGTCGCGGTGGTGCCCGACGCACCACTGCGGCGCGGACGGGTGCCCGCGGGACGCTCGCGACGCGGACGGTCGGCGGCCGGCGCGAGACGGTCAGCTCACGCTTGCCGCCGACGACGTCGCCCTTGTAGATCCAGACCTTCACACCGATCCGGCCGAAGGTGGTCTTGGCCTCGTAGAGCCCGTAGTCGATATCGGCGCGCAACGTGTGCAGCGGCACCCGGCCCTCGCGGTAGAACTCCGAGCGGCTCATCTCGGCCCCGCCGAGGCGGCCGGAGCACTGCACCCGGATGCCCTTGACGTTGGGCTGACGCATCGCCGACTGGATGGCCTTGCGCATCGCGCGGCGGAACGCCACCCGGTTGCTCAGCTGCTCGGCGACACCCTGGGCGACCAGTTGAGCCTGGGATTCCGGATTCTTGACCTCGAGGATGTTCAGCTGCACCTGCTTGCCGGTGAGCTTCTCCAGATCGGTGCGGATACGGTCGGCCTCGGTGCCGCGGCGACCGATCACGATGCCCGGCCGCGCGGTGTGGATATCGACACGGACCCGATCACGGGTGCGCTCGATCTCCACGTCGGCGATACCGGCGCGCTCCAGACCGGAGGCCAGCAGCCGCCGGATCGCCACGTCCTCTTTGACGTAGTCGGCGTACTGCTTGTCGGCGTACCACCGGGACTTCCAGTCGGTGGTGATACCGAGCCGGAAGCCGTGGGGATTGATTTTCTGGCCCACTACTGCGAGCCTCCCTTCGCTTCGTCGGAAGCTTTAGCAGTCTTGGTTGATGCCTTCTTGGCGGTGGCCGGCTTGGCGGCCCCGGCGGCCTTGCTGCCCTCGGCGCGACGGGTGCGGGCCGACTGGCCGACCCGCTCGTTACGCGGCGGACGGCTCTCCACGATCACGGTGATGTGGCTGGAGCGCTTGCGGATCCGGTAGGCGCGACCCTGCGCGCGGGGACGGATGCGCTTGGCGGTCGGCCCCTCGTCGGCGTAGACCGTGGCGACCACCAGGGTGCGCGGGTCCAGGCCGTTGTTGTTCTGGGCGTTGGCCGCAGCGCTGGCGATCACCTTGGCGACCGGCTCGCTGGCCTGCTGCGGGGCCCAGCGCAGGATGTCGAGAGCCTCCTCGACGGACTTGCCGCGGACCAGGTTGATCACCCGGCGCGCCTTGCTCGCCGAGATACCCACGTACTTGGCAACCGCTGTGGCGGAGGGGTATTCAGTGGTCGTTGTAGCCATTATCGCCGCTTCTCCTCAATTGCGGCATTCACTTCGTTCATCGCCGCTTCGCCTTCCGGTCATCCTTGATGTGACCCTTGAACGTCCGCGTCGGGGCGAACTCGCCCAGCTTGTGGCCGACCATCGCCTCGGTGACGAACACCGGCACATGCTTGCGGCCGTCGTGGACGGCGAAGGTGTGACCGATGAAGTCCGGGATGATGGTCGAACGACGCGACCAGGTCTTGATGACCTGCTTGGTGTTCTTCTCGTTCTGGACGTCGACCTTCTTGAGTAGATGGTCGTCGACGAACGGACCCTTCTTGAGACTGCGTGGCATCTCTGTGCTCCTGCCTAGCGCTTCTTGCCGGTGCGCCGGCGACGGACGATGAGCTTGTCGCTCGGTTTGTTGGGCTTGCGGGTGCGGCCCTCGGGCTTGCCCCACGGGCTCACCGGGTGACGGCCACCGGAGGTCTTGCCCTCACCGCCGCCGTGCGGGTGATCGACCGGGTTCATCACGACACCGCGGACGGTGGGGCGCTTGCCCTTCCACCGCATCCGGCCGGCCTTGCCCCAGTTGATATTCGACTGCTCGGCGTTGCCGACCTCGCCGACGGTGGCACGGCAGCGGACGTCGACGCGTCGGATCTCCCCCGAGGGCATCCGCAGCGAGGCGTAGGCGCCTTCCTTGCCGAGCAACTGGATGCTGGATCCCGCGGAGCGGGCCAGCTTGGCGCCGCCGCCGGGCCGCAACTCCACGGCGTGGATCAGGGTGCCGGCCGGGATGTTGCGCATCGGCAGGTTGTTGCCGGGCTTGATATCGGCATTCGGGCCGGACTCCACGATATGGCCCTGCTTGAGACCCTGCGGCGCGATGATGTAGCGCTTCTCGCCATCCAGGTAGTGCAGCAGCGCGATGTTGGCGGTGCGGTTGGGGTCGTATTCGATATGCGCGACCTTGGCGTTGACGCCGTCCTTGTCGTGGCGACGGAAGTCGATCACCCGGTAGGCGCGCTTGTGGCCGCCGCCCTTGTGCCGGGTGGTGATCCGGCCGTGCGCGTTACGGCCGCCCGTGCTGTGCAGTGGGCGGATCAGCGACTTCTCCGGGGTCGAACGGGTGATCTCGGCGAAGTCGGAGACGCTGGCACCACGGCGACCGGGGGTCGTCGGTTTGTACTTGCGAATTCCCATGTCTGGTTCCTCGAGTCCTCTTGGCTCTCAGGGGCGGTCCGGCCTAGGCCGGCGCTCCGAAGATGTCGATCGGCTTGCTACCGGCGGCCAGGGTCACGATGGCGCGCTTGGTGTCCTTGCGCTTCCCGTAGCCGGTACGGGTGCGCTTTCGCTTGCCCTGCCGGTTGGCGGTGTTCACCGAATCCACCTTGACCTTGAAGATCTTCTCGATCGCGATCTTGATCTGGGTCTTGTTCGAGTCCGGGTGGACGATGAACGTGTAGACGTTGTCCTCGATCAGTCCGTAGGACTTCTCGGAGATCACCGGCGCGATGATGATGTCGCGCGGGTCGGTCACGGTTGCCATCAGGCCGACACCTCCTGCTGCTTGGCGCTGTTGTGCTCGATGTAGGCGTTGAGCGCTTCGACGCTGAACACGACGTCGTCGGCCTTGAGCACGTCGTAGGTGTTCAGCTGATCCGGCGAGATCACGTGCACGCCGGGCAGATTGCGCACGCTGCGGGTCCCGACCTCGTCGCTGCGCCCGATGACCACCAGAACCTTGTGGTTCTTGGCGGCGGCGCGCTCGGCGATCAGCGAGCCCAGGAACGACTTCGCGCTCTTGGTCGACGGGGTCTGCCCGACGACCAGTTCGGTCACCGCGTGAATCCGCGCGTTGCGGGCCCGGTCGCTCAACGCACCACGCAGGGCGGCGGCGATCATCTTCTTCGGGGTGCGCTGGCTGTAGTCGCGCGGCTGCGGGCCGTGCACCACACCGCCACCCTTGAACTGCGGGGCGCGGGTCGAGCCCTGACGGGCCCGGCCGGTGCCCTTCTGCCGGTACGGCTTGCGGCCGCCGCCGGAGACCATGGCGCGGGTCTTGGTCGCGTGGGTGCCCTGGCGGGCCGCGGCCAGCTGAGCATTCACCACCTGGTGCATCAGCGCGATGTTCGCCTCGACGTCGAACAACTCGGCGGGCAGCTGCACGCTGCCGCTGGTGGAGCCGTCCGGGCTGTGGACGTCGATCGTCAGATTGTTGGAAGCCATCACTTCTCACCTCGTTTGACCGCCGTGCGAACCACGACCAGGCCGCCGGTGCGACCGGGGATCGCACCCTTGATCAACAGCACGCCGTTCTCGGCATCGACCTTGTGCACCACCAGGTTCTGTGTGGTGACCCGGTCGTGGCCCATCCGGCCCGACATCCGGGTGCCTTTGAACACCCGGCCGGGAGTCGAGCAGCCGCCGATGGAACCCGGCCGGCGGTGGACCGCCTGGGCGCCGTGCGCGGCACCCTGGCCCTTGAAGCCGTGCCGCTTCATGGTGCCGGCGAAGCCCTTGCCCTTGGAGGTGCCGGTGACGTCGACGAAGTTGCCGGCCTCGAAGATCTCCGCGGTCAGCTCCTGACCGACCTCGTAGCCGGCGGCCGCGGACTCGTCGTCGAGCCGCAACTCGGCCAGGTGCCGACGCGGGTTGACCCCGGCGGCGGCGTACTGGCCGGTGACCGGCTTGTTGACCTTGCGCGGGCTGATCTCGCCATAGGCGAGCTGCACGGCGCTGTAGCCGTCACGCTCCGGAGTGCGGATGCGGGTGACGACGTTCGGTCCGGCCTTGACGACCGTGACCGGAACAACGCGGTTGTTCTCATCGAAGACCTGGGTCATACCCAGCTTCGTGCCCAAAATGCCTTTTCTAGCCATTCCCGGGTCCCCTACTGGATATTCACGTCGACGCTGGCCGGCAGGTCGATGCGCATCAGCGCATCGACCGTCTTGGGCGTCGGGTCGAGGATGTCGATGAGGCGCTTGTGCGTACGCATCTCGAAGTGCTCCCGCGAATCCTTGTACTTATGCGGGGACCTGATGACGCAGTACACATTCTTTTCCGTCGGCAGCGGCACAGGGCCGACCACGCTCGCGCCGGTACGGGTTACCGTCTCCACGATCTTGCGCGCCGAGGCATCGATGGCCTCATGGTCGTAGGCCTTGAGCCTGATGCGGATCTTCTGTCCCGCCACGCTTCTCCTACCTCACTCCTGCTGGTGCTGCGCCCGCACACGAATGTGCCGGCGCTGGCTTTCGCCGCCGCTGTTTACCTGTCCTGGTCCACCGGCCCCCGCGTTCGGGTGTGTCACCCGCGCGCAGCCTCGACAGCGCGAAAATCTAGCTCGCTTGCGAGGTGGGGACCGGATGCGCCGTGTGGCGCTGGTCGGATGTCTCACGCCGCACGCTCCCGTAAGGGCACGCACCCGGCTCAAGACAACCCGATCAGTATGCCTGACGATGGCGGGCTATCCAAATCCCGCCGGGCCAACCGATCGACCTGAAAAATGCCGACGGTTTGTTTTCGGGTTCCGGTCGCCGGCGGTGCTGTTAATGTGGAGATCTTGAGTCAATCTCTCTGTCAACGTCACCAACTGTGCCGCAACAACTGTGCCGCAACCGCGCTGGCCACCGTCCGCCACCGCGAGAGGCATTCCTAACCCCGTGATCAAACCACTCGACCGTGCCGCGCAGCAGGGCTCCGCGGTCCGCGGAGCTGCGGGCACGATCCCGCCGAATCGGGTAGAGCCCACGCGGACCTCCGGTCGGCCCGGTAAACCCTCGGGCTTCCTGATCTCCCCTGCCGTCGCCCTCGCCTACGGCGTTCTCGGACTCGTCACACTCCACTTAAGCCAGATGGCCGGTCTCGCCTCGCCGGTCTGGCCCGCCGCCGGCGTGGCCTTCGTGGCCGCGCTGCGCTGTGGATGGCGCGCATGGGCGGGAGTCTTCATCGGGTCGGTCACCGTCAACGGGTACTGGCTGGCCCGGCTGGGCGAGCCTGCGCCGAACACCTGGCTCGTCGCCGCGGCGATCGGCATCGGCGCGGTTCTCGGGGCGGCCGCGGGCGCGGCCCTGGTTCAGCGCTTCGTCGGCCCGGTCCGGCGACTCGATACGCCGCGAGCGATGATGCTGACCCTCGCCCTTGGCGGTCTGGTGGCCACCACCATCGCACCCACCATCGGCGTCGCGGCCCAACTCTCGACGAAACTGCTCAGCACCGGCCAGGCGGCGTTCGGCTGGTTGACCTGGTGGGTCGGCGACGCCATCGGGGTCATCGTCTTCGCGCCGCTGGTGCTGATGTTCCTGCCGTCCCAGGCCGAATACTGGTCGGGCCGTCGCTGGAAGATCGCCGTGCCGTCGCTGCTGATCTTCGCCATCCTGATGGCCGCCATCATGCAGAACACCGCCCGGGAGCGAACCCGGATCGACAACGCCGTGGAGCGGTTGGGCACCCTGGCCACCTCCGACCTGGCCGGCAACATCGCGCTCCATCAAGAGGCCCTCGAAGGCCTGCGCGGGCTGGTGGAAGCATCCGAGCGGGTCACCGCCGAGGAGTTCGACACCTACACCGACAGTGTGCTCACCCGCTTCCCCAACCTTCAGGCCCTGTCGTGGAACCCCCTGGTCACCGAGGCCGACCTGGCCGCCTTCCAGGCCCGGCAGCGTGCGGAGCCGGGACTGGCGGGCTTCACCGTCACCGAACGTGACGCCGAGGGCAACCTGCGGCCGGTCTCACCGCGTCCGGAGTACGTCGTGGTGGCCTATATCGAGCCGATCGCGGACAACCGCAACGCTCTCGGCTTCGACATCTACTCCAACCCGGCGCGGGCGGTGGCCATCGAAACGGCCCGCGACACCGGCCGGCCCACGGCGACCGGCCCGATCGATCTGGTCCAGGAGTCCGGCACCCAAAAAGGCATGCTCGCCCTGCTGCCGATCTACCAGGGCGGTTCGGATCCGGGCAGCACCGCGGCCCGGCGCGCCACGCTGCGCGGCTTCGCCGTCGGGGTGTACCGCCTCGTCGACCTGCTCGCCGAGACCTTCCGTGGGCCGGCCTGGGACAGCGTCGACGTGACGCTCGTCGATGTCAGCGATCGCACGGATCCCGTCGTCATCGCCGATCTTCCCGCCCGGAATTCCGCCGCGCCCGACCAGGTCAGTGCCACGCCGACGGCGACCACCGCGCCGCTCGACGTCTACGGGCGCACCTGGGAACTCACGGTGCATCCCACCAGCGATGCATTCACCGACAGCCGTAGCGGCATCATGGCGGTGCTGCTACTGGCCGCCCTCGCGGTGGCCCTGCTGCTCGAGGCGTTCCTGCTCATGCTGTCCGGGATGGAGTCGCTGGCCCGACGGCTGCTCTCCGAACTCGGCGGGGCCGCCCGCTACGTCACCTCGATCCTGCCCGATGAACTAGACGGCCCGGTCCCGGTCACCTCCCGCTACATCCCTTCCGACGAACTCGGCGGCGACAGCTTCGACCACCGCTGGATCGATGACGACCACCTGATCGCCTATGTGGTCGACGTGTCCGGTCACGGCATCGGCCCAGCCATGTTCTCGGTCTCGGTGCACAATCTGCTCCGCTCGGGAACCCTCGACCGCGACACCCTTCGTGATCCCGGCCGGGTGCTCACCGAGCTCAACCGGCTCTTCCCGATGGACCGGCAAGCCGGCAATTACTTCACCATTTGGTACGGCGTCTACCAGCCCTCCACCCGCACCCTGCGTTATGCCCGCGCCGGACACCCGCCGGCGATCGTGCTGAAATCGGACGGCTCCGAGCCGGACCAACTGGCGTCGGGGTCGGTCCCGATCGGGGTCCTCGGGGATATCACCTACGAAACCTACGACCACCCGTTGCACCCTGATGCCGCCGTCCTGATCTACAGCGACGGCGCCTTCGAACTGGTCCTGCCCGGCGGCGAGCACGGGTCCCTGGGGGATTTCATCGACCTGTGCGCCCGCACCGCACGCGCACCGCACTGGAATCTCGACGACCTCGTCGGCCAACTCAGGAAGCGATCCGAAACCGGAGGCTTCGACGACGACTGCACCCTGGTCCGGCTTACCGTGCGCTGAGGCGCGATTACCGGGATTCCGCGATCCGGATGCCGCCTAAGCCCTTAGCGTGCGGACATGTACAGAGTGATCCAGTGGGCCACCGGCGGCGTGGGCCGGGCCGCGATCCAGGGTGTTGTCCGCCATCCCGAGCTTGAGCTGGTCGGATGCTGGGTGCACAGCGCCGACAAGGCCGGCCGCGACGCCGGCGAGTTGGCCGGCGAGGACCCGATCGGGGTCGCGGCCACCACCGATGTCGAGGCACTGCTGGCCATCGACGCCGACTGCGTCATGTACTCCCCACTGCTGCCCGACGACGCTGTCGTCGCCGCCATCCTGCGGTCGGGAAAGAACGTCGTGACCCCGGTGGGCTGGGTATACCCGGACCGGCGCAACCCCGCCGTGGTGGCCGTCGAGAGCGCCGCACTGGACGGCAACGTCACCCTGCACGGCTCCGGCATCCACCCCGGCGGTATCACCGAGCGGTTCCCGCTGATGGTGTCGTCGCTGTCGGCCGCCGTCACCCACGTCCGGGCCGAGGAATTCTCCGATCTGCGCACCTACAACTCCCCGCTGGTCGTCCGCGAGGTGATGGGGTTCGGGCTGTCCCCGGAGCAGGCGATGAACGGCCCGATCGCCGCCCTCCTGGAGGGCGGGTTCAAGGCTTCGGTGCGGATGGTGGCCGACGAGATGGGCTTCGACGCCGAGCCGCGGATCCGCTCCAGCCAAGAGGTCGCCGTCGCGGTGACCGGCAGCGACGAGCTGATAGTGCCGATGGAGCCCGGCACGGTGGCGGCCCGGCGGTTCCGTTGGCAGGCCATGGTCGAGGGCGAACCGGTGGTCACCGCCGCGGTGAACTGGCTGATGTGCGAGGTGGACCTGGACCCGCCATGGACGCTGGGCCCCGACGGCGAGCGTTTCGAGGTGGAGATCACCGGCGACCCCGACGTGCTGCTGACCTTCAAGGGACTGCAACCGGAATCGGTGGCCCACGGCCTGCTCCGCAACCCGGGCGTGGTGGCCACCGCCAACCACTGCGTCAGCGCCATCCCGTACGTGTGCCGGGCCGAGCCGGGTATCAGAACCTATCTTGACCTTCCGCTGATCGCCGGACGCGCCGCCCCGGGACTGGCCGCCGGACACCGGCGCCGGTAATCTGACCCGGCGCCCCGAGACCGTGGGCGGCTCGGCGATGCCCCCATGGTGAGATTCACCACGGGTGCGGATTCCCGAAATTTTCGGCATTATGATCGAATTTACGGCGTTTTGCCTCTGTTTGCTGAAACCAACTGAGCAGGTTGATGTTTGGGGTTGGGGTGTCCATGATCGAGGAACTGGACGCAGCGATGCGTCGGTTGCTTGACGGCTGCGCCGCCGACGCCGCGGTGGTCTGGGTCGCCCGGCCGACCGAACCCGAGGGCCTGGTGGTGCGGGCCTGCCCCGCGGGGATCCTGCCCGCCGACGCGCGCTGGCCCACCAACGGCCATGACCCGACCGTCATATCCGCGGCGCTGAGCACCCGCCTGCCGTCCGAACCGAACGTCGTGCGAACGTTCCCGTTGTCGGGCACCCTGCGCCTGCTGGTGGCCTGGTGCGGCACGCCGCAGACCGGTTGCCCCGACGACCGGCTGGTCGGAGAGATCGGCTGGCTGTCCCAACTGGTGGCGGACAAACATTCCGAACACGACGAGATGAGCCGACAGGCCATCCTGCTCGACGGACTCGAGCGTCGGACTGGTCTCGGTCGACAACGACTACGACTTCGCCCACGTCAACGAGACCGCGGCGAGGTTCCTGGGCGTCCCGGCCGGCAGCACCACCGCGACCGCGTTCGGTACGGCACTGACAGTGCTGGCACGGCGTGCGGTCAATACCGCCGAGGCGCTGTCGGAAACCAGCCGTCTGACGGCCGATCCGTCGGCCGAACTGAAGACCACCTGGGAGTTTCCCGGACTCCCCGACCCATCTCGGGGTGGTGTCCAAACCAGCCCCCTATCCGTGGTTCGACGGCCGGATCTGGGCGTTCTACGACAACTCGATGATGGCCGACGCCCTGCAGGCCGCGAACCGGGCCCGCCCTGGTCCGCACCAGCGCCGACGCGATCCTCGACCCCCAGGTGCTGGTCGAGGCGATCCGCTCGGACGGCCGGGTCATCGACCTGGTCTACCGCGATGTCAACCGGGCCACCTGCGAGTACCTGGGCCTGAGCCGGGATGAGATGATCGGCCACAGCCTGCTGGAGACGCTGCCCAATCTCGACGGGTCGGGTCTGCGGGAGATCTACATCGGCTGCGCGGAGACCGGCGAACCGGTGGTCCTGGACGGGTTCCCGTACCACAACGAGATCCTGGACGATCTGCGCTACTACGACATCCGGGCGGCCCAGGTCGAACCGGGCTTCATCAGCCTCACCTGGCGCGACGTCACCGAGCGTTCCGAGTTGACTCGGCGCATCGCGCTCTCCGAACAGCGATTCCGGTTGCTGGCCGAGAATATGGCCGATGTCGTGGTGCGACTGCGGGACGGCCGGATCAGCTGGATCTCCAACTCCGTCGAGGATGCGATGGGCCTACCGCCGGGCCGCTTGATCGGTCAACGGCTGGCCGATTTCGTCCCCCCTGCCGACCGTGCCGAATACGCCTGCCGGGCGTCCGAGGTGGAACGCGGCGAAACCAGCATCGGCCGGGCCCGGATTCTCGACGCCGACGGCCGGCAGCGGTGGATTCATCTGCACGTCAAGCCTTTCCATGAGGCCGACGGCACCCCCAACGGTGCCGTCGCCTCCTTTCGGATGATCGACGACGAGGTGGCGGCCGAAGTCCGGGCCCGCGAACAGATCGCCGAGTGGGATGCCCGTAACCGCAGCCTGACCCGGCGACTGCAGGCCCAGACCGACCGTCTGATGTCCGAACTCAACAGTGCGGCCCGCTATGTCGCCTCGATCCTGCCCGGCGACCTGGACGGTCCGGTGCGGGTGTCGTCGTGTTACGTGCCCTCCAGCGAACTGGCCGGCGATACCTACGACTACCGCTGGATCGACGACGACCACCTCGTCGTCTACCTGATCGACGTCTCGGGCCACGGTGTGGAACCGGCGATGGTGTCGGTGTCGGTGCACAACACGCTGCGGTCCGGAACCCTGGACCACGACACCCTGCTCCATCCCGACCGCACGCTGACCGAACTCAACCGGCTGTTCCGGATGGACGACCACGGCGGCAACTACTTCACCATCTGGTACGGCGTCTACCAGGCCTCCACCCGGACCCTGCGCTACACCGGCGCCGGCCATCCGCCGGTCCTGGTGCTCGACACCGGGCAGTTCGGCGGTCACCGAACTGTTTTCGGACGCCATTCCGGTGGGAATCCAGGCCGAGGTCGACTTCAAGACCCACAGCTTTTCGGTGCCGCCTGGGGCCGACATGCTGATCTACAGCGACGGCGCATTCGAACTGACCCTGCCGGGCGGTGGACAGGGGTCGCTGGCCGAGTTCATCGACCTCTACGCGCGCACGGCCGCGTCGCCGGGTTGGACTCTGGACCTTCTCGTCGACCGGTTGCAGAGCCGTTCGGAGTCCGGGTTCGACGACGACTGCACCCTGGTGCGGCTCAGCATTCCCTAACCGAGTGACGCCCAGAACCCGCACCGGTGCCGGTCGGCGAAGCCGGAGCTGAGGATCGGATCGCCGGTCTGCAGCGACATCCGTTGCGGCCGTTCAGGATCCAGCGCCGGCCAATCGGGCTGGCCGGCGGCGTTCGGGGCGCCGGTGGTCACGAACCGGCTCCAGTAGCCGATCATCTGGTCGGAGAGCACCCGCTGTTGGGCGTTCAGCGCCGGGGCACCGCCCATATCGAACAGGTAGCGCAACTCCAGCGCATGACCTGCGCCGACCGAGAACGGCGCCGCGCGGATCGGTTCGGGCACCGGGGCGTTGCGGTCGTTGAACTCATAGGCGTACACCGGGCCGCGGCGAGCGAGATCGGTGGCCATGGCGTCGATCGGGCAGGAGAACACCCCGTCCCCGACGGCGGCCGCGTAGGCCAGTCCGACGCTGCCGTCGAAGCTGCTCAGCGGGTAGCGGGCGGCGACCGCCGGCGCCTGGGTGCCGAAGGTGTCGGCCAGCAACGTGCGGTACGGGGCGATCGTCCCGGTGCGCAGATAGCTCAGCGCCACGAAGAGCGTGAACTCGTCGGCGGTGCTGCCGATCAGCACCGGCACCCTGGCGGTCGTACCGGCGGCGGCCCGCACCGGCGGGGCGGCCGGCAGCCGCTGGGTTCCGGTGATCGGGCCGGTCAGGGTATTGGCGCCGATGCGGAAATAGGGCGGTCCGCCGCTCAACCGGTCGGCGGGCAGGTGCAGCAGGCAGCGCGCCGCCGTCGCCGGGTCGGCGCACCCGATGCGGGCCGCGTAGTCGACGCTGATCCTCTTGGCCGCGGGCAGGGCCGCCTGGGCCTGGCAGGGACCGCTCTGCATGATGGCGGCCCGGAACAGCCCGCGGGACTCCGGCGCGACGAGATGGTCGCAGACCGACATCGCCCCGGCCGATTCCCCCGCGATGGTGACCTTGGCCGGATCCCCGCCGAACTCCGCGATGTTGTCGCGAACCCAGCGCAGGGCGGCCTGCTGGTCGGCCAGGCCGTAGTTACCCGGGTCGTGGGCGGAGCCGGGGCGGGCCGCCAGCGCCGGGTGGGCCAGGAAGCCCAGCGCGCCGAGCCGGTAGTTGATGGTGACCACGACGATATCGCCGCGGGTGGCCAGCCAGCGGGAGTTGTAGATGTCGGCGCTTCCGTTCAAGAACCCGCCGCCGTGGATCCACACCATCACCGCCTTCGGCGAGCCGGGGCGGGCGCCGTCCGGGGTCCAGACCGTGAGGTTCAGGCAGTCCTCGCTGGTCGGCCGGCCGTAATCCGGGTCCACTCGGACGTCTTGGATGCACCGCAGGCCGGGCGCGGTGGCCTTCCGTACCGAGCGCCACGGCACCGGGGCCACCGGCGGCTGCCAGCGCAGCGCCCCGGTCGGCGGGGCCGCGTACGGGATGCCCTGGAAGACCCGGACACCGTCGGCCGCGGTTCCGCGCACGGGACCGGATGCGGTGCTGACCACCGTCTGATGGGGAAGTGCGGCCGGACTTGCGCTGCCGCACCCGGCGAGCAGCGCCGCGCAGGCCAGAACCGCGACAGCACGCACGGTTCGAGCTTACGTGCCGCCCGGACGCCCCCGGGCCCGCGAGCAGACGCAAACTCGCACATATCGGGGCGCATTTGTGCGAGTTTGCGTCTGCTGGCGGGGGGATACTGGCCGCCATGTATCCGGGCGCCGCCTCCGCCGCCGAGTTCGATTACGTGATCGTGGGTGCGGGCAGTGCGGGCTGTCTGCTGGCCAATCGGCTCAGCGCCGACCCCGGCAACCGGGTATTGCTGATCGAGGCGGGCGGTCCCGACGACTGGTTCTGGATCAAGGTCCCGGTGGGCTACCTGTACACGATCGCCAACCCCCGAACCGACTGGTGTTTCACCACCGAGGCCGATCCGGGTCTGGCCGGGCGCAGCATCCACTACGCCCGGGGCCGGGTGATCGGCGGCAGTTCCTCGATCAACGCCATGATCCACATGCGCGGTCAGGCCGGCGACTACGACCTGTGGGCGCAGGCCACCGGTGACGACCGGTGGCGCTGGGGCGGCCCGGACAGCTCGGGCTGCGGCCCGGGCGAGACGCTGGCCATCTACAAGGACCTCGAGGACTACTTCGGCGGGGCCGACGAGTGGCACGGCAGCGGTGGTGAGATCCGGGTGGAGCGTCCGCGGGTGCGCTGGAAGATCCTGGACGCCTGGCAGGCCGCCGCCGCGCAGGTCGGCATCGCCCCGATCGACGAGTTCAACCGGGGCGATAACGCCGGCAGCGCCTATTTCCACGTCAACCAGCGCCGCGGCCGGCGCTGGTCGATGGCCGACGCCTTCCTGCATCCGATCGCGCACCGCCCCAATCTGACCGTCTACACCCGCACCCGGGCGGTGACCCTGCTGATGGACGACGAGGTCGGCGAGCATCAGCGCCGCGGCGCCTGGACCGCGGCGCGGCGACGCGTCACCGGTCTGCGCCTGCTCAAGGATGGCCGGTTCATCGACATCCGGGCCCGTCGGGAGGTGATCCTGAGCGCCGGGTCCATCGGCTCGCCGCATCTGATGCAGGTCTCCGGGCTGGGGCCGGCCGCCCTACTGCGCCGGCATCAAGTGCCGGTGGCCGTCGACCTGCCGGGGGTCGGCGAGAACCTGCAGGACCATCTGCAGCTTCGGACCGTCTACCGGGTCCGCGGCGCGCCGACGGTCAACACGCTGTACCGCAACTGGATCACCCGGGCCGGAATGGGCTTGCAGTACCTGCTGTTCAGATCGGGTCCGATGACCATGCCGCCGTCGACGCTGGGGGCGTTCGCCCGCAGCGATGAGGCCCTGGCCGGTGCCGACCTCGAGTGGCATGTGCAGCCGCTGTCGCTGCCGAGATTCGGCGAACCCCTGCACCCGTTCGGGGCGATCACCCCGTCGGTGTGCAATCTGCGGCCCAGTTCGCGCGGCCACGTGCGGCTGGCCCAGACCGACCCGCTGGCCAGCCCGAAGATCTCCTGCAACTACCTGTCGACGGAATCCGACCGCCGAATCGCCGTGGCCGGCCTCCGGATGACCCGGCGGATCATGGCGGCCCCCGCACTGGCCCGGCACCGCCCCGAGGAGATGCTGCCCGGCCCGCACCTGACGAGCGACGACGAGTTGCAGGCCGCAGCCGCCGAGCTGGGCACCACGATCTTCCACCCGGTGGGCACCTGCGCGATGGGGGCCTTCGACGAATACGGCCGGCCGCGATCGGCCGCCACGGTGCTCGACACCGATTGCCGGGTGTCCGGCGTCGCGGGCCTGCGGGTGGTCGACGCGTCGGCCATGCCGACCATCACCTCCGGCAACACCAACGCGCCGGTGATGTTGATCGCCGAGCGGGCGGCACGCGCGATCCAGTCAACTCACACAGATACGACGGTGAGGATCTCCTCAAGACCCTGAAAGTCATCGGCATTGCGCGTGTAGAGCGGCATCCCGGCGGCCAACGCGGTCGCGGCGATGAGCAGATCGACCGCACGCCGCCGGGGCTGGGGACCGGCGGCCAGAACGGCCGCGTAGACCCGCCCGTATGCCCTCGCGCAGTCACCGTCGAACGGCATGGGTTCCAGCCATGATTCGAGTTGCTGCAGCCGGTCCTGGCGTCGCGCACGTTCGGCGGGGTCGGCGGTGGCATGGGGGCCCGCGGACAGCTCCGCCATCGTGATCGCGCTGACGGATGTTTCTTCGGGCAGATCGGCTGGGGCGATGACGCCGAGGTCGATCACCACCGAGGTATCAAGCAAGCCGGCCCGTGTCTTAGCCACGCGGATCGATGTCCTGATCGACGCAACCGTCGAGGTCCTCGCGCAGACGTTGATAGTCGATGCGCGGCGCACCTCGGAACGCCGCCGCCAATGCCGGACCGTTCACGACCCGACGGCGTCGCAACGGCATCAGCTCCCCGACCGGGACCCCGTTGCGCGTCACGATGAATGCTTCTCCCTCGTCGAGCCGACGCATGATGTCACCGCTGTTGTTTCGCAACTCACGCTGACTGATCGCGCTGCTCACACCCATGACCGTAGCACACGTGCGACACTACCCGGGTCATTGCTCGGGGGGATAAGTCGAATTACGGAAAATGCCTTAAGGCCTTTTCATCGGGCCGCAACATCCTCCACACTGTGATGAACTGACACCCGTCAAGTTCTTTGCAGCAGCAGGAGAGTCCATGACCGCACAGACCGACCATCGGATCGCCGACCCCGCCGCGCGGGTGCTGGCCGATCCGCAGGCCTACACCGATGAGAAGAAACTGCACGAGGCGCTGGCTCACTGCCGTGCACATGCTCCGGTGTCCTGGGTGGACGTTCCCGACTACCGGCCGTTCTGGGCGATCACCAAACACGCCGACATCATGGAGATCGAACGGCAGAACGATCTGTTCACCAACGATCCGCGCCCGTTGCTCGCGATCTCCGAAGCCGACGACGCTCTGCGTCGCGATATCGAGGCCGGCACCGGCCTGCGCACCCTGATCCACATGGACGACCCGCACCACCGCGATATGCGCAAGATCGGGGTGGACTGGTTCCGACCCAAGGCGATGCGGGCGTTGAAGGCCCGCTGCGACGAACTGGCCAAGATCTATGTCGACAAGATGGCCGAGAAGGGCCCGGACCTCGACTTCGCCACCGAGATCGCGGTCAACTACCCGCTGTACATCATCCTGACCATGCTGGGCCTGCCGGACTCGGACTTCCCGCGGATGCTCAAGCTCACCCAGGAGATGTTCGGCGGCAACGATGAGGAATTCCAGCGCGGCGGCGGCGTCGACGACATGCTCGCCGTGTTGCTGGATTTCTTCAACTACTTCATGGCTCTGACCATGTCCCGCCGCGAGCACCCGACCGAGGATCTGGCCTCGGCGATCGCCAACGCGAGGATCAACGGCGAGCCGCTCTCGGATATGGACACGCTGTCCTATTACGTCATCGTGGCCAGCGCCGGGCATGACACCACCAGCGCGGCCATCGCCGGCGGGTTGCTCGCCCTGCTGCAGAACCCCGACCAACTCGCCCGGTTGCAGGCCGATATGTCGCTGATGCCGACCGCGGTCGAGGAGATCATCCGCTGGGTGGTGCCGGTCAAGGAGTTCATGCGAACCGCCCAAGCCGACACCGAGATTCGCGGTGTGCCGATCGCCAAGGGCGAGGCGGTGCTGCTGAGCTACGTCTCGGCCAACCGTGACGAGGACGTCTTCGACAACCCGATGGCATTCGACGTCGGCCGCGACCCGAACAAGCACCTGTCCTTCGGCCACGGCGTGCACTTCTGCCTGGGTGCCGCGCTGGCCCGGATGGAGATCAACAGCTTCTTCACCGAGTTGATCCCGCGGATCGAGACCATCGAACTGACGGGCAAGCCCGAGACCATGGCCACCACGTTCGTCGGCGGGCTCAAGCACCTTCCGATCCGGGTCACCCTGAAGTAGCCCCGTTCTTGCCGCGAGCGTGCGTGTCGGCACGCCGACACGCCGCCCGGGCGTACAGTTCGCGCACCCTCGCGGGGGTGGTGCGCCCGAAAGTGGGCGTTAGATGAACTCCGCGGCGCGGTGGCCGAACATCGCGATAGTGGCGTGCGGGCCGCGGCCCAGTGGTGTCGGCAGCACCGAAGAGTCCACCACCGACAGCCCGGTGACCCCGTGCACCCGGCAGTGCGGGTCGACGACGGCATCCTCACCGGTCCCCATCGGCGCGGTGCCGCCCAGATGCTGCGAGGTGGACCACTGTGGCCCGCCCAGTTCGGTTGTACCGCCTAGGATCCCGGCGACCAGGTCGCACCCGCGGTTCAGTTCGACGATATCGGCGGGCTCGCTGTCGTAGCGGTGCTCGATCCGCGGCGGAGCCGACGGGTCGGTGCTGACCAACGACACCCGGCCGCGGGCTTGCGGCCGCATCAGCGCCACCCCGATATTCACCGTTGGTGATCCGAAGCCGGTGGTGTACGGCCGGATCTCCAGTCCCTGATCGACCAGCACCGCCTCGAGCACCGGATGTCCGCCAACCCCGGCCCGACCGGTGGCCAGCACCCACTCCGGGTGGTCCCAACAGCGTTGCCCCACCGGCAGATCCGCGATCACACCGATGCCCAGCGCAGCCAGCGTGGCGGCCGGGCCGATACCGGAGAGCATCAGTAGACGGGCGGACTCCACCGCCCCGGCCGACAGCACCACCGCGCCGGCGTCGATCCGGCGCGGGCCATCCGGGCCGATCGCCTCGACGCCGACGGCACGGCCACCGTCGATCAGCACCCGGGTGACCCGGATCCCGGCCAGCAGGAGCAGATTCGGCCGGCCCAGCGCAGGTTCGAGGAACACTGCGCCGGGTCCGCGACGAACCCCATCGACGATGTTCAGCGGGACCGCGCCGATCCCGTCGGCATCGGTGCTCAGCGCGGGCAGCCACCGGTGCCCGGCACGCTCGGCGGCGGCGGTGAAGGCCGTTGTCGCGGTGGCGAACTCGGCTGCGATACTGGCGCCGATCCGCGCCTCGATGGCCTGATAGTGCTCAACGACCTCCGGCCAGGACCAGCCAGCTACCGCGCCGAAGTCGCCGGGCAGTGCCCGGCAGAAGTAGCCGCCGTTGACAGCGCCGGAGCCGCCGACGCAGGATCCCCGAACGATCCCGCCGATGCGTTCGGGGTGGCCGGTGAGGATGCTCCGATAGTGCCGGGCCACCGGGCTCCCGGCGCCGACGGGCAACACCGCGGCGTCATCGGTCAGTGCCCGGATGCCCGGCTCGCCGCGGTCCGGACCGGCTTCCAGCACCGCGACCCGTCGGTCGGGATTGGCCGAGAGCCGTTCAGCCAGAACCGATCCCGCACTTCCGGCACCCACCACGAGCACGTCGACGGGCACGGCGCGGCTCACCGTCGGATATCGGGCCGCAGCGGCTGCAGGGTCCGTTCCCGGAACGCACCCGCCCACAGGCCGACACCGTAGGCCAGGTCACCGGCACGCTTGAAAAGCATGTAACCCAACGGCCCGATCGGTCTGCCGGTTTCGTCCGGTACCGGCTTGCGGGTCGCCCAATCCTGCGCGGCGTCCATCACCGCGGCCGCCAGCACTGCCCGCCGACAGCGCCGCGACACCACGGCGGCCGCCAGGGCGGCAGGCCAGTAGTCCCGGCAGCAGGCCGCGGCCAACTGCCGTGCGCCGTAGCCCAGCCCGCGCGCCGCGAGGCCCACGACGTCGCCAGCCGTCGCATCGGTGTCCTTCAGTGCACCGGCCACCCTGCGGGTGTAGAGCCCGGCGAACGCTATCCCGGCAGCGACGCCCGGGACCGACGCGGTGGCCAGCGACGCCCACGTCAGCAGGCTCCACAGCGGTATCACCAGCGGCGCGGTGTTGTCGGGGTGGCGGACCGCCAGCGGCGCGGCCGAACCGCCGTAGAACGCCAGCCGGGACAGCCACTGCCGCAACTGGGCCCGGTGCTCGTGCGCCACCAGCGCCACCGGTTCGTAGCGCAGCCGGGATCCGCTCTCCGCGAGCCGCCAGCACAGGTCGACGTCCTCACCGGAGCGCAGGGCCTCGTCGAATCCGCCGATCTCGGCCACCGCGGAACGTCGGCAGAGAAGCGCCGCACTGGGCACATAGGCGACCGGCGCGTTCGGCAGCACCGGGGCCTCGCGCGCGCCGAGGTCCAGTGCCGAGTTCATCATCTCGTACCGCTCCACCGCGGTGTCGCCGACGTGCAGGGCCACGATCCGCGGTGCCGCGAGCGCCACGGTGGGGTCGCAGAAGTGGCCGAGCAGCGCCTCCAGCCATCCCCGCCGGGGCACGACATCGGAATCGAGGAAGGCCACCAGTTCGGTGCGGCACCGGGACAGGCCGGTGTTGCGGGCGGCGGCCGGGCCGAGGCTGCGCTCGTGGCGGAGGATCTCGATCTGGCAGGGCGCATCGGCGAACATGTCGGGCTGCAGCGGGGTGGACGATCCGTCGTCGACGATGACGACCTGCATGCCGCGCAGGGCCATCACCAGTCGGTGCACCCCTTCCAGGTTGTCCCGCACCGGGATCACCACGGTGACGTCGCGGAAGGACGGGCCGCCGGCCGGGCGCGGATGGGCGACGCCGGCGTCCAGCAGGGTGCGGGCCAGGTCCGCGCTGATGTCATCGCGGACCTCCAACCGGCCGCGGTCGAGCATCTGCTGGGCGGCCGGGGCCAGCTTGAGCATCCGTACCGGCGACCCGCCCAGCAGGGTGGAACCGGACCCGAGCACCCTGACCCTGCGGTCGACCTGGACCGCGAAACCGTCCGGCAGCCGGCTCACAGCAGCATCCCGCCGTCGCCGGGGGTCCACCGCAGGATGCGGGCGGCACAGTCGGCGACCATCCGGGCCAGGATCTGCTCGCCGGCAGCCGCGCTGGCGGTGCTGGGGTCGCCCAGCACACCGGTCTCGCTCACCGCGGCGACACCACCGCGACGCATCCGGTCCATCAGTTCCGGCAGCGGCTCCACATTGCCCGGCGCGCACCGGTCGGTGCGCACCAGGTGCGGCCAAAGGTGCAGCAGCAGTGAGGTTTCGGTGTGTCCGGCATGGGCGTCGCCGCCGTCGGCGAAGCAGCTGCACCATGCCGCGTCGCGGCCCTCGCGGCGCAGCAGCGCGACGGCGGCGCGCAACGCCTCGGTGTTGCCGCCGTGGCCGTTGACGAACACCAGCCGGCCCGCCCAGTCGCAGGCGGATCGGCCGTACTCGATGAGCACGGTGCTCAGCGCCGCGGTGCCGATCGAGACGGTGCCGGCAAATCCCTGGTGCTCACCGGAGGCGCCGTAGGCGATGGCCGGCGCGAGCGGGTGGCCCAGGTCGGCGGCGGCCCGGTGCGCGACCGCGACCGCGATCCGGGTGTCGGTGTCCAGGGGCAGGTGCGGCCCGTGCTGTTCGGTCGACCCGACCGGGACGACGAGGGTGGGAGCGGTTCCGGAAAGCTGTCCGGACGTGCACTCCCCCAGCTCGCCCTGGACGGTCACCGGGCGATCGTAGTACCGGACCCGCCGAGGCCTCGGGTAAATCCGGGCGGTACCAGTACGTCGTCGCGGTTGAGGTCGTGGATGCTCGATTTGGCCAGCCCGCGCAGCGCCGAGTCGATACCGCCCTGCAGGATGTCCAGGACGTTCTCCACCCCGGCCTGGCCGGCGGCGCCGAGACCCCACAGGTAGGCCCGCCCGATCATCACCGCGCGGGCGCCCAGGGCCAGTGCCTTGACCACATCGCTGCCGCGGCGGATGCCGCCGTCGAGCAGGACCTCCACCTGGTCGCCGACGGCCTCGGCGATACCCGGCAGGGCCCGGATGGTCGCGGGGGTGCCGTCCAGGTTGTTACCGCCGTGGTTGGACACCGAGATCGCCGAGACACCGGCGTCCACGGCGCGTTTGGCGTCGTCGACCCGCATGACCCCCTTGAGCATGAACGGCCCGCCCCAGAACTCGCGCAGCCAGGCGATGTCCTCCCAGGTCGGCGGCGGGGTGCCCATCCATTCGCCGTAGGCGGCGAAGAACGGCGGTCCGGCCTCGCCGCGGCGGCCCTGGTTGGGCGCGGTCAGCGTCGGCGGCTTGAGCGTTCTGGCCCATTCCAGGAACCAGCGCGGCCGCACCATGCCCTGCGGGGACATCTTGATCGCGGTGCGGATGTCCATCTTCTCGGGGATCTTCGGGCTGCCCCAGTCCCGGCCGTGCGAGAAACTCCAGTCGGTGGTCACGATCAGGCCCACCGCACCGGCGGCCCGGGCCCGTTCGGCGCGTTCGGCGATCGCGTCGCGCCCGCCCAGCCAGTAGATCTGGAAGAAGGTCTTGGGGTTGGCGGCGATCACGTCCTCGATGGGCTTGCTGGCGAACGAGGACAGCCCCATCGCAGTGCCGCGGGCGGCGGCGGCGCGGGCGACGGCCACCTCGCCGTCGGGGTCGACCGCCTGCACCCCGGTCGGTGAGATCAGCACCGGCAGCGAGATGTCCTGTCCCATCACGGTTGTCGCCAGGTCGCGCTTCTCGGTGGCGCCGATGACATGCGGCGCGAAGCCAAGCTCGGCGAACGCCTCAACGTTGTCGGAGTAGGTCAGCCCCTTCTCGCTGCCGGCCAGCAGGGCCGAATACACCGCCTTGGGCAGACGCTTGCGGGCGCGCTCCTGCGCGACGGCGACGGTCTCGAACCAGATGTCGCGTGCCATGCAGAGGGGGCTTTCGTTGCAGGGTTTTGACGGTGGCTTGGCCGGCGGCTTGGACAGCGTCAACATGACGGTGCGGGAGTGGTCCACCCGCGGTCTGGGTTTGTCGCGCTCGGCGGCCAGCGCCGGGGCGCCGTACCCCTCGACGCATTCCGGGTCGGGTCCGTCCATGGGCAGTCCGGTGAAGAATTTCGCCGCCATGCAGCCGCCGCGGCAGCTGTCGTAGTGCCCGCAACTCCCGCAGGCGCCGGCCGACTGCGGGCTGCGCAGGTCGGCGAACAGCGGCGAGTTCTTCCACACGTTGTTAAAGCCCCCGTCGGACAACACATTTCCGGCCAGGAACTGATCGTGGATGGCGAACGGGCAGGCGTAGACGTCCCCGACCGGGTCGATCAGGCACACCACCCGGCCGGCGCCACACAGGTTCAGCCCGGCCAGCGCGCCGGGCGCACCGAGTCCGGACAGGTGGAAGAAGGAATCCCCGGTGAGCACCCGCTCGCCGTTGGCCACCAGCCAGTCGTACAGTTCGCGCTGCTGGGCGGCGGTCGGGTGCAGGTCGTCCCAGACGTCGGCACCGCGGCCGGACGGGCGCAGACGGGTGATCCGCAGGGTCGCTCCGTAGGTGTCGGCCAGCGCCTTGAAATCGTCGAGTTGGCCGACGTTGTGCCGGGTGACGACCACCGAGATCTTCGGGTCGACGAAGCCGGCGGCAGCCAGGTTCTGCAGTGCGCGGGTCGCCATCGCGAATGACCCCGCGCCCCGTACCGCGTCGTTGACCTCGGCGGTGGCGCCGTCCAGGGAGATCTGCACGTCGACGTAGTCGCTGGCGGCCAGTCGGTCGGCCACCTCGGGGGTGATCCGAATCCCGTTGGTGGAGAACTTGACTCCGACGTGGTGGGCGGTGGCGTAGTCGACCAGCTCCCAGAAGTCGGAGCGGACGGTCGGCTCGCCGCCACCGATGTTGACGTAGAACACCTGCATGCGCTGCAAGCTCGTCGATGATCGCCTTGCACTGATCGGTCGACAGTTCGCGCGGATCGCGTTTGCCCGAGGAGGACAGGCAGTGCACGCAGGCCAGGTTGCAGGCGTAGGTCAGCTCCCAGGTCAGGCAGATCGGGGCGTCGAGTCCGCGCTCGAACTGGTCGACCAGGCGCGGCACCCGTGCGGGCTCACTCATGCCGGAACCAGCATGTCGGACTTGGCCAGCACCCCGAGGGCGTGCAGGTAGGGAGCCTCGTCATCGAGGCCGACGCCGGCGGCGGCCAATGCCGACCGGACGTCGGGGTGCTCGGCCAGCGATTCGACGACCGCCACGATGGTGCGGTTCTTGAGGAAGGACAGCCGGCGGGTCCCGAAGTGGTAGAGCAGCGCCCCGAACGGCTCGGGGCGAACGGCCACCTGCGGGTTGAGCCGCCAGCTCAGCATGGGGTCGATCAGTAGACCCCGCACATCCCGTCGATGGACACCTCTTCGACCAGCGTCTCGGTCACCAACTCGGTCTCGACCTCGTTCTCCATCTGGCACATCCTTTCCGCGGTTTGCCGACGCATAGGCGCCGCGGCCGCCAGAATATGGCATCAGGTGCCGCAAAAGGAAGGGTTTCGCCGATGGCAGCAACCACCCGCCCCGCCCGGGTCGGCCGCCGTCGTTCGACAACCCAGGACCACATCGCCGAGGTTGCCCTGGACCTGTTCGACACCTACGGGTTCGAGCAGGTCAGCGTCGACGACGTCGCGGGGGCCGCCGGGATCGCCCGGCGCACGCTGTTCCGCTACTACCCGTCGAAGAGCGCCATCCCGTGGGGCGACTTCGACTCGCACCTGCGGCATTTCGAGGCCCTGCTCGACGGCGCCGACCCGCAGCTTCCGATGCGGGCCGGACTGCGGGCCGCATTGCTGGACTTCAACACCTTCGACCCCGCCGAAGCCCCCCGGCACCGGCAGCGGATGCGGGTGATCCTGCAAACCGCCGAACTGCAGGCCTATTCGATGACGATGTACGCCGGCTGGCGCGAGGTGGTGGCCCGCTTCGTGGCCCGGCGTAGCGGTGACCGACCGGCGAACCTGGTGCCCCAAACCGTGGCCTGGCAGATGCTGGGGGTGGCACTGGCGGCCTATCAGCACTGGCTGGCGCACGACGGCGTGGCGTTGCATGACGCTCTCGGCGCAGCTTTCGACGCCGCCGCCGACGGCCTGTCCTAGTCGCGAGCAGACGCAAACTCGCACAAAATAGGCCGGAAAAGTGCGAGTTTGTGTCTGCTCGCGGGGAGAAGTGCGTACACCTAGGCCAGGACCTCGGCGATCGGCGCCCCGGCGGCGATCTTGGCCCGGGCCTTCATCACCTTGCCCGGCATACCGCCTCCCACCACCGCGACCAGCACACCGTCGCGTTCGTAGTAGGCCAGGAACTTGCGGCCGTCGTCCTCGGTGACATGCACGATGTCGTCCGGCGACGGTTCGCCGAGGCACTGGATCTTGACGTCGTACTGATCACTCCAGAAGTAGGGCACCGCCACCACCTCGGGCGGCTCCTGGCCGAGCATGGACGGCACCATCACCCGGGCCTGGTCGGCGACATTGCTCCAGTGCTCGACACGAATCTGATGCCCGCGGGCATCACGCCAGGACGCGACATCGCCGAGTGCCCAAACGTGCGCTTCGCTGGTCCGGCCGACCTCGTCGCAGATCACCCCGTTGTCCAGGGCGACCCCGCTGCCCACCAGCCAGTCGGTGGCCGGCCGCGAACCGATGCCCACCACCACCAGGTCGGCGTCGAGCACCGTGCCGTCGGTGAGTTCCACCGCACTGACCTCGGAATCGCCGCGCACCGCGGCCACCCCGACACCGGTGCGCACGTCGACCCCCTCGGCGCGGTGCACCCGCGCGACGAGTTCACCGATCCGCTCGCCCAGCACCGCCGCCAGCGGAGTGGGCTGCGGTTCGACGAGAGCCACCTCGACACCCAGTCGTGCGCAGACTCGCGGCGACCTCGCAGCCGATGAACCCGGCGCCGACGATGACCGCCCGACGCGCCGAGGTGGCGTGCTCGCGCAGCGCCAGCGCCTCGTCGAAGGACCGCAGTACCCGGACGCCGGCCAGGTCAAGCGACGGGATCCGCTTGGGTTCCAGTCCGGTGGCGATCACCAACTCGTCGTAGTCCAGCACCCGGTCATCGGTCAGCGTGACGGTCCGGGCGGCGGTGTCCAACGACTGTGCGGCCGTGCCGAGCACCAAGGCGATGTCGTTGTCGTCGTAGAACTCCGCCGGCCGCAGCAGCACGTCGTGCAGACCCTTGCCGGTGTCGTGCAGCACGTCCTTGGACAGCGGCGGCCGGTCATAGGGCAGGTGCTTTTCGGCGCTGACGATGGCGACCGGGCCTTGGTAGCCCGATTTGCGCAGCTGCTCGGCGGTCCGGGCGGCGGCCAGACCGCCTCCGACGATGACGATCCCACTGGCTTTGCTCACGAGGTTTTTCTTACACGACCGGCGATGGCGGCGCTCGACCGGTTCACCGCCCCTCTATCGGCGCCGACCCCCATAATCAGCTGATGACGGGTCCACCGATCACCCTGACTGAGCAGATGCTGCGGCGTCGGCCGGTGATCGGGGCGCCGGTGGCCGACGGCGCCGCCGAGGGCCTCAAACGCTCCATCGGGACGTTCCAGCTCACCATGTTCGGCGTCGGTTCGACGGTGGGCACCGGCATCTTCTTCGTGCTGTCCGAGGCGGTCCCGGAGGCGGGTCCCGGCGTCATCGTCTCGTTCATCATCGCCGGGATCGCCGCCGGTCTGGCGACGATCTGTTACGCCGAACTGGCCTCGGCGGTGCCGGTGTCGGGGTCCACCTACTCCTACGCGTACACCACCCTCGGCGAGGTGATGGCGATGGTGGTGGCCGCCTGCCTGCTGCTGGAGTACGTCGTGGCGACCGCCGCGGTCGCCGTCGGGTGGAGTCAGTACGTCAACAAGCTGTTCAGCAATTTCCTCGGACACTCTCTGCCACAGGCACTTTCGGCTGCCCCGTGGGACGGCGCACCCGGGATCGTCAATCTGCCCGCGCTCGTCCTGGTATTGCTGTGCGCGCTGCTGCTGATCCGCGGGGCCAGCGAGTCGGCCGCGGTGAACGCCGTCATGGTGGTCATCAAGTTGGGTGTGCTGGTGATGTTCGCCGTCATCGCGTTCACCGCCTTCGAGGCCGACCGGTTCGCGAACTTCGCCCCGTTCGGCGCCGCCGGCATCGGCGCGGCCGCGGGCACCATCTTCTTCTCCTATATCGGCCTGGACGCGGTGTCCACGGCCGGCGACGAAGTCAAGGATCCGCAGCGGACCATGCCGCGCGCGCTGATCGCGGCGCTGCTGACCGTCACCTCGGTCTACATCCTGGTCACGATGGCCGCGTTGGGCGCCCAGACGTGGACCGACTTCGAGGGTCAGTCCGCCGGGCTGGCCACCATCCTCGACAATGTCACCGGCGCCCAGTACTGGGGGACGGTGCTGGCGGCGGGCGCGGTCATCTCGATTTTCTCGGTGACCCTGGTGACGTTGTACGGGTCCACCCGGATCCTGTTCGCGATCGGCCGCGACGGCCTGCTGCCGTCGATGTTCGCCAAGGTCAACGCCCGAACCATGACGCCGGTCAACAACACCGTGATCGTCGGGACGGCGGTCGGCCTGCTGGCCGGGCTGGTGCCGTTGGACAAGCTGGCCGATATGGTCTCGATCGGCACGCTGGTGGCGTTCATCACCGTCTCGGTCGCGGTCATCATCCTGCGGGTCCGAGAACCCGACCTGCCCCGCGGGTTCCGGGTTCCCGGCTACCCGGTCACCCCGGTTCTCTCGATACTGGCGTGCGGTTACATCCTGGCCAGCCTGCACTGGTACACCTGGTTGGCGTTCGGCGCCTGGGTCTCGGTGGTGCTGACCTTCTACTTCACCTGGGGGCGGCACAATTCGGCCCTGAACAAACAATTCCTCGCCAACCAAACCCTCACAAAGGATCCGTCATGACCGTAGTCGTCGGCTATCTGGCCGGAAAGAGCGGCAACGCTCCCCTGCACCTCGCCGTGGCCGCGGCCAGGACGATGCAGACCTCGTTGACCATAGCGACCGTCGTGCCGAGGCCCTGGACCACGCCATCACCGGCCCGAGTCGACGCCGAGTACGCCGCGTGGGCCGACCAACTGGCGGCCGACTCGGCCAAGGAGGCCAAGTGTCACCTCGACCCGCTGCCCGAGGGTGTGCAGGTGAGCTACGTCAGCCGCGCCCACCGGTCGGTGTCCGGCGGACTGGTCGAGGTGGTCGACGAGCTCGGCGCCGAACTGCTGGTGCTCGGGTCATCGGCCAACGGCGGGTTCGGGCAGGTGGTGATCGGCTCCACCGCCGACCGGTTGCTGCACTCCTCCCCGGTCCCGGTGGCGGTCGCCCCGCGCGGCTACCGGGAACCGCGCGGTGGAGCACTGACGCGTATGTCCTGCGGCTTTCCGGGCACCCCCGATGGCGTGGAGCTGGTGCGCAGGGTCGCCGCGTTGGCGGGCCGCCTGGGGGTACAGCTGCGGGTCATCACGTTCGCCGTGCGCGGCCGGACCATGTACCCGCCGGAGGTGGGTCTGCATGCCGAGGACTCGATCCTGGCCGCCTGGGAGGAACAGGCGCGTGCCATGATGGAGGCGTTGCGTACCGACACTGTGGTGAACGAAGACACCGAACTCGAGGTGGTCAGCGGCAACGGCTGGGACCAGGCCCTCGACGACGCTGACTGGCTGGACGGGGAGCTTCTCGTGCTGGGCACCTCGCCGCGCGGGGGCGTCGCCCGAGTCTTCCTCGGCTCGCGAGCGACGAAAATCGTTCGGTACAGCCCGGTTCCGGTATTGGTCTTGCCAGGCTGAGCCGTTTCTAAGGAGCTTGTTGATGTCCTCGCCCGTTTATAACAGCGTCGGCCAGATGCGTGCCGACGCGTGGTCCCGCCTCGAGGACTCCGCCGCTCGGCTGGCCAGACTGGCCGCCATCGGTAAGCCCACCGACACCACCGTGGCGGCCTGCGCCGAGGCGCTCGCCCAACTCGCGCCGATCGAACCGTATTGGGCCTATCCGGGCGAGAGTCAGTTCGCCAAGCTGGAGAGAATTTTCAGCACCGGCGACTACTCCAAATTCACCCTGTCCGTCAATCACATCACCCATGCGCTTGCCCATGAGACCTACCGCTTCGGCAACGCCGACGTGGTGTCCCTCGATGACGACGAACTGCTGCCCGCCGAGGCCAACCGCACGGATGCCCGGAACGCCGGCAGTCGCGAACCGAAGTACTTCGAGGTGCTGGCCGTCGAGTCGCTGACCGACGCCCAGCAACGCCACCTCCGCAAGGAGGTGCACAAGTGGCGCCGCCCCGATGACGAGTTCGTCTACGAGGTGGTGATCGTGTCCAATGCCCAGGAGGCCTTGATGGCCGCCCGTCTCAATGTCAACCTGCAGGCCGTGGTGATCGGGCGTAGCTTCGGCGCACAGAGTGGGCGCGATCTGACCGCGCTGGCGGACTTCGTCGACGAGGACATCGCCGAGGAACTCGGGGACGACAAATCCGCCGGCGAGCGCGCCGCGATTCTGGCCACCGCCCTGCGCGAAGTCCGGCCCGGGCTGGACCGCTATCTGATGACCGAGGTCGACGTGGAGAACGTCGCCGGTCGGCTGGGTACAAACTTCCGGCGGGTGTTCCATATCCGCGACGGCCTGCTGGAACTGCATCTGAGCCTGATACAGGGGATCGCCGACCGCTACCGCACCCCGTTCTTCAGCGCGCTCAAGGAATACAGCCACCGCCCGACCGGAGTGTTCCACGCGCTGCCGATCTCGCAAGGTAAGTCGATCGTCAACTCACACTGGATCAAGGACATGGTCGACTTCTACGGCCTGGACATCTTCATGGCGGAGACCTCCGCCACCTGTGGCGGACTGGACTCGCTGCTGGAGCCCACCGGTCCGCTGCGCGAGGCCCAGAAACTCGCCGCCAAGACGTTCGGGTCCCGGCAGACCTACTTCGTCACCAACGGCACCTCGACGGCCAACAAGATCATCACCCAGTCCCTGGTGGCACCGGGCGATATCGTCCTGCTCGACCGCAACTGCCATCAGTCCCACCACTACGGGATGATGATGGGCGGAGCCAACGTGGTGTATCTGGAGGCCTACCCGCTCAACTTCTACACCATGTACGGGGCGGTGCCGATCCGCGAGATCAAATCCAAGCTGCTGGATCTGCGCCGCGCCGGGAAGTTGGACCGGGTCAAGATGATCGCGCTGACCAACTGCACCTTCGACGGGATCGTCTACGACGTCGAACGCGTCATGGAGGAGTGCCTGGCGATCAAACCGGATCTGGTGTTCCTCTGGGACGAGGCCTGGTTCGCCTTCGCCCGTTTCCATCCCGTCCTGCGCTCCCGCACCGCAATGCATTCCGCGCGCAAGCTCCGGGACACGTTGGCCGACCCCGACTACATCGCGGCCTACGAAGAACAACTGGCTCGCGACGTCGAGAATCCGCCGACCGACGCCGAATTGCTCGAGCGCCGACTGCGCCCCGACCCGGCCAAGGCCCGGGTACGCGTGTACGCCGCGCAGTCCACGCACAAGACGCTCACCTCGCTGCGACAGGGTTCGATGATCCACATCTTCGACCAGGACTTCGAACAGAAAGTCGCCGAGGCGTTCCACGAGGCCTACATGGCGCACACCTCGACCTCGCCCAACTACCAGATTCTGGCCTCGCTGGACCTAGGTCGCCGCCAGGTGGCGCTGGAGGGTATGGAGCTGGTGACCCGTCAGATCGAGAACGCCATGCAACTGCGCGACGCGATCGACAACCATCCGCTGCTGGGCAAGTACATGGCCTGCCTTCGGACCTCGGACATGATTCCGGAGGATTTCCGGGCCAGCCATATCGCCCAGCCGCTGCGCACCGGGCTGCGCGCGATGATGCGGGCCTGGGAATCCGACGAGTTCGTCCTTGACCCGTCCCGGATCACCCTGTCGATCGGCCGGACCGGCTACAACGGGGACGAGTTCAAACGCGATCAACTGATGGACCGGCACGGTGTGCAGATCAACAAGACCTCCCGCAACACCGTGCTGTTCATGACCAACATCGGCACCACCCGCAGTTCGGTGGCCTTCCTGGTGGAGGTCCTGGTCAGCATCGCCAGCGATCTCGATGAGCGGCTGTCCGAGGTCAGCCTCTCCGAACGCGCCCGGTTCGAGAACAAGGTGCGCCGACTGACCACCGATACCGCGCCGCTGCCGGACTTCAGCGGGTTTCATCCCGTTTTCCGCGACCACTCCGGATCCATCGAGACCCCCGAGGGTGACGTCCGGCGGGCGTTCTACCTGTCCTATGACGACGCCAACTGCGAGTACCTTTCCAGTGCGGAGATCGAGGAGAAACTCGAGGCCGGCAAGCAGGTGGTCTCGGCGACGTTCGTCACGCCGTATCCGCCGGGCTTCCCGGTGCTGGTGCCGGGACAGTTGTTCAGCCGGCAGATCGTGACGTTCGTCCAGGACCTGGACACCAAGGAGATCCACGGCTACGAGCCGGATATCGGCTACCGGGTCTACACCGACAAAGCCATCGAAATGTGCGGCGGCGGTTAGGACGTCGGCGGACTCAGTACTTCAAAACGCTCAGTACTTCAAAACGCTCAGTACTTCAAAACGCTCAGTACTTCAAAACCCCACGGTCGACGAGGATCTGCGATCCGGAGATCACCCCGGAGCTGTCCCCGGCCAGCCAGGCCACCACCTCGGCGGCCTCCTCTGCGGTCATGAAGTCACTGCGCTTACCCGCCGTGCCCTTGGCCGGCGGCTGGTACGGCATCGGCGGGTAGCTGTGCAGGAAACTCGGATGCGCACCCAGCACGGCGAGCATCGAATCGTTCAGGATCATCGGGGTGGCGATCGAGTACGGGTGGATGGAGTTCACCCGGATGCCGTACTCGCCGAGTTCCAGCGCCAGGGTGTTGGTCAGCGCGGTCAGCCCGTGCTTGGACGCCGCGTAGTGGCCGTTGCCCGGGGTGGCCTTGATCCCGCCCGCGGAACTGACGATGATGATCGACCCGCCGTTGCCGGCCTCGATCATCGGCGGGATGACCGCCCGCAGGGTGCGCCAGGTGCCGGTGAGGTTGACGTCGATGACGGAGTTCCACTGCTCGTCGGACAGCTCCCACAGCCGGCCCCAGCTCAGCACGCCGGCGTTGGCGACCAGGATGTCCATCCGGCCGAACTGCTCGACGCCATCGGCGACCAATCCGCGCACCGCGGCGTCGTCACGGATGTCGACGGTGCGGGCCAACGCCTTACGGCCCTCGGCCTCGACCAGTCGCACCGTCTCGGCGAGGTCCTCCTCGGTGGCGCCCACGTACGGGATGGTTTCGGAGACCGGCGCGCAGATATCGCTGATGATGACGTCGGCGCCGTCTCGGGCCAGTCGCACCGCGTAGGCGCGGCCCTGGCCGCGGGCGGCCCCCGTCACGAACGCCACACGTCCGGACAGTGCACCTTCGGCCATCGACCGGTCCTTTCGCCAACTCCCCGGTCAGGTTAGCTCACGTCGTCCTTACCGTTTGGCGAGGATCTGCTGTCGCCATTGGCCAGGCTCAGCGCGACCAGGACGTCGGCGGCGGTGACCAGCAGGCCCACCCAGTACATCCAGTTCAGCTCCGGCCGGGCCATCGGCCCCAGGACGAAGTAGACGATCAGGAAGATCGGCCCGACGAGGCCACCGCACAGCAGCACGACGGCCTGGGCTTTCAGGTAGCGCTCGAGCACCCCGGCGGATCCGAGACTCAGAACGGCAGGCCGAGCAGCCTGGTGATGCTGGGCAGCCCGAATGACGGAAAGCCGAATGACGGCAAGCCGATCGGCGGCGGCGGCGGTAGCTGCGGCAGGCCTATCGGCGGCAGGGGCGGAAGCTGCGGCAGGCCTATCGGCGGCGGGGGCGGAAGCGCCGGAAGCCCGATCGCCGGCAGCGCGAACAGTCCGGCAGCCACCTGCTCCGGAGTCGGCAGTCCGACCGGCGGGGGCGGAAGCTGCGGCAGGCCCACCGC
This sequence comes from uncultured Actinomycetota bacterium, assembly GCA_963787055.1. Classification (GTDB taxonomy): domain Bacteria; phylum Actinomycetota; class Actinomycetes; order Mycobacteriales; family Mycobacteriaceae; genus Mycobacterium. Next base: position 307,086 of record CAWBBP010000003.1, read on the forward strand.
CGGCAGCGCGGCCAGCCCACCCAACACCTGTTCGGGCGTGGGCAGTCCGGGCGGCGGTGGCGGGAGGGCCGGCACCCCGATCGGCGGATTCGCGGCCGCCGCGGCGAACGCCGCGGTCAGTCCGGAGAAGTCCGGCGCGCCCAGGCTGGAGGCGGCGGCCGGGACGGTGACGGCGGGGAGCACGGCTTGCAGTTGGTTGAGCACCGCCCCGCCATTGGGGTTCGCCGCGGCGAACAGGATCAGGTCACTGATGACGAGCGCAGCGGTGTTGGCCGTGCCCCACGCGGCCCCGACGACCGGACCGGCGATCGCTCCTCCGAGGTTCGCGGCGGCCGACTCACGCTGGGCGTCGATCCAGGGCTGCAGTAGCGCGCCCCAGTCCTGTGCGGGCGGCACCTGGAAGGCCGGCGGCGGCGGGAAGTCCGGCGGCGGCGGGAGCTGGAAGGCGGGCAGCCCGCCCGCGGGCGCCGACCCGCCCGGGACGGCGAACAGGCTGGTGTCGGCGCTGGATGAGGACATGTCGCCGGTGCCGTCGAGCAACGAGGATCCGCTGAGGTCGCCGCCGAGATCGCCCATCAGGTCCAGGCCGCCAGCCTGATCCGATGACGGCGGCTCCACCGGCTCCGAGGTCGGTGGGGCCGGGGCGATGGGTTTGAGTGCGGTGCTGGGCTCGGGCTTGTCACCGGAGAACGCCCAGATCAGGCCGCCGATCAGGGCCAGCAGCACCGCCGCGGCGATGCCGCCGACGATGGCGGCGGGCCGCCGGTACCAGGGAACCGGGGCGGCGGCAGGCTCATCCTGGACGGGTTCGGTCACATCCGTGACGTCGGGGTCCATGTGAGCCTTTCAAACGTTTTGCGGGCCGGACGGCACGCAACATTCTCATTCTACGCGCTGGCGAGTGGGCCAGGCAAAAGGAAAGCGGCGCCCGTCTTATCGACGGGCGCCGCTTTCGTGCAGGTCAGGCGGGTTACTTGACGATCTTGGTAACCCGGCCGGCGCCGACGGTACGGCCGCCTTCGCGGATCGCGAAGCGCAGGCCCTCGTCCATGGCGACGGGCTGGATCAGCTTCACCGAGATATCGGTGTTGTCGCCGGGCATGACCATTTCCGTACCCTCCGGAAGCGTGACCACGCCGGTCACGTCGGTGGTGCGGAAGTAGAACTGCGGACGGTAGTTGTTGAAGAACGGCGTGTGCCGGCCGCCCTCGTCCTTGGACAGGATGTAGACGCTGCCCTCGAACTCGGTGTGCGGGGTGGTGGTGCCGGGCTTGACGACGACCTGGCCGCGCTCGACGTCCTCGCGCTTGATACCGCGGACCAGCAGACCGACGTTGTCGCCGGCCTGACCCTGGTCGAGCAGCTTGCGGAACATCTCGACGCCGGTGACGGTGGTCTTGGTGACGGTCGGACGGATGCCGACGATCTCGACCTCTTCGTTGACGTTGATCACGCCACGCTCGACACGGCCGGTCACCACGGTGCCGCGACCGGTGATCGTGAAGACGTCCTCGACGGGCATCAGGAACGGCTTGTCGGTGTCGCGGACCGGGTCCGGGATGGACTCGTCGACGGCGTCCATGAGCTCCTCGACGCTCTTGACCCACTTCGGGTCACCCTCGAGGGCCTTGAGCGCCGACACCCGGATCACCGGGGCGTCCTCGTCGAACTCCTGGGCGGCCAGCAGTTCGCGGACCTCCATCTCGACGAGCTCGAGCAGCTCCTCGTCGTCGACCATGTCGGACTTGTTCAGGGCCACCAGGATGTAGGGCACACCGACCTGACGGGCCAGCAGCACGTGCTCACGGGTCTGCGGCATCGGGCCGTCGGTGGCGGCGACCACCAGGATCGCGCCGTCCATCTGGGCGGCACCGGTGATCATGTTCTTGATGTAGTCAGCGTGGCCGGGGGCGTCGACGTGTGCATAGTGACGCTTCTCGGTCTGGTACTCCACGTGGGAGATGTTGATGGTGATACCGCGCTGACGCTCCTCGGGCGCATTGTCGATCTGGTCGAATGCGCGCGACTCGTTCAACGTCGGGTACTTGTCGTGCAGAACCTTGGTGATTGCTGCGGTCAACGTGGTCTTGCCGTGGTCAACGTGACCGATGGTCCCGATGTTGACGTGCGGCTTCGTCCGCTCGAACTTCGCCTTCGCCACTTCTGTGTCCTCCTGGACTTGTTGGTGCTTTGGTTAAAGCAGTGTTGTTGTGTTCAGTTGTGTTGCCCCGCTGAAGCTTTGGAACCCTAGAGACGAACTAGGCGCCCGTGGCTTTAGCGATGATCTCCTTCGACACGTTCGCCGGAACTTCGGCGTACGAGTCGAACACCATGGAGTAGTTGGCCCGGCCCTGGGTCTTCGACCGGAGGTCGCCGACGTAGCCGAACATCTCCGACAGCGGCACCTGCGCCTTGACGACGCGCGCACCGCTGCGCTCCTCCATGGCCTGGATTTGACCACGGCGGGAGTTCAGGTCGCCGATCACATCACCCATGTAGTCCTCGGGTGTGGTGACCTCGACAGCCATAATCGGCTCGAGGATGACCGGCTGCGCCTGTGCCGCAGCCTTTTTCAGAGCCTGCGAACCGGCGATCTTGAAGGCCATCTCGGAGGAGTCGACGTCGTGGTAGGCGCCGTCGAGCAGGATGACCTTGACGTTGACCAGCGGGTAGCCGGCCAGCACGCCGTACTGCATGGCGTCCTGGGCGCCGGCGTCCACCGACGGGATGTACTCGCGCGGGATGCGGCCGCCGGTGACCTTGTTCTCGAACTCGTAGGTCGCGCCGTCCTCGCCGGTGAACGGTTCGAGGGCGATGAGGACCTTCGCGAACTGGCCGGAGCCACCGGTCTGCTTCTTGTGGGTGAACTCGACCTTGTCGACCGCCCGCTTGATGGTCTCCTTGTAGGCCACCTGCGGCTTGCCGACGTTGGCCTCGACCTTGAACTCGCGGCGCATCCGGTCGACCAGGATGTCCAGGTGCAACTCGCCCATGCCGCCGATGATGGTCTGGCCGGTCTCGTGGTCCTGGTTGACCTTGAAGGTCGGGTCTTCCTCGGCGAGTTTCTGGATGGCCAGGCTCAGCTTCTCCTGGTCGCTCTTGGTCTTGGGTTCGATGGCGACCTGGATCACCGGATCCGGGAACGTCATCGACTCCAGCACGACCTGGTTGCTCGGGTCGCACAGGGTGTCGCCGGTGGTGGTGTCCTTCAGGCCGATCACCGCGTAGATGTGGCCCGCTGAGGCCGTCTCGACCGGGTTCTCCTTGTTGGAGTGCATCTGGAACAGCTTGCCCAGGCGCTCCTTCTTGCCCTTGGTGGAGTTGATCACCTGGGCGCCGGAGTCGACCTTGCCGGAGTACACCCGGACGTAGGTGAGCTTGCCGAAGAACGGGTGGGTGGCGACCTTGAAGGCCAGCGCCGAGAAGGGCTCGTCGACCGACGGCTTGCGGATGACCTCGACGTCCTCCTTGCCGGGGGCGTGGCCGACGGCAGCCGGCACGTCCAGCGGCGAGGGCAGGTAGTCGATGACCGCGTCGAGCATGGGCTGCACGCCCTTGTTCTTGAAGGCGCTGCCGCACAGCACCGGGTAGGCCTCGCGAGGTGATGGTCAGCTTGCGGATGCGCACCCTTGATCTCGTCGACGGTGAGGTCCTCGCCGCCGAAGTACTTCTCCAGCAGCGCTTCGTCGGTCTCGGCGACGGCCTCGAGCATCTTGGTGCGGTACTCGGCGACGTTCTCCTCCAGGTCGGCGGGGATGTCGACGACGTCGTACTTCTCGCCGAGCTTGGTCTCCCCGCTCCAGACCTTGGCCTTCATCTCGACCAGGTCGACGACGCCCTCGAAGTCGCCCTCGGAGCCGATCGGCAGCTGGATCGGAATGACGTTGGCGCCGAGGCGCTCCTCCATGGTCCGCACCGAGAAGTAGAAGTCGGCGCCGATCTTGTCCATCTTGTTGACGAAGCAGATGCGCGGCACGTCGTACTTGTCGGCCTGACGCCAGACCTGCTCGGACTGCGGCTCAACGCCTTCCTTGCCGTCGAAGACCGCCACGGCACCGTCGAGCACACGCAGGCTGCGCTCCACCTCGACGGTGAAGTCCACGTGGCCGGGGGTGTCGATGATGTTGATCTGGTTGTCGTTCCAGAAGCAGGTGGTCGCCGCGGAGGTGATGGTGATGCCGCGCTCCTGCTCCTGCTCCATCCAGTCCATCGTGGCGGCGCCGTCGTGCACCTCACCGATCTTGTAGCTGATACCGGTGTAGTAGAGGATGCGCTCGGTCGTCGTGGTCTTGCCGGCGTCGATATGCGCCATGATGCCGATGTTGCGGACCTTGTTCAGGTCGGTCAGCACGTCCTGTGCCACAGCATTCCCTTCGGGAAGAATTGACTAAAGGCTGATTCGTTTTAGGCTGGCTCGCTGCGCTCGCGCACCGAAGCAGGCTTCGGTGCTCACCAGCGGTAGTGCGCGAAGGCCCGGTTCGCCTCGGCCATCTTGTGGGTGTCCTCACGTCGCTTGACGGCGGCACCCAGTCCGTTGCTGGCGTCGAGGATCTCGTTGGCCAGCCGCTCGACCATGGTCTTCTCGCGGCGGGCCTTGGAGAAGCTGACCAGCCAGCGCAGGGCGAGGGTGGTGGAGCGCTCCGGGCGAACCTCGACGGGCACCTGGTAGGTGGCACCGCCGACGCGGCGGCTGCGGACCTCGAGGGCGGGCTTGACGTTGTCCAGCGCGCGTTTGAGGGTGACGACCGGGTCGGTGCCGGTCTTGTCGCGGGCCTGCTCGAGCGCGCCGTAGACGATGCGCTCGGCAAGCGACTTCTTGCCGTCCAGCAGGATCTTGTTGACCAGCTGGGTCACCAGCTGCGAGCCGTAGACCGGGTCGTTGACCAGGGGACGCTTGGGCGCGGGTCCCTTGCGGGGCATTAGCTCTTCTCCTTCTTCGCGCCGTAACGGCTGCGGGCCTGCTTGCGGTTCTTCACACCCTGGGTGTCCAGCGAGCCGCGGATGATCTTGTAGCGCACACCGGGCAGGTCCTTCACACGGCCGCCGCGGACCAGGACCATCGAGTGCTCCTGAAGGTTGTGGCCCTCACCGGGGATGTAGGCCGTGACCTCCACCTGGCTGGTCAGCTTGACGCGCGCGACCTTGCGAAGCGCCGAGTTCGGCTTCTTCGGGGTGGTGGTGTAGACGCGAGTGCACACGCCACGGCGCTGCGGGCTGCCCTTGAGGGCCGCCGTCTTGACCTTGGCGATCTTGTCGCGGCGACCCTTGCGGACCAGCTGCTGAATGGTTGGCATCTACCGGCTTTCTCTCATCTCAAGTCTCTGTAGTTCAAGTCGCTGTACTGCAGTTTTAGCCCTGTTGCGTACCCCGCAACCGGGCGTGTCGCACGCGGTTCGCACCACGGAAATCCCGTTGCATTTCCCGATGCTCCAAGACATGCGAAGTGGCCCGACTAGCGCGTGGAACGCACCTGTCGGCCAGGCACGATGCTCCACGATACCAGGGAGGGGACCGCCCTCCAAAACCGCTCGCCAGCGGGCTTACCGCAGGTCAGGCATTACCGGCCGTCCCCGTTGCGGTGACCCATCCCGGTGGCCAGTCGCAGAACCATGTCGGAGAACACCGCATCGGTGTCGATCTTGCCGATACCGTTGTCGCCGGAGCCCATCACCCCGGACTCCATCACGCCGGTCATCTCCAGCAGCACGAAACCGTGCAGGGCGGCCCAGAACTCCAGCGCCGCGTAGAAGGCGTCCTGCCCGCTCAGCCCGTAGGAGGCCAGCACGTCGATCACCGGGAGCGCCGCCGCGTGCGAGGCCGCGGTGAACTCCGGGTCGTCACCGCCCAGCGGCATCCGGGTGAAGGCCGAGTAGCGCCCCGGGTGGTGGTGGGCGTAGCTGCGGTAGGCGCTGGCCATCGCCATCACGGCGTCATCACGGGTGCGGCCGGCGGCGACCGTGCTGAGCATCTGCAGAATGTCGTCGATCACCCGCATCCGGACGGTGCGCCGGAGGTCGTCGAGGCTGTCGACGTGGTTGTAGAGGGACGGGCCCTTGGTGCCGAGGTGGGAGGCGAGCGCGTTGATGCTCAGGGCGTCCCAGCCCTCGCGGTCCAGGAACGTCAACGCCGCATTGACGACCACGTCCCGGCTGAGCTTGGGCGACTTGGCACGAGATGTCATTGCTATCGCCCTCCGAGCGGTCCGCGACAAAACTCTAGTGCCACCGCGGGCCCGCGGAGCCTGAGGTAGAAAGATGTCGATGTCCGCGTGCTCCCCCGCCCTGCTGCTGGCCGCGATCGCCGTGTCGCTCCCGCTGGCCGGCTGCAGCCCGGATGGGGGCGGGCCGGATGCGCCGGTTGCGGGCAGCACCATCAACTACGGCTCGTTCGGGACCAGTGCCGATATCGACTGCGGTGCGGGCAAGTCGCTGAACGTGGCCGGCTCGAACAACACCCTGACGGTGCGGGGCAGTTGCGCGTCGATCACCATCGGCGGGGCGGACAACACGGTCCTGGCCGAGCGGATCGACGGGTCGCTGTCGGTTCCCGGGCTGAACAACATCGTCAGCTACCAATAGGGTGATCCGACCGTGAACGACGAGGGCGCCGGGAACCGGATCAGTCGCGGCTGACCACTCCTCACCCCTCCTCACCCCTCCCCCCTCCGCCCTCCCCCCGCGAGCAGACGGAAAAGGTCCCGACACGCCGGGCATTTCGGGCACTTTGCGTCTGTTCGCGGAGGGGGTTGGCTCAGGCTGGCTCGCCATGTCGTCCGGCCCCGTCGGCGAAGCGCTTGGCCCCGGCGAGGGTCTCCGCGGCCACCCGGGAGAGGCTGCCGAATTCAAAGTCCATCGCCTCGGCCTCGGAATACCCCCACTGACGCAGCATCGACAGCCGGTCGGCACGCATACAGCCCTGCGGGGAGCGGGCCAGTTCGGCGGCCAGTTCCTCGGCCGCCTGCCGCGACTGTCCGGTGGGCACCACCCGGTTCGCCAGGCCGATCGCCAGCGCCTCCGGCGCGTCGACGGAGCGGCCGGTCAGGATCAGGTCCATCGCGCGGCTCTGTCCGATGAGGCGGGGCAGACGAACCGTGCCGCCGTCGATCAACGGCACACCCCAGCGCCGGCAGAACACCCCGAACACCGCATCCTCCTCGACCACCCGCAGGTCGCACCACAGTGCGAGTTCCAGTCCCCCGGCGACGGCGTAACCGCTGACCGCGGCGATCACAGGCTTGGAGAGCACCATCCGGGACGGGCCCATTGGTCCCGGGCCGCTGCGGTGGGTGGGGTTGGAGTCCGGGGTACCGATGGCCTTGAGATCGGCTCCTGCGCAGAAGGTTCCGTTGGCACCCCACAGCACGGCCACCGCCGCGGACTCGTCGCGGTCGAACTGCTCGAACGCCGCGAACAGCGCCAGTGCGGTGGGGCCGTCGACGGCGTTGCGGGCGTGCGGACGGTCCAGCACCACCGTCGTCACCGGTCCATTCCGGACGACGTTCACGCTCATCGGACCTCCAAAAGATTCGTGTCCCGTCGCGCCACCAATAGCGCGGCAAATTCCGAGTAGGCGGCCCGCAGCCGATCAGCGGGCCAGTCCCCGGGCAACAGTTCAGCCGGCAGTACCGGGTCGACAAGCAGGTGGCGAACCATTCCCGCGGCGACGGCGAAGCGGCCGGGAATGTCAGCGGCGGAATCCATCTCGTCCAGCAGCCTTCGTGCGGTCCCCGCCCAGCCGGGCAGATCCCACAGTCGGCCAGCCAACTCCCCCGGGTGGCCGTCACGGGACCGCAGCACCCGCACCCTGCCCTCGGTCTGCGCCGGGACACCGTTGTTCAGGTTGTCCGGGCGCATCCACACGCCCTCGCGGAGTTCGCCGAACCTGCTCTCCTGCATTGCAGTTCGCAATGTTGAGCGGTCCCGCGCGTCGACCCCGACCGTGGTGACCACAACGGTGAGCCAGGTGCCGTCCCAATCCCGGGTCACCGGTGCCAGCGCGGCGTCCTGGCGACGCTGACGCGCCAGCAGCCGGGCCGACAGCCGGTAGCCGTCCTCAGAGCGCACCAAGTCCCCTGCGCCGACCATCCGGGTCAGCGCGACCCGCAACGTGGTCTCCTTGATGCCGAAATCATCTGTAAGCCGGAGCAATTCAGCCGCGGTGGCCCAGGCCGGGTGTGCGCCGAGCAGCACCGAGAGCACCACGGAGCGCGCGGACATCCGCATGACTACACCCCGGAGGTGGTGCGGCCGTGGTCGCCGAACGGTTCGTCGCGATGCCGGACGGCCTCCCGGAACCCGTGCTCGCGGGCGTCGGCGACGAAGGCGTGCCCTTCCGGGGTGTGCCGGGCGATACCGTCGAACACCGTGCTGATCATTCTGCTGGTGGCCACACCCTGCTGGTAGAGAGCGGCATTCATCGCTAGCTTGACCATGATGAGCTGGTTGACCGGCATCGCAGCGATCCGCTCGACCAGCCGCTCGGTGCGCTCGTCGAGATCCGCAGGCGTCCGGCGCCTCGACGGCCAGGCCCCACTCGGCGGCCTGCGCCCCGGTGATGCAATCCCCGGTCAGCAGAAGGCGTTTGGCGCGCTGATCCCCGAGCCGGTGCGCCCACAGCCCGGCGGCCGGGACCCCCCACACCCGGGTCGGCGGGTAGCCGATCTTGGCGTCGGCGGCGGCGATCACCTGGTCGGCGTGCAGGGCGATATCGGTGCCACCGGCCACGCAGTAGCCGTGGATCTTGACCACGGTCGGCTTATCGGCGTGCATCAGGCTGGCGAAGCCGCGGACGAACCGGCTCATCATCTGATAGTCGAGCATCGGGTCCCACGGCTGACCGGGAAGGTGGTTGACCGCTTGGGCTCCGGCATCGAGCACGGTTCCGGCCCGGTCTTCCCCACCGGCCGAACCCGATCCGTCGGCGTAGGCGCCCAGGTCGAATCCGGCACAGAAACCTTCCCCGCGCCCGGAGACCAGGATGACGTGGACGTTCGGATCCAGGTCGGCCCGTTCAACGCAGGCCGCCAGTTCCACCGGGGTGGCGGCGATGATCGCGTTGCCCTTGTCGGGGCGGTTGAAGGTGATCCTCGCGACCCGGCCGGTGACCTCATAGGTCATCGTGGTCAGGTCCACGCCGCACCCCTCCCTCTCCGCGAGCCCCCGCCTCCCGGCGAGCAGACATAAAGTCGCACGATTGCGGGCCGATTTGTGCGAGTTTGCGTCTGCTCGCGGGGGAGGAAAGCGATGCTCATCCCTTCACCAGGGCGCGCTCGATGATGGGGGCGAGGTCCAGGCCGGATCGGCAGGGTGCCGAACGCCCCACCCCAGTTGCCGGCCATCCGGGTGGCCAGGAACGCCTCGGTCACCGCCGGGTGGCCGTAGCGCACCAGCAGCGAGCCCTGCAGGGCCAGGCTGATGTCCTCGGCGACCTTACGGGCGCGGTATTCGATGCCGGCCAGATCCGCCAGGGACGCGCGCAGTGCGTCGGCGTGGGCGTCCAGGCGGGCGTCCTGGCCGGCGGTGGTGGCCAGTTCGTCGAACAGCACCTCCACGCACTCCGGCCGGGTTGCCATGGCGCGCAACGTATCCAGGGCGCTGACGTTCCCGGAGCCCTCCCAGATGCCCATCAGCGGCGCCTCCCGATACAGCCGCGGCATGCCGGAGTCCTCGGCATAGCCGTTGCCGCCCAGGCATTCCATCGCCTCGCCGGCGTGCGGGGTGGCACGCTTGCACACCCAGTATTTCGAGGCGGCCAGGCCGATGCGGCGCAGCAGCGTCTCACGTTCGTCGCCGCGGGTTGCCGCGTCCGTCGCGCCAGCCATCCGCATCGCGACGATGGTGGCGGCTTCCGCCTCGACGGCCAGGTCGGCGATGACATTGCGCATCAACGGCTGGTCAATCAGGTAGGCGCCGAACGCCTTTCGGTGCTGGGTGTGGTGGATGGCTCGGGTCAGGCCCTGGCGCATGCTGGTGGCGCTGCCCAGGGTGCAGTCCAGTCGGGTCAGGTTGACCATCTCGATGATGGTCGCCACACCGCGGCCCTCCTCGCCGACCATCCAGGCGATCGCGCCGTCGTACTCGATCTCGCTGGAGGCGTTAGCGTGGTTGCCGAGCTTGTTCTTCAGCCGCTGGATGAACATCCGGTTGCGGCTGCCGTCGGGCAGCACCCGGGGCAGGAAGAAGCAGCTGAGCCCGCCGGGGGCCTGCGCCAGGACCAGGAAGACATCACTGTTGGCCGCGGAGGTGAACCACTTGTGCCCGGTGAGGGTGTGGCTGCCGTCGACGTTGGGAACGGCCTGAGTGGTGCCGGCCCGCACATCGGAGCCGCCCTGCTTTTCGGTCATCGACATGCCGGCGGTGATGCCCACCTTGGTGGCCGGCACCCTCAGTTCGGGGTCGTACTCCCGGCTGGTGAGCAACGGCTCGTAGATCGCGGCCAGGTCGGGGTTGTGCCGCAGTGCCGGGACGACGGCGTAGGTCATTGAGATCGGACAGACGTGGCCGGGCTCCGGCGTCCACACCCCCATCTTGGCCGCCCGCACCACATGGGCGCCGGGGCGATCGTCGGCCCAGGGGGCGGCGTGCAGTCCGTGCGCGATCGCCGTGCGCATGAGTTCGTGATAGGCGGGGTCGTACTCGATCTCGTCGATGCGGTGGCCGTAGCGATCGTGGGTGTGTAACACCGGGCGATTGCGATCGGCCAGGTCGCCCCAACGCTGGGCGGTGGCACTGCCCGAGATGGCGCCGAGCTCGGTGACCTCGTCGACGCCCCACCCCCCGCCCTCGCGGATCAGGGCCTCCATCAGCACCGGCGAGGAGGCGGGGTTGTAGTCGATCAGCGGGGTGACCTGGTTGGTGACGAGGTGGGTGTCCGGCATGCCACTACTGTTACATTTTGCCGACAGCTGCACAAGATGCGTAATGAATGGCAGGCTTGCCGACATGAGACCGAACACTCTCGTCCACGCCGCCTCGCTGTTCGTCGAGCACGAGCCCGTCGGCCCCGATCAGGTCGTTGACGGACACCCGCACACCGGTGTCGGCACGCTGGGCCGGTTCGGCGGCCTGGAGGTCGGTGTCTGGGAGATGACGCCGGGGGTGATGCGCGACACCGAAGCGGACGAGGTGTTCGTGGTGATCTCCGGGTCGGCGACCGTCGAGTTCGCCGACGGCACGGCGCCGTTGACACTCGGACCCGGCGACGTTGTGCGGTTGGCAGCGGGTGCGGACACGGTCTGGACGGTCACCGAAACCCTGCGCAAGGTGTACCTGGTCTAACGCGCGGGTTCGGCTCCGGCGATCCCTCAGGGTAGGGGCGTTGCGCCCACCTTTGAGCGACATAGGACACCCTAAGTCGAGATTTGTCGCGCAAAGGTGGGCAAAAGTACTGACCCACCCTGCACAGGGGCGGGCGACGCTCCTACAGGTTGTCCCGCAGGAACGCGATGTCGTCGCGACGGCCCTCGTCGGCGGTCTCGCAGATCACCGGAGCGCCGGCCGCCTTCACGACGGCCACCAGCAACTGAGGGTCGATCTGCCCGGTGCCGAAGTTGGCGTGCCGATCCGCCCCGGAACCGGCGGCGTCGCGGGAGTCGTTGCAGTGCACCAGGTCGATACGACCGGTGATGGCCTTGATCCGTTCGACGGCGTCGATAAGCCCCTCCCCGGCCGCCCAGGCGTGACAGGTGTCCAGACAGAAGCCGATCCCGGTATCGCCGATGCGGTCCCACAGCCGACCAATGGTGTCGAAATGCCTTGCCATGGCGTGGTTTCCGCCCGCGGTGTTCTCCAGATAGACCGGCACCTCGGTATTCAGCGCCGCCATCGCCTTGGCCCAGCGCTCGAACCCGGCCTCGACATCCTTGTCATCGGCATGCCCCCCGTGCACGATCACCGCCGTCGCGTTGACCTCGGCGGCCGCATCGCAGGTGTCCTGCAGGATCTTGCGCGACGGTATGCGGATCCGGTTGTTGGCGCTAGCCACGTTGATCAGGTACGGGGCGTGGACATAGATCGGGATCGGCGACTGGCGCAGCAGTTCGGCGTCCTCCCGGGGTGGGGGCTTCTTCCAACTCTGCGGGTCGCCGAGGAAGAACTGCACCACGTCCGCCTCGTCATCGAGTGCTCCGGCCAGCGGGTTGTCGGAGCGGACATGGGAACCGATCTGCACGTCGTCCAGTCTAGGTTCCCCCGCTAACTTCCCCCGCGAGCAGACACAAACGTCCCCGACACGCCGGGATTCTCGAGTCGTTTACGTCTGTTCAGCCGGCGAGGCGACCGGCGTCGAGCCGGTTGGCCAACGTCAAGACCAGGTCCGCCGGATGCCGCCGCACGTCATCGACGACGAACCGGACCAGACTCCAGCCGCACTCCCCCAGCCGTGCGCTCTTGATCCGGTCCCGTTTCCAGCCCTCGGGACTCGCATGCCACTGCATGCTGTCGTACTCCGCGGCCACCATCGCCTCCGGCCATGCGAAATCGACCCGCCAGAGTTGGCCGCAATGGTCGACGATCTCGTGCTGCAAAACCGGGGTCGGGAGCCCGCCGTCGATGAAGACCAGCCGGGCTTCGCTTTCCATCGGGGACTCCGATCGGGCGTCGGCATGGGCGAGCAACTCGCGGACGGTAACGATGCCCCGGCGCCCCTTCTGCTCTCCGATGGCGTGCTGCAACTCCATCGGAGAGCATCTCCCTGACCGCAGCGCCACGTCGAGGGTCGCCAGGACCCGTCGGCGATTCAGCGTCCGCGCGATCTCTACCGCCGTCCACGCCGGGGAGGTCACCAGCCGGCCCTGTGTCCGACGTAGTGGGGCCCCGTTGCGCTGATGCACCATCAACTCCGGGGTCGGCCGGATCCGGATACCGGGATCCAGCACATGAATACGGCCATCGTTCTCGATGTCGAACCCGTGAAGCTCGGCCGCGGTCCCCATGCATGCCACGATGGGCTTTCCGGTCGCCAGTTCGAGGGCCGCCAGCCTCCCGAGGGTGTCGGGCGGGGAAGGCGCGTAGACGCCCTGCCAAACCCGGACCATCGCTCCGGCCTGCAGATGGGATGCCAACGCCTTCCGGGAGATCACCGACAGCAGTTGACCCCTCGTCACCAACCCGCCATTGGCGCGGAACAGTTCATCGAGATGCACGGGCCGATGCTCGGTGTTGCAGCGCGTGTTGCCAATTCGGCCCTGTGGATAACCTCCACCACCCCCGCCGAGCAGACGTAAACGACCCCGCACGCTCGGCGTGTCGGGGTCGTTTACGTCTGCTCGCGCAGAGAGGTGACTAGCGGTAGTCGCTGTACCCGTAGTCGTCCAGGGGCACCGCGGGACCGGTGGCCTGGCCGAAGTCCGGGCTGTAGTACTGATCCTCGTAGGACGGGATCGTGTACGCCGCGGCGCGGGCCTCCTCGGTGGGCTGAACCTGGATGTTGCGGTACCGGTTGATACCGGTACCGGCCGGGATCAGCTTGCCGATGATCACGTTCTCCTTCAGGCCCTGGAGCTTGTCGCTGCGGCAGTTGATCGCCGCATCGGTCAGCACCCGGGTGGTCTCCTGGAAGGAGGCCGCACTCAACCACGAGTCGGTGGCCAGGGAGGCCTTGGTGATGCCCATCAGCACCGGACGCCCGGCCGCGGGCTCGCCGCCCTCGGCGACCACCCGGCGGTTGGCCGCCTCGAACTCCGCCCTCTCGGTCAGCGAGCCGGGCAGGAACTCCGTGGCGCCCGAGTCGATGATCGTGACGCGACGCAGCATCTGCCGGATGATGACCTCGATGTGCTTGTCGTGGATCGACACGCCCTGGGCCCGGTAGACCTCCTGGACCTCCTTGACGAGGTGGATCTGCACCTTGCGCGGGCCCTCGACGCGGAGCACCTCGTGCGGGTCGGCCGACCCCTCCATGAGCTGCTGGCCGACCTCGACGTGGTCGCCGTCGGCGAGCAGACGCTCGGTGCCGTCCTCGTGCTTGAACACGCGCAGCCGCTGACGCTTGGACAGCTTCTCGTACACGACCTCCTCGCCCCCGTCATCGGGAACGATGGTGATCTTGTAGAACTTGTCGCTCTCCTCCAGCCGCACCCGGCCGGAGACCTCGGCGATCGGGGCCTTCCCGCGCGGGATGCGGGCCTCGAACAGCTCCTGGACGCGGGGCAGACCGCCGGTGATGTCCTCGCCGACGCCGCCCTGGTGGAAGGTGCGCATGGTCAGCTGGGTGCCGGGCTCGCCGATGGACTGCGCGGCGACGATGCCGACCGCCTCACCGATGTCGACCAGCTTGCCGGTGGCCATCGAGCGGCCGTAGCACATCGCGCACACACCCGAAGCCGAGGTGCAGGTGAGCACCGAGCGCACCTTGACCTGGGTGATGCCGGCCTCCAGAGCGGCGTCGATCGCCGGGTCGCCCAGGTCGTGGCCGCGCTCGACGACGACGTTGCCGCTTGCGTCGACCGCGTCGGCGGCCAGCGTGCGGGCGTACGCCGAGGTCTCGACATACGGGTCCCGGATCAGGGTGCCGTCGGGGGCGCGCTCGGCCAGGTCCACGACGATGCCCCGCTCGGTGCCGCAGTCGTGCTCGCGGACGATGACGTCCTGGGAGACGTCGACCAGACGACGGGTCAGGTAGCCCGAGTCAGCGGTACGAAGAGCGGTGTCCGCCAGACCCTTTCGGGCGCCGTGGGTGTTGATGAAGTACTCCAGCACGGTCAGACCCTCGCGGAACGAGGACTTGATCGGACGCGGGATGAACTCACCCTTCGGGTTGGTCACCAGACCCTTCATGCCGGCCAGGGTGCGGGTCTGGGTGAAGTTACCCGTCGCGCCCGACTCCACGATCATCTTGATCGGGTTGTCCTCGGGGTAGTGCGCACGCAGTGCGTCACCGACCTCCTCGGTGGCCTTCTTCCACAGTTCCACCAGGGCGTCGTTGCGCTCCTGATGGTTCAGGGCACCGCGCTGGTACTTCTTCTCGATACCGCGGGCTTCCTCCTCGTAGCGATCGAGGATCTCCTGCTTCTCCGGAAGCACCAGCACGTCGGCCATCGAGACCGTCACACCGGACCGGGTGGCCCAGTAGAACCCGGTGTCCTTGAGCTTGTCGACGGTCTGCGCGACGACGATCATCGGGTACCGCTCGGCCAGATCGTTGATGATCTTGGCCTGTTCCTTCTTGTGCATCTGCTTGTTGACGAAGGGATACCCCAGCGGCAGAAGCTCGTTGAACAGCACCCGGCCCAGGGTGGTCTCGCAGATCCAGGCATTGCCCGGACGCCAGCCGTTCTCCCCGAACAGCTCGGTCTCGACCTCATGCGGCGGGCGCTGCTGGGTGAGCCGGATCTTGATCTGCGAGCGCACGCTCAGCGCACCGCGGTCCATCGCCATGATGGCCTCGGCCGGGCTGCTGTACACACCGGACTCCGGGGTGTCCTTGGCCGCCGCGGTGTACTCGCCGATATCACCCGGGATGTGGGTGGTCAGGAAGTACAGACCGGTGACCATGTCCAGACGCGGCATGGCCAGCGGCTTGCCCGACGCCGGGGAGAGGATGTTGTTGGACGACAGCATCAGGATGCGGGCCTCGGCCTGCGCCTCGGCGCTCAGCGGCAGGTGCACGGCCATCTGGTCGCCGTCGAAGTCGGCGTTGAAGGCCTCGCACACCAGCGGGTGCAGCTGAATCGCCTTGCCCTCCACCAGCATCGGCTCGAAAGCCTGGATGCCCAACCGGTGCAGGGTGGGTGCGCGGTTGAGCAGCACCGGGTGCTCGGAGATGACCTCTTCGAGGACGTCCCACACCTGCGCGCGCTGACGCTCCACCATCCGCTTGGCGCTCTTGATGTTCTGCGCGTGGTTGAGGTCCACCAGGCGCTTCATCACGAACGGCTTGAACAGCTCGAGGGCCATCAGCTTGGGCAGGCCGCACTGGTGCAGCTTGAGCTGCGGGCCGACCACGATGACCGAACGCCCCGAGTAGTCGACGCGCTTGCCGAGCAGGTTCTGACGGAACCGGCCCTGCTTGCCCTTGAGCAGATCGGACAGCGATTTCAGCGGACGGTTGCCCGGTCCGGTGACCGGCCGGCCGCGGCGTCCGTTGTCGAACAGTGCGTCGACGGACTCCTGCAGCATGCGCTTCTCGTTGTTGACGATGATCTCGGGCGCACCGAGGTCGATCAGTCGCTTCAACCGGTTGTTGCGGTTGATCACGCGGCGGTACAGGTCGTTGAGGTCGGAGGTGGCGAACCGGCCACCGTCGAGCTGGACCATCGGCCGCAGCTCCGGCGGGATCACCGGCACCGCGTCCAGGACCATGCCCATCGGCGAGTTGCGGTTGGTCTGGAAGGCCGCAACCACCTTGAGCCGCTTGAGCGCCCGCAACTTCTTCTGGCCCTTGCCGCTGCGGATGGTCTCGCGCAGGATCTCGGCCTCGGCGTCGATGTCGAAGGTCTCGATCAGCTTCTGGATGGCCTCGGCGCCCATCGACCCGGTGAAGTACTCGCCGTAGCGGTCGATGAGTTCGCGGTAGAGACCCTCGTCGATGATCAGCTGCTTGGGGGCCAGCTTGGTGAAGGTGGTCCAGATCTCGTCGAGCCGGTCCAGCTCACGCTGGGCACGGTCGCGCAGCTGACGCATCTCGCGCTCGCCGCCGTCCTTGACCTTGCGCCGCACATCGGACTTGGCACCCTCGGCCTCGAGCTCGGCCAGGTCGGCCTCGAGCTTCTGCATCCGGGCGGCCAGGTCCAACTCACGCTGATCGGCGACGGCCTTCTTCTCGACGACCATCTCGGCCTCGAGAGTGGACAGCTCGTTGTGCCGCATCTCGGTGTCGACGGCGGTGATCACGTAGGCCGCGAAGTAGATGATCTTCTCGAGATCCTTCGGGGCCAGGTCCAGCAGGTAGCCCAGCCGGGACGGGACGCCCTTGAAGTACCAGATGTGGGTGACCGGCGCGGCCAGTTCGATATGGCCCATCCGCTCACGGCGCACCTTGGCGCGGGTCACCTCGACGCCGCAGCGCTCGCAGATGATGCCCTTGAAGCGGACCCGCTTGTACTTGCCGCAGTAGCACTCCCAGTCGCGGGTCGGTCCGAAGATCTTCTCGCAGAAGAGCCCGTCCTTCTCCGGCTTCAGGGTGCGGTAGTTGATGGTCTCCGGCTTCTTGACCTCGCCGTAGGACCATGTGCGGATGTCCTCGGCGGTGGCCAGGCCGATGCGGAGTTCATCGAAGAAGTTGACGTCTAACACGTAACTCCCTTTCCCCTTGCGGGATAGAAACTAGTAACGGAGAGGTCTAAGCCAGGTCCTCGACGGACGCGGATTCGTTGCGGGACAGGTTGATTCCGAGGTTGGCGGCAGCGCGCTCCAGGTCCTCGTCGTCGCCGTCGCGCATTTCGATGGCCGCACCGTCACTGGAGAGCACCTCAACGTTGAGGCACAGCGACTGCAGCTCCTTGAGCAACACCTTGAACGACTCCGGGATGCCCGGCTCGGGGATGTTCTCGCCCTTGACGATCGCCTCGTAGACCTTGACCCGGCCGACGGTGTCGTCGGACTTGATGGTCAAGAGTTCCTGCAGCGTGTACGCCGCGCCGTAGGCCTGCATGGCCCAGCACTCCATCTCGCCGAACCGCTGACCGCCGAACTGCGCCTTACCGCCCAGCGGCTGCTGGGTGATCATCGAGTACGGCCCGGTGGAGCGGGCGTGGATCTTGTCGTCCACCAGGTGGTGCAGCTTGAGGATGTACATGTAGCCGACCGTCACCGGGTACGGGAACGGTTCACCACTGCGGCCGTCGTAGAGCATCGCCTTGCCGTCGGCGTTGACCAGGACGTTGCCGTCCCGGTCGGCCAGCGTCGAGCTCAGCAGACCCTGCAACTCCTCTTCGCGGGCACCGTCGAACACCGGGGTGGAGACGATGCTGTCGGCCGGGGCCTCGAGCATGTTGGCGGGCAGGTTCTTGGCCCAGTCCTGCTGGCCGTTCACCTTCCAGCCGGTCTTGGCGATCCAGCCCAGGTGGGTCTCGAGGATCTGGCCGATGTTCATCCGTCGCGGCACACCGTGGGTGTTCAGGATGATGTCGACCGGGGTGCCGTCGGGAAGGAACGGCATGTCCTCCTGCGCCAGGATCTTGCCGATGACGCCCTTGTTGCCGTGCCGGCCGGCCAGCTTGTCGCCGTCGGAGATCTTGCGCTTCTGCGCGACGTAGACCCGGACCAGTTCGTTGACGCCGGCGGGCAGTTCGTCATCGTCCTCGCGGGAGAACACCCGGATGCCGATGACCTTGCCGGACTCGCCGTGCGGCACCTTCAGCGAGGTGTCGCGGACCTCACGGGCCTTCTCGCCGAAGATGGCGCGCAGCAGGCGCTCCTCCGGGGTCAGCTCGGTCTCGCCCTTCGGCGTGACCTTGCCGACCAGGACGTCACCGTCGCGGACCTCGGCACCGATGCGCACGATGCCGCGCTCGTCGAGATCGGCGAGCACCTCGTCGGAGACGTTCGGGATGTCCCGGGTGATCTCCTCGGCACCGAGTTTGGTGTCGCGGGCGTCGATCTCGTGCTCCTCGATGTGAATCGAGGTGAGCACGTCTTCTTCGACCAGACGGCTCGAGAGGATGATCGCGTCCTCGTAGTTGTGCCCCTCCCACGGCATGATCGCCACGAGCAGGTTCTTGCCCAGGGCCATCTCGCCGTTCTCGGTGCACGGCCCGTCGGCGATGACCTGGCCGAACTCGACCCGCTGACCGGCGTCGACGATCGGCTTCTGGTTGGCGCAGGTGCCGTGGTTGGACCGGTTGAACTTGCGCATCCGGTAGCTGTGCCGGGTGCCGTCATCGGCCATCACGGTGATGTAGTCGGCCGAAACCTCTTCGACCACACCGGCTTTGTCGGCGACGACGACGTCACCGGCGTCGATCGCGGCACGCAACTCCATGCCGGTGCCGACCAGGGGCGCCTCGCTGCGCACCAGCGGAACGGCCTGACGCTGCATGTTGGCACCCATCAGGGCGCGGTTGGCGTCGTCGTGCTCGAGGAACGGGATCATGGCGGTGGCCACCGACACCATCTGGCGCGGCGAGACGTCCATGAAGTCGACCTCGTTGGCGCTGACGTACTCGACCTCGCCGCCCTTGCGGCGCACCAGCACGTTCGGCTCGGTGAACCGGCCGCTGGCGTCGGTCGGCGAGTTGGCCTGCGCCACGACGTGGCGGTCCTCCTCGTCGGCGGTGAGGTAGTGCACCTCGTCGGTGACGACACCCTCGACGACCTTGCGGTACGGCGTCTCGATGAAGCCGAACGGGTTGACCCGCGCGTACACCGACAGCGAACCGATCAGGCCGATGTTCGGGCCTTCCGGGGTCTCGATCGGGCACATCCGGCCGTAGTGGCTGGAGTGCACGTCGCGGACCTCGAGGCCGGCGCGCTCACGGGACAGACCACCCGGGCCCAGCGCCGAGAGGCGGCGCTTGTGGGTCAGACCCGACAGCGGGTTGTTCTGGTCCATGAACTGGGACAGCTGGCTGGTCCCGAAGAACTCCTTGATCGCCGCCACGACGGGACGGATGTTGATCAGGGTCTGCGGGGTGATCGCCTCGACGTCCTGGGTGGTCATCCGCTCGCGGACGACCCGCTCCATCCGGGACAGGCCGACCCGGATCTGGTTCTGGATCAGCTCGCCCACGGTGCGCAGCCGGCGGTTGCCGAAGTGGTCGATATCGTCGACCTCGACGGGGACCTCCACGCCGCCGGGGGCGGTCATGGTGGCCTGCGAGCCGGTCTCGGCGGCCTGGTGCAGCCGGACCAGGTACTCGATGGTGGCGACGATGTCCTCGGGCGTCAGCGTCGAGTTGGTGATCGGCTGGCCGGGGTTCAGGCCCAGCTTCTTGTTGACCTTGTAGCGGCCCACCCGGGCCAGGTCGTAGCGCTTCTCCTTGAAGAACAGGTTCTCCAGCAGGGTCTGCGCGGACTCCTTGGTGGGCGGCTCGCCCGGGCGCAGCTTGCGGTAGATGTCCAGCAGCGCCTCGTCGGTGCCGGCGTTGCTGTCCTTCTCCAGGGTGGCCATCATGATCTCGGAGAAGCCGAAGCGCTCGCGGATCTGCTCGTTGGTCCAGCCGAGCGCCTTGAGCAGGGTGGTGACCGGCTGGCGGCGCTTGCGGTCGATGCGGACGCCGACGGAGTCGCGCTTGTCGACGTCGAACTCCAGCCAGGCGCCGCGGCCCGGGATGACCTTGACGCTGTGCAGCAGCTTCTCGGTGGACTTGTCGATGCTCTCGTCGAAGTACACGCCCGGCGAGCGGACCAGCTGGCTGACCACGACACGCTCGGTGCCGTTGATGATGAAGGTGCCCTTCTCGGTCATCATCGGGAAGTCACCCATGAAGACCGTCTGGCTCTTGATCTCGCCGGTGTTGTTGTTGATGAACTCGGCCGTGACGAACAGCGGGGCCGCGTACGTCATGTCCTTGTCTTTGCACTCGTCGACCGGCGCCTTGACCTCGTCGAAGCGCGGGTCGGTGAAGCTCAGCGACATCGAACCGGAGAAGTCCTCGATCGGCGACAGTTCGTCGAGCACCTCTTCGAGGCCGCCCTTGGGGTCGACGTCACCGCGGGCCTCGGCGATGGCCCGCCAGCGCGGGGCGCCGATCAGCCAGTCGAACGAGTCGGTCTGGACGTCGAGCAGCCCGGGAACCTCAAGCGGCTCGCGCAGCTTGGCGAAGGAGATTCTGTTTGGCGCCCCCGGAACGGGGTTAGAAGAAGCGGTTGTCGTTTTGCTCTGGCTCGAGACTGCCAAGATGCATCCTTCCGGCACCTCATGCGGACTTCCGGAATCCGGCCAGTGCCGGACCCATCGCCGCTAATCTGCGTAGGTTCGCTCTGACATCCACCTGTCCGGGTCCATCAGCGCGCACGACACATGAAAGGCCTCCTGAGCTGGAGAAAGAGCTCAGAACTGGGCCATGGCGTCACGGTGCGGGTTGAGGGATGGCAGGGGGCAGCCAGCGCAACGTCCAACCATACCGCAGTTTGACGGCGTCCTCAACCGGCGTACACCGGGCGAACTCACGCTGGCTGGCGACTGATGACCCGGATACACATGCTGACCACCAGATTGACTGCTCAGAGCCCTTCCGTCAAGGCTTTCGGCGGTGATTGGCCGCAAATTCTTACATTTCCCGCCCGGGCGATCCTCAGACCCGAGCCGTGGCCGGCACCACGGACGGCCCCGGCAACGCCGCGGTGGGGGCGGACTCCGGGAACTGCCGCGTCGGGATGATGTTGCGCCGCACCCCCAATTCGTAGGCCCGGGCCACCAGGGCGTCGTACGCCTCCGGATTGTCTGCTGCGAATGCCTGGTCGCGGGTCAGGATGTAACCCTGGCTCCCGTTGGCGTCACCGACGATGGCCCAGCTGTAGTCCGGGGCGTAGTCCAGGATCCAGTAGTTGCCCGGCTCGTCGCTGTTGGGCTCACCGAAGAAGAAGCCCACGTTGAGCCGGGTGTTGAAGGCGTTGACCGGCACCGCGGAACCGGTGATGTTGGACGCCGGCCCGTTGGGGCCGAAATAGTTGCCGGAGTTCTCCACCTTGATGGTGCCGTCGGGGTTGAGGCTGTAGACCGCCTTGGTGTTGACCAGGCCGACGGAGAAGAACTGCCGGACGCTGCCCTGCTCGTACCAGGTGCCAAGGTAGTTCTGATCCGGGGGAAGGTTGGGGTCGACGACCACCGGCGGCGGCGCGGGCAGGGTG
Source organism: uncultured Actinomycetota bacterium (assembly GCA_963787055.1). Classification (GTDB taxonomy): domain Bacteria; phylum Actinomycetota; class Actinomycetes; order Mycobacteriales; family Mycobacteriaceae; genus Mycobacterium. The sequence continues at coordinate 328,814 of CAWBBP010000003.1, forward strand.
GTGGCGCCGGCCTCGCCCATCGAGATCGGCTGGTTGCCCACGTAGGTGCCGTCGTTCGGGTTGCCGTAGATGCCGTAGAACGGGTTGGTCGGCCCGTTGCCGCTGTAGAGGTCGTTGATCCAGCCGGTGGCGAAGGTGCGCACCGCGAGCTTGCCCCCCGGCGGGGACGGCCGCACGATCAGGTCGCTGCCGATCTCGCCGAGCCAGCCGAACAGCGAGTTGCCGCCGATGACGTCGGTGTGCGATCCGTTGTCGATCTGGATGCCGAAGAACTGGTCCGGGTACTCGGCCAGCATCGCCTCGGTGGCCACGTCCCCAGGCGTTCCACCGCTGCGGCGGCGCGGCGATCTGGTAGTCCGGGATCCCGGCGCCGATCAGGGTCTGCAGTTGGTCGTTGAACTCCGGCGGGCGCGACACCCCGTCGAACATCACCACACCGAGCAGGTCACCGGAGGAGCCATTGTCGACGGTGCCCGCTCCGGCCGCGGTGGCGAACCGGCCGCCCGCGGAATGCCCGGTGAGGATGAACGCCTGAGGGAGCATCCCCTGATAGCCGGCCTTGTTGGCGCTGACGTTCAGTGCCGGCCCGGTCGCCGACGAACATCTCGGCGGCGGCCTCGCCGGTGAACGTCGGATCGAACCAGAAGATGTTCGGCGCCACCACGATGCTGTTGGTCTCCTGGGCCAGTGCCTGCGCCATGTCGGAGTACCAGGCGTTGAAGCCCAGGAAGCCATGCTGTAGCCAGATGATGCCGTTGGCCTGCACCGAGCCGTCGGCCTGGGTCGGGAAGTACCAGTCGGCAGGAGCGTTGTACCCGTTGGGCCCGGAGGGGATGAGCAACGCCGACGAGCCGGTCCGCACACCGGTCACCCCGTTGGACAGCGGCGGTTTCACGAAGCCGGTGACACCGTTGTCTCCGGTGTTGACCACCGGGGTCGGGGTCAGGCCGAAGATCGACCCGACGGCGTCGATCACGTCCTTGAGCACGGTGTCCAGCGGCGAGAGATTGTTGGCGAACGGGGTCGGCAGGCTCACCGCGGCGGCGTCGCCCATGATGATCTGCTCGTTGGCCGAGGAGTACAGGCCGTACTGGGCGGTCTGCGGGGTTTCACCGGCGTAGAGATCGTTGATCCAGCCGGTGCTCAGGTTGTACACGGCGGCGGTGTTACCGGCCGGGACCCGGCCGGTGACCAACTGCAGCACGAAGTCGAAGATCGGGTTGACCCCGAGCATCGAGTCGACGTGCGACCCACCCACCAGGACCGCACCGTTGAACATGTCCGGGCGGGCGGCCAGCAGCTGGTTGGTGGTGGCGCCGAAGTTGTTCCAGGCCTGCGCGGGGGCGGCGAGTTGGTAGACGGGGATGTCGGCGGTGTCCAGCACGGCCAACTGGTCGGTGAAGGTGCCGTCGAAGGTGCCGTTGGAGACACCGTCGAACATCACCACGCCCACCAGGTCGGCGTCCTGCTCGGGGGTGCCCGTCCCGATGTAGTCGGCGGCCGTCGCGGTCGCGAAGCCGCCGCCGGCGGAATGCCCGGCCAGGACGAACAGGCCCTGGAGTTCGGCGACGTCGCCGGTGTAACCGGCCGCGCAGTGCGCTCTCGGTCAGCGCGGTGCGGTTCGGGTCGAGGAAGGCCTCGGCGGCGGCCTCCTGGGAAGTGCCAGCAGATGAGGCAGCCGCCGGAGAAGGTGAACGGAATGGACGACAGCGTCGGAGCGACGACGATGCTGTTGGTCGTTGCGCCAGTTCGGTGGCCAGCGCCGAGTAGAAGGTGTTGCTGGCGCCGAAGCCATGCTGCAGCCAGATGACGCCCTGGGCGTCGACGGTGCCGTCGACCTGGGTCGGGAAGTACCAGTCGGCGGCGACGGTCTGGCCGATGAACGCCCCCGGGATGTCGAGCCTCGAGTGGCCGACCTGTACGCCGCTGACGCCGTTGGTGTAGCCGGGGAGCAGTGGGTCGCCGAGCAGTGTCGTGATCTGCGCGGCGACACCTTCGGCCACTCCCTCGGCGGCCTCTTCGGCCGGGTCCGGCGGGGCGGCGGCCACCACCGGGGTGCCGATCACCGCGGCCGGTGCCGCGCTCTGGCGCTGACCGCTGAACGCGGCGAGGGCCGGCGTCGCGACGACCAGACCGTCGGCGGGCAGCCCGCCGAGGCCGGTCAGGGCGGTGGACAGCAGGGTGGCCGCCGGGGCGGGGGCCGGCGCTGGGGCGGCGTAGGCGACTGGGGCGGCGGGAACCGCCGCGACCTCGGCCACGATTGCGGGTGCGGGGACGGCCTCGGGGGTGGCGGCGATCGCGGCGATCTCCGGGGCGTCGGCGCTGACGGCGGCGGCCGGGATGGCGGGTGCGGCCTCAGGCGTTGCGGCTGGGGAGGCGTCCGGCCGGGAATCCGCGCCCGGGATGCTGTTGGTGGGGATCGCCGGCACCCGGGCGGCCCGGTTGCCGGGACGCCGCGCCGAGGTGTCCGCGTTGCTCGCCGCCGGGGCGGGTGCGACAGCGGCCCGGTTGCGGGTGGCGGCGCGACGGGATGTCTGAGCCGGGGCGGAGGCCTCGCTGGCGGCCGAGGTGTTGGCGGCTGACGTTTTGGATGAGGTGTCGGGCTTGCTGTCGGTCTCGCGGTGTCGGCGGAGGCGACCGCCGTCCCGGTGATCAGGGCCGATCCCAGCCCGACCAGAACCGCACTCGTCCCCAGCAAAACCCGTCGATCACCCATGTACGTACTGCCTCCACGCGTCGGCCCAGCATCAGCTAATGGGCAAACGGTACCCCGGCCCGCCGACACCGGCAGGGCAATCGGTCAACCGAGCGCTGCCGCGTCACGAATACGTCAGCGGCCAAGGCGAAATGGGATGGCGGGCCCGTCGTCGCGGCGACGGCGCCGACAGCCGCCTTAGCTGGGCAGGGTGTGCGTGGGCAACCTGTGAGTGCCCTCGAGGTCGTCGAGGATGACCTCCTGCGCCTTGGGCGGCAGGGTGTGCAGGATCTCGCGGACGCGGGCCTGACGACGGCCGACGGCCTGGCGCACCGGCATGCCCGGGGTGGTGGTCAGCTGCGGGGGCACGCCCTCGATCTCCTCCAGACCGCCGTCGCCCTGGCCGGCCTCCATGGCCGCGGCCTCGGCGGCCGCGGTGGCCTGGTCCTTCTCCTCGGACATGCCGATCGGGCCGATTCGCCGGCCGTTGAGGAACTGCTTGACGGCCGGCTCCTCGCTGGTCAGCAGCACCTCGCGGGGGCCGAACATGACCAGGTGCTTGCGGTAGAGCATGCCGATGTTGTCCGGGACGGTGCGCACGATGTTGATGTTGTGCGTCACGATCAGGATGGTGGCGTCGATCTGGGCGTTGATGTCGATCAGCAGCTGGCTCAGGTAGGCGGTGCGGACCGGGTCCAGGCCGGAGTCCGGCTCGTCGACGAGGATGATCTTGGGGTCGAGCACCAGCGAGCGGGCCAGTCCGGCGCGCTTCTTCATACCGCCGGAGATCTCGCCGGGGAACTTGCCCTCGGCCCCGAGCAGGCCCACCATCTCGAGCTTCTCCATGACGATCTGACGGATCTCGCTCTCCTTCTTCTTCGTGTGCTCACGAAGCGGGAAGGCGGTGTTGTCGTAGATGTTCATCGAGCCGAACAGCGCGCCGTCCTGGAACATCACGCCGAACAGGGTGCGGATCTCGTAGAGCTCCTTGGCCGAGCACTGGATGATGTCGGTGCCGTCGATCAAGATCTTGCCGCGCTCGGGGCGCAGCAGACCGATCAGCGACTTCAGGAACACCGACTTGCCGGTACCCGACGGGCCCAGGATGACGCTGACCTCCCCGGCGGGAATCGTCAGGGTCACGTCCTCCCAGATCAGCGACGATCCGAACGACTTGGACAGGTTCTCGACCTCGATAGCGATACCCACGGGAATCCTTCCGGCAACACGTTTCTTCACAGGAGTCGCGCCTGTGGTTTGAGTCACTGTAGCGCACACCGTTTAGCGGCATTCGCCGTTTGCGACCCATAACGAAATCCCCCGCCGACCCAGTGGGTCCGCGGGGGATTCGTCGTGCAAAGCGACCGTGGAAACGGCCGGTGTGCCTACTTGACCGAGACGGTCGCGCCGGCGGCCTCGAGCTTGGCCTTGGCCTCCTCGGCGGCTTCCTTGGCGACCTTCTCCAGCAGCGGCTTGGGGGCGGCGTCGACGAGGTCCTTGGCCTCCTTGAGGCCCAGGCCCGAGACGATCTCGCGAACGACCTTGATGACGCCGATCTTCTTCTCGCCGGCCGACTCGAGGATGACGTCGAACTCGGACTGCTCCTCGGCGGCCTCAGCGGCCGGGGCAGCGCCGGCAGCCGCGACGGCGACCGGGGCGGCGGCGGTGACCTCGAAGACCTCTTCGAACTTCTTCACGAACTCGGAGAGCTCGAGCAGGGTCATTTCCTTGAACGCGTCGAGCAGGTCGTCGGTGCTCATCTTTGCCATGGTGAATCCTTCCTAGATTTTTCGTGTTTCGGGATTTTCCGTGTTTCGGGTGGTCGTGCTTACGCGGCGGTCTCGCCGGCCTTCTTCTCCTGCAGCGCGGCGGCGAGCCGGGCGAACTGCGACGCCGGGGCGTTGAACAGTCCGGCGGCCTTGGCCATGTTGCCCTTCATCGCGCCGGCCAGCTTGGCCAGCAGCACCTCGCGCGACTCCAGGTCGGCGATTCGGTTGACCTCATCGACGGTCAGCGCGTGACCGTCCATGTAGCCGCCCTTGATGACGAGCGCCTTGTGGTCCTTGGCGAACTTCTTGATCGCCTTGGCCGCGTCGACGGCCTCGCCCTCGACGAATGCGATCGCGGTCGGGCCGGCGAACAGGTCGTCGAGCCCTTCGATCCCGGCCTCCGCCGCCGCACGCTTGACCAGCGTGTTCTTGGCGACGGTGTAGGTGGCGGTGCCGCTCAGGGAGCGACGCAGTTCGGCCAGGTTGGCCACGGTCAGACCGCGGTACTCGGTGACCACGGTGGCCGTCGAGGACTTGAACTGCTCGGTGATCTCGGCGACCGCGGTGGCCTTGTCAGCCTTGGCCATGCATGCCTCCTCGGTGGTTGTCGTGTGCCCCACCGATTCGCGTTGGCCCTGGGCGTGAAGTGCCGTGGAATGACGAACGCCCCGGCGCAGATGGCCGGGGCGTGAAAATGCCGCGCTAGGGCGGCGTGCCTCGTCCTCCTGCGTGGGCCGCCCGGGATCCGGGACCTTCAACCAATTACTTGGTGACCAACGGTCTTCGGTGGAACCCCGTGATCGTAGCGTGGTGCCCCCGCGAACCCCAAATGGCCCGCCCCTCCCCGCGAGCAGACACAAACTCGCACAAATTGGGCTCATTTCATGCGAGTTTGCGTCTGCTCGCGGTCAGGAAAGCAGGGTTGCGCGGTCCAGATGGCGGCGAATGCGGTCGCACATCCGGCCCGGGGTGCGTCGCACATCGGCCACCACGATCGGAATGACGATCCAGCCGAGATCCTGGACGCCGGCAAAGCGTGCCTTGTCGTTGAGCATTTCCGTCCGTCCGGCATGCCACTGGACGCTCTCGTACTCAGCCGCGACCCGGGCTTCCGGCCAGGCGAAGTCCACCCGCCAGCATTCCCCGTCGCGGCCGTGGATCAGGTGTTGCAGGTCGGGAAGCGGCAGGCCGTGCTGCAGCATGACCAGCCGCGCCTCACTCTCCATCGCCGACTCGGCCCGGCCGTCGGCAATCGAAAGCAGGTTGCGCACGCCGACGATCCCGCGTCTGCCGGCCTGGGCCTCCGCGGCCGCGGCAAGATCCGCGGGGGTGCACCACCTGGAGTGCAGTGCAGCGTCGAGGGTGGCCAGGGCCCGCGGCGGCCTCAACTGGCGGGCGACCTCGATCGCGGTCCACGCCGGTGACGTAGCGCGGCGACTCGAAATACATTGCAGCGGAGCACCTTTGCGCTGATGCACGACGAGCCCACTGGTGGGCCGCAGCCGAAAGCCCGGGTCGAGGACATGCACCGCGCCGGTGTCCTCGGTGCCGAATCCGTAGAGTTCGGCCGCGGTGTGCAGGCAGGCGACGGCGTGCTCATTGACGAGCAGGTCCAATGCCCGCAGCCGCATCAGCAGGTCGGGTTCGGCAACGCCGTACACGCCGCGCCAGATACGGATCAGGGTGCCTTTCCGGACCTGCACGTCCATCTGCTGACGGGTCATCACGGTGAGCAGGTCGGCGGTGGTGGCGAGACCGCCTGCGCGGGTGATCATCTCGACGGCATCGCTGTTCATGGCCGCGAGGGTGCCGCTGACCCGGTGGTCGCGGTAGCCACCCATGTGCCGGCCTGTGGATAACCCCCACCCCTCCCCCGCGAGCGCTGTGCCTCATCCCCCCGCGAGCAGACACAAACTCGCATGAAGTGGGCCCAATTTGTGCGAGTTTGCGTCTGCTCGCGGGGAAGAAAGGGCTAGCGCAGCAGGGCGGCGGCGCCGACGAGCCCAGCCTCGCCACCCAGTGCGGCCGGGACGACGCGCAGCCCGGTGATGAAGTCCAGCCCGGTGTAGTCGCGCAGCGCCGAGCGCAGGGGGTCGAAGAGCACCGGGCCGGCATTCGCCACTCCCCCGCCGATGACCACCAGGTCCAGGTCGCAGACCGCCGCCACCGAGGCGATCATCGCCGCGACGGCCCGCGCCCCGCGGGAAAAGGCCTGCACCGCGACGTCGTCTCCCGCCACAGCGGCCGCAGCCAGCGCCCGAGCGTCGGCCCCGGACTCCAGCCCTGTTCGCGGGCCCAGGCCACCAGGTGCGGCCCGCTGGCGATGGCCTCGACACAGCCGCGGCCCCCGCAACTGCACGGCGGGCCGTCCAGGTCGACGACAACATGCCCGACGTGCCCGGCGTTGCCGGTGCGCCCGTCGTACGGCACCCCGTCGAGCACCAGCCCGCCGCCGATGCCGGTGGACACCACCATGCCGAGCATGAACGCCGCGCCCTGCCCGGCGCCGCGCCAGTGTTCGCCGAGGGCCATGCACAGCCCGTCGCCGGCCAGGCGGACCGGCACGCCGGGGACGGCGGCGGCGACCCGCTCGACGATCGGGAAGCCGCGCCAGGCGCCGATGTTGACCGGGCTGACGGTGCCGTCGGCCAGGTTGATCGGCCCGGCCGAGGAGATGCCCACCCCGGCGACGGTGCCGCCGGCCGCGGCCAGGGCTTCGGTGATGGTGCGGGAGGCGGCGGCCCACACCTGTTCGGCGTCACCGCCGGGCGGGGTGGGTTGCCGATTCTGATGCAGCAGAAGACCGTTGGCGTCGACGAGCCCGGCGGCGATCTTGGTGCCGCCGATATCCAGGGCCAGGACGGGCGGGCTCATCAGTGCCGGTGGGTGTTGTCGGGCTGACGGGGGTCGCCGGGGTGCTCGTAGCCCGGGGCCAGCCACACCAGCGCGGCGCGGCGCTGATCCAGCCAGATCCGGAAGGCCCGCCGCCGGGCAGCCCCGCGCAGCATCGCGGCGATGGCCGCCAACGGGTCGGGCACGCCGGGGAAGCGACCGGGGTTGCGACGGTGATAGTCGGCGACGGTCGGCATCGGTAACGCGACGATCGAGGCGGTGACGTGGTCATAGAGCGCCCGCGCCAACGGGTCGGCGAGAGCCGAGGCGGCGATGCTGCCGATCTCCAGTCGCGCGGTCAGGTCCGGCAGCACCTCAGCCTCGGCAGGCGCACAGGAGGCGCTGACGCCCAGGGCTGACGGCCTCGCGGGCGATGACCCGTTCGGTCACCAGCAGTTGGGTCAGCCAGCGCCGCAACTGCCGGCCCTCGCTGGTCCCGGGACGCGGCAGGGCGGCGGTCTGCGGGCCGGCGCGCAGGACGGCCTCGCGGGCGTCGACCTCGCCGACCGGCACCGGCTCACCCGCGACGGTCGCAGCAAGTCGAGTCATCGGACGCGCACCGCCACCGCCGGGCTGTACAGCAGCCGCCCGGCGCAGCCGATCCGGATCAGCGCCCACCACCGTCCGGGCACCGTCCAGGGCGGCGGGGCGACGTCGAAGCTCACCTCGACCTCGCCCCCGGCGGGCAGCACCGCCCCGCGGGCGGCCGGGCCCATCCACTCCCAGGTGCCCCACGGGCTGATCAGGTGCGCTTCCAGGGCCAGGTCGGCGGCCGCGCCGGAGGCGACGGTGACGCGCAGGCGGGCGCGACTCGCCGCGGTCGACGACGATGTCGGCGGGCTCGGCGGCCAGGCGCACCAGTTCGCCGTCCGGGTCCCCGACGGTGATGACGCAGACGTCCTCGACGCTCTGGTGCCAGGCCGGCGGCACATCCCCGGACAGCGTCAACTGGGCGCGCACCGGATAGCGGCCGGGTGCGGCGTCATCGGGGATCCGGACGCTGACCTCGGCTTCGCGGTGCGCCCGCGGCGGCAGTTCGAAGGCGCCCTCGACGTGCCGGCCGGGTGCCCACATCCGGACGCCGGAGTCGGAGTCCCACCCGCGCGGGTAGCGCATCCGCACCGCCCCGTGGACGGGCGCGTCGCTGCAGTCGCTGGCCACCGTCAGCCGCAGTGCGACCGTGTCACCGGGTGCGGCGGTGAGCGCCTCGGGGTGCAGGTGCGCGACGGCGGGCAGCCCACCGAGGGGGGCGGGTCCGCGGTTGTGCAGCCAGTAGCGGGCGTAGAGCGGTTGGGCGGCTTCGGCATCCGGCGCCAGCGGCTGGCCGGTGGCGTCGATGACGGGCGGGGCGTCGAGGCGGGCGGCGACGGTGGCGATCTGATAGCCGTGCAGCGTGCAGTGCCGGTTCGCCGACCTCCCGGGAGTTCTCCAGCAGGTCGGTGGCGATCACCTCCGAGACCGTGCCCACCGACGAGGAGAGCTCGACTTCGGCTGGCGCGCCGAGGGTTTCGACCAGCCGCAGGGTGACGGCCGACGGCGAAACGGCGGCGGCGCTGCCCACCGCGGTCGGGTTGCCCGCGGGGTTTGAGCGCCCCGAGTGCCACCGTCCCGGCCGGGGACACGCTGAGCAGCGAACCGTCGGCGGGCAGCCCGGCGCTGCCGGAGGAAATCGGCACACACTGCAGCGGATGGTTGAATTCCGCACTGCGCGAGGCCATTTCGAGCGTCCGCCAGTCCCCCACTCCGGTCACCACCGCGAAGTCGAAGGTGTGGCTCCAGTGCTGCAACTGGAAGTTGGAGCCGTCGGGGGCTTTGCGGGCCGGCGGGTCGATCCAGGTGCCCGACGGCCATCCGGTGCAGGACCGCATCAGCGAGGTGTGCAGGGTGCCGTCGGCCTCGACGGCGAAGCCGGGCACACCGCGGTTGAGCACCGCGACGGTGCGCTCCTCGAACGCCCCGCACCCGGCGGGCGCGTCCTGGTCGACGACGATCTCGGCGTCGTCGAGGTCGGCCACCAACTCCTCCAGCCGCACCGGCGACGATCAGCACCGGCAGGGCCAGCACGCCGCGCAGGTCGGCGTCGGGCCGCCACACCGCATCCAACGGCGCCGACAGCGGGCACGAACACCCGCACCCGCCCGCCGGCGAGTTGGCGGTTGACCTCCGCGGCATAGGCCGGGTCGGCGGCGGCCAGCACCGCGGCGGTGAAGGCATTGTCGGACGGCCCGCCGAGGGCGATGCGGGCATCGGGCAGGTTGGAGTCCACCTCGAGGTGGCCGTAGCGGGTGTGCCCGGCGGTGCTGCAGGTGGCGGTGACCCCGGCGCGCACCAGGGCGACCATCACCTCGCGGGCCTCCCGGGCGGAGGCCTCGGACGGGGCGACGACCTCGGCGACCGATACCGCGCGGGTCTGCTCCCCCACTCGGATCCGCACGCAGGAGGACAGCCCGAACCAGCCGTGCGCGGGATTGTCCAGCGTCCAGGGGTGCTTGGCCGAATCCACCGCGCGGTCCTCCCCGGAGGCGTGGTCGTGCATCAGGCCGAAGCCGCGGCCGATCACCGCGTCGCCGACCTCGCTGACCGGCAGCGCCCCGGGCACCGGGCAGGGCCAGCGCAGTCGGACCAACCGGTCGGCCCCGGTGAACTCGTCGATGGTGGTGCGGCAGTCCACCCGGTCGATGCCGTTCCACAGCGTCAGGGTCTGGGTGTAGCGCAGCACCGACCCGATCGCGCCGCGCACCACCAGGCGCTGGCCCAGCGGGCTGCGGTAGGCCGCGACCGTGGCGCCGAACGCCGAGGAGCATTCCACCGGGCCGGTCGGCAGCAGGTGCCACGGCCCTTCGCCGGCCTCGGGGTGGGCCGGGTATTCCTCGTAGACGGCGAGTTCGTTGCCGACCGCGCCGGCGGCGATCAACTCCCGCCCGGTAGCCCACCTCGACCAGGGACACCACCCCCCCGCCGCGGGCCGGGTCGACGGTCAACCGGTGGAAGTCGTTGCCGATCTCGACGCCGTCAACGGCCTGCCAGCCCGACGGCCCCTCAGCCGGTGAAACCCGGTAGGTGCGCCACCCGAGAGAGCCCACCTCGGCGGCCCGCCAGCTCACCGAATGCCCGTCGTCCTCCACCAGCGCCGGCAGCTCCGCGCCGGAGGAGTCCAGCACCACGACGCCGTCACCCACCGGCTCGTACAGCCGGACGGTGACGATATCGGTTCGGTTGTGCGCCAACGGGTTCCACACCACGACCGACGGCAGATCTGGCGTCGACGGCCGCAGACAGCACCGACAACGCCCCGGACCGCGCTGCCCGGCCCAACTCCCAGGCGTCGCGCCACCCGGTGAGCAGATCCAGGTACACCTGGTCGGACTCGCTGCCGGTGATGGCGTCGTGGTGGGCCCCCCAGGCCAGTTGCACCCAGGCCTTGGCCAGCGCGGCCTCCGGGTAGCGGGCACCGGAGAGCAGGGCGGCGAACGTCGCGAACCGCTCCGCGCCGAGCACCGCGTCCTCGGCGGCCCGGTTGGCCTGTTTGGTGTCGATATAGGAGACGTCCTTGCCGGTGTAGATCGGGTTCATATCGCGGGTCTGCGGCGAGGCGGCCACGCCCCGGGACGACAGTTCGGCGCGCACCGCGGCGAAGAACTCCGAGGGCACCGCGCAGACGAACCGCGGCCAGCAGTACCGGGCGTTCCAGTCGCGGTGGATATCGGTGACCCAGGCGTTCGGCGGGGTGTAGTCGGTGCCGACCGGCAGCAGCACGTTGCGGGTCAGGGCGACCGACTTCAGCCCGCGGAACAACTCGAAGGTGGCCTCCTCGGCCTGCGCCAGCGAGGTCGAGGAGTCCATCCACCACCCGGCCGCGTAGTGCGCCGGCATGTAGTGGGTCAGCAGACCCACCCCGGACGGGGCGATCCACTCGAACTCGCTGCGGAACTGCATGCGCCGCGGATCCCCGTCGCCAGCCATCGGCCCCCACTGGTGGTGCGGTCCACGCGCCCAGGACGAGGACGTCAGCCCGGCGTCGGCCGCCATGCCCGGAAACTGCGGGTCGTGGCCGAAGACGTCGAGCTGCCAGGCCGTGGCCGGTGCGGCGCCGAGCACATCGCGCTGAAAACCGATGCCGTGCACAAAGTTGCGGATCGAGGTCTCCGCGCCGGTGAGGTTGGTGTTGGGTTCGTTGTAGGTGCCGCCCATCACCTCGACCCGGCCCTCGGCGAGGAACCGCAGCAGGTCGGCGCGATCGCCCGGGTGGGCGTCGAAGTAGGGCTTGAGGTAGTCGACCTCGGCCAGGACGAACTTGTAGACCGGGTCGCGGCGGGCCATCTCCAGGTGCGCGGCCACCAGGGCGAAGGCGTTGTTCTGCTTGCACGCCCCGGGCGGGTCCTCGGTCCACAGGCTGGTGTAGGCACCCTGGGTGTTCCACCACACCGGGTCGTAGTGGAAGTGGCTGATCATGTACATCGTCCAGCCGGGTTCGGCGTCGGTGAATTCGAAGTCAAACGGCGCCGTCTCGTCGCACACCACCCGGGCGGCCCGCCGCCGCCCCGGCACCGCCGCCTCGACGCGGACCGCCACCTCGACGCTGCCCTCCCCCGCCGGGGCGCTCACCGGTTCGGGGGTGCTCAGACCGTCGCCCTCGATCCGCACCAATGTCGGCGCGGCCGCGTGGGTGTAGCTGACCCGCACGATCTGCAGGGGGGACTGCGGGTCCCCGACGAACAGTTCGCAAGCCTGCGCGGCGCTGATCTGCACGCCAGCAAATGTACGCGGGCGTACTGGCGGCACTCGCTGAGTCCGCGATCCGGCTTACCGCTACACGATGAGCATGTGCCCCAGCACGTGGCGCACCGTGCGCAGTTCGTCGGCGGTCAACGCGATCTCCGGTGCGTAGCGGCGAAACCGGTCGACCGAAACAGTCCGGATCTGCTCGGTGATGACCCACCCGCCGCCAATGCCCAGACCGATGCGATGAAGCCAGCCGGGCCGTTCCACACTGGTCAAGGGCAGGACGGTGATCAGCCGCCCGGCGGTCAGATCGAGATGAAAACGCGACGACACCACCAGCGCCGGTCGGTCCTTGCCCTGTTCACGGCCGCGCACCGGGTCGAAGTCGACGAACCAGACCTGTCCTGGCTCGATCGTCGGCGGGGGCACTACTCGGCAAGCGGGGCGTCGGCACCGGCAAGTTCCTCAGCCTCGGCCAGATAGTCCGCCCAACCCTGCGGATCGCTCTGCCGGTAGGAGTGCACGGCGGCGAGGGCCCGGGACTTCCAGTGCTCGTCGATCAGTCGTCGGATGGTCTCGTCCGCCGAGGCGCCGCCGAACTCCTCGCGGCCGATCCGCAAGACCTGCTCCCGGGTCTCGTCACTCACGCGCAGCATGACGCCGACACTACCAGCGAGTCAACGATTGCGTTTACAGTCTCGTCAACATCTAGATCCGCCTACGCGGCCCCGGGCCAGCGAGCCGTAAGCGGCTGCGGCGCCCATTCCGGCCAATCCGGGGAACCAATGATGTGACCAGCAGCCAACCGGGCGGCCACCCGCGGACCCGCCAGGCGACTGTTGTCGTAGACCGTCGCAAGATCGGCGCGATCCATGGCGGTGACCACAAACGGCCAGAGTCGGCGGTAGCGTTCGCGGATCTTTGCCTCCGGGACATCATGTCCACCGGCGCGAACGCGGTGCGCGACGCGCTCAACGGCCAGACCCTCGGGAATAAGCAGCACGTGGACGACGACGGTGTAGCCCGCGGGGTGCGCCTCGTCGAGCAACTCCAGCTTCGAGGGGTGAGAGAATACGGTCTCGGCGATGAACGTCCGGCCGGCCGCGATGAGCGCAGACCGGGTGGCAGCGGCAATACGGGCCGCGTCGTACGAGTGCGCGGAGGGGTCCTCCGGCCACTTCCGACGGGCGATCTCGTCGGCGTTTACTGTCGAACTCCTGCTCAGCAGCGAGGCCAGGGTGATCGCGATGAACGTCGACTTTCCCGCGCCGTTCGGTCCGACGACCAGGTCCAGGCGCTTCATGACTTACGACAACACGGCTGAGCTGCCGTCGGGACGATGCTCGACGATGTTGCCGGCCTCGTCGAGCGCGACGGTGGTCACGCCCCCGGCCGCGAGCACGCGTCCGTAATGTGTGCGGGCCAGGGATTCCTCGATCGCGGCGGCGACCTCGGAGTTGAAGACCACGCCCTCCTCGGCCGTCAATTCGCTGACGTCGAGGTCGCCGGCCAGCGCAGCCTCAACACGGCGACGCGAGACGCTGTGCTGGCTGGACACCGCCCGCCCGACCCTGGCCCAGTGGTCCAACTGCTGCTTGGCGGACCGACTCTGCCGAACCCCCTCGATGGCCGCGCTCTCCACCAGATCCGCGGCAACCCGAATCACCCGGTCGGCAACCACGGCAACACCTCCTGTTGTAACAGTCCGTTACAGAGTGTAGCTCACTACACCGGCCACCCAAAGCAAACCGCCGGGCCCCCGAAGGAGCCCGGCGGTCACCGGAACAGAACTACCGAGAGAGCTAAGCCGCAGCCTTCTCGTGGCGGTGATGACCCTCCGCGACGGCGAAGTCCGGATCGTCGGCGAAGGACTTCAGGCGGGCGATCTTGTAGATCAGCAGGCCGTAGAGGCACTTGGCCAGGATGTCGGCCAGCGAGTACCCGATCTGCATACCCACCCACCCGGATGCCCCGGAGCCGGGGAAGTACAGCGGCAGGATGTAGGCGATCGGGTAGACGCCCCAGGTGGCGAACAGCAGGATCCGCATCTGGCTGACGGTGGCGCGCACCGATTCGGGCTGGCGGTCCAAGGATTTGGTCAGCTCGACGAACAGCACGTAGAGGATGTAGAGGAACGGGATGGTCGAGAGCAGGCCGAAGATGTTGCGGGTGACGTTGTCGCCGCTGATCTCTCCGGGGTAGCCGAGGATGATCATCAGCGCCGAGGCCGGGATGAGCCGCACCAGCAGCGAGGTCTGCAGTTTCTTGGCCAGGGCCAGCACCACGACGAGTTCGGTGAGCAGCAGGGGCACCGTCAGCAGCCAGTCGACGTAGCGGTAGCCCTCGTTGAACGACGCCCCGGCGGCCTGGACGTAGGTTCCCTTCCCGCCGACCGCATCGGTGACGAACGCGTGCCGGAAGGAGTCGAAGATGCGGAAGTAGTGGTAGGCCGCGATCCCGGTGACGGTCGCCGAGATCACCAGCGCCTGCCGGTAGCGGGGAAGCACCCGGCGCTGGGATGCCAGGAGGAAGATCGTGGTGAACAGCTGTGCTGCTATCACCAGGGATAGGAAGTTGTAGACCGTGTCGAATTGCCCTTGGGACAGTTCTGCGGGAATCATCTCTCACCCTTCCAGTAGCGACATGGGCCGTGGACTTGACCCGAGGTGCCCGTACACAGGGAGTATCACCCCGCAGCGGACCGGGAATTTAGAAAACGAATGACATGTCATGAATTGGTCAACAACGGGGTGTGACCGCGCTCGGGAGAAATTGGCGATACGCAGCACCGATTTGGCAGACTGACGCAAATGAGTTCCACCGATCACCGCGAGATGGCCAGGCTGGATCGGGTCCCGCTGCCCGTCGAGGCGGCCCGCGTCGGCGCGACGGGCTGGCAGCTCACCCGCACCCTGGCGCGGATCCTGACCAAGCTGCCCGCCAAGGGCCCCATCCAGGACAAGGTCATCCGGGAGATCCCGCAGACCTTCGCCGACCTGGGCCCCACCTACGTCAAGTTCGGCCAGATCATCGCCTCCTCCCCCGGCGCGTTCGGCGAGCAGCTCTCCGGCGAGTTCCGCGGCCTGCTCGACGCCGTCCCGCCGGCCGACACCGACGAAGTCCACGCCCTGTTCAAGAAGGAACTCGGCGCCGACCCCGGCTGAGTTGTTCGCGACATTCGAGGAGCAGCCGTTCGCCTCGGCCTCGATCGCGCAGGTGCACTTCGCCACCCTGCACACCGGCGAGGACGTCGTCGTCAAGATCCAGCGCCCCGGCATCCGACGCCGGGTGGCCGCGGACCTGCAGATCCTCAAGCGTTTCGCCCAGGTGGTGGAGTTGGCCAAGCTGGGCCGGCGGCTGTCGGCCCAGGACGTCGTCGCCGACTTCGCCGACAACCTCGCCGAGGAACTCGACTTCCGCATCGAGGCGCAGTCGATGGAAGCCTGGGTGTCGGGTCTGCACGGCTCGCCGCTGGGCCGCAATATCACCGTGCCGCAGGTGCACTGGGAGTTCACCAGCGAGCGGGTGCTGACCATGCAGCGGGTGCACGGGGTGCGCGTCGACGACGTGAAAGCCATCCGCGCGAAGGGTTTCGACGGCACCGAACTGGTCAAGGCCCTGCTGTTCGCCACCTTCGAGGGCGGCCTGCGCCACGGGCTGTTCCACGGCGACCTGCACGCCGGCAACCTGCTGGTCGACGACGACGGCCGGATCGTGTTCCTGGACTTCGGGATCATGGGCCGCATCGACCCGCGCACCCGGTGGCTGCTGCGCGAACTGGTCTACGCGCTGCTGGTGAAGAAGGACCACGCCGCGGCCGGCAAGATCCTGGTGATCATGGGCGCGGTCGGCACCGTCAAACCCGAGGCGCAGGCCGCCGAGGACCTGGAGTCCTTCGCCGCCCCGCTGACCATGAAGACCCTCGGAGATATGTCGTACGCCGAGATCGGCAAGCAGTTATCCACCCTGGCCGACGCCTATGACGTGAAACTGCCGCGGGAGTTGGTGCTCATCGGCAAGCAGTTCCTGTATGTCGAGCGCTATATGAAACTGCTGGCGCCGAAGTGGCAGATGATGAGCGATCCCGAGCTGACCGGCTACTTCGCCAACTTCATGGTCGAGGTCAGCCGCGAGCACCAGAAGGATGTCGAGGCCTGAGCATGGAGATCCGATCCGGATACGCCCATACCGCCACGGATATCGAGATCCACTACGAGGACCTCGGCAACCCCGACGATCCGCCGGTGCTGCTGATCATGGGCCTGGGGCGCAGTTGGTGCTCTGGCACAACGAGTTCTGCCAGAAGATCATCGACCGCGGCTACCGGGTGATCCGGTTCGACAACCGCGACGTCGGGCTGTCCTCCAAACTGCACGGCCAGCGCCACGACGGGGCGCTGATCCCGCGTCTGCTGCGCTCGTTCCTGGGCCTGTCGAGTCCGTCGGTGTACCGGCTGGAGGATATGGCCGACGACGCCGCCGCCCTGCTGGACCACCTGGGCATCGAGCGCGCCCATATCGTCGGGGCGTCGATGGGCGGGATGATCGCCCAGATCTTCGCCGCCCGCCATCCGCAGCGCACCGCCGGGCTGGGCATCATCTTCTCCTCGAACAACTCCGCGCTGCTGCCGCCGCCGGCGCCCAAGGCGCTGCTGTCGCTGATCAAGGGCCCGTCGCCGGATTCCCCCCGCGAGGTGATCGTGGAGAACTCGATCCGGGTCTCCAAGATCATCGGCAGCCCCGGCTACCGCAAGTCCGACGAGCAGATGCGCGCCGACGCCATCGAGGCCTACGAGCGGGCCTACTACCCGCAGGGCATCGCCCGGCACTTCGCCGCCATCATGGGCAGCGGCAGCCTGGGCCGCTACGACAAGCAGATCTCCGCGCCGACGGTGGTCATCCACGGCCGCGCCGACAAGCTGATGCGCCCGGCCGGCGGGCGGGCCATCGCCGCGGCGATCCCGGGGGCCCGGCTGGTGCTGTTCGACGGCATGGGCCACGACCTTCCCGAGCCGCTGTTCGACGACATCATCGGCGAACTGGACACCACGTTCGCCCAGTTCGCCGACGCGCGGTAGTCGGCCGGCGGCCCCGACACGGGGTATCCTTGCCCTGCGCGTCACGCGGGCCGGGGGCGGTTATCGTCACAGCGAGCACTGCGCACACCTCCGGGGGCCCGTGATGATCGAGGCACCGACCAGCACGGAAAGCGAACACATTGATGCCTGAGGCAACCGAGGCCAAGGACATGCGGCCCAACTTCGAGAACATCCAGGCGCACTACGACCTGTCCGATGACTTCTTCGGCCTGTTCCAGGACCCGACGCGCAAGTACAGCTGCGCCTACTTCACCGGACCGAACGCCACGCTGTCCGAGGCCCAGATCGCCGACGTCGACCTCAACCTCGACAGACTGGACCTCAAGCCCGGGATGACATTGCTGGAGGTCGGCTGCGGCTGGGGCCTGACCATGCAGCGCGCCATGGAGAAGTACGACGTCAACGTGATCGGGCTGACCCTGTCGAAGAACCAGCAGGCCTACTGCCGGCGAACTGCTCGCCGGCGTCGACAGCGACCGGACCTTCGACGTGCGACTGGAGGGCTGGGAGCAGTTCCACTCCCCGGTGGACCGGATCGTCTCGATCGAGGCCTTCGAGCACTTCGGGTTCGAGCGCTACGACGACTTCTTCAAGACCTGCTTCGACATCCTGCCCGAGGACGGCCGGATGACCATCCAGAGCAGCGTGGGGTATCACCCCCTGGAGATGGCCGCCCGCGGCACCAAGCTGACCTTTGAGTTAGCCCGCTTCATTAAGTTCATGATCACCGAGATCTTCCCAGGTGGGCGGATCCCGTCGACGAAGATGATGGTGGAGCACGGCGAGAAGGCCGGCTTCGTGGTGCCCGAGACGATGTCGCTGCGCACCCACTACATCAAAACCCTCGGGATGTGGGCCGACGCCCTGGAGCGCAATAAAGAGGCCGCCATCGCGGTGACCGACCAGGAGAATTACGACCGCTACATGCGGTATCTCAAGGGCTGCCAGTACTACTTCATCGATGAGAGCATCGACGTCAGCCTGGTGACGTATCTTAAGCCCGGAGCGGTCGCCGCCTGAGGGTGTTAGACGCCTTTTTGGACACTTCGGAGTGCCTTAAACGCTCCTGAGAACCGCATTACCGGCGCATGAGCGACTTTTTGTCGGCGAGTTCGCCAGATGTTTGCCAGTTGAGTTGACAAGCCACCGGACCGGTGGCAAGGTTTGATCCGCAAGACGTTGAAGTAGTAACGAACCAAGTAGGGGATGGGACCACCATGACCACCGTTGCCAAGAAACTGATGCTGGGCACCGCGGCCTTCGCGGTCGCCGGCGCCCTGATCTCGCCCGTGGTCGCCATCGCCGACACCGAGGATTCCGGTTCCGACAGCGCCTCGGTCGGCAGTTCGGCGGCTAAGACCCCCAAGCGAGAGGGTCGCGGAGCGAGGAAGCCCGCGACCACCACGCAATGACAGCTCTGCCTCGGACAGCAACCCGCCGACAGCGCACCCGGCACTGGCCAGCACGCCGGCCGCCGATGCCGCCGATACCCCGGACATTCCGGACGTGGGTGCAGATGGCACCGCAGACGTGGCTCCCGAGGGAGACGCGACCGCCAACGCCACTGGGCCGTTCGACAACCCGCTCTTCCAGAACCCGCTGATCTGGATCGGTACGCCGAACCCGAATCCGCCGGACGCCAATCGTGGAATTCGAGACGCTGCCGCTGGAAGATGTTTCGCAACCCCTGCGCGGCGCCTTCGGCTGGATGGAGGACTTCGAGTTCGAGGCCTGCGTCTCTGGGCCTGAGCAGCGTGACTCGGGGCCAGACCGTCGCTGGGCCATACGGCACCGCGACGAGCTCGGTCAGCGGTTCGGGCTGCGCGTAGTCTCAGCCGGATCTCACTACAGTAGGGGCGGCTCTCGCAGTCGCCCCTATTGTTATGTCCAGGATGTGTAACTCCGCCGGCATGAGGACTAGCTCACTGTGAAACTTTTTTCCCGCGACTCGTACGACGACGAGCCGGGCGGCCTCAAGCGCCGACTTGCCAATCTCCCGCCCGGCGTCCGATGGGGCGCCCTCGCCGCAGCGCTGATTGCGGTGATCTTCATCGGCTGGCTGGGGTTTGAGGGCGTGACCGCGAAGTCCAATCTCGAACAGGCCCGCACCAGCGCCGAGCAGTCCAAAGACGCCCTGCTCAGCGGCAAGTCCGAGGATGCCACTCGTTTCGCGGAGAACGCCCAGTTCCATGCCCGCCAGGCCCGGGCAGCGACCCACTCCCTGCCGTGGAACATCGCCGCCGCCGTGCCATTGCTCGGCAGCCCACTGAAGACCACCCAGCAGATTTCCGATGTCGTCGTCGGCCTTGCAGACAACGTGCTGCTTCCCGGAGCGACGATGGGGGCTGGTTTGTCGCCGGACAAGTTGATCGACGGCACCCGCTTGGACCTGAAACTGTCTGCGTGCCGAGCAACCGCGCCTCACTGAGTTGGCGGCCGCCGCAGCCAAACTCGACTCCCAAGCCCAGGCGATCTCCAGTCCCGGCTACGTGCCGCTGATCAGCGATGCGCGGTCGCAACTACAGGACCAAACGTCCAGGCTCGCCCAACTGCTGGGCAACACTTCGATTGCCGCCCAACTGGCGCCGTCGATGCTGGGTGCCGACGGCCCCCGCTCGTATATGTTGGCCTTTCAGACCCCTGCGGAAGCCCGCGGTACCGGTGGGTTGTTAGGTGGGTTCGGCATCCTCCGATTTGACAACGGAATTCCGACTGTAGATGCGTTGTCCTCAAATGCCGAGCTGGGAGTGAGGTGTGAACTATACGTCCCCGGCAGGTGTGCGATCAACATCGGAGCAATCGCCGAGGTCGATCTAGGTCCGGAATTCAACAACATCTACGGATGGGCCAACCCATTTACAGACTTCCGCAATAGCAATTTAAGCCCCCACTTCCCCTACGCCGCGCAAATCTGGAAGTCCATGTTGAAGGACCGAACAGGAGCAACAGTTGACGGCGTCGTTGCACTCGACCCAGTCGTGTTGAGCTACGTGCTCGGTGCTATCGGGCCAGTGACGCTTGCCGATGGCGAGGTCATCAACGCAGACAACGTCGTCGAGTTGACCGCGTCGACGGCCTACATCCGATTCGAAAATGACAACTCCGCCCGTAAGAAATACCTACAGGACATCGCTAGTGCGGTCGTCCAGAAGATGACGGGACCGATCCCATCGCCGCGCCAACTAATCGACGCGCTTGGCAAGGCGGCAGGCGAGCGCCGGATTTCGGTTTGGAGTGCCTCGCCAACCGACCAGGAACTTCTCGAAGAGACCCCTCTGGCACACGTGGTTCCAGAGGACAAAGCACCGTACGCCCAGGTCGTCATCAATAATCTGGCCGGCAACAAAATGGACTACTACCTCGAGCGGGAGATCGAGTACGCGGCAGACGGTTGCGACGGGGACATGCGGAACTCGACCATCACGGTTCGACTGACCAACACCGCCACCGATCGACAATTGCCGGAAACCGTTGGCGGAACTGGCGGAGTGGCCAAAGAGATCCCGCTGAAAGTGCCTCGCGGCACCATGGTCTCGTCGGTTCGAGTCTTCGCCACTAAGGGCGCGAGACTAATCAGTGTTACTTCCAACGGCAAGCGGACTTCCGCGATTAGCCAGGTCGAACGGGGCCATCCGAGCTTTGAAGTCCAACTTGCCATACCGCCAGGAAAGAGCGGAGAACTCACCTTCCGGCTGAGCGAGCCGACTGCCCCGGGCGAGCCGCGGGTTCCCGTTCAACCCTTGATTGACAACATCGAGCCGAGAGTCTTGGTACCTGTGTGTCCGGGCTAATCCGCGTCTAGCGATAAGTGCCAGAGATGAGAGAATCGAAGTGAATCTTCAGCAATTCTTAAAAGTGTTGCGCTCCCGGTGGGTCACCTTGTGTGTGGTAGCGCTGGTCCCGATTCTGGGAGCGGTCGTGTACACGCTGATCCAGACTCCGCTCTACCAAAGCTCGACTCGACTCTACGTCTCCACTACCGCTGGGGCATCGGTAAGCGATCTCTACAGCGGCAACCGCCTCTCCCAAGATCGCGTGCAGTCGTACCTCCAGCTGCTCAAGGGCGAAACCCTGGCGCAGCGCACGGTCGACCGTCTCGGCCTTGACATGAATGGCGACACGCTGGCGGCGCATGTCAGCGCTAGTTCGAAGCCGAACACCGTCCTCATCAATGTGGATGTTCTGGACCCCTCACCTGTCCGGGCACGTGACATCGCCAACGCCCTGTCCGATGAGTTCGTCGTGATGGTCCGCGAACTAGAGACCTCCGCCGAAGGGGATAGGCCTGAAGCCCGGGTCGTCGTCGAGCAACGCGCCTCGATCCCGACCGCTCCGGAAGTTCCAAAAAAGAAGCGCAACCTTGCGCTCGGCATCGCTTTGGGTGCACTGTTGGGCGTTGGCGCCGCTCTTCTTCGCGAACAACTCGACAACACCATCAAGAGTCCAGAGGCCTTGGAGGAAGTGGCTGGCACCGGGGTCATCGGCTACATCCCGTTAGACAAGAAGCTCGCCACGACCCACGCGATAGCCTTCGATACCGACAACGGCGGGACCGCTGAGGCATTTCGCAAGCTTCGGACCAACTTGCAGTTCCTCGCCGTGGACAATCCTCCCCGGCTGATCGTCGTTACGAGTTCATCACCGAGCGAGGGAAAGTCCACCACAGCGATCAACATTGCGTTGGCCCTGGCTGAGGCTGAGCACCGCGTAGTTCTGGTGGATGGCGATTTACGCCGTCCAAGGTTGGCCAGCTACCTCGATCTGGTCGGGTCAGTGGGATTCAGCACCGTGCTCAGCGGTGGAGCGCCGCTTGACGACGTGCTCCAACAAACGAAGTTCCCGCAACTGACTGTCCTCACCGCTGGATCCATCCCGCCGAATCCGAGCGAACTCCTCGGGTCGTTGGCAACTAAGCAGATGTTCAGCGATCTGCGCGCAAAGTTCGACTACATAGTTGTCGATTCTTCCCCACTGCTCGCCGTCACCGACGGTGCGATCTTGGCGGCGCAATCCGACGGGGCGATTGTTGCGGTGCGAGCCGAAAAGACCAAGCGCGATCAGCTTGCCCACGCGATTGGAATACTCCGCGACGTCGACGCCAAACTGCTCGGCGCGGTAATGACGATGTTGCCGACCCGTGGGAGTGGTTCCTACAGCTACAACTACTACTACTACGGCAGCAGCTACGGCGACGACAAGCGGGATGAATCCTCGAACGCAAGCTGACGCACGAATCAAAAGGCTGTCTTCAAGGGCAACCAACGTTTCAGTAACGCAATGAAAGCCCTCCCACCCTGCCGACCGGCTCCGTCAATTACTGATATTTGTGCTGCGAGTTTTCCTTCTAAGATCCGAGTCGGGTGAAGACGAATTGGGACATCGTCCGCAATCGGCCAAACGTTAGCGGTTCATGGAGTTGCGAGCTCGGGGATAGACAAACGTTTGCCGTCGCAAGACCCAACCCGTGGTTCGTAAACACTTCCCATTGAATACCTCTGAGCCCAAATGGGCAGATTTGCTGCCGACAATGAGACCAGTGTACAAATGGTCCGGAGGCGCCCCCGGCATCAGGGCGCGGGGTCTGATAGGTCGGAATTAAAATAATCCGGAAGGGGATACCAGTGAATAACTGGAAGCGTGCGCTTGCTCGCGCGCCGATTGTTGGCCGAGTTGCGCTCTTTTTTTACCGCACAAGAATAGCGCTAAGTTATTTCAATACCCCTCTGTTCAATCTGGTCAAATGGTTATTTAATTCCAATGAGTACACGAATATAACGTACGATTTGGAGCGGAATAATCGGCGCTACTTAGCCTCGCTGATCGCCCATCTGTTAGACAACGATTACTCAACGATTTTGGGATATATGGACGAGGCCGAGGGGGACGCGGAGCTTAAGCGGCATATCGAGGGCGCAACTGCCGCTAGCCCGTTTGCGTCGTTTGCGGATCGCGAGGTCAGGTTCGGGAGGCGACTGGGATGGTATGCATTTGTCAGGGCTATGAAGCCTCAAGTAGTGATCGAGACGGGGGTCGATAAAGGTTTGGGTGCATGCCTGCTTAGCGCGGCCTTGATGAGGAATTGCGAAGAGGGATACGAGGGGAAATATTTCGGAACCGATATAAATCCTGATGCCGGTTATCTTTTATCTGGCAGATACGCCGAGTATGGCCAGATTCTTTATGGTGATTCGATCGTAACGTTGAGGTCATTCAACTCAAATGTTGACCTCTTCATAAACGATAGCGACCATTCAGCTGATTATGAGGGGAGAGAGTACGATACCATAGCTCCCAAACTTTCTGAATGCGCAATAGTATTGGGGGATAATTCTCACGTGACGGACAAGCTATTGAATTTCTCTTTGAAGCACGATCGACTGTTTATTTTCTTTGCGGAGAAGCCATCGGACCATTGGTACCCCGGAGCCGGTATCGGGATTTCCGTACCACGTACATGAGGGGTCTCCGACTACCGGGAACCGAGTCGAGGAGTGCCGGCGGGTGCGACTGTCGCCGCTCGCGGGGTTCTGCGTCCGTGCTAGCTTAATTGAGAGATCAAGCGGTGCCTATCTGGCGATATTTGACGACTTTGAATTCTCCGCCGCGGCGGGATAGCCCTGACCGAAAGGGCGATGAAAGTTGGCAGTAAAAAAAACCGGGACCGCCGATGGTCTGGAATTCCAGCCAGCCGCCCCGGATTCAGTCCTGAGTTAGGACACCTCTGCGGGATTTCGCGGTCGGAATTGCCGTGAGCTGGGGATATGGTTCGTTGTCGGGGCGTTTTGGCTTACTAAGCGGGTAGGGTTCGGCGGGTTTTCGTGCGCAAAATGCGCGCCGCCTCGGGCGCGGTCGCGGTGCAGGTGATGCGCAAGGACGGCCGCCGTGAAATCGTCGTTGAGCACGTCGGCTCCGCCCATACCGACGCCGAACTGGGTGTTCTGCTGGAACGGGCCCGCCGGATCGCGACCGGGGATCAGAATGTCCTCGATTTCGAGGTGTCGGCCCGAGTGGCGCGGGTGGCTGATATCGCGGACTGGCGGACCGGCACGTTGACGTTGCCAGCGGGTGTGCCCAAGGGAGCAGTGGCACCCCCAGGGCGGACCGCGGCGACCAGTTCCCGGTTGCTCTATGACGTGATCGGGGCGATCTATGACTGGGTCGGATTCGACATCGTCGATGATCCGGTGTTCCGGGACTTGGTGATCGCCCGGATCGTGGAACCCACCAGCAAGCTCGATTCCCTGCGGGTGCTGGCCGATCTGGGAGCAGAACCCATGTCCTACAGATTAATTCAACGACACCTGGCGATGATCAACACCGGCGGATACCGTGGTGCGATCGCGGCCCGCTGCTTCACCCATGCGCAGAACCGGGGCGAGTTGGGCCTGCTGCTCTACGACGTGACCACGCTGTACTTCGAGGCGGAGAACGAAGACGAGCTGCGCAAGGTCGGCTATTCCAAGGAGCGGCGGGTGGATCCGCAGATCGTGGTCGGCCTGCTGGTCGACCGCACCGGATTCCCGTTGGAGATCGGCTGCTTTGAGGGCAACACCGCTGAGACGACCACCCTGGTGCCGATCATCACCGCCTTCGCTCAGCGCCACGACCTGACCGACATCCCGATGGTGATCGCCGCCGACGCCGGCATGCTCTCCGCGGCCAACCTCGCGGCCCTCGACGACGCAGGATTGGGGTTCATCGTCGGATCACGGGCGGTCAAGGCCCCGATCGATCTGGCCAGCCATTTCCAGTGGAACGGTGATGTTTTCACCGACGGGCAGATCATCGACACCGTCACACCCCGGCACGGCAACACCAAAGTCAACGACACCAACAAGCGTGCCGAACCGGTCTGGAACGCCGAGACGCACCCCGGGGCGTGGCGGGCGATCTGGGCGTACTCGGCCAAACGGGCACGCCGTGACCAAAAGACCCTCTACGCCCAAGAGACCCGCGCCCGCGCGGTCATCAACGGTGAAAAGGCAGCCAAATCAACCCGATTCGTCAAGACCCACGCCGGTGATCGCATGCTCGATGAGGCCGCCCTGGCACGGGCGCAATCACTGGTCGGATTGAAGGGCTACGTCACCAACCTCGACACCACCGTGATGGCGGCCGGCGAGGTCATCGCCAAATACCACGACCTGTGGCACGTCGAACGCTCATTCCGCATGTCCAAAAGCGACCTTCAAGCCCGGCCCATGTTCCACCGCACCCGCGACGCGATCGAAGCCCACCTCACCATCGTGTTCACCGCCCTAGCCGTGGCGCACTGCATCCAGGAACGCAGCGGGCTGGCCATCGCCAACGTCATCAAGCAGCTCCGGCCACTGCGCTCGGCGACCATCGCCATCAACGGCACCAGCCAGACCTTCCCGCCCGACATCCCCGAAGCCCAACGAACCATCCTCGCCGGCCTGGGCATCAACATGGCTTACTAATGCAAATGTCCTAAGTCGGGGGAACCGAGTCGAGGAGTGCCGGCGGGTGGGACTGTCGCCGCTCGCGGGGTTCTGCGTCCGTGCTAGCTTAATTGAGAGATCAAGCGGTGCCTATCTGGCGATATTTGACGACTTTGAGTTCTCCGCCGCGGCCGGATAGCCCTGACCGAAAGGGCGATGAAAGTTGGCAGTAAAAAACCGGGACCGCCGATGGTTTGGAATTCCAGCCAGCCGCCCCGGATTCAGTAGCCAAACAACTGGTCGATCTGGTCTGTACCCGTAGCTGTGCACACGTCAACCTGGCAAACGCCTTGGCGGACTGGGAGCAAGCCCACCGCAAGCTCATCAATCATGGCGTGGTCCTCGCCGACAGGAACCTCTTTCTGGTTCTCTCGTCTCGCTCGGCAACTATCACCACCAGAAACACCCCAACAGCACATCAAGGCCGCTCGCCCGCCCCTGAGCGCGGCGCTGCCAGCGGTTGCCGTGGATCCTGCATTCGACTTCGTGGTTGGCGCACTCCGAGTTGCGCCGAACTGGGACTGGATGCAGCGCGCCAGCGTCGAGTGGGCATTCAGGCCACCCTCCGAGCTCAGACGGTTGTGGCGGCGATACGAATTCGGCGACGCCAGGTTCCTGTGGGCTGTACGCGACGGCGACGGGTGGAACGAAGTGCCTGACAACGCCCGGCAGCCTGGCGATGTTCTGGTCGTCAGCCAGCTCCCACCCCCAGCCCACGGCTCGACCGTGATGACCCGGGCTTTCTTGCGCGCGCTCGACACCCAGTCGATTCCATGGCGGCTCATCGACCGAAGATTCAGCAAGACAATCGGCGAGGTCGAGCGGTTCAGTCCGAGAAAGGTCTCGCGGGGACTCGGACTAATCCTCAGGCTCGGCGGCGCAGTCACACGACAGCGTCCTCAGGTAGTCGTGCTTTTCGCGACGACAAGCTCATTCTCATTTCTCGTCGACTGGTTACTTTCCGAGTTGCTTCAAGCGTTACGAGTGCCTGTGATCCTTTACTTACATACAGTTGGGTTCTCTGCGCTCGCCCAGCGAGGAAGATGTTGGCGCCATGCCGTGCGCCGGCTGTTGGGGTCGGCGAAGGCGACCGTCATTCTCGACGAATCGTTGGAGTGGGACATCGAGGCATTCATCGACGGCCGAGCCGATGTCATCGGGAATACGCTCCAGGAGTTGCCGCCCCCCCAGTCTGCGGAGGTTCCAATCGCCACACGCGACACCGTAGTCTTCATATCGAACCTCGTCCCAGGCAAAGGGCACGACGATTTCCTCGCCGTCGCTGCGAAGTGCCTCGATGGAGGGATCAACGCGAAGTTCATCCTCGCCGGTGCAGCCAGCCCTTCGGTAGCATCGGAGGTAAACGCAAACATAGCTCGCTCGGGACGGGCCTCGAACATTTCCTACGTGGGCGCGGTCGGAACGCAGGAAAAGTGGGATCTTTTATCGAATGCTCGTGCGTTCGTCTTTCCTTCCACTTATGCCAGTGAGACCTTCGGCCTAGTGCTGTTGGAAGCCATCGCTTGCGGCGTACCAATCGCTGCCTACCCGACCGGCGCTCTCGCGCCTCGTCTTGCCGCAGTGGGCGCCGCGTATGTCGTTGACGCGGGTAATCGGGACCTGCTCGCGGAAGCGATCCAAGAAATTTTCGCGTCACCGGAGCAGGCGAACACTTGGGCGCGAGGGCACAGGCAGTCTTCGCAGAGTCGTTCTCGTATTCCGCACAGGTCGTGGAAACGGTTACTCGGCCGATTTGGGGTGCGGTCCAGCCCGCGGAGGAATTCGGGATAATGGCCGCACCCGTCACGTATCAATCCTTCAGCCGGCCGTCCCGCAGTACCGCGTTCCGTTCTTCACACGCCTCATCGCTGCCGCTGCAGAACAAGGCATCCACATCGACGTATTCGCGGGTGAGACGCCAATGGAAACTGGCTCGGGAGACTCAAGCGACGCCGCTTTCGTTCGCGCGCTCGGCACCCGAGAACGGCGGTACACGGCAGGGCGCTCTTTTATAAGTCGACGGCTCCGATCCGGGTGGCGATTATGACCTTGTGATCCTCGAGCACGCTGTCAGGAATATCGAAACCTACGAACTGCTCGTGCGACTCGGGCGGCGGCGCGTAGCGTTCTGGGGGCACGGTCGCACCTACACGAAAAGCGTTTCCCCACGCCAAGAGTCGTTCAAATACTGGCTGGCGCGGCGGGCCACTTGGTTCTTCGGCATCGGAGCGCACCGTCGAAGCCGTCGTCGAGCGCGGATTTCCGCGGGACCGGACGACGGTGCTGAATAACACAATCGACACCGCCGCATTGCGTTCGGATCTTTCCGAGATCTCGGACAGTGATGTTCTGGCATTTTCCCGTCGCCACGACCT
The DNA here is from genome assembly GCA_963787055.1 of uncultured Actinomycetota bacterium. GTDB lineage: Bacteria > Actinomycetota > Actinomycetes > Mycobacteriales > Mycobacteriaceae > Mycobacterium. The sequence goes on from CAWBBP010000003.1 coordinate 356,827, forward strand.
ACGCGGGAGCACTGCGCTTTATCTTGGCGGTATTGACTCATACAAGCGGATCCCATTCTTACTGGAATCGGCACTCACGGCTCACGAACTGTGCCCTGACTTTCGTCTTCTGATCGCCGGGAACGGCTCTGACCGCCCTCTCGTGGAGGATTTTGTTGCAACGAATTCGTGGGCCAGTTACCTCGGCTCGGTGCACGGTCGGGATAAAGCGCTCGTGACGAGATCCGGGCAGGCTCTGTGCATCCCTGGGAGGGTCGGGCTTGTAGCGGTCGACAGCATGGCCGCCGGTGTTCCGATCGTCACGACGAGCTTTCGATACCACGCCCCCGAATTCGACTACTTGGCAGATGGCGTTACCACGGTCGTCAGCGACGAAGACGTAGATTCCTATGCCGCCGCGCTTGTCGCGTTGCTGAACAACCGACAGCGGCAGAAAGAGATGAGCAACCGCTGCCGGATTGAAGCTGAAAAATACACCCTTGACAGCATGGTCTTCAGCTTCCTCGCGGGAGTGAAATCAGCGTTGGGCTGAATCCGTGATCAAGGCGCACCCCCTACCGCAGGGCTGGCGCTGCCAGTACTGGAGGACATCCCTCCCGCCGAACTTAACTGCCTCCGACTCGCTGGCCATCACTGACCGTTCACGACTTAGATTGGACATGACTAATCTGTACGCAAACCAGGCTGCGCGACCCTGAGCTCGATCAGGAAGCTTTCGATGTATTTACCTCTACCCAGTGCGTTGGCCGGCCCAACTGGGGGCGCTTGTGCGCAGTCGGTCCCAGGCGGCACTCGTGAAGGCGACCTGAGGGCACCCTCCTTGCCGTGGGTGGTGCCCTGCGGGTGCTAACTCAATTCTCCCGCCCGATCAAGACAGTTTCGGTTTGCGGTCTGGGCAAACTGGGCGCCTGCATGGCCGCAACACTGGCTGCCCGTGGCTTCGACGTCGTGGGCGTGGACATCGATCCAGAAAAGGTCGACAAGATAAACGAGGGTTTACCGCCGGTCGAGGAACCTCTGCTTGCCGAAACGATCCGCTCTGGACGGCCGCGTCTTCGTGCCAGCCTCGACCCCAGAGATACGGTTAATACCGATGTCACCTTCTTCATCCCACCGTCGCCAAGCCTGCCGGACGGGAGCTTTTCCAACGAGTTCTTACTGAAGGCCATGCAGCCCGTCGCGAGGGCCATCAGGGATGCCGGCAAGACGGGGCATCTGTTTGTCTGCAGCTCAACCACCACGCCCGGTGCGATAGACGGCGTCTTGATCCCAATGCTGGAACGCGAGCTCGGTGGCGTTTGTGGCAGGGATTTCAGTGTGTGCTACAACCCGGAATTCATCGCCCTCGGCGATGTCGTCAATGGTCTACTGGACCCGGACCTAGTATTAATTGGCGAATCTGATCCTGAGAGCGGCGCAGCTCTCGAAGAGCTGTATAAGGTGTACAACCGAAACTCACCGCGCATCGCTCGCATGTCCATCGTCAGCGCCGAGTTGACGAAGATCTCATTGAACAGCTACATCACCATGAAGATCAGCTTCACCAATCAATTGCGGTTGATTGCGGCCCGTCATCCGGGGGCCGATATCCATGCCATACTCGACGCTCTCGGAAGCGACAGCCGAATTGGACGGAAATACCTGCAGGCGGGCTTGAGTTATGGCGGGCCTTGTTTCCCGCGCGACAACCGTCTTCTGGCCTACACCGCTCGGCAGGTCGGCTTGGAGGCACCGTTGGCCGAGGCTTCAGACCGGGTAAACGAACGGACCAAGCAGGATCTGGTCGAGCAGGTCAGTGAAATGGTTGAGCCGGGCCATAAGGTTGCGGTGTTGGGCGTCGCGTATAAGCCAAACTCCTATATAACTGAGGAGGCGGCCGGACTTTATTTGGCGCAGCAGCTTAAGCAGCGAGGCTATCGGGTTGTCGTCCATGACTTCGCTGCATCGCCCGGCAATGCTCCGAGTCTTCACGAGTTCGAGCAGATTTGCGGACTGGGAAGAATTCAAAGCAAATCCCGGCGTGGAGTTGGCTGTCATCTGTTGTCCCTGGCCCGAGTATCGGAACTTGGCCGCGACTGCGGGGTTGAGGGTACTCACCCCATGGCGCTTGTGATTGGGAAGCCGATGGACTCCGATCCGTCGGCCTCTTCCCCTTCGGAGTCCACTTGGTCAGCGAAGGGACCGATGGAAACGATCACTGTGTTGGGCACGCCGGTCGCTTGTGCCACCTATGACACCGCGCTGGAGCGGATCGTTGAACTCGCTCGGGAGCCGCGGCCCACAGCGGTTTGCCCCGCCAACACCCACATCCTTGGCGAAGTCCGCCATAAACCTGAATTCGCCCAGATACTCGCCCGATTCGACCTGGTCCTGCCTGACGGAATGCCGATAGTTTGGGCCCTCAACCGCCGTGGGGCCGGCCTGAAGGACCGCGTGTACGGCCCTTATTTGATGCGCCATGCATTGCAGAGCACACCGCGACCATGGCGCCATTTCTTTTTTGGCGATTCCGCGGAATGCCTTGTCGAGCTGCAACGCGTTCTGACCGAGTTGCAACCAGATATTGAAATCGTTGGAACGCTAAGCCCGCCATTTCGACCCTTCACCGAGGCTGACGAGGTTTTGTTCGCCGATGTCATCAACCGGGCGAATCCCGATTTCGTATGGGTGGCTCTACCGGGCGTGCGAATGGAGCAATGGATAGTCGAAAACCAGTCGCGGTACCGGAGAGGCGTATTCCTTGCAGTGGGCGATGCCTTTACGCTTCTAAGCGGTCGGCGCTCCTTCGCTCCGACCTGGATGCAACGGATGGGGTTAACTTGGGCGTACCGATTGGCCAAGGAACCGCTGCGATTGGGGCCGCGCTACCTGCGATACCATTCCCTGTTTGTATTTTATTGGCTACGGGACTTCCTACGTGGGCGAGTCGGGAAGCGGCTCAGCTGATTTGGGTCCCGTGCATTCCGAAATCCTGACATTGCGAGATCCGCGTCTGGCGCGCCACATCTGTGCCAGGTTGATGTCCCCCTGGTCGCCAGGTAAAAGTTGCCACCCTGTGCGGTAGTTCTGGGTGTGGTTAGGGGTTCTCCTTTCGGTGTTGGGCGTCTTTCATGGGGTAGGACTGGCCGTCCGGTGATGACGACGGTGGCGTCGTGGAGGAGGCTGTCGAGGATACTGACTGCGGTGGTCTGTTCGGGTAGGAACTGGCCCCATTTTTGGGAGGGTTACTGCGATCCGATGGCCAGGGAACTGCGTTCGTAGACACCGGCGAAGACTCGGAACAGTAGTTGGGTTCCGGTGTCGTCGAGTGGGGCGAAGCTGAGTTCGT
>CAWBBP010000004.1:0-809633 GCA_963787055.1 uncultured Actinomycetota bacterium
GACATCTGAAACTGCCCGTTGGCGGCCAGGGAATCTGCCCGTAGGTGGCCATTAAGAACTGCCCAGTGGCGGACACGAATCTGCCCGTGAGGGTGCATCCGCCACCGGGTTGGCCGGGTGTCAGTTCAGGGGTTTGACTCCTTTCCCGTGCAGGGCTTGGGCCAGGCGTACGGAGTCGCCGCTGGTTTGGCAGAGGTGGGCGTGGTGGAGCAGGCGGTCGACGGTGGCGGTGGCCAACGTCTTGGGCATCAGCTCGTCGAAGCCGCTGGGGTGCAGGTTGGATGAGATCGCCACCGACTTGCGTTTGTAGGCGGCTTCGACGATGCGGTAGAGCCCTTCGGCGGCATCGGCACCGACGGGCAGCAGCCCCACGTCGTCGATGACGACGAGCTCGGCGCGCATGATCTTGGCGACGGCTTTGCCCAGGGAGTCATCGGCGCGGTGGGCCCGTACCAGGACGCCGATCTGTTCGAGGGTGAACCATGCCACCGGCATCCCGGCTTCGATGACTTTCTGCCCGAGGGCTTCGAGGAAGAAGGTTTTGCCGGTGCCGGCTGGCCCGCAGACCACCAGGTTCTCGCGGCGGTGGACCCATTCCAGGGTTTGCAGCGCCTGCTGGGTGGGTGCCGGGATCGAGCAGGCGTCGGGATCCCAGACGTCGAAGGTTTTCCCGGTGGGGAACCCGGCGGCTTTGCGTCGGGAGGCCAGCATGGAACGGGCGCGGTCGGCGACTTCCTCGGCCAGCAGGGCCTTGACGACTTCGGTGGGGTCCCAGCGTTGGGAGCGGGCGGTGGCCAGCACCTCAGCGGCGATGGCGCGGGCGTGGGGCAGTCGCAGCCCGCGCATGAGTGCTTCGAGGTCGGCGGGCAGCGGCGCGGCACTGGTGGTGGTCATGCGATACCTGCCTCATCGCTGTTGTGGTTGATGGTGTTCGTGGCCCAGACAGGTTCCACTCCACTGGTGCCTTGGGCCAGGGAGGTGTCCTCGGCGGCGGAGTCGGGTGGGGTGGATTGCCTTTGGCGGCCAGGATGGAATCGTGGTCCCCGGTGGCGAAGCGGCCGTGCACGGCGGCGTGTCCGAGTGCCCAGTCGACATCGGCGCGGCCGGCCAGTGCGGACAGTTCCACGGCGTGGGCCATCTTCTGCACGATGCGTTCGGTGCCGACGGCGGCGGCTTCTTTGAGCCATACCGCCGCCCCCGGTCCCAGCGCCAGGAAGCTCCGTTCACCGGCGGTGCGGGCACGCACGCGATAGTCACCGGGGACCTTGTGGTGGTGGTCGGGGAAATGGGCGTCGTCGATGGCGGGGTTGCCCCGACTGGTGCGGCGGTGGCGGGCCACCTCGATCGGCCCGCCGTCATCGAGGGCGCAGATCACCACCTCCTCGGTGGGCTCGTGGTGGCGGATCCACACCGTCTGGCCCAACAGGTTGCCGGAAGCGAGTATTGGCAGTGTTCGAAGGTGACCATCGGGGTGTTGTCCGGAACCCTGCGGGTCACCCCCAACGCGGCGGTGTGCGGTAGATCGGGGATCGCGTGCAGGGCCGGACGTTCAGCGGACAGCATCTCATCGGGACGCCGGCCCGTGCTGCGGTGCACCCGGGCATTGATCTCGGCCGTGAAGCCCGCACAGGCTGCCTCCACCTCGGCGAACGAGTCATAGCGGGCCAGCAGGTTGGTCTCGGTGGGCACGATGTCGGCCTTGGCGAGTTTCACCGCGTTCTCCACCCCACCCTTGGAGGCGGGATCAGCCGGTTGGCAGGTCAGGACCGAGATGCCGTAGAAGCGGCCGAAGGTGACCGCGGCGCGGTTGCGGACCGGGACCCCGGCGATGTGTCCGGTGGTGACGGTCTTCTCGTTGTCGGTCAGCAGGTAGGTCGGGGCGCCGCCGAGGATGCGGAAGACGCGGTCCAGCCCGGCGAACACACTGGGTGCGGTGCGGTCCCGCAGCGCGATCACCACCCGGTAGCGGCTCCACGCCAGCCACGCCACCAGCAGCACGATCTTGCGGCCCGCGACCACAGGCCCGTCGGCGAAGTCGTACTGCAGCCACAGCCCGGGCTCGGTGATCCAGGGCCGGTGCACCCGTGTATTGCCCAGGCGCCATTGGGCTTTGATCTGCGCCACCGCCCGCCTCGTGGTGCGGTCGCTGCCGGTGTATCCCAACGCCACCAGCTTGTCGTGGGCTTTGTCGGCGCGGATCTTTCCCTTCGAATCGGCGACCCAGGTTTCCACCAGATCACGCCAGTCGTCGATCATCCTGGCCCGCCGGGTGGCCGGCGGCACCCCCGCGGCGCGGTCATCGACCGCCTTCTTCACGGTGTGGTGCGAGCACCCACACAGCTCCCCGGCAGCACGGTAGGTGCCGGTCAGGTCGTAGGCATTGAGTATGTCCATGAGTTCTCCATCAGACTTCACGTAGGTCTCTCCTTGGGGTTGTCGTGCTCGACTAGGCATCGACATCGAAACCTCAAGGAGAGGCCGCTCCAGCGCTGACGCGCCGAGCGGGATCAGGTAGCTCCGGGCAGATCCATGGCCGCCAGCGGGCACTTTCGTGTCCACCGATGGGCAGTTCTTAATGGCCGCGAATGGGCACCTTCATGTCCGCCTACGGGCAGCTTGTCATGGCCGCCGACACCCGCATGGGCCGAGTGTGGCGCCTGAGGATCACACTGGACCAGAAGTACCCCAAGATAATCGAGCGCTGCCGTATGTCGATCGACAATCTCATGCCGGGACAGCACGCCGCCGTATCGCAACAGCCGAAAGGTTGCGTTGTCGTCGGGTTGTACTCAAAGCACTGGCCATGCCTGTTTCCTCAACACGGGCCCGGGCGCAAGCACGCCAGACGCATCGCGCTGGAGCCATGGCAGCAGCAACTCGTCAATCGTTCGACAGAACAATTCGTTCGGGGCCTCATCGACAGCGACGGGTGCCGCGTCGTTGCCAACGACCGTGGCGTCGAGAGTGTGCGTTACCACTTTTCCAACAGGTCCAACGACATTCTCGGGCTGTTCACCGAAGCGCTCGATGCCCTCGACGTTCCATGGACTCGACCAAGCACCTACGGGATCGCCGTCTACCGGAAGGTGGCCACCGCCCGCCTAGACCAGTTCATTGGGCCGAAGACTTAATCGTGGCCGCTGGGGCAACCGGTACCGTCTAGATGTGTCCATCCCCCGCCGCCGCAAGTACGGCCTGCTGGTCCTGGCGATCGTCGCCTCCGCCGGTTGCCTGGCGCTGGGCTGGTGGCAGTTGAGCCGGTGGGAGTCGAACTCTGGCAGCTTCCAGAACCTGGGATACGCCCTGCAGTGGCCGTTGTTCGCCGGGTTCTGCCTCTACGCCTACCGCAAGTTCATCCGCTACGAGGAGGCCCCACCGGAGCCACCCAGCGCCTCCGGTGACGTCACCGAGATTCCAGCCGGGCTACTGCCGGACAGACCGGTCGCGAGCACCCAACCCACCGACGCCACATTGCGCGAGTACAACGCCTACCTCGCCGAACTCGCGAATGCGGATCGTGGGGCCGACCACGCCGACCAAGCCGATCACACCGACCACGCCGACCAGAACAGGACGACCGCATGACCGCCCCTGACACCCCGCCGATCACCCCGGTCGAGAAGATCCGGTCGGCGCTGAACGGCTATCGGGTGTTGGCCTGGATGACCGGCATCTGGCTGATCGCCCTGGTCTACGAGATGGTGCTGAAATACATCGTCAAGGTGGACAATCCGCCGAACTGGATCGGAGTTGTGCACGGCTGGGTGTATTTCGTGTACCTGCTGTTCACCGCGAACCTCGCGGTCAAGGTGCGCTGGCCGATCTCCAAGACCATCGGGGTCCTGCTGGCCGGCACGGTTCCCTTGCTGGGCATCATCGTCGAGCAGGTTCAGACCCGGGAGATCAAGGACCGGTTCAACCTCTAGCCAGCTCCCGCAACGACGGCACCAGCAGTTCGAGTGCGCGGCCGCGATGCGAGACTGCGTCCTTCTCCGCCGGGCTCAGCTCGGCTGCACTGCGGGTCTCACCATCGGGCACGAATACCGGGTCGTAGCCGAACCCGCCGTCGCCCAACGGGTCCCGGGCGATCATGCCCGGCCACTCCCCTCGGACCACCATCTCCTGGCCCGGGCCTGTCACCAGCGCGCAGGAGGAGACGAACGCGGCACCGCGGCGCTCGTCGGGCACGTCCCGAAGTTGAGCGAGTAGCAGGCTGTAGTTCGCCGCGTCGTCACCGTGTCCGCCGGCCCACCGAGCGGACAGCACCCCCGGCATTCCGTTGAGCGCAGCCACCTCGAGTCCGGAGTCATCGGCCAGGGTCGGCAGTCCGGTGGCGGCGAAGCCGTCGCGCGCCTTGGCGATCGCGTTCTCCTCGAACGTCGCGCCGGTCTCGGGTGCCTCGTCGTAGGCCGCGACATCATCGAGGGACAGCAGTTCCAGCCCGGAGATACCGGCCGCGTCGAGCACCCGGCGCAATTCGGCCAGCTTCTTGCGGTTGCGGCTGGCGACCAGCAGCGCGTTCACACTCAGCTGCCGAACGCCTTCTTCGGGGCCGGCCCCTCGGGCAGCACCCCGGGATAGGGCAGCGCGAGGGCCTCGCGCTGGGCGGCGAACAGCCGATCGCAGGCGCCCAGGGCGGCGTCGAGCATCTTGTCCAGCGTCGAGCGCGGGAAGGTGGCGCCCTCCCCGGTGCCCTGGATCTCCACGAAGGTTCCGGTGTCGGTGGCGACGACGTTCATATCGACCTCGGCCCGGGAGTCCTCCTCGTAGGGAAGATCGACCCGCACCCGGCCGTCGACCACGCCCACGCTGATGGCGGCGATCGCACACGACAGCGGCTTGGGGTCCGACAGCCTGCCGGCGGCCGCCAGGTAGGTGACCGCGTCCGACAGCGCCACGTAGGCGCCGGTGATGGCCGCGGTGCGGGTGCCGCCGTCGGCCTGCAGTACATCGCAGTCGATCGCGATGGTGTTCTCCCCCAGCGCCGCCAGGTCGATACAGGCCCGCAACGATCGGCCGACCAAGCGGCTGATCTCCTGGGTGCGTCCGCCGACGCGGCCCTTGACCGATTCCCGGTCCGAGCGGGTATGGGTGGCGGCGGGCAGCATCGCGTACTCGGCGGTCAACCAGCCCAGCCCGGAGCCCTTGCGCCAGCGCGGCACGCCCTCGTTGACGCTGGCGGTGCACATCACCCGGGTCTCACCGAAGGCGATCAGCACCGATCCGGCCGGGTGTGAGGTGAAGCCGCGGGTGATGACCACGGGCCGCAGCTCGTCGTCTTCCCTGCCGTCCTGTCGTGAAGTCACTCGGAGACCCTAACGCGCGGTCGGCGCCGGGAGACTCAGACCCGAACCGCGGTGAATCCCGACGCACCCTCCAGGGCCGCGAAATCGTCGTCCTGGGTGATGACCGGCAATCCGCGCGAGACCGCGATCGACGCGATCCACAGATCGTTGACCCCCATCCGCCGTCCCGCCTGGGCGAGGTGGACGCGCAGTCGCGCCCACTCCCGTGCGGCCTCTTCGTCGACGGGAAGCGCCATGATGTCCGCGACGGCATCAAGTGTGGCCAGCCGCCGGGCGCGGATATCGGCGGTATCGGCGGCGAGCACCCCGGCGTTGAGTTCCGCCAACGTGATGACCGTAGTCGCGACTTCCCCGGGCATCGCCGACTCGTCGAGCGGACGGCCCGTCTCGTTCGCGATGAACACCGAGGTGTCGAGCACGCCGGCCGCGATCACTGAATCAGTCCGAGATCGTCAGTGGTGTCGCCGGCCAGCACCGCGAGGTCATGTCTCAGTCCGGGATCGGCCTGAACGCGCTTGAGGCGCTGCACCAGTTCAACTCCGGACAACCACCGTCGCCGGTCGGGCCTGGCCGCGCTGAGTTGGGCTACCGGCTTGCCTTTGACCGTGATGGTGACAGCTTCCCCGGCCTGCACCCGGCGCAATACCCCGGCGGTGTCGTTACGCAGTTCGCGGGAGGCTATCTCAGGCATGCTACAAGTGTAGCCGCTACGTAGCATTCAGGCCGTCAGTGCGACTCCGGGCCTCGCCGGATCTCGATACCCTCCCCGGGCACCACCGCGCGCACCGGACCGTCGAACTCGGCCCTGGCCTCGTCGATCACATCCTCCCGGGAGGTCCACGGCGGAATGTGGGTCAACAGGAGTTCACCCACCCCGGCCCGCTTGGCGATCCGGCCGGCCTCCGCACCCGACAGATGCAGATGCTTGGGCCGTTCCGGCGAGTCGGTCCAGGATGCCTCGCACAGGAAGAAATCGGCGCCGCGGGCCAATTCGACCACCGACTCGCACATCCCGGTGTCGCCGCTGTAGACCAGCGTGGCACCGCTGGGGTCGGTGATGCGCAGCCCGAACGATTCGGTGGGGTGCATCAACAGCCGGGGCAGCACTGTCAGCCCGCCGAGTCGGACCGGCTCACCGTCGACCCACTGGCGCACGTCGAAGATGTCGGAGAAGTCGTCGAGGTCGCCGCCCAGCGGCGAGGACGCCGCCGCCAGCCGGGTCCAGGTGTCGCTGGGGCCGTACATGATGCCGCGCTCGGTTGCCGGGGTGGGGTGATAGCGCCGCCAGACGAACAGCCCGGGCAGATCAAGGCAGTGGTCGGCGTGCAGGTGCGACAACAGGACATAGACCTCGTTGGGGTCGGCATACCGCTGCAGCGCACCGAGCACTCCCCCACCGAAGTCGACCACCATCGGTGCGGTATCGGGAGCTGTCAGCAGATAGCCGGACGCGGGCGAGTCAGGCCCGACGACACTGCCCGAGCAGCCCAGGACGGTCAGTCGCACAAAGTTAGCTTGCCACGTTACGGATGGGAAAACTGGTGCTTTCGCGCGCCTCAGGGCGACGGACTGGGGCTGTGCACCCCGATGATCACCGGTCCGAGAAAGCGGGCGGCCAGGGCGGTGAACGCCGCCGGATCGCCGGTAGCCTCGAATACCCGGGTGGCCGAGGCGCCGCCGTGGGGACGCAACAGGTCCCGTTCGGTGAGCACTTTCAGCAGGTCCTTGGCGGTTTCCTCGGCGCTGGAGACCAGCGTGACGGAGTCCCCCATCACCAGTTGGATCACCCCAGACAGCATCGGGTAGTGCGTGCAGCCCAGCACCAGGGTGTCCACTTCGGCGCGCTGCAACGGTTCCAGATAGCCCTCGGCCAGGCCCAGAACCTGCCGTCCGCTGGTGACGCCCCGTTCGACGAAGTCGACGAACCGCGGGCAGGCCACCGCCGCCACCTCCACATCGCGGGCGGCGGCGAACGCATCCTGATAGGCGCGCGAAGCGATGGTCGCGGTGGTGCCGATGACCCCGATGCGCCCGGTGCGGGTGGTGGCCACCGCCCGTCGCACCGCGGGCAGGATCACCTCGACGACGGGCACGTCATAGCGTTCCCGGGCATCGCGCAGGCACGCCGCCGAAGCGGTGTTGCAGGCGATAACCAGCGCCTTGACCCCGCGGCTCACCAGGTCGTCGCCGATGGCCAGCGCGTGTGCGCGCACCTCCGGGATGCTCAACGGGCCGTAGGGCCCGTTCGCGGTGTCACCGACGTAGATGACGTCCTCGTCGGGCAGTTGGTCAATGATCGAGCGGGCCACCGTCAACCCGCCGACACCGGAATCGAAGATGCCGATCGGCGCGTCGTAACCGCTCACGCCGCCGGCCCGGGAAGCCGGCCGGCCTTACGCCGCGCCCGGGCCTCGCGCTCCGGGCCGGACAGCCAGTAGGCGGCCAGCAGGCCGGCGATCGCCCCGCACAGGTGGCCCTGCCAGGACACCCCGCCGCAGCGGTTCAGTACCGGCAAAGCGCCGAGCAGAATGCCGCCGTAGACGAAAAGCACCACCAGGCTGGTGACGATCCACCAGATGTGCCGGGTCAGCCAGCCGAACACCAGCAGGAAGGCCAGCCAGCCGAAGATCAGCCCGGAGGCGCCGATGTGGACGGTCTCCATCCGGCAACTGCCGATATCGCCGATCAGCCAGGTGCCCAGGCCACCGACGATCCAGATGATCGCCGTCGCCCAGACGAACCGGGACATCCCGGCCAGCGTCACCAGGAAGCCCAGCACCAGGGCCGGAACGGTGTTGGCCAGCAGATGCGCCCAGTCGGCGTGCAGCAACGGAGCGAAGAGGATGCCCTTGAGCCCGTCGGTCTCCAGCGGCTGGATGCCGTTGCGGTCCAGCGAGTGCCCGGTCAGCTGGTCGATGATCTCGATCAGGTAGAGCAATGCGACGAAGGTCAGGATCGTCGCGCCGCCGACCTTCCACGCCGGCGTCTTGGCGGGCGGGCTCTGGGTCATGCCCACACGTTACCGCCCCGGCGACCCCCGCGAACGTGCGCAAACTGCACGCCCCGGCGGGGCAGACTCAAGTGATCGCTGCAACACCTGAGGGAGTCGAAGGGGTGTTGCTGGGTGAGTTGCGTGACGGGGTTTCGAGGTCCGGGTCAGCCGGTGTTGCCGGAGGGCACGCGAGAGCGGTTCGGGGCGGCGGTGGAGTCGGGGTTGTCGCCGACGGCGGCGGCGACGGTGGCTGGGGTGTGCGGGGCGACGGGTCGTCGGTGGGCCGCGGAGGCCGGCTATCAGACCGATCCGCGGCATTACGGCCTGCGGTACTCCGCTGAAGTCCGTGAGGGGTTTTGGGCTGCTCTGCGTTCGGGTTCTTCTGTGACGGAGGCGGCGCTGGTAGCGGGCGTGTCGGAGCACGCCGGCCGTCGGTGGGTCCAACAAGCTGGCTATGTGCCACGAACGCAAGCGGGAACGGATCTGCAGCTTCTCAGCGGCCCTGCCGAGGCGGGCACGGCGCTGAGTTTCGAGGAACGCTGCTGGTTAGAGGAACTGCTGGAGGCTGGGTACCAGCCGGGCCGGGCCGCTGATCGGCTGGGGCGCCACCGATCCACGATCGGCCGCGAGATCAAGCGTGGTCAGACGAACTCGGGGTATCGGGCCCGGGTCGGCCAGGACGTCGTGGAGCGCAATCGTCGGCGCCCCAAGCGGCGCAAACTCGATTCCAGCTCAGTCCTGCTGGCCGAGGTTGTGAAACGCTTGGAGCAGCGGCACAGTCCTGAGCAGATCGGCGCTCGACTGCGCGAGGACTTTCCCGACGATCCGGAGATGTGGGTGTCTCACGAAACGATCTATCAGGCGATGTATGTTCAGCCCCGCGGCGTGCTCGCCAATCTGGTCAAGACTGCGCTGCGCACCGAGCCGTTCGCACCGAAAACCGCAGGGCCGCAGGACCTTATTGGCGATCGTAATCGCTTCAAAGCGGGGATGATCGGCATCAGTGAACGCCCGGCCGAGGCCGAGGACCGCGCAGTCCGCTGGCCACGCTGGGACGGCGATTTGATCCTGGGCTCGACAGCTTCCAGGGTTCAGCGTATCGGCACCATGGTTGAACGCACCACCGGATTCACGATGCTGTTGCATCTGGACAGCAGCGTTACTCGAACCGCAGCGCCGTGGCCGATTCGGCAGGGCCGCTGAGAAGCTGCAGATCCGTTCCCGCTGCGTTCCTGGGACCAAGGCAGCGTGTTGGACCCACCGACGGCCGGCGTGCTCCGACACGCCCGCGACCAGCGCAGCCTCCGGCACAGAAGAACCGAACGAGAGCAGCCCAAAACCCCTCACGGACTTCAGCGGAGTACCGCAGGCCGTAATGCCGCGGATCGGGCTGCTACGCCGGCTTCCGCGGCCCACCGACGACCCGTCGCCCCGCACGCCCCAGCCACCGTCGCCGACGACGTCGGCGACAACCCCGACTCCACCGCCGCCCCGAACCGCTCTCGCGTGCCCTCGGCAACACCGGCTGACCCGGACCTCGAAACCCCGTCACGCAACTCACCCAGCAACACCCCTTCGACTCCCTCAGGTGTTGCAGCGACCGCTTGAGTCCGAGCGGCATGTCGGCGTACCGACACGCACACTCGCGGGGAGGTTGGCCAGGTGCGGCTACCCGGAGCCGAACATTCCGCGGTAGCTGGGTATCCCGGCCACCGGGTCGGCGGCCAGCACCCCGGCCAGCACCGCGCGGGCCAGGCAGTCGGCGGCCGCCGTGCTGACCGCGGTGGTCAGCGCCGTCTCCGGCAGCATCGCCACCGGGGTGTCCGGGTCGGGTTCCACCGCAACCGCACCGGTGGCCAGGACGAACACGGTGTCGCCGTCCAGCGGGGTGTGCGCCGGCCGGATCGCCCGGGCCAACCCGTCCTGCGCGGCGATCGCGACCCGCCGGCAACCCGCCGGGCTCAGCGCCGCATCGGTGGCGACCACCGCGATGGTGGTGTTCAGCGGGCTGGTGTCCCGGTGCCGGGCCGCGTACGCGGCGACCTGCTCAGCCGTCGGTGCGCGCAGCCCGAACTCGGCTGCCAATTCCGTCATCCACGGCAACCCGGTCGCCGGGTCCAGCACCTCGCCCGCCGAGTTCACCACCACGATCGCCCCGACTGTCACACCGGAGGCCAGCACGCTCGAGGCGGTGCCCACCCCGCCCTTGAGCACGCCGGCGCGCGCACCCACTCCCGCACCCACGCAGCCGACCGCCACGTCCGGACCGGCACCAGCGGCGGCCGAATAGCCGAACCCGGCATCCGGCCGCGCCGACCACGCCCCGACCGGCAGATCGAAGATCACCGCCGCGGGCACGATCGGCACCGTGCCCCCGGTCATCTGCACACCGCGGCCGCGCTCCTCCAGCCAGGTCATGACTCCGTCGGCGGCGGCCAGGCCGAACGCACTGCCGCCGCTGAGCACCACGGCATCGACATAGCGCACGCTGTTGGACGGATCCAGCAAGTCGGTCTCCCGGGTACCCGGCGCACCGCCACGGACGTCCACCGCGCCGACCGTGCCCGGCGGCGCAACGACAACGGTGGTGCCGCAGGCCCATCCGGTTCCCGGCGAGGCGGAATCTCCCACCGTGGCATCGTCGTCACAGCGGTGATGGTGGCCGACGAGAACGCCGTCGATTTCGGTGATCGACCCGAATCCGATGGCGTCGGTCACCGGATGGGTTTGCCCATCAGGCCCAGCACCAGATACTCCTGCAGCACCGTCAGCCAGTGGTACACCTCGAGATGGGCGGCCATCGGATGACCGGACGGCAGTCGGTCCGGCATATCCGGGCCGATCTGCAGGATCGTCCCGAGTGCCAACCGGATGTCGTTCACCGCGGCTATCCAGACCTCGGCGTCGTCCTCGGTCAGCTCCAGCCGCCCGCCGCCGTCCGGCAGAGTGTCCAAAAGTCGTTGCGCCGCAGCGATTTTGGCATCGATGATCTGCGGTTCATGCAGGCTGCGCAGGACGTCGTTCGACGCGGCCGGGTCGTCGGCCCGGCCGGGCTGGTCCCGCACGAAGTCCGGCAGCAGCCTTCGAACCGTCGCGTCCTGCGGCGGCGCGGAATTGCCGGTCCGGATTCCGGTGATCTGCTCCAGTGGGTCCGAGGGCGCCGCCGACTGCCGTTCGTCGAGCATCCCCTGTACCGACGCCGCCATATTCTTCAGCAGCGCCACCTCGTGCGACTCCAGCGCCGAGACGAATCGCGGACCGTCAGCGGTATCGATCCGCTTCCATTTGCGCACCCCGTTCAGCGGTCCTGCGCCATGGTGGCCCACAGACCGGCCGCATGGAGTTTCGTCACATCGATCTCCATGGCCTCCCGGCTACCGGCCGACACCACCGCCTTGCCGTCCTGGTGAACCTGCAGCATCAGCTTGGTGGCGTGCGGTTCGCTGTAGCCGAAGAGCTTCTGGAAGACGTAGGTCACATAGTTCATCAGGTTGACCGGATCGTCCCAGACGATCGTGACCCACGGTGCGTCGATGGCCTCGGAGATGTCGGTTTCGCGAAGCCCCCCGGTTCCCGGCCGGGTCGGTGCTGCTGGCGCGCCCATGACAGCAAGGATAGCGAGCCGACGGCCTGCATGTCCCGGCCCCACCATGCCGATACGGTTGGCCTGTGACTGGGGTGCGCACGCCTGCGCTGCTGACCGACAAGTACGAGCTGACCATGCTCGCGGCGGCGTTGCGCGACGGCACCGCGAACCGGCGGACCACCTTCGAGGTGTTCACCCGGCGGCTACCCGACGGCCGCCGCTACGGGGTGCTGGCCGGAACCGGGCGGTTCCTGGAAGCACTGGCCGACTTCCACTTCGACGAGGATGCCCTGGCATCGGTGGCGGGCTTCCTCGATCCGGCGACCCTGGACTTCCTGGCCGGCTTCCGGTTCCGCGGCGATATCGACGGCTATCCGGAAGGCGAGTTGTACTTCCCCGGCTCACCGGTGCTGTCGGTGACCGGAACATTCGCCGAATGCGTGGTGCTCGAGACCCTGGCGCTGTCGATCCTCAACCATGACAGTGCGGTGGCCTCCGCGGCCGCCCGGATGGTCAGCGCCGCCGCCGGCCGGCCGATCATCGAGATGGGCTCCCGGCGTACCCACGAGCAGGCCGCCGTGGCTGCCGCCCGCGCCGCCTACCTCGCCGGCTTCACCGGCACCTCGAACCTGGAGGCCAACCGGAGGTACGGGATTCCGGCGCTGGGCACCTCGGCGCACGCGTTCACCATGCTGCACACCGTTGCGGGGACCGACTCCGACGCATGGGAGCAGGCGGCGTTCCGGGCCCAGGTCGCCGCACTCGGATTGGGTACGACACTGCTGGTCGACACCTACGACGTGCACCGCGGGGTGGCCAACGCGATCGCCGCGGCCGGCACCGGGTTGGGCGCGGTGCGCATCGACTCCGGCGACCTGGGTGTGCTGGCCCGCCAGGCCCGCCGGCAACTCGACGAACTCGGCGCGGGTGACACCGGGATCGTGGTGTCGGGCGATCTGGACGAATACGCCCTGGCGGCACTGCGCGCCGAACCGGTCGACAGCTACGGCGTCGGCACCTCGGTGGTCACCGGGTCCGGCGCCCCCACCGCCGCAATGGTCTACAAACTGGTCGAGGTCGACGGCCTGGCGGTGCAGAAGCGCAGCAGCCGCAAGGAATCCCACGGTGGCCGAAAGGCGGCCCTGCGGCTGTCCCGATCGTCGGGAACTGTTGTCGAGGAGGTGGTGTACCCGGTCGGGCCGCCGCCGGAGACCGGCGAAACGGCGCGGATGCTGACAGTGCCACTGGTGCGAGCGGGTGACGTACTGGCCCGGCCCGACCTGAACGCGGCTCGCGACCTGGCCGCGGCCGGCCTGCGCAGTCTGCCGTGGGAGGGCCTGGCACTGTCGCACGGCGATCCGGCCATCCCCACCCGCCAGGTACCGGCCCGGTGAGCGAACCACCCTCGGCGGCCGACCTGCTGGCCCTTGCGGTGAGCGCACTCGGCGGCACCCAGCGGCCCGGCCAGGTGCAGATGGCCGAGGCGGTGGCGCAGGCCTTCGCCACCGGTGAGCACCTCGCCGTTCAGGCCGGCACCGGAACCGGTAAATCGCTGGCCTACCTGGTTCCGGCGATCGCCCGCGCGGTCACCGACGATGCACCGGTGGTGGTGTCGACGGCGACCATCGCCCTGCAGCGCCAACTCGTCGACCGCGACCTGCCCAGGCTGGCGGACGCGCTGGCCGGCGCACTTCCCCGCCGGCCCACCTTCGCGCTGCTGAAAGGCAGACGGAACTACCTGTGCCTGAACAAGATTCACAACGGCTCCGACGGCAGCGAGGATGCCGGTCAGGAGGAGCTCTTCACCCCGGCCAGCGCGCTGGGTCGCGATGTGCAACGGCTCACCGAGTGGGCCTCCGAGACCGAGACCGGGGACCGTGACGAACTGCGCCCCGGGGTCCCCGAGCGATCCTGGTCGCAGGTCAGTGTGTCGGCGCGCGAGTGCCTGGGTCCGGCGCGTTGTCCGTACACCGCCGACTGCTTCTCCGAGAAAGCCCGCGGCGAGGCCGGGCGGGCCGACATCGTGGTCACCAACCACGCGCTGCTGGCCATCGACGCGATCGCCGACGCGGAGGTGCTGCCAGAACATGATTTCCTGGTCATCGACGAGGCGCACGAACTCACCGACCGGGTGACCTCGGTGGCCACCGGTGAACTCACCCCCGCACCGTTGGGCGCAACGGTGCGCCGGACCGCCCGGCTCGTCGGGCCAGAGCCGACCCAGCGACTGGAAGCCGCGATAGCCACCTTCAGCTCGGCGATCCACGACGGCCATCCCGGCCGGATCGACATCCTCGACGATGAGCTCAGGACCTACCTGACCGCGCTGCGCGACGCGGCCGCCGCCGCCCGGTCCGCGATCAACCCGGCACCCGGGGATCCGAGGGCCGCCGCCGCGCGCACCGAGGCGATCGCCGCGCTGACCGAGATCACTGACACCGCGGCCCGGGTGCTGGACTCCTTCGGACCGGCCATCCCGGACCGGACCGACGTGGTGTGGCTCGATCACGAGGAGCAGCGCGGGGCTGCCGGAGCCGCTCGGTCGGCGACATCGGGCTCAGCGGCCCGCCCGGTGCTGCGGGTGGCCCCGCTGTCGGTGGCGGGCCTGCTGGCCCGGCAGGTGTTCGGCACCACCACCGCGGTGCTCACCTCGGCGACGCTGACCGTGGGCGGATCGTTCGACGCGATGGCCGACGCCTGGGGGCTCTCCGAGGTGCCGGCCTGGCGCGGCCTGGACGTCGGCTCGCCCTTCGATCACGCGAAGGCGGGAATCCTCTACATCGCCGCGCATCTGCCACCGCCCGGGCGCGACGGGGCGGGCGCCGCCGAGCAACTCGACGAGATCGCCGGGCTGATCGAGGCCGGCGGCGGGCGGACGCTGGGACTGTTCTCCTCGATGCGGGCGGCCCGGGCCGCCGCCGAGGCGATGCGCCAACGGCTGGACACCCCGGTGCTGTGCCAGGGCGACGACAGCACCACCGCATTGGTCGAGCAGTTCACCGACGACCCGCACACCTCGCTGTTCGGCACGCTGTCGCTCTGGCAGGGTGTCGACGTCCCCGGCCCGTCCTGCTCGCTGGTGATCATCGACCGCATCCCCTTCCCCCGACCCGACGACCCGCTGCTCACCGCGCGCCAGCGCGCCGTGGCGGCCCGCGGCGGCAACGGGTTCATGGCCGTCGCCGCCAGCCACGCCGCGTTGCTGCTGGCCCAGGGCGCCGGGCGACTACTGCGCCGTACCGACGACCGCGGTGTGGTGGCCGTCCTGGACTCCCGGATGGCCACCGCCCGGTACGGCGGCTACCTGCGCGCATCGCTGCCACCGTTCTGGCCGACCACCGACCCCCGCCTGGTCAGGGATGCTTTGCGGCGTCTGGATGCGCCGGCCACCGGTTGAGCGTCGATCGACGTCGTCGGGCGAACTATGGTGGAAACATGCGCCGGCCCTCGTCCCGCCTGATCGCCGCGGTCGGCGCCATTACCCTGCTGGCCGGTTGCGGCCCGGCGATATCCGGCACCGCGGTCTCGGTGTTCTCCGATCCGTTCAAGGTCGGCGGCCTGGAGGCCGTCGACGGGCCGACCGGCCTGCGCCCGGATGCCAAGGCGGAGTCGCGGGTGGTGACCGGGACCGACGGCGGGGAGATCGACCGACTGGCGGGTGAGTCGGTCAGCGACCTCGAGGAGTTCTGGAAGTTCGCCTACCCGGACGCCTTCGACGGTGAGTTCACCCCGATCAAGGAATTGATCTCCTGGGACTCCGATGATTACAACGGCACGTTCTGCGATGAGAGCACCCAGGGTCTGGTCAACGCCGGCTACTGCGAGAGGGACAGCACCATCGGCTGGGATCGCGCCGTGCTGATGCCCTCACTACGGGACGCCTACGGGGATATGGCGATCACCATGGTGCTGGCCCACGAGTACGGGCACGCCATCCAGGAGCAGGTGCCGCTGAATCCGCCGGGAGTGCCCACGCTGGTGGCTGAGCAACAAGCCGACTGCCTGTCCGGGGTGTACCTGCGCTGGGTGGCCGAGGGTAAGTCGCCGCGGTTCACCCTGAGCACCGGAGAGGGACTCAATAACCTTCTGGCGGCGATGATCTCGTTCCGCGACCCGCTGCTCGACCAGGACTACTACGGCATGGGCGACGAGCACGGTTCGGCGTTCGAGCGGATCTCGGCGTTCCAGTTCGGGTTCACCGACGGAGCCGCGGCCTGCGCCGCGATCAACATCAAGGAGATCAAACAGCGCCGCGGCGAGTTGCCGGTCGAACTGCCGTCCGACCAGTCCGGCGAGCTACCGGTGACCGAGGCGTCGGTCGCCTCGCTTGTCGACGCCATGGGCATCCTGTTCCCGTCCGAGAATCCGCCGACGGTGAGCTTCGACGCCGGATCGGCGTCATCGTGCCCGGATGCCCGGCCCAGCCCGCCGGTGTCGTACTGTCCGGCCAGCAACACCATCAGCGTGGACCTGCCGGGCCTGCAGGCGATGGGAACGCCCACCGAGGGCTATGACGGCCCGCCCCTGCAGGGCGACAACACCGCCTACTCGGTACTGGTGTCTCGCTACATGATGGCGCTGGAACACGAGCGCGGCGGAATGGCACTCGACACCGCCGAGGCCGGTCTTCGCACCGCCTGCCTGACCGGGGTGGCGACCACCAAGTTGTCCAAGGACATCACCACCCCGGACGGCAACACCGTCGCGCTCACCGCCGGCGATATCGACGAGGCGGTGTCGGGTCTGCTGACCAATGGACTGGCGGCCGGCGATGTCAACGGCGAACCGGTTCCGGCCGGCTTCTCGCGTATCGACGCGTTCCGGGTCGGCGTCCTCGGCGACGCCGAACGCTGCTTCAAGCGATTCCCGTGAGGCGGCCTCAGACCGCCTTCGTGACGCCATACCAGGACAGGATCGCGTCGCCCTCGTCGGTCTCCTTGGTCAGGGTCGCGAAGGACCGGATGAACGACTCCCCCACACAGCCGTCGATCTTGATCCGGTAATTGCTGATCGACACCCACGGCTCCGCGCCCTTGTACTGCTTCTTGGTCACCGGCACGATATTGATGAGTCCGGGCTTGAGTCCGACGGTGATGGCACCGCCGAAGTTCGCGCCGACGCCAGGAAGGACGCCGTCGATCGGGATCGTCGAGGCATCGATCCCAAGGAACTGGATCGACGGGCTGACACCGGCGGTGCCGGTGAGCGACACACCGTTGGAGGTCGTCATGTCGATACCACAGCCGATCTGATAGCCGACCTCGAAAATGCCCTCGGGCACTGCGGAGCCGGGGCCCTCCAGCGCTCCGTTGAACACCCCGCCGACGGCGTACTCCCGGGTCGAGATCGCGGTGGTCAGCGGGGCCACCGCAATCTGCGTCTCGTCCTTCGATGAGATCGTCAGCTCCCAACCGTCCGGGGAGGTGGTGGTCTGCGGCGGACTGGACGCCACCTTGCCGTCATCGACCGGCGGGGCGGCTTCAGTTGCGGCGACCGGTGCGAATGTAGGTTCGGCCGCCGCGGCGGTGACATTGGGGCCGGTGACATCGGGGGCCGCCGGGTCGGGTTCCGCCGTCGCCGGCGCGGCGGTGATCAGCGCACACACCACCGCTGTAAGCACCGCGCCGTGCTTGGTCCCGGGCACCATAAACCACCTCCGCACATTCCAGTGCGAAACTACAGGTGGGCGTGGGAGGCAGTGACAGAGTCCCCCGGCTCACCGTCTCCGGCCAGCCTCACCAGGCCCAACTCGGCATCGCAGGCCAGCAGTGGATGGCGCGGCAGAACCCGGACCGTGTAGCCCATCGACCCGGCCTGCGGCAGCGGCATCCTCGCGGAGAAGATCTCGGTTCCGCCTTCTCGGGAGGCGATGTGGGCCATGTCGATGTAGAGGGGGTCTCGCAGTACGTCGCTGGATTCGACCCGGCCCAGCACCCCCTGGACCACCACCTCGTCGGAACGAAGGCCGCCGAGTGCCACGGCGGCGGTCAGGGTCAGCTCCGAGCCCATCAGCGGGACGTCGGGCAGCCCGGTGCTGTCCACATCGGTGATCACCACGTGCGGCCAGGCCTCGCTGACCCGCCGGCGGTAGGCCGCCAGTTCGCGGGCACGCTCGAAGGGCAGCCCACCGACCGGCTCGATAGTCCGGCGCAGCGCCGCAGCGGCCGGGGCGTAGTACTGCTCGGTGTAGTCGCGGACCATCCGCGAGGCCAGCACCTTGGGGCCCAGCGACTGCACGGTGTGACGAACCATCTCCACCCAGCGGCCGGGAACGTCGGTGTCGTCGCGGTCGTAGAACTTCGGGGCCACCGTGTTCTGCAGCAGGTCGTACAGGGCGCCGGCCTCCAGGTCGTCGCGACGTTCCTCGCTGGTGACCTCGGCGGTCGGGATCTCCCAGCCGTTCTCGCCGTCGAACCACTCGTCCCACCAGCCGTCCCGGACAGACAGGTTCAGGCCGCCGTTGAGCGCGCTCTTCATCCCCGAGGTGCCGCAGGCCTCCAGCGGCCGCAGCGGATTGTTCAGCCACACGTCGCAGCCCCAGTACAACAACCGCGCCATCGAGATGTCGTAGTCGGGCAGGAATGCGATGCGGTGGCGGACCTCCGGCCGGTCGGCGAAGCGGACGACCTGCTGGATCAACCCCTTTCCGGAGTCGTCGGCGGGGTGCGACTTGCCCGCGACGATCAGCTGAACGGGCTTGCTCTCGTCGAGCAGAAGTGCCTCCAGCCGCTCCGGATCGCGCAGCATCAGCGTCAGCCGCTTGTAGGTGGGCACCCGCCGGGCGAAACCGACTGTCAGCACGCCGGGATCGAAAGCATCCGAGATCCAACCCAGCTCAGCCTCGATCGCCCCGCGTTCCAACCAGGATTTACGCAACCGCCGGCGCACATCCTCGACCAGCTTGGCCCGCAACTGACAACGGATCCACCAGAGATGTCCGGCATCGACCTGCCGCAGCCCCTGCCACTTCGACGGTTCGCGCAGCGCCTCCTCCGAGCCGGTGATTTCACGGCCCAGTTGGGCCCACTCGGGGGCGAACCAGGACGGGCCGTGCACGCCGTTGGTGATCGACCCGATGGGCACCTCGGCTGAGTCGAATCCCGGCCAGAGTTCCTCGAACATCGCTCGGCTCACCTCACCGTGCAACTGCGACACCCCGTTGGACCGCTGCGCCAGCCGCAGCCCCATGTGCGCCATGTTGAACTTCCCCGCGTCGTCGGACTCCGCCCCGAAGCCGAGAACCCGGCCCACCGGCACGCCGGGCAGCATGGAGGCGCCGTTGTAGTCGCCGAAATACCGCTCCACCAACTCCACCGGGAACCGGTCGATCCCGGCCGGAACCGGGGTGTGGGTGGTGAATAGCGTGCTGGCCCGGACGACGGCCAGCGCGGTGTCGAAGTCCAGACCGTCGCCGTCCATGAACTCTCGGATGCGCTCGAGCCCGAGGAACCCGGCGTGCCCCTCGTTCATGTGGAAGACGTCCGGTGCCGGATGTCCCTCCAGTGCGGTGAAGGCGCGGATCGCCCGCACCCCGCCGACCCCGGCCAGCAACTCCTGCCTGATCCGGTGTTCCTGGTCGCCGCCGTACAGCCGATCGGTGACATTGCGCATGTCGTGATCGTTTTCCGGGATGTTGGAGTCCAACAGCAGCAACGGAATGCGGCCGACCTGGGCAATCCACACCCTGGCCCGCAGCATCCGCGATTCCGGCATGGCGACTTCGATCAGCACCGGCTCGCCACCGGGGTACACCAGCAGCCGGAGGGGCTGCCCGTGCGGGTCCAGCCCCGGATAGTTCTCGTGCTGCCACCCGTCTGGGGTCAGCGACTGCCGGAAGTAGCCGGAGCGGTAGTTCAGGCCAACACCGATCAGCGGCAACCCGAGATCGGAGGCCGCTTTGAGGTGGTCGCCGGCAAGGATGCCCAGCCCGCCGGAATAGATCGGCAGCACCTCGGCCACGCCGAACTCCATCGAGAAGTAGCCGATGCCCTCGGGCAGCACGATATCGGCCTGAGACTGCAACTGTTGGTACCACCGCGGTTTGGTCAGGTACTCGTCGAGCTCGGCGGAGAGGTGGTCGACGCGCTCGGTGAACCCTGGGTCCGCGGCGAGCTCCTCGAGTCGGGCGGGGCTCACCTCAGCGAGCAGGGCCACCGGGTCGCGGCCGATCGCGGCCCACAGTTCGGGGTCGATGCTGGCGAACAACTCCTGGCTGGCGGTGTCCCAGGACCACCGCAGATTCGTCGACAACTGACCTAGCGCGGAGATCCGATCCGGGAGGTAGGCACGGACGGTGAACCTGCGGAGAGCCTTCACAGGCAGTGACCTTACTGAGGTGCTGCCGTCGGCGCCGCGCGTGCTTCGGCCTCCCGGGATGAGTTCGGCCACTACGGTGTGAAAAAAGGCGGACAGCGGAAAGGGGGTGCCCGGGTGCCGGGTCGCATTGTGATCAGCGACGTCGAACCGGTCGTAGCCGACGGCACCTATCCGGCCAAAGCGATTGTCGGTGAGATCGTGCCGGTCTGCGCGACGGTCTGGAGGGAAGGCCACGAAGCGGTGGCGGCCACCCTAGTGGTGCGCTATCTGGGTTCGGCCTACCCGCAGGCGGGCCCGGCCGATCGTCACGGCCCCCAGGCAGAACCTACGGCCATTCCCAAGTCGGCCGCCCACCCCACGCGGGTCAGGCCGACCCAGCACCGGATGACGCTGGGTCGCACCGAGGATGTTTTCCACAGCCAGTTCATCCCCGACAGGGTGGGCCTGTGGACCTACCGGGTCGACGGCTGGGGCGACCCGATCGCCGGCTGGCGCCACGCCGTCACCGCCAAGCTGGATGCCGGCCAGGGCGAACAGGATCTCGACAACGACCTCAGGGTGGGCGCTTCGCTGCTCGAACGGGCCGCCGCCGGGGTCCCGCGCGGTGACCGCGCCCCGCTGCTGGAGGCCGCCGAGGCGCTGCGCCGCCCGGGTGACCCACTGACCCGCGCGGCGCCGGCCCTGTCCCATCAGGTGACCGAACTGCTGGACCGGTTCCCGCTTCGGGAGTTGGTGACCCGGGGCCGCCAGCATGGCGTGTGGGCGGACCGGCCGTTGGCCCGGTGCAGCGCCTGGTACGAGATGTTCCCGCGGTCCACCGGCGGGCGCGACGCCGAGGGCCACCCGGTGCACGGCACCTTCGGCACCGCCGCCGCCGAGCTCGGCCGGATAGCCGGAATGGGATTCACCGTTGTCTACCTTCCCCCGATCCACCCGATCGGAAGGGTGCACCGCAAGGGCCGCAACAACGCGGTCATCGCCGAGCCCGGCGACGTCGGCTCCCCGTGGGCGATCGGCAGCGTCGAGGGAGGTCACGACGCGGTGCACCCCGACCTGGGGAGCATCGACGACTTCGACGACTTCGTCACCGCCGCCCGCGGGCACGGCTTGGAGGTCGCTCTGGACCTGGCCCTGCAGTGCGCCCCCGACCACCCCTGGGCCCGGGCCCACCGGCATTGGTTCACCGAACTTCCCGATGGCACCATCGCCTACGCGGAGAACCCGCCGAAGAAGTATCAGGACATCTACCCGCTGAACTTCGACAATGACCCGCAGGGTCTGTACCACGAGGTGTTGCGGGTGGTGCTGTACTGGATCGACCACGGCGTCAAGATCTTTCGGGTCGACAACCCGCACACCAAGCCGCCGGACTTCTGGGCCTGGCTGATCAGCCGGGTCAAGGCCGTCGATCCGGATGTGCTGTTCCTGTCCGAGGCGTTCACCCGGCCGGCACGGCTCTACGGACTGGCCAAGCTGGGATTCACCCAGTCGTACTCGTACTTCACCTGGCGGACCGCCAAGTGGGAACTCGAGCAGTTCGGCCGCCAGATCGCTGAACACGCCGACTACGCGCGGCCCAACCTGTTCGTCAACACCCCGGACATCCTGCACGAGAGTCTGCAGGTAGGTGGGCCGGGGATGTTCGCGATCCGGGCGGTGCTGGCGGCGACCATGGGCTCGTCATGGGGTGTCTACGCCGGCTACGAATTGTTCGAGAACGAACCGGTGCACCCGGGCAGCGAGGAGTACTTGGACTCCGAGAAGTACGAACTTCGCCCGCGGGACTTCGCCGGCGCGCTGGCACAGGGCCGCTCGCTGGAACCGTTCCTGGCCCGGCTCAACGAGATCCGGCGGGTCCACCCGGCCCTGTGCCAACTTCGGACCATCCGTTTCCACCATGTGGACACCGACGCGATCCTGGCGTACAGCAAGTTCGACCCGCTCACCGGGGACACCGTGCTGGTGGTGGTCACCCTCAACCCGTTCGCCGCCGAACAAGGCACCGTCTGGCTGGACATGGGCGCGCTCGGGATGCACCCGTACGACCGGTTCTGGGTTCGTGACGAGGTCACCGGGGAGGAGTACGAGTGGGGCCAAGCCAATTACGTCCGCCTGGAGCCGGCCAAGGCGGTGGCGCACATCCTGAACATGCCACCGATCCCGCAGGAGCAGCGGGCCAGCCTGCTGCGCCGGGAATGAGAGCCCGCCGATGAGAGGCCGGTGAGTCGCCGATGATCCGCACTCCAGCCAATCCCAACCTCGCCCCCGACCCGGCCGAGGCGGCCCGCCTGGTCGCCGGGGTGCACCATGACCCGCACAGCATCCTCGGGGCGCACGAGTACGGCGCCGAGACCGTGGTCCGGGCGCTGCGCCCGCACGCCCTCGAGGTGGTCGCCCTGGTCGGCGGCCGGCGCTACCCGATGACCCCCACCGGCTCGGGAGTGTTCGCGGTGGCGTTGCCGTTCATCAACCTGGCCGACTACCGCCTCGAGACGACCTACCCGGGTGCCGACGGACAACCCCAGGTTCACACCGCGGCCGACGGCTATCGCTTCCTGCCGACCCTCGGCGAGGTCGATCTGCACCTGTTCGCCGAGGGCCGCCACGAACGGCTGTGGGAGATCCTCGGCGCCCAGCCGCGCTCGTTCACCACACCCGACGGCGAGGTCGACGGGGTGTCGTTCGCGGTGTGGGCGCCGAATGCCAAGGGTGTCAGCCTGATCGGCGAGTTCAACGGATGGGACGGCCATGACGCCCCGATGCGGGTACTCGGCTCATCGGGAGTGTGGGAGCTGTTCTGGCCGGATTTCGCACTCAACGGTCTGTACAAGTTCAGGGTGCACGGATCCGACGGCAGCGTCACCGACCGGGCCGACCCGATGGCCTTCGCCACCGAGGTACCCCCGCACACCGCGTCGAAGGTGTTCGTCTCACATTTCGAGTGGAGCGACGACGACTGGATGAACCGGCGGGCCGGGGGCAACCCGGTCTTCGAACCGATGAGCACCTACGAGGTGCACCTGGGGTCCTGGCGGCCTGGACTGAGCTACCGGGCCCTCGCCGAGCAGCTCACCGATTACGTTGCCGCCCAAGGCTTCACCCATGTGGAGTTGTTGCCGGTGGCCGAGCATCCATTCGGCGGTTCATGGGGGTACCAGGTCACTTCCTACTACGCGCCGACGTCGAGGTTCGGCACCCCGGACGACTTCCGGTACCTGGTGGACCGCCTGCACCGCGCCGGGATCGGCGTCATCATGGATTGGGTTCCGGCGCACTTCCCCAAGGACGATTGGGCTCTCGGCCGCTTCGACGGCACCGCACTCTACGAGCACTCCGACCCCCGCCGCGGCGAGCAACTCGACTGGGGCACCTACGTCTTCGACTTCGGCCGCCCGGAGGTGCGCAATTTCCTGGTGGCCAACGCCCTGTACTGGCTGCAGGATTTCCATGTTGACGGCCTGCGCGTCGACGCAGTGGCCTCGATGCTGTACCTGGACTACTCACGACCGGCCGGCGACTGGACTCCCAACGCCTACGGCGGGCGGGAGAACCTCGAGGCCGTGCAGTTCCTTCAGGAGATGAACGCCACGGTGCACAAGATTGCACCGGGCATCGTCACCATCGCCGAGGAGTCCACCTCCTGGCCCGGGGTGACCCGCGCGACCAACCTTGGCGGTCTTGGGTTTTCGATGAAGTGGAATATGGGCTGGATGCACGACACCCTGGACTACCTCGGCCGGGATCCGATCTACCGCAGCTATCACCATCATGAGATGACGTTCTCCATGCTGTACGCCTACAGCGAGAACTACGTGCTGCCGATCAGTCACGACGAGGTGGTGCACGGTAAGGGCACGCTGTGGTCGCGGATGCCCGGCGACGACCATGCGAAGGCGGCCGGACTGCGCAGCCTGCTGGCCTATCAGTGGGCACACCCCGGCAAGAAGCTGTTGTTCATGGGGCAGGAGTTCGGTCAGCGCGCCGAGTGGTCCGAGGGCCGCGGCCTGGACTGGCACCAACTCGACGAGAACGGCTTCTCCTCGGGGATCCTGCGTTTCTGCGCCGACGTCAACTCCGTGTACCGGACCTGCCCAGCACTGTGGAGCCAGGACTCACGGCCCGACGGGTACTCCTGGATCGACGCCAATGACTCGGCCAGCAATGTGCTGAGCTTCCTGCGCTGGGGCGCCGACGGGTCGGTGCTGGCGTGTGTCTTCAATTTCGCCGGAACCGAGCACAGCCAGTACCGGCTGGGACTTCCGCACGCGGGCACCTGGCGTGAGGTCCTCAACAGCGACGCCACCGTCTACAACGGTTCGGGCATCGGCAATCTCGGCGCCGTGCACGCCACCGACGAGCCCTGGCACGGCCGGCCGGCTTCGGCCCAGTTGGTTCTTCCGCCGACCTCCGCGGTGTGGCTCGAACCCGCCCAGTGAGCCTTCGGAAGGCCCGCCAGGCCTAGTTGTTCGTCGGCGGTGGTTGAGGTTGGAAGGGTTGGTACCACCACCAGTCGGCGCGCTCGCCGGTGGGTCCGGGGCATGGCGCCACCGCGGGTGGTGGTGTGGCCGGTGAATGGGCCAGCGCCGCGTCGGACAGCGCCCGCCCGTCGCTGTCGGTGACGGTCAGGTCGGAGGGGGTGCCGGCGACGGTGATGCCGCCGCGGTGGTGAAGCCGGTGGTGGTAGGGACACAACAAGACGAGGTTGGCCAGGTCGGTGGGGCCGCCGTCTTCCCAGTGCCGGATGTGGTGGGCGTGCAGACCTCGGGTGGCCCCACAACCCGGAACGACGCACGCGCGGTCGCGGTGCTCCAGGGCGCGGCGAAGGCGACGACTGATCACCCGGGTCGCCCGCCCCGCACCGATGACCTCGCCATCACGTTCAAACCACACTTCGCAGGTGGCATCGCAGGTCAGGTAACCGCGGTCACCGTCGCCCAGTAGCGGGCCGAGATGGTAGGCAGCAGCGCGCGTGTCGACGTCGACATGCACCACCACCGTGGTGTGATGCCCGTGCGGCCGCCGGGCCGCGTCAGCGTCCCAACCCGCCTCGACCAAACGCATGAACGCATCG
Source organism: uncultured Actinomycetota bacterium (assembly GCA_963787055.1). Taxonomy (GTDB): domain Bacteria; phylum Actinomycetota; class Actinomycetes; order Mycobacteriales; family Mycobacteriaceae; genus Mycobacterium. The sequence continues at coordinate 25,272 of CAWBBP010000004.1, forward strand.
ACCGTGTCCGGAATTGGCGGAACTGGTTCGGCTGTGTCGTCGCGATTTCCGTGATCGTGTTTCCACTGCGCGATCAGCGCATCCCGGTGTGACGCCAGGGCCGCGTCGAACGTCGCCGCCTCAAGGTGCGGGAGCTTGATCCGCCAGTAGCTGAACCGCTCATCGCTGTGTGTGGAGATCGAGCGCTCAGGTTCGGGCCGGCGGTCAGGATCGGGTCGCGGTTCGAGCTTGACGGCGGTGCGCAGTTGACTGACCGTGGCCACCGAAGCCAGTGCCGCGTAGTGCTCATCGGATCCGTCACCGGCACTCTGCGCGATGACTCCGACCTGATCCAACGACAATCGGCCCTCCCGCATCCCTCGGGTGCAGCGTGGAAACTCCTCCAGGCGGTGCGCCACGGTGGCGATCGACCTCGCATTCGCCGATGAACACCCGGTCTTCCAGGCCACCAGTGCTGCCACCGACCGGGCCCCGGTATTTCCCCACAACTCGTCGCGATCCACCTCGGCAACGATCTCCACGATCCGTCCATCAATGGCGTTGCGCTGACCGGTCAGCTCGGCCAACTCGGCGAAGAGCACCTCAAGCCGTTCGCCGGGAGGGAGTTCCACGACGTCCGGAGCTACGTTCGACGACATGACCCCATGATCGCAGCGGGGTCCGACACAATCTACGATCCGGCGCGCGCGGCTACGCTCCTGCAGCGACACCGTCGAGGAATTGCTCCACCCGCTGCGTCAGCTCCCGAAATGCCGGTTGCTCCAATGGCAGATGAGCCCCGTTGCTCAGTTCGATGAACGTCTTTCGGGTGTCGACTCGCTCGAAGACGTTGCGGCTGAGCGCGGTTGGAGTCCAGCGGTCCGCGCCCGGATGAACCACTAGCAGGGGGCAGTCGAGGCAGAGCGTTGCCGCCGGGTATTCGTGCGCGGTTCGGAAGAATCGGGCCGGCTTCCAACTACGGCCGATTAGCGGGTCCTGTGCGAAGTAGGCCTGCATTCGTTTACTACTACTCATGGCGTTGAGCGGTGCCGCAAGGCGTAACGGCAGTGGGATCCGGTCGAACAACCTCGGCACGAGAGCCATGACCGCGCCGCTGAGACGTCCGAGCCAGTCCCACCGTGCGGCCGACGCAAAGGTCGCGGGATCGGCGAGGTCAAGCAGGGTCGTCGCAATGACTCCCGCGACATGGGTGGACTTCTGCGCTGCGAAGACGGCCGTCATGCCGCCCATCGAGAGGCCGAACAGCACCACCGGACCGGGCTGGGCGTCAGCGATCTCCGCCACCACGGCGGGCCATTCTGCGTAATCTCCATCGAAGCCGGGGGCGGGCTCAGTCAAGCCGAATCCCGGCAGATCCGGTGCAAGCACCCGCCAGCCGTGCCGGGCGATCGGTTCGGCGAATGGCGCGAGGACACGACCGTTGCCGCCACCACCATGAACCAGGATCACCGTGCCCGCGTTCTGAGCCACGGACCATTCGTCGATCCGCACGCGGTGTCCCCGGACCGGCACCCACCTCTCAGTGGGCTCTACCTCGAGGTGCAGTCCGAATTCCGCTGCGACGATCCGGCGGTAGGTCGTCCAGGAGGTCAGCTCCGCGAACTTGGGCATGCATAGAGCCTCAACTGTCCCCGCACAGCGTTCAACTCGCGTTTGCCCCGCCGCCTTTCGGCTGGTCACTCGAAGCGGTCGAGGCCGTAGTCGGCATGACTGCTCGCATAGCGGTCCCTGCCCATACGAGCCGAATCGATCCCGGGAGCCTCACATCGACACATCGCCCACCGGGCTGCCCACCCCGGCAAGCCCGGCGATGGCCGCTTTGGTCAGCTCGACGCACCTGTCCCGAAGCGGTCCCGGCGGCTGGCGCAGGATCACGTCGTGAACGGCCGCGTCAAGGACAGCGACGGTCAGTTGTGCCGCGATCAACCGGTCCTGACGGCCATGGATTCGGTGCTCCAGCAACCGGGCAGCCATATCCGCCATGTGATGGCGAGCCACCAGCAGTTCGTGGTTGAGCTCTGCCGTCCGGGCAGCCTCATGGGCGATGAGCAAGTGAAGTCGGTCGCGTTCATGCTGCCCCACCAGAAGATCAATCACCGTTCCGATGACCGTGTTCAGGTCGGCATGTGGCTCCGAGTCCGCGATGAGCGCATCGAAAGCCGCCACAGATGAGGCAAGATGTCGCCGAGCGATCTCGACGAGCAATGCGTCCTTGTTCGGAAAGTATTGGTATAGAGAGCCGATGGAGACCCTCGCCTCCCGGGCGATCTCATTCGTCGTGGCCGCCTCGTAGCCCACGTCGTCGAAGACACTCATGGCCGCGTCCACGATCCGATCAACCGTCCGCCCCGAACGCTGCTGGCTCGGGGATTTCCGGGGACTCAGGTCGGCGTCGGACACCACTGGATCTGGGAACTAGTACAGCGCATTGGCGAACTTGCGCCGGGCGGCGATGACCTCCGGATCGGCGGGGTCGAACAGATCGAAAAGCTCGATCAGGCGCGTCCGCACCCGGGTGCGGTCATCACCGGAGGTGGACTTGACCAGGGCGATCAGCCGGTCGAATGCCCCGGCGATGTCCTGGCTGAGGATCTGAACGTCAGCGGCGGCGAAGGCCGCGTCGATATCGCCCGGCGCAGACTCGGCCTCGGTCAGGACGTCGGGCGAATGGGCGGAGGCACGCTGCAGGAAGGTGATCTGGCGCAGCGCGCCCTTGGCTTCGGCATGAGCGGGATCGGCCGCCAGGATCGCCTGGTAGGCGTCAAAGGCACCGGGGAAGTCACCGGCGTCGAGCATCTCGCGGGCCGCCTCCAGTGCAGGGTCGGCGGGCTGATCGGTTGATCCTCCGCCGCCGAGCTTTCCGGCCGTGGCCGAGAGCAGCGAGTCGATCCAGCGGCGCAACTGCTCGGGCGGCTGGGGGCCCTCGAAGCTGGCCAGCGGCTGGCCCCCGGCCAGAGCGATCACCGTGGGCACCGCTTCGACACCGAACATCGCGGCCACCCGCGGCACTGCATCGACGTTGACGGTCGCCAGCGCCCAGGTGCCACCGTCGGCGGTGGCCAGCGCACCCAGTGCGTCGGCGAGTTTGACGCAGGCGTCACTACGGGGAGACCACAGCAGCACAACCACCGGGACCTGGCTGGAGCGGACCAGAACCTCGTCTTCGAAGTTGGTCTCGGTGACCTCGACCCCGCGCGCGCCGTCGGCGCCGCCGGGTTGGGTCCGCTGTTTGAGGCCGGACAAATCCACCGCTCCGGTCATCACCGGCGCGGTTCTCGGGCGAGGACGCGTCACGCGTTCAAGTCTGTCACGCCCACGGTTATGACCAACATCACATCGACGATCCAGGGCTGCCGACGGCGGCCCCAGCAACGACCGCGGCGGCTAGCCGGCCCGCAGGATCAGCGCGTCCCCCTGGCCACCGGCCCCGCACAGGGCAGCGACCGCGTAACCGCCGCCACGGCGGGAGAGTTCCAGCGCGGCATGCAGGGTGATGCGCGCGCCGGACATCCCGATGGGGTGACCCATCGCGATGGCACCGCCGCTGCGATTGACCTTCTCCGGGTCCACCCCGAGTTCGCGGGTCGAGGCCAGGGCGACGGCGGCGAAGGCCTCGTTGATCTCGATGACATCCAACTGGTCGGTGCCGATGCCCTCCCGCGCGATGGCCTTCTTGATGGCGTTGGCGGGCTGCGACTGCAGGGTCGAGTCCGGGCCGGCGACGTTGCCGTGCGCGCCGATCTCGCACAGCCAGTCCAGGCCCAGTTGTTGCGCCTTGGCTTTGTTCATCACCACCACGGCGCACCCGCCGTCGGAAATCTGCGACGCCGATCCGGCGGTGATGGTGCCGTCCTTGCGGAAGGCCGGGCGCAGGCCGGCCAGCGACTCGGCGGTGGTGTTGGCACGGATTCCCTCGTCCTCGGCGAACTCGATCGGATCGCCCTTGCGCTGCGGGATGCTCACCGGCACAACCTCATCGGCGAACACCCCGTCCTTCCAGGCGGCGGCCGCCTTCTGGTGCGAGGCGGCTGCGAACTCGTCCTGCTCGAGCCGGGTGAACTTGTCGGCATCGTTGCGCTGTTCGGTCAGGGCGCCCATCGGCTGGTCGGTGAAGACGTCGTGCAGGCCGTCATAAGCCATGTGGTCGAGCATCGTGACGTCGCCGTATTTGAAGCCGGCCCGGCTGTCCATCAGCAGGTGCGGCGCCCTCGTCATGGACTCCTGCCCGCCGGCCACCACGACGTCGAACTCGCCGGCCCGGATCAACTGGTCGGCCAGCGCGATGGAATCGATTCCGGACAGGCACATCTTGTTGATGGTCAGCGCCGGAACATCCCATTCGATACCCGCGGCCACCGCAGATTGACGGGCCGGCATCTGCCCGGCCCCCGCGGTCAGCACCTGGCCCATGATCACGTACTCGACCAGCGACGGTGCAACGCCGGACTTCTCCAGAGCCGCGCGGATGGCGACGGCGCCCAGGTCGGAGCCGGAGAAGTCCTTCAGCGAGCCCATCAGGCGCCCGATCGGCGTACGAGCCCCAGCAACGATGACCGACGTCGTCATTTCTACCTCCCAGGCAGTGGTTGTCGAGTGATCTGCCCGACCAGATCAGCACGTCCGTGATCGTCAGGTTACCTTTGAAGCATGAGCACCGATCACGTCGATGCCCGCCCGTTCCTGGCCAGTGCCTTGGTGACGGCCATTGATCATGTCGGCATCGCGGTACCGGATCTGGACGCGGCGATCGCCTGGTACCACGACCATCTCGGCATGATCGTGGTGCACGAGGAGATCAACACCGAGCAGGGTGTTCGCGAGGCCATGCTTTCGGTGCGGGGAGCCCCGCGGGACAGCGCCCAGATCCAATTGATGGCGCCACTGGATGACACCTGCACGATCGCCAAATTCATAGACAAGCGCGGTCCGGGCATCCAGCAGCTGGCCTACCGGGTGAGCGATCTCGACGCACTGTCGGACCGGCTGCGCGCCCACGGCGTACGACTGCTCTACGACGCCCCGCGACGCGGAACGGCCAATTCCCGGATCAATTTCGTCCACCCCAAGGATGCCGGCGGGGTGCTGGTGGAATTGGTCGAGCCCGCCGAACGCTGATTTCCGGCGGCTGCAGCGCTCGACGGCTGCAGTCAGGTTCGCCTGCGGGTGGGACGGCGATTCGCCCGGTTGGTCCAGCACGACGAGTGCCAGTGCCGGCGGTCCGCCCCGTCCTCATCCGACCGCCACGCCGCGACATGGGGCGTGCCGGAACGGATCTCGTGGTCACACCCCGGGCAACGGTAGTCCTTGGTCGCCCGCGCACCGGGAATCGGGACAACCTCGTATTCGTGTCCATCGGGTCCGGTCTGCAACCTGCGGAGCATCAGAACAAACGGAATTCGTCGCTGTCCATACCGCGCATGACATCGTAATCCAAAGTCAGACAACGAATTCCGCGATCCTCGGCGAGGGTCTTGGCCTGCGGCTTGATCTGCTGGGCGGCGAACACCCCGGCGACCGGTGCCAACAGCGGATCCCGGTTGAGCAACTCCAGGTAGCGAGTCAGCTGCTCGACCCCGTCGATCTCGCCCCGGCGTTTGATCTCGACCGCCACCGCTCTGCCCCGGCCGTCGCGGCACAGGATGTCTACTGGGCCGATCGCCGTCATGAACTCCCGGCGCACCAGGCTGTAGCCCTCACCGAGCAGTTCGATATGTTCGGCCAGCAACTCCTGCAGGTGCGCCTCCACGCCGTCCTTCACCAGTCCCGGGTCGGTCCCTAGCTCGTGGCTGGAGTCATGCTCGATCTCCTCGATCGTGATCCGTAGCTGTTCGCCCGATTTGTTCTGCACCACCCACACCCGGCCGTCGGAATCCTCGACCAGCCAGCAGGGCGGGCTCATCCAGTTCAGCGGTTTGTAGGCGCGGTCGTCGGCATGCACGCTGACCGATCCATCGGCCTTGATGAGCAGCAGCCGCCGCGCCGAGGGCAGATGGGCGGTGAGGCGCCCCACGTAGTCCACGGTGCACTGGGCGATCACGAGACGCACGGGTTCAGCTTAGGGGTCGCGGCTACCCGAATAAGGCTTACGCAGCCGAAGCGAATTAGGCTGACGCCACCATGAGGTCCACACCGAGTCTGGCGCAGCGGTTGGGCCGCATTCTCGAGCGAATCACCCGGCAGAGCGGACGGTTGTCGCGCCCGCCGGCCTACGGGTCGCTGCTGCTGGGCCGGGAGTCGGAGAGCCCGGCACGGCGCCGGGCCCGGATCCAGACCATCCTCACCGCCTTCATCATCATCGTGAACCTGTTCGGCTTCGCGGTGGTTGCCCTGCTCATCGCGGTGGCCTTCCCGGTTCCCAGCGTATTCACCGACGTTCCCGCCTGGCTGCCGGTGATCGTGACGCCGTTCTACACAGTGGCCGCTCTGACCTTCGGGACCTGGTGGATCACCGCCCGTACGGTTAACGACCTGCGCTGGTCCATCGAGGACCGGGCACCGAGCGGCTCCGACCAACGCAACGTATTCCTGACCCCGTGGCGGATAGCCCTGACCCAACTGGCGCTGTGGGGTGCGGGCGCGATCCTGCTGACCATCCTCTACGGGCTCTACGACACCGATTTCATTCCCCGGGTCGGTCTGACGATTCTGTTCTGCGGCGCCATGGTGGCAACCGGTAGTTACCTGTTCACCGAGTTCGCGCTGCGACCGGTTGCCGCCCAGGCGCTGGCCGCCGGGGATCCGCCGCGCCGGTTGGCGCCGGGCATCATGGGCCGCACCATGACCATCTGGATGGTCAGCTCGGGTCTGCCGCTGATCGGCTTCGGCCTGACCGCGATGTTCTCGCTGGTACTGCGCAACCTGACCAAGCTGCAACTGGAGGTGGCGATCCTGATCACCTCGGCGGCCGCCCTCGTCGTCGGTTTCATCCTGATGTGGATCCAGGCCTGGTTCACCGCCACCCCGGTGCGGATGGTTCGGGCGGCCCTCAAACGCGTGGAGGAGGGCGATCTCTCAGCCAGCGTGGTGGTGTTCGACGGAACCGAACTCGGCGAGCTGCAACGTGGTTTCAACTCCATGGTGGCGGGCCTGCGCGAGCGGGAGCAGGTTCGCGACCTGTTCGGCCGCCACGTCGGACGCGAGGTGGCCGCGGCAGCCGAGTTGCATCAACCCACGCTCGGCGGCGAGGAACGCCATGTGGCCGTGCTGTTCGTCGATGTGGTCGGCTCCACCAGGATGGTCAGCAGCCGACCACCGATGGAGGTCGTCGAATTGCTCAACCGCTTCTTCGCGGTCATCGTCGAGGAAGTGGATCGGCACAGCGGCCTGGTCAACAAGTTCGAGGGAGATGCCGCGCTGGCGATATTCGGGGCGCCAGGCGCCCTGCCCAACCCGGAGAGCAACGCGCTCGCGGCGACCCGTGCTGTCGCGCGCCGCCTCAAGATCGAGGTCCCGGAGTGTCCCGCCCGGATCGGAGTGGCCTCCGGACAGGTGGTGGCCGGCAATATCGGCGCCAAGGAGCGTTTCGAATACACGGTGATCGGCGAGCCGGTCAATGAAGCGGCACGGCTGGCCGAACTGGCCAGATCCGAGCCGAGCCGAGCACTGGCCTCGGCCGCGACAGTCGCTGCCGCCTCAGAGCGGGAGCAGCGGTTCTGGCGCCTCGGCCGGCCGGTGCGGCTGCGCGGCTACGACGAGCGCGTACGGATCGCCAGCCTGGTGGGCGGCCCCTGAGCCGTTCATCGACTCTGGTTGCCGCGCAACCATTCCCCCGCTGCGGCCACCGCATCGTCGAGGGTTCGGAACACCACGTCGTCGAAGCCGCGATCGGGGCGAACGACTGCGGAGTCCGGGTCGACTACATAGCCCTGCTTACCCGCCGCACGCAGGGTGGTACTCATTCCGGCCAGCAACTCACGGGCGGGGTCGTTGATGGTGTCGACCCGGGTGACGTCGAAAACACCCACCGCGAATTCGCCGCAGTCCCGGTCGACGGTCCGCAGCGCCTTCTCCGCCCCGGCGAACATCAGATCGCCGTGCAACTCGTAGACCCGCACCCCGGGGCGCGGCTCGTAGACCGCGCGGATGGTGGCCCGCGATTCGCGGCCGACGGTCAGGAAGTGCAGGCCCAGCCGCTCGGACAACGCCCGGCAGACCAGGACCCCGCGCACGCTGTTGCCCCGGCCGTCCAGCAGGGGCGAGTACACGCCGATACCGAGTTGACCGGGCAGCACCGCGGCGATCCCGCCGCCGACCCCGCTCTTGGCCGGCATACCGACAGCGCTCACCCAGTCCCCGGCACCGTTGTACATGCCGCAGGTCACCATCACGCTCAGCGTGCGCTGCACCACCGCGGCGCCGGTGACCCGCCGGCCGGTCTGCGGGTTGATCCCGCCGCGGGCCAGGGTGGCCGCCATCCGGGCCAGATCCACGCTGGTCACCCGCAGCGAGCACTGGCGAAAGTACACATCGAGGACATCGTCGGGCTCATCGAGGACACCGAAGCTGGTCAGCATGTAGGCGATCGCCCGATTACGGTTTCCGGTGGCCTTCTCCGAACGGTAGACGTCCTCGTCGATCTCCAGCGGCCGGCCGGCACAGGCCGAGTAGAAGTCCCGGATCTGGGCGAAGCGCTCGTCGGGGGTGGCGCCGGGTACCAGCGAGACCGCGGCGATGGCACCGGCGTTAATCATCGGATTCTTCGGGATTTTGGTGTGCTCGTCGACACTGATCTCGTTGAACGCGTCACCGGAGGGCTCGACGCCGATCTTGGCGTCGACGGCCTGCGGTCCCACCCGGTCGAGAGCGAGCGCGTAGGTGAACGGCTTGGATATCGACTGGATCGTGAATTCGGTTCTGGCATTACCGGATTCGTACAGGAACCCGTCAGAGGATGAGATTGTCAACCCGAAGCCGGTCGGATCGACCGTGGCCAGCTCCGGAATGTAGTCGGCCAGGGCGCCGTCGGCGACCGGGGCGTACTCCGCTACCAGTCGGTCGAGATAACGCTGAACCAGTTCGGCCACCGTCGGATCTAACCACGGCGCCGACGGGCCCGCGGTCAGCAGTCGAACGGCGGATCGCCGGAACCGGCGATCATATGGGTGCCCCATGGCGTCTTCTCGACCACCCGGGCGGGGACAGTCCGGTCCTCGATGGTCAGTGTCGCCCCGGCGGCACGGCTCCGCGCGCCCTCGGGCAGCGCTCCGAAGACCGTTCCCTGCCAGTGATACCGGCCGTCGAGGGCATCGAGATGACCGATCAGGCGGACCCGGCCGGCGACATCGCGACCATCCACCGTGAGCGTCGCCGGTCCGTCGTAGAGCTCGTCCGGCTCCGGTTCGGAGCCACTGAGATAGAAGCGCGTGGCAACGGGCTGCGGTAGCCAGCGATGCGCGACGATCCGCCCCCTGGCCTCGATGCGCGCGGCACCGGACCGCTCGCACAGCCGCAGGCAGCGTGCCACGAAGCGGGCCTGACCACCAACGCCGGGTCCGGGGATCCGGAAGTGGTTGGGCACCCCGTGCCTGGCAATGACCGGGTCGGCCGACGGCCGGGCGTCGATGACGATCTTCGCGGTGTGGCTGCCACCGTCCGCAGTGGTCACGGTCCACGCCTCGGATTCGTTGTCGAACCGGGCCGAGACCACGTCGGCCAACGAGGCGCAATCGGCCACCTCGAGCCCTGGAAGCCGGCTGGCCCCGATGACGATGACCCTCACAGGAAACCGGCCCGCCGCCACATCCGTCGGCTGAGTCGGCCCATCAGTCCGAGCTCGTCGAAGAAGCCCGCCAGTGACACGAAGGACTCCCGGCACTTGCCGCGGAAGTGCGGGTTGGCGCGGGCCAGCTCGCGCATCTGCCCGCCATCGAGTCCAGCCCGGTGGTACTGGATCGGCAGGGTGAACAACATCCGATAGAACGGCCCGCCGACTCCGTGCAGGTTGGCCACGAAGGCTTTCCGGTACCACGGCATGGTCGGCGCCGCCTTGCGCAGGCCGTCGCGGGCGAACTGAATGTGCCGGGCCTCCTCGGTCACGTGTATCCGCATCAGCCGTTGAACGATCGGCTGCAGGTCGGGATCGTCGAGAATCTGGCGCTGCAGGGAATCGAAGATCTCCTCGCCCACCAGAGCAGCCATCCACAGCACCGGCCCGCGGAAGGTGAACGGCAGCGAGTTGATGATGATGCGTTGGTAGAGCCTGGGCCGCACCGGAATACCGCCGACCCGGTCGATGGCCTTGCCGAACATCACCATGTGCCGGGTCTCGTCGCCGAGCTCGGTGAGCATGTAGTGGGTGGACTTGGCGGTCGGATTGGTGTGCATGATGCCGCGCAGCAGTGCCTGGTTCAGGATGTTCTCGAACCAGATACCCGCTGAGAGCATGTTGACCAACTGCTGGCGGGACAATTCCCGCTGCTGCTCCCGGCTCATCGCGGCCCACTGCGGTGTGCCGTACAGCGTCACCATCTGGGGCGGCAGGAAGAACTTGTCCGGATCCAGCGGGGCGTCCCAGTCGATGTCGACGATGGGCGCATAGGACTTCTTGACCGACCCGTTGAGCAGACGCGCGGAGAATTCTTCACGGGTGGCTCCCCGCACGGAGTCGGCGGGCGAGATCGAGGTCGTCATCTCGGCAGCACCTTTCATCGGCGTGTGCTGCGAAGGTAATTCCGCCGACCACCGTTGTCAATACCCGCGGTACCGGATACCCAAGGTTTCACCCTGATTCCAGTGCTCGATCCTGGCCGGCGGCGCACAGCTGTGGAAGCATCGGGGTATGACGTCACTGCGGTACCGGACAGTAGGCAGCCCGGTCGGGCCGCTCACCCTGGCAGGATCCGGTTCGACGGTGCACCACCTGCGGATGACCGACCAGACCCACGAACCTGACCGGTCGGGATGGCAACCCGCCGCCCCGGGCGCCTTCCCTGACGCCGTCGAACAACTCGCGGCGTATTTTGCCGGGGAGCTGACCGAATTCAAGCTTGACCTCGAACTCAGCGGTACGGACTTTCAGCGCCGGGTCTGGGCGGCGTTGCAGACGATTCCCTACGGCGAGACCCGCACCTACGGACAGATCGCCCAGCAGATCGGCTCGCCGGGAGCATCACGGGCAGTGGGCCTGGCCAATGGACGCAATCCGATCAGCGTCATCATTCCGTGCCACCGGGTGATCGGCTCGGCCGGCGGGTTGACCGGCTATGGCGGAGGCCTGGACCGCAAGCGCACGCTATTGGCAATGGAAAAGAGCAATTCGCCGGCCGGCGCGGCATTGTTCTGAATTGCCGCCGTCTCGAATTGGATCGACCCCTGGAATTAGATCGACATAGATAAATGCCTGGGCCCCCCAAATAAATTTGGGGGGCCCAGGACTTAATGTGTGTTCGGCGGTGTCCTACTTTTCCACCCTGTTGGGTAGTATCATCGGCGCTGGCTGGCTTAGCTTCCGGGTTCGGGATGGGACCGGGCGTTTCCCTGCCGCTATGGCCGCCGTAACTTTATGTAAATTTTTGTGTGCCCCTTGTTCGCCCCGCTTTTTGTGTGGGGTGTTTTTGGTGGTGGGGTGTGGTGTTTTTGTGTTTTGCAGATGGTGTGGTTGCGAGTTTTGTGTGTTGTTGTAAGTTTTCGGCCGGTTAGTGCCAGTTCCCTAACGCATTGCTGCGGTTACAGGTCTGGTCTATCGATCCCGTGGTCTGCGGGGGGCCTTATCCCACTTGATGGGTGAGAAGCCTGGTCTTGGAGAAGGTTTCCCGCTTAGATGCTTTCAGCGGTTATCCTGTCCGAACGTGGCTATCCAGCGGTGCCCCTGGTGGGACAACTGGTGGACCAGAGGTTCGTCCGTCCCGGTCCTCTCGTACTAGGGACAGCTTTCCTCAAGCTTCTGACGCGCGCGGCGGATAGAGACCGAACTGTCTCACGACGTTCTAAACCCAGCTCGCGTGCCGCTTTAATGGGCGAACAGCCCAACCCTTGGGACCTGCTCCAGCCCCAGGATGCGACGAGCCGACATCGAGGTGCCAAACCATCCCGTCGATATGGACTCTTGGGGAAGATCAGCCTGTTATCCCCGGGGTACCTTTTATCCGTTGAGCGACACCCCTTCCACTCAGAGGTGCCGGATCACTAGTCCCGACTTTCGTCCCTGCTTGACGTGTAGGTCTCGCAGTCAAGCTCCCTTGTGCACTTGCACTCAACACCTGATTGCCGTCCAGGTTGAGGGAACCTTTGGGCGCCTCCGTTACATTTTAGGAGGCAACCGCCCCAGTTAAACTACCCACCAGGCACTGTCCCTGAACCGGATATACGGTTCGAAGTTAGAGGTCCAATACGATCAGAGTGGTATTTCAACAACGACTCCACACTAACTGGCGTTAATGCTTCACAGTCTCCCACCTATCCTACACAAACCGTATCGAACATCAATACCAAGCTATAGTGAAGGTCCCGGGGTCTTTTCGTCCTGCCGCGCGTAACGAGCATCTTTACTCGTAGTGCAATTTCGCCGAGTCTATGGTTGAGACAGTTGAGAAGTCGTTACGCCATTCGTGCAGGTCGGAACTTACCCGACAAGGAATTTCGCTACCTTAGGATGGTTATAGTTACCACCGCCGTTTACTGGGGCTTAAATTCTCAGCTTCACCCTTACGGGTTAACCGGTCCTCTTAACCTTCCAGCACCGGGCAGGCGTCAGTCCGTATACATCGTCTTGCGACTTCGCACGGACCTGTGTTTTTAGTAAACAGTCGCTTCTCACTGGTTTGTGCCACCCCCCACCGCTGCCGGCCGCGAAGGCCTTCACAGCAAGGGGTCCCCCTTCTCCCGAAGTTACGGGGGTATTTTGCCGAGTTCCTTAACCATAGTTCACTCGTACGCCTCGGTATTCTCTACCTGACCACCTGTGTCGGTTTGGGGTACGGGCCGTGTGTGTGCTCGCTAGAGGCTTTTCTCGGCAGCTGAGGATCACCGAATTCGCCTCACTCGGCTATGCATCACCTCTCACACATGAGACATCCGGATTTACCTAGATGTCGTGCTACGGGCTTGCCCCAGTATTACCACTGACTGGTACGGCTACCTTCCTGCGTCACCCCATCGCTTGACTACTAACACCGAAGGTCCCGCGCAGCCGGCGATCCCCGCACCCCGAAGGGATTGGTGGACCACCCTTTGGGCGGTTAGTACCGATGATTCGTCATTGGGCGCTCACACACGGGTACGGGAATATCAACCCGTTGTCCATCGACTACGCCTGTCGGCCTCGCCTTAGGTCCCGACTCACCCTGGGCGGACTGGCCTGCCCCAGGAACCCTTGGTCTTTCGGCGGGCAAGGTTCTCACTTGCCTTATCGCTACTCATGCCTGCATTCTCACTCCCACACCCTCCACCACTCGATCACTCGGCGGCTTCACCGGATGCAGGACGCTCCCCTACCCAACGCCACAAGGACGTTGCCGCGGCTTCGGCGGTGTGCTTGAGCCCCGCTACATTATCGGCGCACAATCACTTGACCAGTGAGCTATTACGCACTCTTTCAAGGGTGGCTGCTTCTAAGCCAACCTCCTGGTTGTCTCTGCGACTGCACATCCTTTTCCACTTAGCACACGCTTAGGGGCCTTAGCCGGCGATCTGGGCTGTTTCCCTCTCGACGCACGGAGCTTATCCCCCGCCGTCTCACTGCCGCGTTCTTGGACTTACCGGCATTCGGAGTTTGGCTGACGTCAGTAACCCTGTGGGGCCCATCGGCCATCCAGTAGCTCTACCTCCGGTAAGAAACACGCGACGCTGCACCTAAATGCATTTCGGGGAGAACCAGCTATCACGGAGTTTGATTGGCCTTTCACCCCTACCCACAACTCATCCCCTCAGTCTTCAACCTAAGTGGGTTCGGGCCTCCACGCGGTCTTACCCGCGCTTCACCCTGGCCATGGGTAGATCACTCCGCTTCGGGTCCAGAACACACCACTACACCACACACTGCTGTGCGGATACGCCCTATTCAGACTCGCTTTCGCTGCGGCTACCCCACCCGGGTTAACCTCGCGACATGTCCCTGACTCGCAGGCTCATTCTTCAAAAGGCACGCCATCACCCCACCTGTGAAGGAGGGCTCTGACGGATTGTAGGCACACGGTTTCAGGTACTATTTCACTCCCCTCCCGGGGTACTTTTCACCATTCCCTCACGGTACTGTCCGCTATCGGTCACTGGGAAGTATTCAGGCTTACCGGGTGGTCCCGGCAGATTCACAGCAGATTCCACGGGCCCGCTGCTACTCGGGGAACATGTCACAACAGAGAACGTGTTTTCACCTACCGGGCTCTCACCGTCTACGGCAGACCATCCCAGGCCACTTCGATTAACACGATCTTTTCTGACTGTCGCCCAGGCCGGCAGACCTGAGAAGACACGCCCCACAACACCGCACACACAACCCCTGCCGGGTATCACATGCATACGGTTTAGCCATCCTCCGCTTTCGCTCGCCACTACTCACGGAATCACTTTTGTTTTCTCTTCCTACGGGTACTGAGATGTTTCACTTCCCCGCGTTCCCCCCCGACACCTATGTATTCAGTGCCGGGTGACACGACATCACTCGTGCCGGGTTTCCCCATTCGGACATCCTCGGATCAACGCTCGGTTGACAGCTCCCCGAGGCATTTCGCAGCCTCCCACGTCCTTCATCGGCTCCCAGTGCCAAGGCATCCACCATGCGCCCTTAAACACTTACAAACACAAAACCAATATTAGAAATTGCACATCAGAGAACAACAACCCCGCCCACCACCATCCCCCCGAAGAAGGACACCTGGAAGGCACACAGGTCATTGCTCGCTAGATGCTCGCAACCACTATCCACAAATCAAACACCACACCCCACCACCAAGATGGAGCGACAACAACCACACCCAAAAAACGGGCGCCACCCCCAACCCGGGGATGAGAACACCTCCGGTTCCCCGAACAGCAGGGCGAAGAGGTGAACGGGCCTGTTGTCTCAAAGCCCAATAGTGTGTCTGGCAGCCACCGCCGGCCCCACCCGGGCCGAACGGAAAAGTTTGTCGTGCACCAGAACCGACCCCACTACAGGGTACGGCCCATCCAACGAATCGCTCAGCACACCGAACCCCCACACGATTGTGGGCGGGGCATGAGTCTCGTGGTGCTCCTTAGAAAGGAGGTGATCCAGCCGCACCTTCCGGTACGGCTACCTTGTTACGACTTCGTCCCAATCGCCGATCCCACCTTCGACGGCTCCCTCCCTTACGGGTTAGGCCACCGGCTTCGGGTGTTACCGACTTTCATGACGTGACGGGCGGTGTGTACAAGGCCCGGGAACGTATTCACCGCAGCGTTGCTGATCTGCGATTACTAGCGACTCCGACTTCACGGGGTCGAGTTGCAGACCCCGATCCGAACTGAGACCGGCTTTCAAGGATTCGCTCCACCTCACGGCATCGCAGCCCTTTGTACCGGCCATTGTAGCATGTGTGAAGCCCTGGACATAAGGGGCATGATGACTTGACGTCATCCCCACCTTCCTCCGAGTTGACCCCGGCAGTCTCTCACGAGTCCCCACCATAACGTGCTGGCAACATGAGACAAGGGTTGCGCTCGTTGCGGGACTTAACCCAACATCTCACGACACGAGCTGACGACAGCCATGCACCACCTGCACACAGGCCACAAGGGAAACCACATCTCTGCAGTCGTCCTGTGCATGTCAAACCCAGGTAAGGTTCTTCGCGTTGCATCGAATTAATCCACATGCTCCGCCGCTTGTGCGGGCCCCCGTCAATTTCTTTGAGTTTTAGCCTTGCGGCCGTACTCCCCAGGCGGGGTACTTAATGCGTTAGCTACGGCACGGATCCCAAGGAAGGAAACCCACACCTAGTACCCACCGTTTACGGCGTGGACTACCAGGGTATCTAATCCTGTTCGCTCCCCACGCTTTCGCTCCTCAGCGTCAGTTACTGCCCAGAGACCCGCCTTCGCCACCGGTGTTCCTCCTGATATCTGCGCATTCCACCGCTACACCAGGAATTCCAGTCTCCCCTGCAGTACTCCAGTCTGCCCGTATCGCTCGCACGCTCACAGTTAAGCTGTGAGATTTCACGAACAACGCGACAAACCACCTACGAGCTCTTTACGCCCAGTAATTCCGGACAACGCTCGCACCCTACGTATTACCGCGGCTGCTGGCACGTAGTTGGCCGGTGCTTCTTCTGTAGGTACCGTCACTTGCGCTTCGTCCCTACTGAAAGAGGTTTACAACCCGAAGGCCGTCATCCCCCACGCGGCGTCGCTGCATCAGGCTTGCGCCCATTGTGCAATATTCCCCACTGCTGCCTCCCGTAGGAGTCTGGGCCGTATCTCAGTCCCAGTGTGGCCGGACACCCTCTCAGGCCGGCTACCCGTCGTCGCCTTGGTAGGCCATTACCCCACCAACAAGCTGATAGGCCGCGGGCCCATCCCACACCGCAAAAGCTTTCCACCACACACCGTGAAGCGCATGGTCCTATCCGGTATTAGACCCAGTTTCCCAGGCTTATCCCGAAGTGCAGGGCAGATCACCCACGTGTTACTCACCCGTTCGCCACTCGTGTACCCCGAAGGGCCTTACCGTTCGACTTGCATGTGTTAAGCACGCCGCCAGCGTTCGTCCTGAGCCAGAATCAAACTCTCCAAACAAAAACTGCCCTCCCTTTTCACAAAAGGGAGCCAAAACGACTCACGGGCAAGCATCAATCAGAGAAATCCGATCAAGCAACCAGAAAAAATCTGGCCAAACAAAAAACGTCACACCCTGACCCGGGGGAGCCAGAGCACAACAAAAAAACAAACAACAAACAAAAACCACCAAACACACTATTGAGTTCTCAAACAACACACCCGCTTGCATCCGCTCGCAGGGCAACCCTACCAGCATACTTCAGCTTGTCGTTCTCAGTCAAATCGGGCTCTCACCCGGCACTTCGGCCCACTCAGGGGTCCGAAGCTCCGCCAAGACGTAACGCTCAGTGTACCCGTTCTATTTCCGCCCCGAGACCCTGGAGGTTCTCCACGAACAATGGGTAGCCCCGATCGATGTGGAATACGTCGTGGACCTCGGTCTCCCCATCCGCGACGAGGCCGGCCAGCACCAGGCCGGCGCCGGCCCGGATATCGGAGGACCACACCGGGGCGCTGGACAGCTGAGGGATGCCACGCACGACCGCGTGGTGGCCGTCGGTGCGCGCGTCGGCGCCGAGACGGATCATCTCCTCGACGAAGCGGAATCTCGCCTCGAAGACATTCTCGGTGATCATCGAGGTGCCGTCGGCGATGGCAGCCAGGGCGATGGCCATCGGCTGCAGATCCGTCGGAAACCCGGGAAACGGAAGCGTGGCGACGTTGCAGGCCTTGGGCCGCTCGTACTGCACCACCCGGAAACCATTGTCATGCTGGGTCACCGTGGCGCCGGCATCGTGCAACTTGTGCAGAACCAACTGCAGGTGCGACGGATCGACTCCGCTGACCGAGATATCGCCCCGGGTCATCGCCGCAGCGATCCCCCAGGTCGCCGCGACGATTCGGTCACCGATCACCCGATGCTCAGTCGGGTGCAGTGTCGGCACCCCGGTGATCCGCAGCGTCGAGGTTCCCGCACCCTCGATCTCGGCACCCATCTGGTTGAGCATCTCGCAGAGGTCCACCACATCGGGTTCGCGGGCGGCGTTGTGGATTACGGTCAGGCCTTCCGCCACGACGGCGGCCATCAGAATGTTCTCCGTCGCCCCGACCGACGGGAACTCGAGTTGGATCTCGGCGCCGCGCAGGTGCTCGGCGGAGGCGACCACGCAGCCGTGCTCGATGGCGCATTCCGCTCCCAGTTGCCGCAGTCCGGACTGGTGCATGTCCAGCGGCCGGGAGCCGATCGCGTCGCCGCCGGGCAGGGCGACCCTCGCCCGCTTGCACCGGCCCACCAGCGGGCCGAGCACACACACCGACGCCCGGAACTGCCGCACCGCGGCGAAGTCCGCCTCGTATTTGAGTTCGTCGGGTGAGGTGATCCGAACCACTGAACCGTCCAACTCGACGTTGGCCCCGAGACCGCGCAGCACCTCCGCCATCAGTGGGACGTCGAGAATGTCCGGACAGTTGGTGATCGTGGTGGTGCCCTCGGCAAGTAATGCGGCCGCCATGAGCTTCAGGACGCTGTTCTTGGCGCCGGTGACGGACACTTCGCCGGAGAGGCGGTTACCGCCGGTCACCACGAAACGCTCGCCCACGGCGACAGTTTAAAGGAGCCGGGGCCACGTCCGGCGCCCATAGGCCGGTACGGTTCTTCCCATGGGAGTGCATCTGACCCGCATCTATACCCGGACCGGGGACGACGGCACCTCGAGCCTGAGCGATTTCTCCCGGGTGGGCAAGAACGATCCCCGGCTGATCGCCTACGCCGACTGCGACGAAGCCAATGCAACGATCGGTGTTGCAGTGGCGCTCGGCACGCCCGACGAGTCGCTCCGAACCGTGCTCACCTGGATTCAGAATGACCTCTTCGACGCCGGCGCCGATTTGGCGACGCCGATCGTCGAGAACCCCGAACACCCGCCACTGCGCATCACCGAGACCTATATCGACCGACTTGAGGGCTGGTGCGATGAGTACAACGAGCCACTGCCGGCATTGAACTCCTTCATACTGCCGGGAGGCACGGCACTGTCGGCACTGCTGCATGTGTCCCGCACCGTGACTCGGCGCGCCGAACGGTCCGCATGGGTCGCGGTCGAGGCTCATCCCGACACCGTCAGCCCGCTTCCGGCCCGCTACCTCAACCGGTTATCGGACCTGCTGTTCATCCTGTCGCGGACCGCCAACGACGGCGATGACGTGCTGTGGAAGCCGGGTGGGCCCGGCCGCGAAAACCCTGCCGGGTAGCAGGCCCTCAACCGGTTCGTCGCCGCGCCCTCGGCGACGGCCTTGACTCCACCCAGGACAGAAAAGCCGTCAACGCGCCGCGGTCCAGTGCCATCTCGTAGCCGCGATCCTGCGCACCGGTGGCGTCCTGCAGTTCCAGCACCACGATCTCGTCGGTCATGATGTCGAATTCGTCGCCGCGCGGAGCGCGCCGGGAGATGACCTCCAAGCCGCGCCTGCCGAGCCGCCGGTCAGGCCACAACCGCAGGCTGGACAGCTGATAGAAGAGAGCCTCCTCGCCGCGGTACCGGATCACGCCGTGTCGCCAGCCATGCCCACCGATCGCGGGGGTGTCCCGAAGGATGGCGGGTGTCCCGCCCTGGCCCAGTTTCCACAGCCGGTAGCTCAGCGCCGACACCACCAGAAGCAGAACGCCGACCAGCGCGACCATGATCCCCATCGACGCGCTCATCAGCGGAGGCCCCGGCTAGTCGAGTTGACCGAGCGCCCGTAACCGGGCCCTGCCTCGAGCCGCTGTCTGCGGGTCGTCGGAGGATGCATCGACTTTGGCCTGATCCCCGTCGATCTCCGCGGCGAACTCCGCGGACTCGGCGAGGATCGTCACACCGAGCTCGGTCACCGACAGATAGCCACCGTCGACAGCGATGCGCAGTTCGTCCTCACCCTCGCGTTCGACCCGCACCATCGCGTCATCGACCAGTTGAGCCACCAGCGGGATGTGCTGGGGCAGAATGCCGATCTCACCGGAGGTGGTGCGGGTGAATACGAACGTCGCCTTACCGGACCAGATCTTGCGTTCGACGGAGACGATCGCGACGTCCAATTCGGCCATCTCAGTTCACCTTTCGAGCGACGGGACGACACGTCATGATTCACCGTTCTTCGCGCAAGCGCTCATCATGATCCACCGTTCTTCGCGCAAGCGCTCATCATGATCCACCGTTCTTCGCGCAAGCGCTCATCACAGTTTGGCACCCATGCTCTCGGCCTTCTTCGCCAGATCGTCCAGGCCGCCGATCAGGAAGAACGCCTGCTCGGGCAGGTGGTCGAAATCACCCTTGGTCAACTTGTCGAAGGCCTCGACGGTCTCCTTCAGCGGCACGGTCGAGCCCGGCTGGCCGGTGAACTGCTCGGCGGCCATCATGTTCTGACTCAGGAAGCGCTCGATCCGGCGCGCCCGGTAGACCAGCTGCTTGTCTTCCTCGGAGAGCTCATCGATACCGAGGATGGCGATGATGTCCTGAAGATCCTTGTAGCGCTGCAGGATCCGGATGACCTCCTGGGCCACCCGGTAGTGCTCTTCACCGACCACGCTCGGGTGCAGGATCGTCGAGCTTGACGCCAGCGGATCCACCGCCGGGAAGATGCCCTTGGAGAACACCGCCCGGGAAAGCTCAGTGGTGGCGTCCAGGTGGGCGAAGGTGGTCGCCGGCGCCGGGTCGGTGTAGTCGTCGGCAGGCACGTAGACGGCCTGCATCGAGGTGATGGAGCGCCCGCGCGTGGAGGTGATTCGCTCCTGCAACTCACCCATCTCGTCGGCCAGCGTCGGCTGGTAACCCACCGCCGAGGGCATCCGGCCCAGCAGGGTCGACACCTCCGAGCCGGCCTGGGTGAACCGGAAGATATTGTCGATGAACAGCAGAACGTCCTGGCCCATCTCGTCGCGGAAGTACTCCGCCATGGTCAGCGCCGACAGCGCCACCCGCATGCGGGTGCCCGGCGGCTCGTCCATCTGACCGAACACCAGCGCGGTGTCCTTGAGCACGTTGGCGTCCGCGAGTTCGACCCACAGGTCGTTGCCCTCGCGGGTGCGCTCCCCCACCCCGGCGAACACCGAAGTGCCGCCGAAGTTGCGGGCGATACGGTTGATCATCTCCTGAATGAGCACGGTCTTGCCCACGCCGGCACCGCCGAACAGGGCGATCTTGCCGCCACGCACATAGGGGGTGAGCAGATCGACGACCTTCAGGCCGGTCTCGAGCATCTCGGTCCGCGGCTCGAGTTCGTCGAATGGCGGCGGCCGGCGGTGGATGGACCACCTCTCGAAGTCCTTGGCGTAGCCCGGCTCATCGAGGCAGTTACCCAGCGCGTTGAAGACGTGGCCCTTGACACCCTCACCGACCGGCACCGAGATCGAGGCCCCGGTATCGGTCACCTCGACCCCGCGCACCAGACCATCGGTGGGCTGCATGGAGATGGTGCGCACCAGGTTGTCGCCGAGATGCTGAGCGACCTCGAGGGTCAGCGTCTTGGCCAGCGCGCCGTAGGAGATGTCGGCGTGTAGGGCGTTGAACAGTTCCGGCACCGAACCGCGGGGGAACTCCACGTCGACGACCGGGCCGGTGATGCGCACCACGCGCCCCGCAGTGCTGTTCTTGGTATCAGCGGTGACAGTCATTTCTCTCTTCGCTTCCTAAGCTTTCCGACGGGGCTTATTTCTTCGCTGCATCGGCGAGCGCATTGGCGCCGCCGACGATTTCGCTGATTTCCTGGGTGATCTGTGCCTGACGTTCCCGGTTGGCCATCAGGGTGAGGATCTTGATGAGATCGTCGGCGTTGTCCGACGCCGCCTTCATCGCGCGCCGCCGCGACGCCGATTCCGAAGCGGAGGCCTCCAGTAGTGCGGAGAAGATCCGGGTGGCCACATAGCGCGGCAGCAACGACTCGAACAGCGTTGTGGCATCGGGCTCGAAGGAGAACAGGGTATGCGGGCCGGTGTCCTCTTCGACGTACTCGACCACCATCGGCGCGATTCGGCGGGCTTCGGCCACCTGGGTCAGCATCGACTTGAACTCGGTGAACACGATATGCAACTCGTCGACCCCGAGGATGCCGTCGGCGCCCGGGCCCTCGCCCTCGTCGTCGGCACCGGCCAGGAAGGCCGCCACCAGGGTGTCGGCGATCTCCTGGGACTGCTCGTAGGTCGGCTTGTCCGAGAAGCCGATCCATGACTCGGTGATGGTCCAGTTCCGGAAGGTGAAGTAGCCCAGCGCCTTACGGCCGACTACATACAGAACCGGCGCCTTGCCCTCTTCCCGCAACAGGGAGATGAGTTCCTCGGCGCGCCGGAGCACGTTGGCGTTGTAGGCACCGCAAAGCCCACGATCGGAGGACACCACCAGCACGGCGGCCCGCTTCGGGTTCTCCCGTGCCACCAGCAGCGGATGGTCCAGCGCCGACTCGGCCGCAAGATCGGTCAGCATGTTGGTGATCTCCGCCGAGTAGGGCCGCGCCGCCTCCACCCGGGCCTGCGCCTTGGCGATCCGGGAAGTGGCGATCAGCTCCTGGGCCTTGGTGATCTTCTTGATCGACCCGGCCGAGCGGATACGTCCGCGCAGTTCGCGCAGTGTCGCTGCCATTACTTCTTCTTCGGTGCCGGCTTGCGGACCTGGACGGCTTCCTTCTCCACATCGGCCTCGTCCATGGCCGCGACATGGGCGTCGGGCACCACCGAGCTTCCATCGGTGGTGGCGAAGCCCTTCTTGAAATCGGCCACGATGCGCTCCAGGCTGGCAGCGGTCTCATCGGACAGCTTCTGTGTGGTCTTGATCTCACCGAGCACCGGCGAGTTGGATGCCTTCAGATGCTCGATGAACTCCGACTCGAACCGGGACACATCAGCGACCGGGACCGAATCCAGGTGGCCCTTGGTGCCAAGGAAGATCGCCACCACCTGGTCCTCAACCGACATCGGGCTGTACTGCGGCTGTTTGAGCAGCTCCACCAGTCGGGCGCCGCGTTCAAGCTGGGCCTTGGATGTCTCGTCCAGGTCCGAGGCGAAGGCCGCGAAGGCCTCCAGCTCGCGGTACTGAGACAGATCCAGTCGAAGCGAACCGGCCACCTCCTTCATGGCCTTGATCTGTGCGGCGCCACCCACCCGGGACACCGAGACACCGACGTTGATGGCCGGTCGCACGCCCTGGTTGAACAGGTCGGTTTCCAGGAAGCACTGTCCGTCGGTGATCGAGATGACATTCGTCGGGATGTAGGCCGAGATGTCGTTGGCCTTGGTCTCGATGATCGGCAGTCCGGTCATCGACCCGCCGCCCAGTTCGTCGGACAGTTTCGCGCAGCGCTCCAGCAGGCGGGAGTGCAGGTAGAACACGTCGCCCGGGTAGGCCTCGCGGCCCGGCGGACGGCGTAGCAGGAGTGAGATCGCCCGGTAGGCCTCAGCCTGCTTGGTCAGATCGTCGAAGACGATCAGAACGTGCTTGCCGTCGTACATCCATTCCTGCGCGATGGCCGAACCGGTGTAGGGCGCAAGCCATTTGAAGCCGGCGGCATCCGATGCCGGCGCCGCGACGATGGTGGTGTAGTCCATCGCGCCGCCCTCCTCCAGGGCGCGGCGCACGCTGGCGATGGTGGTGCCCTTCTGGCCGACCGCGACGTAGACGCAGCGGACCTGCTTGTCCGGATCGCCGGTCTCCCAGTTCTGCCGCTGGTTGAGGATGGTGTCGACGCAGACGGCGGTCTTACCTGTCTTGCGGTCACCGATGATCAGCTGGCGCTGACCGCGTCCGATCGGTGTCATGGCGTCGATGGCCTTGATGCCGGTCTGCAACGGCTCGGCAACTCCCTTGCGCTGCACCACCGAAGGGGCCTGCAGCTCGAGTTCGCGCCGCTTGGTGGACGCAATCTCGCCGCGGCCGTCGATCGGCTGGCCGAGCGGGTTGACCACCCGGCCCATGAAGGCGTCGCCCACCGGAACGGACAGCACCTCACCGGTGCGCTTGACCTGTTGGCCCTGCTCGATCTTCTCGAATTCGCCCAGGATCACCGCGCCGATGCTGTGCTCGTCGAGGTTGAGCGCCACACCGAGGACGCCGCCGGGAAACTCCAGCAACTCCTGGGTCATCACCGAGGGCAGACCCTCGACGTGGGCGATACCGTCACCGGCGTCGATGACGGTGCCGATCTCCTCGCGACCCGTGCCCGCCTCAAAGCTCGAGACGTAGCTCGCGATGGCGCCTTCGATGTCGTCAGCGGAGATTGTCAACTCTGCCATGGCTTTTCGTCTTCCTCTTCGTTCGTGGGTCGTGGGTGGTTCAGGGCTAGTCGGGCAGCTTGATCTCGGCTGCGGCCAGCCTGGAGGACAGCGCTCCGTCGATCACCTCGTCGCCGACGGCGACCGACAGGCCGCCGAGCAGCGCGGGCTCGATGTTGAGCTGTACCGAAACGGGGTGGTGGTAGATCCGAGTCAGCACCTCGGTCAGACGTCGGCGCTGCGCGTCACTCAAATCGGCCGCGGCGCCGACCTCGGCGACGATCTCCCCGCGGTGCGCGACGGCCAGCTCGGCGAGTTCCTGCACCGCGTCGTCGGCCCGCTTACCGCGCAGCAACTCCACGGTCTGGGCCACCAGTGCGCTGGCGGTGGGGTTGGCTCCGTTCGCCCCGCCCAGCACGTTGCCAAGCAGTGCGACCCGCTGTTCGGCCGGCTGGGAGTAGTCGCCGAGCAGCGCACTCAACCGGGGCTGGGCATTGAGGATGCGACCGAACCGGAACAGCTGCTCTGCCACCTCGTCGGCCTGGTTCTCCCGCTCCGCGCGGACCAGCAGCGCCAGCCTGGCGGCGTGCTCAATCGCGTCGATGAGGTCACCGGTCCTCGACCAGCGCACCGAGACCGCGGTGTTGAGCAACTCGATTGTGTTCGCACCGACTTTTCCACCGAGCAGTCCGGACAACATCCGCTGCTTCGCCGCCGTCTCACCGGTCGCTTCCGCCAGGTGCCGGGCCAGGATCGGCTCGCGCAGCAGCAGGGTATCGACCGACACCAGGTCCGCTGCGAGGCTGGACAACTCCTGCCCTGGCAGCGAGACGGCAATCGCATTGAACCGCTCGACCACAGCCCTCAGCGCATCACGGCTGGCCGAGCGCATACCCGTGGCGCCGATCTCCGGGGTGAATGCCGCCGGCGCCATCGCCTCCAACTCGGCCAGGAAACGGTCCACGGTGGCGGATTGGGCCTGCGGATCGGCCACGTGCGCGCGAACCAGTTCGCCCGCCCGTCGCACCGACTCGCTGCCGAGATCCCCGCGCAACTGGCGGATCGTCTGTGAGCGCAACAGGGAAACCTGCTGGGCTCCCTGAACCTTGATCCGCTCGGCCTCGACATCGGCTTGAGCCCGCAACTGCTCGGTGATCCGCACCGAATCGCTACGGGCCTCCTCGACGACGTGCCGGGCGTCGGCCCGGCCCTCTTCGGCCCGCTGTGCGTGGTGCTGATCGGCCACGGCCAGCCGCTGGGAAGCTTTAGCGCTCTCCTCCAACTGGGTACGCACGGCGTCCTGTTGCTTGGCCATCAGACGACGCACCGGCGGGATCACGAACTTCATCAGGAGCCAGACGATCACTCCGAAACCGATGAGGTTTCCAATAAACGTTGACATTGCCGCTACCGTCCCGTTGTCACCGACGTGCTGGAAACGTCCACTCCGAGCACCCGACTGGCCAGCGTCGCCGACAGGGTCTCCACCGAAGCGCGCAGGTCGCCGGCGATCGCGTCACTGGACAGTTTGAGTTCTTCATTGGCCACCTGCACCGTGCCGGCGACCTCTTCGTTGGCACGCGCACGCTTCTCGTCCACGACTGCCCGACCCTCGGCCCGAGCCTCGTCGCGGATGGCCGCAGCCTCGGACCGACCAGCCGCCAACTCCTTGCGGTAGTCGGCCTCCGCGGCGGCCTCCTGATCGGTGGCCCTGCGGTTGTCCTCGGTGGTCTTGGCCACCATCCGATCGCGCTCGCCCAACACCTTCTGGATCGGCGGCACGACGAACTTGGCAATCACGCCGAGCACGATCAAGAAGATGGCCAGCACGAAGAAGAAGGTGCCGTTGGGGATGAGGAAGTTGCTGGTACCGCCCTCCTCAGCCGCCAACAGCGTCACGCCGGCTTCTCCGATTGCTGAGCCCATCGTGGACTAGGAGGCGCCGGGGGTGGCGAACACGAACAGTGCCATGAACGCGAGGTTGATGAAGTACGCCGCCTCCACCAGACCGACGGTGATGAAGAACGGGGTGAACAGCCGGCCCTGCGCCTCGGGTTGACGGGCGATGCCGGAGATAAGGGCGTTACCGGCGATACCGTCGCCGATTCCGGCGCCGATGGCGCCGCCGCCCAGAATGAGCCCGCCGCCGATCAGGGCGCCGGCAACGATTTGTGGGTCTGCCATTACTTATCCTCCTTGATTGCTGGTAGGTCTGCTACCAGGGGTGTGGGTGGTTCCGGGGTCGAAACGAACGTCTTTAGTGGTGCTCCTCATCCAGTTCCATGGACTGGCTGAAGTACAGGATCGTCAGCAGCGAGAAGATGAACGCCTGGATCAGACCCACGAACAGGTCGAAGCTCTTCCAGATCGCGTTGGGCGCCCACATGATGTAGGGGGGGAACAGCGCGATCAGGGCCACCATGATGCCGCCGGCGAAGATGTTGCCGAAAAGACGCAGTGACAGCGAGATCGGCTTGGCGATCTCCTCGACGAGGTTGATCGGCGCCAGGAAGGCCACGTGGCCCTTGACCACCTTGATCGGATGGCCGATCAAACCACGCCGCCAGATCCCGGCCGCGTGGTAGCAGATGAACACGAACAGCGCGAGCGCCAGTACGAAGTTGATATCCGACGCCGGCGGCTTCAGCAGTTCGTGCGTCGCGCCGTCGGCGGTGCCGTACTGCACCGGAAGCACGGCGATCCAGTTCGAGATCAGGATGAAGACAAAGAGCGTCACCGCCAGCGGAAGCACGAACGGAGCGATCTTCATTCCGATCGCACCCTCGATCTGACCGCGCATCTGGGTGGTGATGGCCTCCCAGAACAACTGCACGCCGCCGGGCACCCCAGTCGAGGTGACCTTGGCGCGCAGGAAGAACGCCAGCGCCAGCGTGATCGCGGCGGCGATGGCCGTGGCGAGGACCGTGTCGGTGTTGACGGTCATGCCCAACCAGGTGGCCGTGGTGTGGTGGCCGACCTCGATCGCGCCCTCGGCGAGGATTCGTTCGGTCATGGTGCTCAATCCTTGAACATATTGTCGGCAGGTGAGGCGGTATTGGAATAAGAATCAGCGGGGCCGCCCTCGGGGACTGGGCCGTCCGGCTCTCCGGTGCGGATTTTCTTCCATACCGGCAGTGCGGTGGCGAGCACGAGAACGACCTGGAACAGTGCCAGGCCGAAGACGACGCCCAGTCCGAGTGGGCGGAAGGCGAAGGCGATCGTCAGCCCGACCGCGGTGATGATCAGCAGCCGGGTGGCCGAGTTCAGGGCCATCTTCTTCTTGAGCGGGTGGTCGCCCGCCGTGATCGAGGCGACCGAGCGCTGCACCAGCAGCGCGTTGATCAGACCCAGGCACAACCCGATCCCGAAGAACACCCCGAACATCGGGTAGCCGGCCCAGGCCGACAGACCGATCGCCAGCACCGAAAGCAGGCCGCAGACGGCCAGTAGCCGGGCCGGCCGGAAGGCAACGGACGGAAACACCAACGGCGCATCAGGCGCTGGCGTCGTCACACGTCCACCCACAATCGCGTCAGTCTGAAACGTCGGCCCGATCGGGCGCGCAACGGCACGGTACCACACAGAAAATCGGCCAAAACCGACCTACTACTTGCCGTCGTAAAGGCTGTCGTACAGCGCCGTCAACTCGTCGTCGTCAGGCATGTTCTCACCACGCAGCAGCGGAATGATGGTAACCACGACCGCCACCGCAATGGCGGCGAGCATCACCGCGCCGGTATAGCGCGGATCGAAGAAAATCGTGCTGGCGGCGCCGAGTGCGACCAACCCGACCCACAAATAGATGAGCAGCACCGCCCGGCGGTGCGAATGTCCGATCTGCAACAGCCGATGGTGCAGGTGCATCTTGTCCGGACTGAACGGGCTGCGGCCCGCCCTGGTGCGCCGGACGATCGCCAGCAGCATGTCCAGGGCCGGCACGAACACCACCGCCACCACCAGCAGAAAGGGTGACAGCAGCGCGAACACGTCGCGTGCGCCGTAGGCGCTCTGGGAGATGGGTCCGGCCGCCGTGGTCGATGCCGCCGCGAGCATCAGGCCGATCAGCATCGACCCGGAGTCGCCCATGAATATCTTGGCCGGGTGGAAATTGTGCGGAAGAAAGCCCAGGCAGGCTCCGGCCAGCACCACCGAGATCACCGCCGGCGGGTAGAACAGCACGTCGCCGCCGTGGTCGCGTAACAGGCCGACCGAGAAGATGCAGATCGCCATCGCGGTGATCAGGCCCAGCCCGGCGGCCAGCCCGTCCAGGCCGTCGACGAAGTTCATCGCATTGACCACCGCGACCGTCAGCGCGAGCGTTAGCAAAATGGATGAGGCCTGATCGAGCACGATGGTGCCGATGCCGCCGAACGGGATATAGAGCACGCTCCAGGCGACTCCCATGGTGACCAGCACGCTGGCCGCAGTGATCTGGCCGGCGAATTTCGTCAGCGCATCCAGGCCCCACCGGTCGTCGATCAGCCCGATACCCATCACCAGACCGCCGGCGATGACCACCGCCGGCATTCCGGAGGAGTAGACGAAGCCGCGGGTCAGCGCGGGAAGCTGAGATGCCAGAAATACCGCGGTGACGACGCCGGCGTACATGGCCAACCCACCCATCCGCGGGGTGGGTTTGAGGTGGACGTCGCGCTTTCGCGGATAGGCGACCGCGCCGAGACGGGTGGCCAGTACCCGGACGCCGCCGGTCGCGAAGTAGGTGACGATCGCGGCGGTCAGGCCGACAAGAGCCAACTCCCGCAACGGAACACCGGCGCCCTGATCGGAAAGCGCGAGCAGCGTGACCATTGGATTCAACGGTACTTCAGTGGGCCGGCGCGGCGACGGTCACGGGGCCAACTCGCCGGGGTCGACGCCGAGGACATCCGCGATCGCCTGCGCACCGACCGGCCCCTCGCGCAGGATGCGCGGCGCCGGACCGGTGAGGTCAAGGATGGTGGAGGCCGCCTGCTGCGGGGACGGACCACCGTCGAGGTAGACGTCGACGAGGTCACCGAGTTGGCGCTGGGCCTCGGCTGCGGTGGTGGCCGGCGGCTGACCGGAGATATTGGCGCTGGAGACCGCCATCGGCCCGGTCTGCCGCAGCAGTTCGAGGGCCACTGGTTGTAGCGGCATCCGCAGCATCACGGTGCCGCGGGCATCGCCGAGATCCCACTGCAGCGACGGCGCCTGTTGCACCACCAGACTCAGCGCTCCCGGCCAGAAGGCCCGAACCAGTTCCCGGGCGGTGTCGGGCACGTAGAGGACCAGACCGTCGATGGTGTGCCAGGAGCCGACCAGCACGCCGACCGGCATATCCCGGCCGCGGCCCTTCGCCGCGAGCAGAGCCGCGACCGCCCGGCTGTCGAAGGCGTCGGCTCCAATCCCGTACACCGTGTCGGTGGGCATGACGACCAGCCCGCCGCTCTTGACCGCCGCGACGGCTGCGGCAACGGCATCGGAACGGTTGCCCGGGTCGCGGCAGTCGAACAATTGCGTCACGTCATCTCCGGTTTCCGGCGGCCCGTCACGAACCGGGGCCGCCCGGTCAGGTCACGGTGCGCCGTGACTTCGACGAAAGCGCCGGTGGCACGAACCGTTTCCACGGTCGCCTCCGACGTGGTGTCATCATGTTCGACCGCCAGCAGGCCGCCGGGCCGCAGCCAGTCGACGGCCCGGCGGGCCACCGGCGCGATCACCGCCATACCGTCCATCCCGCCGAACAACGCGTGCGCCGGATCATGCCGGGCAACTTCAGGTTCCAACAGCACCCCGACCGGGATATACGGCGGGTTGGCGACCACCAGATCGACCCGGCCGTCGAATTCGGGCAGCAGGCACGGGTCGGTCACATCCCCCTGCACGATCCGGACCCCGGTCGATGCTGCGTTACGCCGCGCATAGTCCAGCGCGGCGGCATCGTCGTCGATGGCCAACACCCGGGAGCCGGGCCGGCCGGCTGCCAACGCGATCGCCAGCGCACCCGAACCCGTGCACAAGTCAAGGATCAGCGGATCCGGCGGAAGCTTCTGCGCAAGAGCCCATTCCAGGAGCGCCTCGGTCTCCGGGCGCGGAATGAACACGCCGGGGCCCACCTGCACCTGCACCGGACCGAAGGCCGCGGTACCGGTGATGTGCTGCAACGGAATCCGCTGGGCCCGGGCGGCGACCGCAACGGCGAAGCGCTCGTGGAAGCCGCCGGTGTTCGGGTCCAGCAGCGCCAGCCGGCCCCGCTCGGTACCGGCCGCGTACGCGGCCAGGAGCTCGGCGTCGGTTCGCGCCGAGTCGATGCCGGCGTGCGCCAGTGTCGCCGTAGCGGAGGCGATCGCCTCGCGCACGCGCGGGTTCATGCCTGCTGCAGCCGAGACTGCTTGTCCGCGGCTGCCAGTGCGTCCAGCAGGGCGTCGAGGTCGCCGTCCAGGACCTGGTCGAGGTTGTGGGCCTTGAAGTTGATGCGGTGGTCGGCGATCCGGTTCTCCGGGAAGTTGTAGGTCCGGATCCGCTCGGAGCGGTCGACGGTGCGGATCTGACTGGCCCGGTCTGCCGAGGCGTCCGCCTGTGCCTGTTCCTCTGCCAGCGCCTGCAGGCGGGCCGCCAGCACCTGCATGGCACGGGCCTTGTTCTGCAACTGGGACCGTTCGTTCTGGCAGGTGACCACGATGCCGGTCGGCAGGTGGGTGATACGCACCGCGGAATCGGTGGTGTTCACGCCCTGGCCGCCCTTGCCCGATGAACGGTAGACGTCGATGCGCAGGTCGGATTCGTCGATCTGGACCTCCTCGACCTCGTCGGGCTCGGGGTAGACCAGCACCCCGGCCGCCGAGGTGTGCACCCGGCCCTGTGACTCGGTGACCGGCACCCGCTGCACCCGGTGCACCCCGCCCTCCCACTTCAGCCGCGCCCACACGCCGTCGGCCGAATCGCCTTTGGAGGCGATCGAAATGGTGGCTTCCTTGTAGCCGCCCAGATCGGAGAATGTCTCGTCCAGGACGGTGACGGTCCAGCCACGCCGTTCGGCGTAGCGGATGTACATCCTGGCCAGGTCGGCGGCGAACAGCGCCGACTCCTCCCCCCCTTCGCCGGACTTCACCTCCAGCACGATGTCGTCGGGGTCGTGCGGATCGCGCGGGGCCAGCATGTCGGTGAGCTGATCGTCGAGTTCGGCAACCCTGGCCTGAAGTTCGGTGGCCTCCGCGGCGAACGACGAATCGTCCGCGGCCAGTTCGCGGGCGGCCTCGAGGTCGCCGCGCGCCGTCTCGAGCTTGCGGTAAGTGGCCACGATCGGCGCCAGCTGGGCGAACCGCTTGCCTACCCGCCGGGCGTTGACGGCATCGCTGTGCAGTTCCGGCTGGGACAGTTGACGTTCGAGGTCGGCGTGCTCAGTCAGCACGGCCTCGATCGCAACAGCGGGGGCGCTCTGCGTCATCGTCCGTCCTCTCGCACTGTCGGTTGAGTTCGGTGCCTGAACACAGACCGACGCCCGGACTCGCGCAACGGCGAGCGCGGGCGTCGGCGCGGACGCTAGCTGTCGGCCGACGCCGCGTCAGCCTCGGGCGCCCCGGTGGTCTGCTTGGAACCGGGCCGTTTGCCGTAGCGCTTCTCGAAGCGTGCCACCCGGCCGCCGCTGTCGAGAATCTTCTGCTTGCCGGTGTAGAAGGGGTGGCACTGGGAGCAGACCTCGACCACGATGTGGCCGCTCTCCTTGGTGCTGCGGGTGGTGAAGGTGTTGCCACAGCCGCAGACCACGGTGGTCTCGACGTAGGCGGGATGAATGCCGCTTTTCATGGTGTCCTCTGCATTTCGTGGTCGCCGGGTCGCCTGATCCGATGGCGTGAACCGGTACCGGAGGGGGTCGGCGTCATTATGCCAGTCCGGCCGCCACCAGCCCAAACCGCGGTCAGACGCGACGGTAGTCCCGGGTCCTGGGCTGACGGGTCCACAGCTGACCGCCGGGCACGTCGAGGCCCTGTTGGGTCAACCGTCGTTTGATGATCTTGTTGGTCGCGGTGGCGGGCAGGTCTTCGGCGATCCACACGTGCCGGGGCCAGGCCTTCGGCGAGAGGTCCGGCTGAGCGGCCAGGAACTCCCCGAATTCCGCCGGGGTCAGCACCGCCCCGTCGCGTAGCACCACCGCGGCCATCACCGCGTCACCGACTACATCGTCGGGCACCGCGTAGACGGCAACCCGGTTGACCGGCTCGCATCGATGCAGGATCCGCTCGATCGGGGCGCAGGCCAGATTCTCGCCGTCAACCCGCAACCAGTCGCCGGTGCGTCCGGCCAGGTAGATCCAGCCATCGGTATCGCGGTAGGCCAGGTCACCGGACCAATACATGCCGTGACGCAACCGCTCGCCGGTGGCCTCCGGGTCGTTGTAGTACCCGCCGAACAGTCCGGCCCCGGTCGTGTTGACGATCTCACCGATCGCCTCCCGCGCATTGATCAGCGCGCCGGTCTCGTCGAAGTGCGCCGACGGGCACTCCTGAAGAGTCCGGGGGTCATAGATGGCCACCCCGGGGAATCCGCGGCCGACGGAGCCGGGCGGGCAGTCGTCGTCACGGGAGATGATGACCGCCCCCTCGGTGGAACCGAATCCGTCGGACACCGTGCATCCGAAACGGCGGCCGAAGTCGGCGATATCGCGCTCGGCGGCCTCGTTGCCGAAGGCCACCCGCAGCGGGTTGTCGTGATCGTCGGGCTGCTCGGGCGTGGCCAGCACGTAGGCCAGCGGCTTGCCAACGTAGTTCAGATAGGTCACGCCGTAGCGGCGAAGGTCACCCAGCAGTCCGGAGGCCGAGAAGGTGGCCGGCACCATCGCCGCCCCTGCGGTCAGCGCCACCGACCATCCGGCCAGCACGGCATTGGAATGGAAGAGCGGCATCGACAGGTAGCACACGTCGGCGGCAGTGATGGCAAACCGTGCGACCAGGGCCGACCCGGCGAACGGCACCATCATGTGGGCCATCCGAACCGCCTTGGGCTCCCCGCTGGTCCCGGAGGTGAAGATCAGCATGAAGGTATCGGTCGGGGCGGCCTCGCGGTGCGGGACCAGTGCACCGGCCCGGTCCTGTCGCTGCTGCCACTGCTCGGAGTCGACGTCGAGCACCCGCACCCCGGGCAGCACGAGGCCCTCGAGCAGATGCCGGTGAGTGGCGTCGGTGAGCAGGATCTGGCAGTCGGCCACGGCGATATCGCGGGCCAACCCGTCCCCGCGCCGGGTGGTGTTGATCCCGCACAACACGTACCCGCCCAGGCCCGCGGCCGCCATCGCGGTCACCATTGCCGGGGTGTTGCCCAGGACCGTTCCGACGTGCAGCGGACGGTCCGGGTCGGCCAGCGCGATCAGCGCGGAAGCCTGCTGCGCCGCCTCGTCGAGGTGCTCGGCCCAGGTCCACACCTGATCGCCGTACTTGACACCCACACCGCCGTCGGCGACACGTTCCCGGAGCAACTGCTGGACGGTATCGGCCACAGCACCGGCTCAGACGTCCGCGCGCCCGGCGAGCACCATGACGATGTCACTGATCGGCGCCCTGATCTCCCGACCCTGTCCCGCCGCGAAGTCGGCGTCGGTGGCGACCAGCCGGATACCGTTCAGGCGCTGCGCGGCGTTGAGTGGAAACTTCATGCTGGACAATCGATTTGCCGCTTCCACGGCGGCCTCAGTGGGCATCGGCAGGTCGATTCCCAGCGGCACCGCGATGTCCTGGCCATGCACCAGAAGTTCGATCAACGGCTGTTGCACGCTGGTTCCCGGAACCTTGCGGCGGGCTCCGACCATGCCGCGCAGTGCCGCGACGATCTCCGCTTGCGAGCGCGGGTCCTCGATCGCCAGCCGTCGGATCATCGGGTCGAACCGGAAGCCGGACTTGACCGCCTCCAGAACCGCCCGCCCCCGCGCCATATGCGAATGGGTGAGGTGGGCGGCGACGTCCCGCACCCGCCAGCCGTCACACAGCGACTGGGCCATCCACTCCTCGGCGCTCAGGCCTTCGAGCAGATCTGCGACGGCCCCGCGCTGAGAGCTGACGCAGCGCCAGATCGCGTCGCTGTCCATGTGGGTCAGTTGGAGTCCATCGCGCCCGGTGCCGTCTTGGACACCTGGACCAGGAACTCGTAGTTCGTCTTGGTCTTTCGCAGCTGGCTCATCAACAGGTCGATGGCCTGGTGGCTGTCCAGACCGCTCAGCACCCGGCGCAGCTTGTGAACGACCGCGAACTCGTCGGGCGACAGCAGCAACTCGTCCTTACGGGTCCCGGACGGGTTGACGTCGACAGCCGGGAACACTCGGCGCTCGGCGATCTTTCGATCCAGCTTGAGTTCGGCGTTGCCGGTGCCCTTGAACTCCTCGAAGATCACGGTGTCACCGGTGGAGCCGGTCTCGACCATCGCGGTGGCGATGATGGTCAGCGAACCGCCGTCCTCGATATTGCGGGCCGCGCCGAGGAACCGTTTGGGCGGGTACAGCGCGGTGGAGTCCACGCCGCCGGACAGGATGCGCCCGGAGGCCGGCGAGGCGTTGTTGTAGGCGCGACCCAGCCGGGTGATCGAGTCGAGCAGGACCACGACGTCCTTGCCCTGTTCGACGAGTCGCTTGGCCCGCTCGATGGCGAGTTCGGCGGCCTGGGTGTGATCCGACGGCGGCCGGTCGAAGGTCGAGGCGATCACCTCACCCTTGACCGAACGCTGCATATCGGTCACCTCCTCAGGGCGCTCGTCGACGAGCACCACCATGAGATGACATTCCGGGTTGTTGCGGGTGATCGCATTGGCGATGTCCTGCATGATCGTGGTCTTGCCGGCCTTAGGCGGCGAGACGATCAGCGCACGCTGGCCCTTGCCGATCGGCATGATCAGGTCGATGACGCGGGTGGTCAGCCGCTCCGGGGTGGTCTCCAGGCGCAGCCGCTGGTTCGGGTACAGCGGCGTCAGCTTGCTGAAGTCGGGTCGGTTGCGAGCCGCTTCGACCGGCCCGCCGTTGACACTGTCCAGCCGCACCAGCGGGTTGAATTTCTGGCGCTGGTTCTGGTTTCCGCCGTCACCGCCGCCGTCGCGGGGCACCCGCACCGCACCGGTCACGGCGTCGCCGCGACGCAATCCGTTCTTGCGGACCATGTTCATCGACACGTAGACGTCGTTGGGGCCGGCCAGATACCCGGAGGTGCGCACGAACGCGTAGTTGTCGAGGACGTCGAGAATGCCGGCGACCGGCTGGACGACATCGTCCTCACGCAGTTCGGCCTCGCCGCCGCCCTCACCGGGGGTGCGCTCGCCGCGGCGGCGCCGATCACGGAACCGTCGGCCGCGCCGGCCGCCGCGGCCGTCGCCCTCGTCATCCCGGTTCTGCTGGCTTCCGGAATCACCGCCCTGTTCGCCCGAGTCT
Source organism: uncultured Actinomycetota bacterium (assembly GCA_963787055.1). Classification (GTDB taxonomy): domain Bacteria; phylum Actinomycetota; class Actinomycetes; order Mycobacteriales; family Mycobacteriaceae; genus Mycobacterium. The sequence goes on from CAWBBP010000004.1 coordinate 60,563, forward strand.
CGGGTCTGGGTCTCGCGGGCTCTGGGTCTCGCGGGCCTGCGTCTCGCGGGCCTGGGTTCGTGCCTCACCACCGTCGGCGCCGTCCCGGGCCGGACGCTGGGCGCGGTCTCGGGCGGGACGCTCGGCCCGACGCTCGCCGGCCTGCTGTCCGCCCGGTTCTGATCCGTCCTGCTTCTCCGGCTGCTTCTCCGGTTGCTTCTCCGGCACCGCCGCGTCGGGGGCGTCCTGCCGGGTCGGGCCGGCCGATTCCGCCGGGCCGGTGTTGCCGCCCTTACCTCCGCCGTTGCGGGGGCCGCTCTGGACTGCCCGGATGGCCTCGATCAGATCGCTCTTGCGCATACCCGAGGTCCCTTTGACGCCGAACTGGCTGGCCAGGGCGCGCAGTTCGGGCAGCACCATGGTGGCCAGTGAGCCACCGGCCGATGCCTTCGCGGCGGGTTCGGCGGGGCTCCCGGGGTTCACGGCGGCCGACGAATCGGTCTTCGGGGTGGGGTCCTGAGCCGTGATGAGGTCCGTTTCGGTCACGGATTTCCTTTCTTCCCTCGCGGTCTCATCTCGCGGGGGTTTCCTGCGTTCAGCCGATTGGCCGAACGCGCAAGCTCACCGTCATCGGTGTCAGTGGGTCACCCGGTCGGCGGCCGTACGGCCTACCTTCGGCCCGCTGGATCAGACACTTAAAGGTTTGATGATCGTCCTAGTGTCGGCGCATTACCTACGCTGCAATAGCTGGACGCCCACGAGGATAGTCGGCTCAGCGGCCGGTTGCAACAACCGCTCACCGTGGGCTCACCCGTGCCGCTCCGGCGCGGCGGCCGGCACGCCGGAACTCCAGCGCACCGGTTCCCCGATGGCCATCTCCTCGACGGCAAAGCCGCTGGACCGGCCGAACTCGATCGCGTCGGTCGGCAGATCGCGACCATCGGTCAATGCCAGCACCGACGGGCCGGCGCCGGAGAGCACGGCAGCCACCCCGTTTCGGCGCAGGAAGTGCAGGAATTCCGCCGACGTCGGCATCGCTGAGGCGCGCTGCGGCTGATGCAACACGTCCTCGGTGGCCGCCATCAACAGGTCGGGACGTTCGGTAAGCGCCACTACCAGCAAAGCGGCCCGGCTGATATTGAACCGGGCGTCGGAGTGGCTGACCCGGTCCGGCAGAACCGCCCGGGTTTCTGCGGTGGAGGACCGCACGCTGGGAATCGCCGGAAACAGCCGGATGTCGCGGTGTAGTCGCAATGGGGCCGCGAAGTAGCCGGGCAGTGCGGCGGCCGGGCCGGCCGCCGCCTCGGTCCAGGACACCACCGCACCGCCCAGCACCGAGGCTGCGGCGTTGTCCGGGTGACCCTCGAACTCCCCGGCAAGTTGGATCAGCTGCGCGGAACTCAACGGCTGCAGATCCATTTGCGCCACAAGGCCGTTCGCGACAGCCAGGCCACCCACCACGGCCGACGCCGAGGACCCGAGGCCCCGCGAGTGCGGAATTGCGTTGCGGCAGCGGACAATCAGGCCGCTCACGTCGACCCCGAGGGCGGCCAGACCACGGTGCACGGCGCGGACCACAAGATGATCGCCGCCGCCGGACACCTCCCCCGCACCCTCCCCCTCGACCTCGATCACAAGACTGTCGGCGGCGGTCTGAACGACGATGTCGTCGTAGCGCCCCAGCGCCAGGCCCATCGAGTCGAATCCCGGACCCAGATTGGCGCTGGAGGCGGCTACCGAAACCTGAGCGATCAGCCCGGGGGGCAGCGTCAGCGTCACCGCTACGCCTCTGCGCCAAGTCCCAGCGCCGCCACCACGGCAGCCGGGTCGACAGGCAGCGGGGTGACTTCCGGCATGCCCCGCAGCGCGGTGTCAGGATCCTTCAAGCCGTGGCCGGTGACGGTACACACCACCGTCGAACCGGGCTTGACCCAACCGTCCTCGACGGCTTTGAGCAACCCGGCGACGCTGGCGGCGGAGGCCGGCTCGACGAAGACTCCCTCGGCGCGGGCCACCAGGTGGTAGGCGGCCAGCAGTTCCTCATCGGTGGCGGCCAGGAATCTGCCACCGGATTCCTCCTTTGCGGCGACTGCGCCGTCCCAGGAGGCGGGCGAGCCGATGCGGATCGCGGTGGCCAGGGTCTCCGGGTGGCTCACCGGGTGGCCCAGCACGAGCGGGGCGGCACCGGCGGCCTGGGTGCCCAGCATCCGGGGAAGCTTGTCGGTGACGCCGTCGCGGTGGTACTCGGTGTAGCCGCGCCAGTAGGCGGTGATGTTGCCGGCGTTGCCCACCGGAAGCGCGTGTACGTCCGGCGCGGTCCCCAGCGCGTCGACGATCTCGAAGGCCGCCGTCTTCTGGCCCTCGATGCGAACCGGGTTCACGCTGTTGACCAGAGAGATGGTTGGGTAGTCCGCGGTCAGCTTGCGCGCCAGTTCCAGGCAGTCGTCGAAGTTGCCGTCGATCTGAATGATCTTGGCACCGTGCATCACCGCCTGCGCCAACTTGCCCATCGCGATCTTGCCCTGCGGGATCAGCACTGCGCAGGTGATGCCGGCCCTCGCGGCGTACGCGGCGGCACTGGCGGAGGTGTTGCCGGTCGATGCGCACAGCACGGCCTTCTGCCCCCGCGCAACCGCTTCGGTGACTGCCATAGTCATGCCGCGGTCCTTAAACGACCCGGTTGGGTTGAGGCCCTCCACCTTGAGATACACGGTGCAACCGGTCTTCTCGGACAACCGGGGCGCGGCGACCAGGGGCGTGCCGCCTTCGAGAAGTGTCACCGGCGTCCATTCGGCCGCCGCCGGCAACCGATCGCGGTAGGCCTCGATCAGTCCCGGCCAGGAGCATCCGGCGCGGCCACGGCAGTCCGCAAACCCTCGCGCACGAAGCTGATCGCTCATTCGCTGGTTCCCTCCATCCGCAGAACGCTGGTGACCTCATCGACCACGTTCAGGCCGGCCAGGGCGGCCACCGTCTCGGACAGGGCCGCATCGGTGGCCCGGTGGGTGACCACGACGATGCGGGCTCCGGTCAACTGACCGGTGTCCTCGTCGATGACACCCTGCTGGCGGACCTCTGCGATGCTGACCTCACGCTTGCCGAATTCGGTTGCCACAGCGGCAAGTACACCGGGCAGGTCCTTGACAGTCATACTGACGTAGTAGCGAGTGAGGATAAGACCCATCGGCGCGATCGGCAACTGCGCGTATTTGGACTCCCGCGGCCCCCGGCCGCCCTGGACCCGGTTACGAGCGGCCATCACCAGATCACCCAGCACGGCCGATGCGGTCGGGTTGCCGCCCGCGCCTTGGCCGTAGAACATCAGTCGCCCGGCCGCCTCGGCTTCGACCACCACCGCGTTGAAGGCGCCGTTGACGGTGGCCAGGGGATGCTCGAGTGGCACCAGCGCCGGGTAGACCCGCGCCGAAACCCGTTGCTGCCCATCGCTGGTGATGCGCTCGCAGATGGCCAGCAGCTTGATGGTGCAGCCCAGCGCCCGGGCTGCTTCGAAGTCCGCGGGGCTGACCTTGGTGATGCCTTCCCGGTAGACGTCCTCAGCGGTCACCCTGGTGTGGAAGGCGATGGAGGCCAGAATCGCCGCCTTGGCCGCGGCGTCGTACCCCTCCACGTCGGCGGTGGGGTCGGCCTCCGCATAACCGAGTGCGCCGGCGTCTGCCAGGGCAGCGGCGTAATCGGCCCCCGTGGATGCCATCTCGGACAGGATGTAATTGGTGGTGCCGTTGACGATCCCGGCGACCCGCAGCACGGTGTCCCCGGCCAACGATTGGGTCAGCGGTCGGATCACCGGGATGGCGCCGGCCACCGCGGCCTCGAAGTAGAGATCGACATGGGCCCGTTCAGCGGCCTGGGCCAATTCCCCGGTGGACTGCGCCAGCAGCGCTTTGTTGGCGGTCACCACCGACTTGCCGTGCTCGAGGGCGGTGAGGATGGCCTTGCGAGCGGGCTCAACCGGGCCCATCAACTCCACGACGATATCGACGTCCTCGCGCGAGACCAGATCTTCGACGTTGTCGGTCAGCAACTCCACCGGTACGCCCCGGTCGGCGGATACCGTCCGCACCGCCACTCCACGCAGCACCAGGGGCGCACCGATCCGGGCGGTCAGATCGGCCGCGCTGTCGCCGATGATCCGGACCACCTCACGACCGACGTTGCCCAGTCCGAGCACCGCGACCCCGATCGGCTTTTCTTCTGTACTCACCGCACCTCCAGACTGAGCAGATCATCGATGGTCTCCCGGCGCAGCACCAGGCGGGCAGCACCATTGCGCACGGCCACCACAGCGGGCCGGCCGATCAGGTTGTAGCGACTGGACATCGAATAGCAGTACGCGCCGGTCGCGGCCACGCCCAGCAGATCCCCGGGGGCGATGTCGTCCGGCAGCCAGGCGTCGCGGACCACGATGTCGCCGCTCTCGCAATGCTTTCCGACCACCCGGGCAAGCGTCGGGTCGGCGGCGCTGGCCCGCGACAGCAACCGTACGTCGTAGTTCGCCCCGTACAGCGAGGTGCGGATGTTATCGCTCATCCCGCCGTCCACGCTGACGTACCGACGGTGCGCCCCATGGCCGACCGCAACGTCCTTGACGGTGCCGACCCGGTAGACGGTGATGGTCCCGGGTCCGGCGATCGCACGGCCGGGTTCGACCACCAGCCTGGGAGCCGGCAACCCGACCGCGGCCGACTCGGTCGCCACGATCGCGGTCAGCTTGGCCGCCAGATCGGAGACCGGAGGTGGATCATCCTGGGGCACATAAGAGATCCCCAGGCCGCCGCCGAGGTCGACGGTCGCGATCTGGGCGGTCTTGTCCACCCCGAATTCGGCGACGATATCGCGCAGCAGGCCGATGACCCGGCGGGCCGCAAGTTCGAAACCGCCGACATCGAAAATCTGCGACCCGATGTGACTGTGCAGGCCGACCAAGCGCAGGTTGTCTGCGGCGAAAACCCGTCGCACCGCGGTCATCGCGTCGCCGGTGGCCAGAGACAGCCCGAACTTCTGGTCCTCATGCGCAGTGGCGATGTACTCGTGGGTGTGGGCTTCCACACCGACGGTGAGCCGAACCATCACGTTCTGCACGACTTCGAATTCACCGGCCACCTCATCGAGGCGGTCGATCTCGGTCATCGAGTCCAGCACCACGTAGCCGATCCCGGCCTTGACGGCATCGGTGAGTTCATCAACGGATTTGTTGTTGCCGTGCAGCGCAATCCGCGCGGGCGGGAAGCCGGCGTGCAGGGCGACAGCCAACTCACCACCGCTGGCGACGTCCAGCGACAAACCCTCCTCGGCGATCCAACGTGCGATCTCCCCGCAGAGGAAAGCCTTCGCGGCGTAGTGCACATTGGAACCGCCGCCGAAGGCCTCGGCCATCTCTCGGCAGCGGCCACGGAAGTCGTCCTCGTCCATGACGAACAACGGTGTCCCGTAGCGTTCGGCAAGTTCGGTCACCGCGATACCGGCCACCCGAACAACGCCAGAATCGCCGCGAAAGACGTTGCGTGGCCAGACATTGGGGGCCAGGGTCAGGAGTTCGGTGGCCGTCTGCGGCCGCGGCGGCGCGCCACCGTGGTGGATTTCCTCGGCGTGCCGGGGCCCGGCCGGATGGACGTTCACATCCGCTCCGGGGCACTGACGCCGAGGATTCCCAGACCGTTGCCGATGACCCGGCGGGTGGCATCGCAGAGCGCCAGCCGCGCCCGGTGCAGGTCGGTCGGTTCCTCGTCACCTTGGGGAAGCACCCGGCAGGAGTCGTAGAACCGGTGGTAGTCCCCGGCCAGATCCTCCAGGTACCGGCACACCCGGTGCGGTTCGCGCAGCGCCGCCGCCGACTGCAGCACCCGGGGGAACTCGCCGATACTTCGGATCAGGGTTCCCTCCTTGTCATGGCCGAGCAGGTCGAGGTGGGCGGTGTCCGGTTGCAGTCCCAGGTCGGCGGCGTTGCGGGCCAGCGCGGACAGCCGGGCGTGTGCGTACTGCACGTAGTAGACCGGGTTCTCCGCGGATGCCGATGACCACAGCGCCAGATCGATGTCGATCGGGCTGTCCACCGAGGAGCGGATCAATGCGTACCGGGCGGCGTCCACTCCGATCGCCTCGACGAGATCGTCGAGGGTGATCACGGTGCCGGCCCGTTTGCTCATCCGCACCGGCTGGCCGTCGCGGACCAGGTTGACCATCTGGCCGATGAGCACCTCGACGGTGCCCGGATCGTCGCCGAGCGCGGCGGCCGCGGCCTTGAGCCGGGCGATGTACCCGTGGTGGTCCGCCCCGAGCATGTAGATGCACAGATCGAACCCACGCTGGCGCTTGTCCAGGTAGTAGGCGAGGTCTCCGGCGATGTAGGCGGGCTGGCCGTCGCTCTTGATGACGACGCGGTCCTTGTCGTCACCGAAATCGGTGGTGCGCAACCAGGTTGCGCCGTCCTTCTCATAGATCGCGCCGTTGGCCCGCAGCCGGGCGATGGCCTGGTCCACCCGTCCACTGGCGTGCATAGAGTCTTCGTGGGTGTAGACGTCGAAGTCGGTGCCGAACTCGTGCAGTGAGGCCTTGATGTGGTCGAACATCAGGTCTACCCCGATCGACCGGAATGTCTCGCGCCGCTCGGCCTCCGGCAGCGCCAGCGCCCCGGGGGCCTTGGCCAGCACTTGTGCGGCGATATCGGCGATGTAGGCGCCGGCATAGCCGTCCTCGGGGGCGGGTTCGCCCTTGGCGGCGGCGATCAGCGAGTTGACGAACCTGTCGATCTGCGCGCCGTGGTCGTTGAAGTAGTACTCGCGGACCACCCGAGCGCCCTGGGTGCTCAGCAGCCGGCCCAGTGCGTCCCCGACGGCGGCCCACCGGGTGCCGCCGATGTGGATCGGGCCGGTCGGGTTGGCCGAGACGAACTCGAGGTTGATGTTCCGGCCGTCAAGCAGTCCGGAGTGGCCGTAGCGGTCACCTGCGGCCAGGACGTTCGCGACGATGACACCCTGGGCTGAGGTCTCCAGACGAACGTTGACGAAGCCGGGCCCGGCCACCTCGGCCGAGGCGATTCCGTCTGTGGTGGCGAGTGCGTCAGCCAGCCAGCCCGCTAGTTCGCGGGGGTTGGCGCCTACCTTCTTGGCGACCTGCAGTGCCAGATTGGTGGCGTAGTCGCCGTGCTCGGGGTTTCGCGGTCGCTCGACGGTGACCTCGGTCGGCAGCGCGGCCGGATCAAGCCCGTGCGCGGTTAGCACCCCGGCAGCGATGCTGCGCAGGAGTTCGGCGAGATCGGCGGGGGTCACGGGGGTTCATCCTATGCGTTAGGCTATGTCAGCCCGACGGCGCAGCATGTGCGCCCCCGTAGCTCAGGGGATAGAGCGTCTGCCTCCGGAGCAGAAGGCCGCAGGTTCGAATCCTGCCGGGGGCACCCACTACCTCCGGTCTCCGACCGCCCGTCCCGACAGGGCCCGCACAGACGCCGGAACCGGGATCGTCTCGTCACAGTCCGGGGCCCGCAGCGGGTTGCCGTAGCGGGTGACGATCGGCACCACCCCGGCCCACCCACCGGCGGCAACATCCTCCTCTGGATCCTCCGGCCAGCCGGCACCGATTTTCAGCGACCAGTTCTCCGGACCGATCGGCAGGCGCAGCACCAGGGTTGCCGCGAGCTCCCGGGTGGTGCTCTCGCGCAACTCGGCCACCCGGCCCGGAATGAAGGCATCGGTCAGCGCCTGCAGGTAGCGAACCTTGTCGTCCCCGCCCACGGCCTGAAAGCCGCCGAAGAGCACGGCGCTGTAGAAGTGAAACGACGACTCGAAACCGCTGCGCGCCACCACCACACCGTCCAGGGTGCTGACGCAGACCGAGGCGGGCGCCCCCGTTGCTAGGTCACGCAGCCACGGCGATCCGGTCGAGCCGTGGATCACCAGCTCGTCGCCGACACGGGCGAAGCCGATCGGCAGCGCCACCGGGTGGCCGTCCCGGACGAACGCGACGGTGGCCAGCGGCGTGCTGTCCAGGACGGAGTCCAGCCGTTCACGGGATGTGCTCTGCTTCTCGCGCAGCCGAGAGATCTCGGTCGATGGGTGTGACATCGGTTCAGCGTCGCACAGGACCCGCGCAGGCGGAGCCGTCACCAGGTGAGCACATCCACGTGAGGACCACCCACCTTTTCGCCCACCTCCGAGCGACTAAGGGTATCCTTAGTCGCTCGGAGGTGGGCGCAACACACGTGCCCAGACCCTGCTTGGCGCCGCCCGGTTGCGATCAGCCGACGCGTCGCAGCGCCTGCGGTGTCAGGTCGCCGATCGTGGGATAGCCGTCGATGGCCATGATCAGGTCGGCCTCGGCCAGCATCGAGCGCAGCACGTGGACGATGCCGTCGGTTCCGCCCAGAGCGGCCCCGTAGGCATACGGCCGGCCGATTCCCACCGCGGCGGCGCCCATGGCCAGCGCCTTGACCACGTCGGCGCCGGAGCGGACCCCGGAGTCGAACAGCACCGGGACCTCCCCGGCGGCGGCGACCACCTCGGGTAGACAGTCGATGGCCGGCAGACCACCGTTGGCCTGGCGGCCGCCGTGATTGGAGCAGTAGATGCCGTCGGCTCCGGCGTCGACAGCTCGGCGGGTGTCGTCGGGATGGCAGATGCCCTTGAGGATCAGCGGTAGCGAGGTCAGCGACCGCAGCCACGGCAGGTCGTTCCAGCTCAACGAGTTTCCGAAGATGCTGACCCAGTGCATGACGGCGGCGCGGGGGTCGGCGTCGATATCCGCTGCGACCTTGGCCCGGAACACCGGGTCGCTGATGTAGTTGGCCAGGCACAGCCCGCGCAACTGCGGGAAGTTCGCCGTCGAGAGGTCACGCGGCCGCCAGCCCGGGATCCAGGTATCCAGGGTCACCACGATGCCCGCGTAGCCCGCAGACTCAGCCCGCCGGACCAGGCTCTCGGCCAGCTCGCGGTCGGTCGGGGTGTAGAGCTGGAAGAACCCTGGGGTGTCGCCGAATTCGGCCGCAACATTCTCCAGGGGGTCCATCGTCAGGGTCGAGACACACATCGGCACACCGGTACGGGCGGCGGCCCGCGCCGCTGCGAGGTCACCGTGATCATCGGGGGTACACAGGCCGATCACCCCGATAGGGGCCATGAAAACAGGAGCGGCCCAACGCTTTCCCCATAGTTCCACCGACAGATCCCGCTCTGTGGCGCCAACCAGCATCCGCGGGATGAGCCCCCAGTTGTTGAAGGCGCTGGCATTGGTGCGCTGGGTCAGCTCGTCACCGGCACCTCCTGCCACGTAGGACCAGATCGATGGCGACATGGCCTGCTGCGCCCGGGCTTCCAGCTCCCCGAAAGACATCGGCAGGGCCGGCTGCACCCCGGTGAGTCCCTGGAGGTAGATCTCGCAGCTGGTAGTCGCCAAAGCTCATAGTGAAGGCCCTCTCTGCTGGAAGTCCGCGACGACATCGGCGACCCGGCGCAACTGGTCGAGATCCGAACTGGTGGGGATGAGGTGCACCTCGCTGGTTCCGACGGCGGCGAATGCGCGCAGCACTTCGGCGAGTTGCTCCTCGGTGCCGGCCCAGCCAGTCGCGGGCGCCATGGCGTCGACGATCTCGACCGGGATCCAGTTCATATAGTGCCTGAGGTGGCGGTGAATCTGGGTGCGGGCCTGCTCCGGGTCCCCGAGTGCGAACCAGAACGAGGTGGCCAGGTGCGGCGGCGGCTTACCGGCCTGCGCCCACGCGGTCCGGCCCACCTCGAACAATTCATCCTGTTTGGCGACGTCAAGATCCAGGGTGATCCCGGCCAGACCGTCGGCCCACCCGGCGGCGTGCCGCAACGTCTTGGGCCCGATGGTGCCGACGAGCAGCCTTGGACCGCCCCGCTGCACTGGGACCGGGCCGACCGGCAGCACCGAATCGGTGATCTTCTCTCCCGACCAGACCTGCTTCATGATGGCCACCCGCTTGGCCATCTCGCGCATGGTCTGCGTCGACGGATCCGCCCCCACCGCCAGGTAGTCCTCGTGACGGCCGCCGACGCCGATGCCAACGGTGAGCCGGCCGCCGCACAGCATGTCGCCGGTGGCCAGCGATTTAGCCAGCAGGATCGGGTCGTGCAGTTGCGGAACCACGACCGTGGTGATCAGCGGCACCCGGTCGGTCCACGCCGCGAGTGCGCCGAGCAGGGTCAGCGCCTCGGGGTTGCCGAAGGCGATCCGTTCGCCCCAGCACAGCGAGGAGAACGGGCCCTCATCGACACCCTGCGCCCACTGCCGCAGCAGGCCGGCGTCCAGATCCGGTTCCATGACCGGCATCGTCATCCCGATCTGCATCACCGTGCCGCATCCTTGTGGGCCCGCACCGGCGCGGTGGACGGCTGGGCGGTCAACAGGTTTCCGCGAACGCTGCCGTGTGCGGTGCGCACCCCCACCAGCAGCCAGGTGCACAGCAGGCCGAGATAGGCGAGGGCGGCGGCGATCCGGAAGGCCGGCAGGTCGGTGTGCAGCGCGAGTTGGGTGGTGCCGGTAACGAATGTGCCGACCGGGAAGGTCAGGCTCCACCAGGTCAGCGCGAACGGCATCCCCCGCCTTAGCGTCCGGACCGTCAGCGAGGTGGCCAGCGCGATCCACAGCATCGCGAATCCCCACACCGGCACCCCGAAGAGAATCGCGAATGTGTCCATCGCCCAGGCGATCTCGGGGTCGACCGCCGAGGCCGCGTTGTGCCCCAGGAGTCCTGCGGCGGTGATGGACTGCCCCAACGGCCCGAGCACGATCCACAGGGTGGGCACCCGGGCGGTCCCGGATGTCCCGTACAGGACCAGCCTGCTCCAGATCATCGAGATGATGATCAGGGCGGCGATCAGCGACAACCCGAACATCGCGTAGCAGCCGTAGAGCAGGGTCTGGCGGGCGACCCCGGGCGCGGCATGCGGGATCAGCAGCGCCCCGGTGGCCGCAGCCACCATCGGGGGAACCACCGGCATCAGCCAACCGCCGAACGCCGCATCCGGTGCGACGTCGTGCTGGGTGAACATCAGGTACGGAATGCTGACCGCGGTGAACAGCCCCCCGGCCGTGCCCGCCGTCCAGAGCACCCAGGCAATCGTCACTGCGGCCGGTTCACCGATGAGGTCGGTGCCGACCAGGATCGAGCCGGATGCCACGGTCAGCAGCGCCATCGGCGCGGCTCCGTAGAAGTGCGCCATCTGTGGGTTGTGGGCATGACCACGAGCGACCGTCGGATGGCCCAGCCAATGCCCGCCGACCACGACCACCAGAACCACCAGCATCAGCGCGGCGATCACCCACACGACCCGGGTGAACTCATGCAGACCGGGCAGCTGAACCGGCAGAGTGGCCCCGGCGTTGGCCACGATGCCGGTGCCCATGACCGAGGCGAACCAGTTCGGCCCGATCCGGCCGAGTCGCTCGACCCGATTCACTGCCGGCGCACCCGCTGCCTCACCCTCACCCGCTGCCTCACCCGCTGCCTCACCCGCTTCTACGGCCACGGCAATCCTCCTGGGTCATGTAGTCGCCAGCCATCCGGCTGACGTGCTCAGGCAGGGCCCCGCGTGCCACGTCGGCCAGCGTGGTGTCTTCGAGCACCGCGCGCATGCTGGCCCGCAATGCCCGCCACACATCGGTGAGTGCAGCCGTCGGACCCGAGTACGGCAGGTCGCCGAGGCCGATGTCACGCACGCTGGCCAGCGGGCCGTCGATACAGCGCAGCACGTCGGCGATGCTGATCTGGTCGGCAGGCCGGGCCAGTTCGTAGCCGCCGTCCCGGCCGCGTTGGCTGCGAACGAGCCGGTCGGCGCGCAGGGCGGACAGGATGTCGACGAGAAACTGCGCCGGAATGCCCTGTGCTTTGGCGAGATCGTCGGTTTTGATCAGGACCCCGGGCGGCTCCGCAGCCAGCTGCGTCATGGCACGGACGGCATACTCCGCTTTAGCCGACATCCGCATGAGCCGGATTCTGCCACTACCGGCCCCCGGGCCTGCCGACTAATCAGCGTTAGGTCCGGCAGCCGCCTTCGCGGCCCGACCGGTGGCCTTGCGCACGGCATCGCCGACGTCGCGCAAACCGGTCCGTGCGGCGTCCTGAACGGCACTCACCGCATCGCGGATTCCCGCGGAGCGTCCCGGCCGTTGACCGGGCTTCGGGGTGTTGAGGTCGTCCGGTGCGATCTCGACGGCTTCCACGGTGTCGATCGTCTCGACGGCGTCGACAAGCCCCTCCGTCGGCCCTTCCGGGGTGCCGGTCACCGGGGTCACGGCGGCTTTGATCGCCGAAGCCGGTGCGCGACGCTTCGGTTCACGCGGGGCGACGTCCGGATCCGTCGGGTCGGCGACGGCTTCGGCTGCACTATCGTCACCGGCGGCTGGGATGCTGGCACCGGGCTGCGGAGCATCGGCCGGAACCGCAGACTCGGTGCTCGGCAGGACGATGGCCGGCAGCATCGGCAGGCGCTGCTCCACGATGGTGCGGATGGCGTCGATGATGATCACCGTCGGCCCCAGCGGAGCCATCACCGCCTTGACGGCATGGTCCAAGGCCCCGCGGACATCGCCACTGATCAGGGCCCGCAGCGTGTCCACGATCAACGCCGGTTCGGCAGCCAGCATCACGCCTGTGGCGAATGCGGCGGTGACGAGCTGGTTGCCGACGAAGCTGACGTCATTGATCACCGCCGTGACCACTTCAGCAACCACCGGGTCGATTTCGTTCACCACGGCGGAGGGGGTGGCCAGATCGATCGGCAGGTAGGCCTGGGGCGACAAGGCGGTCACATCGGCGAAAGCCCACTCAGTGGGCCACGCCTGGACCGGAGGGGAGTAGGGGAAGGATGAGGCCGTCAACTCCGGCTGCGTGACGGCGGTCGCGCCCGCCACGAAGGCGTCGACGATCGCGCTGGTGCCCAGGTAGGTCGCATCGGCGGCCAGTGAACTGATCAGGTCCCGGATGATGACGAAGGGATTCGTCGACTCCGGCGGTTCCGGAGCGATTGCTTTGAGGAACTCCTCATCGAGCATGCCGAGGGCGTCACCGGTGCCGGCCGACAACTGGACCGACGGAATCTGCACGTCGGAGCGCGGCGGGATAACGGGGTTGGCCACCACCACAGCGGCGGCCGCTAACGCGACCCCCGTCGTCAGCACCGGACCGATCACGCCCCGCACGCGAACCACCCGCCTCTCGTCCTCGAATTCTCAACAATACCTGAGAGTGAACTGAGAAGAAAGTCGAAACCCGCGGTCTGCGGGATTTCTTACCTCAACGAAACTTAACGCCCTGCACCGCCTGGAAAAGCGAACGGTGCCCCTCCCCGAAACGGGGAGGGGCACCGCAAAGCTGCGACCGCGTCAGTTCGCGCTGCGGGCGCTCTTGGCACCCCGGTTGCCCCTCTTCGGGGTCTTGGCGGCAGCCGTATCGCTGTCGCCGGCCCGGGCCTCGCTCGGTGCCGCAGCGGGACTCGGAGCCGCGTCAGCCTCGCTGACCTCGGTCTTGGTGTCCGGCTCGCTCACCGGTGCGGGCTCCTCAGCCTGCACGGCCGGGGTCAAATCGGCGACCTCAGTCGCGACGGCCGGCTCGCTCACCGGCGCGGGCGTCTCGACCACGGCCTCCGGAGCGGCCGGAGCCTCGACTACAGCCGGAGCCGACTCCAGCGCCACAGCCGGGGCCGACACCTCCACGGCCGCGACCGGGGCGGGCTCGGTGACCGCCGCCGCAGCGTCGGCAAACCCGAGCAACGGGTCGTTGGTGATGCCGCCGTCTCCGAAGAACTTCTGGCTGCCCAGGCGCTGGAGTTCGCTGGTCACCACCGAGCGGATGCTCGGATTCGTCATGACGAACTCGTCCTGCTCGTTGAACTCGCCCAGACCGATCCCGAAGGTCAGCTCGACAATCTGACCCAGGGTGCCGTTGGAGCCCAGGATGCCGTCGACGATGTCGTTCCAAGCACCCTCGATATCGAGGGTGGCCAGATTGCCGACGAAAGAAGTTGCGGTATTGACCAGGGATTCCACCACGAGGCTCACGTTGTCGACGACCGCTCCGACCACTCCCGACACCAGGAAGGGAAGTGTGGAGGTGACCACAGTCTGGACGTTCTCGATGATGTTGTCGACGATGTAGCCCACACTGGCCAACGCATCTTCGACACCGACCTGCAGCGGCTCGACGATCGCGGTGATCAGGGTTTGCAGGGCGGCCTCCGGGTCGCCAGCGATCAGTTCCTGGACCGCCTCGACGATCGCGAAGGGGGCGTTGAACGCCGAGCCAGCGATACCGTCGACCAGATATAGGGCGCTGGAGATACCGGCGAACCCGTAACCGCCCAGGTTATTGACCAGGCCGCTCAACGCGCCATTGGAGAACTGGTTTACCAGGTCCGGGATGATTCCGTAGTTGAGCGGGGCGTAGAGAAATTCCGTGCCGTAAAAGGTGTCGGGCCACACTATGTCGTCGGCCACGAAGCCCTGATCGAGGATGTACTCGGCAGCGAAGAAAATGTTGTCCGTAATCGCGATGACCGGGTTGGAGAAGGCCGACAGTTCGACTGCGGCGGCGACGCGCTGTGCCGAGGGCAGCAGGCCGGGCTGGGTGATCGGCGCGACGGCGACCACGGCGGCACCCAGTGCAGCAACGCCTGCAGTCATCTGGGAGCGGAGCGAGACGTTCATAACCGGATTTCCTTCCGAGGGATTTGGCACTGGTGCCCGCGAGTGTACCTGAGAATAACCTGAACCGCACCGAAGCCCCCGCCTTCCCATTCGGACACCCGGGTTGCCCGAATGGGCGCCGGGCAGCAAAGTCATGCCGCTTGCCTACTGCTGTTCATTGTGGCTTCAATGATCCCAGGGCTAATTTCGGGAAGGCGCCGTTCGGCTGGCGCAGAACTGGTCCAGGGTCATGGCGTCGCGGTGAAAGCTGAGAGCACGCCAAAAAGAAAAGCGCCCCTCCTTCCGAAGAAGGAGGGGCGCCTCTCTAGTGCAAGTGCCGCGAAGGCTACTCCGAATTAGGAGGCCTTCTTGGCGCCACGAGTGGCCCGCTTCGGGGTGCTCTTGGCGGCACCGTCGTCGTCGCTGGCCGAAGCGGCCGGAGCCTCGACCGCTGCCGGAGCCTCAACCACGGCAGCCGCACGAGCGCCACGCGCAGCGGCCGGTGCCTCAGCCTCAGCAGGAGCCTCGACCTCGGCAGGTGCCTTGACCTCGGTCACCTCGACAACAGCCGGAGCCTCAACTTCGGCCGGTGCCTCGACAGCGGCCGGTGCCTCGACAGCGGCCACGGCGGCCGCAGCCGGAACCGCCGCGGTTGCGGAAACCACCGGGGTGGCCAGCGCATCGGCGACGACCTTCACGGCACCCTGAATCTCACCGCGGATGCTCGGCACGAAGTTCTCCGCGATGGCGGTCTCCAACGCCTCGGGAGTGGCAGCCGCGATCGGACCGGTCTGCACGCCCGCACCGATGGTGAGGTTCAGCAGGGTGCCGGGGATGCCGGACGGGCCGAGCAGTCCGTCGACCACGGCGTTCCAGGCGTTCTCGATCGGGTTCGCGCTGCCGAAGGCGTCGAAGAAGTTGGTGACCACTCCGGTGACCGAACCAGCGATAACCGAAAGCTGACCGAGAGTGGCCCCGAGCAGCAGCGGCACCAAGCCGACCGTGGCCTCAAGCACAGCCGTGGCCCGGTTGAACACACCGGTCAACACGTAGCCGCCCGCGTTGAGCAGGGTGCTGCCGACCTGGGAGATCGCCGTGACGAGCTCCTCGATCGCACCGGGAATGTCGAAGGAGAGCAGTGCGGTGATCGAGTCCACGATGCCGGTGCCCAGCTGGACGCCGGCCAAGCCCAGAGAGGAGAGGGTGGCGTTCAAGTAGTCCGAGCCGTTGTAGCCCAACTGGCTGATGACCGGCAGCGCGTCATCGATGATCTGCGGGACCAGACCGACCGACGAGTAACCGCCGAGTTCCGGAGCCAGACCGCCGGGGTTGGTCAGAAGAGTCGGCCAAAGCGCACCGGCGGGGCCCGTTCCAGCCTCGATACCCGAGTAGAACCAGCTGTTCGGGTTCGCCGGATTGAGGTCGGTGTTGAACAGGTAGGCAGAAGTCTGGATTAGGGTCTCGGACAGCTGTGCGAGCGGGCTGCTGAATGCGAGCAACGCGGTCTGTACAGCGGACGGAGCCTGAACGGACGGCAGGCTGAGATGAGCGCCCGTGACCGGGGTCATGGCGATAGCGCTCGCCCCGACGACCGCGGCGGTACCCGCGACCAGCTGAGAACGAAGTGAGATTTGCATTGGAATCCTCCGGTACGTGGGTCAATCGTCAAACACTGACCTCATGAGAGTAGCTGAGAATTAGCTGAGTGCAAACTCCTTAGCGAAAAAAGTACTTAAGTCCATGGCTTTGGCCCGCGGGCCGACTCCCGGCCGGAGCAAATCTGCTGCCCAGAGTGGTTCCACAGGTTTACCGGCGTGATGCCGGATTCTTCGTTCCAGCGCGGCGAACCTGAGCGACCGGCGTCTGCGCCTGAGATATCTCTGGGCCGGCGGCCGGTTTCCTGTGATCGCCGGGCACGCTTCACCGCAGGACGGCCAGGACCGCCTCGGCATAGCGGGGCACACACACCAGCAGGTCGGGCAGCAACGGGTTGGCCTGGTTGTAGCGCAGGGCCGTGCCGTCGATCCTCGAGGTATGCAATCCCGCCGCCCGGGCCACCGCGACCGGCGCCGCCGAATCCCATTCGTACTGTCCCCCGGCGTGAACGTAGATCTCGGCGCCGCCGGTCGCGACGGCGGCCATCTTGGCCCCCGCCGACCCCATCTCGACCAGTTCCCCGCCGACGGCGTCACGCACCCGGACCGCCACCGCCGGCGGCCGGGTGCGCGAGACAACGATGCGCGGGGTGGCCGGGCGTTCGGGGGCGGCCGGCACCGTCGGGGTGGCCAGGGTGACACCGCGGCCGGGCAACGCCACCGCCCCGGCGACCAGCTCGCCGCTCTCCCACAGCGCGACATGCACCGCCCAGTCGTCGCGGCCGGGTTCGGAGAACTCGCGGGTTCCGTCGAGTGGGTCGACGATCCATACCCGCTCCGAGCGCAACCGGACCGGATCGTCAGCACCCTCCTCCGACAGCACCGCGTCACCGGGCCGGAGCCGCGCCAACTCCGCCATCAGATAGTCGTGCGAGCGCGTGTCGCCCGCGGCTTTGCGCTGCGCGGCCGGGGCGTCGGCCAATTCGGTCCGCACCCCCAGCAGCAGCCGTCCGGCGTCGGTCGCCAACCGGGCGGCCAGGTCGTGATCGCTCACGACCGGGACTCCAGCAGGTCGATCACCTGCTGGGCGAGTTCGACCGGACTGTGGTCCGGGGTCAGCCGCAGGTCGGGGTTCTTCGGCCGCTGATACGGACTGTCGATACCGGTGAAGTGGGTGATCTCGCCCCGGCGGGCCTTGGCGTACAGACCCTTGGGGTCGCGGTGCTCGCAGTCCGACAGCGGGGTGTCGACGAACACTTCGAGGAACTCGATGCCGGCCTCGGAATGGACCTTGCGGGCCAGGGCGCGGTGTTCGGCGAGCGGACTGATGGCCGGCACCAGCACGGTCAGGCCGGCATCGGCCATCAGGGTGGCGATGTGGGCGAGCCGGCGCAGGTTCTCGGCGCGGTCGGCCATCGAGAAGCCGAGGTCGGCGTTGAGTCCGTGGCGCAGGTTGTCGCCGTCGAGGATGTAGGCCGGACTGCCGTGTTCGAGCAGCATCTGTTCGGCCAACACCGCCACCGATGACTTCCCCGAACCCGACAGCCCGGTGAACCAGACGGTGCGGCCCTTGGTCAGCCGGTCACCGACAATCGACTGGTGCCGCACGGTATTGGGTGAGGATCCGCGGGTGGCGGCGGGCACGGTGTCGCGCACCATGCCGGCCGCCACGGTGACGTTGGTGTCCGGGTCGATCAGGATGAACGATCCGGTGGCCGGGTTTCGGGTGTATTCGTCGAGCAGCAGTGGCACCTGGGTGCGCAGGGTCACCCGGCCCAGTTCGTTGATCTTGAGCGCGGTGGCGCTCTTGTCGCGGTGCAGGGTGTTGACGTCGAGGCGGTAGTCCAGCGCGGTGACCCGGGCGCGGGTGGTCCGGGTGGTCTGCTTGATGACGTAGTCGCGGCCGGGTTCCAGCGCGGCGGTGTCTGCCATCCAGCACACCGTCGCGTCGAACTCGCTGGTGGCCTCCGGTTGGTTCTGCGGCCGGCTCAGCATGTCGCCGCGGGAGATGTCGATATCGTCGGCCAGCGTGATCGACACCGCCATCGGCGGAAAAGCCTCGGCCACCGCACCTTTCGGCCCGTCGATCGCGGTGATCCGGCTGGTCTTGCCGCTGGGCAGCACCACCACCTCGTCCCCGGGGCGCAGGATCCCGCTGGCGACCGTACCGGCGTAGCTGCGGTGGTCGGCGTGTTCGCGGGTCTGCGGGCGGATCACGTACTGGACCGGGAAGCGGGCATCGACGAGGTTGCGGTCCCCGGCGATGTAGACGTCCTCCAGGTGACTGAGCAGCGGCGGGCCTTCGTACCAGGGTGCTTTGTCTGATTTGGTCACCACGTTGTCGCCGTTGAGGGCCGACATCGGGATGGTGGTCACGTCGTGGATGTCCAACCGAGCGGCGAAGGCATGGAACTCGTCGCGAATCCAGCCGAACCGCTCCTGGTCCCAGTCGATGAGATCCATCTTGTTCACCGCGAGCACGATGTGCTGCACGCCGAGCAGCGAGGCCAGGAAGGCGTGCCGGCGGGACTGCTCGAGCAGGCCGACGCGGGCGTCGACGAGCACGATCACCAGGTGCGCGGTGGACGCCCCGGTGACCATGTTGCGGGTGTACTGGATGTGGCCCGGGGTGTCGGCGATGATGAATTTCCGCTTGGCCGTGGCGAAGTAGCGGTAGGCCACGTCGATGGTGATGCCCTGCTCGCGTTCCGAGCGCAGCCCGTCGGTCACCAACGCCAGGTCGGTGTAATCGTTGCCGCGCTCCCGTGAGGTGCGCTCCACGGCGGCCAGTTGGTCCTCCATGACGGCCTTGGAGTCATAGAGCAGCCGGCCGATCAGGGTGGACTTGCCGTCGTCGACCGACCCGGCAGTGGCCAGTCTGAGCAGGGTGGTCTCGCTCATCAGAAGCCTCGCATCTTCGCGCAAGCGCTCATCAGAAATACCCCTCCCGTTTGCGATCCTCCATGCCGGCCTCCGAGATGCGGTCGTCGGCTCGGGTGGCGCCACGCTCGGTGAGCCGCGACACCGCGGTCTCGGCGATTACTTCCTCGACGCTGGCGGCCTCGGACTCCACGCAGCCGGTGCAGGTGACGTCACCGACGGTGCGGAACCGCACCGAGGTTTCGAACACCTCGTCGTCCACGCCCGGTTGCAGGAACTCGTGGACGGCCAGCAGCATGCCGTCGCGGCGGAACACCGGGCGCCGGTGCGCGTAGTAGATGGCCGGCAGACCGATACCCTCCTCGCCGATATAGGCCCAGATGTCGTATTCGGTCCAGTTCGACAGCGGGAACACCCGGATGTGCTCGCCCTTGCGGTGCCGGCCGTTATAGAGGTTCCACAACTCGGGCCGCTGAGACTTGGGGTCCCACTGCCCGAATTCGTCGCGGAAGCTGAACACCCGCTCCTTGGCGCGGGCCTTCTCCTCGTCGCGCCGCGCTCCGCCGAATGCGGCGTCGAAGCGGTTCTCGCGGATGGCCCGCAGCAACGTGACGGTCTGCAGGGGATTGCGCGACGGCCCGTTGTCGACCACCCGGCCGGCGTCGATGTCCTGCTGCACGCTGGCGACCACCAAGCGCAAGCCGTGCCGGTCCACCAGTTCGTCGCGGGTCGCGATGACCTCGTCGAAGTTGTGCCCGGTGTCGACGTGCATCACCGGGAACGGCAGCCGGGCGGGCGCGAAGGCCTTGATCGCCAGGTGCAGCATGACGATGGAGTCCTTGCCGCCGGAGAACAACAGGACGGGGCGCTCGAACTCGGCGGCGACCTCGCGGATGATGTGGATGGCCTCGGCCTCCAGCGATCGGAGGTGGCTCAGTTCGTACTGCCCCGGCGCGGGACCCTCCACAAGCTGCTCCGGCATCGGTACCTCGTTAAGTTGGTTGATTTAACCAGATTTACCTATCAACCCCGACGGTAACCAGAACGCGCCGAAGCTGTCAACGAGCGCGGGCGGGCGAAGTGGGGACCTGGACCGGTCTATACCGTGACTTCCTTCAGCTTTCCGGTCGCGACGTCGAAGACGAACCCACGCAGCGAGGTGTGCAAGGTGACGAAGGGACTGGCCTGGATTCGCCGCAGCGACTGCCGGACGTCCTCCTCGACATCGCCGAACGCTTCGGCAGCCCACTCCGGCTTGATCCCGGTCTCGGCCTGGATATCGCGTTTGAAGTCGTCGTCGGTGAAGGTCAGCATCCCGCAGTCGGTGTGGTGGATGAGGATGATCTCGCGGGTGCCGAGCAGTCGCTGGCTGATGGCCAGCGAGCGGATCTCGTCATCGGTGACCACACCGCCGGCATTGCGGATGACGTGCGCCTCGCCGTCGTTGAGGCCGAGGATGCCGTAGACGTTCATCCGGGCGTCCATGCACGCCACCACGGCCACCTGCTTGCTCGGCGGCAGCGGCAACGGCCCGGAGAAGGTCTTGGCGTACTCGGCGTTATTGGCCAGGTATTCATCGGTGACGCTCATGCAGCGGATGGTAATTCACAACCGCGCGAGCAGACACAAACTCGCATCGTCGGCGGCTTTTCCGTGCGAGTTTGCGTCTGCTCGGCGCGTGGAACCGCGCGGGCGCGATCCCCGCACCTACCCTGTGCTGATGGTCCGGTTCTTGGCGCGCCGGCTACTCAACTATGTGGTGCTGCTGGCGCTGGCGTCATTCCTGACCTTCACCCTGACCTCCTATTCGTTCACCCCGCTCAACAGCCTGCTGCAGCGCAATCCGCGCCCGCCGCAGGCGGTGATCGACGCCAAGGCCGCCGAACTGGATCTCGACAAGCCGATACCGCTGCGGTACGCGCACTGGGTTTCCGGGGCGGTGCGCGGCGACTTCGGCACCACCGTCAGTGGACAGCCGGTTTCCGAGGAACTGTGGCGGCGCATCGGGGTGAGCCTGCGCCTGCTGCTGATCGGCTCGGTGCTGGGCACCGTCATCGGGGTGGTGGTCGGCGCGTGGGGGGCGATCCGCCAGTACCGGTTATCCGACCGCGTCGTCACCATGGCCTCGCTGCTGATCATCAGCACCCCGACATTCGTTCTGGCCAACCTGCTGATCCTGGGCGCGCTGCAGGTCAACTCCGTGCTGGGGATACAGATCTTCGAATACACCGGCGAGACCTCACCGAATGTCACCGGTGGCGCGTGGAACCGGCTGCTCGACCGGCTTCAGCACCTGGTGCTGCCGACCATGACCCTGGCGCTGGTCTCGATCGCCGGCTACAGCCGCTATCAGCGCAACGCCATGCTCGACGTTCTCGGCCAGGACTTCATCCGTACCGCCCGCGCCAAGGGCCTGACCCGCCGCCAGGCCCTGTTCAAACACGGCTTGCGCACCGCGCTGATCCCGATGGCGACGCTGTTCGCCTACAGCGTCGCCGGGTTGGTCACCGGCGCGGTCTTCGTCGAGAAGATTTTCGGCTGGCACGGCATGGGCGAATGGGTGGTGACCGGGATCGCCACCCAGGACACCAATATCGTCGCGGCGATCACGGTGTTCTCCGGCGCGGTGGTGCTGCTGGCCGGCCTGCTCTCCGACATCATCTACGCCATCCTCGACCCCCGGGTCCGGGTGACATGAGCACCCCGGAGCAGGCATTCGTCTCCCGCCGCACCCTGGTGGCCCGGCGGTTCATGGCCAACCGCCTGGCGGTGGTCTCGCTGGTCATCCTGGTCCTGATGTTCGTGGCCTGCTACGCGCTGCCGCCGCTGCTGCCCTACTCGCACACCGATATCGACTTCTACGCACTGCAAACCCCGCCCAGCCCGCAGCACTGGTTCGGCACCAACGCGATCGGGCAGGACGTCCTGGCCCAGGTGCTGCGCGGGATGCAGAAGTCGCTGCTGATCGGGGTGTGCGTGGCGGTCATCTCCACCGTGATCGCCGCGACGGTCGGATCGATCGCCGGGTATTTCGGCGGGTGGCGCGACCGCGCCCTGATGTGGGTGGTGGATCTGCTTCTGGTGGTGCCCAGCTTCATCCTGATCGCGATCATCACCCCGCGCACCAAGAACTCCGCCAATATCGCGCTGCTGATCGTCCTGCTGGCCGGGTTCAGCTGGATGGTCAGCTCACGGATGGTGCGCGGCCTGACGATGAGCCTGCGGGAGCGCGAGTACGTCCAGGCCGCCCGGTACATGGGTGTGCCCAGCAGGCAGATCATCGCCCGCCACATCCTGCCGAACGTGGCGTCGATCCTCATCATCGACACCGCCCTCAACGTCGGGGTGGCGATCCTGGCCGAAACCGGGCTGAGCTTCCTGGGTTTCGGCGTGCAACCGCCGGATGTGTCGCTGGGCACCCTGATCGCCGACGGCACCAAATCCGCGACGACGTTCCCGTGGGTCTTCCTCTTCCCGGCCGGGGTGCTGGTGCTGATCCTGGTGTGCGCCAACCTGACCGGTGACGGGCTGCGCGACGCGCTCGACCCGGGCAGCGTCAACCTGCGGCACCGGGGATCACCCAAGGGATCACGACGATGAGCGGCCGGCTTCTGGAGGTCGCCGACCTGACGGTCACCTTCCCCACCGACGGCGGAGACCTGCACGCCGTGCGCGGCCTGAGCTACCACGTGGCACCCGGTGAAGTGGTCGCGATGGTCGGCGAATCGGGGTCGGGCAAGTCGGCGGCCGCGATGGCGGTGATCGGCCTGCTGCCCGACTACGCGACCGTGTCGGGTTCGGCCCGACTGGACGGCGAGGAACTGCTCGGCATGTCCGACGCCGGGTTGTCCACCATCCGGGGCGCCCGGATCGGCACGGTGTTTCAGGATCCGATGTCGGCGCTGACTCCGGTCTACACCGTCGGGGATCAGATCGCCGAGGCGATCAGGGTGCACAACGCCGATGTGGGCAAGGCGGCAGCCCGACGCCGCGCCGTGGAACTGATGGAACTGGTCGGACTGGCCCAGGCCGGGCAGCGGGCCCGGGCCTTCCCACACGAACTGTCCGGCGGTGAACGCCAGCGGGTGGTGATCGCCATCGCAATCGCCAACAATCCCGACCTCATCATCTGCGACGAGCCGACCACCGCCCTCGACGTCACGGTCCAGGCGCAGATCCTCGACGTGCTCAAGACCGCCCGCGATGTCACCGGGGCCGGGGTGCTGATCATCACCCATGATCTCGGCGTGGTGGCCGAGTTCGCCGACCGGGCACTGGTCATGTACGCCGGCCGTGCCGTGGAGGTCGCGACGGTCGAGGATCTCTACAGCGATCGCCGGATGCCCTACACCGCGGGGCTGCTGGGCTCGGTGCCGCGCCTGGGCGCCCCCCGCGGTGAACGGCTGGTGCCGATCCCGGGCGCACCGCCGTCGCTGGTCAACCTGCCGCCGGGCTGCCCGTTCGCGCCCCGGTGCCCGCTGGCCGATGACGATTGCCTATCCGCCGAACCCGGGCTGCTCGAGGTCGGGCAGGCGCATTCGGCTGCCTGCATCCACACCGACCAGGTGGCTGGACGCAGCGCCGCCGATATCTACGGCGTGTCCGTCGAACCGCCGGAGGTCGAGGAACCCGAACCGACGGTCGTGGTGCGGGTGCGCGAGGTGTCCCGCACCTACCGATTGACCAAGGGTGTGGTGTTCCGCCGCCAGATCGGCGAGGTGCGCGCCGTGGACAGGATCAGCTTCGAAGTGCTGCAGGGCCGCACCCTCGGCATCGTCGGGGAGTCCGGGTCCGGCAAGTCGACCACGCTGCACGAGATCCTGGAACTTCGGGCGCCGCAGTCCGGGTCGATCGAGGTGCTCGGCAACGACGTCGCCACCCTCACCACCGGCCGGCGCCGCGAGCTGCGCCGGGATCTGCAGGTCGTCTTCCAGGATCCGGTGGCCGCCCTGGATCCACGGATGCCGGTTTTCGACATCCTGGCCGAGCCGTTGTCCGCCAACGGTTTCGGCAAGAGCGGCACCGACGCCCGGGTGGCCGAACTGCTGGAGATCGTCGGCCTGCGCCGCGCCGACGCCAGCCGCTACCCCGGTGAATTCTCCGGCGGTCAGAAGCAGCGGATCGGCATCGCCCGGGCGCTGGCGCTGCAACCCAAGATTCTGGCATTGGACGAGCCGGTCTCCGCGCTGGACGTTTCCATCCAGGCCGGCATCATCAACCTGCTGCTGGACCTGCAACGGGACTTCGGCCTGTCCTATCTGTTCGTCTCGCACGACCTGTCGGTGGTCAAGCACCTGGCCCATCAGGTGGCGGTGATGTACCGCGGGGCGATCGTCGAATACGGCGACAGTGATGAGGTGTTCGCCAATCCGCGCAACGAGTACACCCGCCGTTTGCTCGCCGCGATCCCCCAACCGGATCCGTCGCGGCGCTAGCATCTGCGGGTGTGACCCTTCGGCGAGCAGACGCAAATGTCCCCTCAGCACGGCGTGTCAGGACACTTTTGTGTCTGCTCGCGGCGGTGACGCTGACCCTGGCGGGCTGCGCGACCAAACAGACCGGAGTGCCCGGCGGCGGCGGGAACGCCGAACTCGGCGGCTCCAGCGATATCAATCCGCAGGATCCGGCCACCCTGAATCAGGGCGGCAATCTGCGGCTGTCGATCGGCGCGCTGCCGGCGAACTTCAACACCCTCAACATCGACGGCAACGAGGCCGACACCGCCTCGCTGCTGCGGCCCACCATGCCGCGGGCCTACATCGTCGCCCCGGACGGGACGATGAAGGTCAACACCGACTACTTCACCAGCGTCGAACTGACCAAGACCGACCCGCAGGTGGTTACCTACACCATCAACCCCAAGGCCACCTGGTCCGACGGCGTACCGATCACCTGGGAGGACATCGCCGCCCAGATCAACGCAACCAGCGGCAAGGACAAGGCCTTCGCGATCGCCTCCCCCAACGGCTCCGACCGGGTGGCGTCGGTCACCCGCGGGGCAGATGACCGCCAAGCCGTGGTGACCTTCGCCCAGCACTACCCGGAATGGCGTGGCATGTTCGCCGGCAACACCATGCTGCTGCCGAAGGCCATGACCGCCACCCCGGACGCGTTCAACAAAGGCCAGCTCAGCGAACCGGGGCCGTCGGCCGGACCGTTCATGGTCTCCTCAGTGGACCGCACCGCACAGCGAATCACCCTGACCCGCAACCCGAACTGGTGGGGCACTCCGCCGCTGCTGGACTCCTTCACCTACCTGGTGCTCGATGACGCCGCCCGGATTCCGGCCCTGCAGAACAACACCATCGACGCCACCGGGGTCTCCTCGCTGGACGAACTGACCATCGCCGCGCGCACCGAGGGCATCTCGATCCGGCGCGCCCCCGGGCCCAGCTGGTATCACCTGACCTTCAACGGCGCGCCGGGGGCGATCCTGTCCGACAAGGCCCTGCGGCAGGCGGTCGCCAAGGGTATCGACCGGCAGGCCATCGTCAACGTCAGCCAGCGCGGCCTGGTGGACGACCCGACACCGCTGGGCAACCACATCTTCGTCGCCGGGCAGGAGGGCTACCAGGACAACAGCGCGGCGGTGGGTTACGACCCGGAGAAGGCCAAGGCCGAACTCGACGCGCTGGGCTGGAAGCTGAACGGGGAGTTCCGCGAGAAGGATGGCAAACCGCTAGTCATCCGAAATGTGTTGTACGACTCGCAAAGCGGCCGGCAGGTGGCGCAGGTCGCGCAGAACACGTTGGCCCAGATCGGGGTCAAGATGGAGTTGGACGTCAAACCGGCCAACGGTTTCTTCACCAACCATGTCAGCGTCGGCGACTTCGACGTCACCCAGTTCTCCTGGGTGGGCGACGCCTTCTCGCTGTGCTGCCTCAACCAGATCTTCACCACCGGCGCCGAGAGCAACTTCGGCAAGATCTCCTCACCGGCGATCGACGCCAAAGTCGAGCAGGTGCTCGATGAGCTCGATCCGGCCAAGGCCCGCCAGCTCGCCAACGAGGTGGACGCGCTGCTGTGGGACGAGGTGTTCAGCCTCGCGCTGTTCCAGTCCCCCGGCAATGTCGCGGTGCGCAGCAACCTCGCCAACTTCGGTCCGGCGGGATTGGGCGACTTGAACTACAGCGCAATCGGTTTCATGAAGTAGCGCTGTTCAGCAAGCGGGGCAGCAGCCGCTGCAACGCACCGGGCAGCACGGCCTCGATGCGGGCCGCCACCTCGATGGCCGATCCCACCAGCCATAGCTCGGGACGGACCGGAAGCCGGTCCAGCTCCGCACCCTCACCGGGAAGATCCGCGATCCGCCCGGAGCAGACCTCGCCAGCGATCCGCAGCGCGGCCTGTTCGCGAGTGTCCAGGATGCTGTGTCCGGCCGTCGGCAGCTCCACCAGTGCGGCGCCGGGCACCAGGTCGGCGATCCGGTGGGCGACGGCCGGCGGCGTGGTGAGGTCCCGGCCGCCGGAGATCACCACGGTGGGCCAGCAGAAGCGGGGCATCTCGGCGACCAGATCGAATGGCTCACCCTCGAACGGCGGCGGGTCCTCGGGTGCGGACTCGCGCATCGCGATGGCGGGATCCAGCGGCAGACCGTCCGGAACCCCGTGAAAGTTCAACTCCCGGAAGCCGATCGGCCCGACCAGGTCGGCCTCGTTGCGGTAGGGCAGCTTTCGGCTGGCCGCCTGCTCGATCCGGCTCATCGTGGTCCACAGCAACGGCCGGTCATCGAGCAGCAGATCAAGCAGGCGATGCAGCAGATCCGCCCCGCCGAGCCCGTAGAGCATGGCGGCGAGCTGGGCATCGCCCGGCGTCATGGCACCGTCGTCGGCCAGGCGGCGCACCTTGGCCGCCAGGTCGGAGGTCTGCGGATCCTGGCCGTGCCAGAGCAGATCCCGCAGTTCACGCCGGACGATCTCGATATCGTCGCGGTTGAGCAGGGGCGAGTCCAGGATCATGGCCTGCACCCGGGCCGGGTGCCGGACGCCCACCCCGGCCGCCAGGTAGCTGCCGTAGGACGTTCCGTAGACCACGGCGCTACCGACGTCCTCGGCGTCGAGGACGTCAGCGATATCGTCGACGACCTGCTCGATGGTCAGCGCCGCGGCGGGCAGATCGGCTCCGGCGTCGTCGTGGCGCGACATGCCCACTCCACGGTGCTCGACCATGATCACGTCCAGCCCGGCGTCGGCGGCGCGACGGCGCATTCCCTGGTAATGCCCGATCGACGCCATGCCGGGGCCGCCCGGAACGATCACCAGCGGGTGACCGGTGATCGGACCGGAGCGTACGTAGAAGAGATCGAACTGGTCGACGGAGTCCGGGGTCAGCGGTCGGCGCACCGACCGCACGCCGGGCCGCGCGGCAAGTTTGTCGTGGGCGCGGCGGCGTTTGGGACCCAGGGTCATCGGCTCAGCTTCCGCACAGTGTCGATCCTGCCAAGTCCGCACAGTATCGACCGCGCCAAGTCGATCATGCCAACCACCCTAGGGAAGAAAGTCACCAGTTCGAATCGCGCTGGTGACGCGGGCCACAGCGCGGCCGTAGCGTAGAAGCACGATGACCGAATTCATGAGCCAGACCGATGCGTTCACCTGGGCGATGGAATCCGACCCGCGGCTGCGCTCCACCGTGGTGACGGTGATCATGCTGGATCGTTCGCCGGACTGGGGTGTGGTGCGTGAGCGCTTCGAATCGTTGTCGAGCAACCTGCCCATCTGGCGTCAACGGGTGGTCGAGTCCCCGCCGCCCACGCCGCCGCGCTGGGAGGATGCCCCGGATTTCGATCTCGACTTCCACATGCGCCGGGTGTCCGCACCCGAACCGGGCAACCTCGACGGTGTCCTGGAGATGGCCCGGGTGGCGGCGATGGCGGACTTCGACCGGGCCAGGCCGCTGTGGACGGCGACGCTGATCGACGGCCTCGACGACGGCGGTGCGGCGGTGCTGTGCAAGTTCCATCACAGTCTCACCGACGGCGTCGGCGGGGTGCAGATCGCGATGCACCTGTTCGACCTGACCGAAACCCCGCGCGCCATCGAGGAGGTCGAGACCAAATCAGGCCACCCCGAGGTCCACGAGCGTGGCCCGCTGGCCGACTACGCCGATATCGTCCGCTACGACATCGGCCTGGTGAGCAAGGGCGTCACCGGTGCGCTGGGGGCCGCACCGAGGCTGCTGCTGGACGCCGTTCGCCGGCCCCTGCAGACCGCCGCCTCGGCGGGGGAACTGGCCGCCTCGGTGTTCCGGTTCGTGCGCCCGGTCAGCGAGACCGGTTCGCCGCTGATGAAGGAACGCACCATGGTGCGCCGCCTCGGCGTGCATGAGGTGCCGTTGGCGAAACTCAAGGAGGCCGCCCACCGCAGTGGCGGCGCCCTCAATGACGCCTTCGTCGCCGGCATCTCCGGGGGTCTGCGCCGGTACCACGAGAAGCACGGCGTCACGGTGGGCGATCTGCACCTGACCATGCCGATCAGCATCCGCACGGAGGGTGACGGCGTGGGCGGCAATCACATCACGCTGGCGCGCTTCGACGTTCCGGTCGGGGTGGCCGACCCCGCCGAGCGGATCAGCGAGACCCGTGAGCGCACCAACAAGGTGCGCAATGAGCGTTCGACGCCGTATGTCCAGATCATCGCCGGGGCGATGAACCTGATGCCGCGCTGGTACATCGGATCGATGCTGCGCAAGGTGGACTTCCTGGCCAGCGACGTGCCGGGGGTGCCGGTGCCGGTGTACCTCGCGGGCGCCAAGGTACGGGTGCAGTACGCCTTCGGCCCGACGATCGGCTCGGCGGTCAACGTCACGCTGCTCACCTATTGCGATAACTGCGCACTCGGGATCGACGTCGACACCGGCGCTATCCCGGACTTCGACGAGTTCTACGACTGCCTGGTCGAGGGGTTCGACGAGGTGCTGGCACTGGCCGCCGATTGATTCAGGCGCTCAGTTCGATGACCTTCGCGCCGCTGATGTCTTTGTAACGGTCCCGCTGACAGGTCAGCACGATCACTTGGCCGCAGTGGCCGACGTTGTCGAACACCGCACTCATCTTGGTCAACCGGTCGGGATCGCTGAACCCCAGCGCATCGTCGATCACCACCGGCACGGTGTCCTCCTCGGCGACCAACGCCGCACCCGCCAACCGAGCCAGAATGCCCAGTTGCTCCTTGGCGCCACCGGATAGCGACTCGTACGGAACCGTGCAACCCTCCAGCGTGCGACTGCAGATCGTCAGGTTGGAGTCGACCTCGACCGCGAAGCTGGGTCCGAACACCATGCGGCCCAGCCGCTCCAGTTCGTTGCGGTACGGCCTGACATAGCGCCGCCGGGCGTTGTCGCGATGGCGCATCATGGTGTCGCGCAGTAGCTTCACCGCACCGGCACGCCCGCCGATCGTCGCGTGTTCGGCGCGGGCTCGTTCACGCCTGATCTCGGCGTCGTCGAGCAGTCCGCGGCGGCCCTCGTTGCCGATAACCTCAAGCTGGGCGCTGAGCGCATCCAGTTCCCTGTCGATCGCGGCGAGACCGTCGGTGATCTCGCTGAGCGCGGCGGCAGCCGCGTCGAGTTGCGCCCTGACGTGGTCGGGGTTGGCGGCGCGGTACCGCGCGGTCAGCGCGGCGAGTTGTTCCTCGGCGATCAGCTGGGCTGCCGCGGCCTCAGCGGCCGCGGCAATCACCGCATCGTCGGGAGCGTCGGCACGCAGTTCGGCAAGTTGACCGGTCACGGCCTGCAGTTCGGTCTCTGCGGCCGACATCCGCTCGCACAGAACCTTTGCAGCAGTGTCCCTTTCGTTGAGTGCTGCGGCCGCGGCGACGACAGCTCCGCGACCGGCCTCGACCCTCGCACGGGCCGTCCCGAGGGCGTCGGCCGCGGCCCGGACCTCGATCGCCACCACCGCCGGCTCGAACTCGTCGCCGGTTTCGCCGGCCTCGGCGCTCAGCGCGGCGAGGCGCCGTCGAAGTTCGTCGATGTCATCGCCGGCGCACAGACCATCAAGCTTCGCGGTCAGCTGGTCGGCCTTGGTGGCCAGTTCACGGCGGCGGGTGTCGACGGCGCGGGCCGCCGAGAGGTCCGCGACACCGCCCTGACTCAGCGCCTCGGCCCGAAGCTGCCTGGCGATAACGAGTTTGGCACTCAGTTGCGCGGCCGCGGCACCGGGATCGAGGCGCACATTAAGCAGGCCAGGAATCTCGACGGTGACGGGCGCGCAGGCAGGCGGACGCCAGGTCTGGCCGGCGGACAACATCATCGCCTCGCCGTCGACGATGACATCCACTGCTGCGATCGCGGTGAATTCAACGCTGCCGGTATCGGTGTCCAGCTGTGCCTCCAACTGCTCCACCACCGCATGGCTGGTCTCGATATCCGCATACATCGGCGCCGTCAGTACGATTTCGGCCAGCTCATGACCGGTCTGCTGAAGGTCGCGACAGGCCTCGTCGATGAGCTCGACTCGGGCGGCGAGCCGGGCTGTGAGCTCACGGGCCGCGCAGGCCTGTTCAGCCGACCGGGCAGCATCCATCCGGCACTGCGCCGCCGCAAGGTCGACGGCAGCCGCGTCAGATTCCGCCTTCGCTGCCGCCAGCGTTTCCCGCGCGATCGCCTCGTCCTCGGTTGCGGCGCTCAACTGGGTCTGAAGTGCGACCAGCGTGTCGGACCGGCGTTCGACATCGGCCTTGAGTTGCGTTCGCTGAGCAGACACCGAAGCTGACGCGGTGGCCTTGACCGTGGCGGCCTCGGCCACCATTTCGGCCTGACGCACCTGCTCGGTCAATTCGATCAGCGCCGCGTGCGCGTGCCGGGCCGCCTCGGCGCGCGCGGCGGCGGGACCCAGGGCATCGGCAAGTCCGCGGCGCTGCGTGTTCAACTCCTCGTGACGGCGCACCCGCTCCTCGACTTCGGCGACGGCTGCGCTGGCACGTTCCACTGCCTGTTCGGCGGCGACCAGACGCTCTATCGCGCCCTTCCACTCCCGCGCGGGCCGACCCGCGTTCGGCGTGAAGTAGCGCTCGAACTCGGCATTCACGGCATCGATCAGCGGCGCGTCGTTGCCCGACGAATCCGCCTCGCCCGCCGCCACGTCGAGCGCACGCGATAATGCGTCGCAGCCGGACAGGTCCACCGCCGCGGTCGAGCCCGCCTGCAGCACCCGCTGGGCCTGCCACAACCCGGCGTCAACCGTCTCGTCGAGCATCGCGCGAACCCGCTCGTGCGCCTCGTCCCCGCTGTAGGGCCGGCGCTCGGGCTCCAGCACCGTCAACTCGGTGAGGTGCTTCTTGTGGAACCGCTTGCGGTAGACGAATCGGTAGGGCCCGCTGCTGATCTCAGCCTCCACCTCGGCGCCGACATCGGCATGGGTGGGTCTGACCGCCATCACTTTCTGCTTAGACGAACGATCCTTGTGCTCCAGCAGCAGATCCAGCGCCTCGGGCATCGAGGACTTACCGACCTCGTTGGGGCCGCACACCACGACCACACCGTTCTCGGGGAACGTGAGTTCACGGTCGGCGACGCCGCGGAAGTTGGTCAGCCGCAGCCGGTGCAGGATCATGCCGCGCTCCCCTGGCGGAGGCGCAGCAGCAGAGCCAGCGCGCCGCGCGCCGCGTCGGCGTCTGTCCCGTCCGAACGGGCGGTTTCTACCAATTCGGCGACCGCGTCGGCGGCGAAGCCACCGATACCCAGGTCGTCGAATTCGCCGTCGCTCGGCATCACCGCGATATTGGTGTGCCGTTCCCAGCTGTCCAGGCAGGCGAAGCGCCTCGAGTACGTATCCAGGCAGGCATCCAAAATTGCCCGGTCGGTGACGGTGAGGGTGCCCACCAGGGCCAACTGCACGACGGTGCGGTCCTTGTCCGGCAGTTGATCGAGGTTGACATCGAGGCCGGCGATATCGCGGCTGTTGTTCAACTCGTGAGCCAGCGTGATGAACCGCCAGGTGCCGACCCGGCGGGATTCGACGGTCACCGGGTGGGCCGGGTCCTCGAGGTCGATATCGACGACGAGCACATGACCGGAGTCCCGTTCCACATGATCGTAGTTGGTGACCTCGGGGGAGCCCGAGTACCAGACCCGGCCGCCGCCGCCGACCTCGGTGCGGGAGTGCTTGTCCCCCAACGCCACATAATGAATGGCCGAGTCCTCCAACGCCGCCGACAGACCGTCCATTGAAATCTGCGCCGGGTTCGCGTCGTTCGGGTCAAGTCCGCTGACCGCACCGTGCGCCACCAGAATGCGTGCCGTGCCATCGGCCGAAATGCCGGCCAGTGCCGCCGCGGCGAGGTCGGTGGTTGGCTTCTTGGACCGCCATGGTGCTGCGACGATCTCCAGGCCCTCGCACACCGGGAAGGCGCCGGCCCGGTCGAGCACCCTGACGTTGTCGGGGCATTCGCGGGTGAACAGGGAACTGGTGTACACCGACCCGGCATCAAGCGGGTCGTGGTTACCGGGCAGCAGGTACACCGGGACGCCGATGGCCCTGATCGCCTCCAGCGACTGGCTGACGACCGTCGGGGCGAGTTGGTTGGCGTCGAAGACGTCACCGGCGACGACGACGAACTCCGCACCGGTCTCGCGGGCCAGTGCCCCGAGCGCGGAGACGGCGTCGCGCCGGGCGGCGGAGTAGCGCGCCTGGGCGTCGGCGCCGAGAAAATGACGCGTCATACCCAACTGCCAGTCCGCGGTGTGCAGGAACTTCATTCCCCGACGGTCCTTTCCTGAGGTTTGCCGGGAGTTTATGGCGGGGGTACGACAACTCCGTGGATCCCGCGCGGCAGGTGCCTTAACCTGGTGCGGATGAGAACCCTGGTGCTGATGCGGCATGCGAAGTCCGACTATCCGGATGGGGTGGGAGACCATCAGCGCCCACTGGCGTCCCGCGGGGTCCGCGAGGCCGCGTTGGCCGGTGACTGGCTGCGGGAGAACCTGCCGGCCATTGACACGGTGCTGTGCTCGTCGGCGCTCCGAACGCGGCAGACCCTTGAGCGAACGGGTATCACTGCTCCGGTCAGCTATTCCGACGCGCTCTACGGCGCCAGTCCCGGCACGATGGTCGGCGAGATCAACGCCACCGACGACCGGATCGACACCCTGCTCGTCGTCGGTCACGAACCCACGGTCAGCGAGGTGGCACTCGGCCTGGCGGGCCGGGGCAGCGATCCTCATGCCCTCGGTGCCATCGCGCTGAAGTTCCCGACCTCGGGGATTGCGGTACTGCAGGTTCCGGGCCCATGGACGGGCCTCGAACTCGGCGGGGCCGAACTGACGTCATTCCACGTGCCGCGATGATGTGGGGCACCACGTTGTGCGGCGGCGCCCAGTGGCGGCGGGCAGGGCGCAGGTTTATCCGGGCGAGCCGAAGCCGACGGGGTAGAGTTCGCGCCAGCATGCCCCCTTCCGGGCTGATGTGAATAGATACTTTGAGGAGATACGTCGTGAACACCACTCGTCTGAGCTCCAGGGTCGCCCTACTCGCCGCCGCGGCCGCCCTCGCCGGTATGGCGACCATGACCGCCTGCGGCAGTGACGCCAAGGAGAGCCCGGCCGACACCAAGGCTCCCGCCGGCAGCAGCGCCTCGCAGTCGCCGGCCACCTTGACCCCTACCGAGAAGCAGAACGTCGGTTCGTTCGCCCCCACCATGACCGCCGACAAGGCTCCCACCAGGGTGCCTGGCATCCAGGGCAAGACAGCCCCGTAGCGGCGCGGCACCAAGCCGTTCTGGACGGCTACCGTCGAGGTCGGTCTACGGCCACCGATGCATCGGAGTAGTCGCCCCCGGGGCAACTACGAGTTGGTGGCGAGCGTCAGTTCCATCAGTTTGATCGCCTGGCCGCAGGCGTCGATGCCCGGCGCCTGCGGATTGATCCACCAGCCGACCACGCCGGCCGCGTCGCTGGCCACACCGCAGCCCCCGTTGGGCTCGCTGTTGCGCATGACGATGGATGGCACACCAGCGATGGCTCGGCTCTCCACCTGGTACTTCAGACCATCGGCGACCTTGCGCTCATTCTCGAGGCTGCCCTGTTCGAACCAGAACCGGGTGATGTCGATCAGGCCGGCCGGGTTGGCCGCCTGCCAGCGGCAGATCGCGCCGACGAAGGTGCTCTGGATATCCAACGGGTCGGCACCGACCGTCTTGGCCAGTACGTCGGCGGTCAGCACATCGCATTCCTTGAGCAGATTCGGGTACTGCTTGGCGGAGTTGTCATTGCGCGCGGTGCTGCCGGTTCCGGACTTCATCGCGGTGCCATCCACGGTCTGGGCGCACCCGGCGAGCACTGCGAGTGCCGACACCGCGATCAGCGTCGCGACGGCGCGGCGGCGGGCGGTCGGCCGGATCATTTCGCGTTCACAATCGACTGCCGGGTCAGTTCCCTGGCCACATCGCAGGCCGGCGGGAACGGCTTCTCGGCGAAGCTCACCGACCATTCGATGAAGTCGTCGTTGAACTGGATGCCGATCTCGCACAGATGTTCTCCCAGCATGGGATCGCTTCCCACGGCGATGAACCCGGGGTGGCCCTCGATGGTGATGTCCTCGACGCTGTCGCGGGAGAGCTCCTCGGTCTTGCGCTCACGCCCGATCGGGCTGCCGCGGAACCAGTTGAAGGAGAAATGCGGACCCAGGATCCCGCCGCCGGCCAGCCACTGGCAACCAACCGAATTCACCGCCGTCTTGGTCAAACCCGTCACCCGGGTCTGTTCGGCCATCACCTGATCGCTGATGCCGCCGCACTCGGCGAAGAAGGGCCCGTGCTTGCCGTCCCTGGTCACCGGCGAGTTCTGCTCCTGCTGCTGGGACTGCGGCTGGTCCGGTTCGGTGCTCGAGCAGGCCCCGAGCAAGCCGGCCGCCGACACCGCCGCCACGCCCGCCGCGAGCATGCGCGCCGCGTTCACCCGCACCCGCCGAATCTCACCGCATGCCTGAATCTCACAGCATGCACTGTAGCGGCAGCCGCCGAATGAACCGACGACACACCGGCTGAACAGCCAGTTTGTCGCTTCAGTCCGGTGTGGGACAGTAACGAAATGCTCCTGGCGCTGCTGCGGCGGTACGTCCGGCCGTACCGGCGGCTGGTGGCGGCGGTCATGGCGCTGCAAACCCTCAGCACGCTGGCGGCGCTGTATCTTCCGACCGTCAACGCGGCGATCATCGACGACGGGGTGGCAGCCGGGGACACCGCCCTGATCGGCCACCTGGGCCTGGTCATGCTGGCCGTGACAGCCCTGCAGGGCGTCTGTGCGGTCGGTGCGGTGTATTTCGGGTCGCGAACCGGGATGGGGCTGGGCCGGGATCTGCGCTCGGCGGTGTTCGAGCGGGTGATCGGGTTCTCCGAGCGCGAGACCGCACGGTTCTCCGCGCCGTCGTTGCTGACCCGGACCACCAACGACGTGCAGCAGATCCAGGTCCTGGTTCAGATGACGGTCACCGTCGGGGTCACCGCGCCGATCATGTGCGTCGGCGGTATCGCAATGGCGATACACCTCGATGCCGGGCTGTCCTGGCTGCTGGGAATCAGCGTGCCGGTGCTGGCGCTGGCCAACTACCTGATCGTGTCCCGGATGCTGCCGGTCTTTCGCAGCATGCAACGCCTGATCGACGGCATCAACCGGGTGTTGCGCGATCAGCTGTCCGGTATCCGGGTGGTGCGGGCGTTCGCCCGCGAACCGTACGAGCGGGACCGCTTCGCCGTGGCCAACCACGCCGTCTCCGATGCCGCGCTGACCGCTGGGCGCTGGCAGGCGCTGATGCTGCCGGTGACCACGCTGACGGTCAACATCTCCAGCGTCGCGCTGATCTGGTTCGGCGGCCTGCGCATCGACGCCGGCCAGATGCAGGTGGGTGCACTGATCGCATTCCTGGCCTATTTCATGCAGATCCTGATGGCCGTCCTGATGGCCACCCTGCTGCTGGTCATGCTCCCCCGCGCCTCGGTGTGCGCCGAACGGATAACCGAGGTGCTGGCGACCCAGACCGCTATCACCGCTCCGGCCGTACCGCGGCGGCCCTCCGACGGGATCCGCGGGGTGGTGGCCCTCGACGGGGTCTGCTTCCGCTATCCGGGGGCGGAGCGCCCGGTTCTCGAACAGGTGTCGTTCACTGCCGAGCCCGGGACGACCACCGCCATCGTGGGCGGCACCGGGTCGGGGAAGTCGACCCTGGTCGCGCTGATCTGCCGGATGTACGACGCGACCGCCGGGGCGGTCCGGGTGGACGGGATCGACGTCCATGATTACGACCCGGAGGACCTGTGGTCGGTACTGGGCCTGGTGCCGCAGCGCGGATATCTGTTCTCCGGCACGGTGGCCGACAACCTGCGCATCGGCAACCAGGACGCCACCGAGGCGCAGATGTGGGCGGCATTGCGGGTGGCCGCGGCCGACGACTTCGTCCGCGCCCATCCCGACGGTCTGCACATGCGGGTCGCTCAGGGCGGCGCCAACTTCTCCGGCGGCCAGCGGCAACGGCTGGCGATCGCGCGGGCCGTCATCCGGGCACCCCGGATCTACCTGTTCGACGACGCGCTGTCCGCACTCGACGTCTCCACCGACGCCCGGGTGCGGGCCGCGGTGCGGGAGGTCTCGGCAGAGTCCACCGTCATCGTGGTGGCCCAACGTGTTTCGACGGTGCTCGAAGCCGACCAGGTCATCGTCCTCGACGGCGGCCGGGTGGTCGGGGCGGGCACCCACGCCGTGCTGCTCGAGAACTGCCCGACCTATGCGGAGTTCGTGGCCTCACAATCGCTCGCCGGGGTCGGGCCGTGACCGCGCCGCCGATGCGCCGAGGTTCACCCGGGATACCGGCCGACCCGGCACGGGCCCGGTCGCGGGACTTCACCGGCTCGGCGCTGCGACTGCTGCGACGGCTGCGTCCGCACCGCCGGCCGACCGCGGCGGTGCTGGCGATGTCCGTCGCCGGCATCGTGCTGTCGGCGATCGGCCCCCTCGTTTTGGGCCACGCCACCGATCTGTTGTTCAACGGTGTCATCGGCCGGCAGCTGCCTACCGGTATCACCAGAGCGCAGGCGATCGACGAGGCCCGCGCCCGCGGGGACGACACGTTCGCCGAGATGCTGTCCGGGATGGATGTGACGCCCGGGATGGGTATCGACTTCGCGGCCGTCGGGCGCACACTGCTGTTGGCGTTGCTGATGTATCTGGTTGCTGCACTGCTGATCTGGGGTCAGGCGCGGCTGCTGAACGTGATCGTTCAACGGACCGTCACCGCACTGCGCGCCGAGGTGGAGACCAAGATCCACCGGCTTCCGCTGTCCTACTTCGATACCCGGCAGCGCGGCGAGTTGCTGAGCCGGGTGACCAATGACGTGGACAATATCGCGACCTCGGTGTCCATGACGATCAGCCAGCTGCTCAATGCGGTACTCACCATCGTGGCGGTGCTGGTGATGATGATCGTGGTCTCCCCTCTGCTGGCTCTGATCACGGTGGCGACGGTCCCGCTGTCACTGCTGGCGATCCGGGCCATCACCCGCCGATCGCGGGCCAAGTTCGTCGCCCAGTGGGCCAACACCGGCCGGCTCAATGCCCACATCGAAGAGACCTACAGCGGCTTCACACTGGTCAAGACCTACGGGCACCGGGACTCGGCAGAACGCACGTTCCGCGAACTCAACGCCGAGGTCTACCACGCGGGTTTCGGTGCCCAGTTCTTCTCCGGCCTGGTGTCGCCGGCCACCATGGTGATCGGCAACCTGGGCTATGTGGCGGTGGCGGTGGTCGGCGGTCTGCAGGTGGCCACCGGGCAGATCACCCTGGGCGGGGTTCAGGCGTTCATTCAGTACGTGCGGCAGTTCAACCAGCCGATCACCCAGGTCGCCGGCATGTACAACGCGCTGCAGTCCGGGGTGGCCAGCGCCGAGCGAGTGTTCGAGTTCCTTGACGAGGCCGAGGAAACACCCTCGGCGGCAACCGAACTGCCCGTGGGACCGGCCCGGGTGGAGTTCCGCAACGTCAGCTTCGGCTACCGCCCGGGGACACCGGTGATCGAGGACCTATCGCTGGTCGCCCAGCCGGGCAGCACGGTGGCGATCGTGGGACCCACCGGTGCCGGAAAGACCACCCTGGTCAATCTGCTGATGCGGTTCTACGACGTCGACGCGGGACAGATCCTCCTCGACGGCGTCGACATCAGATCGGTGAGCCGACATTCGCTGCGGTCCCGGATCGGCATGGTGCTCCAGGACACCTGGCTGTTCGGCGGCACCATCGCCGAGAACATCGCCTACGGCAGACCGGATGCGACCGACGCCGAGGTCATCGCCGCGTCCCGCGCGGCTCATGCGGACCGGTTCATCCGCGCATTGCCCGACGGCTACCAGACCCGGGTCAGCGATGACGGAGCCGATATCAGCGCCGGGGAGAAGCAGTTGATCACGATCGCCCGGGCCTTCCTGGCCCGGCCACGGCTGCTGATCCTGGATGAGGCGACCAGCTCGGTGGACACCCGAACCGAGTTGCTGGTGCAGCAGGCGATGTCCGAACTGCGCAGGGAGCGAACAAGTTTCATCATCGCCCACCGGCTCTCCACCATCCGCGATGCGGACCTGATCGTGGTGATGGACCGAGGACGAATCGTCGAGCAGGGCGGCCATCAAGAACTCTTGGAGCAGCGGGGGCTGTACTGGGCCATGGGACATCCCGGGTCCTGAAGCCCTCCGAGTCCAGCCCCTGGGCGTTCGCCGACCACCCGCACCGACGAGGCCAGCGCAGGGGAACGCAGGGTGAACGACTCAGGTGAAGTG
Organism: uncultured Actinomycetota bacterium; assembly: GCA_963787055.1. Lineage (GTDB taxonomy): Bacteria > Actinomycetota > Actinomycetes > Mycobacteriales > Mycobacteriaceae > Mycobacterium. Next base: position 99,432 of record CAWBBP010000004.1, read on the forward strand.
CCGGGCTTGCGTTGTTAGGGCGCGGAACCCGCCGCCAAGGATTATTGTTGCGCACCACACTGCACGTTCTGCACGTCTTGGGAAAGGCTCTCCGACGATGAAATCACTAGCGATCGCCGCACTCGCCGCGGGCGGCCTGATCATCGCCGCCCCCGCCATCGCCAACGCCGACTCCCAGGTTGAGGGCAGTTACGCGACACTCGAGGGGTGCGAGGCCGACGGTGCCGGCGGACAGTTCACCGGCCCTGGCGCCGATGGCACCAGCTTCTACTGCGAGCAGGGTGACGACGGGTTGTACTACCTGTTCCTCACCGACTGAGGCCCGCGCGGCTGGACATCTGCACGGCCGCCGTGTTTCGTAAGGCCGTGTTTCCCAGCGAGATTCCGCGCCGTACCCTCGCGACCGGTCTGTGGGTCGCACTGCTCTGCTGGGCGGTGGGCGTGCTGTGGCTGTCCTCGCTGACCCCGCAGGAGATGCCCGATGCGGCGTTCCTCTTCATGGACAAGATCAACCATTTCCTCGCCTACGCCGTCGGCGGCTGGCTGGCTGCCAGTGCGGTGCTGCTGTCGCGCCCGCTGGCCCCGGCTCCGGGCTCGGTCGCGCTGGCCGTCGTCATCGTCGCCGGATTCGGCGTCGCGGACGAGGCGCTGCAGGCGTTCACCCCGGGGCGGACCGGCGGCGATCTCTACGACTGGCTGGCCGATCTGCTCGGGGCGGCGGCCGGTGCCCTGCTGAGCCTGCTCACCCAACGGCGCCTGGACCGGATGATCTCCCACGGAACCGGCCCGGTGGACCCGCCCCAGGCTGGATAATGCAGCGATGGCAGGAAAAGAGCTCGACCCCCAGCGCGCCCGTGCCGCCCGCGATGTCGTTCGGCAGCATCCGGCGATGGCACTGTTCGCGGTGTCTCCCGTGCTGATCGCGGCCGGGCTGGTGTGGTGGCTGGTCAGCCCCGGTTGGGCGATGGTCCTGGTGGTCGCCGCACTGGTGGCCGGCGGTATGGCCGTGCTCCGCAAGCGCTGAGAGCGCCGCGTCAGACCTGCTCCGGGTCGGCGACGGCGCGCCGGGCCCGGAACAGCTCGACACCGTTCTGAATCCCCTTCAGCCGCTTGGCGCCCGCCGTGGACCAGCGGAACCGGTCGTCATCACCGATCTGACTGTGCGCCGGTCCGGATACCAGCACGGCTCCGGGCCGGGCCACCGAGGTGATCCGGCTGGCCAGGTTGACCGGCCTGCCGAACCAGTCGCCGGCCCGGCTGACCGCCGGCCCATAGGCCACCCCCACCCTGAGCCTGGGCAGCGTTTCGTCGGCTTCCGCCGCCTCGACCAGGGCCAGCACCGCATCCAGCAGCGCGGCGGTGTCCGGGGACACGAACATCACCGCGTCGCCGATCGTCTTGATGAAGCGGACCGGTGGCTGCACGACATCGTGGCCCAGTTCGGCGAGCCGGTTGGCCAACTGCTCGAGTTGCTCGGGCGGCACCTCCTCGCCCAGCGCCGTGAACCCGACCAGATCCGCGAACGCCGCACCGACCATCCGGGCCTCCGGCAGCGGAGACCCAGCGGCGCGCTCACCGGCTTTGACCGCCTCGGTCTCCAGCGTCCGCCGCAGCTGCAGCAGCAGCAGATCTTCGATCATCGGACCGAGCAGTGGCACCGCGGCAGCGGCGAGTGCCGCGGTGCCCCGGGCGGTGTCGAGTTCGCTGGCTCCCGGGTGCAGCACCGCCGCCAGCGCCGCGACGTTCATGACATCGGAGGCATTGGCCAGCCCCTGCGCCAGCACCCGGACCACTGCGAGCATCAGGTCGGGGTCTAATCCCAGATCGAGGAACCGTTTGATGTGCACCGCGGTATCGCCGTCGGACCGCACGAAGAGCGGGGCATCGAGGTCCTCGACGTGGGGCAGTCCGGCCGCCCGTTGGAAGCGGGTCAGCTGGTCGAGTTCCAGGCCGGTCTGCTCACTGATCTGGCGCGCTGAGACCTGGGAGCCATCGTCACCCAGCACCCGTCGGGCCGGCAGCAGCATCGGCGACAGCGATGAGCGGATCTCCGCGACGGTGAATCCCTGTTCCAGCAGCCAGTCGAGAAGTTCGGCGCGTTCGGCTCGGGCCGTCGGCACCAGGCCGTCGAGCAGCCCGGAGGATTCGGCGTCGGTCATGAAACCGGCGGTCGCCGATTGGCCCAGGGCCGCGCCGCCTCGATCTGACTGCTCAGCGCCAGCAGAGTCGCCTCGTCGGACGGCCGGCCGACGAGTTGGACCGACACCGGCAGGCTTTCGCCGTCGAGGAACCACGGCACCGAGGCCGCCGGCTGGCCCGTGGCGTTGAAGATCGCGCTGAACGGAACCCGGGAGGAGACCAGCCCCAGCGTGGCCACGCCGCCGCGGCGCTGGTACTGCCCGATGCGGGACGGGCCGGTAGCGGTTCCCGGGGTGATGAGCACATCGAAATCGTCGAAGATCGACAGCACCCGCCCCGCCAGCGTCGACTCGGCCGCACGGACCTTGGCAATCTGCTGATCGGAGATCAGGCCGCCGAGTCGCGCGATCGACCGGGAGCGCGGCTCGAGGCGTTCAGGGTGCGGCAGCTTCCGCACATCCTCGTACATCCCCCGCCACATCCGCGGCAACACATGCCCGTACATCGCCCACGCCGGATAGTCGGGGTCACGCCAGAGAACCTCGTGGCCGAGGTCTCGCAGCAACGCCTCCACCCCATCGAGGGCCCGCTGCTGAGCGCGGCCGACCCGGGCGATGATGGTCGGAGGGAGCTTGGCGCTCAACGCAATTCGAAGCCGGCCGGGTTTGCGCGCAGCCGCTTTGACGAACCCTCCGCGGGGGGCCCGCCCGGTGTGGGTGGCGTCCAGAAACAGCGCCGCGTCCTCGACGGTGCGGCTCATCGGGCCGTTGACGCTCAGCCCGCACCAGGCGTCGTCATGTGGGCCCAGCGGGACCCGGTCACGCTGCGGCTTGAGGCCGAACAACCCACACCAACTCGACGGGATGCGGATCGATCCGGCCCCGTCGGAGCCCAGCGCGATCGAGGCCAGTCCGGCCGCCACCGCAGCCCCGCTGCCGCCACTGCTGCCGCCGGGCGTGTAGGCCAGGTCCCACGGGTTGTGGGTGGCGCCGAAGGCGACCGTTTCGGTGAACGGCCACAGCATCATCTCCGGCACCGCCGTCTTGCCCAGGATCACCGCCCCGGCCGCCCTCAGCCGGCGGACCACCTCGGCGTCGGCGGTGGCGGCGGCATCGAACGCACTGCTGCCGAAACAGGTGAACTCACCGGCGACATCGACGTCATCCTTGATCGCGATCGGCACGCCGAGGAAGGCAAGCCGCTCACCAGCGTCGAGTCGCTCCTGGGCGGCCGCCGCCTCGCGCCGGGCGCTTTCGGCCAGCACCACCCGGTAGCTGCGAAGCTCGCGGTCCAATCGGAAAATGCGTTCGAGATACCGCTCGAGCAACACGGGTGCGGTGATCGCGCCGGCGGCCAGCATCCGAGCCTGCTCGGCGGCGCCGGCGAAGGCGATATCGGTGGCGTCCACTCGCCGAAGCGTAGCCGCTGGGTCGGCGTGAAAACCGTTACGGTGGTCGGCATGCCCTGTGTGTTCTGCGAGATCGTCGCCGAGACCGCTCCGGCCATCCGGGTCTACGAGGACGACGACTACCTCGGCTTCCTGGACATCCGGCCGTTCACCCGGGGTCACACCCTGGTGATCCCCAAGGCGCACAGCGTCGACCTCACCGACACCCCGCCGCAGACCCTGGCCGGAATGCTGACCGTGGGCCAGCGCATCGCGCGGGCCACCCGGTCCTCGGGACTGGCGGCGACCGGCAACAACGTGGCGATCAACGACGGCAGGTCGGCCTTCCAGTCGGTGTTTCACATCCACCTGCACGTGATCCCGCGACGCGACGGGGACAAGCTGTCCTTCGCCAAGGGCGTGCTGATGCGCCGCGATCGCGACCGGGAGTCCACCGGTGCGATCCTGCGCGAGGCGCTGGCGGCCTCGACGTGAGCGCGCTCGCCGATCGGGCGCTGGGGCTTTTCGTGCGGGTGCACGACGGGCTCTACCAGCGCAGCCGCGGGTGGATCGGACACCGCATCCCTGGCGCACCGAACAGCCTGCTGCTGCACACCGTCGGCGCCAGGACCGGCCTGCCCCGGACCAACTCGCTGTCCTACGCGCGGGACGGCTCGGCGAAGAACTCGGCCTATCTGGTGGTGGCGTCCAACGGCGGTGATCGCCGGGCACCTGGCTGGTATCACAACCTCAAGGCCCGGCCCGATGTGCAGATCAACGTCGGCCCGCGGCGGTTTGCGGTCACCGCCACCGTCGTCCTTCCGGAGGACCCGGACTACGCCCGGCTCTGGCGGATCGTCAACGCCAACAACGCCAACCGCTACGACGGGTATCAGGCCCGTACGACCCGGCCGATTCCGATCGTCCGACTCAGTCCCCGTGACTAATCCGGCTCAGTCCCCGTGACTAATCCGACTCAGTCCGTGAGACCGGCACGGCCGGCGGCATCGTTCAGCACCGCATCGAGCATGTCCGGGGTGAGCCGGCCGGTGAACATGTTCTGCTGGCTGGGGTGGTAGCAGCCCAGCAGCAGCAGACCCGATGGGAACCGCACCACCACTCCGTGACCGAATTTCGCTTTCGGGATCGTCTCCTCACCCACCAGTCGCAGCGCGGCCTGCCACGCGAAGCCACCCAGCGCCACGATCACCCGCACGTACGGCGAGACCAGCCGCCACTCGGCGTCCAGCCAGGGCGCACAGGTCGAGCGCTCCGCCGGAGTGGGGGAATTGCCAGGCGGAGCACAGCGAACTGCAGCGACCACCCGAATGGCGTTGGACGCCAGACCATCTGCGGCATCGACACTGCGCGGCGAGTTGACCAGGCCGGCGCGGTGCAGGGCGGCGAACAACTGGTCACCGGACCGGTCGCCGGTGAACACCCGACCGGTCCGGTTGGCGCCGTGCGCGGCCGGGGCCAGGCCCAGCACCAGGATGGCCGGCCGCGGCGAACCCCAACCGGTCACCGGCCGGCCCCAGTAGGGCTGTTCGGCGAACGCGCGGCGCTTGACCTCTGCCACCTCCTCCCTCCAGGCCACCAGCCGGGGACAGGCCCGGCAGACGCTGACGGCGGCGTCCAGGGCGGGGAGATCGGCCGCCGCGGCGGCCAGTTCCGCCACCTCGACGCCATCCCGGGCGACCGGTGTGGCGGGGGTGGCGGGATCACCCGGCCAGCCCGAACCGGGTGCGACGGGTGACGCGAATGGCGCACCGGTGCGCGGGTGCGGCCGGGATGTCATCGCCTGAATCTAAGCTGGCGCCGGTGGGAACGTCGCGGGTGCCGGGTCTGTTGATCCTGTCCTCGGCGTTCCTGGCCGCCGCGGGCAACGGCATCTCGCTGGTCGCCTTTCCGTGGCTGGTTCTGCAGCGCACCGGCAGCGCCACCGAGGCGTCCATCGTGGCCGGGGCGGGCACCCTGCCGTTGCTGTTCGCCACCCTGGTGGCCGGCACGGCCGTCGACTTCCTGGGCAGGCGCCGGGTCGCCATGCTTGCCGACGCGATGTCGGCGCTGTCGGTGGCCGCGATCCCGGTCCTGGTGCTGACCCTGGGCGCCGGGGTGCTCAACACCGCGGTGCTGGCGGGTCTGGCCGCGCTCGGCGCCTTCTTCGATCCGGCCGGTATGACCGCGCGGTTGTCGATGCTGCCGGAGGCGGCGCGCCGAGCGAACTGGACGCTGGATCGCGCCAACAGCGTCTACGAGGCGGCGTTCAACCTGGCCTACATCACCGGACCCGGTATCGGTGGTCTGCTGATCGCCACCCTCGGTGGTGTCAACACCATGTGGGTGACCGCCGCCGCCTTCATCCTGTCGATCCTGGCAATGGCGGTGCTGCGGCTGCACGGCGCCGATCGGCCCGAGCCCGAGGACCGGCCCGAAGGGGTGGTCTCCGGCGTTCTGGAGGGCTTGCGCTTCGTCTGGCGGAACCGGGTGCTGCGCACCCTGGGCCTGATCGAACTCGCCGTCACCGGCCTTTACCTGCCGATGGAGAGTGTGCTGTTTCCCAAGTACTTCAGCGATCGCAACGAGCCGGCTCAACTCGGCTGGGTGCTGATGGCACTGTCGATCGGTGGACTCATCGGGGCGCTGAGTTGGACCGTGCTGTCCCGAATCGCCCGCAAGCGCACCACGGTTCTGACCGCGGTCGCCACCTTCGGGACCGGTGCGACCATCATCGCCTTCCTGCCGCCGCTGCCGGTGATCCTGGTGCTGTCGGTCGTCATCGGGCTGGTGTACGGACCCATCGGCCCGATCTATAACTCGGTGATGCAGACCCGCACGCCCAGCCAGATGCGCGGCCGGGTGGTCGGGGTGATGACATCGATGGCCTACGCCGCGGGCCCGGTCGGCTTCATCATCGCCGGACCGCTGGTGGACGCCTTCGGGCTCACGACGGCATTCCTGGCGCTGGCGCTGCCGGTGCTGCTGATCGCCATCACCTGTTTGTGGGTGCCGGCCCTGCGGGAGTTGGACCGGGAGCCGGCCGACGGCTGAGCAAGTGCAGACTTCATCCGCGTGCTGTTCCGCCGCCGCCGTACCCGGTTGTGCCGCCGGTTTGGGGTGCCCTCGGGCCGACCGCCGGGTGCGGCGGCGGGCCTACGATTGACCCCGTGAACCCCGCGCTCGCCGGCCTCGTCGCCGCACTGCCCGACGGCGTCGTCGTCACCGATCCCGACATCCTGGCCTCCTACCGTCACGACCGCGCGGCGGATCCGGGCGCCGGGACCCCGATGGCGGTGGTCCGGCCGTCCACCACCGAGGAGGTGCAGCAGGTGCTGCGGTGGGCCGGCGCCCACCGGATCCCGGTGGTGCCGCGGGGTGCGGGCAGTGGGCTGTCCGGCGGCGCGACGGCCCTCGACGGCGGCATCGTGCTGTCGACCGAGAAGATGCGCGAGATCACCGTCGACCCGGTCACCCGCACCGCCGTCGTCCAGCCGGGTCTGCTCAACGCTGAGGTCAAGAAGGCCGTCGCCGAGCATGGGCTGTGGTATCCGCCGGATCCGTCGTCCTATGAGATCTGCAGCATCGGCGGCAACGTCGCCACCAACGCCGGGGGCCTGTGCTGTGTGAAGTACGGCGTCACCACCGATTACGTGCTGGGCCTGCAGGTGGTGCTGGCCGACGGCACGGCGGTCCGCCTCGGCGGCCCGCGCCTGAAGGATGTGGCCGGGCTGAGTCTGACCAAGTTGTTCGTAGGCAGCGAAGGCACCCTCGGTGTGGTGACCGAGGTGACCCTGCGGCTGCTCCCGCCGCAGCACACCTCGGCGACGGTGGTCGCAACGTTCGACTCGGTGCATGCGGCCGCGGGTTCGGTGGTGGCCATCACCGGAAAGATCCGGCCGTCGATGCTGGAATTCATGGACGCCGTCGCGATCAACGCCGTCGAGGACAAGCTCAAGATGGGTCTGGACCGCGGCGCTGCGGCGATGATGGTGGCCGCCTCCGACGACCGCGGGCCGGCCGGGGCCGAGGACGCCGAGTTCATGGCCCGGGTCTTCACCGAAGCCGGTGCCACGGAATGCTTCTCGACCGCCGACCCGGTGGAGGGAGAGGCCTTCGTCGCGGCCCGCCGCTACGCGATCCCGGCGGTCGAGGCCAAGGGCTCACTGCTGCTCGAGGATGTCGGGGTGCCGCTGCCGGCGCTGGCCGACCTGGTCGCCGGAGTGGCCACGATCGCCGCCGAAGCCGACCTGACGATCTCGGTGATCGCGCACGCCGGCGATGGCAACACCCACCCGCTGATCGTCTACGACGCCGCCGACGCCGCCATGACGGCGCGGGCCCAGAAGGCCTTCGGCGACATCATGGACCTCGCGGTCGGCCTCGGCGGCACCATCACCGGCGAACACGGGGTCGGCCGGCTGAAGAAGCCGTGGCTGGCCGGGCAGCTGGGGCCGGAGGCGATGGAGCTCAACCGCCGCATCAAGAACGCCCTGGATCCGGACGGGATTCTCAATCCGGGGGCGGTTGTTTAATCCATCGAGTGAGGAATCCAGCAGGGACCTACTCGACGTTTTCCTGCCAGATTCCTCACTCGCGGGGCGGCTCGGCCCCCTTGACGGGTCGACGCTCATGTCGTATCTATGAGACATGACCGCCGATGTGTCTCAGACCGCCCGATTCGAGCTGCGGGCCGGCGAAGGCTGGGCTGACCCATGGCCGATGTACACGGCGCTGCGAGACCACGACCCGGTGCACCACGTCGTGCCCGGCAAAGCCGCCGACGACTACTGGGTGCTGTCCCGGCATGCCGATATCTGGGCCGCGGCCCGCGACCACGAGACGTTCTCCTCCGCCGGCGGACTGACCGTCGCCTACAACGAACTCGAACTGATCGGTCTGGCCGACAACCCGCCGATGGTCATGCAGGACCCACCGGCCCACACCGAGTTCCGCAAGCTCGTCGCGCGCGGGTTCACCCCGCGCCAGGTAGAGGCGGTGGAGCCCAAGGTCCGCGCGTTCGTCATCGACCGGATCGAGCGGCTTCGCGATGCCGGCGGAGGGGACATCGTCGCCGAGTTGTTCAAGCCGCTGCCGTCGATGGTCGTCGCGCACTACCTCGGCGTTCCGGATGCCGACCGGGCCCGGTTCGACGGCTGGACCGAGGCCATCGTGGCGGCCTCGACCGAAGCCGGCGGGGTAGCCGGGGCCAGCGATGCCGTGCTGGAGATGATGGGCTACTTCGCCGGGCTGATCGAGCGCCGGCGCACCGATCCCGGCGACGACACCGTCTCGCATCTGGTGGCCGCCGGACTCGGCGCCGACGGCGACACCGCCGGCCTGCTGTCAATCCTGGCCTTCACCTTCACCATGGTCGCCGGCGGCAACGACACCACGACCGGATTGCTCGGCGGCGCGGCGCAACTGCTCACCCGGAACCCCGATCAGCGGCGCATGCTGATCGAGGACCCCACCTTGATCGGCGATGCCGTCGAGGAGTTCCTGCGGCTGACCTCACCGGTCCAGGGCCTGGCCCGCACCGCGACCGCGGACGTCACCATCGACGGCCGCACCATCCCCGCGGGGCGAAAGGTGTTTCTGCTGTATGCCTCGGCCAACCGCGACGAACGCCAGTACGGCCCCGACGCGGCCGAACTCGATGTGACCCGCCGGCCGCGCAACATTCTGACCTTCAGCCACGGGGCGCACCACTGCCTGGGTGCCGCCGCAGCCCGGATGCAGTCCCGGGTCGCGTTGACCGAACTGCTGGCGCGCTGCCCCGACTTCGAGGTCGACGAATCCGGGATCGTCTGGGCCGGAGGCAATTACGTGCGTCGGCCGGTGTCGATGCCGGTTCGGGTCCACTAGCCGGCATGGCGGACTGGCTGGGTTCCCGGCGAACCGACGCCGCCTGCGACCGGATTCTCGACGTCGCCGGTGAACTGTTCGCCGGACGCGGGGTGGCGGCGGTGGGAATGAACGACATCGCCCGCGCGGCGGGCTGTTCGAGGGCCACGCTGTACCGGTACTTCGAGAACCGTGAGGCCCTGCACAGCGCCTACGTGCACCGGGAGGCCCGCGCGCTGAACCGCCGGCTCGCCGATCTGGTCGGTGCCGTCCCCGAACCGCACGAACGGCTGCTCACCGCGCTGACCCAGGCGCTGGCGCTGGTCCGGGAAAGTCCGGCCCTGTCTTCCTGGTTCGCCCGTACGGCGATCGGAGCCGAGGCGGCCGAGGAGTCCGCCGTGGTGCAGTCGATGACCGCCGGTTTCCTGCTGTCGCTGGACGGCGACGACGTGGCGGCGGCACAGCGGCGGGCACGCTGGCTGGTCCGGGTGCTCACCTCGTTCCTGACCGTGCCCGGCCGGGACGCCGACGACGAACGGGCGATTCTGGCGGAGTTCGTGGTGCCGCTGATGCTGGCTAGGAGCGCACCCGGGTGAACCGGTGCAGCACCCAGGCCACCGGGATCGTCAGCAGCATCGTGACGGCGAACAGGCCGAGCATCGACCCGGTGTAGACCCGCCAGTGCAGCACCTCGACCATGGCGATCTCCATCAGGATCAGATGCACCAGGAAAATCTCGTAGGAGATCTCCCCGAGCCACACCATCGGCCTGCTGGCCATCAGCCGCGCGTACCAGCCACCCTGGGCAACCCCCGCCGCATCAGGGCCACCCAACGCCAGCGGGGCAACGACCAGGGTGGCGATCACCGCGTAGAACACGATCTTCACCACAGCCTGCGCCAGTCCGGCCGGCGAGGTCGTCGGTTCCCCGGCAATCGGGGTCGAGGCGATCAGGTAGCACACCAGCGCCAGTGGCACCGCGACGAACCCGTAGACCCGGACCCCCATGGCGGCCAGCACCGTCAGCATCATGCCGCCGATGAACCAGGCCAGATAGCCGGGAAGCCACAACCGCGCACCATCGGGCAGGAAATCGGTGGTGTGCACCAACACCATCCAGGCCGGGCTGAGCAACGCCAACCCGCCGAGGCCGGCCAGCAGCAGACCGGGCCGCCACCGACGCCGGCACAGCACCGTCAGCAACAGATACGCCAACAACGGCAGCGCCACGTAGAACGCCACCTCGACGGCCAGGCTCCACATTTGGGTGAGTCCCTGGTGCAGCAGGGCGAACATGTAGTTGTCGGTGTAGATCTGGGTGAGCGTCAGATTGCGGAACAGGCCCCACCAACTGTGTCCGGGATTGGGCCCGCCCTCGCGGAAGTGATAGATCAGGTAGGCCGCCAGCACGGTCACCACATAGGCCGGCATGATCCGCCGCACCCGGTGCCAGGCGTAGCGGCTCAGCGACGGCCCGGCCTTTCCGGCCGCCGCCGAACGCACCCACGGACCGAACAACAGGTATCCGGACAGCACGAAGAAGATCGGCACCCCGATCTCCATCCGTGAATAGAACACGCCGATGAAACCGTGGGTGTACAGGCCGGTGGTGTAGGCCGCGTGGGTGGCCACCACCAGCAGTGCGGCCAGGGCGCGGACCCCGGTGAGCGCGGGGACCCGGTCGACACCGGAGACGGCTTCCAGGCCACCCTGGTCGATCTGGCCGCCGGCGGTCATGGCTCGGCGGGAGTCATGACTGCGGGCGGCGCGGCTTACCGGAGCGGTCGGATTTGAGGTCGATCAGCACGCCCTGGATGCGGGTGTTCTCCAACTTCTTCCAGGCCTCTTTGGGAAGCCTGGCCGGCAGTTCCACCAGCGAATGGTCCACCTTGATCGTGATGTGTCCGAAGTCGCTGCGGTGCAGACCGCCCTCGTTGGCGATGGCTCCGACGATCGCGCCCGGGTTGACCTTGTGCCGCTTACCGACCGCGATGCGGTAGGTGGCCAGGTCGTCGCGGACCTTGCGGGGCGCACGCTGCGGGCGCTCGGCGCGCTCTTCGCGCTCGCGGCGTTTCTCCGGCGGCGGCTCGGTCAGCAGGAACTCCGCGCCGTCGCGGTGCAGTACCGCCAGCGCGGCGGCGATATCGGCCATCGGCACGTCGTTGTCGCGTTCGTAATCCTCGATCAGCCGGCGGAACACCTCGAAGCCGGGGGCGTTGAGAGCGTCGCTGATCGCGTCGCGAAACCTCGCACTCGCTGGGCGTTGACGTCCTCTACCGACGGCAGCTGCCCCTCGACCAGTTTCTGGCGGGTGACCCGCTCGATCGAGTTCAGCAAGTGACGTTCGCGCGGGGTGACGAACAGCAGCGCCGTGCCCGAGCGACCGGCCCGGCCGGTGCGCCCGATCCGGTGCACGTAGGACTCCGGGTCGTGCGGGATGTCGAAGTTCACCACATGCGAGATGCGCTCGACGTCAAGGCCTCTGGCAGCCACGTCGGTGGCCACCAGGATGTCGATCGAGCCGTCCTTGAGTGCAGCGATGGTGCGTTCGCGCACCGCCTGCGGAATGTCGCCGTTGATGGCCGCCGCCGCGAATCCGCGTGCCCGCAGCTTCTCGGCGACTTCCTCGGTGGCCTGCTTGGTGCGGACGAAGACGATCATCGCGTCGCCCTGCTCGACCTCCAGCAGCCGGGTCAACGCGTCCATCTTGCGCGGATAGGAGACCTGGAAGTAGCGCTGGGTGATGTTCTCGGCGGTCTGGGTCTTCGACTTGACCGTCACCTCGACCGGATCGTGCAGGTACTTGGTGGTGATCTTCTTGATACCCGGCGGCATGGTCGCCGAGAACAAGGCGACCTGTTTGTATTCGGGGGTGTCGGCCAGGATGCGTTCGACGTCCTCGGCGAAACCCATCTGCAACATCTCGTCGGCCTCGTCGAGCACCAGATAGTCAAGGTGCGACAGGTCCAGGCTGCCCTTTTCCAGGTGGTCGATCACGCGGCCGGGTGTCCCCACGACTACCTGCGCGCCGCGTTTGAGGCCGGCCAACTGCGGGACGTAGGAGGAGCCGCCGTAGATCGGCAGTACGTTGACCTTCAGATGCGCGCCGTAGCGGCTGAACGCCTCGGCCACCTGCAGGGCCAACTCCCGCGTCGGAGCGAGCACCAGGGCCTGGGTCTGCTTGCTGGCGGTGTCGATGCGGGACAGGATCGGGATCGCGAAGGCGGCGGTCTTGCCGGTTCCGGTCTGGGCCAGACCGACCACGTCCGAGCCGGCCATCAGCGCCGGGATGGTGGCGGCCTGGATGGCCGACGGGGTCTCGTAGCCCACATCGGCGACAGCCTTCAGCACCGCAGGATGAATCTGCAGTTCGGCGAAGGTATTTGCCGGCGGGTCAGGGGTTGTCATTGCGGTGTGAGTCTAGTGCCTGTGCGCGTGGCTCCCGGTTGGCCGGGGTTGCGGCCGGTACCGTGCCCGGATGTGTGGGATCGGCTGACGGACGGCGGCGGCTGGGAATCGTGGTGGCCGCCGCGCTGTCGGCCTGCGGCTCGGGGGATTCGACGGTGTCCAAGACCCCACTACCCTCGACCACCGGGGCGACCGCCCCAGCAGGCCCCGGCTTCGCCGGCCGAACCGCCACCGCCGCCCGGCCCCCCGGCACCGGACCCGTGCGCGGTGAACCTGGCCTCGCCGGCGATCGCCGAAGCCGTTTCGGAACTGCCCCGCGACCCGCGCAGCCGGCAGGGCTGGAATCCCGAGCCGATCGCGGGCAACTACAACGAGTGCGCGCCGCTGTCGGCGGTGATCGTCAAGGCCAACACCAACGCCGCCAATCCCAATACCCGCGCGGTGCTGTTCCACCTCGGCAAGTACATCCCCACCGGAGTACCGGACACCTACGGGTTCAACGGGATCGATGCCGCCCAGAGCGCCGGCGACACCGTCGCGCTGACCTACGCCGGCGGGATGGGCCTGCAGAGCGTCGTGAGATTCCGCTGGAACGGCGCCGGTGTCGAGCTGATCGGGAACACCCGCTGAAAGCACGTTCGCTATAGGGTCGTCCGATATGGACCATGACGCCGGCGCCCGATTCGAGATCATGCCCGCCGCGGGTATCTGACGGCGATGCTGGGGATCCTGGTCGCGCACGCCTTGGCGGCGGCGTTGGCTCCCCTGCTGGTCATGCGGCTCGGCCGGCAGGCGTTCTACCCGCTGGCACTGGTTCCGCTGGTGTCGCTGGGCTGGGTGCTGGCGCACTGGCCCGGCCCGGAGCGCCGGGTCGACATCACCTGGGTGCCGCAGCTGTCGATGAATATCGCTCTGCGCTTCGACCAGCTCACGGCGATCATGAGCGTGCTGGTGCTGGGAGTCGGCGCGCTGGTGCTGTTCTACTGCGCGGAATACTTCCACCACCACGACGGGCATACCGAGAACCGGTTGCCCAGCTTCGCCGCCGAACTGGTCGCCTTCTCCGGTGCGATGTTCGGTCTGGTGATCTGCGATAACGCACTGCTGCTCTACCTCTTCTGGGAGCTGACCACAGTGCTGTCGTTCCTGCTGGTCGGGCACTACGCCGAGCGGGCGGTCAGCCGCACCGCGGCCATGCAGGCGCTGCTGGTCACCACCTTCGGCGGACTGGCGATGCTGGTCGGTGTCATCATCGTCGGCCAGCACGCGGGTACCTACCTGCTCTCCGAATGGGTGGCCACCCCGCCAGGCGGTACCGCGGTCGCGGTGGGCGTCGTCCTGATCATCGTCGGGGCGCTGTCGAAATCGGCCATCGTGCCCTTCCACTTCTGGCTTCCCGGCGCCATGGCGGCGCCCACCCCGGTCAGCGCTTACCTGCACGCCGCGGCGATGGTCAAGGCGGGTGTCTACCTCATCGCCCGTCTGACACCGGGTTTCGCGGACTCGCCCGGCTGGCGGCCGACCATCGTCACGCTCGGGGTGGTCACGATGGTGCTGGCCGGCTGGCGGGCGGTGCGCGAGTACGACCTCAAACTGATCCTCGCCTTCGGCACCGTCAGTCAGCTGGGTTTCCTGGTGGTGCTGGTCGGATGCGGTGGCCGCGACACCATGCTGGCGGGTCTGGCCATGCTGTGTGCGCACGCCCTGTTCAAGGCCGCGCTGTTCATGGTGGTGGGCATCATCGACCACGCGACCGGAACCCGCGACATCCGGCGGCTGGGGTGGCTGGGCAACCGGCTGCCGGGGTTGTTCGTGATCGCCGCGACCGCAACCGCCAGCATGGCCGCCCTGCCGCCGCTCCTCGGTTTCGTTGGCAAGGAGGCGGCCTTCGACGCCATCCAGCACAGCCGCGCACTGGGTCCCTGGGCTCCGGTGGTGCTGGCCGCGGTGGTCCTCGGATCGGTTTTCACCACCGTCTACAGCCTGCGATTCCTGTGGGGCGCCTTCGCGCGCAAGGGACTTCCCGCACCGACCCGCCTGGTGGCCGGACTGCACCCGCCCGCGCCCGCATTCCTGATCTCCCCGGCGGTGCTGGCCGCCGGCGGATTGGTTGCGGGCCTGCTGGCCGGCCGACTGGACACCGTCCTGTCCGGCTACGCCGCCACCGTCGAACCCTATGGCGCCACTGACGGCGACTACCACCTTGGGCTGTGGCACGGCCTGAACCTGGCGCTGCTGCTGTCGGCACTGGTGCTCGGACTGGGGGCCGCGGAGTTCTTCGGCAGGTCGCGATTGCGCCGGGTGCGCGACCCGAGATTCCTTCCGCTGGGCAATGCCGACCGGGCGTTCGACGCGGTCATGCGTGGCGCCGACGTCGCCTCGCTGCGGCTGACCGGTATCACCCAGCGCGGCTCGCTGCCGATCACCCAGGCGACGATCCTGACAACCCTGGTGTTGCTGCCGACAGCGGTATTGCTGCTGGGCGCCCGCGACCGGCCGCAGTTCGGCCTGGCGAATTCGGTGCTGCAGCCGATCGTCGGCCTGCTGATCCTGGCCGCCGGGATCGCGGCGCCGCTGATGCGCAACCGGTTGGCCGCGGTGCTGGTGGTGGGGATGACCGGCTATGGCTGCGGAGTGATCTTCGCCCTGCACGGCGCACCCGATCTCGCACTGACCCAGTTCCTGGTGGAGACGCTGATGCTGGCCATCTTCGTCCTGGTGCTGCGCGCGCTGCCGGCTGAGGCCGACGAGGGCGGCCAGCCCCGCTACCGGCTCCCGCGCGCCCTGCTGGGCATTGCCGTCGGCGCCGCCGTCGCCACGCTGGCGGCGTACGCCAAGGCGGCCCGCAGCACCACCCCGATCGCGGAGTTGCTGCCCGACGCGGCCTACTACCGCGGCCACGGCGCCAACACCGTCAACGTGCTTCTGGTCGACGTCCGCGCCTGGGACACCCTCGGGGAGATCTCGATCCTGGTGGTGGCTGCCACCGGCGTGGCCTCACTGGTTTTCCGGCACCGCCGGTTCGGATCCGCACCACGGCTACCGGTCGGCTCGGAAAGCGCTGCCGCACAGAGTATTCGCACTTCGAGCATTCGAACGTCACAAGCCGACGTGTACAGTCCCGCGGCCGGTGACACCACCTGGCTGCGGGGCAGCGATATGCGAGACCCGAGTCAACGGTCGCTGGTGCTGGAGGTCGCGACCAGGCTGATCTTCCCGTTGATGATGGTGCTCAGCGTGTACTTCTTCTTCACCGGCCACAACACCCCCGGCGGCGGTTTCGCCGGCGGACTGACCGCCGGCCTGGCACTGTTCCTGCGCTACCTGGCCGGCGGCCGTTACGAACTGGGCGAGACGTTGCCGTTCGACGCGGGCAAGATCCTCGGGCTCGGTCTCGCGTTATCGGCCGGGACGGCGGTCGCCTCGATGCTGCTGGGCGCGCCCGCGCTGTCCTCGGCGCTGATCGAGCTACAGGTACCGGTGCTGGGCACCGTCAAGTTCGTCACCGCGTTGTTCTTCGACCTCGGGGTGTATCTCATCGTGGTCGGACTGGTGCTGGACGTGCTGCGCAGTCTCGGCGCCCGGATCGACGTCGAGTTGGCCGAGTCCCCACCCCGCCCGGAGGTGCGGCGATGATCGCCGAACTGGTGGCCCTGCTGGTCATCGGCGGACTGACCGCATGCGGGGTCTACCTGCTGCTGTCGCGCAACCTGACCCGGATGCTGCTGGGACTGCTGCTGGTCAGCAACGCCGTCAATCTGCTGCTGCTCGACGTCGGCGGACCGGCGGGCAATCCCCCGGTGCGGGGGCGTACCAGTGGCACCGAGACCACCACCGCCGACCCGCTGGCGCAGGCGATGATCCTGACCGCCATCGTGATCACGCTGGGGGTGGCGTCCTTCATCCTCGCGCTGATCTACCGCTCCTACCGGTTGACCACCGATGAGGACCTGCCCAACGATCCCGAGGACACCCGGGTCGCCGAACTGGCCGAGGCGGACCTGGCCGGGTTTGAGGCGGACCGGCCGGGTACCGCCCGAGATATGCAACGCAGCTATCCCGACACCGACGAGCCCGACGAACTCGACGCGCTCCCCGGTACGGAGGGCTCGCGGTGAGCACCTTGATCCCGCTGCCGGTGCTGATTCCGCTGCTCGCCGCTGCGCTGACGTTGTTCGCCGGACGGACGCCGCGGTTGCAGCGGGCGATCACCCTGCTCGCGCTGAGCGCGGTGCTGGCGGTCAGCGTCGCGCTGCTGGTCCAGACCGACCGGTTCGGAACCCAGGCGTTGCATGTCGGCGGCTGGGGGCCCACCGAGGCCGGTCTCGGCCCGCTGGGTATCACCCTGGTGGTCGACCGGTTGTCGGCGCTGATGCTGGTGATATCGGCGATCGTGCTGCTCGCGGTGGTGTTCTACGCGATCGGCCAGGGCATCCGCGACGGCGACGATCGCCAGCCGGTGTCGATCTTCCTGCCCACCTATCTGGTGCTGTCGGCGGGAGTCTGTATCGCATTCCTGGCCGGTGACCTGTTCAACCTGTTCGTCGGCTTCGAGGTGCTGCTATCGGCGAGCTTCGTGCTGCTCACCCTCGGTGCCAGTCGGGAACGGGTGCGGGTCGGCGTCTCCTATGTGATGGTGTCGATGCTGTCCTCGGTGATCTTCCTGACCGGGCTGGCGCTGGTGTACGGGGCGGCCGGAACGCTGAACATGGCGGAGTTGTCGGTCCGCCTGCGCGATGTCGACACCGGCACCCGCAGCGCGCTTTTCGCGGTGCTGCTGGTCGCCTTCGGCATCAAGGCGGCGGTCTTCCCGCTCTCCAGCTGGCTGCCCGACTCCTACCCCACCGCCCCGGCCCCGGTGACCGCGGTATTCGCCGGCCTGCTCACCAAAGTCGGTGTCTACGCGATCATCCGGGCGCACTCGTTGCTGTTCGCCGACGGCGGGCTCAACCCGGTGCTTCTGGTCGCCGCGCTGCTGACCATGGTGGTCGGCATTCTCGGCGCCATCGCCCAGACCGACATCAAACGGCTGCTGTCGTTCACGCTGGTCAGCCATATCGGCTACATGGTCTTCGGGGTGGCGCTGTCCAGCCAGCTGGGCATGTCCGGGGCCATCTACTACGCGGCGCACCACATCGTCGTGCAGACCACCCTGTTCCTGGTCGTCGGCCTGATCGAACGGCAGGCCGGCGCGTCGACCCTGTCCCGGCTCGGCGGGCTGGCCGCGGCAAGCCCACTGCTGGCTTTCCTGTACATCGTCCCGGCGCTCAATCTCGGAGGCATTCCGCCGTTTTCGGGTTTCATCGGCAAGGTCGCTCTGCTGCAGGCCGGAACCGGGGACGGCTCGGTGCTGGCCTGGCTTCTCGTGGGCGGATCCGTGCTGACGAGTCTGCTCACCCTGTACGTGGTGATGCGGGTGTGGTCCAAGGCATTCTGGCGGGCCCGCGACGACGCACCCGAAGGGGAACTCGCCGACGTGGCGCCGTCGGCCCTGATCGACCAGACCGATGACACCGACGACATCGCCTTCACCGACCGCGAAGACGTCGGCCGGATGCCGCTGGGCATGCTGGTTCCCACCATGGCGCTGATTGCCGTGGGCCTGGCCCTGACGGTCGCGGCCGGCCCGATCTTCGGCTACAGCGACCGGGCCGCTGAGCAGGTGCTCGACCCGGCGCAGTACGTCGGTGCCGTCCTGGGGACGCCTACGTGACCCGCCAGCGCCTACTGCGGGCGACGACCGTCGCGTGGCTGGTGGCGGTCTGGCTGTTGCTGTGGGGAACCCTGTCGGCCGCCAACGTGATCTCCGGTCTGGCGGTCGCGCTGGTCATCACGTTCCTGCTGCCGCTGCCGACGGTGCCGGTACAGGGAAAGCCGAACCTGCTGGCGGTGCTTCGCCTGGTGCTCAACGTGAACTGGTGGCTGGTGCGCTCCTCGGTCCAGCTCGCCTGGCTGACCCTGCGGCCGGGCCCGCCGCCACGGGCCGCCGTGTTGCGGGCCCGGCTGAACCTCAAGTCCGATCTGGTGCTGGCACTCGGGGTCAACATCCTCAACCTCACTCCCGGGACCCTGGTGCTGGAAATCGACCAGGCGCGGCGTCTGGTCTATGTGCACGTCCTCGGCGTCGGCGCGCCGGGATCGGTCGACGCGTTCTACCAGCAGGTGACCGACCTCGAGCGGCTACTGGTGGCCGCCTTCGAGCGCGACGCCGACTGGCAGCCGGTCGCACGGGATTTCGAGGAAGGAGCCCAGCGATGACATGGGTGTGGGTGGCCGCCGGGGTGATGCTGACCCTGGCGGCGGTGCTGACCATGACGAGGATTCTGATCGGACCGAGCACATTGGACCGGCTGATCGGGGTGGATACCACCGTCGCGGTCACCATGTGCGGTATCGCCACCTGGGCCGCCTACAGCCTGGACACCACGGTGACCTACAGCCTGGCCGCACTCGCCCTGATCAGTTTCGTGGGATCGGTCAGCATCGCCCGGTTCCGGGTGCCCGACGTCAGGGACGGCCGATAATGAACGTCCTGGATATCCTCACCGCCGCACTGGTGCTCGGCGGGTCGGCGCTGGCCCTGACCGCCGCGATCGGACTGCTGCGCTTCCCCGACACCCTGAGCCGTATGCATGCGGCCACCAAACCTCAGGTCCTGGGCCTATTGCTGGTGCTGGCCGGCGCCGCGATCCAACTGCGCGGCAACGTCGACACCGGAATGATCGTGCTGACCGGGATCTTCACCCTGATCACCGCGCCGGTGATCGGCCAACGGGTCGGACAACTGGCCTACCGGGAGCACAACGTGCGCGACGATCTGCTGATGACCGACGCCATCCGGGATCGCGCCGACGAGGGCGAGTGAGGTCGTGATGGACCTCACGCCGATCGATCGACTGGCCCGGATCGTCGGCCCCAACCACATCAGCACCGACCCCGACGTGCTGGCCGGCCGCAGTGTCGACTGGACCGGCCGGTACCGGGGGCAGGCGCGAGCCCTGGTCCGCCCTGCCGACGCCGGCGAAGTCGCGGCGGTGTTGGGCGTCTGCCGGGACACCGGAACACCGGTCACCGTCCAGGGCGGGCGCACCTCGCTGGTGGCCGGGACCGTGCCCGAACACGATGACGTGCTGCTGTCCACCGAACGGCTCACTGAGATGGGCACTGTCGATCGGCTGGACCGCCAGGTCCGGGTCGGGGCCGGGGTGACGCTGGCAGCGGTTCAGCGCGCGGCCGCAGCGGCGGACCTTCTGGTGGGCGTTGACCTGGCGGCGCGGGACTCGGCCACCATCGGCGGGATGGCCGCGACCGATGCCGGCGGCCTGCGGACCGTGCGCTACGGAAACATGGCGGCCCAGGTGCTGGGCTTACAGGTCGCACTGCCCGATGGATCGGTGCTGCACCGCGCTTCCGTTGTGCGACAGGACAACACCGGCTACGACCTGCCCGCGTTGTTCGTCGGTTCGGAGGGGACCCTCGGAGTGATCACCGCGGTGGACCTACGCCTGTATCCGGTTCCGGCGCACCGCGTCACCGCGGTGTGCGGGTTCGGGGATCTGCCGGCCCTGGTGTCCGCCGGACGGACGTTGCGCGATATCGACGGAATCGCCGCATGCGAGCTCATCGACGGTCACGCGGCCGCCCTGGCCGCCGAGCATCTGGGCCTGCCGGTCCCGGCCCCGGAGCGATGGCTGCTGCTGGTGGAACTGGCCGGCGATACCGACCCGATGGAGAGACTGGCCGCCGCCCTGGAATCGGCGCGGCCGTGCGGAACCCCGGCGGTGGGTCTCGACCCGGCCACCCGGGATCGGCTGTGGCGGCTTCGCGAGTCCATGGCCGAGGTGCTGGGCCTGTTCGCCGCACCGCTGAAATTCGATGTCTCGCTTCCCCTCTCGGCGGTCCCGTCATTCGCCGCCGAGTCGGCCGCACTGATCGCCGAGCATGCACCGGAGGCGGTGCCGATCCTGTTCGGGCACATCGGCGAAGGCAATCTACATCTCAACGTGCTGCGCTGCGACACCGATCAGGAGCAGCGGATTTACCCCGCCATGATGGAACTGATCGCGGCCCACCGCGGCAACGTGAGTTCCGAACACGGCGTCGGCAGCCGCAAACGCGCATACCTCGGGATGTCCAGGGAACCCACCGATATCGCGGTCATGCGGAGCATCAAGGCCGCGCTGGACCCGTCCGGCTACCTCAACCCGGCGGTGCTGTTCGACTGACCGGGCTGACCCGGAATCCCTGGTGGCCCCGGAATACCTGGTGGCACAGTGCCGGGACTCCGACCACCCGCCATGAACACCGCGGCCAGCACTCCGAGTACGGCGACGGCGGCGGGCAGCAGGATCGACTGCGACATCGCGGCCGCGAACGGCCCGCGCAGAACCGGCGGCAGGTTCAGCACCTCGGACGCCCCATGCGGGCCTATGCCGGCTGGCATCTCAGTCGCGATGCGGGATGACATCAGGGCGGCCATTCCGGCACTGCCCAGAACCGCTCCGATCTGGCGCATGGTGTTGTAGACACCCGATCCCGCCCCGGCCAGCCGGGCCGGCAGATTGCGAGTCGCGGTGGCTCCCAACGGTGACCAGATGAACGCCATCCCGGTACCCATCGCCGCCAGTGGCAGCAGCAGCCGCCAGATCGGGGTGCTCGGGGTCATCTCCACTGATAGCCAGACCAACGCGAGCGCCAGCGTCGCGAACCCGAAGCCGATGATCGGCCGCGGGTGGGACCGGTCGACAAGCCTGCCCACGAACGGCGCCAGCACACCGGTGGCGACCGCCATCGGGGCGGTCAACAACGCTGCGCCGGTCGGGCTCAGCCCACACACCGTCTGTGCGTAGAACATCACCGGCAGGATCATGGCCGTCACCGCGAAGCCGATGACGGCGATGCCGAGGTTGGCCAGACCGAAGTTGCGGTCGCGGAAGATCTCCAGCGGGATCAGCGGTTCGCGGGGGTTGACCGCCTGCCAGTAGACGAAAGCCGCCATACATGTCACCCCACCGGCTATCACCGCCCACACCCACGCCTGCCAGTGGTACGGCTGCCCCTCCTGCAGGCCGAAGACGATGAGGAACAGACCGGCACCGGAGAGCAGCACACCGACGAGGTCAAACCGGTGCTTCTGGGTATCGAGCACCGGGATGAGCCGGACCGCGAGCACCAGTCCAATGACCCCGATCGGCACGTTGACGAAGAAGATCCACTCCCAGCCGAGACGGTCGACGAGCACGCCGCCGGCCAGCGGGCCGAGCAGGGTGGCCAGACCGGCGGTGGCGCCCCACACGCTCAGCGCCACACCGCGGCGATCCGGCGGGAAGATCCGGGTGATCATCGACAGTGTCTGCGGGGTCAGCAGGGCCGCACCGATCCCCTGCACCACCCGCGCCGCGATCAGCATGCCGATCGACCCGGACAGCCCGCACCACAGCGAGGCCGCGGTGAACAGCACCAGGCCGGCGATATAGAGGTTCTTCGGGCCGAACCGGTCACCGAGGCGGCCGGCAAGCAGCAGCGGTACCGCGTAGGCCAGCAGGTAGGCGCTAGTGACCCAGATGATGACGTCGTAGTCGGAGATGTTCAGCGCGACCATGATGCTCGGGTTGGCCACCGCGACGATGGTCGAATCGACCAGGATCATGAAGAAGCCGACCAGCATGGCCCAGAGCGCGTTCCATGGGTTGGCCGCCCGCTCACCCGTGACCATGACCCCGATGCTGCCAGCACGCACCCGGACGACGGCGCCGGGGTCGTGGCCGGTTAAGTTTGACCCTCGAACGAGATTCCGACACCAAGAGACACCGGGGAACCCATGCACGCGGAACGTTTTCGAGGCCTGATCGACGCGACCGGACCATTCGTATCGGTCTACTTCGACGATTCGCATGACACCCAGGACGCGGCCGCCCAACTCGACGCCCGGCTGCGCGACGTCCGCAAGCATCTTGAGGAGCGCTCCATCGACGGCGCCGTGATCGAATCCATCGAGTCGGCGGTGCGCTCGGCCCGTCCGCCGGTCGGCCGCAGCGGCCGCGGAGTGATCGCCGCCGGTTCCACGATCGTGCTCGACGAGCACCTGATCCGGCCGCCGACCACGACCGTACTGCGGGTCTCGGAACTGCCCTACCTGGTGCCGGTGGTCGAGCACGGGATGCTGCACACCTCGTATTTGATGGTGGCGGTCGACCACACCGGTGCCGACATCTCGCTGCACGACGGCGCCGCGCGCGCCGAGAGCGTGCAGGGCAGCGGTCACCCGGTGCACAAGGCCCACAAGGCCGAGACCGCCGGCTACGGCGGCCCGCAGGGCCGGGTCGAGGAAGCGGTGCGCAAGAACATCCGGGAGGTTGCCGACCGGCTCACCCATCTGGCCGACGAGACAAGCGCCGACATCGTGTTCATCACCGGCGAGGCGGGTGCCCGCGCCGAACTGGTGGCGGAACTGCCGGAGCGGGTGGCCGCCAGGGCGGTGCAGTTGCAGGGCGGCGGGCGTACCGCCGGCACCGACGAGGCCGAGGTGCACCACGAGATCGGCCAGGAGTTCCTGAAGCGGCGGCTGGCCGCAATCGACACCGCCGCCCAGCGCTTCGCCGCCGGCCACGGTTCTGGGCTGGCGGTCGACGGGCTGGCCGATGTGACGGCATGCTTGCGCGACGGCGCCGTCGACACCCTCATCATCGGCGAGATCGGCGACGCGACCGTGGTGGCGGATCACGACCAGCTGGCCGTGATCGGACCCGATGCCGACACCGTCTCGGAACTTGGCGGCTCTCCCGACCGGGTGTTGCGGGCCGATGAGGCGCTGCCATTGCTCGCGGTGGCGACCGGTGCGTCCCTGGTCCGCACCGATGAACGGATCTCCCCCGCCGACGGGGTCGGGGCGGTGCTGCGCTATCCGGATACCGCCGCGCGGTGAGCTGGGCACTCGCCGCCGCAGCCGTTCGTTAGCCTGGCGTCACGCCCAAAGGGGATCGGCCTAACGGGGATCGGCCCAAAGGAGATCGGGAGGCACGCCATGAGGCTTCGCCGCAGAAAGCCGGAGCAGTTGCCGGCCCGGCCCGAAGACGCCGGCACGTCGGCCGGTATGTCGGCAAAGGTGCTCTCTCACGTTCTGGAGTCCAGCACCAGGTTGCAGGCGCCCGCCGTCAAGGCGTATGTGGCCAGGCTGCGTCGCTCGAGTCCGGATGCCACCCCGGCCCAGATCGTCACCCGGCTGGAGAAGCAGTATCTGGCAGCGGTGATGGCCAGTGGCGCCGCCGTCGGCTCGGCGGCCGCCTTCCCCGGAATCGGCACTCTGGCCGCACTGTCGGCGGTGGCTGGGGAGACGGTGGTGTTCCTGGAAGCCACCGCCGCGTTCGTGCTGGCGGTGGCCGAGGTGCACGGCATCCCGGTCGAGCAGCGTGAGCGCCGTCGCACTTTGGTGCTCAGCGTGCTGGTGGGCGAGGACGACAGCAAGGGTGCCGTCCGCGATCTGCTCGGACCCGGCCGCACCAGCGGTGCCTGGTTGTCCGAGGCCGAACTGCTGCCGCTGCCACTGGTCTCGCAGCTGAACACCAAGCTGATGCACTATTTCGTCAAGAAATACACGGTCAAACGCACCGCGATGGCCTTCGGCAAGATGCTGCCGGTCGGCATCGGGGCGGCCGTCGGCGGTGGCGGCAACCGCCTGATGGGCAAGAAGATCGTGGCCAACGCCCGCACGGCGTTCGGTCCGGCGCCGGATCGCTGGCCGGTGACGCTACATCTGCTGCCCGCCGTCGATGACGGGCCGGCCGCGATCGAGAGCGCGCACTAGCCCGCCGCCGCATCCGGTGCCCTCGGGCATGGGCCTGACCCGCGTCGGGATCACCCGCGACGCGATAGCCTTTCACTGCCGGACCTACCAAGGGCACAGAATCGAGGCGAGTAACTCCGTGAGCAGTTCGAGTTCACCTTTCGGCCAGAACGAATGGCTGGTCGAGGAGATGTACCGCAAGTTCCGCGACGACCCCTCCTCGGTGGACCCCAGCTGGCACGAGTTCCTCGTCGACTATCACCCGGAGCCGATGACAGCCCAGACCACCGGCGGCACGCCGCCGGTGCCCGCCACGGCGCCCCCGGCGCCCGCGCCGGCACCCCCCGCACCCCCGTCCCCCGCAACCCCGGCCGCCGCACCCCCGGCCGCCGCACCCGCGGCTCCGCCGGCCGCCGCACCCGCGGCTCCGCCGGCCGCCGCCCCCGCTCCGATCGCCGCCGCCCCTGCGCCGGCGGCCGAGCCCGGCCCGGAGCGCCAGGTGCTGCGCGGCGCGGCCGCCGCCGTCGTCAAGAACATGAACGCCTCGCTGCAGATCCCGACCGCCACCAGCGTTCGGGCCATCCCGGCGACACTGATGATCGACAACCGGATCGTCATCAACAACCACCTCAAACGGACCCGCGGCGGCAAGATCTCGTTCACCCACCTACTCGGGTACGCGATCGTCACGGCGATCAAGAAGTTCCCGAACATGAACCGGCACTTCGCCGAAATCGACGGCAAGCCCAACGTCGTCACCCCGGCGAACACTAACCTCGGCCTGGCGATCGATCTGCCGGGCAAGGACGGTAAGCGCTCCCTGGTGGTCGCCGCCATCAAGGGCTGCGAAACCATGCAGTTCGCCGAGTTCGTCGCTGCGTACGAGGACATCGTGCGCCGGGCCCGAGACGGCAAGCTCACCGCCGAGGACTTCGCCGGGGTGACGATCTCACTGACCAACCCCGGCACCATCGGCACCGTCCACTCGGTGCCCCGGCTGATGACCGGGCAGGGAGCGATCATCGGCGCCGGCGCGATGGAGTACCCGGCCGAGTTCCAGGGCGCCAGCGAGGAACGTATCGCCGATCTCGGCGTCGGCAAGCTCATCACGCTGACGTCGACCTACGACCACCGGATCATTCAGGGCGCGGAGTCCGGCGACTTCCTGCGCACCATCCACCACCTGCTGCTCGACGACCACTTCTGGGACCAGATCTTCTTCGACCTCGGCATCCCCTACGAGCCGGTGCGCTGGCGCACCGACAACCCGGACTCGATCGTCGACAAGAACGCCCGGGTCATCGAACTGATCGCGGCTTATCGCAACCGCGGGCACCTGATGGCCGATATCGACCCGCTGCGGCTGGACAAGAGCCGGTTCCGCATGCACCCCGACCTCGACGTGCTCACCCACGGCCTGACATTGTGGGACCTCGACCGCGAGTTCAAGGTCGACGGGTTCGCCGGCAAGCAGTACAAGAAGCTGCGCGACGTGCTGTCGGTCCTGCGGGACGCCTACTGCCGTCACGTCGGGGTGGAGTACACCCACATCCTCGAACCCGAGCAGCAACGCTGGCTGCAGGAGCGTATCGAGGTCCGCCACGACAGGCTGCCCGTCGCGCAGCAGAAGTACATCCTGAGCAAGCTCAACGCCGCTGAGGCGTTCGAGACCTTCCTGCAGACCAAATATGTTGGTCAAAAGCGGTTTTCACTCGAAGGCGCCGAGTCGGTCATCCCGATGATGGATTCAGCGATCGACCAGTGCGCCGAGCACGGCCTCGACGAGGTGGTCATCGGCATGCCGCACCGCGGTCGGCTCAACGTGCTGGCCAATATCGTCGGAAAGCCCTACTCGCAGATCTTCAGTGAGTTCGAGGGCAACCTGAACCCGTCGCAGGCCCACGGGTCCGGTGATGTGAAGTACCACCTCGGTGCCAGCGGTAACTACATCCAGATGTTCGGCGACAACGACATCGGGGTGTCGCTGGTGGCCAACCCGTCGCACCTCGAGGCTGTCGACCCGGTGCTCGAGGGCCTGGTCCGGGCCAAGCAGGATCTGATCGACGGGATCGACGCCGACGGCGCAGCAAGGGATTTCACCGTGGTCCCGATGATGCTGCACGGAGATGCCGCGTTCGCCGGGCAGGGCGTGGTGGCCGAGACACTGAATCTGTCACTGCTCAAGGGCTACCGCACCGGCGGGACCATCCACATCGTGGTCAACAACCAGATCGGCTTCACCACCGCGCCGGAGTACTCCCGATCCGCCGAGTACTGCACGGACGTCGCGAAGATGGTCGGTTCACCGATCTTCCACGTCAACGGAGACGACCCAGAGGCGTGCGCCTGGGTGGCACGGCTGGCGGTGGACTTCCGGCAGGCGTTCGGCAAGGACGTCATCATCGACATGCTGTGCTACCGCCGCCGCGGCCACAACGAGGGCGACGACCCGTCGATGACCAACCCGGCGATGTACGACGTGATCGATACCAAGCGCGGGGTGCGCAAGAGTTACACCGAGGCGCTGATCGGTCGCGGCGATATCTCGATGAAGGAGGCCGAGGACGCCCTGCGCGACTACCAGGGCCAGCTGGAGCAGGTGTTCAACGAGGTCCGCGAGCTGGAGAAGCACGAGGTCGAGCCCAGCGAGTCGGTGGAGATGGCCCAGATGATCCCCCGCGGGATGTCCACCGCGGTGGACAAGGCACTGCTGGCCCGGATCGGCGACGCGCACTTGTCGGTGCCCGAAGGATTCACCGTGCACCCGCGGGTTCGGCCGGTGCTGGAGAAGCGCCGGGAGATGGCCTACGAGGGCAAGGTGGACTGGGCTTTCGGCGAACTGCTGGCCCTGGGCACATTCCTCGCCGAGGGCAAGCTGATCCGGATGTCCGGCCAGGACACCAAGCGCGGGACGTTCACCCAGCGCCACGCCGTTGTGATCGACCCGCACACCGGCGCGGAGTTCACCCCGCTGGATCTGCTCACCCTCAATCCGGACGGCACGCCCAACGGCGGCCGGTTCCTGATCTACGACTCACCGCTGTCGGAGTACGCCGCCGTCGGATTCGAGTACGGCTACTCGGTGGGCAATCCGAGGGCAATCGTGCTGTGGGAAGCCCAGTTCGGCGACTTCGTCAACGGCGCGCAGTCGATCATCGACGAGTTCATCAGTTCCGGTGAGGCCAAGTGGGGCCAACTCTCCGACGTCGTGCTGCTACTGCCGCACGGCCATGAGGGCCAGGGCCCCGACCACACCTCGGGACGTATCGAGCGATTCCTGCAACTGTGGGCCGAAGGGTCGATGACTATCGCACTGCCGTCCACCCCGGCGAACTATTTCCATCTGCTGCGCCGGCACGGCCTCGACGGGGTGCACCGCCCGCTGATCGTGTTCACACCGAAGTCGATGCTGCGCAATAAGGCGGCGGTCAGCGATATCCGGGATTTCACCGAGCAGAAGTTCCGCTCCATCATGGAGGAACCCACCTACACCGACGGTGACGGCGACCGCAGCAAGGCCACCCGGATTCTGCTGACCAGCGGCAAGATCTACTACGAGTTGGAGGCCCGCAAGGCCAAGGGCGGTCGCGACGACGTCGCGATCATCCGGATCGAGCAGCTCGCCCCGCTGCCCAGGCGGCGACTGGCGGCCACCCTCGACGAGTACCCCAACGCCCGGGAGTTCTTCTGGGTGCAGGAGGAACCGGCCAACCAGGGCGCCTGGCCCACCTTCGGCCTCGAACTGCCGGAGTTGCTGCCGGACAAGCTCACCGGGATCAAGCGGATCTCCCGCCGCGCCATGTCGGCGCCGTCGTCGGGCTCATCGAAGGTGCACGCGGTCGAGCAGCAGGAGATCATCGACACCGCGTTCGGCTGAATCCCCGCCGACGTCCCCCAACCTCGCCCCGAGCGTGCGTGTCGGTCCGCCGACACGCCGTACGGAGTGGCCGTTTAAGCACGCTCGCCGGCGCAGGAGACCCGGGGCAGAGGGTTCAGTTGCCGAGTAACGGCAGTAGCTGGCTGCTGTCGAGGAGATTGTCGGTCACCCGCTCCACAGCCCGCGGGCACAGGAACGAGATCGCCGCCCCGGTGAACATGGTGGCCGGACCCAGTGGCCGGCCAATCGCGTCGGACACCTTGCCGGCGATATCGGCGGTGTTCTGGCCGCGCTCGGCAAGCAGTGGACAGACCGATTCACCCAGCGCCACCGCATCCCCCGGTGCGATATCGGTGATACCCAGGCCATCCAGGGTGGACAGGAAACCGTCGACATCTCCGGCGGTATCAGCCTGAGCCGGAACGGCGAAAACACCGCTGATGAGACCGGCGGCGAGCACCAGCGAACCAGTTGTACGGCGAACCTTCATGATCTAGCCATCGTATGGGCCGACGCAGGCGTTACGCGACCGATTGTTACCCTCACAACATTCGACACCCCCTCACTCGACAGCCGTCAACAGGAGCGTTCATGCAGGGATTCGCCGGCAAAGTGGCAGTGGTGACCGGGGCCGGTTCGGGTATCGGGCAGGCCTTGGCAGTCGAACTGGGCCGCTCCGGCGCCTCGGTCGCGATCAGCGATGTCGATACCGAGGGCCTGAAGGTCACCGAGGACCGCCTGGCCTCGATCGGTGCCGCGGTCAAGGCCGACCGTCTCGACGTCACCGAACGGGAGCGGTTCCTGCTCTACGCCGACGAGGTCAGGGACCATTTCGGCAAGGTGAACCAGATCTACAACAACGCCGGTATCGCCTACAGCGGGGACGTCGAGATCAGCCACTTCAAGGACATCGAGCGGATCATGGACGTGGACTACTGGGGGGTGGTCAACGGCACCAAGGCCTTCCTGCCGCACCTGATCGCCTCCGGCGACGGCCATGTCATCAATATCTCCAGCATCTTCGGCATCTTCGCGGTGCCCGGGCAGGCCGCCTACAACTCGGCCAAGTTCGCCGTCCGCGGATTCACCGAGGCACTGCGCATGGAGATGGCTCTGGCTCGCCACCCGGTCAAGGTGACCACCGTGCATCCCGGCGGTATCAAGACCGCCATCGCCCGCAATGCCACCGGCGCCGAGGGCATCGACACCGCCGGCGCGGCGGAGTGGTTCGACAAGGTGGCCCGCACCTCACCGGAGCGGGCGGCGCAGGTCATCCTCGACGGGGTGGCCAAGAACAAGGCCAAGGTTCTGGTCGGCGCCGACGCGAAGATCCTGGATGCCTTCGTCCGTGTCTCCGGGTCCGGGTATCAGCGGGCCCTGACCGCGCTGGCCGGGAGGTACATGCCCCGGACGCGCTGACGCGCTTCGGCCCGAATGCGCTGACGCTTTACCGGCCCAGTGGGTTGTCCGTCAGCCACTGTTCGGCGACGGCCTCCGGATCGGCCCCGTCGCCGACCTGGGTCAGCATCTGAACGAGTGCGGCGGTGTCGAGCACACCGGCGATCTCGTTGATCGCCCGCAGTTGCATCTGGTCGAGTTCGTTGCGCCGGTAGAGGGCGACGACATTCTGAGCGGGGATCAGCGCCGGCTTGCGGTCGACGAGCACGACGACGCCGTCGGGAACCCCGGTCGCGGCGGTGGTGGTCCAGGCCGCGGTCACCGAACCGGCCAGCAGCGCATCGAAGAGCATTGCCGCAGTGCCGAATTCCCGGGCCGGCGCCAGGGTGCACTCCCCCACCGTGTCCGGGGTGGAATTACCGGTCGGGGCGCCCACGCTAACCCGCGCACAGTTTCGCACCAGTTCGGCCAGATCCCGATTTCCCCACGCGGTCGCCGTGGCCTCGGTGACGGCCAATGCCGGCTTGTCCTCGGCCGCGGTCGCATAGTCGCCGGCGGCGATACCCTCCGGAAGCGCGCCGATCATCGACCGGTACACCTGCTCGGCTGATCTGGCTGTCGACCCCGGGTCGAACCGCTGCAGCAGTTCACCGGTGAAACCCGTTGCCACCCGTACCGATCCGGCATCCAGCGCGGCCAACGGGTCGTCGGAGTTTTCGACCCGCGCGTCGGTGCCGTAGTAGCGCAACCCGGCGGCGTAGATATTGGCCAACAGCATGCTCTGCGGATCCGGGGTGGCGCCGACGACCAGCGACGGCCGTCCGCCCGGGCCGGCGCAGGAGACCGCCAGCACAGCCGCCAGTACCAGCAGCAGCCACCGGACAGGCCTCATCGCGCCGGTCCGGCTCACACCTCGGCGGCAGCGGCGACCGCGGCGGCGACCGCCGGACCCACCCGCGGGTCCAGTGGGCTGGGCACGATGTGATCAGGGGCCAGATCGTCGCCGATCACGGAGAAGATGGCCTCGGCGGCAGCCACCTTCATCTTCTCGGTGATCCGCCGGGCCCCGGCATCCAACGCCCCGCGGAACACTCCGGGGAAGGCCAGCACGTTGTTGATCTGGTTCGGGAAATCACTGCGGCCGGTGGCGACGATGGCGGCGTGCCGCCGGGCCACCTCCGGATGGATTTCCGGGTCCGGATTCGAGCAGGCGAACACGATGCTGTTCGGCGCCATCGAGGCGATCAACTCCTCGGGCACCTTGCCGGCCGACACCCCCAGGAACACGTCGGCACCCACCAGTGCCTCAGCCACCCCGCCGGTGCGGCCCTCCGGGTTGGTCCGGGCCGCCAACTCGGCCTTGACCGGGTTCAGGTCGTCGCGGCCGCTGTGCACGATGCCGCGGGAGTCCACCACGGTGATATCACTCAGCCCGGCTTCCAGCAGGATGTTGGCACACGCCACGCCGGCCGCCCCGGCGCCGGAGATCACCATCTTCAGCGAGCTCATTTTCCGGTCCAGCACGGCGGTGGCACCAAGTAGCGCAGCCAGCACAACGATTGCGGTGCCGTGCTGATCGTCGTGCATGACCGGGCAGTCCAGCGCCTCGATGACCCGGCGCTCGATCTCGAAGCAGCGCGGAGCGGAGATGTCCTCGAGGTTGACCGCTCCGAAGGTCGGCCGCAGCTTGACCAGGATGTCGACGATCTCGTCGGGATCTTTGGTGGCCAGCACGATCGGGATCGAGTCCAGGCCGGCGAAGGTCTTGAACAACGCCGACTTGCCCTCCATCACCGGCAGCGAGGCCGACGGGCCGATATCGCCCAAGCCCAGCACGGCGCTGCCGTCGCTGACCACCGCCACCAGGCGGTGCGCCCAGGTGTAGCGAGCCGCCAGCGTGTGATCGGCGGCGATGGCCCGGCTGACCTGCGCGACTCCGGGGGTGTAGGCGATCGACAGGGCGCGCTGGGAATCCAGCGGAGCCTTCAACTCCACCGACAGTTTTCCGCCCCGGTGGGCTTCGAAGATTTCCTCGTCGCCGATGACGAGATGGGAGGCAGGCACCGTTTCAGACACGGCGTCAGGGTACGCGAACGGGATCCGCTTCCAGCCCGCCAGGGGGCACTGGCCCGCGTAGCATCTCGGCCATGCCGACGTTCAGGGCACGCCCGCCGACGTTGCTCGGGGTGACCCGTCCCCACCCGCCCGATCCGGACCCCACCCGGATTCACCTTCCGGTGTCCGAGGCGGTGGTGGACTGCGCCGTCTATGCCGACGGCCACCGGCTACCGGGCAAGTTCAGCCACGCCGGCGCGCTGATACGGACCAAAGAGCTGCTGGCCGAAGGGCGCAAGGCATTCGTCTGGATCGGACTGCATGAACCCGACCAGTTCCAGATGGAGACGGTTGCCGAGGTCTACGGCCTGCACCACTTGGCGGTGGAGGACGCCGTGCACGCCCACCAGCGACCCAAGATCGAACGCTACGACGACACGCTGTTCCTGGTCCTGAAGACGGTCAACTACATACCCCACGAGACGGTGCACCTGGCCCGCGAGATCGTCGAGACAGGCGAGATCATGGTCTTCGTCGGGCCCGACTTCGTCGTTACCGTGCGCCACGGCGACCACACCGGCCTGGCCCGGGTGCGCAGTTATCTGGAGGCCAACCCCGCCCAACTCGCGTTGGGCCCATGCGCGGTGATGCACGCGATCGCCGATCACGTCGTGGACAGCTACCGGGACGTGACGCTGTCCATGGAGGCCGACATCAGCGATATCGAGGAGGAGACCTTCTCCCCGCACACCACGACCCGGATCGAGCCGATCTACATGCTCAAACGCGAGGTGGTCGAATTGCGCAATGCGGTGTGGCCGCTGACCGATGCCCTGGCGAAACTGCAGAACGAGTACCGGGACCTGCTACCCAAGGAGGTCGCCCGCTATATGCGCGACGTCGGCGACCATCAGACCCTGGCCGCCGACCGGATCGCCGGCTACGACGAGATGCTGACCTCACTGGTGCACGCCACCCTGGCGCGGGTGGAGCTACAACAGAACCTCGACATGCGCAAGATCTCGGCCTGGGTCGCGATCGCCGCCGTACCGACCATGATCGCCGGCATCTACGGCATGAACTTCGAGGACATGCCGGAGTTGAACTGGCAGTGGGGATACCCGACCATCCTGGCTCTGATGGTCACGGTCTGCGGGTTCATGTACTACAAGTTCCGGCGGAATCACTGGCTCTGACCGGCCTCTAGACTTTTCTGGTGGCGACCGGCGGTGTCTGCCGCCGACCGACGACATCGAATGGCTTGGCGGGCGGCACTGGAAAAGTCGGGATCCAGCAAACCCAGGACATGGCCACGATCTCGGCCCGGGCCACCATGGCTGGAGTAGCCACCGCTTTTGCATAGATCTACGGAATGGGCCCCGAAAACATACCCGAACTCAGTTGGCAGTGGGTTTTCCGTAGTGATGATGTTAACGGCGGCTATTTGCGACTTTCTTTACCCGGACGTTCCTCCGCAACCCCCCGGTCTGATGAAATCACCTGATCGGCTGACCAAAGTCGGGGACATTGGCAATCCGGCCGGCATTGCCTGCCCCGGCCCGCAGGGGGCGGCGAATCGTATCATCGACCGCCCACAACCTGGCGTGCGACACACCGGGCGGTGCATCCCGCCGACCACCCGATGCGAACCGGGATGCCGCTTCGCCGGGCCGTCAGACACGGCCTGAGCTGCGGAGACGACCAGCAATTCAATTATTTTGACAATTCAGAAAACTCGCTATCCGAGGTCGAGAACTTTGGCCGGACTGTGATCTTCGACACCACTTGACTGGCATGGTCGTCCTCGAAGCAGGGGGCAAGAAGAGCGCCCTGCCGTCGAGAAAAGGCCGTCAGAATGACTGCACAGTCCGGAATCGATCGTCGTCGGGTCGCGCCGCAGGGCCGCCAGGACCACGCTGAGCTGACCCAGCACAGTCTGGGACCGCAATACCCGGGCTGCAGCGCCTACGTTGGACGGGTCGGCGCACTCGCCGTCGCCCTCGGCGTCGGCGCCGCCATCATCTCCATGCCGGCGATCGCCGCCGCAGACACCACTGGATCCGCGGGTTCGGTGTCGGACTCGTCATCCAAGCCATCGAAAAACGCCGCCCGGTCGACAGCCCGCGGATCCCAATCCTCATCGAGCACCCAGGCCGGGCCCGCCAAGGCAAGCGCGCAACCGATCCCGGGCATCACGACGGTTGAATCCCCGGCAAGGGCGCTGGCGCCGAGGCCGCGGCTACGTGTCACGGTCACCAAAGCCCCTGTTCGAACCGGCCCCCAGGCCGACGACGCCACCCGCAACCTTCCTGCCGCGGGTGACACCAACTCTGCGGTTGTGGCCAGGTCTGGCAACGCCATCGCGCCGGAGTCCAGTGCCGCCGCACCCGCGACGGTGTCGGTTCGACCGTCCCCGGCCGTCTCCGGCGCCGCGACTGGTAGTTCGCCGGCTGTCGCGGTCGTGTCGACGTCGGCTCCGGCCCCGATTCCGGCGACCACCGCCGCTGCGCCCGCGGTGTCAGCCGCCGTGCCCGCGGTGTCAGCCGCTGCATCGACCCCAGCCCCGATCATGTCGTCCCCCCGCCCCGTCCAGGCGTCTCCCAGCGGGGCGCTGGCGTGGTTGGGCATCACACAGTCGGCATCGGGTGACACCCCCGGCGACACCCCTTTGGCGGCCAGCCTTGCGTGGACGGTAGCTGCGTTCTCGCGCCGCGACCTCACGGTGAAGGCAGGCCAGAAAAAAGAAGCCGACCTCACCAACGGTGAGCCAATCGACCCGGTTGCATCCGCAGCCGCGAGCACGACGTCCGAGCCCGTCCTCTCTGCGGCGGCCTCCGCGACCCCGGTTGCCTCGGCGGGCTCGGGGCAATTGAACCCGCTTGAGTCCCTGGTCCGGTTCTTCATCGGCAACGGCACCGCCGACAACCCCAACGCCGGGATTCTGATCGGCAACGGCTACAGCTGGGATGCCACCAGCTGCAGCGCGGGCGTTGCCTGCACAGGCGGGAACAGCGGTCTCATCGGCAACGGCGGAAGCGGATGGAACGGCGGCAACGGCGGCGCGGCGGCCTGGTTCGGTAACGGCGGCAAGGGCGGTGCGGGCGTCGCGAATGTCAACGGCGGCAAGGGCGGCACCGGCGGTATCGGCGGAATGGTCCTCGGCAGCGGCGGTACCGGTGGGGCCGGCGCAGAAGGCGCAGTCGGCGGAAACGGCGGCGACGCCCACTTCCTGGCGGTTTGGGGCAACGGCGGCAAGGGCGGCGCAGGCGGGGCCGGAGGAGGCAATGGCGGCAACGGCGGGCGCGGCGGTATGTGGGTCGGCGACGGCGGGGCCGGCGGCGTCGGCGGTGCCGCGGTCAGCGTCGAGCAGATCGGCGGCACCGGTGGCAACGGCGGTAGCACTGGTCTGCTCGCTGTCATCGGCAAGGGCGGTTCCGGGGGTACCGGCGGAGCCGGCGCGGCGGGCACCGCCGGTGCCAGTGGCCTGACCGCTGGCGCTGACGGAGCCGACGCCGGCAATGGCGGGGCCGGCGGAAACGGCGGAGCAGGCGGCGAGGGCAGCTGGGTCTTCGGCAGCGGCGGAGCAGGCGGCAGCGGCGGAGTCGGCGGCGCCGGGGGTGTCGGGGGCGACGGGGTTGGCGGCCTTGACGCCGACACCACCGGGGCAGACGGCGGCGCCGGAGGCTCCGCCGGAAACGGTGGAAACGGCGGTGTGGGCGGCAACGGCGGCGCCGCCGGCGCAGGTCGGTTCCTGTTCTTCTTCGAGCAACAGGACGCCGCCGGCTCCGGAGGCGCCGGAGGCGCCGGAGGCGATGCCGGAACACCCGGCGACGGCGGCCGCGGCGCCGACGGTGATGCGCTCAATCCCGACGGCGGAAATGGTGGTGCCGGTGGCGATGCGGGCAGCGCCGGAGTGGGCGGAGCCGGAGGGGTCGCAGCCTCCGAAACCACGGCAGACCTGTGGTACCGGAGGCTTGAATACCCAGGCTACAGCCAGGCCAATGCCCACCCCGACTCCCAGGGCTCCTCCGTACCGGCTGGCGAGACCCTCGATGGGCCATCCGCTCCGTCCGGCGCCGATGGCACGGCATTCAACGGGCCGGCCGGCAATGGCGGTGACGGCGGGGCAGGCTGGAGCGCGGTCACCCCCGGCGGGGACGGCGGACACGGCGGCGACGGCGGTCAGGGCGGTTCGATCGGAAACGGCGGCAACGGTGGGCGCGGCGGCGACGCCCGCGACGGTGTCGGTGGTGTCGGTGGTGTCGACGGCACCCTGCCCGGTGCTGATGGCACCGATGGAAGCGATGGCACCGCGGGTGGTGTCGGCGGCAACGGCGGCAACGGCGGAGCAGGCGGCAGCCTGGCCGGCAACGGCGGCACGGGCGGCGACGGCGGCCACGGCGGCCACGGCGGCACCGGCGGCGACGCCGGCGACGGCGCCGTTGGCGGCGGCGACGGAGGCAACGGCGGCACCGGCGCCGCCGGCGGCAACGGCGGCCTCGGTGGTGACGGAGGTGCCACCACGAACGGCACCCGCGGTGTCGGCGGGACCGGCGGCGACGGCGGCGACGCCGGCTTGGCGGGCCTCGGCGGAAACGGGGCTGACGGGGATCAGACCAACCCCGATGGCGGTAACGGCGGCCAAGGAGGCGATCCGGGCACAGTCGCCGGCCTCGGGGGCCGCGGTGGCGCTGATGGAATGGTTCTCGGAACAGCTCGGCTAAACGCTGCCAGCGTCGCATTCGATGCTGGCAACGATGGCCTGGACGGGAAGGCGCCGTCACTCAGCGGCAACGGCGGCAACGGCGGCAACGGCTTCAGCCCGACTATCGGCAACGGCGGCAACGGCGGTGCCGGCGGGGCCGGCGGAAGCTACGGAGGCGGTGGTAACGGCGGCGAGGGCGGCACCGGCATCGCCGACGGCACGGACAGCGTGGCCGTGGGCGGTAACGGCGGAGCGGCGGGTAGCCGCGGCGCGGCCGCCGGCGGGAACGGCATGGCCGGAAACGGTGGCGACGCCTACGCCACCGGTGGCGCCACCGCTCTTGGTGGCGACGGCGGTGCTGGCGCAGGCGATCCCGACACCGGCGGCACCGGTGGCAATGGCGGCAACGCCGCGTCGCCGGACGGCATCGCCATCGGCGGAGCTGGCGGCCGCGGCGGCCACAGCAGCGACGGGGTCGGCGGCCTGGGCGGCAACGGTGGTAGAGCCACCACCCAGAGCGGCTCCGCGACCGGCGGCGGCGGTGGCGACGGCGGCACCGGCGCACAGATCGGCGGCGGCGGCGGCGACGGTGGGCTGGCCGACTCTGCCGAAGGCGACGCCACCGGAGGCGCCGGCGGAGCCGGCGGGTTCGGCGATGCCACCGGAGGCACCGGCGGCACCGGCGGCGATGCCGATGCCATTGACGGCGATGCAACCGGCGGTGTCGGTGGAGTCGGCGGAACCAGCTGGGACACCGGCGGTACCGGCGGCGACGGCGGGAGCGCGTTCGGCCGCAACGGCGATGCGGTCGGCGGCGGCGGGGGCGGCGGTGGTCTCGGTCTGCTCTCCGAGGGCACCAACGGACTCGGCGGCCCCGCCAGCAGCACTACCGGTGAGGCCACCCCCGGCGCTGACGGGAGCGAATACGTCGCAGCCCCCTCTGACGCTGTGGAACTCGGTGAACCCGGTTCGGACGGAACGATCGCCGTCACCGTCGACGGTGAAACCGCCAGCATCATCACCCCGCCCGGCAAGGGCACCGTCGTGCTCAACGACGACGGCACCTTCACCTACACCCCCGACCCGACGGCCCGCCACAACGCCGCCGCCGACACCGCCACCGACGCCGACCGCGCCGACAGCTTCACCCTCGCGCTCTACGACGGGCTCGGCGGCGTCTCGCTCGTCGAGGTCACCGTCGACGTCTCCGAAGCCAACACCGCACCTGACGCGACCGCCACCACCGGAGACCCCGATGGTGACGGCGCCATCAACGGCACAGTCACCGGCAGCGACACCGACGGGGACACCCTCAGCTACGCACTGGCCTCAGGTCCGGCCAACGGCACCGTCACCCTCGACCCGATCACCGGCGCCTTCACCTACACCCCCGACCCCCAGGCCCGGCACAACGCCGCCGCCGACACCGCCACCGACGCCGACCGCACCGACACCTTCACCCTCGCCGTCACCGACGGCCACGGCGGAACCACCCTCATCGAGGTTGCCGTCGAGGTCACCGACACCAACACCGCTCCCGACGCGACCGCCACCACCGGAGACCCGGACACCAGCGGCGCCATCGCCGGCCTGATCGACGTCACCGACGCCGACGGGGACACCCCGAGTTTCGCGATCGCCGACGGACCCGCCAAGGGAACCGTCACCCTCAACCCAACCACCGGTGCGTTCACCTACACCCCCGACCCCGAGGCCCGCCACAACGCCGCCTCCGACACCGCCACAGACGCCGACCGCGCCGACACCTTCACCCTCGCCGTCACCGACGGCCACGGCGGAACCACCCTCATCCAGGTCGCCGTCGACGTCACCGAAACCAACACCGCACCTGTCGCGACCGCCACCACCGGAGACCCCGATGGTGACGGCGCCATCGACGGCACCATCGACGTCACCGACGCGGACGGGGACACCCCGAGCTTCGCGATCGCCGACGGACCCGCCAAGGGAACCGTCACCCTCGACCCGATCACCGGCGCCTTCACCTACACCCCCGACCCCCAGGCGCGGCATGACGCCGCCTCCGACACCGCCACCGACGCCGACCGCACCGACACCTTCACCCTCGCCGTCACCGACGGCCACGGCGGAACCACCCTCATCGAGGTCGCCGTCGACGTCACCGAAACCAACACCGCTCCCGACGCGACCGCCACCACCGGAGACCCCGATGGTGACGGCGCCATCGACGGCACAGTCACCGGCAGCGACACCGACAATGACACCCTCACCTACGCAGTCGCCTCAGGTCCGGCCAACGGCACCGTCACCCTCGACGAAACCACCGGCGAGTTCACCTACACCCCCGACACGACAGCCCGCCACAACGCCGCCTCTGACACCGCCACCGACGCCGACCGCACCGACACCTTCACCCTCGCCGTCACCGACGGCCACGGCGGAACCACACTGGTCAACGTCACTATCGCGGTCGATCCTGCCAACGAAACGCCCACAGCCACCCCCAGCACCGGGCCAGCGAACCCGGCCGACGGAGCCGTAACCGGTTCGGCCGGCGCCACCGACGCCGACGGCGACACCCTCAGCTACGCACTCGCCTCAGGTCCGGCCAACGGCACCATCACCCTCGACCCGATCACCGGCGAGTTCACCTACACCCCCGACACGACAGCCCGCCACAACGCCGCCTCTGACACCGCCACCGACGCCGACCGCACCGACACCTTCACCGTCACGGTCACCGACGGCCACGGCGGAACCACACTGGTCAACGTCACTATCGCGGTCGATCCTGCCAACGAAACGCCCACCGCGACCGCCGCCACCGGAGACCCCGATGGTGACGGCGCCATCGACGGCACAGTCACCGGCAGCGACACCGACAATGACACCCTCACCTACGCACTCGCCTCAGGTCCGGCCAACGGCACCGTCACCCTCGACGTGATCACCGGTGCCTTCACCTACACCCCCGATCCCGAGGCTCGGCACAACGCCGCCTCCGACACCGCCACCGACGCCGACCGCGCCGACACCTTCACCCTCTCCGTCACCGACGGCCACGGCGGAACCACCCTCATTGAGGTCGCGGTTGCGATTACCGGGACCAACACCGCTCCCACGGCCAGTTCCGTGATCGGCGAGGTCGACGCCGCCAATGGCCAGGTCGCCGGCACAGTCACCGGCAGCGACACCGATAGCGACACGCTGACCTACGCACTCGCCTCTGGGCCGGCCAACGGCACCGTCACCGTCGACCCGGTCACCGGCGAGTTCGTCTACACACCCGACCCGGCGGCCCGCCACGCCCTGGCTGAAGACGCCACCGACGAGGCAGTCAGCGGCGGC
Organism: uncultured Actinomycetota bacterium; assembly: GCA_963787055.1. Lineage (GTDB taxonomy): Bacteria > Actinomycetota > Actinomycetes > Mycobacteriales > Mycobacteriaceae > Mycobacterium. The sequence goes on from CAWBBP010000004.1 coordinate 139,357, forward strand.
GGCCTGCAGACCATCACTCTCAGCGACCCCGCCGCGGTCACCCTCGGCACCTTCACCTCCGGTGCCACCGGCGGCCTGTACGACGTCAGCCAACTCAGCCAGCCCGGATCGGCCGTCCGCAACTACGTCGCCACCTTCTTCACCGCCACCGAAACCCAGACCTACGTCTTCGGCCAGACCAGCGCACCCGTGGACACCGTGATGGTGCTCTACACAGGGGAATTCAACCCCGCCGCACCCGGCCTCGGCGCCATCGATCTCAACGACGACACCGCGATCGCCGCGCATGCTGCGGTCGGTGCCACCGTCGAAGGGCCCAGCGGCTGCGGAAGCACCAGTTACTGCCCCCAGGTCAGCGCCAACCTCACCGCCGGCCAAGTGGTCACCCTCATGGTCACTACCTATGCGGCGAACCAGCCACTCGGGCTGCCCCAATCCTTCTACTCCAACGGCGCTGGCTCCTTCTCCTTCGGCGCACCCCCGCCCAGCAGCGACACCTTCAGCGTGACTGTCACCGACGGCCATGGCGGGAACGTCACCGTGGTGCTCAGCGTGCCGATCACCGCCGACAACAACGAACCGACCGCCACCACGGACATCGGCGAGCCCGACTCCAGCACCGGGGCGATCGCCGGCGCAGTAATCGGGGCTGACGACGACGGCGACACCCTGACCTACACCGGCCTGTCCACTACCGTTCGCGGCAGCCTGGTGCTCGATCCCGATGGCACCTTCACCTACACCCCCAGCGCCGAAGCGCGCCACAACGCCGCCGCCGACGGAGCCGGCCCGGAACTGACCAATGACACCTTCACCGTGGCGATCACCGACGGCTACGGCGGCTCCCTGACTGTGCCTGTCACCGTCGCGATCCTCGGCGCAAACGACGGACCCACCGGCACCGTTGCAGTGGGAGCGCCGGACACCACTGACGGAACAGTTCTCGGAACGGTGCTCGGCAGCGACCCTGACGGCGACCCTCTGACGTACTACGGGCCGGACTCCACAGCCCGCGGCAGTATCGTGCTCAATCCCGATGGCACTCTCGCCTACACGCCAACCTCTGAGGCCCGAATCGCCGCCACCGCGGCCGGTGCCCCGGAGTCAGACACGTCAGACACCTTCAGTGTCACGATCTACGACGGCCACGGAGGGGCAATCGACGTTCCCGTGACGGTTATCATCGCGCCCTACAATCCCCCAGATGCTTTGTCCCTCACCGAGATCAGCACCGCGTACACGGCCAGCAGTGCCCTCGTAGAATCATTGAGCCTCGCGAGTCCTTCGAGCCCCGCCGGCGGACGTGACGTCGTGACGGGCGGCGAGCTGTTCCTGGGCGGCAACTACATCGAACTCGGAGTAAGCGCCGTCGGCTCGTTCGGTACCTCCGGATCGGCGCCAGCCGGCTTCTATGGCACAGGCAGATCGCCCAGGGTCGGTCTGAGCAATGACGCCGACGGTTTCGGGAACGGGACCGATCTACGCATCGACTTCTTCCTCCCGGGCTCACCGGAAGAGCGCTGGTCAGTCGGCTTCGATGACACCCAGTACGGCGGATTCAGCGCACTTGGCGGCGACGCTGGCACTGCGACTACGTTGTCGGGTGTCTCGCTGATCGACTCTTCCTCCGGCGACACCGTCGGCGGCACCTTCACTGCCACGGTGCAAGATGCACTCCAGGTCGCCCAGGTTCACTCCTTCGGAGTCGACGACAGCTACTTCGAAACAACGGTGACGCTGACAAATGTCAGCGACAACACACTCAACAATGTCCTGTTCATGCGCTCGTTCGACCCGGACAACACCGTGTACCAAGGTGGCAGCTACACGACCATCAACACAATCGAGGGCCAAGTCGCCACCGATGGATACGCCCTCGTCACCGCCATGAGTAGCCCCGGCGACAGCTACGACACCTTGAGCGGAAATACCTCGTCGATCTTCTACTTCACCAGCGATTCAAGGGGGCTGGTCTACACCGGAGGGTTCTCCAACTCCAACCCCTATGACTACGTGACGTCAAATCAGGAAACGGGCTACAGCCGAACCGCAGACCAAGCGATCGGAATCATCTTCGAGGCCGGAGAGATGGCGCCCGGCGCCACCGCGAACTTCACATACGTCACGGCGCTGACGACCGGTTCGGCGACTGCGGCCGTTCAGGCGGAAATCCTGAATGCCGCCGACGTCGCCGAATCCACCCCCGGCGCCTACGTCGGTCTGGTCACTGCGCACGATCCTGACCCCACAGATGTACTGACCCTCAGCGTGTCGGACTCCCGATTCGAAATCGTCGACGGCGTCTTGAAGTTGAAAGCGACTGAAGCGCTCAGCCACTCAGCGGAGCCAACCGTGCTGGTGACCATCACCGCCACCGACCAAGTAGGTCTGGCCTACTCGGAGGACTTCACGCTGAACGTTGTGCCCTCTGCCGAGCCTGCTGATTCGGCGTAGACGTTCGCAGCCGAAACCACCGACTCCGCCCGCCTCTAGACTTCTCTGGTGGCGACCCAGGACCCAGCTGAGCTGTCCGCCGACGATGCCCGCATACTCGGCCTGGAATCGACTGCTGTCACCGGACACACCCTGAAGTTGCTCATCCTGGCGCCAGGCGCCCAGCCGCTGGATCTGGAAGCCCTGCGAAGCACGGTGGCGCAACGACTTTCGGCGCAGCCGCGGGCCACCCAACTCGTCGACACCTCCTCAACGGTTCCCCGCTGGGTCGAGTCGACTGGATTCGACATCCGTGAGCACATCCGGCGCGTCCCGGATTCGGACGGTATTTCCGGACCGGATCTGTGGCGGATCGTCGGCGGACTGATGTCCGAACACCTCGACAGAAGCCGGCCGCTGTGGACTTTCGACGTGATCGGGCCGCTGGCCGACGGCCGTGAGGCAATCGCCGCCCGCATCCACCATGCGATGGCCGACGGCATTGCGGGTGTGGAATTCCTCAGCGAGGTGCTCCTCGACGTCCAACCGGATGGGCCCCCGCAGAACCCCGCACCCCCCGGTTCAGTTGCCCTGTCGCTGCCGGCCGAGGTGCGCCGATTGCCCGGTGCGGCCTTTCGCGAACTCGGAGGGCCCGGTTCGCCCTCACCGTTCGACCTGCCGATCTCCGCCGCGCGCGAACTGGCCTTCACCGCCGTGCCGCTGGCGGAGATGAAGGCGATCGGAAAGTCGCGGCCGAATCCCGCAACCGTCAACGATGTCCTCCTCGCGATCATCGCGGGCGGGCTTCGCACGTGGCTGCCGGCGGACGACTCACGCAAGCGGCACCTGCGCGCCCAGGTGCCGGTAAGCCTTCATCATCGTGAACACGGCGGGGCAGCCTCGGCAAACCAGGACTCGTTCATGAATGTCGATCTGCCACTCGCCGAGGCGGATCCACTGGTGCGGCTGGATCTGATCAGCACCGAGACCCGCACCCGCAAGGCCCATGGCGACCCGGCCGTGCTCTACGACCTCTTCCACGCCCTCGGGCGTTACAAACCGATCGGCAGCGCACTCCAGCACCTCGCAGACAGCGCACGCGAGTTCGCCCTCGCGATCTCCAACGTTCCCGGTCCCAGAAACACGATAGGTGTCGGCACCCGGCGCGTACTTGAGCTGTTCTCCTCCTCTGAGCCGGGCGCCCATCACGCCCTGCGTATCTCTGCCATCTCCTGCGGCACCGACATTGGGATCGGCCTGTGCACCGACCCGAACGCCGTGCCCGGTGTCGCGGGACTGGCCGAGGCTATCGACGACTCCTTCACGGAGTTGCGCACCGCTGCGTCGTCGGACTGAGATGCCAGAGTCACACAGCGCCGATCCGGGGCATCAGACCGGCCGCGCCGCCGGCCGCCTCGGATCCAGCACGTCCACCCCGTCGTCCGCCCAGGCCTGCCGCATCGCCTGTGCACCCTTGAGCCGCACCCAGGCACCTTCGGTCTGGGTGATCGGCACCGCCGACAGGAACGTCACCGGATCGGCCGGCGGATCCAGCGGCAGCTCGGGAATATCCGAATCCCCAAGCAGCACAGCGGTGAACGGGGCACCGGTCCACAGCGGCCCGGACAGGTCGACCAGTGCATCGGGCGAGAGCACCACCCCGTCGACGGCCGGGGTTGCGGCGACCACGGCCAGGCTGCGGGCCAGGCCGGTGACCGGTGTGCCGGAACGCAGGCTCAGCACGATCTCGGCCCGCGGACCGCGCAGCGGATCCGACACGGCCGCGGCCGCATCGGTCATCGGATGCCGCGAGCAGCCCACCGATACGTGATGGAAGACATCGTCGAATCCGGGCCGGGGGTCGGGGCCGAACCGCAGCACGTCGATACGCTCCACCCCGAGGAAGGTGACGCTGGCGACATCGGGTTCGGCGTCGATTCCCAGACCGGCGAAATGGACCCGCAGGTGATCGCGCAGTCGTGCCAGCGGATCGCTCACGCGGTGAGGTTCACTCCGGTGTCGCCGTCGAACACATGCAGTTTGGTGGTGTCCAGCGCCAGTTCGACGGTCTGACCGGTCACCGCCGACGACTCCGCGGACACCCTTGCCACATAACGGTTCTCGCCGGCGCCGGACTCGGCGGCGAGCTCGGCCAGCTGAGCAGACCGGGCCCCTGCCCCACCGGTGGAGAAGTACACGTACTTGTCGGCGCCGAGCGACTCGACCAGATCAGCCCGGACCCCGAAGGTCAGCGAGCGGGCCCGCTCATGGGCGTCGATCAGGGCGGCGTCCTCGAAATTCTCCGGCCGCACCCCGACGATGACGTTGGCGGGCCGGGCGTGGCGAGCCAGAGCGTTTCGCGCGGTGTCACCGAGGGTCACCGTCCCGAACGGCATACGCAATCCGCCCTCGGTCACCGCAGCAGGGAAGAAATTCATCGCCGGGGAACCGATGAACCCGGCCACGAACAGGTTCACCGGATGGTTGTACAACTCGTCGGGGGTGCCGATCTGCTGGGCTTCGCCGGCCCGCAGCACCACCACGCGATCGCCGAGGGTCATCGCCTCGGTCTGGTCGTGGGTGACGTAGACGGTGGTGGTGCCCAGCCGGTTCTGCAATCGGGCGATCTCGCCGCGCATCTGCACCCGCAGTTTGGCGTCGAGGTTGCTCAGCGGTTCGTCCATCAGGAACGCCTTGGGCTTGCGGACGATCGCCCGGCCCATCGCCACCCGCTGGCGCTGACCGCCGGACAGCTGCGAGGGCTTGCGGTCCAGCAGGTCGGTCAGATCCAGCACCTTGGCGGTCTCGACGACCTTCGCCTCGATCTCGGCCTTGCTCAGCTTGGCCAAAGTCAACGGGAAAGCGATGTTCTGCCGGACCGTCATATGCGGGTAGAGGGCATAGGACTGGAAGACCATCGCGATGTCCCGGTCGCGTGGGGCCTTCTCGTTGACCCGCTGACCGCCGATCCGCAGTTCGCCGTCGGTGATCTCCTCCAGTCCGGCGATCATGTTCAAGGTGGTGGACTTTCCGCAACCCGACGGCCCCACCAGGATGACGAACTCGCCGTCGCCGATAGTGAGACTGAGATCCTTCACCGGTGTGGCGCCGTCGGGGTAACGCTTGCTGACATGGTCCAGAACGATTTCGGCCATAGAGAAGCTCCGCCTAACCCTTCACCGCGCCGGAGGTCAACCCGGCGACGATCCGTCGTTGGAAGATGAGAACGAACACGATGATCGGGATGGTGATCACCATCGCGCCGGCGGCGATCGACCCGGTCGGCTCCTCGAACTGCGAACTGCCGGTGAAGTTCGCGATCGCTACCGGTGCGGTGATGGCCGCCTTGGTGGCGGTCAGCGACAGCGCCAGCAGCAGGTCGTTCCAGGCGAAGATGAACACCAGGATCGCGGCGGTGACGATACCGGGTGCGGCCAGTGGCGCGATCACCCGGCGAAAGGCCTGACCCGGGGTGGCGCCGTCCATCTTGGCGGCCTTCTCCAGATCCCACGGGATCTCCCGGAAGAATGCCGAGAGCGTGTAGATCGCCAACGGCAGCGCGAAGGTGATGTAGGGGATGATCAAACCGGGCCAGGTGTCGAACAGCCCGATCCGGCGTTCGATGTTGAACAGCGGGGTCACCAGCGAGATCTGCGGGAACATCGCGATCAGCAGGGCCGCCCCGATGAGAACCTTCTTGCCGGCGAACTCCAACCGCGCGACGGCGTAGGCCGCCATCCCGCCGATCACCACCGCGATCACCGTGGTGATCAGGCCGATGCCGATCGAGTTGATCAAGGCCGAGGAGAACACGTCACCGGTGAAGATGCCCTTGTAGTTGTCGAAGGTGATCTCCGAGGGGATCAGCTTGCCGTCCTTGACCGTCGAGGTCGGTTTGAGCGACAGGCTCAGGATCCACAACACCGGCAGCAGCGCGTAGATGAGCACCACGGTGTTGATCACGGTCCAGCCGAGGGTGCGACGGGTCATCTCAGCGCACCTCGCTATCGGATCCGGGCGCGGCGGCACCGAACAGCTTGATGTAGACGAAGGCGATCACGGCGACCGAGGCGAAGACCAGCACGCTGATCGCCGAGCCCAGACCGAGGTTGAAGGCCTTGAACAGGTTGTCGTACCCCAGGATCGACACCGAACCGGTGTCATTGGAGCCACCGGTCAGCACATAGATGTTGTCGAAGATCCGGAAGGCGTCGAGCGTGCGGAACAGCAGTGCGACCAAGATGGCCGGCTTCAGCAGCGGCAGGGTGATCCGGACCAGCCGGGTCCACGCCCCGGCGCCGTCCACCTCGGCGGCCTTGAGTAGATCGTCAGGCACCAGCGCCAGGCCGGCCAGCAGCAGCAGTGCCATGAACGGCGTGGTCTTCCACACCTCGGCGAGGATGATCACAGCCAGTGACGGAATCTGTTGGGTCAGTGGCGCGCTGCCGTCGGGCAGCAGGTTGGCCAGGTAGCCGGTGCCGGGTGTCCAGGCGTAGTACCAGCTGTAAGACGCCGCGACGGTGACGATTCCGTACGGGATCAGGATCGCGGTGCGCACCGCGCCGCGGGCGAAGATGGTGCGGTGCATGACCAGTGCCAGCGCCAGTCCGAGGACGAACTCGATCGCCACTGAGATGACGGTGATCGCCAAGGTGACGAAAAACGCTGTCCACCAGTACTTGTCGGTGAGGATGGTCTGGTAGTTGGCGAGGCCGATGAACGCCGTGTCGGCCGGGCTGGCCAGGTTGTAGCGGTGCAGGCTCAGCCAGAAGGCGTAGAGGATCGGGTAGCCGGTCACCGCCAGCATGAGGACGACCGCCGGTGCGATCAGCCAGTAGGCCAGCCGACGCTGCGACCGGCGATCACTGGTCAGCACGGTCGGAGCCGTCACGGGATCAACCCCTTGCCATCGATCGCCTTCTGCACCTGATCGGCCAACTCGTCGGCGGTCCGCTCCGGGTCGATCGAGGTGATAGGCGCCAGGGTGGCTGAGATCCGCGTCGACATCGCCTGATAGTTCGGCGTCGCCGGGCGCACCGCGGCGGTGGTCAGCTGGTCACGGATGATCGCGTACTGCGGGTACTTCCTCTGGAACTCGGGGTCGTCGTACAGCGACGCGCGCACCGCCGGCAGCCCCCCCTCGATCGAGGTGTAGCGCTGGTTGGTCTCGCTGCGGATGCAGCGCACCGCCTCGAAGGCCTGCGCGGGTTTGCGGGTGGTGGAGGCGACAGCCAGGTTGAGCCCGCCGAGGGTGACCCTGGCCTGCTGTCCCGGGATCACACCGGGGTACGGCGCAAACCCGAAGACCCGACGGCTGGCGTCGAAGGCGATCTGGAACTGCTCGTCGGTGGGCGAGAAGGTGCCGGCGTCGTTGATGCTGCCCGCCAGTTCCGGTATTTGGTCCAGCGGCAGAAACGGCACCCCACCCTTGACCGAGTTCTCCAGCATGGAGGCGAACACGAACGGCCAGTTCACCTCCAGCGCGGCATTGCCCTGTTCGAGGGCCAGTCGGGCGGTGCCCTCGTCGGTCTGGGTGACCGACGGGTCCGAGCCCGGCGCGGTGGCGACGGCCTTGATGATCTCCAGGGCCTTGACGGTGGCGGCCCGATGCTCCGGGGTGTCGGTCAGGGTGACGGTCTTACCGTCCTCGGACAGCACCCGCCCGCCCGCGCTCTCCAGCAGGGTGTTGAACCAGACGACCAGACCCTCGTATTGCTTGGCCTGCACCGCGATCCAACTGGGGCCACCCTCGGCGTGCAGCCGGGCGGCATCGGCCAGCATCTGATCCCAGGTAGCGGGTGGCGGTGAGACCAGATCCGGCCGGTACCAGAGCATCTGGGTGTTGGTGGTCACCGGGGCTGCGTACAGCTTGCCCTGCCACGTTGCGGTCTCGACCGGACCGGGCAGGGTGTCGGTGGTGGCGTCGGCCTCGGCCAGTCCGGCCGGGTCGTCGGACAGCGGCAGCGCCCAGCCGGCTTCTGCGAACTCCGCGGTCCACACCACGTCGAGGGCCATGATGTCGAGAGTGCGGTCGTTGCCGGTGATCCGGCGGGCCAGTTGAAGTCGCTGGTCGTCGGCACCCTTGGGCAGGCTGAACTGCTGGATGCGGAACTTCCCACCCAGTTGTTCGTTGCAGCGATTGGCTACCGCGGTGAAGGTCGCGGTCTCGCTGGCCGGGGTGTAGAGGCTCACCGTCGAGTCGTCGGGGCCGGATCCGCATGCCGAGACAGCCGACGCGGCGGTCACCGCGGCCACAACGGCTGCGCCGATCCGACGTGCCTGCGCCGCTATCGCCACGAGGCGTACCTTAGCCCGCCGCCGGACACCCCTCGCGAGCACACGCGAAGTCGCACGAATCGGGGCCGAAACGCGCGAGTTTGCGTCTGCTCGCGCAGAGATTCGTTACAGCGTCAGCCTCGACAGCATGTCCCGCGCCCGCTCAGCGTTCTGCGGGTCGCACAGCACGTCGTAGCGGCCGGCCACCAACTGCATGGTGGAGCTGAAATCCCTGGTCCCCTTGGACAACGCATACGGGATCGCGGAGGTGATCAGGCCGAAGACCACGCCGGCGAGCACACCGACCAGCAGCGACTGCGCCGGGTTGGGGCTGAAGAATCCCAGCACCAGGCCGATGAACACACCCAGCCAGGCGCCGGTGAGGATGCCGCCGCCGAGCACCTTGGGCCAGTTGAGCCGGCCGGTGACACGCTCCACCTGCATCAGGTCGACCCCGACGATGGTGACCTGCTGCACCGGAAACTGGTTGTCGGACAAATGGTCAACAGCCTTCTGTGCCTCGGCATAGGTGGGATAGGAGCCGACCGGCCAGCCTTTCGGCGGCGTCGGCAGGCCCATCGGGCCCCGGCGCGACGAGCCCGCCATGCCGCCGGGAACCCCACCCGGGTTCTGCGCGGGCGGAAAAGGACTGGTCATGGTTGCTGTGTTCCCCTCTGTCGATCGGCTTCGTCATCGAAATAAGCCACCGGCATACGGTATTACATACGCTAGGTTGATCAACATGACAGCTGCCAGCGGTGACCCCGGGGAAAAGCCGCAGAACCAAGGCCAGCAGCCACCGGCGGGCGGCCATGAGGCTCCGCCCATCGAACAATCTCCGGCCTACGGATACGACATCCCTCCGGCCCCGCACTACCCGGACTATCAGCAGCCAGGCGGTTTTCCGCCGCCCGTGCAGCCCGGGCCGACCTTCCCGCCACCGGCCGGTTATCCCACTGATTTCAACCAGCAATACGGCGGCTATCCGCCCCCGACGCCGGGGTATTCGATGCCCCCGGAGTACGGCGCACCGTATTCCGGCGGCTATGCCTATCCGCCGGGCTATCCGGCGGCCCCGCCTAGCAGGACCAACAAACTGGCGATCGGGTCGGTCGTCGCCTCGGTGCTCGGTCTGCTCTGCGGCATCGGGTCGATCGTCGGGATCGTGCTGGGCGCGGTCGCGCTCAACCAGATCAAGCGCTCCCGGGAGGGCGGCTACGGCCTGGCCGTTGCCGGCATCGTCATCGGCGTGGCCTCGCTGCTGATCAGCATCATCTGGATGATCTATGCGTGGAACTGACACTGCGTGGAACTGACACTGCGTGGAATTGACGCCTGAAATCGGGCTTTACTAGCCGGGCGGTGCGAACGGCACCGACATCCGGGCCATCCCGGCGGCGCGCCCCTTGGCGGCCACGACCAGGGCCATCTTGCGACTGGCCTCGTCGATCATCTCCTCGCCCAGCATCACCGCGCCCCGCGCACCGCCGGCCGCCGAGGTGTGCCACCCATAGGCCTCCAGCACCAGTTCGGCGTGGTCGTACTCGTCCTGGCCGGGCGAGAAGATCTCATTGCCGGCGGCGATCTGGTCCGGATGCAGTACCCATTTGCCGTCGTAGCCCAGCGCCGCCGACCGCCCGGCCACCCGGCGGAAGGCTTCGACATCGCGCACCTTGAGATAGGGCCCGTCGATCGCGGCGACCCCGTGCGTGCGAGCCGCGATCAGAATGGTCATCAGGATGTGGTGGTAGGCGTCGCCGACGTCGTAGCCCTCGGGTTGCTCACCGACGACCCCGGTGCGCATGTTGAGGCTGGCCATCAGGTCGGCCGGTCCGAGCACCAGAGCCCGGATCCGCGGGCCTCCGGCGATCGCGTCGATATTGGTGAGCCCGGTGGCGTCTTCGATCTGGGCGTCGATGCCGATACGGCCGGTCTGCAGACCGTGGCTGCGTTCGACCTGGGTGAGCAACAGGTCCAGAGCGTGCACATGATGCGCATCGGACACCTTGGGCAGTACCACCACGTCGAGGTGATCCCCGGCCGCCGCCACCACCTCGATCACGTCAAGGTGCGTCCACGGCGTCGTCCAGTCGTTGACCCGGACCCCACGCACCTGGCCCGCCCAGCCCGACCCGGCCAGTGCCGCACCGACCCGGGTCCGGGCCGCGGCCTTGGCATCCGGCGCGACGGAGTCCTCGAGATCGAGGAACACCTGGTCGGCGGGCAGCCCCTTGGCCTTCTCGATCATCCGCGGATTGCTGCCGGGAACCGACAGGCAGGTTCGGCGGGGTCGATATCGAAAGTCCACGCGCAGACTCCTACCCTTTGTAGTCATGGCGTCGGTGAACAGGGTATACGCGGCGCGACTGGCGGGGATGGTGGTGCTGGGCCCCGACGGCGAGTCCCTGGGCCGGGTCCGCGATGTGGTGGTCAGCATCAGCATCGTGCGCCACCAACCCCGCGTGCTGGGACTGGTCGTCGAATTGCTCACCCGCCGAAGGATTTTCGTCCCGATCCTGCGCGTCACCGCGATCGAGCCGGATGCCGTGACCCTCACCACCGGCAACGTCTCGCTTCGACGGTTCGTCCAGCGTCCCGGCGAGGTCATGGTCCTGGGTCAGATCCTCGACACCCGGGTCCGGGTCAACGACCCCGAGCAGGAACAGCTGGCCGGCCTCGACGTGGTCGTCGTCGACCTGGGCATCGAGCAGACCCGCACCCGCGACTGGATGGTCACCCGGGTCGCGGTGCGCAGCCAGCGCAAGCTCGGGCGCCGCTCGGCGGTTGTGGTGGTGGACTGGCAGAACGTCGCCGGCCTCACCCCGTCCGGGCTGGCGATGCCCGGGCAGGGAGTCGCCCAACTGCTGCACCAGTTCGAGGGCCGGCGCCCCATCGAGGTGGCCGACGCACTGCGCGAACTGCCGGCCAAACGCCGCACCGAGGTGATCGACGCACTCGACGACGAACGCCTGGCCGATGTCCTTCAGGAACTCTCCGAGGACGACCAGAGCGAACTGCTGCGCAAACTGGACACCGAGCGTGCCGCAGACGTGCTCGAGGCGATGGATCCCGACGACGCCGCCGACCTGCTGGGTGTGATGAACCCGACCGAAGCCGAGGCGCTGTTGGACCGAATGGCCCCGGAGGACTCCGAGTCGGTGCGCCGGCTGCTCAGCCACTCCCCCGACACCGCCGGCGGGTTGATGACCTCGGACCCGGTGGTGCTCGCCCCGGACACCACGGTGGCCGAGGCCCTGGCCCGCGCGCGCGATCCGGACCTTACCCCCGCGCTGGCCTCGCTGGTCTTCGTGGTCCGCCCGCCGACCGCCACTCCGACCGGCCGCTACCTGGGCTGCGTACACCTGCAGGCGCTGCTCCGAGAGCCGCCGGCGCACCTGGTCAGCGGCATCGTCGACCGCGACCTTCCCAGCCTCAAGCCGGACGCCGCCCTGGGTGGGGTGACGCGCTACTTCGCCGCCTACAACCTGGTCTGCGGACCGGTCGTCGACGACGAAGGCCATCTGCTGGGCGCGGTGACCGTCGATGACGTACTCGATCACCTGCTGCCGCCGGACTGGCGGGAGAGCTTCGACGATGCCGGCACCAACGTGGTGGCCGGGGGTCCGACGTGAGCGATCCCCGGCAGCGCCTGGACACCCCGCTCACCTCACGGCGGCCGGCGTTGCGTTTCGACCCCGAGGCGATCGGGCAGTTCAGCGAGTCCATCGCCCGGTTCCTGGGCACCGGCCGCTACCTGCTGTGGCAGACCATCCTGGTCATCGTATGGATCACGGTGAACCTGTTCGCGGTCAGCCTGCGCTGGGATCCCTACCCGTTCATCCTGTTGAACCTGGCCTTCTCCACCCAGGCCGCCTATGCCGCGCCGCTGATCCTGCTGGCCCAGAACCGCCAGGAGAACCGCGACAAGGTGTCCCTGGAGGAGGACCGCCGGCGCGCCCAGCAGACCAAGGCCGACACCGAATTTCTAGCCCGCGAACTGGCTGCGCTGCGCCTGGCGGTCGGCGAGGTCGCGACCCGGGACTACCTGCGAAGGGAGCTCGACGAGATACGTGAACGTCTGGAGGCGCTGCAACCGGCCAAGTCGACGCCGCGCAGGAAGGACGACTCCGAGCGGCGGGCAAAGAAAGCCGGCGGGTGACAACCTGGCCAATGCGTTTCGCCGGCGGCACCCCCTTAGGTATGGTGACGGGGTTCACAAGGTCGGATACCACTGTGAGGGCGGGCACGTGCGGATAAGGCGCCGAGGCAACCGGGGGTCGGGTACCCCCGTGTTCGGGATTGCGGTGCTGACCCCGATCGTGCTGGCCGGCGCCGTGGCCGCTGCCCCCGGCGGTGTCGGGGTGCCGGTGAAGGCCGATGACACCGCCCCGCTCGCAGCGGTCGATCAGATGCAGACCGACGGTGTCACGGTGGTGGCGATGGCCAAACCGCCGGCGGACTTCCGCTTTGCCGCGACCACCCTGGGTCCGCCCCCGCCCGCGGCCGTGATCAGTTCGGCGGGAGGTATGCGGATTCCCGCGATGGCGCTGACCGCCTACCGCAAGGCCGAGCAGACGATGGCCGCCACCGCTCCCGGTTGCGGTGTCAGCTGGAATTTGCTGGCCGGTATCGGACGTATCGAGTCCTCGCACGCCAACGGCGGCGCGACGGACTCCCGCGGCACGTCGGTCCGCCCGATCTACGGCCCGGTGCTGGACGGCAGCCTGCCCGGCAACGAGGTCATCGTGCAGAGCAACGTAGGTGGCCGGGCCGTCTATGCCAGAGCCATGGGGCCCATGCAGTTCCTGCCCGGAACCTGGTCGCGGTACGCATCCGACGGCGACGGCGACGGTAAGGCCGACCCGCAGAACCTGTTCGACGCCTCGCTGTCCGCCGCCCGCTACCTGTGCAGTGGCGGGCTGAACCTGCGCAACCAGGCCCAGGTGCTGACCGCGATCCTGCGCTACAACAACTCGATGGCCTACGCCCAGAACGTGCTGGGCTGGGCCGCCGCCTACGCCACGGGCGTGGCGCCGATCGATCTACCGCCCATCAGTGGCCCGATCCCGGCCCTCGGCAGCCTGCACCTGGACACCCCAGAGGGCTTGGACCCCATCATGACGGACCTGCACACCGTCGACCCGACCGCCCAGCTGATGGGCAACAGCACGGCCGCCAGTCAGTTGATGCCGGGTCCGACCGCCGGTCCGGTCGACAGCGTGCTGCCCGAACACGGGTGCCAGGTCATCTGCATGGCCTCGCAATTGGCCCCCTCGCAGGCCCCGGTGCCCGACAACCTGCCGCCGTGGATGCAGCCGATGCCGTGGATGCAGCCGATGCCGTGGACGGCTCCGCAGTCCACGACGCCGTTGCTGGCCCCGTTAGGCCCGTTGCCCGGCGTGGCCGCACCGGGAACCGCCCCGCTACCCGGTGCGGGACCGCTGCCCGGTCCCGGTGTCCCTGCTGCGGCCGACGCGGCGCTCCCGGCTACTGCACCGCTACCCGATATGCCCGGCGCCCCGGCCCCGCTGCCCGGTGCCCCACTGCCCGGCGCCCCACTGCCCGGTATGCCCGGCTCTGCCGAGGCTCCGCTACCCGGTATGCCCGGCTCCGCCGAGGCGCCACTGGTGCCGACACCCGCAGCTCCGCCGTGGCTGACCCCGCCGCCTCCTCCCGGCCCCGTCGCGGACTCCGACCCGGTGTTGCCTCCGGCGCCGGGCCCTTTGCCCGGCCCGCCTGCCTGATCGTCGCCCACCCCGTCGCTCGCGCGACCGTGGCACTGACGTAGGGACTCGTCGCCGCACAACCTAGACTCGGCACCGATGAACAACGAACTCGAGAAGGCCGTCCGCGCCGCCCTGGCCAAGGTCATCGACCCTGAACTGCGCCGGCCGATCACCGAACTCAACATGGTCAAGAGCGTCGAGGTCGGTCCCGATGGCGCCACCCACGTCGCGGTCTATCTCACCATCTCTGCCTGTCCGAAGAAGTCGGAGATCACCGAACGGATCACCGCGGCGGTAGCCGACGTACCGGGGACCGCCGCGATCACCGTCGAACTGGACGTGATGAACGACGAGCAGCGCAGCGAATTGCGCAAGCAGTTGCGCGGCGATGCCGCCGAACCAGTCATCCCGTTCGCCCAGCCGGACTCACTGACCCGGGTCTACGCGGTGGCCTCCGGCAAGGGTGGCGTCGGAAAGTCCAGTGTCACAGTCAATCTCGCCGCGGCTCTGGCGGCGCGAGGTTTGGCCGTCGGCCTTCTCGACGCCGATATCTATGGCCATTCGGTTCCGCGGATGATGGGAACCTCCGACCGGCCCACCCAGGTCGAGTCGATGATCCTGCCGCCGGTCGCGCACGATGTGAAGGTCATCTCCATCGCGCAGTTCACCCAGGGCAACACCCCGGTGGTCTGGCGCGGCCCGATGCTGCACCGTGCGCTGCAGCAGTTCCTCGCCGACGTCTACTGGGGCGATCTCGACGTACTGCTACTCGACCTGCCGCCGGGCACCGGCGACGTCGCCATCTCGGTGGCCCAACTCCTCCCGGGCGCCGAGATCCTGGTGGTCACCACCCCGCAGAGCGCGGCTGCGGAGGTGGCCGAGCGCGCCGGGGCGATCGCCCTACAGACCCGCCAGCGCCTCGTCGGTGTGGTGGAGAACATGGCCGGGATGCTCATGCCGGACGGCACCGTCATGCAGGTGTTCGGCGAGGGCGGCGGCCGTCAGGTGGCCGAGCGACTGTCCCGGACGGTTGGTGCCGATGTGCCACTGCTCGGCCAGGTTCCGCTGGACCCGGCGCTGGTGACGGCGGGTGACTCCGGTGTGCCCCTGGTGCTGTCGGCACCGGACTCCGCGGCCGGCCGGGAACTGCGCGGCATCGCCGACAAGCTGGCCTCCCGCCGGCGCGGGCTGGCTGGGATGTCGCTAGGTCTGGATCCCGCCGGGCGCTGACCCGGCGACGGACCGCTCAGGTGGCGTCGGTGTCGAACGGCGCGGGCCCGCCGGTGGCCTGGGACGGCGCCGGCGCACTCTGTGGTTTGACCGGGTCGCTTTGCTGCTGGCCTGCCGCCGGGCTGTCGAAGTTGCCGGTGAGGAACGAGTCGTCGCCCTCGAGCAGGTGCTTGGTGATCGCCGCCCTCGGCGTCATCCCGCGCAACTTCTGCAGTTCGCTCAGCGGCTGCCGGAGATCGTCGAATTCTGGTCCGAGTTCCTCCCGCAGCTCCTTGGTCGCGCCGCCGAGATAATCGCGGGCCTGCCGGATGGCGCCGGATGTCCAGCGGATCGCACCGGGCAGTCGCTCGGGTCCGAGCACCACCAGGCCGACCAGAACCAGAAGGAGCATCTCGCCCCAACCGATATTGGCGAACATGGCGTCAGCTGCCCCTAAGTCATTTGTCCGCGGTGGGGTTCACCATCAGGGTGACCTTGCGCCCCTCACGC
This sequence comes from uncultured Actinomycetota bacterium, assembly GCA_963787055.1. Classification (GTDB taxonomy): domain Bacteria; phylum Actinomycetota; class Actinomycetes; order Mycobacteriales; family Mycobacteriaceae; genus Mycobacterium. Next base: position 155,511 of record CAWBBP010000004.1, read on the forward strand.
ATCACCTCGATCGGCTGATCCTTACCGATCTGGAGTTGGCGGACCGCGACGACGAACTCGTCGGCGTCGGCGACCACCCGGTCACCGACCTTCACCACGACATCGTTCTCCTTGATGCCGGCCTTCTCGGCCGGCCCGCCCGCCTTCACATTGGCCACCTGGGCGCCGAAGGCGAGGTCATTGCTCACCGACCGGGCGGTCAGACCCAACGTCGGGTGGGCGATCTTCCCATCTTTGATGAGGGTCTCGACTGTTTGTTTGACCTCGTTGACCGGGATTGCGAAGCCAAGACCACTTGCGCTGTCGGACAGCGACTTCCCGGCCGTATTGATTCCGATCACCTCGGAGTTCATGTTGATCAGCGGCCCGCCGGAGTTGCCGTGGTTGATCGAAGCGTCGGTCTGCACCGCGTCGATGACGGTGTCGGTGTCCGACCCTTCCCCGGACAGCGGGACGGGCCGGTTCAGGGCGCTGATGATCCCGGTCGTGACGGTACTTCGCAGGCCCAGCGGGGCGCCCACCGCCACCACTTCCTCGCCCACCCGCAGCGTGTTGGAATCGCCGAACCGGGCGACGGTGAGGTTGTCGACGTTGTCCACCTTGAGCACGGCGAGGTCGGTCTTGGGGTCACGGCCCACCAGGTTGGCCGGCACCTCCTTGCCGTCGTTGAACACCACCCGCATTTTGAACTTGCTCGGGCTCGCGGCCGCCTCGGAGATGACGTGGTTGTTGGTCACGACATAGCCGCGGCCATCGACCACCACCCCTGAACCCTGCGAACCGGACTCGTCGCTCTCGGTCTCGATAGTGACCACGGAGTCGGCCACCGAGGCGGCTACCTGCGCGAAGCGCCCGGCCGGCACGTCTCCGCTGTCTGAGGTCGACAACGTCACCTTGGAGGTGGTGAAGGCCTCGACCACCTCGGCGGTCTTCCGGCCGACCCAGCCGCCGGCAACGCCGATCAGCAGCGCCACGATGCCCAGCACCGCCAGCGCCGTGTAGGAGACCCGGCCGCCGAAAAGCACATCGCGCACCCCGATCTTGCCGGGCGGCGGCCCGATGACAACCGGTGCCGCCTTCTCCAGTGCGGGGGTGCCCAGCGCCACTCCGGCGGCCGGGTCGCGCCATGGATCTGCGGGCTGCTCGGGCCCGACCTGGCCGTCCAGTGCCCCGGCGTCGGCCGGATGACGCTGCAGCGACTCCACACCGCGGTGGGGCCTGCTGAAGGCCTCCTCGAGCACGGGATCCGGCGCCTTCGTCCCGGGAGTGAACTCCTCGGAGTTCCGGAAGGCGGCGGGGCGCAGTTCCTCGGCAACGAACGACCCCTCGACACCACGCGGGCGGCCGAACGTGCGGGTGGCCTGCGGGTCAACCGGAGGCCTCGAAACCGGCCTGGGCGCCAACCGGTGCGCGCCGCCGGAGGTGTCCTTGTTGGGGCTCACGTCATCCTTTGTCCGAAGGCTCAGCAGCGGCCCAGGGCCTGCTGCACACAGATGCCCTCACCCTACCGGCGCTTGCGCCGGCCACGCGTCGCGTCGCGGGCCAGCGGGTCTGCCAGACCCGGCGGCGTCACAGGTTCGGTGGGCGTGGACTGGGGAATCTGAGTGAGCAACCCCATCAGGGTGCTCGGCATGCTGACCGGCAGGGACTCCCGCAGAGCGGCCCGGGCCTGGCTCTGGGACTCGACCTCCCCGGCGCACTGTTGGCATACCGACAGGTGGTGGGCGGCCCGCAGATGCGCCTTCATCCGCAGTTCGCCGTCAACATAGGCCGCGACCGCCTCGATGGAGAGGTGTTCGGTGGAGCTGAACTGACGCGGGGCACCCACCGGCACATCACTCTGCGAGGCGAAGCTCGACGGCAATCGGGACAACGCCCGACGGAACACATCACCCGGATCGACCATCACCCACGCTCCCTTCCGCACATCCCGCAAACTCGAATGTAGCGCGATCAGGGACGTCACGTCGTGACCGGTCCACTCGCGGCGCGGTCAGGCTGACGCGGCCTCGGCCTGCGCACTGCCGGATCGGGCGGCGAGGTGGTCCCGCAGGGCCTGACGGCCGCGATGGATGCGGCTGCGCACGGTGCCTAGTTTGACACCGAGGGTGGCACCGATCTCCTCGTAGGACAGACCCTCGATATCGCACAGCACCACTGCGGCGCGGAATTCCGGCGGCAGCGAGTCCAGCGCGGCCTGCAGATCGGGGCCCAGCCGGGCATCGTGGTAGATCTGCTCGGGATTGGGCTGTTCGGAGGGAACCCGGTCGTAATCCTCCGGCAGCGCCTCCATGCGGATGCGGGCCCGCCGACGGACCATGTCTAGGAACAGGTTGGTGGTGATGCGGTGCAGCCAGCCCTCGAACGTGCCGGGCTGGTAGTTCTGCACCGACCGGAACACTCGGATGAAGGTCTCCTGGGTCAGATCCTCGGCGTCGTGCTGACTGCCCGACAGCCGGTAGGCCAGCCGGTACACGCGATCGGCATGCTGGCGCACCAACTCGTCCCACGACGGCATCGCCGCTCGATCACCGGTGGCGTCGAACACCGCGGTGCCCTGCAGGTCGTCGGATGGCTGCACCCAGTCGGCGTCGCCGTCCTGCCCGACATGGGACATGGTCACTGGGGCCGTCAGCATGGTGGTCGTCGGATCCTCCCGATATCCGTGCGCCGGACCGATTGGCGCATCATGGGGCACAACACGATCCCTCTGTCGGGTATTCCCCGTCCCATCGGCGCCGCTCGTCATGGTCCTTACCTTTCACCAGAGGCGTGTGCGACCACTATGAGCAAACTGAATGTTGACTGAGAAATCAACCCTTAACATGCCTCTATAAGGCAAAACGTCATAACCGTGTCATTTATGAGCAATTTCCTTAGATTAGCTTTCATCGCCTGCCATCGGCATCACCACCCGCTCCCGCGCAGCATGGCGCGCCTGCCCACAGGCCGCCGCCGTTGATCTACGCTGCTGAGGATGTCCATCACCGACGAACCGGCCCGCAGCCGGGCCGACCGGGTCCTCGCCCACGCTGAGGCGTCGATCTCGGAGGATGCGATCGTCTCGGCGGCGCGGGAGCGTGCCGTCGACGCCGGGGCGGGAGCCGTCACTCCGGCGGTCGGCGCCCTGCTGAGCCTTTTGACCCGACTTTCCGGCGGCCGAGCGGTCGTGGAGGTGGGCACCGGCGCCGGAGTCAGCGGACTCTGGTTGCTGTCCGGTATGCGCGACGACGGCGTCCTCACCACGATCGATATCGAGCCCGAGCATCAGCGTCTGGCCAAGCAGGCCTTCACCGAGGCAGGCGTCGGCCCCGGGCGGACCCGACTCATCGCCGGCCGGGCCCAGGAGGTGCTGACCCGACTCGCCGACGAGTCCTATGACCTGGTGTTCGTCGACGCCGCCCCGGCCGACCTGCCGCACTTCGTCGGCGAGGGGGTACGGCTGTTGCGTGCTGGCGGCGTGATCGTGCTGCACCATGCCGCACTCGACGGCCGGGCCGGCGATCCGGCCGCGCATGACGCGGAGGTGACCGCCGTGCGGGAGGCCGCCCGGATGATCGCCGAGGATGACCGGCTCAATCCGGTCCTGGTCCCCCTCGGCGACGGCATCCTGATCGCGGCCCGCGACTGACGGGTCCGCCGTGGAACTGATGACCGGTTTCGGTCTGGCCACCGCCGCCGGGCTCAACGCCTACATCCCGATGCTGTCGATGGGCCTGCTGGACCGCTACACCAGCCTGGTGAACCTGCCGGACGGCTGGGCCTGGCTGGCCAACGGGTGGGTGATCGCGATCGTCGCGGTGCTGCTGGTCATCGAGATCGTCGCCGACAAGATCCCGGCCCTGGACTCGGTCAACGACGCCGTGCAGACCTTCGTCCGTCCCACCTCGGGCGGCATTGTGTTCGCCTCCGGCACCGCCTCGCAGACCGCGGCCGTGGCCGACCCGGCCGAGTTCGCCCGCACCGGCCAGTGGGTTCCGGTGGTCATCGGCGTGGTGACCGCGCTGGTGGTGAGCCTGACCAAGTCGACGGTCCGGCCGGCCGCCAACGTTGCGACCGCCGGCGTCGCGGCACCGGTCCTGAGCACCATCGAGGATGCCACCAGCCTCAGCCTGACCTTCATCGCGATCCTGATCCCCGCCCTGGTGCTGATCGTGCTGATCGCACTCGTCTGGGCTGCGGTATGGCTGCTGCGCCGACGCCGCAGCCGTCGCTCCCCGCGACCAGACACCTCCGCTCCCCACGAGCAGACATAAAGTCGCATCCACAGTGCCCGATTCGTGTGAGTTCATGTCTGCTCGCGGGGAGGAGTGGCAAGCCGCGGCGAGGCGCGGGACCCTAGATCCAGACCCCCTTGCCGACGGCGACCACGCCGCCGGCACTGATAGCGAACCGGTCGCGGTCCTTCTCCAGGTCCACCCCGACCTGCTCACCGGGCCCCACCACGACGTTCTTGTCCAGGATCGCGCGGCGCACCACCGCCCCGCGGCCCACCCGAACCCCGGGCATCAGCACACTGCCCTCCACGATGGCCCCGTCATCGACGACCACGTTGCTTGACAGCACCGAGGTGCGCACCGACGCCGCCGAGATGATGCTGCCGGCGCCCACCACCGACTCCTGGGCGGATCCGCCGTTGACGAACTTCGCCGGGGCCAGGTTCTCCGACTCCCCGCGGATCGGCCACCGCTTGTTGTAGAGGTTGAACACCGGATGCACCGACACCAGATCCATATGCGCGTCGTAGAAGGCATCCAGGGTGCCGACATCGCGCCAGTAGCCGTGGTCGCGTTCGGTCGCGCCCGGTACCTCGTTGTCGTTGAAGTCGTAGACCGCGGCCATCCCGTCGTCCACCAACCGCGGAATGATGTTGCCGCCCATATCGTGGTCGGAGCTGTCGTCATCGGCATCGGCCCGGATGGCGTCGATCAGCACCTTGGTGGTGAAGATGTAGTTGCCCATTGATACGAACGTCTGATCGGGATTGTCCGGGGTGCCCGGCGGATCGGCGGGCTTCTCGACGAAACTTCGGATGCACCCGGACTCGTCGGCGTCGATGCAGCCGAACGCCCCGGCCTCCGCACGTGGCACACGGATACCGGCAACCGTTGCCCCGGCCCCGCTTTCGATGTGGAACTTCACCATCTGTTCGGGATCCATCCGGTACACGTGGTCAGCGCCGAACACCACGATGTAGTCGGGATCCTCGTCATAGATCAGGTTCATCGACTGGTAGATGGCGTCGGCCGATCCGGTGTACCACCGCGGCCCGAGTCGCTGCTGGGCCGGCACCGGGGTGATGTACTCCCCCATGAGTCCGCTCAATCGCCAGTTCTGGGAGATGTGGCGGTCCAGTGAATGCGACTTGTACTGCGTGAGAACGCAGATCCGCAGGTAGCGCGCATTCACCAAATTCGACAGAACGAAGTCGATCAACCGGTAGGCGCCGCCGAAGGGAACGGCAGGCTTGGCCCGGTCTGCCGTCAGCGGGTAGAGCCGCTTTCCCTCACCCCCCGCCAGGACGATGCCAAGCACATGCGGCAACTCCCTCATACGTGTAAACCTAACCACCCCCGCCTGCCACGGCTAGCGCAAACAGAGTTTCGCCACGAAGAGCCGCGCAGGCCCACCCCCGGCACTACGGTCAGCGATATGCGGGTGGCGATGATGACGCGGGAGTACCCGCCCGAGGTTTACGGCGGGGCCGGGGTGCATGTCACCGAACTGGTGGCTCAGTTGCGCCGGCTGTGCCAGGTCGACGTGCACTGCATGGGCGCACCGCGATCCACCGCGTTCGCCCATCAACCCGATCCCGCGCTCGCCGACGCCAACCCGGCACTGTCGACACTGTCGGCCGACCTGCGGATGGCCGCCGCCGCGGCCGGTGCGACCGTGGTGCACTCCCATACCTGGTACACCGGGATGGCCGGGCATATCAGCGCGTTGCTGCACGGCATCCCGCATGTCCTGACCGCCCACTCCCTGGAACCCAAGCGGCCGTGGAAGGCCGAACAACTCGGCGGCGGCTACCAGGTGTCGCTGTGGGCGGAGCGCACTGCGATCCAGGCCGCCGACGCGGTGATCGCGGTGAGCGCCCGAATGCGCGAGGACGTGCTGTCGGTATACCCCGCACTGGATCCAGCCCGGGTGCATGTCGTCAAGAACGGCATCGACACCGATGTCTGGCGCCCGGCCGCCCCCGACCCCGAGGAGTCGGTGCTCGCCGAACTCGGCGTGGACCCGTCCCGGCCGATGGTGGCCTTCGTCGGTCGGATCACCCGACAGAAGGGGGTGCCGCACCTGATCGCCGCGGCACACCGGTTCGATCCGGACATACAGCTTGTGCTGTGCGCCGGGGCTCCCGACACCCCCGAAATCGGGGCGGAGGTCAAGTCCGCGGTCGACGAACTGGCCGCCCGGCGCAGCGGGGTGTTCTGGGTCCGGGACTTCCTGCCTGTTCCGGAGATCCGCGAAATCCTCTCGGCGGCAACGGCATTCATCTGTCCGTCGGTCTATGAGCCGCTGGGTATCGTCAATCTCGAGGCGATGGCCTGCCAGACGGCGGTGGTGGCCTCCGACGTCGGCGGAATTCCCGAAGTGGTGGCCGACGGCGCGACCGGGATTCTGGTGCACTACGACGACAAGGATCCGCGATCCTTCGAGGCCGGACTGGCCGACGCCGTCAACGCCCTGGTTGCCGACCCGGCCAGGGCGCAGGGCCTCGGCGTGGCCGGTCGCCGACGGTGTATCGACGAGTTCTCCTGGGCCAGGATCGCCGGGCAGACCCTGGAGATCTATCAGAGGGTGTCCGGCTAAACCAGGACCGGCCAGCACCGGCCAACGCACAACCCCACGCGTCGGCGCGGGGTTGTGAGGGGTCGAAAGTTAGCTGGTTACGCCTTTGAGTTCATCGCCGAGTGCGGCGGCCTCATCCGGAGTCAATTCGACGACCAGGCGTCCACCGCCTTCCAGTGGAACCCGCATCACGATGCCACGCCCCTCTTTGGTCGCTTCCAGCGGACCGTCTCCGGTCCGCGGCTTCATCGCCGCCATCGAGTGCTCCCTCCAGATTCGAGCAGGCCCGCCGACACCGACCGGGTGACGGTTTCACTGATTCTAGTGTTTTCTATTCTCCCTTACCGCCGTCCCCGGCTGCGAGGGGCCTGGGAACCCAGCAATCCTGGAGGTGGTCGTCGACCATCCCGACGGCCTGCATCAACGCATAGGCCGTGGTGGGACCGACAAACCTGAACCCGCGAGCCTTCAGTTCGCGGGCCATGGCGACGGACTCTGGGGTTCGTGCGGGCAGCTCCTCGGAGGATGCCGGCCGGCGGCGCGTCGGCGGGGCGTGACGCCATAACAGATCGGACAGGTCGATCTCGAGACCGGCGGCCACCCTGGCATTGGCCAGGGTCGCCTCGATCTTGGCGCGGTTGCGCACGATGCCGGAATCCGCCATCAGACGGGCGGTGTCCGCCTCGGTGAATCCAGCGACCGTCTCGATGTCGAAGCCCGCGAAGGCCCGCCGAAAGTTCTCCCGCTTTCGCAGGATGACCAGCCAGGACAGTCCGCTCTGGAAGGCCTCCAACGTCATCCGCTCGAACAGGGCGACCCGCCCCCGCACCGGACGGCCCCATTCGTGATCGTGGTAATCCCGCAGCAGCGCCCGGTCCGACGCCGGCGCGGACAGCGACCAGGGGCACCGGTGCCGGCCGTCCTCGCCGGCCACGGTCATTCCGCGTCGAGGTCCGAGACCACGGCCGCCCGGGTTGCGTACCGGGACCCGGCGGTGGGATCCGGCAGTCCGGCCGCGGCGCGCACGGCCGCCAGTTCGCCCCGTAGCTGGTCGAGTTCGGCGCCCAGCCGGTCCAGTACCCAGTCCACCTCGCTGGTCTTGTAGCCACGCAGCACCTGGGCGAATTTGACGGCCTCGACGTCGGCGCCGGTGACCCCCGAGGTGGGCAGCATGGTTGCGGTGGTGGCCCGGGGCAGCGGCGGCAGCTGCTCACCGCGACCGAACAGCACACTGGCCACCCCGAACAGGACCACGGCCACCAGGATCAGGACCACGAGGTACATCAGGATCAGCGTCACGCCTGCGATCCTGCCACTGGCCGCAGGGTGTTCATCGGCGGCCGGTCCGCCAGCGACACCGTCGAGGTTCGGGAGCCGTACCCGTCCGCGCCGTCGGCACCGGGGAAGAACTGGGTCAACCCGGTCCCCGAGTCAGCGATACCGCACCGGGTCAGCAGGGTCGCGATGATCTGCCGGCTCATCGGACCCAACTCGTTCAGCGGCCGGTTGCGGTGGGTGCGCACACCGAGGTTCACCTGAGCGATCGCGTCCAGGCCGAACCGGTCATAGGTGTCGATGAGGATGCCGATCTCCACCCCGTAGCCCGGCGCGAACGGCACCGAGGTCAGCAGTTCGCGGGTTCCGGCGTACTCCCCGCCGAGCGGCTGCAACACACCCCCGAGTTCGGGCCGCAGCGCAGCCAGCAGCGGCCGGGCGACCAATTCGGTGACCCGTCCGCCCCCGTTGGCATCCTCGCCGCCGCGGAGTTTCAGGGGCCGCCGGTAGAAGCCCCGGACCAGCTGGATGCCGTCCCCGGTCAGCATCGGCCCGACCAGCCGGGGCACGAACATCGGATCCGGCCCGATCAGGTCGGAGTCGATGAACACGATGAAGTCGCCGGTGGTGGCGGCCAGTGATCGCCACAGCGCCTCACCCTTGCCAGGTTGCGGAGGAATCTCCGGCAGCGCCTGCTCCCGGTGGACCACCCGGGCGCCGGCGGCCACCGCCCGGGCCTCGGTGGCGTCGGTGGAACCCGAGTCCAGCACGATGAGTTCGTCGACGAGCCCACCGAGCATCGGGGTGATCGTCTCGATCACCGGACCGACGGTCTCCGCCTCGTTGAGCGCCGGAAGCACCACCGAGATGGTGCGGCCCCGTTTGGCGGCCTGCAGTTCGGCCACCGTCCACGGCGGCCGGTGCCAGGTGTGGTCGGCCAGGCGGGCGTCCGCACCGGCCAGCGCCGTCACGCCAGCCCCCGCACCGTGCGGGCCGGCGGCCGGTCGCCCCTGATCGAGGCGACCATCTCCAATACCCGGCGGGTCGGGCCCACCTCGTGCACCCGGAACATCCGGGCGCCGTCTGCGGCGGCAAGGGCGGTCGCGGCGAGTGTGCCCTCCAGTCGCTCGGTGAGTTCCACACCCAGAGTCTCCCCGATGAAATCCTTGTTGCTCAGGGCCATCAGGACCGGCCATCCGGTGTTAACCAGATCGTTCACATGTCGCAACAAGGTCAGCCCGTGAAAGGTGTTCTTGCCGAAATCGTGGGTCGGATCGATCAGCACACCGTCGCGCGGGACGCCCACCGCGACGGCATGCTCGGCCGCGGCGGTCACCTCGGCGATGACGGAGTCGACGACCCCGGTGACAGTGCTGCCGTAGTTGACCCGGAACGGTCGGGTGCGCGGGACCGCACCGCCGGTGTGCGAACACACCAGACCCGCACCGAACTCGGCGGCTACTTCGGGCAGCGCCGGGTCGTGACCGGCCCAGGTGTCGTTGATGAGGTCGGCGCCGGCCGCGCAGGCCCGTCTGGCCACCGCTGCGCGCCAGGTGTCGACGCTGATGCACTGCTGCGGATAGGTCTCCCGCACCCATTCGATGAAGGGAACCACCCGGGTGATCTCCTCATCGGTATCCACCACGGTTCCCGGTCCAGCCTTGACCCCACCGATGTCGATGACATCGGCACCCTCGGCCACGACCCGGTGCACCGCCGCCATGGCGGCCTCGTCGGTGAACGTCGCGCCCCGGTCATAAAAGGAGTCCGGGGTGCGGTTCACAATCGCCATGATCAGCGCCCGGTCGGCAGCCACCGGCCGCCCGCAGAAGGTCTCGCTCACATCCCTATCGTGCCTGTTGACGAACCGACCAGTCGGCTGACGTCACGGATGCCGCTCAGCCAGGCTTGCTTTAGACAAGCCAGCGCGTGTCGATCGGCGAGGATTTCCGAGGCAAGCCGCACACGTCATGGCCGATCAGCCCGCCGGCATACCAACTGGTGGGCGGCTAGGCGGAGCCGAGCGCCAGCTGCCGTGAATCCCCCGATCAGACGGATCTCTCGAGGCGGGCGCCCATGTTCGCTTGACGTTGTTGGGCTTCGGAGTCGAGTAAGACTCGTCGAGGGGACCTCGCACTGGCCACCGCCGCCAACGTCCAGGCGATCAACTTGATCGGTAACCCCTCCGTTCGATGCAACCGGCGGATCTCAGCCCAGTCCTCCACTGACAACAACTCCCTTCTCCTCTCGGCTCACGCCGAGAGTCAATCGAAGGGGTGATCTTTCGTAGGACGCCGACATACCTGACCGCGCGATTCGCCTTCTGATATCCCGGCCGTGCGGGAGAATATCGGCGTGAGGCCTGCACAGCGCCGGAGCCGTTGATGTCATCGAAGGGCGACTGGTTCGCGCAACGCGCCTGGAGCGTGAGCGCCAACAAGGTCCTGGCAGACGGCGATGGCGTGCCCAGCGCTGTCACCAGCCTCGCCAAGCACATCTACCGCCCCCGTTCAGCCGAGGAGATTTCCGCGATCGTGCAGTCACTGCCGGCGACGACGCCCATCGCCTGTGTCTGCGGAGGTCACGAGTCATCGAGCGCGGCGCTGGTCGCAAGCGGCGAAGCCGTGATCATCGACCTAATCCTCCTGAAGTCCATCGAGTTTACTGCGACGGGCCACGACAGGGTGGTCACCGTGGGATCGGGCGTCGTGTTCCGCGAGCTCGTCGAGGCCGTCAAGGAGCATGGCGGCGCCCTTCCGGTCGGGACCGGACCAGGAGTCGGGGTCGCCGGCTACGTCACCAACGGTGGATTAAGCAGCTACTTCTCCCGCCGGCTTGGACTCCTCGGTCAGCGCGTGGTGAGGATGACCGTGGTGACGGCTGATGGCGAGATACGCGTGCTGTCACCCGAGGACGACCTCTTCACCGCCATTCTCGGGGCGGGTAGTGCGCTCGCCATCGTCGTCGACATGACGTTCCGACTAGCGGATCAGAGTGCCGTCAAGGCCGCCGAACAGCGTGTTTTCGGTTTCGAGACGCGCGAGCAGGCGGTGCGGTACTCGCACGAGGTGATGCGGTTCATGCGGGCAGAGGTCATCCCGAACGAGTCGGTCTCGCTCGAACTCGTGGTCACGGGCGCGAAGGCGCTCGTCGCGACCACGGTCTTCTATGACACGTTCGCGGGAAGCACCGCGGCGTTCGTCACCCCACTGGAGGATCTTGCCGTATCCATGAAGCTCCCCACCCTCTCGCAGGCTCACTGGGGCTCATGGTACGAAGCCGCCGCGGCGCTGTGGCCTGTGATCGCGGACCAAAAGGGCGACCCGCTCGCGATGCTTTACCACTGCGTCGGCACCGTCGGGGTTCCCGGAGACGAGGTGATCGACTTCGTGAGCGAGACCATGGTCGGTGAGGCGCCACTCGACGAGGCCGAACTGTCGATTGTCGAAATCCGCTCACTCGGCGGCCAAGCGCAGAAGGAGCCCCGGCTTCCCAGCGGCAACTGCCATCACGCGTTCTTCGTCGATCTTGTCACCCTCTACGACTCGAAGCCGAAGACTCCGGTCGAACGGCAGACGATCGTCGATCTCACGAACAGCGTGGTCGCTAAGGCGCGAACGGTGCGTGACCTCGGAGTCGACTTCAGCGGGACTCATTCGCAGCCCGACGATGTCGGCCGCTCGGCGGTCCCATCCGAGATATTCGGTTCGGCTGCCGCCGCGGCGACCGTCCTGGCGCTGAAGAAGACGGTGGATCCAGCGAATCGCTTCAGGTTCCACCCGTTCGCGAAGTTCATCCCGTGAACCGCGCGGGCCGGTCCAACGTCCGACGCCGCGGTGGGAATTCCGGCACCAGAAGGACGATCAGCGCCAACGGGATGTGCGGAGCCGTCGGCATTGAAGTAATGGCTCTTGCGGGAGTGCATCGTGAATGGCGCCAGCGGGTCGCCCCGGGTCTGGCGCACGGCGCGGAGATCGATACCCGCCGAGGTCCAAGATCGGCTGCTGGCCGCCTACGGCGAGGCCGGAGTGGTCGAACTCGTCGTGCTGTGCGGGCTCTACGCGACCATGGACTACATGGTGTCCGCGTTCGACGTCCCGATCGAGGAAGGCTTGCCCACCCCTCCCCTTTCTCTCAGGAGCCCGCTACGCCGATCGCTCTAGCAACGACCGTCGTCATTTATGATTCGTAGGCCTCATTCACCGAATACCGCCTGCGGCGCTAATTCGGGTTGTAGAGTCACACCATTCCGTCTGTTTCACACTTCGACAGCAAACTCGGAGACCGGGATTCCATGAGCGCAGCGCACTTCATCGGTCGGGTCGGAGGGATCGCCACCGCACTCGGCGTAGGTGTGGCGGTCCTGCAGGGGACGGCAGTAGCAGGCGCCGAAGCCGATGATGCGGGTTCGTCGTCGCGGGTGTCCGCGTCGGCGGAATCTTCTTCATCGAACTCCGCCACCGTGTCGAGGCGCGCGAACCGAGGCGCTGGATCCACCTCGGAACTGTCGGCTCCAGTGCGGGGACGCACCGGATCGGCGGTTCGGCTGAGCGCAGCCGTTCCGGACAAGCCGCCCGCGATCGATGAGTCCATCCCTGCAGTCGATGTGGCGCCAGTAGCCACCCTGCCTGCATCCGCGGTGCCCGCACTGGCCGCAACCACGGTGACTCTGGACCCATCCGTTATCGAACTGCCGATCGCGGTACCGGAGCAGTCCGATGAGATCTTCTCGCCGACTCCGCCGGATCCCACCGCCACCGTAGACACCCCGTACGGCGAACTGGGCCAGTGGATGATCAACAAAGAGGGGCAGGTGGCCGATTGGGTCGGACTGCGCTACTGCGGTCCGGGCAGCACCGTCTCCAACTGCGGCATCGGCAAGCCCGACGAGGGCAAGATCATGCAGGAGCCCATTAATACGGTCTTCGTCGTCCGGGCGAGGAACCAGTACCTCGCGCAGCTGAAACTCGATTTCGCCATGCGGGTGTCTGGCTTCGGCCCCTCGTGCTGCAGCAGCGTCGGCTACTCGGGCATCGTCGGAGACGTCGACTACAAACAGCTCCCGAGGGGCGGGCCACTCGGGCTGGGCATTCTCCCCCCGCTGCCGTTCGGACTGTTCCAGAACGGTTTACTCGGGCTCTTCGGCTTCGGTCCGGCATACCGGGATGCTTCATTCCTCGTCGCCAACGCCCACCTGCGGACCTTCGGTGGCGCGCCGGACGGAAACGGCAACTACATCTTCACCGCGTCGGTCAGCGATGAGATCCTCGACACCACCGGCGGCGGCTTGCTGCCGACGCACGGCTTCTTGTCCTATGACCAGGCGCGCGAGGAGTTGCTGACGGACATGCTGGCGAAAAGCTGGCTGACGAAGGCCTCCGACCAGGGTCTGATCGCCATGGACAACGCGATCGATCCGCTCGATCCCACCTACACCACCGGTGATCACGACGGTTTGGCACAGGTCATCGCGCTGGGTTCGCTGTGGGGTATGGCCCCGGTTCGAAGCGCCAGGACAGCCTCTCCAGTCGCCGCGAGCCGGGCGACGCCGTCACTGGTGGCGGCCTAGGCGCCCGCCGGCAAGTTTGGCCCTCTCGTAGTCGAAGACGCAGTCGTCGGCCACCAGTGATCGCCAACACCGGCGGCACTCAGCCCTTCGGCCGCTTGCCGGCCGCGACTTCGCCCGGGTAGCCGTCGTAGAACGGCACATACCCCTCCTCGCGGCCGCACAGCACGTACAGCGGATCGGCCACCTCCGGTCCGTAGGCCTGGTTGCGCAGATCGACCTTGCGGCTCTTGAACGTCGAGGTGGTCTCCAGCGCCGCCACGATCCGGACGAACAGCGGCACGGCGTAGCCGGGCAGCCGGTCATACAGGGTGGCGGCCAGCGCCGGTCCGTCGAACTGTGTGCCGTCGCGAAGTTTGATCGCCGCCATCCCGGCCCGACCGCCGGTGTCGGGCACCTCGACGCCGAAGACCGTGCACTCACCCACGGCGGGGTCCTCGGCCAGCGCGGCCTCCACATCGGTGGTCGCCACGTTCTCACCCTTCCACCGGAAGGTGTCGCCGAGCCGGTCAGCGAAGGCGGCATGGCCCATGCCCTGCGGGTTCATCACATCACCGGTGTTGAACCAGACGTCGCCGTCCTTGAACGCGTTGCGCACCAACTTCTTCTCACTGGCGGCCTTGTCGGTGTAGCCGTCGAACGGCGAGAGCCGGGTCACCGGGCTCAGCAGCAGACCGGGCTGCCCGGACGGCACCCGCCGGACCCGGCCGCCGTCACCGCGCACCGGCTCACCGGTATCTGCGTCGAACTCCACATAGGCCAGTGGCATCGGGTTGATTCCGGTCGACCCGGGAATGTTGAAGATATTGATGAACGCGGTGTTGCCCTCACTGGCCGCGTAGAACTCGACGACCCGCTTGATACCGAACCGGGTGGTGAACTCCTCCCAGATCTCCGGACGCAGGCCGTTGCCGACGATCACCCGCACCTTGTGCGCACGGTCGGTCGGCTTGGGCGGCTGGTTGAGCAGATACCGGCACAACTCGCCGATGTAGATGAAGGCGGTGGCCTCCATCCGGATCACCTCGTCCCAGAACTTGGAGGCCGAGAACGTCCTGCCCAGCGCCAGCGTCGCGCCGGCGTCGATCACCGATGACAGCGCGACGGTCAGCGCATTGTTGTGATAGAGCGGCAGCGCGCAGTACAGAGTGTCATTGCTGCGCAACCGAACCCCGAGCCCGCTGAACCCGGCCAGGGCCCGAAGCCAGCGCTGGTGGGTCATCACGCTGGCCTTGGGGTGGCCGGTGGTGCCGGAGGTGAAGATGTAGAACGCCGGATTCCTGGCCTGGACCTGCGCGGCCGACGCCGGGTTGCCGCTCGGCTTGGACTCGGCGAGCGCGGCGAGGTTCTCGACGGTGACCAGATCGGCCACCTTCGCGCCGCTCTCGACGGCCGATGTCGCCGCCGGAGCGGCCTCGACGATGGGTTCGACGTAATCGCTCTCGGCGACCACCACCGTCGCGTTTAGCAGTCCGAGGCTGTGCGCCAGCACCTCCCCGCGCTGGTTGTAGTTGAGCATCCCGGCGACCGCCCCGCACTTGACCGCGGCCAGCATCACCAGCACCGCATCCGGCGAGTTGCGCAACATGATCCCGACCACGTCGCCGGCCCGCACCCCGCGGTCGGCCAGCACCGCCGCGTAGCGGTTGGCGGTCTCGTTGGCCTGCCGGTAGCTGATGAGCTGACCGTCGAACCGCAGGAAGGTCCGGTTGCCGTGGCGGGCGGCGCGGTCCTGAAACACCGTGGCGATGGACGTCTTGGAGTCCGGCCGGGCCAGCATCCCGGTCAGCACCGCCCGCAGGATCACCGGGGCGTCCAGTATCAGCGCCGGCAGCTTGGCCACCAGGTCGAGCGGACCCACCGATCTCGGGTCACCGGCCATGAGCGTCGTCCCTTCCCGTTCCTCCCGCGCAGAGCGTCAGCGCGGCCTCGACATCACCAACCACCACCAGCCGGTCCAGAGCGGCTTGGGCGACGTAGCCGGTGGGCACCAGCGCCTCCAGCCAGCGCAGCAGACCGTCGTAGTGCCCGTCGGGGTCCAGCAGCACCACCGGGCTGTCGTGCATTCCGAGATACCCGGCGGTCCACGTCTCGAAGAGTTCCTCGAGGGTGCCGATTCCGCCGGGCAGCGCCAAGAAGGCGTCGCTGCGGTCCTCCATGACCTGCTTACGCTGGCGCATGGTGTCGGTGACGATCAACTCGTCGGCCTCGATATCGGCCAGTTCACGGTGCACCAGCGCTTTGGGGATCACCCCCACGGTGTGCCCTCCGCGAGAGCGTGCACCCGCCGCCACCGCCCCCATCGCCGAGACGTTGCCGCCACCGGAGACCAGCGTCCACCCGCGCTCAGCGATCGCCTCGCCCAAACGCCGAGCCAGGTTCAGCAGTTCCGGATGGCGTGGGCTGGCGGCGCAGTACACGCACACCGCCCACCGGGGGTCGCCGACCGATTGCCGCTGCACACCCCGAAACCTAGACCACGGCGCGCGACGGCCCAATAGAGTCGGGGACATGCCGTGGCCCCTCGTAGCCCGTCGCGCCGTTGACCGCGTGGTCGAACTCCTGCAAGCCGGATCCGCCACGGGGGTTGCCCTGATCGGCAACGAAGGCGTCGGCAAAACCACCCTGGCAGCGCAGTCCGCCGAGCGGCTGGGCCGCGGGGAGCCGCTATGGGCCTTCGGCACCATGACCCGGTCGATGGTTCCGTTCGGAGCCTTCGGCCCGCTACTCGACGTTCACGACGTCGGGAAACCGGCCGAGATGATCTCCGCCGCGGCGGAGGAGATTCTCGCCCGCGCCGGATCGGCGCCGTTGATCGTCGACAACGCGCGCCTGCTCGACCCGCTGTCCGCGAGCCTGGTCTACCGGCTGGCCCGGGAGGGCGGCTGCCCGCTGATCGTCACGGTCCGGTCGGTCCTGCGGGTTCCGCGAGTGGTCTCGGCGCTGTGGGACGACGGGCTGCTGGAGCGCTACGACGTCATGCCGATGGACGCCGGGGAGACCGCCGAGGTGGTCACCGCCGCCGGCGGGGGCGACGCGGCCACGTTGTACCGACGCAGTTCCGGCAACCCGCTGCACCTGAGGCTGTTGATGAGCACCGGGGGTTCCGACGAGGCGCTGCCGGCGGCTATCGACCGCTACCTGGGTGGGCTCCCCCCGCAGGTTCACCGGGTGCTGAGTTATCTGTGCCTCTTCGAGCCGCTCCCGTATGCCGATATGGTCGCGCTGACCGACGAGGCCTCGATCGAGGCTGCCACCGACGCCGGCGCCGTACAGCTGCGATCGGGGTCGGTCTACAGCGGGCATCCGTTGTTCCTCGAGCGCTTGGCGACAAGGCTGGACAGGCTGGAGGTACAACGGCTGCGATCGGAGGTCGCCGCGCAACTTGCCGCCACCCCGAGTCGCACCGCCGCCGATCGGATGGGCCGGACCCTGCTCGCCCTGCAGGGCGACGGCCCACTGGACGCCGACGCCGTGGTGACTGCGGCCAACGAAGCCCTGCTGCTCGGCGATCTGGGGCTGGCCGAGCGGTTGTCCGCCGGAATCCTGGACCGCGGCGACCATTTCGGCGCCCGCCTGGCGTTGAGCTACGCGCTGGCCTGGCAGGGCCGCGGCCGGGAGGCCGAGTCGGTGCTCGCCGCCGTCGAGATCCCGGGACTGACCGAGGAGCAGCTGATGGCTTGGGCCCTGCCCCGTGCCGCCAACCAGTTCTGGACGCTCTCCGAACCTGAGCGCGCCACCATTTTTCTTCAGAACGTGCGCGCCCGACTCGGCACGGCCTCCTCCCACCTCACCCTCGACGCGTTGTCGGCCACCTTCGCGATGAACGCCGCCAACGTCCGCCGGTGCGTCGAAATCGCCGAGGAGGTGCTGAACCATCCGGAGGCACCGGGGATGGCGGTGGCCCTTGCCTCCAGCGCCACGGCGCTGTCTTCGGCCCGGATGGGCCGGTTCGCCGACGTGGGGCCGGCGGTGAAGCGGGCCCTGGGGTCGGACTATCCGGGGCTGCTGCGGTTCACCATCGGCATGGCCGAGGTCACCACACTGTTGATGGAGGCCAGAATCGACGAGGCCCAGGACGCGGCGCACGGGTTCACCGATTTCGCTGAACTCGCCCAGCCGGGCCGGGCGATCGGCGAGGTACTGCTGGCCCAGGTGCTGCTGGTCAGGGGTGACGCCGCGGCAGCCGTCGAACTGCTGCGCCCCGCATCGACGACTCTTGAGCGCACCGGGTACTCGTGGGGCCCGCTGGCACTGAGTTATTTGACCACGGCGCTGGCCTACCAGGGCGAGATCGCCGAGTCGGCCAAGGCGCTGGCGCGCGCCCAGGCCCGGCACGGCACCAAGTCGGCGATGTTCGCAGCCGAGCTGGGGATCGCGCGGGCCTGGCGGCTGGCGACCATCGGTGACCGGGCTACGGCGATCACTGCGGCCCGCGACGCCGCCCGCACCGCCGAACGCAGCGGTCAGTGGGCCGTCGCGGTGCGGGCCTGGCATGAGGCGGCCCGCCTCGGCGACCGGCGGGCCGCGGACGCGCTGGCCCAGTTGGCCGATTCGGTGGACTGCGAGTTCACCGCCCTGGCACTGGCGCATGCCCGGGCACTGGCGGCCCGGGACGTCGCGGGGCTGACCCAGGCGGCGCAGCGACTGGGCGCCGCCGGGTTCGCCGGGTCGGCCGCCGACGCCAGCCGGCAGGCGGCGGAGTTCGCCGGCTAACCGCCGAGATAGCGACGCAGGGCCGCCGCCACACCGGTGATCTGGGCGATGGAGACCCGCTCGTCACGCCGGTGGGCGAGGTTGGGATCACCCGGGCCGTAGTTGACCGCCGGAATGCCCAGGGCGGCGAACCTGGCCACATCGGTCCACCCGTACTTGGCCCGCACCATCCCGTCGGCGGCGGCGATCAGGGCGGCCGCGGCGGGGTGGTGCAGGCCCGGCAGCGCGCCCGGAGCGACATCGGTCTGTTCCAGGTCCACCGGCAGGCCGTCGAACACCTCCCGGACATGGGCCAGGGCGGCCTCGGGAGTGCGGTCCGGAGCGAACCGGAAGTTGACGGTAACCGACGCCGCGTCCGGGATGACGTTGCCGGCCACTCCCCCGTCGATGCGGACCGCGGACAAGCCCTCCCGGTAGGTGCAGCCGTCGATCTCGACGATCCGACCCTGGTAACCGGCCAGCCGGTCGAGCACCACCCCGAGTTTGTGGATGGCGTTGTCGCCCAACCAGGATCGCGCGGAATGGGCCCGGGTGCCGGACGCCGAGATGACGGCCCGCAGGGTGCCCTGGCAGCCGGCCTCGATATAGCCGCCGGAGGGCTCACCGAGAATGGCGACGTCGGCGCGTAACCAGTCCGGCATCTCGCGTTCGATGCGGCCCAACCCGTTGGCGGATGCCTCGATCTCCTCGCAGTCGTAGAACACCAGCGTGATGTCGTGAACGGGTTCGGCGACGGTGGCGGCCAGATGCAGAAACACCGCGTCCCCGGCCTTCATATCCGAGGCGCCGCACCCCCAGAGGTGGTCGGCGTCGCGACGCGACGGAAGGTTCTCGGCGATCGGCACGGTGTCGAGGTGGCCGGCCAGGATCACCCGGGTCGGCCGGCCGAGGTCGGTACGGGCCAGCACGGCATCTCCGTTGCGAATCACCTGATAGCCGGTCTGGTCCCGCAGCGCGCGCTCAATCTCGTCGGCGATACGCCGTTCGTCGCGCGACACACTCGGGATGTCGACGAGCGCGGCGGTCAGGTCAACCGGGTCGGCGCGAAGGTCCAGCACAACTGACCAGGCTAGCCCCTCACCTCCTCCCCGCGAACAGACACAAAAGTCCCCATTCGCCCGGCGTGTCCGTGCACTTTGCGTCTGTTCGCCCCGGAAGTTTCGCCCCGGAAGTACGGTGGAGCACCGTGACTTCTGCTGCGGGATTCGGACTGGCCACCCTCACCGGCGACGGCACCGTGCTGGATGCCTGGTTCCCGGACCCCGAACTGGGTGCCTACAGCCCGTCGGGCACCACCCGGATCGACCCCGATGACGTGCCCGACGAACTGGCCGCGTTGTCCGGCCCGGACAACGACCGCGGTGTGGAGGTCGTCCCGATCCGCACCGTCACCGTGCTTGCCGATCCTCCCGCCGACACCTATGACGCCTACCTGCGGCTGCACCTGATCTCGCATCGGCTCGTGGAACCGCACGGTGTGAACCTCGACGGGGTGTTCGGCGCCCTGACCAACGTGGTGTGGACCAACTACGGCCCGTGCCGCATCGAGGGGTTCGAGGAGGTGCGGCTGCGATTGCGCCGGCGCGGCCCGGTCACGGTGTACGGGGTGGACAAGTTCCCCCGGATGGTCGACTACGTGGTGCCCACCGGGGTTCGTATCGCCGACGCCGACCGGGTCCGGCTCGGCGCGCACCTGGCCCCGGGCACGACCGTCATGCACGAGGGTTTCGTGAACTTCAACGCCGGCACGTTGGGCGCCTCCATGGTGGAGGGCCGCATCTCGGCGGGTGTGGTGGTCGGCGACGGTTCCGATATCGGCGGAGGCGCGTCCATCATGGGCACGCTGTCCGGCGGCGGAACCGAGGTGATCTCGGTGGGCAGACGCTGCCTGCTGGGCGCCAACTCCGGGCTGGGCATCTCACTCGGTGACGACTGCGTCATCGAGGCGGGCCTCTACATCACCGCCGGGACCAAGGTGACCACCCCGGACGGAACCACGGTGAAGGCCCGAGCGCTATCGGGGGCGAATAACCTGCTGTTCCGGCGCAATTCGGTGACCGGCGCGGTCGAGGTGGTGGCCCGCGACGGCACGGGCATCGCCCTCAACGAGGCCTTGCACGCCAACTGAGCCTGGCGCCACCGTGCGCGGAACGCACGTCTTCGGCCGCAGTTGTCACATCAATTCCTTTTTGACCACTTTGCCCATCGCGTTGCGGGGCAGCGATCCGACACGGCGGACCTCGCGGGGCCGTTTGTGCACCGAAAGTTGCTGTGCCACAAAGTCGATGAGGTCGCCGGAGGAGGCATCGCCGACGACGAAGGCGACGATCCGCTGACCCAGATCCGCATCCGGCAGGCCGACGACGGCGACCTCGTCGACCCCCGGGTGCCCCAACAGTGCCGTTTCGATCTCGCCGGCGCCGATCCGGTAGCCGCCGGATTTGATCAGATCCACCGACTCGCGGCCGACGATGCGGTGCATCCCGTCGGGGCCGATGACCGCGGCGTCACCGGTGCGGTACCACCCATCGGGCGCGAACGCCGCCTCGGTGGCGTCGGGCCGGTTGAGGTAACCCTCGAACACGGTGGGGGTGCGGACCTGGAGGCTGCCGATGGTGTCCCCGTCGTGCGGTACCGGCGAGCCGTCCTCCCCGACGAGTCGGGTCGCCATGCCCGCCAGCGGCCATCCGACCCACCCCGGGCGGCGTTGCCCGTCGGCCCGGGTGCTCACCGTGATGAGGGTCTCGGTGCATCCATAGCGCTCGACCGGGGCGTGCCCGGTCAGCTCGGCCAGCCCGCTGAACACCGGGACCGGCAGCGCGGCGCTACCGGACACCAGCAGGCGGGCCCCGGACAGCGCCCGCGCCGATTCGGGGTCGGCGACGATCCGCGACCACACCGTGGGCACCCCGAAGTACAACGATCCCCGCGCCGCGGCATAGGCCTGCGGGGTCGGCCTGCCGGTGTGCACGAAGCGGCTGCCCACCCGCAGCGACCCCAGCAGTCCGAGCACCAACCCGTGCACGTGGAATAGCGGCAAGCCGTGCACGAGGATGTCCTCGGCGGTCCACTGCCAGGCCTGCGCCAGGGCGTCGAGGTCGGCGGCGACGGCCCCGCGGCTGATCACCGCGCCCTTGGGCGGCCCGGTGGTCCCGGAGGTGTACACGACCATGGCGGTGGCCTGCGGCCCCGGCTCGGGGTAACGGTGCCAGGAGCGGGCGTGCAACCGGACCGGCACGTGCGGCAGGCCCGCCGGGTCCTCCGGGGCCTCACCCAGCCAGAGCTGGGCGCCGGAGTCGGTGAGAATGTGGTTTCGTTCGGCCACCCCGACATCGGCGGGGACCGGGACGAACGGAACGCCGGCGATCAGACATCCGGTGACCGCGAGCACGGTCGCCGCGGTGGGGGTCGCCAGCACCGCGACCCGACCGGCTCCCCCGACCCGTTCGGCCACCGAGGTCGCCGCCCCGACCAGGTCGCTGCGCGAGAGGGTGACACCGCCGATACGCACCGCGTCACCGATATCGACGCCCGCGGCGGGGTTCAACGAGGCCAGCAGCACCTGTGCGAGGCTACCGCCAGTCCCGGCGCGTCGTGTTGCAGATGCGACAGGTGAGGTTTGTCGGCGGCTACCCTCGGGCGTATGGGGTCAGTTCTGAGCATCGGCGGGTCGCTGGTCGCGGCCGCCGCGGCGGCGGTTTCCGTCGCGCCGCCGGCCCACGCCGCCCTGCAGACCTGGAACGGCCGCTGGGAGATGGTCAACTACGCCTCCCAGAAGGCAGGCACCAGCCCGGCCAGCCGGCAGTGGGAGAGCGACTACGGCGGGGTCTTCAACGTGTCCACCGAGTGCTCGGCGACCCGGTGTGTGGCCACCCCCGTCGGCGGGCCGAAGCCGTCGAACCGCACCATTCCCCAGCCGTTCCGGTTCTCCTGGACCGGCTCGAACTGGACGACCAGCTTCGACTGGGTGTGGAACTGCCACCTCGGCGACGGTCCGCACAAGCTGCTGAGCCCCGCGACCTCGTGGATCTCCTACGAGCCGGAGACCGACGGCTCCCTGCGGGGCAGTTGGCATACCGATATCGCCTCCGGGCCCTGCCGCGGCAGCGTCATCATGCCGATCGCCGCATTCCCGCGCTGAGCACCCCGCCATGAAGCCCGGTCGCCACCGCTTCGCCACCCCGCTGCTGATCGCAGCGGTGCTGGCCGCTGTCGCGACCCTGGTCCCACCGCCCGCCGACGCCGCGCCCAAGCCCTGGAACGGTCGGTATCAGATGCTGACCTACGCCTCCCAGAAGGCCGGCACCAGCCCGGCCGCCCAACAGCGCGAAAACGATTTCGGGGCAACCTTCACCCTGGCCACCCAGTGTTCGGGCACCCGCTGTGTGGCGACCGTCCTCGACGGTCCGCGGCCGGGCAACCCGACCGTGCCCTGGCCCGCCCGCTACACCTGGAACGGCTCGGAATGGACCAGTAGCTATGACTGGCTGTGGGACTGTTTCCTCGGCAACGGAAACCAGAAGCAGTGGGCGCGGGCCACTTCTTGGGCCTACTACCAGCCGCAACCGGACGGTTCGCTGAAGGGAACCTGGCACACCGACATCGCCGAGGGCGCCTGCCGGGGAAGTGTCGTCATGCCGGTAGCGGCGCTCCCGGCCTGAGCACCGCGACCCTGAAAAACGCCGCCGGAAAAATTCTTTTCCGATCCGGTAACGCTGTGATCTATGTTACCGATGAGGAAGTTGTCGTGCCAACCCTCCGTTCATGAGGAGCCACCATGCAGGTAATCGGTCGTGTTCTGGTGGCGCTGGTCGTCGCGCTGACGGGCTTGTTCGTCGGTTCGGGGACCGCGTCGGCGGAGATGGACAATCAGATGAGTCTGGTCGACGGCGGCGGCCGGACCATGACGGTGTCGCAGTGGGACACCTTCCTCGACGGGGTGTTCCCGTTGGACCGCAACCGGCTGACCCGGGAATGGTTCCACTCCGGTCGGGCCAAATACAACGTGGCCGGCCCGGGAGCCGACGAGTTCGGCGGCACCCTGGAACTGGGCTACCAGGTGGGCTTCCCGTGGTCCCTCGGCGTGGGCATCAACTTCAGCTACACCACGCCCAACATCCTGCTCGACGACGCCAGCCTCTCCCCGCTGGGCTTCGACCCCCTCGGCTCGGTGATCACCCCGAACCTGTTCCCGGGTGTGTCGATCAGCTCCGACCTGGGCAACGGCCCCGGCATCCAGGAGGTCGCCACCTTCTCCGTCGACGTCGAGGGCCCGGAGGGCTCGGTCGCGGTGGCCAACGCCCACGGCACCGTCACCGGCGCGGCCGGCGGCGTGCTGCTGCGCCCGTTCGCCCGGCTGATCTCCAAGACCGGCGACAGCGTCACCACCTACGGCGAAGCCTGGAACATGAACTAGAGCCCGTCGGCCAACCGGGCCGCCGCGGCGGCAATCCGTTCGTCGGTGGCCGTCAGGGCGACCCGAACGTACTGGGCACCGCGCGGTCCGTAGAAGTCCCCGGGCGCCACCAGGATCCCCCGCTGCGCAAGCCGGGCCACGGTCTCCCGGCCGGGCTCACCGCGGGTCGCCCACAGGTACAAACCGGCCTCGGAGTGTTCGATCGCGAAACCGGCAGAGCGTAGCGCCGCCAACAAAACGGTGCGGCGACGCTCATACCGGGTGCGCTGCTCGGTCTCGTGGGCGTCATCGTTCAGGGCGGCCACCATCGCCCCCTGCACCGGTGTCGGCACCATCATCCCGGCGTGCTTGCGCACCGCGAGCAGTTCGGCTACCAGGTCCTCATCGCCGGCGACGAATCCGGCACGGTAGCCGGCCAGCGAGGAACTCTTTGACAGCGAATGCACAGCGAGCAGCCCGCGGTAGTCACCGCCGCTGACCTCCGGGTGCAGCACCGAGACCGGCCGGTCCGCCCAGCCCAGACCCAGATAGCACTCGTCGGACACCACCAGCGTGCCGCGATCGCGGGCCCACCCGACCACCTTGCGCAGGTGCTCCACACCGAGCACGGCGCCGGTGGGGTTACCCGGCGAATTGACGTAGATCACGGCTGGCGTCTGTGGCCCCAGTTGGGTCAACGAGTCGGCCGCCAGCACCTGAGCGCCTACCAGTCGGGCCCCCACCTCATAGGTCGGGTACGCCAGTTCGGGGATCACCACGAGGTCATCGGCCCCCAGACCCAGCAGTGTCGGCAGCCAGGCGATGAGCTCCTTGGTGCCGATCACCGGCAGCACGGCGGACTCGACCAATCCGGTGACGCCGTAGCGGCGGGACAGGGCCGCCACCGCCGAGGCACGCAACTCCGGCGTTCCCGCCGTAGCCGGATACCCGGGTGCCGCCGAGGCGGCCGCCAACGCATCACGGATGATCGGGGCTACCGGATCGACCGGCGTGCCTACCGACAGATCGACGATCCCCCCGGGGTACGCGGCGGCGATGGCCGCGGAGTCAGCCAGGGTGTCCCAGGGGAACACCGGCAGTGACGCCGAGACCGGGCGGCGCCGGGCGGCGGCACCGCGCGGGTTGTGCGCCGTCAGTCCTCGGCCTTGGGCGGGAGGTCCTTGACCACCTGCGGATCGTTCGCGGTCATCCCCACCTTGGAGGCACCGCCAGGCGAGCCGAGTTCGGCGAAGAAGTCGGCGTTGATCTGGGTGTACTGCGCCCACTGTTCGGGCACGTCATCCTCGTAGTAGATCGCCTCGACCGGGCAGACCGGCTCGCAGGCACCGCAGTCCACGCACTCGTCGGGATGGATGAAGAGCATCCGCTCACCCTCATAGATGCAATCGACCGGGCACTCCTCGATGCAGGCCTTGTCCTTGATGTCGACGCAGGCTTCGGTGATCGTGTAGGTCACGAAGGTTCTCCTCGATATGCGCTTCGTTGTGGGCCAATCGCAGCAGGGCAACAGTGTGCCCTGGAACGCTCGTGCTGATACTAGGGGTTGCACCCACGGTGACGTGAACTGGTCAGGCGCTTCCGTGCGCCGCCTCGGCCTCCGGGAGCGCCAGTGCCAGACCGAGGGCGACGACGAACAGCACGAACAGGGTGCCGCCGAGATAGGTGTTCATCGGACCGCCGGGCGCGATGAAGCTGCCGACCGGCCCGATGATCGTCAGCAACTCGACGAACTGCTCGACGACGAACACTGCGGCGATCACCGCAAGCCAGCGCGGGAACCGGCCCTGCCGGGCGGCCCACACCACCGGACCGGCGAGCATGATGGCCGCGACCGTCAGCAGCGGCCCCCGCATCGAGGCGATATCGGCGAGCGCGCGCGCCGTCGCCGGTTCCAGCGACCCGGCGTGCAGTGCCAGGCCCGCGCCGAACCACGCCGAAATCCCGACCTGTGCGATCAGCACTGCGGCACCGACGGTGAACACGTAACCGGCCGGACCGTCCAGTCGGTCCCGGCCGAAGCCGATCACCACGACGAGTGCCAGCAGCGCCAGCGCGGCCAGCAGAGCCTGCAGCCGGATCATCCCGGTGTGCGCACCCAGGTGGTCGACGATATCGGCCCCGGGCCGCTCGACGCCGGGACCGACCGGAACCAGCACCGCCGCGCACACTGACAGCACCGCGAACGCAGCGGCTGCGACCAACGGCGAACGCCTGATCATGGGTGGCAGTATGCCGTCCCGGTGTCCCGGTGGGGAGGGAACCTCAGGCGACACGCTGGGTGTAGGTCGTGGTGCGCTGACGCGCCGGTCGCCCGATCCCCTCGGCGATCGCCACCAGTTCGGCGACGGTCTTCGCCGAGCCGTACTGCGAACCGGCCATCCTGGAGATGGTCTCCTCCATCAGAGTGCCGCCGAGGTCGTTGGCGCCGCCGTTGAGCATCACCTGGGTGCGCTCCGCGCCGAGCTTGACCCAGCTGGTCTGAATGTTGGAGATGCGGCCATGCAACATGATTCGGGCCAGAGCATGCACCGCGCGGTTATCTCGATGAGTCGGCCCGGGACGTGCTGCACCGGCCAGATACAGCGGTGAGGACTGGTGCACGAACGGCAACGGGACGAACTCGGTGAAGCCCCCGGTTCGGTCCTGGATCCCGCGCAGCACATTGAGGTGGGCCACCCAGTGCGCGGGGGTGTCGACATGGCCGTACATCATCGTCGAACTGGACCGCAGGCCGACTTCGTGTGCGGTCGTGACGATGTCGACCCACAGCGAGGTGGGCAGCTTGCCCTTGGTGAGCACCCAGCGGACGTCGTCGTCGAGAATCTCCGCCGCGGTTCCCGGAATGGTGTCCAGCCCGGCCTCCCGCAGGCCGGTCAGCCAGTCCCGAATATTCATGCCGCTCTTGGTGACTCCGTTGGCGATCTCCATCGGCGAGAACGCGTGCACATGCATCGCCGGCACCCTGGCTTTGACCGCGCGCACGAGTTCGGCATAGGCGGTCACCGGGAGTTCAGGATCGATGCCGCCCTGCATGCAGACCTCGGTCGCTCCTGCGACGTGTGCCTCCCAGGCCCGGTCGGCGACTTCCCGACTGGTCAGCGAGAAGGCGTCCGCGTCGCCTTTGCGCTGAGCGAAGGCGCAGAACCGGCAGCCGGTGTAGCAGATGTTGGTGAAGTTGATATTCCGGTTGATCACGAAGGTGACGTCATCGCCGACCACGTTGCGCCGCAACGAATCTGCCAGTTCCGCAACGGCCTCCAACGCCGGACCGTCGGCGGTGGCCAGCGCCAGGTACTCGGCGTCACTGCACCCACCGGGGTCGCGCTCAGCCGATCGCAGTGCCGCCGCCACATCGGTGTCGATACGCTCGGGCACCCTGGCGGCCAGTTCGCCGACCCGGGCCCGGATGGACTCCCAGTCGCCGAAGGCACTGCCGAGGTCACTGCGGGCAGCGGTCCGGCGGCCTTCGGTGTCGATCGAGGCCCCCAGATCGGTGCGGCCCAGCGACTCGGCAGCCTCATCCGGTTCCTGCCACGGCCGGCCGGTCGGGTCGATATCCCGGGCCAAACCGGTATCGGGATCGGCCAGTGCGACGACGTGGCCCACCACCCGCGGGTCGATCCATCCGGCCGGAGCCTGCACATAACGCGGCTGAACGGTGAGCCGCTGGACCAGGTCGAAGCCGGCGTCGCCGGTCACCGCCGCCAGATCGTCCAGCGCCGGCCAGGGCCGCTCCGGGTTGACATGGTCGGGGGTCAGCGGAGAGACACCACCCCAGTCGTCGACGCCGGCGCCCAGCAGGGCCAGACACTCCGCCGGGGAGACCAGGTTCGGCGGGGCCTGGATGCGCATATCGGGGCCGAGGACCAGTCGCGCCACCGCCACGACAGCCAGGAACTCCTCGAAGTCCGCATCGGGGGCCGCCGCCATGGCGGTGCGATCCTTGGCCCGGAAGTTCTGGACGATGACTTCCTGGATGTGGCCGAACTCCTTGTGCAGACGGCGGATCGCGTGCAGGGTGTCGGCCCGTTCAGCCGCCGTCTCCCCGATGCCGACCAGCAGCCCGGTGGTGAACGGGATCGACAGCCGACCGGCGTCGGTCAGGGTGCGAAGCCGTACGTCGGGGTCCTTATCGGGGCTGCCGTAGTGGGCCAGACCGCGGGTCTCGAACAGCCGCCGCGATGTGGTCTCCAGCATCATGCCCATCGACGGCGCCACCGGCTTCAGCCGGGACATCTCGGCCCAGCTCATCACCCCGGGGTTGAGATGCGGCAGCAGGCCGGTCTCCTCCAACACCCGGATGGCAGCGGCCCGCACATAGTCCAACGTCGAGTCGTACCCGCGCTCGTCGAGCCACTGCCGCGCTTCCGGCCAGCGCGCCTCCGGGCGGTCACCGAGGGTGAACAGCGCCTCCTTGCAGCCCATCTCGGCGCCGCGGCGGGCGATATCGACGATCTCGTCCATCTCGAGGTACATACCTCGCCCGGACGCCCGCAGCCTGCCCGGCACGGTGACGAAGGTGCAGTAGTGACAGGTGTCCCGGCACAGATGGGTGACCGGGATGAAGACCTTGCGGGAGTAGGTGACCGGCAGCCTCCCACCGGACCCGCGCCGGCCCGCCGAGGTCAGCCCGGCGTCACGCACCCGGGCGGCGCTGGCGCAGAGGTCGGCCAGCTCGTCACCGCGCGCGGTCACCGCCACGGCGGCTTCGTCGACATTGAGCGCCACACCGTCGCGGGCCCGGCGCAGCACCCGCCGCAGTCCGTTGGCCGGGGTCGTGGGCGGGGTCGTGGGCGGGGTCATCGGTGGGTCTCCCGATCTGCAGCCCCGGCATCCGGCATGAGCACCACAGTAGTCCCGGATGCCCGTCCCGCCACCGGTGCGCCCCCGCCGGGACTCTTTGGCTTTTCTCAGGTTTGCGGGTAGGCTCTCAGTGCAATATCAGCAAAGTGTCGCCCGGCAACATGTGAGGTAATGCGATGTCCCAGCCTGTCGGTGTGTCGGTCCGATCTCTGCTGACTGCCGGTGTGAGTGCGGCGGTCCTCGGCGCCGCGGTTGCGCTGCCGGTAACCGGGATGCAGCCCGCCCGGGCCGCCCTGCCGATCGAGCTGTCGTCGTTCCGGCTGAGCGCGGCGGTGACCCCGATCGCTGCGCAGATCGTGCCGACCGCGAGCAACCCGATCACCAACGCCTACGACTATGCCGAGCCGTGGGTGGCGTACGGATTCGAGCTGGTCGATTACGCGCTGAGCTGGGTGCCGGGTCTGTGGTGGATCGCCCCGGGCGTCGACCTGGCCTACTTCAGCATCGAACCGTTGGTGCAAGCGGCGGTTTACAGCGTCTCCTACGTGCTCTTCGCCCAGTTCGATCAGATTCCGCTGGCGATCAACAACGGCATCGAGGAATCGGTGCAGAACTTCATCCAATACGGCACCGCCTGGATCGGCAGCCTCATTCCGCTGCCGCCGATCCCGCCGTTCCCGCCGCTGCCCGGCGCCTCTGTGAGCAGCCCGGCGGCCTCGTCGCCCACGCGGTTGAGCGCGCCGGTCACCGAGACCGTCACCGCGGAGACCGTCAGTGCCGAGACCGTCACCGCGGAGACCGTCACCGCCGAGACCGTCACCGCCGACTCGGGAGCGGTGACGGAGGACAGCCCCGCCGCGGTCGCCGAAACCACCGCCGCCGGGCAGGAGGTCGCCGCTGCGGTCGCGATCGAACCCGTCGGCTCGACGCGTCAGGTGAGCCGTGCCACCCGGGGCGCATCGCGCACTCCCAGCCTCCCCCGGCCCGCCGCCGGCCAGAGCGCACCGGCCGACGTCACCGCCGCATCCGACGGCGCGGGCGCAGCGGCGAGCACCGGCACCTCCGCTAAGCGCAACGCGGCCAGGGCTTCCCGGGGTGCCGGTCGCACCGGCTAACCCCGCTCACGGCATCCGGCGCAACACCAGTGCGGCCGGCAGTGCTCCGATGGGCAGGAAGATCAGCACCGAGAAGGCCATGATCCCGGGCCCGCCGAACACGATGTCTCCCCCGGGGCCGCCAAGGGTGAATGCCGCCACCGTGGCCAGCCAGGTCCACAACGGCAGTGCGGCAAGCCTTCTCGAATCGGCCCAATAGCCGGCCGCCCACACCAGTGCGGCGTTGAGGAGCCCACTGGCCAGCGCGCTCACCGGGAATGGCACCGGACCGAGGTACAGGGGCAGCAGCAGTGTCCCCGCGACGGCGGACAGCACGCCGTCGACCGCCAGCAGTGCCAGCACGGCGGTGCCGATCCGACCTCCGGCGTCAGTAGCCGTCTTCAAGACAGGTCCACACCCGCCAGAAGGTCTCTCTCCCAGCCCTTCTCGTCGGTCTCGCCAGGTTGACCCGACACCAGGATGTAGTGCTCCTCGGCGAGCACCGGCAGGACCATCTTGTTCGACAGGGTGAAGGCGCGACCGGTCGGCCCGAGCACCATCTGGGTGGCGTGCGCCTCGATGGCCGCCACTTTGGCCGCGACGTGGCCGGGCGCGTCGACGGCGGCGGTGATGCGGTCGTCGGTGAAACCTATCGACACCTCTGCTGGCGGCCAGATCCAATCCGGCAGCACATCCTGGTCGCCGAGTGCATCGAGCGCCGCACGAAATACTTTGGCCGACACCACAGTCCAGTAAAACTTCGGCACCCGCCAGCGATCGGAGGCAATACCAATCGCGGCAGCGGTGACCCGATGGGCCTGAATGTGATCGGGATGACCGTAACCGCCGTCGGGGTCATAGGTCACCACCACATGGGGGCGCAGTTCGGCGATGACATCCGCCAGCTGGCCCGCCGCCTCGCCGATATCGGCGTCGACGAACCGGGTGCGGCGCCGCGGCGGCGTACCCGCCATACCGGAGTCCCGCCAGCGGCCCGCGCCGCCCAGGAACCGTGGGCCCGCCAACCCCAGATGGTGCAGAGCGGCCGTCAGTTCGCCGATCCGGTACCCGCCCAGCTGATCGGCGGCATCGACGCCCAGTTGCGCCCACCGCTCGCCGATGATCTCGCCCTCCTCGCCGAGAGTGCAGGTCACGACGGTGACCTCCGCTCCGGCGGCGGCGTAGTACGCCATGGTGGCGCCGTTGTTGATCGTCTCGTCATCGGGGTGAGCGTGGACGAACAACATCCGCGGCGCGCCAGGCATGCTGTCAGACCCTACCGACTACTCAGAAGACGACGGTCTGGTTTCCGTACCGGATGATGCGGTCCTGACAGTGCCAGGACACCGCTCTCGACAGCACCGCACGCTCCACGTCGGCGCCCAGGCGAACCAGGTCCTCGATATCGTGACGATGGTCCACGCGCACCACGTCCTGCTCGATGATGGGACCCTCATCGAGGTCTTTCGTGACGTAATGAGCCGTCGCACCAACGAGTTTGACACCGCGCTCCCGCGCCCGCCGATAGGGCGCCGCGCCGATGAAGGCCGGCAGGAAAGAGTGGTGGATGTTGATCAGCGGGGCACCCACGCCATCCAGGAAAGTCGGGGTGAGGATCTGCATGTAGCGGGCCAGCACCACCAGGTCGACATTGCCGCGCAAGAGATCCAACTGCCGCTGCTCGGCCTGCTCGCGGATGGCCTTGTTGGCCGGGACGTGGAAGAACGGCACCCCGAACGGCCGGACCTGATCGGCCAGGTCCGGATGATTCGCGATCACCATGGCCACCGACATCTCCAGCTCCCCGCGACGGTTGCGCCAGAGCAGATCGAGCAGGCAGTGGTCCTCCCTCGAGGCCATGATCGCCACCCGTTTGGGCTTGGCCGCCTCGGTCAGGCGGAAGTCGATCTCATAGGGAACGGCCACCTTCGCGGCGAACTCGCGTTCGAGATCGTCGCGGGCCGCAGCCAGTCCGGGGAGATGGAAGATGGTTCGTTGCATGAACGTCCCACCGGAGGGGCTGGTGGAGTGCTGGTCCAGCGACACGATATTGGCCCCGGCCCCGGTCAGGAAGGCGCTGACGGCGGCAACCAGACCCCGCCGGTCTGCACAGCGCAGCAGCAGTCTGCCGAGGTCACGGGCCGCCAGCCCGTCGCCATGGCTCGGATACTCCGCAGCCCCGACTCCGGTGTCCGCAGACATGGCGTTGTGCACCCTCCTGAGAATTCGATCGACGCTCCCCGTCGCGGAAGGATACTCCCGCGTCACCCACCTGCCGGAAATCTCGGCAGGCTGCCTGCCGGAGTAGTTTCGCTTTCACGCATTGGCGGCGCGGCCCACCTCAACAGACCTTTGCTCAGGTTTCTCTCAGGTATGGTGCAGCAGTCGGAATAACCCTGGCTAAGGAGTACTCGGGATGCCTGCCGCTATCCGTTCTGTGTTTTGCGCGAGTGTCGCGCTGGCGGGCGCCGGCGCGATCGCCGCAACCCCGGTTCTCGCCCCGTCGGGGCTGGCGGTGCCGACCATTCAGACCCCATCGATCACCCTGGCCGCCGCCTCGGTTCCGGCGCTGGGCGCGATCCCCTACCAGGTCGCGATCAACCAGCTGGCCAACGTGCTGGCGCTGGCGCCCATCGTGGTGGGCAGCACCGAGCAGTGCGTCACATGCCTCGGACCGGCACCGGTCATTCCGGGTTCGACGGCGATTCCGTTCACCGGGTGGGGGGCGATCGGGATCGGGGTGGGCCTGCTGACCAGCCCGTTCGCCTTCGTCGAAACGCTGTCCTCCACGTCCGATCTGGTTCAGGCCCTGGGGGTGGCCGGTCTCGCCGTCCAGACGCCAATCACCAACACCCTGGCCCTGCTGGAGGCCGGTCGGGATCCCTTCGGCGGGTTCGAGCTGCAGGGCGTGCTGGACCGAGCCTTCATCGCGCTCAAGCACACCATCGACTACACCGTGAACATCGCCGCACAGGCATTGGTCAGCGGACCGCTCACCGTCATCGGCGGGGTTGTGATCGGATTGCAGACCTTCGTCGGCACGCTGGCCGCGACCGGCGACATCGTCGCGGCCTTCAACGCCGGGCGGATCCCGGTGCGCACCGCGGTGACCGAGTCGCTGACCGCACTGGCCGATGAGACCCAGGAAGCCCGCGCCACCATCTACGCGGACCTCACTGCGGGTCCGACTATTGCCACCTCCCCGATCCCGACGGTGCCGCCGCCCACCGCCGCGGCCGAACGACCGCAGCCGGCCGCTTCCGTCGTCGCCGAAATCACTGCCGTCGCCGGAGTCACCGCCGTCGAGAACGTGTCCCCCGCCGCGCCCGACCACACCGTCGGCGAACGGACCACACCTTCGCCGCGGACCCCGAAGCCGGTGGCGACCGACGCCGGCGCCGCTGTGGGTCAGGCCGCCGGCGACACGGTGGCACCGGCCCGAACCGTCGCAACCCGCGCCGGCGCAGCAGCCAGGGATGCTGCGGGCGGCCCCAAACGCGCCAGGGCCGCGGCGAACCGGTAGTTCACGGCTCCCGGTTCTACGGAGACGTCTTCACCCATTTTCCGGCGTCCCCGACGATCCCGACCTGTACCGCGCCGGTCAGGCTGACGTTGGCCACCGTGGGGCCGGCGGCCACGATCGTGGTGTCCTGCATGATCGGCAGCACGGTCGCCATGGCCCACAGCCGTGGCTCAACCGCGGTGATGACCTCGTCGACGTTCAGCGAACCATCAAGGGCGCCATCGATTTGCGCCTCGATCGTCCGGTCGCAGATGCCGGTGAGGTTGGAGGGCGCTCGCACCAGCGGCGCGGTCTCGGGCGGGCGGACCCGGGTGGTGACGGGCGGCGGGTTCGGGGTGGGCTGCCCCGCCGGGGGCGCCGGGGTCGACGGGGATGACGGGGGCGACAGGGGCTTGGTCGACACTGGGACGGATTCCAGGGCCGGGCAACTGAAGCGCGAGGCCAGCAACGTCGCCAGGTCCCCACCGGCCGCGTACCAGCCGACGATGGCGTCCACCCGGTTGTCCTTCAGCGCCGGACCGAACAGTTCCGGAGGCTCCAGCGCCAGCACGGTCGCCGCGATACCGGCACCGCGCAGTTGGTCTGCGGCGGTGTTGGCCACCGCCACCGATGTCGGATCGTTGGCAGCCGCGCCGATCACCAGGGACAAATTCTCGCCGTTGCGGCTGATTCGCCCGCGGGTGGTCTCCGTCGCCGGTGTCCCGTCCCGGCCGGCCGCGGCCGGAATCGGAGTTTCGGTCGCGCTGCGGTCCACCTGGAATCCGGCCTCGGCGAACAGTTCCAGCGCGCCGTCGCGGCCCACCGGCTCCGGTGCGGTCGGAACGTAGTCCGGATCGCTGGGCGCACGGATCAGCGACTGGTCCAGCACGACGGAATTGTCGCTGCCGGTCCCCACCGCCGCGAGCAGTTCGACGTCGAGCAGCCCCAGGAGCGCCCGGCGCACCAGCGGATCGGCCAGGGTGGGCTTGCGGGCGCGAAGCGTCAACCACATCACCCGGGGGGTGAGCAGCCGACCGGTCCGGACATCCGGGATCGCCGACAGCTGGGCGAAGGCTGCCGCACCACCATGCACCTGGGCCACCTGGGTGTCGCCGTTGCGGATCGAATCGGCCAGCGCCGCGGGAACGCCGGCGCGGCGGAACAGAATCTGGTCCGGCTTGGCCGGCGCACCCCAGAACCGGTCGTTGCGGGCCAACAGAATCTCGTCGCGCTGCGGGTCGATGGTGTCCACCCGGAACTGGCCGCCGGTCACCGCCAACGTGCGGGCCAACCCGGCCGGGAATCCGCCGGGGACATCTTTGACGATATGTGCCGGCAGCAGATGGTTGAACAGTTGGCGCCACGCCGGGTAGGGATGGGCGAAGGTCACCACCGCGGTCTTGCCGCCATCCACCGACTGCACTTCGGTGATCAGGTCATAGCCGGCCGGATCCACGACACCGGGCTGGCTGACCATCTGGCGCCACAGGTACCAGAAGTCATCGGCCGCGATGGGCGCATTGTCGGTCCAGGCGGCCTCCGGCCGGATCCGGTAGGTGACGGTGAACGGATCGGTTGCGGTCACCGCCGCGGAGACCAGCAGCGCCGGATCCATCTCCCACCGCGAACCGGTCGGCGCGGCCGGGTCGGGCACCGGGCGGAAGGAACTGGGCAGCACCAGCGCACTGATCGCCGCGTTGACCGGCGACTGGTCGGACAGCAGATGCGGGTTGAACCCCGGGCCGATCGAATCGATCGCCATGATGATCTGCCGGGCCGTCGGCGCGGGCGCCGCCGGCTGGGATGTCTCAGTGCTCTGCGGTGCCGGCGGCGGGTCGACGGTGCAGCCGACGATCATCAGCACGGACAGCAGTGCGCCGACGGTTCGCAGCCTGCACGGTCCGGTCAGCACGCCCTTCAGGGTATCGACCTGCGGGTGATCCGCCCCGTCACGCTTTCTGCGCCTTCGCCCTCGACCGGCTGCGGGCGCGGCTGGTGGCGTCCAACTCGACCTTGCGCACCCGGACGATCTCCGGGGTGACTTCGACGCACTCGTCACCGGCGCAGAACTCCATCGCCTGCTCGAGGTCGAGCTCCAGCGGCCGGGCCAATGTCTCCATCACGTCGGCGGTCGAGCTGCGCATATTGGTCAGCTTCTTCTCGCGGGTGACGTTGACGTCGAGATCCTCTGCGCGCGGGTTGATCCCGACGACCTGACCCTCGTAGGTGTCGTCGCCCGGTTCGACGAAGAACTGCCCGCGGTCGGCGAGTTGGATCATCGCGAAGGGCGTCACCGATCCGGTCCGGTCGCTGACCAGCGATCCGGTGTGCCGGGCCCGGATCTCCCCGGCCCACGGCCGGTAGCCGTCGAACACCGCGTTGGCGATACCGGTACCACGGGTCAGCGTCAGGAAGTCGGTCCGGAAGCCGATGAGCCCGCGGCTGGGGACGATGAAGTCCATCCGAACCCAGCCGGCGGCGTGGTTGGCCATCTCCTCCATCCGGCCCTTGCGGGCGGCCATCAACTGGGTGACCGCGCCGACGAACTCCTCCGGGCAGTCGATGGTCATCGCCTCGAACGGCTCGTGCAGCTTGCCGTCGATGGTGCGGGTGACGACCTGGGGCTTGCCCACGGTGAGTTCGAAACCCTCCCGGCGCATCTGCTCGACGAGCACGGCCAGCGCCAACTCGCCGCGGCCCTGCACCTCCCAGGCGTCGGGACGGCCGATATCGACCACCCGGATCGAGACGTTGCCGACCAGTTCGCTGTCCAGCCGGGACTTGACCATCCGCGCGGTGAGCTTGTGGCCGGAGACCTTGCCGGCCAGCG
The DNA here is from genome assembly GCA_963787055.1 of uncultured Actinomycetota bacterium. GTDB lineage: Bacteria > Actinomycetota > Actinomycetes > Mycobacteriales > Mycobacteriaceae > Mycobacterium. The sequence continues at coordinate 191,508 of CAWBBP010000004.1, forward strand.
GCGAGGTGTTGGTGCCGATCGTCACCGAGATGGCCGGCTCGTCGACCGCGATCCGCGGCAGCGCGTGGGCATGGTCGGGATCGGCCAGGGTGTCGCCGATCATGATCTCCGGCATACCCGCTACCGCGACGATATCGCCGGCGACAGCCTCCTCGGTGGGTGAGCGTTCGACGCCGACGGTGGTGAGCAGTTCGGTGATCTTGGCCGAGGTGATCACCGGCAGCCCGTCGACCTCACGCATCCAGGCCACCTGCTGGCCCTTGCGGAGCTTGCCGTTGTAGATGCGGATCAGGGCCAGCCGGCCGAGGAATGCCGAGGCGTCGAGGTTGGTGACCAGCGCCTGCAGCGGTGCCTCGGGGTCGCCCTTGGGCGCCGGAATGTGTTCGAGCAGGACGTCGAACAGAGCGTCGAGATTCTCCCCATCGGGATTCTCCCCGTTGGCGGGTTCGGTGGTGCTGGCGATGCCCGCCCGGCCCGAGGCGTACAGAGTCGGCAGCCCCAGGGCCTCCTCGGCGGCCCGCTGGGCATCTTCGTCTAGGTCGGAGGCCACGTCGAGCAGCAGATCGTGACTTTCCGAGACCACCTCAGCGATCCGGGCGTCCGGCCGGTCGGTCTTGTTGACCACCAGGATGACCGGGAGATGGGCGCTGAGCGCCTTGCGCAGCACGAAGCGGGTCTGCGGCAGCGGACCCTCGGAGGCATCGACGAGCAGCAGCACCCCGTCCACCATCGACAGGCCGCGCTCCACCTCACCGCCGAAGTCGGCGTGGCCGGGGGTGTCGATGACGTTGATCACCGTCATACCGCCATCGGGGTGATGTCGGTGCACGGCGGTGTTCTTGGCCAGGATGGTGATGCCCTTTTCCTTCTCCAGGTCCCCGGAGTCCATCAACCTCTCGACGGTGTCGTCACCGCGGTGGGTCAGGGCGCCGGACTGCCGCAGCATCGCGTCCACCAGCGTGGTCTTGCCGTGGTCGACGTGCGCCACGATGGCGACGTTGCGGAAGTCGTGGCGCGGTCCTGGGCTAGTCACGCCGCCGATTGTCGCAGTACAGGGTGGCGATCGCGAAAACGGCTTATCCGCCGGGAGGTCCCGTCAGCCGCTCATTCAGCGCGCCCAGCCACGCCCGGTCGGCCGGCACCCAGGCCAGCCCGGCCAACTCCTCGGCCCGCACCCAGCGCAGCGCGCCGTGGTCGTGCGGGTGCAGGATGCCGCCGGTCTGGACGACGTGATAAGCCCGCAGGGTCAGTCCATCCCCGACCGGCACGTCCGCGCCGAGTCGGCCGAGCACCGAGACGTCGACGCCCAGTTCTTCGCGGAGTTCCCGGGCCAGGGCCTGCGCCTCGGTCTCCCCCGGGGCCACCTTGCCGCCCGGGAGCTCCCACAGGCCGGCCAGTTCAGGCGGACGCCGGCGCTGGGCCACCAGTAACTCGGATCCGACGATCAACGCACCGGCGACGACGACCTGGCGGGACATGGTTGTCGAAGGTATACCGTCGGGGGATGGCACTGTTGAGCGATGACGACGTTGATGCCGCCGCCCGGACCTTGGACGGATGGCACCGTGCGGACGGGGCGCTGCGCCGGTCGATCACCTTTGATTCCTTTCTCGACGGTATCGACGGTGTGCGCCGGGTGGCCGAGCTCGCCGAGCGGGCCGACCATCATCCCGATATCGACATCCGATGGCGCACAGTGAATTTGGCACTGTCGACGCACTCCGAGGGCGGTATCACCGATAAGGATGTCGAGCTGGCGCGGCAGATCGACGCACTGTTCGCCCGGTAGCGGCGATCCATCCCAGGGTGATCAGCGCGGCGACGATGTAGACCAGCCCGGCCCAGGCCAGGTACCACGGTCGGCCGATCTCCCAGATCGTCGGCTGTCCGAAGCTCAGCAGCCACGGCACCCCGATAATCGTCAGGGCCAGCCAGCCCCAGCCAAGCGCTCGCGCCCCGGGTCGGCTCCGCCACGGCCCGGCGAGCAGCCAGAGCATCAACGGCAGCACCCAGATCCAGTGATGGGTCCAGGAGATCGGCGAGATCAGCAGTCCGACGATCTGCACGACCAGCAGTGAGCCCAGCCGGTCCCGGCCCCCGGCGCAATCCAGCGCACGCCAGGCCAGGATCGCCAGCACCACGGTGACCGCTATCGCGGCCACCACCAGCGGTCCGTAGCCCGCGTCGTGGCCCAGGATCCGGGAGATTCCGCCGCGCCAGGACTGGTTGAACGACGTTCCGATCGGGCCGACCCGACTGGCGTCGCCGAGTAGGTCGGTGAAGTAGTAGCGGGCCTGCTCGCCGATGATCGCCACCGACACCGCCACGGTGGCCCCGAACACCGCCGCCGCGAACACCGCCGCGGCCCAGCGCCGCATGCCTAGGAAATAGAAGCCCGTGATGGCGGGGGTGAGCTTGATCCCGGCGGCCAGTCCGACCAGCAGTCCCGACACCCACCACCGGCTGCTGTAGGCGGCCCACAGCGCCGCCAGCACCAGGAATACGTTGATCTGTCCGTAGTCGACGGTGCTGCGCAACGGCTCGAGCCAGATACCGATGGCCGTCCACAGCATCGCGGGCCGGTGGCCGGATCCGGCAGCCACCCCGATCAGGCGCTGGCTGACCCGGACCACACCGTAGAGGGCCGCGATGATGCCGACCTGCCAGCACAGCGCCACCACGGCGAAGGGCAGCCGGCTCAGCGGGTAGAACACCAGCGCGGCGAACGGCGGGTAGGTGAACGGCAGCGGGAAGTCCGGGGTCTGCTCGGAGTAGACGTAGGAGTACAGCGTTCCGGGGTCATCCAGCGCGGCCGCCCCGCCGAGGTAGACGTGCAGATCCACGAAGTTCGCCCCGTTGGGGGCCAGGTAGGTCCACGCCAGCCGGGCAACGATGCTCGCCAGCAGCAGCACCGGCGCCAGCCGGGCCGGCCATCCGGTGCCGCTCATTGGCGGCGCCGCGGTGTTCATTCCGCGACTCTAACGACGCTGTACACCTGCCAGTTCGGCGCGCCAGCCTGCGCTCTGCGCTGCACACCGCGCCGAAGTATCGCCTCGGTCGCGCATCGCTCCCGTAACGGTTGCATAAACGCCACACGTGTCACTCAGGCAACTTCAGTAACTCGCCTACCTTCGGGTTCCAGGACCTGCAATCAAGGGAGTCGGATCACATGTCACGTTTCGCAAAACTGTTCGCCGCCAATGCGATTGCAGCTACCGGGCTGTTCTCGGCCGCGGTCGCACTGAGCTCATCGGCCGCTGCCGAGCCGGCCATCCCGCCGGCCGTCCCCAGCATCCCGGGACTCAACATGATCCAGCAGTTCGCCACCAACCCGGCCAGCATGGGCGCGGTCCTGCAAACCGCGGCGACCGCGCTCAACGGCGCGTCGCAGATGGTCGGCGCACCGGCTCCGGCCACCTTGCCGATATCGCCCATCGAGGGCGCGCCCGGTACCGCCCCGCTGACCCCACTGACCCCACTGACCCCGGCCGCCCCGGCCGCCCCGGCCGCCCCGACATTGACCGATCCGGCCGCGGCACTGGCGCCACTGCTTGGCCAACTCGGATTCCCGGCCAACCTGGTCAACCTGGGCCCGGCGGACATGCCGTTCCCGATCCAGATCGCGGGCAGCGGCCCGACAGCACCGGTGGCACCGGTGGCACCGGTGGCCGCACCGCTGGTGCCGGCACTTCCGCCGATCGCTCCCGCCGCCGCGGCCGTCAGCCCGCTTCCCCTGCTTGACGCCCTGCCCTGATCGCTGCGCGACCCGTCGCACCACCAAGCCCGAGGGAGCACACCGTGCACACCATCGCCAAGCTGGCCACCGGCCTGACCGCAGTCGCGCTGACCGTGGCCACCAGCCCGGTCGCGGCCGCCGATCCGACCATCCCGCTGGATCCGGTTCAGTTGCCCGGGCTGGAGGCGGTTCAGAGCCTCAGCCCGGTGGTCCAGCAGGCGGCGGCCAATCCCGCGTCGGCACAGGAGTTGTTGCTGGCCGCGGCGTCTCAACTCGCCGGCAACGCGACGACGCCCGGAGGCTCGATGGCGCTGGCCGAGGCGGTCACCCGCTTCGTCCAGCAGGGCGGCGGGGCGCTGGGACCGGCAGCGCCGCCGGCCTCGGCCGCAGTGACCCAGCAGGCCGCGACCGGGATCGCACACGGCACTGCCCCACTGCTTACCCCCGGGCCCGGTAACGGCCCGATCCCGCTGCCCAAGCATGTACCCGCGGTCGGAGTCGTCCCGGGCGCCGAGGCCCATCTGCCCACCGGGGTCAATCCTGAGCACGCCGTCGGGCCGGTCCCGGAGGCCATGCCGGAGGTGCCCACCGCGGTGGCCGCACCGGCACCGGCACCGGCACCCGCACCCGGGGCCGCCCCGGCCCCGGCCCCTGCGGCCGCCGCCGCGGCCAGCGCGGCCCCGGCCTATGACCCGAACACCCCGCCCACCCAGGACTTCCTGTACCCGTCGATGAGCAACGGCTGCCTCAAGGACGGCGGCAACGTGATCGCCACCGCGATCTCGGTGGCCGGGCCGGCTACCATCCCCACCCCCGGCCCCGGCCCCGGCCAGATGGCCTACGTGTTCACCGCGGTCGGCACACCGGCGCCCGCCGCCGAGCAGAAGTTGCCGCTCAACGTCACCTGGGTCAACCTGACCAGCGGCCGGTCCGGCAGCGCCACCCTCAAGCCGAACCCCGGCATCAACCCCGACGGGCCGACCACGCTGACCGCCATCGTGGACACCGGATCGGGCAGCATCATGTCGACGATCTTCGGCCAGGTCACCACCACCGACAAACAGTGCACCTTCATGCCGACGATCGGCTCATCCGTCGTCCCGTAACGCCCCCGTCGAACTAGGGTGGGGTCGCATGGACATGCTGGACCCGCTCGAATCTTTGATGGTCACGGCTGAGTTGGTCTCCAGCCCAATGCATGTCGCGGCCCTGATCATCCTCAGCCCGCCACCGGGCGAGGAACCCCGGGCCTACGTCAAGCAGATCTACGAAGACACCCTGACCGCTGCCGTCGAGATCGACCGGCGACTGCGCCGGGTCCCGCACAGCGGGGTGGACACCGGCTTCATGTGGGTCTGGCGCGATATCGCCGACACTGGCGCACCGTTGGACATCCGGCACCACTTTCAGCGCCGGACCCTGCCCAGGGGGGCCGGCCCCGGCGCCCTCTGGGAAATGGTCTCCGACCTGCATGCGCTGCGGCTGGAGCGCTCGGAGCCGCTGTGGATGGCCTACCTGATCGACGGCCTGCCGGACGGGCGGTTCGCGTTCTATATCAAGGTGCATCACACGGTGGTCGACGGGGTGGCGGGCCTGCAGATGATCACCGGGTCGCTCAGTACCGATCCGGACGCCCGCGGGATGCCACCCTTCTACGCCGCCAACGTGCCGGCCCCCGGACCCGGTCGCGCGACGGGGCGCACGACGGGGCGCACGGTGCCCGGCCCGCTCAGGGTGCTGCGCGGAATCGCCGGTGCCGCATCGGCAGGGGTGGAGTTGACCGGGAAGGTGCTCCGCACCCAACTCGCCGCCGCGGTCGGCGCTGCGCTGACCGACAGCATCGTGACGCCGTTCAGCGCGCCGCAGACCCGGTTCAACTCCAAACTCGGCCCCTACCGAGCGGTCGCCGGAACCAGCCTGGACCGCGCCCGCATCCGGGCCCTGCAGCAGGCCGGCGGGGTGACCGGCAACGACGTGATGATGACGATCATCGCGACCGCACTACGCACCTGGCTGGCCGAACACGGGGAACTGCCAGACCGTTCCCTGGTGGCGATCTGCCCGGTCACCGTCCGCAAGCCCGGTAGCGCCGCCGTCGACCGCCACGGCAACCAGTTCGGCCTGGGTCTGTGTCCGCTGGGGACTGACGTCGAGGATGACGCGCAGCGACTGGAGCTGGTGCACAACGCGATGGCACATGTGAAGAAACAGGTTGGCGAGCAGGGGCCGGGCGCCATGCTGGTGGCCATGGGTCCGGCGATCGGGCCGACGATTCTGCTGCCGCTGCTGCCGTTCGACACCAAGGTTCCACCGAGTTTCAACATCCCGGTATCGAACGTGCCCGGGCCGCCACAGCAGATGTACTTCAACGGCGCACGCGTCGACGAGATTTACCCCGTCTCCTCGATCTGGGACGGTATCGCGCTCAACGTGACGGTGTGCTCCTATGCCGACCGGATCAGTATCGGTTACGTGGCCGACCGTGACGTGATGCCGGATATCGAGGCCCTGATCCCGATGACCGGGCAGGCGCTGACCGACCTGGAGCGGGCGCTGGGCGTGGCGCCTCAGTAGGCCATGAACAGGATGTGCTCACGCTCGTACTGCATGCCCGGGTGGGCCTCAGCCAGGTGAGCCTGAGCCAGCTCCACCAGTTCGTCCTCGTCCTTGCCCCGGATCGCCTCACCGCACGGACAGTTCAGATGAGTCTTCATTGAGATGCTCCTTCGTTCGCGATCTGACGCGCTCAGGCCTTTGCCTTCGCGGCTGCTTTCATCTTCTTTTTGTACGCGCGCACCTGCTCCAATGAGCCCCGGTCCAGAACGTCCGCCACCGACATGTACGTACCGGCCTTGCCATAGTCACCGGCGGCGGCCCGCCAGCCGGAAGGTGTCACACCGTACTGCTTGCCGAGCAGTGCCAGGAAGATCCTGGCCTTCTGCTCGCCGAACCCGGGCAACGCCTTGAGCCGGCGCAGCACCTCCGCGCCATCGGGGTCGCCCTGGGTCCACACCCCGGCGGTATCGCCGTCGTAGCCGTCGACGATCGCGCGGGCCAGATCCTGGATACGTTTGCTCATCGACCCTGGGAAGCGATGCACCGCGGGCGTTTGCCCGCACATTGCGGCGAACTCATCCGGGTCGTAGTCGGCGATCACACATGGATCCATCGTGCCGGCCCGGTCGACGATCTTTCGCGGGCCCGCGAACGCGACCTCCATCGGAATCTGCTGATCCAGCAGCATTCCCATCAGCAGGGCGAACGGGTGTGCATCAAGCAGTGCGTCGGCTTCCGGATCCTGCGCCAAGCAGAGCTTCCCAGTCATGGCTAAAGCCTATCGGGGGCAACAACCCACACTCCGGCAGTTCGCCGGTGATTCGAATCGAGCCAAGGCAAACGCGCAGGGTCCGGCGTTGTTGGAGAATTGCACGATGCCCGGGCGACACCTGATTTCTCAGCCAGCCCTCGCAGGTGACTTCCCGGCGGATGAACATCCATGACCGGTGTCGCGGTCTACGGGGTCTATCTGATCGCGGGCATCATCGCCGGACTCCTCTCCGGAATGTTCGGACTAGGGGGTGGCTTGACCATCGTCCCGGCCCTGGCAGTAGCTCTGCCCCTGCAGGGTGTCGCAACCGAACACGTGATGCACCTGGCAATCGGAACATCCCTTTCGGTGATGTTCTTCACGGCGCTGTACACAACCTTCCTGCGTCATCGGCACGGAGACGTGAACTGGTCGTTGTTCTGGCACCTGCTGCCCGCAGTCCTGCTCGGAACAGCAATAGGTGCTTTCGCGGGCGGCCTTCTGCCGGGCCCAGTCCTGCGGGCGTTCTTCATAGGGTTTGTCGCGTACATGATCGCCCGGGCTCTGCACCGTCAGCACCGAAAATCCACGAGCATGGGGGTGAGCGACCAGCCGGACTCCGCCCCCGTCATGCCTTCCCGCGTCAGCCGACTGACGTCTGGAGTCACCACCGGCTTGACCGGCGCCCTGCTTGGTATCGGCGCGGCCATCATCACGGTGCCGTATCTACAAGCCGCGGGCTACCGCATACAAACTGCATCTGCTGTCGCGGCCGCCCTGTCTGCGGTGATCGGTATCGGCGCCGGTGCCGGCTACGTGCTCGGAGGCCTGGGCGCCAACGCACTACCCGCCGCGGCGATCGGCTACCTCTATCTGCCGGCGTTCGCGGGAATGACCCTGGGCGCCGTTGCGGGTTCTCCGCTTGGTGTCCGAATGTCGCACCACATGAAGGAAGCCACTCAATTCCGGCTTTTTCTCGCGTACCTCACTGCGGTCCTGATCTCGATGATGTTGCCCGGATAGCCCGCGTGCCCGCTGGGCCCGCCGTCGCTTTCGCGGCCGCCACCCGGACCGGCAGTGACTTCGTGGCCGCTGCCGACGGCCCCGCCGCCGTTGGCGCGGCGGTCCCGGTCCTGGCGCCGGGTCGGACGGCCGTCCCGACGCTGGGAGGGGTGTTACGCACCGCGTCGTTGCGGATGTAGGCGGAGTCGATGATGGGTCGCAGAAACTTCTCCAGGCCGTCGATGACGTTCTGCTGCACACCCAGGTTCTTCAGCGGCCGCAGCAGCGGCAGGTCGGCGGTGGGGATCAGGTAGGTCGTAGTGGTTCCGCCCGCCCCGTTCACCGTGGTGGTGACGTTCTCGATCCGGCACCTGGTCCAGGTCGGCGAACATCGCGTCGTAGTGCACCGAACCCCAGTCCTCGAGTCGGTACTGCTCCACGATCGGCTCGTCGATGATCTGCTGGAGCAGCCCGGTTCCCGCCAGCGCGTTGAGCACGGCCAGCAGGTTCCACGAGCGGTCGGGCCAGTCGCCGATACCGTCGTACTCACCGGCGACGACCGTGACGTCGTACTTGGTCACCGCTACCCCGGGGACGGTGTAGTCGAATACCGGCAGGGTCAGCCCCCGCAACTGCTTGAACACGCCGCGGTCGGCATCGCCGAGCACCACGAACGAGATTTCGCTCGGCCGAGGGTCCGTTCGGGTCGTTGGCGAGGCGGCGCATCACCTCGTTGACCGCAAGCGTGCTGCCCGAGGCGGCAACGACGATCTTCTCCCCCGGGGTGTCGCGGATCGCCGTGTCCAGCGTCTCCAAGCCCACCGCCACCGACTCGTTCAGGGTCAGCGTGCCGTTGAACGGCGCCAGTTCACCCGGCCACGGCAGGCCGACCAGGTTGTCCTCGTTGGCGAAGCGGCCGGCCAGCACCCGCCGCATGAGTTCCGGTTCAATGGTCTCGTAGCCGAGCCCGCCCATCGCCAGCACCGTGGCGGTCAACTGGAACTGGGCCGCCTCGGGCGGCGGCGCGACCGACGAATCGGTGCCCGAGATCACCAGCCCCACGCCGATAACCGCTGCTGCGCCGACCCTGCCGAATGTGTCCAACATCCCAATCACCCCCCGATTGCCCTGCCACCCCATGCGGCTCTCAGCAAATCTTAGGACCCGGGCCTGGCACCGCAAACCGGCAAGGCTGCACAATGGTCCGCCGGGAGGTGAAATGACGGACGCGACCGCGCTGACACTGGCGATCGTGCTGTCGGCCACCACCCTGGTGCTCGGCCTGATCGCGGTGCTTACCCGACGGGTGGTGAGCACCCCGGCCGAGCGCACCGTGCATGCCGCGTTGCATACCGCCTCATTGGCCGCCCGCCCGCTGCGCAAAGGTCTGGATCCGGACTCCGCGCTCGATGCCGCGCCGCACCTGCGGGCGCTGACCGGCTCCGACGGGCTGGCGCTGTACGGCCCCGACGCCGAGTTCCTGGCCGCCGACCCGCCCGGCGGCGAGATCTGGACACCGACGACCAGTGCGGAATGCCTGCGCACCGCCCGGGAGTCCATCGACGGCGGGCGCCGGGTGCTGCGCCGGGAACAGAGCCCCGCGGTGGTGGGCCAGCCGCTGCTCGACGACGACGGCACCGTCCTCGGCGCGCTGGTGGCGGTCAACCACGCCGAACCCGCGCCCGGAATGCTGGGGGCGATCGGCGAGGTCGCCCGCTATGCGGCAAGCCAACTGCAACTGGCCGAACTCGACGCCTCCCGGGCACGGCTGGACCGTGCGGAGGTGCTCGCGCTGCGGGCACAGATCAGCCCGCATTTCATCTACAACGCCCTGACGACCATCGCCTCGTTCGTGCGCACCGACCCCGACCGGGCCCGCGAGCTGATCCTGGAGTTCGCCGACTTCACCCGATACTCGTTCCGGTCGGCCGGGCCCTACACCGTGCTGGCCGACGAGCTGCGCAATATCGACCGCTACCTGGTTCTGGAGCGGGCCCGGTTCGGCCCCAACCTTTCGGTGACGCTGCGGATCGCGCCGGAGGTCCTCACCGTGGTGGTGCCGTTCCTCGCCCTGCAGCCCCTGGTGGAGAACGCCGTCCGGCACGGGCTGGCCGGCCGGCAGAGCGGATCGGTGGAGATCGTCGCGCACGACGAGGGGTCCGACTGCATCATCACCATCGAGGACGACGGTGTCGGAATGGACCCCGATGCGCTGCGTTCCGGCTCCGGCGACGTGCTGAGCGACGGCGAACAGTCGGCCCATGTCGGGCTGACCAATGTCGATCATCGACTGCGGGCGGCCTTCGGCAACGATTACGGTCTGGTGGTCGAGACGGCCCCGGGCGCGGGTACCAAGGTGATCATGCGGGTGCCCAAATTCCGGTCGGGAGTGCGGGCCTAGCGGCACGCCGGAGCGGAGGTGCGATGGCAGCGCAGCTGCGGGTGCTTGCGGTCGACGACGAACCGCCGGCTCTGGACGAGCTCAGCTATCTACTCGGCCGCCACCCCGATGTCGGTGAGGTGGTGGCGGTGTCCGACGCCACCGCGGCGTTGCGCGTCTTGGGGGAGCAGCCACTCGACGCGGTGTTCCTCGACATCAACATGCCCGGGCTGTCCGGTCTGGAACTGGCCGGGGTGCTGGCCAACTTCGCCGCACCGCCGGCACTGGTTTTCGTCACCGCCCATGACGACAAGGCGGTCGCCGCCTTCGAGGTCGGCGCGCTGGACTACCTGCTCAAACCGATTCGGGAGGAGCGCCTGGACGAGGCGGTGCGCCGGGTGCGGGCCAGCCGGACTCCTGACGACGGCCGGACTTCTGACGATAGCCGGACCGAGGACTCCCCCGGCGACGATGTGATCCCGGTCGAACTCGGCGGCGTCACCCAGCTCGTCCGCTGCGACACCGTCGGCTGGGTGGAGGCCGAGGGCGACTACGCCCGGCTGCACACCGCGTCGGGATCCCATCTGGTGCGAATCCCGTTGAGCGTGCTCGAGGATCGGTGGCGGACCCGCGGGTTCCAGCGGGTGCACCGGTCCTATCTGGTGGCCCTGGGGATGGTCACCGGACTGCGCACCTCGAGTGCCGCAACCCTGGTCCGACTGCGCGCCAACGGCGCGTCCCCGGCGGTGGAACTGCCGGTCAGCCGCCGCCAGGCCAGGGAACTTCGGGACCGGCTGATTCGCGACCCGATGCGCAACTTCCGGCCGGGCGGCGCGCCATGACGAGCGGACGGCAGCCATCTGGGCGGCCGCAACGCCAACGGGTCGTGCTGGCCCACCGGCGCGGCACCCGGATGGTCCACACCCGCGCGGAGGTCCAGGAACAGACCGATGTGGGTGACGCCCTGGTGCGCGGCCTGATGCGGGCGCAGTTGGGACTGGCGCTGCGACTGGCCGCGCTGGTGTTCGGCGGTCTGGCCGCGGTGGCGCTGGCCAACAGCGTCTTTCCGGCGCTGAGCGCTGCCACGGTGCTCGGGATTCGGCTGAACTGGCTCGTTCTGGGCTTGCTGGTCTATCCGGTGCTGTACGGCGCGGGCTGGCTGTATGTCCGGCTGGCCGAAGGGGCCGAACAGGATTTCCTCGGCGTCGTCGATGAGGGTGCCGGGGAGGGCGCCGAGGGGGGCGGGCCACGGTGAATTCCGCACTGACCGTCAGCGCCCTGCTCGCCGCAGCGGTGGCGACGGTCGCGGTGGGTGCCTACGGGCTGCGGCGCTCCCGCACCACCTCGGATTTCCTGGTCGCCTCCCGGACCGTCGCACCCCATCTCAACGCCGCGGCGATTTCCGGTGAATACCTTTCCGCTGCTTCATTTCTCGGCGTCGCCGCACTGATCGCCAAGTACGGCGCAGATGCGCTGTGGTACCCGGTCGGCTTCACCGCCGGCTATCTCGGACTGCTGCTGTTCGTGGCCGCGCCACTGCGGCGCTCCGGCGCCTACACCGTGCCCGACTTCGCCGAGTTCCGGTTGAACTCCCCCCTGGTGCGGCGCGCCGCGATGGCCGTCGTCGTCACGATCTGCCTGCTGTACCTGGTGCCGCAGTACCAGGGTGCGGGATTGGCGCTGAACACCATCCTGGGCCTGCCCGCCTGGGTCGGCCCGTTGGCCGTCGCGGCGATCGTCATCGTCAATGTCGTGGGAGGCGGTATGCGATCGGTGACACTCGTGCAGGCCTTCCAGTACTGGCTCAAACTCACCGCCATCGCGGTGCCCGCGCTGGTCCTGGTGTTCATGGCGAGCACGCCTCGGCCCGATCTCGCCGGACCGATGCCACCGACGGTGGCCCAACAGACCACGGTGAGCGTCGATACCGACGTCGTGGTCGAGGTGCTCGACCCGGCCGGTGTCACCGTCACCGGAACGGTGGACGGCGCCACCGTGCAGGACGCCCCGCTGTCCGGGCCGGGCCCGCACGCCCTGGCAGCCGGCACCCGGGTGATCCTGGCGCCCGGGGCGCACGCGCCGGTTGTTCAGGGCGCTCCGCAGTCCGGCGCGGCGTGGATTCGCAGCGGCGGCGGCCTGGGCGGGCCGCATCCGCTCTATCAGGTGCTGTCGATCATCGTGGCCACATTTCTCGGAGCCATGGGGCTGCCACATGTGCTGGTGCGCTTCTACACCAATCCGGACGGCCGGACCGCCCGACGGGCCGCCCTGGCGGTGATCGCACTGCTGTCGCTGTTCTACCTGTTTCCCACCGTGCTGGGGGTGTTCGCCCGGCTCTACGTGCCGCAACTGCTGATGACCGGCCGGGCCGACGCCGCGGTCCTGCTGCTGCCGACCTCGATCGGCGGACTGGGGGGCCAACTGATCGTGGCCCTGGTGGCCGCCGGCGCTTTCGCGGCGTTCCTGGCGACATCCTCGGGCCTGCTGGTGTCCTTCGCCGGTGCGGTCTCGACGGACCTGCTCGGCGGCCGGGTTCGCGACTTCCGGTGGGCCGCCCTCGCCGGCGGTGTGATCCCGATCCCGCTGGCGCTGGCCGCCTCCTCCTTCGAACTGTCCCGCGGCGTCGGCCTGGTGTTCGCCGTCGCGGCTTCCACGCTGTGCCCGTTGCTGGTGCTCGGTATCTGGTGGCGCGGCCTGACGGCGGCCGGCGCGGTGGCCGGGCTCACCGTCGGGGCGGTCTCGACCGCAGCGGCCACGCTGCTGGCGGTGACGGGCTGGGTGGACGAGGACGTTCTGGGCGGCTGGCCGGCTGTGGTGGTGGGCTATCCCGCGGCCGTCACGGTGCCACTGGCCTTCTCGACCATGGTGGCCGTCAGCCGGTTCACCCGAACATCGGTCCCCGCCGACGTCTCGAGGATCTTCGCCCGGATGCACCTTCCGGAACGGCTGGGCATGGGTGTCGAACGGGTCCCGCGCGGCTGACCGCTCGCCGCCACCGAGCAACCGCTCACCGCAGGCTGGTCGCTGTTCGGCTTTTTGGGCTAGGGATGTGACCCAGCTCTCAATACGCTCGGCGCCGGATCGGTTTATCAATCGAGGCAGGAGCTAATCGTGGCCACCACTGACGTCGAGCGCCCGGGGGTAACTCCCAGCGGGGCACAGTATCTGGCGGTTCAAGCCAGTCCGGAGTTCAAGGAGTTACGTCGAACGCTGCGCCGGTTCGTCTTCCCGACGACGGCGTTCTTCCTGATCTGGTACGCCAGCTATGTGCTGCTGGGCGCCTTCGCCCACGAGTTCATGGCCACCAAGGTCTGGGGCAACGTCAACGTCGGACTGCTGCTCGGCCTGGGCCAGTTCCTGACGACCTTCCTCATCACCGGTCTGTACATCCGGTTCGCCAACCGTGATCTGGATCCGAAGGCCGCAGCGCTGCGCGCCGAGATGCATTGGGCCGAGCAGTGAACCGCGTCCTGGCCGCCGGGCAACTCGGCAACCCGGCCGTCAACATCGGTATCTTCGTCGCCTTCGTCATCGTGACGCTGGCCATCGTGATCCGGGTCAGCAGCCGCAACACCAACGCCACCGAGTACTTCACCGGCGGGCATGCGTTCACCGGCCGGCAGAACGGCGTCGCGATCGCCGGGGACTACCTGTCGGCGGCGAGCTTCCTGGGTATCGCCGGGGCGATCGCCGTCTACGGCTACGACGGCTTCCTCTACTCGATCGGCTTCCTGGTGGCCTGGCTGGTAGCGCTGCTGCTGGTGGCCGAATTGCTGCGCAACACCGGCAAATTCACCATGGCCGACGTGCTGAGCTTCCGGCTCAAGCAGAAGCCGGTCCGCCTGGCCGCGGCCATCTCGACGATGACGGTATCGCTGTTCTACCTGCTGGCCCAGATGGCCGGCGCCGGCGGACTGGTCGCACTGCTGCTCGATATCAACAGCCGTTTCGCCCAGTCCATCGTCATCGCGATCGTCGGTGTCCTGATGATCGTCTACGTCCTCATCGGCGGGATGGCGGGCACCACCTGGGTGCAGATCATCAAGGCCGTGCTGCTGATCGCCGGTGCGGGCTTCATGACGGTGCTGGTGCTGGCCAAGTTCGGCCTGAACATCTCCGAGATTCTGGGCTCCGCGCAGGAGATGGTGCGCGAAGCCACCACCAAGGGGGTGGCCGAGCGCGATGTGCTGGCCCCGGGTGCGCAGTACGGCGTATCGACGACGTCGAAGATCAACCTGCTGTCACTGGGGATCGCCCTGGTGCTGGGCACCGCCGGCCTGCCGCACGTGCTGATGCGGTTCTACACGGTGCCGACCGCCCGGGAGGCCCGCCGTTCGGTGGTCTGGGCGATCGGCCTGATCGGCGCCTTCTACCTGTTCACCCTGATCCTGGGCTACGGCGCCGCCGCTCTGGTCGGGCCGGACACCATCCTCAAGGCCCCGGGCGGGCAGAACTCGGCGGCCCCACTGCTGGCCTTCGAACTCGGCGGCACGATTCTGCTCGGGGTGATCTCGGCGGTGGCATTCGCGACCATCCTCGCGGTGGTGGCCGGCCTGACCATCACCGCGTCGGCCTCCTTCGCCCATGATGTGTATGCCAGCGTGCTCAAGAGTCACAAGGTCACCGAGGACGAGCAGATGCGGGTCTCCCGCATCACCGCGGTGGTGTTGGGGGTGCTGGCGATCGGCCTGGGCATCCTGGCCAACGGGCAGAACGTCGCATTCCTGGTGGCGCTGGCGTTCGCGGTGGCGGCCTCGGCGAACCTGCCGACCATCCTGTACTCGCTGTACTGGCGCCGGTTCAACACCCGCGGCGCGCTGTGGAGCATGTACGGCGGGCTGATCAGTTGCATCGTGCTGATCGTGTTCTCCCCCGCGGTGTCCGGATCGAAGACCGCGATGCTTCCGGGCTCGGACTTCTCCTGGTTCCCGCTGTCCAACCCCGGCATCGTCTCGATCCCGCTGGCGTTCATCCTCGGCATCATCGGCACGCTGACCTCGCGTGACACCGGCGACCCGGAACTCAACGCCGAGATGGAGGTGCGGTCTTTGACCGGCGTGGGTGCAGAGAAGGCCACCCACCACTGAGGCCGACGCGGACGGCTGATCGGCCGCCTTACCGGCGGCCGATCAGCCGCTCTTGCGCCGGAACTCGCGGCGACCGCCGCCGACTGGGCCGTGCGCCTTGGACTGACCGCCGGCGCCCTCCGCGCGGGCGGCGGCGCCGGCCGCCTTGGCCGCCTTGCGCTCGAGCGCCTCGCGGAACTTGCGCTTGGTCTCGTCCTGGGACTCGTCCTGCGGTGCGGGCTCTGATGTGGCCATGCTGGCAGGTTAGCCCAGCAGTCTGATCGGTTCAGCGCAGGCCCGGCGGCATCCCGTAGAGGTGGCTGACCGGAAGACGCAGCAGCACCCGCCGTTCCAGGACCATCGCCTGGCGGTATTCGTCCCAGTCCGGGTGTTCGCCGGCGACATTGCGGTAGAGGGTGATCAGCGACTCGACGGTCTCGTCATCTGGCGCGGCGGCCGGTGGGCTCAGCACGGCGTCCCCCTCGGCGACCGCATAGGACCAGCCGTCCTCGGAACTGACCAGCAGCGAGGCCCGCGGATCACGCCGCAGATTGCGGGTCTTGGCCCGCGGTTCGGTGACCGACACCTCGATGGTCAGCTCACGCGGGTCGAAATGGTAGGTCACATTGGACATCTGCGGCCGACCGTCACCCTTGATGGTGGCCAGCACCCCGAGGGAGTTGTCGGCGATCAGCGCCAACAGCTTGTCATCGAACACCCGCCGCATCACACCCCGAGCCTACTGCCGACACCGCCGGTAGGTTTGGCGCCATGACACCCAAGGTTGACGGCTCCATGCTGACCGGCGTCTCAGAGACGGCTCTGCTGACCCTCAACGGCCGCGCACATCAGGCGGGGCTGCCCGGAGCAATCCTGCACGACCCGATGGCGATCCAACTGCGTGACTCCTTCGACGTGGACTTCGACCGGTTCGGCCGCAAGGGCCAGGAGATGGCGCTGCGGTCACTCGCCGTCGACGGCTGCGCCATCGACTATCTGCGCACCCACCCCGAGGCCACCGTCGTGGCGCTGGCCGAGGGTTTCCAGACCAGCTTCTGGCGGCTCGACGCCGCGGTACCCGATCCCCGGTTCCGCTGGGTGTCGATCGACCTGCCACCGGTCATCGACCTGCGCAACCGGCTGCTACCGGCCTCCCCCAGGATCACCAGCATCGCGCAGTCCGCGCTGGACTACAGCTGGATGGACCATATCGACTCCAGCAAGGGCGTGTTCATCACCGCCGAGGGTCTGCTGATGTATCTGCTGCCCGAGCAGGCCATGGAACTGATCACCGAGTGCGCCAAGCGTTTCCCCGGCGGCCAGATGTTCTTCGACCTGCCGCCGACCATCGTCAAAAAGGTCGCCCCCAAGGGCATCCGCGCCTCCAGGCATTACCGGGTGCCGCCGATGCCCTTCAGCCTCTCGATCAACGAACTGACCGCGCTGGTGGGCCGGATCCCCGGACTCAAGGCGGTGCGCGACATCCCGATGCCCAAGGGCCGGGGGTTCATCTTCGAGAAGGTCTTCCCGGCATTCTGGCGATTGGGCCCGCTGAAGCCGTACCGCGGCGTGTACGCCCTGCTCGAGTTCGGCTGATCTCAGTCGAATTCCGCGTCGAGGTACCCCAGCGCCTCCCGCTTGCCGAGCCCGAGGGCCCGGGCCACCTTGGCGTAGCTTTGCGCCGCCTCGGCCATCGCCGCCTCGGTGGGGTTGCGGGCCGCCACGAAGGTGCCCTGCCGGCCGCGGGTCTCCACGATGCCCGCGCTCTCCAGTTCCCGGTAGGCCCGGGCCACCGTGTTGACCGCCAGGCCGAGGTCACCGGCCAGGTCCCGCACGGTCGGCAGCCGGGATCCGGCAGACAGGCGCCCGTCCCGGACGGCATCGATCACCGCGACCCGCAACTGGTCGAACAGCGCGGTGGATGAGGTCGGGTCCAATTGCGGCCACTGCACGGGATTCAGTATCACCCGGCTATCTTGTGGAGGTGCGTATCGCGGTGCTCAGCGGAGCAGGGATCTCCGCCGAAAGCGGGGTGCCGACGTTCCGCGACGACGAGACCGGGCTGTGGTCGAAGTACGACCCCTATGAGATCGCCAGCACCGACGGCTGGCAGAAGCACCCGGAACGGGTGTGGGCCTGGTATCTGTGGCGCCACCATCTGGTCAAGGAGGTCGCGCCCAACGAGGGCCACCGCGCGGTCGCGGACTGGCAGGACGTCGCCGAGGTCACCGTCATCACCCAGAACGTCGACGACCTGCACGAACGGGCCGGCAGCCGGGGGGTGCACCACCTGCACGGCAGCCTCGCCGAATTCTGGTGTGACACCTGCGGTTCGCGCTACCACGGGCCGCTGCCGGAGATGCCCGAACCGGTGTTGGAGAAGATGCCGCCGTCCTGCGAGTGCGGCGGCCTGATCCGGCCCGGCATCGTCTGGTTCGGCGAAGCGCTGCCCGACGAGCCGTGGCAGGCCGCCGTCGAGGCGGTGGCCACCTCCGAGATCGTGGTGGTGGTCGGCACCTCGGGTCTGGTCTACCCGGCCGCTGGCCTGCCCGATATCGCGCTGGCCCGCGGCGCGGCCGTGGTCGAGGTCAACCCCGAGCCCACACCGCTGTCGACCTCTGCCACCCTGTCGATCAGGGAATCCGCGGGTATCGCGCTACCGGGACTGCTGCAGCGCCTTCCCGCACTCCTGGACTAGCGCCCGCGGGTCAGACCTTGACCGCCCGGCCGAGTGCGACCTCCGCCACCGGCAGGGGCGCCCACGCCGGAAGCGTCCACTGATGACGGGCGGACTGCACGGCGAAACCCGCACCGACGATGGACCGCTCGGTGTCACGGTGGGTGTGGCAGTTGGCGGCGATCCGCGGCCAGACGGTGGCGTCGGCGACCCGCTGCAGTGATCCGCGCCAGCCGGTACTGGCGACATGTTCGAAGTAGCGCAGTTCACCGCCGGGTTTGAGAACCGAGTTCAGTTGGCGCAGAACCGCACCGGGGTCATCGACCGAACAGAGCACCAGTGAGCAGACCACCGCGTCGAACGGCTCCACCTCGCCCATGGCCTCAATGGTGGACTCGACGACGGTGACCGGAACCGGCGCCGCGGCGGCCGCCTCGCGGGCCTTGGGCGCCAGGCCCACCTCGGGTTCCACCGCCAGCACCTGCGTGACGGTGTCCGGGTAGAAGGCGAAGTTCGTCCCGGTACCCGCACCCACTTCCAGCACCCGGCCGGACAATCCGGCCAGATTCTCGGCGCGCAGCCTGCGCATCAGTGGGGTTTCGTGGGCGGACATCACCGTCCACATCCGGGCGAAGAACGGATGGTCCAGAGTTTTCGCGGTCACTTCCCCACTGTAGCCAGCGACTCGGGTGCTGCGGGCGGACGCTCCGGCGGCCCCTCGTTGAGGCCGAACCGTTCGTGCAGACGAGCCAGCGGTGCCGGCGCCCACCAGTTCCATCTACCCATCACGTGCATGAACGCCGGCAGCAGCGCCATCCGCACCAGGGTGGCGTCGGCCAGCACGGCCAGCGTCAGACCCAGCCCGAAGATCCGCATGAACGACACCTGGGCGGCGATCAGCGCGGCGAAGGCGATCGCCATGATCAACGCGGCGGCGGTCACCACCCGGCCGGTGCGCGCCAGTCCCAGTGCCACACTCTCATCGCTGTCGGCTCGGGTCCGTCCCGAATTCAGCCAGAACTCCCGGATCCGGGCCAGCAGGAACACCTCGTAGTCCATCGACAGCCCGAACGCGACGCAGAACATCAGCACCGGGATGTTGGCCTCCATCGTCCCGGTGGGGGTGGTGCCGAGGGCGCCGAGGTGGCCGTCCTGGAACACCCACACCAGCGCGCCGAACGCCGCCGACAGCGACAGGACATTGAGCACCAGGGCCTTCAGCGGCAGGATCAGACTTCCGGTCAGCAGGAACAGCAGCACGAAGGTGATCACGCCGATCAGGCTGAGCACCAACGGCATTCGGGAGGTGACCGCCCCGACGATATCCCGGTTGATCTGCGGGACCCCACCGATCAGCACACCGGCCCCGGCCGGCCCGGCGACGGCGTGCAACCGGTCGAGCTGAGTGGCCGACGCGTCGGAGAACAGCGGAGCGGTGCTGCGCACCGACAGGAAGGCGCTGCCCTCGGAGACCCCGGTCGGCGCGGACGGCGGACCCACCTTGGCGCCGCCGGCGAACGTGCCGCCGGGGGCCGATACCAGCGACACGTCGGGGACCCGGGACAACTCGGCCGCGTAGCGGTCCACATCCGCCTCGGTGGCACCGGCGGCATCCGGGATCACCACACTCATACCCGAGTTGAGGTTGCTGGAGAAGCCATCGCGCAGCAGATCGCCGACCTGATGGGCCGATGCGGACTTCGGCAGCACCCGGTCGTCCGGGCTGCCGAACTTGATGCCCAGGAAGGGCGAGCCCAGCAGGAGCAGCAGCGCCACGATCGCGGTTCCGACCGGGATCGAGCGGCGCATGACGAATTTCGTCGACCGGTACCAGAACAGCTGATCCACCGGTTTGGCGACCGGCTCGGGCCGGCCCAGCGCCCGACGCACCAGTCGGCGGATGTCGAACGCGTCCAGTCGGGTGCCCAGTGCGACGATCGCCGCCGGGGTGACGATCACGGCTGCCGCCACGGCGAACGCGACCGTCGCGATCCCGGAGTAGGCGAAGGACCGCAGGAAGTACATCGGGAAGACCAGCAGCGCCGACAGCGACAGCGCGACGGTGACGGCGGAGAACAGCACGGTCCGGCCGGCGGTGCACATGGTCTGCACCAGCGCGGCCTCCGGGGTGGCGCCACCGGAGATCTCGTCGCGATAGCGACTGACGATCAGCAGGGTGTAGTCGATGGCCAGCGCCAAGCCGAGCGCGGCGGTGATGTTCAGCGCGAAGATCGACACATCGGTGAACGTCGTGATCCCCCGGAGCACGGCCATCGCCCCGAGAATCGCCATCAGGCCGACGACCATCGGCAGCGCCGCGGCGATCAATCCGCCGAACACCCACACCAGCACCAGGAAGCTCAGCGGGATGGCGATGGCCTCCATCCGCAACAGGTCGTGCTTGGTCTGCTGATTGATCTGGTCGTAGATCACCGCGGGGCCGCCGGCCCGAATGACCAGGCCGTCGCGCTCGCCGACCACCGGATCGGCCAGTTCGGCAGCGTACTGCGGCGCCTTGTTCTCCCCGCCGGCCATGGTGGCGATGATCAGGCCGGTCCGACCGTCGGTGCTGAACAGTTCGGCCGCCGCCGCCGGCGGCGCCGTCCACGGTGAGCTCACGCTCAGGACGTTGGGGGAAGCAGCCAGCCGGGCGGTGATGCCGGACCCTTCGGTGCGCGCCTTCTCGCTGGTGGCCCCGGCCGGGTCGGTGACCGTGATGAAGAGCTGCTGGTCGCTCTGATCGAACTTCTCGCTGAGCACCCGTGCCGCCCGCGCGGACTCCGAGCCTGGGTCCTGGAACCCGCCGGCCGACAGGTGCCCGACGACCGGTAGTCCCACCACGGCGGTCAGCGCTGCGAGCAGTGCGGCAATGGCCAGGATCCGCCGCGGCGAGCGAAGCGCCAGCAGGGCGATTCGGTGCAGCACAGCCCCCATCCTTTCTGCCGACCAGCTAACTGCCGGCCCGACCCAGTGTGGTGTGATCGGCGGCGGCGGGTCAAACCCGGTAAGGGGCCGTTACCCGCCGGTAAGAATTGCCACCAATTTGCGAAACGTGACTCAAAGTTTCCTTAAAGGAGACCAATACAGTCCCTAAGTATGTGGATCGACGACACCAGTGCCGATGTCATCAAAGTTGACTTCGAAGCCTTGTATCACGGCGACTTCCTCGTGGAGGGTGACACCTCCGAGCAGTTCGAGGATATGCCACCGCTGGCCAACGCCAGCTGACCGGGACCGGCCTCAGCCGGACCTCGGCCTGTCGCGGTGTTGAACCGCGTCAAAGACCACCACCCAAGTGCCCGCCTGGCATCCAGGCGGGCACTGTCGTGTCTCTGCCCTAAGAGCCCTTGCCTTCGGTTAGACCGTCGCGTCGGTCTTGACCATGCCGGCAAGCCGGCCGGTGATGATCTCCTCGGCCTCGGTGACCATCCGGCCGACCAGCTCCCCACAGGTGGGAATGTCGTTGATGAGGCCCATGACGGTGCCTACGGTCCAGATTCCGGCGTCGGGGTCACCCTCATCGAATACCCGCCGTCCGCGCGATCCGGCCACCAGTTCCATCACGTCGCCGAACTGCCCGCCGCCGGCGAGGATCTCCACCACCTCGCGGGAGACCGCGTTGCTGGCCACCCGGGCGGTGTTGTGCAGGCTGCGGAAGATCAACTCGGTGCCGAGTTCGTTGCCGTCGACGATCGCCTGCTTGATGTTCTGGTGGATGGGCGACTCGACGGTGCACATGAAGCGGGTGCCCATGTTGACGCCGTCGGCGCCCAGGGCCAGTGCGGCCACCAGACCCCGGGCGTCGCCGAAACCGCCGGAGGCGATCATCGGGATCTCGACCTGGGCCGCCGCGGCGGGAATCAGCACCAGGCCGGGGATGTCGTCCTCACCGGGATGTCCGGCACACTCGAACCCGTCGATGCTGATGCCGTCCACACCCAGGGTCTGGGCCTTGATGGCGTGCCGCACCGAGGTGCACTTGTGCAGCACTTTGATGCCGTTGTCGTGGAACATCGGCAGGTGCGGGGCCGGGTTGGACCCGGCGGTCTCGACGATCTTGATACCGGCGTCGACGATGACCTGGCGGTACTCGTCATAGGGCGGCGGGGTGATGGCCGGCAGGATCGTCAGGTTGACCCCGAACGGCTTGTCGGTCAGATCGCGGGTCTTGGCGATCTCGTTGGCCAGATCCTTCGGCGTCGGCTGGGTCAGCGCAGTCAGGAATCCCAGTGCGCCCGCATTGGCAACGGCGGCAACCAGTTCTGCGCGGCCCACCCACTGCATACCGCCCTGGGCGATGGGGTGCTCGACACCGAATACCTCGGTGAACTTCGTGACGAGGGTCATTAATCGTCTCCTGATTTAGCGGGGTTGGATTCTTATCGGGGCTCGATGCTCTTCGCGCAAGCGCTCATCGGGGCTCGATGCTCTTCGCGCAAGCGCTCATCGGGGCTCGATGCTCTTCGCGCAAGCGCTCATCGGGGCTCGACGCTCTTCGCGCAAGCGCTCATCGGGGCTCGACGCTCTTCGCGCAAGCGCTCATCGGGGGGCCATCCGGATGGCGCCGTCGAGGCGGATCACCTCGCCGTTGAGCATGGAATTTTCCACGATGTGCACCGCCAGCGCACCGTACTCGCTGGGCTTGCCCAGCCGGGAGGGGTGCGGCACCTGGGCCCCCAGCGACGCCTTGGCCGGTTCCGGCAGTCCGGCCAGCAGTGGGGTGTCGAACAGGCCGGGGGCGATGGTGACCACCCGGATCGCCTTGTCGGCCAGGTCCCGGGCGATCGGCAGGGTCATGCCCACCACGCCGCCCTTGGACGCCGAGTACGCCGCCTGACCGATCTGGCCGTCGAATGCCGCCACCGAGGCGGTGTTGATGATGACGCCACGCTCCTCACCGCAGAGTTCGGTCTTGGCCATCCGTTCGGCACCGAGGCGCAGCACGTTGAAGGTGCCGATCAGGTTGATGTTGACGATGCGGGCGAACTTGTTCAGCGGGTAAACCCCACCCTTGCCCAGGACCCGGATGGCGTCGCCGGTGCCGGCGCAGTTGACCACGATGCGGACCGGGCCGAGTGTCTCGGCGAGGTCGAACGCCTTGGTCACCGCCTCTTCGTCGGTGACGTCGGCCGCGGCGAAACGCACCCGGTCGCCGAGTTCTTTCGCGACGTCCTCGCCCTTGGAACTGGGCAGGTCCAGGATGACGACCTTGGCACCCTCGTCGAGCAGAGCCTTGGTGGTGGCCAGGCCCAGCCCGGATGCCCCACCGGTGACGACGGCTACCGCGTCCTTGATCTCCACTGCCCGTTCCCTTCGAGTCGACCTACTGGTTGGTTGGGACTATACCGATCTGCTCAGACCCAGTCGCCTAGCACCGCGTCGTTGTCCTGCCCCGGCGCGCGCGGCGGGGTCGGGGTTCCGGGCTGGGTGCGGGAGAACCGCGGCGCGGGCATCGGGAACACCGAATCGCCCACCTTGTAGAAACTGCCGCGTTCGGTGTTGTGCGGTTCGGTCTCGATCTCGGCGAAGGACAGGATCGGCGCCACGCAGGCATCGCTGGTGGCGAATACCTCCGCCCAGTGGTCACGGTCCTGGGCGAGGAAGGTCTCGGTGAGGATCGCGCGCAACTCCGGCCACCGGGCGACATCGTTCTGGCCCGGGAGGTCGGCCGCATCCAGTCCCAGCTTCTGCAGCAGTTCGGCATAGAACTGCGGTTCGATGGCGCCCACCGAGACGTGCCGGCCATCTGAGCATTCGTAGACGTCGTAGTACGGCGCGCCGGTGTCGAGCAGGTTGGTCCCGCGCACGTCGCTCCACAGTCCGGTGTGCCGGAAGGCGAACATCATCTGGGCCAGCACCGCCGAACCGTCGACCATGGCGGCATCGATCACCTGCCCCTTGCCGGACCGCTCACGCTCGTAGAGCGCCGAGAGGATGCCGACGAGCAGGAACATCGACCCGCCGCCGAAGTCACCGACCAGGTTCAGCGGCGGCACCGGGCGCTCACCGGCCCGGCCGATCGCGTGCAGCACCCCGTTGAGCGAGATGTAGTTCATATCGTGGCCGGAGCGCTGGGCGCGCGGGCCGGTCTGCCCCCAGCCGGTCATCCGGGCATAGATGAGGCGCTCGTTGACCGCGGCGCAGTCGTCCGGGCCCAGGCCGAGTCGCTCGGTGACACCAGGCCGGAAGCCCTCGATGAGCACGTCGGCCTTGGCGATCAGCGCCAGTACCCGGTCCCGGCCCTCCTCGCTCTTGAGGTCGGCGGTCACCGACCGGCGGCTGCGCATCAGGTAGTCCTGGCTCGGCGCCGGATCGGCAACCTTGCTGGGCCGCTCGACGCGCACCACGTCGGCGCCGAGGTCGCCGAGGATCATCGCCGCGTGCGGTCCGGGGCCGATCCCGGCCAGTTCGACGACCCGCAGGCCCTGCAGTGGTCCCGCCATACCCAAACCGCCCCTCCGTCGCAGAGAATTCCACTCTTTGTACCGTGTCTGTCCATGACCTCCTACACCGGTATCGACGACCTCACCGTCTCGCTGAACGACCAGGTGCTGTCGGTGACGTTGAACCGGCCGGACAGCCTCAACTCGCTGACCGAGGACATGCTCAACGCCCTCGCCGACGCCGTGGACCGGGCGGCCGACGACCCGAACGTGTCGGTCGTGCGACTCGGCGGGGCCGGCCGCGGCTTCTGCTCCGGGGCCGGCATCAGCGCGGAAGATCAAGCGGCACAGGCATCCTCGCCCGAAGTCGACGCCGTGCTCGTCGCGGCGAACCGCGCCGTGCGGTCCCTCGTCGCCTCGCCCAAACCGGTGGTGGCAGTCGTGCACGGCGCTGCCGCGGGGGTGGGTGTCTCGCTGGCGTTGGCCAGCGATGTCGTGCTGGCCTCCGAGAATTCCTTCTTCCTGTTGGCGTTCACCAAGATCGCCCTGATGCCCGACGGCGGTGCGACGGCTCTGGTGGCGGCGGCGATCGGCCGGATCCGGGCGATGCGGATGGCGCTGCTGGCCGAACGCCTCAACGCCACCGAGGCCGCCGAGTACGGATTGGTCAGCGCGGTCTACCCGACCGAGGGGTTGGAGGCCGGCGTGGCCGCGGTCATCGACACGCTGGTATCCGGTCCGGCGGTCGCCCTGGCCAAGACCAAACAGGCCATCAACGCCGCGACGCTAACCGAACTGGACGCCGCGATCGGCCGCGAGACCGAGGGTCAGGGGGTGCTGATCAAGTCCCGCGACTTCATCGAGGGCACCAAGGCGTTCCAGCAGCGGCGCAAACCGACGTTCACCGACGTCTGAGCGCCACCGTGGCAGCCCTCAGGCCGTCCTGCTGGCCCACCTGGCGGGCCCGGTCCAGCCAACGGCCCCGGACCTGATCCGAGGCGCCGCGGACCGAGCCGAACTCGGTGGTGCGTACCGGTTTGACTCCGCTGAAACCGAGGGTCGCCCGCCGCATCATCTGGTGCCCAGGCTGCCGCACCACCCAGCGGTAGTACCAGGGCGGTGAGTCCATCGTGACGAGCAGTCGCGCGCTGCGCCCGGCGAGCAGACGATCCCACAGCCGCGAATTCTCCCGGTATTTGAAGGCGAAACCCGGCAGGAATGTCCGATCGATGAACCCTTTGAGCACCGCCGGAACGACCCCCCACCAGGTGGGGTAGACGAAGACCAGGGTGTCGGCCCAGGTGATGGACTCCTGCGCGGCGACCAGATCCGGCTCAAGTGGCTGGATCTGGGCGTACCCGTGCCGCAGCACCGGGTCGAACGACAGGGTCCCGAGGGTGATCTCCCGGACGGTGGCACCGGCGGCGCGGGCACCCTCGGCGTAGCTTCGGGCGAGCGCCCCGCAGAAACTGCTGCTGTCCGGGTGACCGAGGATCACCAGGATCTTGCCGGAGGTGGCGTTCATCCCCGCATCATGCCGTGCTGCGTGCGACGGCCGCCCTACAGCCCGAAGATCGGCGGCAGCGCCAGCACCATGATCAGCCCCCACACCACATGGGTGAGCACCGGGGCCAACACACCCCCGGTGGCCCGGCGTTGCAGCCCGCACACCGCGCCCAGCACCACGGCGGCAAAACCCAGCATCGGGTTGCCGGTGGCCGAGGTTGCGATCGCATACAGCAATGTCGAGATCGCCACCGGATGGAACCCGCCCAGCGCGGTGTAGAGCGCACCGCGGAAGAAGAGTTCCTCGGCGACACCGTTGACCAGGGCGATCAGCACGATCAGCAGCAACGGGCCGTGGTTGGTGTACTCCAGGACCCGGGTGATCCGTTCGGCGACCACCGGGATGTGGCGGACCACCAGACCGCCGAGCAGGAAGAACCCGCCGAGCAGCAGGCCGACGGCAGCGCCGGTGAGCACCGGCCGTTTGGCGCTCTCGCGCCAGGTGATGCGGCCTAGGTGCAGCGGGCCGGAGAGCAGAGCGCCCACCGTCCACACCGCGGCCAGCGAAAGCGTCAGCCAGTAGAACGATGCCGCACCGGGCCGCTGGTTCAGCGAATAGGCCATCAGCGTCGCACCGGCCACCAACACCACACAGACGATCACCCGGCGTCGGCGCACCACCGAGGGCCACTCCTGATGCGGCACAGCCACATTGGTGGCAGCCGCCCGGATCTGGTCGATGCGCATCCTTTTCACCGTACGAAACAAACCCGTCCGAATTGATGACACAAGGCTGACATCCCGGGCTCTCAGGTCGCTTCGCGGTGCAGGTCGACCAACCGCTCGTAGACCGCGGCGTTATTGCGGTTGTTGACCAGTTCGGCATCGCTGAGTTCGCGGCGCACCCGGCCGGGCACGCCGGCCACCAGCGACCGGGGCGGGATGACCACGCCCTGCGGAATGAGCGCGCCGGCGGCCACCAGTGACCCCGCCCCGACCACCGCCCCGTTGAGGACGATCGCACCCATCCCGATCAACGCGCCGTCCCCGACGGTGCAGCCGTGCAGGACCGCGTTGTGCCCGACGCTCACCCCGGCGCCGACCCGGACCGGGAACTCGGGGTCGACATGGATGACCGCCCCGTCCTGGATATTGGTGCCGGCGCCGATGTCGATGGGCTCGGCCTCGGCCCGCAGGGTGGCGGAGTACCAGACGCTGGACCGCGCAGCCAGGCGCACCTGCCCGATCAGGCTGGCGTTGGGAGCCGCCCAGGCATCCGGGGCGACGACGGGGCTGCGGCCCCGAATGGACACCATCAGCGGCCCGCCGGCAGGTTCAGCCATGCCCTGCATCGTAAGGCCGAACCGCCCTTGATCTGAACGACCTGCGGTTTTGGCGTCACCTCGTCGTTTTGGGTAACGAAACGGAGTCCGTTTACGATGCCAAGGGCGTCACGGCCATCCGCCGTGACGACGATGAACCAGGAGATTCCGGTGAGTACTCGTACCAAGACCCTTGGCGTCGCCGCAGCGATCGCGGCGATCGTCGTCGCCATCCCGACGGCAGTCCAGGCCTACGCCGAACCGACCACGGAGCCGGTCGAACCCTCCCCGGCCACTACGTCGGCGACGGCGACCACCACGTCGGCGACGGCCACCACCACCTCAGCGACGGCCACCACCACCTCAGCGACGGCCGCCACCACCTCCACCAAGGTTCCCGACCCGCAGGGCCCCGGCTGCGACGACTACCGCAAGCAGAATCCGACCGGCCCGGCCTCGATCGAGTCGATGGCGCTGGAGACCGGCTCCCAGGCAATCGCCAACAACCCCGAACTGAGCACCTTCAGCGGGTTCATCTCCGGCAAGCTCAACCCGGACATCAATATCGTCAGCGTGCTCGACGGCGGCCCGTACGTGGTGTTCGCACCGACCAACGCGGCGTTCGAGAAACTCGATCCGACCACTCTCGAGGTCCTCAAGGTCGACCCGGTGGTCCTGCTGCCGGTGCTCTTCTACCACATGGTGCTGGGCTACCTGGGCCCCAACGACGTCCAGGGCACCATGCCCACCCAGGACGGTCGCACGATCGTCGTCAGCGGCAAGGGCGGCGAGGTCACGGTCAACGACAACCGGGTGTCCTGCGCCTACACCGCACGCGGCGCCTATATCTACATGATCGACGAGGTGCTGATCCCGCCGACACCGGCCGCCGAGGCCGGTGCCTCGACCACCCCGACGTCGAGCACCACCGCGACCTCGAGCACCGAGACCTCGAGCACCGAGACCTCGAGTCCGAGACCTCAAGTGCGGCGACCACCAGTGCGGCGACCACGAGCGCCACCACCAGTGCCGCGCCGAGCACCGCGGCCAGCGCCGCGGAGACCACGGCCGCCGAGACGGCGACCCCGACCACGACGACCGCCAAGCCGGCCGCCTGACCTGATGGGCTACCTGCTGCGCTGACCCGCGAGCGTGCGCAACGTCCGCGGGTCAGAGGGAGGGACTGCGCGGTCCTCGGCCTCGGCCGGGCGTCACTGATGCCGATCATCCCCGCTTTGAAGCGATTACGATCGCCAATAAGGTTGCGGCCCTGCGGTTTTCGGTGCGAACGGCCGGTGCGCAGCGCAGTCTTGACCAGATTGGCGAGCACGCCGCGGGGCTGAACATACATCGCCTGATAGATCGTTTCGTGAGACACCCACATCTCCGGATCGTCGGGAAAGTCCTCGCGCAGTCGAGCGCCGATCTGCTCAGGACTGTGCCGCTGCTCCAAGCGTTTCACAACCTCGGCCAGCAGGACTGAGCTGGAATCGAGTTTGCGCCGCTTGGGGCGCCGACGATTGCGCTCCACGACGTCCTGGCCGACCCGGGCCGATACCCCGAGTTCGTCTGACCACGCTTGATCTCGCGGCCGATCGTGGATCGGTGGCGCCCAGCCGATCAGCGGCCGGCGGCGTACAGTCAGCACGGCGTGTCGGCGTAACGGCACGCACGGTCGCGGAGGAGCCAGTCCGCCCGATCCTCAGTAGAGGCTTAGCGCGCCTTCCACACGGGGGCGCGCTTCTGGGCGAAGGCCATCGGGCCCTCCATCGCGTCCTCTGAGGTGAAGACCACCCTCATCTCCCGATTGGAGCGCTTCCAGGAGTCCTTCTCGGCGGTGATGGCACCGTCGTCGACGCCGGCAGCGACGCGCTTGCTGGCCTGAACAGCCAGCGGCGCATTGAGGGTGATCCGCTCGGCCAGGGCCACCGCGGCCTCCAGCACCGACTCACCGTCGGGCACGACCTGGTTGATCAGGCCCCAGCGCAGTGCCTCCTCGGCGCTGATCGGCTCACCCGTCAACAGCAACTCCATGGCGACCTTGCGGGGAAGCTGGTCGACGATGCGGAAAACTCCGCCGGCGGCGGCGATCAGGCCGCGCTTGACCTCGGGCAGTCCGAACCGCGCGCTGGCGAGCGCGACCACGAGGTCGCTGGCCAACGCCAGTTCGGTGCCGCCGCCCAGGGCGGTGCCGTTGACCGCGGCGATCACCGGCTTGTCGATGAAATGCTGCACGAAGCCGGCGAATCCCCACTCCGAGTGGTCCGGGTGGAAGATGTTCTCCCCGCGGGAGATCGCCTTCAGGTCGGCGCCGGCGCAGAACGACTTGTCGCCCGCACCGGTGACGACCACAGCCCAGATCTCCGGGTCGTCCTGGGCCTGCTGCAGCGCGTCGCCGAGGCCGATGCTGACCGCCTGATTCACCGCGTTGCGGGCCTCCGGGCGGTTGATGGTGATGATCAGGGTGTTGCCCCGGCGCTCGGTGAGAGCGCCGGGGGCTGCGTCGCTGTCCCCCATGACTACAGGAGTTCCAGAATCGTCGCGTTGGCCTGGCCGCCACCCTCGCACATGGTCTGCAGTCCGTACCGAATGTTGTTGTCCCGCATGTGATAGAGCATGGTGGTCATGATCCGGGCGCCGGATCCGCCGAGCGGGTGGCCCAGCGCGATCGCGCCGCCGTTGGGGTTCAGTTTGGTCTCGTCGGCGCCGATCTCCTTCAGCCAGGCCATCGGAACCGGGGCGAAGGCCTCATTGACCTCGAACACGCCGATATCGTCCACGCTCAGACCGGAGCGCGCCAACGCCTTCTGGGTCGCCGGGATCGGCGCGGACAGCATCATCACCGGGTCGGCACCGGCCAGCACAGCGGTATGCACGCGAGCAAGCGGCTTGAGGCCCAACGACTTCGCCTTCTCCGCCGACATGAACAGCAGCGCTCCGGAGCCGTCGGAGATCTGCGAGGAGTTGCCGGCGTGGATCACACCGTCCTCGGAGAAGGCCGGCTTGAGCTGGGCCATCTTCTCCAGGGTGGTGCCGCGGCGGATGCCCTCGTCCTTGAGCACGACGTTCCCATCCGGATCCTTGATGCCGACGATCTGATCGTCGAAGGCGCCGGAATCCTGCGCCTTGGCCGCCTTCTCGTGGGAGTCGAGCGAAAACTGGTCGAGCATGGTGCGGGTCAGACCCCACTTGGCGGCCATCATCTCCGCGCCGATGCCCTGGTTGGGGGTGCGGGTGTAGCGGGCCTTGAAGCGGGCCGAGTACGGATTGCCGCCGTTGGCCAGCGAGGCGCCCATCGGGGTCCGTGACATCGACTCCACGCCGCCGGCGATGACGGCGTCGTAGTGGCCGGCCACCACACCGGCAGCGGCGAAGTGCACCGACTGCTGGCTGGATCCGCACTGGCGGTCCACCGTCACGCCGGGAATGGTCTCCGGCCAACCGGCGGTGAGCACGGCGGTGCGGGCGATGTCCAGTGCCTGCTCGCCGGCCTGCATGACGCAGCCCCAGATGACGTCGTCGATGATCTCCGGGTCGATCCCGGCCCGCTCGGCCAGACCGCCGAGCACCTGCGCGGACAGCTCCGCCGGGTGCACGCCGGACAGTCCGCCGTTGCGCTTGCCGACCGGTGCCCGCACTGCCTCGACAATTACCGCTTCCGCCATCGGGTTCTCCTCACGTGGGAATCGCTTTTCTCGATTCTGACAGACCAACCGACCGGTTGGTCACCTCGGGTCCGGGTGGACGGGGACGTTGTCGTCCCAGGGCTGTCGGGCCACCATGTCCCCGACGTTGACGTAGCCGCGCTCGAACTCCCCGGTGGCCGCATCGACCAGTCGGTAGCGCTGGGTCTGCCGGTGGATCGGCTGCGCGTCGAGCAGCACCACCCGCACCTCGCCGGGCTCGAAATGGCAGCGCCGTTGCATCGCGGCGATGAGTTGCTCGTTGTGCATGTGCCCGTCGCCGAAGTTCCAGCCCAGCGCGGTGCTGCAGATCCGTTCGCCGTCGGTGACGGAGTAGTCGTCCTCGTTGTGCCCGGCCATGGCCCGATGCGCCAGGGTGAACAGCGCACGGCCGTGGGTGTTGAAACCGCGGAAGGCGTAGCCCATGTAGATCGGGATCTGCGCGGCCTCCTTGCTGCCGTAGAACTTCTCCAACTGCGCAGCGGGCATGTTGGCGATGCTGACCAGACCGGTGTTGATCTTCGCCTCTGCCGACGGCTTGATGCACCACAGCGTGGTGTCCCAGTTTCCGGCGTAGTAGCGCATACCGGGCAGGAAGGAGATCTTG
The DNA here is from genome assembly GCA_963787055.1 of uncultured Actinomycetota bacterium. GTDB lineage: Bacteria > Actinomycetota > Actinomycetes > Mycobacteriales > Mycobacteriaceae > Mycobacterium. Next base: position 223,177 of record CAWBBP010000004.1, read on the forward strand.
CGCGGCATCAGGTTTCCCGCGATGACGACGGCGACCATCACCGCGAACAGGATCAGCGGCAGCGGGCTGGTCATATCGGCCAGGCCCACCTCGGCGTGGCCGACGAACAAGGCCAGCACGGCGAAGATCATGAAGACGTTCCACTCCAGCGGCACCCCCATCGGGATCGCGCTGAGGATGCCCAGGTGGAAGCAGACCATGACCGCGGCGGCCACCGCAGTGGGCCAGCCACCGTGGGAGAAGAACAGCACCAACGGCACCAGTCCCTCGATCGCGGTGCTGACGTGGGCCAGGGCCTTGGACGGCCAACCCGGGCGCAGATCGTCGGGAAAGCGTGTGAAGAAGGCTCGTTTGAGCGCCCGGGGCCGGACCACCGGGCTGTTCGACATCATCGTGGAGATCACGAACGGAAAGTGCTGGGTGAGCTTGGAGGTGGCCGCACCGATCCAGATCACCAGGCACGCCAGCTTCGCCGCGATGATCGCATCCGGGCCGCCGAACAGGAAGGCGACGACGAACGGTGCGTAGACCTCGCCGCGGGCGGCCAGGAAGATGACCTTGTCCCGAAGGCCGATCGCGGCCAGCAGGGCCAGGATCGTCCACGACTGCCAGGCCGGCAGCAGGCCGACCTCGGTGCCCAGCGCCGGATCCGGCCCGGTGCCGTCGGAGAACAACGCGACGACGAGCATCACCAACAACGCCCCGTAGAGCAGGATGTCGACGGGTTCGCGGTTGTCCCCTCTTGTCAGCGGGACCCGGTTGGGCCACGGCGGCAGCCGGATTGTGTTGGGCCGCAACCAGTACAGCGCCGAACCGGTCGGCGGGAAGAACCGGTTGTTCAGCGGGCCGAACCCACAGCCGAGGCCGATGACCTCGAAGAGCATGGTGTAGAGCACGACCTTCTGGAAGACGATCGGCTCGGTCCACCACTGACCGATGTTGCCCAGTCCGTCGATGCCCGCGGTCGCCAGCGCGAACAGGGCGGCCACGGCGATGTACGCCAGGATCTTCAGCACGTAGAAAAGGTGCAGGGCCACCGGGGTGCCGAAGCCGACCTGTGCCCAGTGCTCGGCCATCGGCCGGATCTTCTCCGAACGGGTGCCCTTGCTCCACGACTCGAAATCGACGACGGGCACTTCCTGCTTGAGAAAACCCATGTCACCTTCTTATCCGCGAGCAGACGCAAAATCCCCCGAATCGCCGCTCAAAAGGAGCACTTTGTGTCTGCTCGCGGGGGAAATCACAGCAGGGCGTCCGCGAGCCGGTCCAGGTAGTCCTCGATGTCGACGACGGTCGGATCGGCATGCACGCTGATCGCCACGGTGTCGCCGATGCCATGTACACCGTGGGTCAGGCCCGTCACCGGCGACAGCGCCGGGTACCCGGCGGTGAACAACACCCGATGCCCGCCGAAGGCGAGGTCGGCCGGTCCGCGGTTGACGCTGGAGACCACGGTGTGGCCGGAGACGGCCCCAGGGCGCGCCGAAGGGTCGAATTGGCCGACACCCCAGCGCAGTACTGGCGCCGGCACCGACGCAAACGCCGCGGCGGAGGCCCGCAGCGCCGGGTGCTGCCCGCGCCTGCGGTGGGCGGTCAGCTGCGCCGCGATCCGGTCGGCACGCCCGTCCGGGGACAGCTCCGGGTGCAGGTCGACGCCGACATTGCGGAAGTTGTTGTGCGCCTGCAGACCCCCGCCGTGGGATACCGGAACTTCCGCACCTAGACGGCTGACGTCCTCCCCGCGGTTGGTGAGATATCCGCCGAGTGCATCGGCGATGGCGACCAGGGCGCCGACGGTGACGGTACGGCCGGGAAACCGGGCGCGATCAACCACCAGGGTGCGAACGACGGCCCCTCGACGCGGCCCGGCGTTGACACTGAGCATCGGGCGGGGCACTCCTGGCGGGTCGGCCAACCCGGCGTCGATCTCGCGCATCAGCCGTCGGTGTTCGCGCGCAGCAACCCCCGCCCGCCACAGCAGGACCCCGCGATCCGGCGGTCCCATGGGTAGCGGCGGTTGTCGGCGCCCGAGAAGGGTGGCGGCAAGCGCCGCCGACCGGGTCCCGTCGCCGAGCGCGTGGGAGATCTGCACGACGACCACCGAACCGGTCACACCGGACTGCGCGCCCGGGATACCGGTCACATGCGGGAACACATGGACCCGCCACGGCGCCCGCGTGCTGTCGAGCTGAGGCAGCCGCGAGACCGCCTCCAGGCAGTCCGACCACGACTGCCCGGCGCTGTGCACCCTGAACTGCCCGTCGGTGATCGGCCCCGGCTCCCACCGCGGGTAACGCCACCGGCTGTCGTCGACCGCGCGCAGGCCCAGTTCCGGACAGCTCACGGCGCGCCCGCGCACCTGGCCGACTGCCGCGTCGAGGTCATCGGGACTGCCGTCGAAGGCGTACAGCAGGAACTGATCGTTGGGAACCTTCGCCGAGAGCCAGAACAGCTGCGCGTCGACGGCGGCCATCGCTTGCGTCCGGCCTCGCATCCGGACATTGTCACCGGTTTAGGCTTCGGCCATGCAGTCAGCCGCCCTGGTGACCGGCGCATCCTCGGGGATCGGCGCCGAGATCGCCCGCGAACTCCACCGCCGCGGCAACCACGTGGTGCTGGTGGCCCGGCGCGCCGACCGGCTGGCCGAGCTCGCCGCCGAACTCGGTGACCGTGCTTTCGTTGTTCCGACCGATCTTTCCCGGCCCGCGGAGCGCGCGGAGCTGCCCGGCCGGGTGGCCGCACTGGGCCTGCAGATCGACACCCTGGTGAACAACGCCGGCCTGGCCGTGATGGGTCCGCAGCATCGGGCCGACCCGGACGCCGAACTCAACGTCATCGAGGTCGACGTCGCAGCCGTCGTCGACCTGTGCACCCGGTTCGTGCCGGACATGGTCGCCCGCGGGCACGGCGCGGTGCTCAATGTCGCCTCGGTGGGCGCCTTCGGGCCGCTGCCGGGAGGGGCGGTCTACGGCGCCTCCAAGGCGTTCGTGCTGTCCTACACCCACGCGCTGCGCGCCGAACTGAAGGGCACCGGGGTGACGGCAGCCACCCTGTGCCCGGGGCCGGTGCACACCGGGTTCGGTGAACTGGCCGGCATTCCCGATGAACAGGCCGAGAAACTGATGCCCAAACCGCTGTGGGTGCCGGCCGATGAGGTCGCCCGCGCCGGGGTCGACGGACTCGTCGCGGGCCGGGCGGTGATCGTGCCGGGCCGCTACAACCGGGTGGCGGCGGCGGTGAACTACCTGACGCCGCGGCGGCTGCTGCTGCCGTTGCTGGCGCGCGGAGTACTCAAGTCCTGACGAACCTCACGCGGAGAGGAACTGCACGATCCGGCGCCCGACCTCGTCGGGCTGCTCGAGTTGCAGGAAATGCCCAGCGTGCTCGACGACGCCGACATCGCTGCCGGCGGGCAGCCCGGCGCGGACGTACGGGGTGAATTGCGCTGTCATACAACCGTCGTCGGCCCCGTGCAGATACAACGTCGGGATCCGCGGCGGCTCGGTCCACCACCGGTGCAGTTCGGCGTAACGGGCCGGGGGCCGGTAGTTGCGCAGCGTCGCACGGTAGGGGCCGAGCGCGGCCCGCCAGCGATCCGGCGTACCGATCGCCGCGTCGACGTGGCGCAGGTCCTCGGCGGCCGCATATCCGGGCGACCAGCGCCGCCACAGCAGCGGAACGATCCAGGACCCGGAGCGCTCCGGAGCGAACGGAAGCTGGAAATAGGCCATGTACCAACTGCGCACCAACTGACGCGGGATCAGCCGAAGCACCTTCGGGCTGCGGGTACGCAAGGTCGATGACGGTGGCACCGACATCACCACCGCCCTGCGGAACGGACTGTCCGGCATCGCGGCCAGTCCGGTCGCCGCGACCGCACCCCAGTCGTGTCCGATCACCACGTCATCGGCCCCCGGGTTGCTCGCCCGGTACACCTGCAGGGCGTCGTCCATCAGCGCACCGAGGTGGTAGGCCCGGTCGGTCGGCAGCGAGGACGGCACATACCCGCGCATGAACGGTGCGATCACCCGGTAGCCGGCGGCCACCAGGTGCGGTGCCAGCTTGCGAAAACCGTAGGCGGTGTCCGGAAATCCGTGCAGGCACAGCGCGATCGGGCCGTCGGCGGGCCCCCAGGTCAAGGCACGCAGTTGCACCGTCGGCGCGGTGACGTCGATCCAGCGCGGTCCAGGCATTGTCCGTCCCCCTTACCCGGTCATTCTCAGATGGGCTCGAAGCCGGCGATCAGCCAGCGCCCGTCCACTCGTTCCATACTGACCCGAACGCTGGACTTGGCCTGGAGCGGGGCTTGTTTTCCGACCGTCGTGGTCTGGTCGACGTAGGCCAGGACCACGACCCGGTCGCTGTGCGCCGACACCACCGCCACCGCCGGGACCTGCGCCGCGGCCGTGATGTCCTGCTGGGTGGCGTTGGGCACCACGACGGTCGTGATCACCTGCGTGTAGTCCTCCAGGAACTTTCCGGTCAACCGGTCCCGGGCGGCGGCGCCGAGATCCCGCTCCGCGGTGGCGGGCTGATAGCTCAGGATGGCGACGATCGCGTCGCGGGCGGCTTGTACGGCCTCATTACCGGCCCGCTCGGCGGCCCGCCGTTCGGAGATGTCCCAGAACAACCAGCCCGAGGCCGCGACCAGCACCGCCGCCAGGATCGCCGCGGCGAGGCGACGGAGTCGTTCCCGACTGATGTCGATCACGGGATGAACTCCACTGCTGCGACCTTAAACACGTCGCCGTCCCGGATGACGCTGACCCGGGTGCGCCAACCCTTGGCTTGCTGTTCGGGTGCCCCGCGATTGGACGTCATCACGACCGCCGCCACCAGCACGCGGCCCAACTCACCGTCCAGGGACTCGAAGCCGGATTCGACGACGGTGCCGACCGACTTCGACTGCGCCTTGCGTGCAGCGTCTTTGAAAGAGTCTGCGCGCTGGGCGAAGTCGTCACGGAACGTTCCGGTCGAGGTGTCCAGGATTCGTTGGACGTCCTCGTCCACCCGCTGGTGGTCGATGGTGGTCAGCGCCAGGATGCCGTCCCGGCCCGCCTGAACCATCGACTCACGCAACCGCTCGCCGCTGCGGAGGTGGATATCACGCCAGCCGAAGAAACCGGTGAGCATCACCAGTACGGCCAGTGCGGCGATCATCCCGCGGCGCACCCGCAACGGCGGCGAAGCCTTGGACTGCGGCCCGGTGCTGGAAGCCACGGCGGCGACAGGGTCCCCGTCGGTCTCGGCCTCGTCGGCCAAATCGGCTCCTCTGCACACTGCGCGGACCGGTACCCGCACTGGGCCGAAAGGCTACCGCCCGGGCCCGCCGGTAACGTGCACCGCAGAGATGACCGCAGAGGAGTCGCCGTGAGCATGGCAACCGTGGAATTCCACGGCGACAACAACCTGACCCTGGTGGCCGACGAGTGGAACCGGGATGTCGCAGATCCCGCGCTACCCACCATCCTGATGTTGCACGGCGGCGGCCAGAACCGGCTGTCCTGGAAGAACACCGGGCAGGTGCTGGCCGACAGCGGTTTTCACGTCGTCGCGCTGGACGCCCGCGGGCACGGCGACAGCGACCGCTCACCCAATGGCCAGTACACGCTGCCCGTGCTGGTTCGGGATGCGGCCGCCGTGGTGAACCAGATCGGCCGGCCGGTGGCGCTGATCGGGGCCAGCATGGGCGGGATGACCGGCATTCTGCTCGCGCAGCAACTGGGGCCAGAGGTCGTGAGCAAGCTCGTGCTGGTCGACGTGGTGCCGCGATTCGAGCATGAGGGCACGTCTCGCATCGTCGATTTCATGTCCCGGCATGTGCGCGGGTTCGAGACCCTCGAACAGGCCGCCGACGCGATCGCCGACTACCTGCCGCACCGGAAACGGCGGACCAAACTCGAAGGCCTGAAGAAGAACCTGCGCCACCGCGACGGCCGTTGGCACTGGCACTGGGATCCCGCCTTCGTCACATCCTCCGGCGATGAACCGTTCGCCGACGTGGAGATGTTGGAGCAGGCGGCCATTGGCCTGAAGATCTCGATCCTGCTGATTCGCGGCAAGCTGTCCGACGTGGTCAGCGAGGCGGGTGTCGCCGACTTCCTGGCCAAAGTTCCGCAGACCGAGTTCGTCGAGCTGTCCGATGCTGGCCACACCGCCGCCGGCGACGACAACGACGCGTTCACCGACGCCGTCGTCGCGTTCGTCACCCGGTGAACCGATGTCCGGGCGCTGTGATCGTCGCCGAGTTACGTCAGCGATAAACGTCCCGGCGCACGGGTCAGCTCGATCCGGTAGGTCACCCTGGGAGGCGCCCCGCGGCGCGCATGTCTTCCGTCACTTCGTCGAGCGAGTAGACCTGCCCGGCATCGGCCTCTGCCTCCGCGTCGCGGACCTCGCGCATCAGCTGTTGATCACTCAGAATCGCCAGGGTTTCCATGATCGAGTCGTAATCGTCAGCGCTGAGGATGACTGCCGCTCTTCGGCCTTGCCGGGTAACTTCAATGCGCTCGTGGGTGCGGACGGCTTCATCGACCAGCTTGGAGAGGTTGGCGCGGACTTCCGCCAGCGGAAGCGTCGTCATGTACAGAATGCTAGCGCGATCCACGGGCCGCTGGACTAAACGTTGAACCGGAACTCCACCACGATGCGATTCACCCCGCACCTTCTGCAGTACGTAAGGCTCGAGCCAGCCTTCGCCGGGCCCGTGCGCTATCCATGGTCTGCCCGGTCGGTCATCGGCGGGGGGATGAAGAGGGTGGTGTATCCCGACGCATAATCCGAGATGTCGCCCATGCACAGACCTAAGCCTGGCTCGCATGGGCCAACCCCGACGCCCCCATAGGCGCCGTCGCTCGGAACTTGTGACCAGCACATGCGGGTCGCCGGGTCGAGCAACTCCCCGGGCGCGCAGGCGTGGCCCGGTGGAGCTGACAGCAACAGTGCGAAGGGGGTGAGGACCCCGACAAGGACCACATTCGCGAGCAAGCGACGGAAGTCCGCGATACCGATTCCCACTTTCCCCCCGTCAAGCCACAACCCGCTGTGAATCTAACGCAGTGGAAGGGATAGATCCACCACCTGCTCGTCTGGTTAGTGCTTCGACTGATTTCCCGACGTTGCTTGGAACCGGAACTCCACCACGTCACCGTCGGCCATGACGTAGTCCTTGCCCTCCATCCGGACCTTCCCGGCGGCTTTGGCCGCCGCCATCGACCCGGCCGCGGTCAGGTCGTCAAATGACACCACCTCGGCCTTGATGAAACCCTTCTCGAAATCGGTGTGGATCACCCCGGCCGCCTTCGGTGCGGTGTCGCCCCGGTGGATCACCCAGGCACGGGCCTCCTTGGGTCCGGCGGTCAGGTAGGTCTGCAACTTCAGCGTGTGAAATCCGGCGTGCGCCAGGGCATCCAGGCCGCGCTCATGCTGTCCGATCGACTCCAGCAGCTCCGCCGCGGATTCGTCGTCGAGCTCCTGCAGTTCAGCCTCGATCTTGGCGTCGAGGAAGACCGCATCGGCCGGAGCCACCAGCGCGCGCAGTTCGGCGATCCGGGCTTCGTCGCCCAGCACCGACTCGTCGGCGTTGAAAACGTACAGAAAAGGCTTGATGGTCAGCAGATTAAGCTCGCGAAGCAGTGCGGTGTCGACCTTCGCGCCCGCGGCGAAAAGCGTCGTTCCGGCGTTGAGAACCTGCTGGGCCGCAGCGGCGGCCTCATGGACCGGCTTGCGGTCCTTGCTATTGCGGGCCTCCTTCTCCAGTCGGGGCAGCGCCTTGTCCAGGGTCTGCAGGTCGGCCAGGATGAGTTCGGTCTCGATGATCTCGATATCGGACCGCGGGTCCACCTTGCCGTCGACGTGCACGACGTCGTCGTCGGCGAAGACTCGGACCACTTGGCAGATGGCGTCGCACTCCCGGATGTTGGCCAGGAACTTATTGCCCAGCCCGGCTCCCTCGGAGGCTCCTTTGACGATGCCCGCGATGTCGACGAACGTGACCGGCGCGGGCAGGATGCGCTCCGAGCCGAACATCTCCGCCAGTCTTTCCAGCCGCGGATCGGGCAGCGGCACAACGCCTTCATTGGGCTCGATGGTGGCGAACGGGTAGTTGGCTGCCAGTACGTTGTTGCGGGTCAGCGCGTTGAAGAGGGTCGATTTACCGACGTTGGGCAGACCCACGATTCCCAGGCTGAGGCTCACGGGGTCACAAGTCTAGATACCGTTGCCAACAGCGCGTCGCATCTCAGGCACGCCAGGGCGCGCTGGCAGCGTTGCCGCGACCACACCCGGTACGGTCTAGGGGTGCTAGACCAGCGGACGCCAGGTGCCGATCAGGGCTCCGCGTTCCCGCGCCGCGCCGGTGTGCCGTGGTGGGGCGCGGTGCTCATCGCCGTGGTCGGCACGCTGATCGGCTTCGCCATCGAGGCCGGGTCCGGCGGCCAGGAACTCGGGACCGTTTTTGCCCTCTGCTACGCGCTGGGCTGCATCGCCGCGGTCCTCGCCGTACGGCAGTCGGGCCTGTTCACCGCCGTCATCCAGCCGCCACTGCTGCTGTTCGTCGCCGTGCCACTGGCCTATTTTCTGCTGCACGGATCGGCGTTCAACGGGCTCAAGGACATCGCGATCAGTTGCGGCTACCCGCTGGTCGAGCGCTTCCCACTGATGCTGTTCACCTCGGCGGCGGTGCTGCTGATCGGATTGGTTCGCTGGTATCTCGCGATGGCGGCGCCGGCCCGCCCGCAGGCCGCCGCGACCCTCGTCGCACCGGAACGGACCGGCCTGCTCGCCGGGCTGACCGCACGACTGTCGTCGGCCTTCGCCGGAAACGGCGCCGAAGCCGACGAGACCGAAAGGAGGTCGGGGCGGGCCGCGGCCCGCCCCAGGCACGGAGTCGACCGCTCGACCGCACCACGCCGGCCCCGTCCGGACCGGCAGCCACGCGAGCGCACATCGGCCGGGTCGGGCCGTTCCCGGTCGCGACGCGGGGACGCCGGCGACTCGCCACCGCGGCCCCGGCGGGAATCGGGCCGCCGTCGGGCCCGCGACGACGAGCGCACCATGGAGTCCCCGCGGCGGATGCGCGAGCCCCGGGAGCCGCGGGAGCCGCGGCGCACTCCCCCGCCGCCGCGCCGCGAACCCCGGGAACGCGGAGAGTATCGCGACTACCGGGATCCGTACCCGCCGCGACCAGGACGTGGCCGCGGCTACGAGTCGGGAGAACCGGGCCGCGGGTACCCGCCACGGCCGGCCTATGACCCCTACCCGCCCCAGGGGCCGCGGCGACATCCGGCCCCTGCCACCCCGCCGACCGATCACCATCCGGTCTCCCGGGTGCGCTACCGCGACTCCGCCCCGCAGGCCGAATACCCCGACGTTCCTCGGAACCGACCGGTCCGCTAGCGGTTCGAACGCGCGGGCCGGATCTCCCGGGGCAGCGCGAACACCGTGGTCTCGTTGGCCGTCGTCACCGATTGGACTGTGCCGTAACCGTATTCGGCCAGTCGTTCCAGCACGCCGGTGACCAGGATCTCCGGAACAGAAGCTCCTGAGGTCACCCCGACCGTCATCACTCCATCAAGCCATGACGGGTCCAGGTCCTCGGCGTAGTCGACCAGGTGGGCCGCCGCGGCGCCGGCGCCGAGGGCGACCTCGACCAGGCGAACCGAGTTCGAGGAGTTTCGTGAGCCGACGACGACCACCAGATCGCATTCCGGTGCCATCGCCTTGACCGCGGCTTGGCGGTTCTGGGTGGCGTAGCAGATGTCGTCGCTGGGCGGGTCCTGCAACGTCGGGAACCGCTCCCTCAATCGCGCGACGGTCTCCATCGTCTCGTCGACGCTCAGGGTGGTCTGCGACAGCCAGATCACCTTGCTCGGGTCGCGGACGGTGACCCGGTCGACCCCGTCCGGCCCGTCCACCAATTGCACGTGATCGGGCGCTTCACCGGCGGTGCCGACAACCTCCTCGTGACCCTCGTGGCCGATCAGCAGGATGTCGTAGTCCTCGCGGGCGAAACGCTTGGCCTCGTTGTGCACCTTGGTCACCAGCGGGCAGGTCGCGTCGATCACCTGGAGTTCACGCTCGGCGGCCGAATCCCGCACAGTCGGGGCCACACCGTGCGCGGAGAACACCACGATCGAGCCTTCCGGCACCTCGTCGGTCTCGTCGACGAACACTGCGCCGCGTTTGGCCAGGGTTTCGACGACGTGGCGGTTGTGAACGATCTCATGACGCACGTAGACCGGGGCGCCGTGGCGCTCCAGTGCCAGTTCGACGGTCTCGACGGCGCGGTCGACGCCGGCGCAGTACCCGCGCGGTTCAGCCAGCAGCACCCGTTTGCCGTCGCGGTGCGCTGCCGGGCCGGTCACACCCGGTATCCCCATGTTGACGGTTGGCGACATGGAATCAGGGTACGTTCTCGCCCGCGGGAGCGGGCCCGCCGTAGGCTGGTGCGCATGGCAACTGCTCCATACGGGATTCGTCTGCTGGTCGGCGCCGCCGTGATCGCCATCGAGGAGACCCGCAGGCTGCCGCAGACGATCATCATGTATCCGATGACGGTGGCCAGCACCGTCGCCCAGATCGTGATGAAGATGCAGCAGGACCTGGCGGGTCTGGCGATCAAGGGCGACGCCGCCCTGGAGGCGATCTTCCCTCCCAAGGATGAGAAGCCGGACTGGGCGACCTTCGACGAGGACCTGCCGTCGGAGGACCAGCCGTCCGCCAACGGTGAACGGCAGACCGAGGGACGTTTCGCGCTGTACTCGGTGACCGATGGGGTTGGCGCCCCGACCCAGGCCGGTGCCACCAAGCGGGCCAACCCGAAGGCCGCCCAGAAAACCCCGCCGAAAGCCACGGTGGCGCCGCCGCCCATCGCCACCGAACTGGACTACGAGTCGCTCACCCTGGCCCAGTTACGGGCCCGGATGACGTCGTTGTCGGTGGCCGACCTGCAGGCGTTGCTGGCCTACGAGGAATCCGCCAGGGCCCGGGCTCCGTTCCAGACCCTGCTGGCCAACAGGATCACCCGCGCGACCGCCAAGTGAGCGGCACGGGGGTCCAGGCTCCGGACGGCTCCCCGGACCACCCGTTTCCGGTCCGCACGGTGGCCGTCCGGGTGGCGAAGTGGATCGACAGACTCGGCATCGTCTGGGTCGAGGGCCAGCTCACCGAGATCAAACTCCGCAGTTCGACCGCATTTATGGTGCTGCGCGACCCGGCCGCCGATATGTCGCTCAGCGTCAGCTGCAGCGCCGACTTGGTACGCAACGCCCCGGTGAAGATCGCCGAGGGCACCCAGGTTGTGGTGTGCGGTAAGCCGCAGTTTTACACCGGCCGGGGCTCATTCTCATTGCGGCTCAGCCAAATTCGCGCAGTCGGTCTGGGTGAGCTGCTGGAGCGGATCGAACGGCTGCGCAAGCTGCTCGACGCCGAGGGCCTTTTCGATCCGCGGCTCAAGCGGCCCTTGCCGTTCCTGCCGAATCTGGTCGGTCTGATCACCGGCCGCGGCGGCGCCGCCGAGCATGACGTGACGTCGGTGGCCGCCGCCCGCTGGCCGGGGGTGCGGTTCGCGATCCGCAACACGGCGGTACAGGGGCCGACGGCGGTGGCGCAGATCGTGGCGGCGCTGCGGGAACTCGACGGTGATTCCGAGGTGGACGTCATCGTGATCGCCCGCGGCGGCGGAAGCGCCGAGGATCTGCTGCCGTTCTCCGACGAGACGTTGTGCCGGGCGATCGCGGCCTGCCGCACGCCGGTGGTCAGCGCGGTGGGTCACGAGCCGGACAACCCGCTGTGCGACCTGGTGGCCGACGTTCGCGCGGCCACTCCCACCGATGCGGCCAAGCGGGTGGTCCCCGATACCGTCGCCGAACTGGCCCGGGTCGCCGAACTGCGGCACCGCAGCGCCCGGGCGTTGCGGGGCTGGGTCGACCGCGAACTGCGCCAGCTGTCCCAGGTGCGCAGTCGCCCGGCGCTGGCCGATCCGATGCGCCTGGTCACCGAACGGGCCGCTGAAGTCACCCGGGCCGTCGCGGCGGCGCGGCGCGATGTCACCCGGCTGGTGGCCGCCGAGTCCGACCGGATCGGACATCTGGCCGCCCGGTTGTCGACTCTGGGTCCGGCGGCCACGCTCGCCCGCGGGTATGCCGTCGTTCAGACCCTCGACGGGGCGGCCGCCGGAGGGGCGTCGGTGCTGCGCTCCACGGCCGATGCCCCGGCCGGGACCATCTTGCGCATCAGGCTGGGCGACGGCGCGATCGGCGCCGAAAGCACCGGCCGGGAGGGAGCGGCATGACCGACACCAAGGACAGCACCACGCCAGTCGCCGAGTTGGGCTACGAGCAATGTCGCGACCAGTTGATCGAAGTGGTTCGGCTGCTCGAGCAGGGTGGCCTGGATCTGGACGCGTCGCTGAAACTGTGGGAGCGCGGCGAGGCACTGGCCAGACGGTGCGAAGAACATCTCGCTGGGGCCCAGGCCCGCATCGAGGCGGCGCTGGCGGCGACGGAAGACGACTCCGACTAGCTGTGATGCCCGGGGAGGTTGTCCCGTTCGGGACTTCAGGCCCGGAAGCGTGGACCTGGCGCAAGCAATCCGAGTGGCGAACGTGCCGCTCAGGTCATGCGCGTCGCGATTAATGAGTGATCCCAACACCTGCTAGATTTCCCACCATGCGCATCATGAACAGGGGTCTTGGGCGGCATCTGGGGACGGTGGCCGGCCTCGCCTGTTTGGCAGTGGCGGTCGCAGCACCGGCTTCTGCCGACAATCTCAACACCACGACCTGCTCTCAACAACAGATCATGGCTTCGCTGCAGCAGAACACGCCCCTGATCTGGGGCAACATCAGTAGAGATCCGCAAACGGAGCAAAAGTTGCGGGCGGCGCTTGATGTGCTCCTGGCCATACCTCCAGGTCAGCGTGAGCAGGCGGCGAACACCCTGGAGCAGGCCCTGGGCAAAGATCAGTTGACTGACATCAGCGATGACGTCATCAATGCCTCTGGCGGTCCGATCGGCAGGGCTGTCAACGCTTGCCACAACTTCTGAACCAGCACCTCCCTGCCTGCTTGGCCGCCGGCATCGACGACCTTCCCGGCGTGCGCCCCGCCCCAACAGATCACGACATCGACCCGAGGCGGTTATCGCCGCACCGGACACCCGCTTCGATCCTGACGAAATCCCGGTGATCGAGCGGATCCTGCGAGACCACTGCGGCAGCATTCCCGACGCCCGGTTGATCGAGAAAGTCGGGCTGGCGCCCGCGATCCGCCACCGCGCACATCGCCGGTCTCGGCGTTCCGCGGCGTGAGGCAAAATAGCAACCAGAAAGAGTCGGCGAAGGGGGCCCATGTCCGACGCGGTGCTGGTGACCGGAGCGTTCGGTTTGGTGGGCGCAGCGACGGTCAGGCACCTGGCCCGGCTGGGCCGTCGCGTCGTCGCGACCGATCAGCAAACCCCGGCCAACCGCGCGAAGTCCGCCTCCCTTCCGGCGGGCGTGGCGGTCGAGTGGGCCGATCTCACCGAACCCGCCCAGGTCGCCGGTCTGATTGCCGCCGTTGAGCCCGCGTCCGTCATCCACCTGGCCGCCATCATCCCGCCGTTGTGCTACGCCAAACCGGAACTGGCCCGCAAGGTCAACGTGGAGGCAACCGCATATCTGGTGGAAAGCGCTGCGGGGCAACGCAATAAACCCCGGTTCGTACAGGCGTCCAGTATCGCCGTCTACGGGCCGCGCAACCCGCATCGGATCAGCGAGGTGCTGACCGCCGACACCCCGGTGAATCCGTACGACAGCTATGGCCGGCACAAGGTCGACAGCGAGGAGATCATCCGGGCCTCAGCTCTGGACTGGGTGATCCTCCGACTCGGCGGGGTGCTCTCCCCCGACATCAGCTGGGACACCGACCCCAACCTCATCTACTTCGAAGGCATCCTGCCGACTGACGGTCGGCTGCAGACCGTCGACGTCCGCGATGTCGCACACGCCTTCGCCGAGGCCACCACCGCCGACGTCGTCGGCCGGACCCTGTTGATCGGGGGCGACGACACCCATCGCCTGATCCAGGGCGAGGTCGGATCGTCGACCGCAGCGGCCATGGGGCTGGTCGGGGCCCTGCCGGTCGGCCGCAAGGGTGACCCCACCAACGACAACGCCTGGTTCGCCACCGACTGGATGGACTCGTCCACCGCCCAGGACCTGCTGGGCCATCAACACCACTCCTGGCCCCAACTCCTCGCCGAGACCGCGGAGAACGTCGGCTGGAAGCGCTACCCGCTGCGGATGATCGCCCCACTGGCGCGCCAGTACCTCAGACGCCGCTCCCCCTACTACCGTCAGCCGGGTCGCTACGCGCAACCGTGGGACGCTGTGCGGCGCCGATGGGGCACACCCGAAGCCGACCGGAGGATCACATGAGTAAGCAGCGAGTCGCCGTCGTCATCGGGGGCGCCTCCGGGATCGGCTGGGCCACCGCCCGGGTGCTGGCCGCTGAGGGCGCCCGGGTGACCATCGCCGATCGCAACACCGACGGCGCCCGCCGATGCGCCGAGGAACTGGGCGACTCGCACCGCTGGGCCGCCGTCGAGGTCACCGACGAGGATGCCGTCGCCCGGCTGTTAGATGACGTGGTCGCCCGCGAGGGCGGACTCGATGTGGTGGTGAACTGCGCGGGTTTCAGCGGATTCGGGATGATCACCGACCTCGACGCCGACCAGTTCCGATCGGTGGTGGACGTCTGCCTGACCGGTGGCTTCCTGGTCATCAAGCACGCCGGACGGCATCTGCGCGAAGGCGGCGCGATCGTGTCGTTGACCTCGCTGAACGCCCGGCAGCCGGCGATCGGGATGAGCGCCTACTGCGCGGCCAAAGCGGGGCTGTCGATGCTCACCGAGGTCGCCGCGCTGGAACTCGGACCGCGCGGCATCCGGGTCAACGCGGTGGCACCCGGATTCGTCCACACCCCGCTGACCGAGGGCGCGGCCGCCATCCCCGGAGTGGTCGAGGATTACGTCGAGAACACCGCTCTGGGCCGGGCCGGCACCCCGGAGGACGTCGCCGCGGCGGTGGCGTTCCTGTGCTCGCCGCAATCGTCGTGGATGACCGGCGAGGTCCTCGACCTCAACGGCGGCGCCCATCTCAAGCGCTACCCCGATATCCACCAGCACCTGACCAAGCTGATGGGACAGTGAGTCGGTGAACACCGACTTCACGCTGGCACAGAAGCGCGCCCTGGCGATCATCACCGGTATCGCTTTGCTGTTCGGCGCGTACTTCCTGCGGCGTTACTTCATGCTGCTGGTGATCGCGGCCATCGTGGCCTATCTGTTCACCCCGATGTACAACCGATTACGGGCCAAGCTCAATGGCGGACTGGCCACCACGCTGACGGTGCTCGCGGCGCTCGCCATCGTCGTTGTTCCGCTCACCGCCGTGATCTCGCTCGCGACCGTCCAGATCTCGCACATGCTCATCGGTGTGGCCGAGTGGGCCAAGACCGCGGACCTCAACGCCCTCGGCGACAAGGCCATCGCCACGGTCAATCAACTACTGGCCAGGCTTCCCTTCCAGACCCCGACGATCACTGTGGAGTCATTGCGGACCAACCTCGGCAGGGTTGCTCAAACCATCGGCGAATGGCTGCTGCGGACGTTGAGCGGAGCCGCCGGCGGAGCCATCGGCTTCATCACCTCGGCGATCATCTTCCTCTATGTTCTGGTCTCACTACTGGTCAATAAGACCGAGGTGATCACGCTGATCCGCCGGCTCAACCCGCTCGGCGAGGAAGTCACCGACCTCTACCTGGCGAAGATTGGCGCCATGGTGAAGGGAACGGTCAAGGGCCAGTTCATCATTGCGGTCATTCAGGGTGTGCTCGGCGCCATCTCGATCTATATCGCCGGGTTCCACGACGGGTTCTTCATTTTCGCCATCTTCCTCACCGCGTTATCGGTGATCCCGCTGGGCAGCGGCATCGTGACGATTCCGTTCGGCATCGGAATGATGTTCTTCGGCAATGTCGCGGGCGGCCTGTTCGTGGTGTTGTTCCACCTTCTGGCCATCACCAATATCGACAACTTCCTCCGGCCGATCCTGGTGCCGAAGGAAGCCCGACTGGATCCTGCGCTGATGCTGCTGTCGGTCTTCTCCGGTATCGCGATGTTCGGGTTCTTCGGCATCATCCTCGGCCCGGTTCTGATGATCCTCATCGTCACCACGATCTCGGTGTATCTCGCGGTGTACAAGGGCGTCGAAATGGAGGAGAACTCCCCGGACCCCAAGATCCGGAAGCGGGTCTTCGGCCGGCGTCCGGCCCTACCGAGGCAGACGACGCCGACGCCACCCGCCGAACCCGATCAGTCCCCGCCGGAATCCACTACGCCAAGCGCTCTTTGAGGAACTCGACCATCCGCTTGCGGGCCTCATAGGCAGGCTGACCGTCGACCTCGCGCACCTCCAGGGTTAGCACCGAATGGGCCATCCGGCCGAAGCCGCCGGCATTTCCCGGCGCGGAATCGATCTCGATGACCTCGAAAGCGTCACCGAGGCGGTCCTTGAGGGTCGTGAAGCGCTCCCCGGGCGCCATCGGGTCACCGCTGAACCGTAATCCCAGCGCACAGAGACCCTCGTCGGCAGCCCGCTTCTCGATGACCTTCATCTCCCGCTCGGACAGTCCGGGATCGCGTTTCATCGCCGGGGTCAGCGGCAACGGGACCGACGGCTGACTCAGCACCGGCGCCAGCACGCTGTCGTCGACGGCGGCGGCCAGCGCGAAACCGCCGGAGAAGCACTGACCGATGACCCCGACACCCTTGCCCGGCGTTTTCGCGTTGAGGTCGCGGGCCAGCGCGCGCAGGTAGCTGGCCACCGGCCGCTCCTTATTGAGCGCGAGCGCGGCGAACTCCTTGGCCACACAGCCGCGCAGCAGATTGGGGACCAGTGCGGGGCTGCGAGCCGACATCCCCGGGGTGCCGTACAGCGACGGGATGGCCACCGTGAACCCTTTGTCCACCAGGTGGTTTCCCAACGCCAGCACACCGCGGTGCACACCGGGCATCTCCGGGATCAGAACCACACCGGGCCCGGATCCCCGGTAGTAGACGTCATGGGTGAAGCCGGCGGCGGTGAACGGTTCGCACGTCCAGCCGGTGAGGTCTGCTTCGGGCGGGGTCTCAGGCATGACGCTATCTAACCCCGGCTCAGCGGCGGCTGGGTCTGAGTCGCCAGCGCCAGGGTCCGGAAGTCATCGGCGCTACCGGCGCCGGTGATGGCCACCTGGGTGGGCCCGGCCGGGCTGTTCAGTCGGGTGGTCCACACCGGTTCGGCGCCGTCGCCCCCCTGATAGACGATCCAGCGGACACCGTCGATGTCCTCGACGCCGCTCGGATACACCGACTTCTGGATGGATTGGACCAGCGCGGTCTCGTCGGCATCGCTCTGGGTGAGGCTGACGTACATCTTCGACGGCGCGATGTAACCCACCCTGCTGGCCACGGCGATCTGCTTGGCGCCGGTGGCCGGGTCGGTCCGACCCGCCTCGATTCCGGCGCGGGTGCCGGAGTTGGCCTGCCACCCCTCGGGCAGCCTCGGCAGCCGGACCCCGAACGGCACGGCACCGGCGTCGGCTTGCAGGGCGGTGGCCGCGTCGTAGGTCGGAGCGGTGCCGTCGACCGGCCCGCTGGGGCTGAACGAGCACATACCGACCAGCCCGGCGAGCACGATGCACACCACCACCAACGGCGCCAGCGACCAGAACATGTCCCGGCCGTCCTGCAGCAGCCTGGGTTTGGGCGGTTTGGGAGCAGGGGCCGCGTGGTCAGTCACGATTGCCAGTATCCCAGGTCTGGACCCGCTGACCGGCTCTGGGACAATCAGGCCCATGTCTGACGCCCGTCGCCGCGAATCACCCGACCGCAACCTGGCCCTGGAGCTGGTTCGCGTCACCGAGGCCGGTGCGATGGCCGCAGGGCGCTGGGTCGGCCGTGGAGACAAGGAGGGCGGCGACGGCGCGGCCGTCGACGCGATGCGCCAGCTGGTCAATTCGGTGTCGATGCGCGGCGTGGTGGTGATCGGCGAGGGCGAGAAGGACAACGCGCCGATGCTGTACAACGGCGAGGAGGTGGGCAACGGCGACGGGCCGATGTGCGATTTCGCCGTCGACCCCATCGACGGCACCACCTTGATGGCCAAGGGTATGCCCAACGCCATCTCGGTCCTCGCGGTGGCGGACCGCGGGGCCATGTTCGACCCGTCGGCGGTGTTCTACATGAACAAGATCGCCGCCGGGCCCGACGTCGCCGACTTCATCGACATCACCTCACCGATAGCGGCCAACATCCAGCGCATCGCCAAGGTCCGGAAAGCATCGGTGTCCGATATCACCGTCTGCATCCTCGACCGACCCCGGCACGAGAAGCTGATGGCCGAGGTCCGCGCCGCGGGCGCCCGGATCCGGCTGATCTCCGACGGCGACGTCGCCGGCGCCATCTCGGCCTGTCGGCCGGACTCGGGCACCGACCTGCTGGTGGGTATCGGTGGCACACCGGAGGGCATCATCACCGCGGCGGCGATCCGCTGCATGGGCGGCGAGATCCAGGCCACCCTGGCCCCCAAGGACGACGAGGAGCGTCAGCGGGCCATCGACCGTGGCCACAACCTCGACCGGGTGCTCACCACGGTTGATCTGGTCGGCGGGGACAACGTGTTCTTCTGCGCCACCGGCGTCACCGATGGCGACCTGCTCAACGGGGTCCGCTTCTTCGGCGGGGGCTGCACCACACAGTCCATCGTCATGCGATCCAAGTCCGGCACGGTCCGGATGATCGATGCGTATCACCGGCTTTCCAAACTCAACGAATACTCCGCGGTGGATTTCACCGGGGACAGTTCTGCCGCCCACCCACTCCCCTAGATTCCCGAGAAAGGCAATCGATGACGAACGACGGCGAGTACCGGATCGAGCACGACACCATGGGCGAGGTCCGGGTGCCGGCCAAGGCACTGTGGCGAGCACAGACGCAGCGGGCCGTGGAAAACTTCCCGATCTCCTTCCGCGGCCTGGACCGCAACCAGATCCGGGCGATGGCATTGCTGAAGGCGGCCTGTGCGCAGGTGAACAAGGATCTGGGTCTGTTGTCGGCCGAGAAGGCCGACGCCATCATCGCCGCCGCCGGTGAGATCGCCGAGGGCCAGCACGACGACCAGTTCCCCATCGACGTGTTCCAGACCGGTTCGGGCACCAGTTCCAATATGAACGCCAACGAGGTCATCGCCTCGATCTGTGCCCGCAACGGCGTGACGGTGCACCCGAACGACGATGTCAACATGTCTCAGTCGTCGAATGACACTTTCCCGACCTCGACCCATATCGCGGCTACCGAAGCGGCTGTGCGGCAACTGATCCCGGCACTCGAGGTGCTGCACGAATCACTGGCCGGCAAGGCCCGTCAGTGGCGGACCGTCGTCAAGAGCGGACGCACCCACCTGATGGATGCGGTGCCGGTGACGCTGGGCCAGGAGTTCGGTGGTTACGCCCGCCAGGTCGAAGCAGGCATGGAGAGGGTGCGCGCGTCACTTCCCCGCCTCGGCGAACTGGCCATCGGCGGCACCGCGGTAGGCACCGGGCTCAACGCTCCCGACGGATTCGGGCCCAAGGTGGTCGAGGTTCTGGTCGCCCAGACCGGGCTGGCCGAATTGACCACGGCGAAGAATTCTTTCGAGGCGCAGGCCGCCCGCGACGGACTGGTGGAGGCCTCCGGCGCCCTGAAGACCATCGCGGTGTCCTTCACCAAGATCGCCAATGACATCCGCTGGATGGGATCGGGGCCGCTGACCGGTCTGGGTGAGTTGCACCTGCCGGATCTGCAGCCGGGCAGCTCGATCATGCCCGGCAAGGTCAACCCGGTGATCCCGGAGGCGGTGACCCAGGTGGCCGCCCAGGTGATCGGCAACGACGCCGCCATCACCGTAGGCGGAATGTCGGGTGCGTTCGAGCTCAACGTCTACATCCCGATGATGGCGCGCAACCTGCTGGAGTCCTTCACCCTGCTGGCCAACGTCTCCCGGCTGTTCGCGCAGCGCTGCATCGACGGTCTGGTGGCCGACGAGGATCGGCTGCGCCGGCTTGCCGAGTCGTCGCCGTCGATCGTCACACCGCTGAACTCGGCGATCGGCTACGAGGAGGCGGCGGCGGTGGCCAAGGAAGCGCTCAAGGGCCACAAGACGATTCGACAGACCGTCATCGACCGTGGGCTGATCGGCGACAAACTCTCCGAGGAGGAATTGGACCGCCGCCTCGACGTGCTGGCGATGGCCAAAGTCCGCGACGGGAGTTAGTTAGCGGTCCGCGGGTCGCAGCCCGCGAATGCCCAGCGGTGCGGTCAGGCTGTGCAGCAGCAGGCTGAGCGTCACCGTGACGACAACGATCTGCGCGATGAGGTCCTCGTGCTGGATTTCGCCACGGTCAATCACGACCAGACCCAGCACCAGCGTTCCGATGCCGCGCAACCCGAACCAGCCGACGAACATCCGGCTGCGGATGGACAGGTCGGTGCGAACCAGAGCGGCCAGCACCGCGATCATCCGCACCGCAAAGAGCGCGGCCACTGAGAACGCCACGATCCTCCAGTCGGCGTTACGCCACCCGTCGATGACCGCGAAGGCGCCGAACATCGCGAAGACCATGAGTTCGAGCAACTGCGCGGCCGCATCGGACACCTGGTTGGGCACCGCTTTTTCGGCCTCGGTCCCGGCCCCGCGGACGGTGATGAATGCGAAGGCCAGGCCGCCGGCGAACGCGGCGACGAACCCGCTGGCATGCGCGCTCTCGCCGACTTCAAAGCAGATCAGTGCGATCGCCAGGGTGGCCAACTGAGCCCAGGTATCGCTCATCCAGCCCCGTCGGCGCGACCAGAGCACGAGCAGACCGCCGATGAGGCCGATCCCGGCGCCCATCACCAGCGATACCACCTCGGTACGGAAGGCGAACCAGGCCCACCGGGCCGGGTTGGGGTCGACGCGAGCCGACGCCAGGGCCACCGCGGCCAGCAGTGCGGCCAGCGCGATACCGTCCGAGAAGCCGCTCTCCACCGAGAGCGCGTGGCGAATCCGCTCCGGGATTCGTTCATCGTCCATCAGCGCCTCGATCAACGCTACTTCGGTCGGGGCCAGGATGGCGGCAAGACAGACCGCCTCCCACCAGGGCAGTACCGGCAGCAGCGCGGCCGCGGTCAGCGCACCGAGGGCCAGGGTCAGCGGGAGGCCGACGGCGATCAGCCGGAAGCCGAGCAGCCCCCGGCGCAGGACGCTGCCGAGGTCGAGCCGGGAGGCCTGGACGAACAGGATCACCGTCAACGTCACCTGCGCGAGGGTGGTGTAGCCCTCGGTTCCGGGCCCAGCGTCAAGCAGGTTCAGGCCGAACGGGCCCAGCGCCATTCCCAGCAACACGAAGATCAAAGCCGGTGCGACGTACCACTTGCTGGTCAGACCCGAGACCAGCGCATAGCAGAAGACCAGAGCGATCAGGACGAGCGCAGTCTGACTATGCATGGCGCGAGCGCTACGCGCCGTTGGTGGGGCCGCCGCTGTTGGCGCCCGGGATGTCGGTGATCGGGAAGTTCGGCATCGGGGCCGGCGACGGTGTGACCGGCAGAGTGGGGATTTCGTCGGCCGGGATGTCCTGCAGCAGATTCACCGGAGTGCCGTTCTCCCGGCCGCCGTAGACGCTGCCCGGCGGGCGCGGTCCGAGCAGATCGCTGACCGTGACCAGGTGGTAGTCGTTGGCCTTGAGCACCGGGATGAACTGCTGCACCAGGTCGACCGTGGAGGAGTAGGTGTCGTGGAACAGCACCACCGACCCCGGCTTGATCTGGGTCATCAGCATGTACCGGGTGGCGGCCGTGTCGGAGTCATTGATCCAGTCGAAAGGGATGACGTCCCAGTTGATCCCGGCAAGACCGACCTGGCCGGCGACGCCGTTGACCGCGTCGTTGGTCAGTCCGCCGGGCGGCCGCCACAGGGTCGGGCTCTGGCCCGTCGCGGCGGCGATGGCCTCCTGGGCCCGGCTCAGCTGCGCCGGCACGTACTGCGCCGGGATGGTGGTCATATTGGGGTGTTCCCAGGTGTGGTTACCGATCTCCATACCGGCCTCGGCCAGCCGCTTGGCGCCGTCCGGGTCCGCCGCCACCTTGTTGCCGATAAGGAAGAACGTCGCCCGGGCACCGGCCTCGGTGAGTTCCGCCACCAGCCGATCGGTATAGGGACCGGGTCCGTCGTCGAAGGTCAGCGCCACACATTTTTCCGCGGCGCAGTCGACGGGCTGAGCCCCGGCGCCCTCAGCCGGGCCGCTGCAGGCGGTCAAAAGCAGTGCAGCGGCCACGATCCCGAGTCTGCTTGGCACCGGCTGAGTTTACGGCAGGGCGCCGGGACTGAACTCTTCCAGCATCTCGGTGACCAACGCTGCGATCGGGGAGCGTTCGCTGCGCATCAGGGTGATGTGGGCGAACAACGGATGGCCCTTGAGTTTCTCGATGACGGCGGCCACCCCGTCGTGCCGGCCGACACGCAGATTGTCGCGCTGGGCGACGTCGTGGGTGAGCACCACCCGTGACCCGGCGCCGAGTCGGGACAGCACCGTCAGCAGCACGTTGCGTTCCAGCGACTGGGCCTCGTCGACGATGACGAAGGAGTCGTGCAGCGACCGACCGCGGATATGGGTCAGCGGCAGCACCTCGAGCATGCCGCGGGAGAGCACCTCCTCGAGCACGGCGGGGCTGGCCAGGCCCTCCAGGGTGTCGAAGACAGCCTGGGCCCAGGGACCCATCTTGTCGCTCTCACTGCCGGGCAGGTATCCGAGTTCCTGACCGCCGACCGCGTAGAGGGGACGGAACACCACGACCTTGCGCTGGCTGCGGCGCTCCAGTACCGCCTCCAGTCCGGCGCACAGCGCCAGCGCCGACTTGCCGGTCCCGGCTTTGCCGCCGAGTGAGACGATGCCCACCGATTCATCGAGCAGCAGATCCAGCGCGACACGCTGTTCAGCGGAGCGGCCGCGCAACCCGAACACCTCGCGGTCGCCGCGAACCAGTTGCACCCGCTTGCCGGCGTTGACCCGGCCAAGTGCGTGCGAACTGCCGCCGAGCAGTCGAACCCCGGTGTGGCACGGCAGGTTTCGGGCATCCTCCAGGTCGATCTCACCGGTGGCGAAGAGGGTGTCGATATCCTCGCTCCGCACGTCGAGTTCGGTCATCCCGGTCCAGCCGGAGGTGACGACGTCCTGCGCGTGATACTCGTCGGCGGGCAGGCCGACCGCACCGGCCTTGACCCGCAGCGGAATGTCCTTGCTCACCAGCGTCACCCGCTTGCCCTCGGCGGCGAGGTTGGCCGCGCAGGCCAGGATGCGGGCATCGTTGGTGCCGGTGCGGAAACCGGAGGGCAGCACCGCCGGGTCGGTGTGGTTGAGTTCGACGTGCAGCGTCCCGCCCTGCGTTCCGACCGGAATCGGCTGGTCGAGCCGGCCGTGCTCAAGCCGAAGATCGTCGAACAACCGCAGCGCCTGCCGGGCGAACCAGCCCAGTTCATGGTGGTGGCGTTTGGCTTCCAATTCGCTGATTACCACGAGTGGGACGACCACCTCGTGTTCGGCGAACCGCGTACAGGCCCAGGGATCGGACAACAGGACGGAGGTGTCGAGCACATAAGTCCTGCTGGGCGAGTGCGGTTCGGTCACGGGCGCTCCCTTGGGATCGACGGCCAACTGAGACCGACGCTACTCCCGAACGCACATGCCCGGTGGTGCGGCGCGCCGCCAAAACGTTACGCGGAGACGAACTTCTTGAGTACCGGCTCGTCGGCCAGGCCCCAGGCCGTGACGGCGTCGGTGACGACCTTGTCCGCCGCCGCCTGGTCAAAGATGCCGGTCTCGGCGACGGTGCGAAGTTTGGTCTCGCGGTATTCGACGATATCGCCGCCGATGACGGGGAACCCGACTGCCCGCCTGGCGATCGCGGCCAGCGTCGAATCGCGGTGGTTCTCCAGGCAGTGCACCACGAGGTTGTCGAAGAACTCCTGGTGGCGCTCCTCGTCGGAGGCGATCCGGCCGACCAGCTTCTTGAGCACCGGCTCGTGGATCCTCGCCTCGAGGTTGCGCACGTACACCGCGTGTGCCCGCTCGAGCAGTGCCATGAACACCAGCGTCTCGATCTGGGTGTAGTTCGAGGCGCGGTAGCCACGCATCACGTGGTTGACCCGGACCTGCTCGTCGGCGACCGGATCGAAGTTCCGGGTCACCACCAGGTAATCGCGGATCGCGATGGCGTGCAGGTTCTCCTCGGCGGTCCACCGGCCCAGCCAGCGGCCCCACTTGTCCTGGAGGATGAAGTGTTCGACGAGTTCGCGGTGGTAGCCGGCCAGGTTGTCCTTGGTGATGAGCAGAACCTCGAGGGGGTCGGTGACCTCCCGGGGCAGGGTGACCTGGGCGGGATCCCAGTCCTGGCCCCCCAGGAACGCGAAGTCCCTGCCTTCGGCGAACGGGACGTAATCGTGGGCGTACCACTCATCGGCGGTGTCCAGGTGGCGGGCCAGATTGTCGGCGACAATCGGCTCGAGCTCAAGGGTCAGCGCATTCGCGACAGGTAGCTGTGCCATGCGGTAACTGTAACCGATGTTAACGGTTGTCTTAAAATCGCCCCACCCCCGCGTTTCGCCCCTCCCTCTCCCCCGCGAGCAGACGCGAAAGGCACCCAATCCTGGCGTGTCGCGGGCAGTTAGTGTCTGCTCACGCAGGGGTGGCGCGGGGCGTTACAGGGTTAGGCCGGGATACAGCGGGTTGGCGTCCAACAGTTCGCCGGCGGCCGCACGCACCCAGTCCGAAGTGCTGTCCACCAGCGTGTACTTGGCCTTGGACGTGCCGTCCGCAGTGGTGTTCGAGAGCACCTCGACCACCAGTTCCGCGACCCGGTCGAACTCGGCCGGCCCGAACCCGCGGGTGGTCAGCGCCGAGGTTCCGAACCGGATTCCACTGGTGTACCAGGCGCCGTTGGGATCGGCGGGAATCGAGTTGCGGTTGGTCACGATGCCGGAGTCCAGCAGCGCCGACTCGGCCTGCCGGCCGGTCAGCCCGAAGGACTGCACGTCAAGCAGCACGATGTGGTTGTCGGTGCCGCCGGTGACCAGGGTGGCGCCTCGGCGCATGAGCCCGTCGGCGAAGGCCTTGGCATTGTCGGCAACCCGTTGGGCGTAGGCCTGGAACGACGGCTGGCGGGCCTCGGCGAAAGCCACCGCCTTGGCCGCGACCACATGTTCGAGCGGCCCGCCAAGGACCATCGGGCAGCCCTTGTCGACGGCGTCGGAGTACTCGGCGGTGGCCAGCACCAGACCGCCGCGCGGCCCCCGCAGCGACTTGTGTGTGGTGCTGGTGACGACGTGGGCGTGCGGCACCGGATCCTCGTCACCGGTGAACACCTTGCCGGCGACCAACCCGGAGAAATGCGCCATATCGACCATCAGGGTGGCGCCGACCTCGTCGGCGATCTCACGCATGGTGGCGAAGTTGACCCGGCGCGGGTAAGCCGAGTAGCCGGCGACCAGGATCAGCGGTCTGAACTCGCGGGCCGCGGCGGCGATGGCGTCGTAGTCGAGCAGACCGGTCCCCGGGTCGGTGCCGTAGCTGCGCTGCTGGAACATCTTGCCGGAGATGTTCGGCCGGAACCCGTGCGTGAGGTGACCGCCGGCGTCCAGCGACATTCCCATCAGGCGCTGGCTGCCGAGCTTGGCCCGCAGCCGCTCCCACTCCGCCTCGGACAGGTCATTGACGTTCTTGACGCCCGCTTCACCCAGTGCGGGCACCTCCACCCGGGTGGCCAGGATTGCCCAGAACGCCACCAGGTTGGCGTCGATACCCGAGTGCGGCTGAACGTAGGCGTACGGGGCGCCGAACAACTCGCGGGCATGCTCGGCGGCGATCGCCTCCACCTCGTCGACGTTCTGGCAGCCGGCATAGAACCGGTGCCCGACGGTGCCTTCGGCGTACTTGTCCGACAGCCAGGTTCCCATGGTCAACAGCACCGCGGGCGAGGCGTAGTTCTCGCTGGCGATCAGTTTCAGCGATTCGCGCTGGTCGGTCAGCTCCTTGACCGTCGCCGCCGCGATCCGCGGTTCCACGGATTCGATGACGCGCAACGCCGCCCGGTAGGCCTCGCTGGCGGTGGCGGCATAGTCGGAGCCGGGGGCCTCGGCGGACAGGATGGCGTCGGTCGTCATGCCGCGAATCCTAGTCGCCGCGTCGCCGTCCGGTGAACCGCCGCCCAGCGTGCGGCCTAGATCGAGGACTCGGCGCGCAGAGACGACGGGATCAGCGGTTCATCCAGCAGTCGGCCGAACCGCTCGGTGAGCCCGACCCCGGCCGGCCGATCGTCGAGCCAGCCCCGCAACAACCGGTAGCCCTCCACATAGGTGCTGGTGTAGGCCCGCCACAGCGGAGAGGACAGGAACTTCAGCATCTGTCGGGCCCGGGTGTCGTCGACCAGCAGCCAGCGCTGCAGATACGCCGCCACCTCGTCGACATCACGGTGCTCGTCATGCAGCATCAGCGCGGCGTCCTGGCGGACATCTGCCAACGCAGCGGCCGCCTCCGACAGCGCCTCGGCCCGCTCGCCGTCGAACCGCAGTCCCAGATCGGCATAAACCTCGGCGGCCCAACGACCCCAGCCCGGCCCGACCGCCGCGTGCAGCGCAAGATCCGCCAGGCCCTCGGCCATCAGGCACTGCGGAGTGTTCACCAGAAATATGGTCTGCTCGGCCTGGCCCAGCCCGGCCACCAGAGCGGCTTCCTTGCGGCAGTGTTCGGTGTGGTGGCCCGGATAGGACTCATGGGCCACCAGTCGCGGCAGGTTGGCCATCTGCTGTTTGAGATCGGCGTTGATGGCCACCCGGGAGCGGTAGTCGCCCTCGTAATAGTTGAACCCCGACCACGGCTTGTCGGTCACCACCTCGTAGACGACGGTCTCGGCATCCGGCAGCGGATAGGTGGTGCGCACGATATCGCGCAAAGCGCTGGAGAAGGCCTGGACGCACTCCGCCAGGCGGGCCGGCGGAATCTCCTCGGCCCTGCGATGGGCATCCATCCGCCCGGCCAGCGGACCGTTGCCGCCGAGTGCCTCATCGAGCCGGGCGTGGGCGGCGCGGTAGCGGTCCGGGTCACCGCGGCCGATCTGTACGTCGAAGTAGTCGCGCACCTCATCGACGAACCCGACGTCCTCACCGGCGAACTTGCGCGCTGAACAGGCCAGGGCGCGCAGATGGGCGGCGACGAACTCGGCCCGCTGCTGGGTGAAGCCCGATCCACGCGGCACATTCGGCAGTTCGTCGAGCAGTCGCAGAGCCTGGGTGGCCAGCGCGGACGGCTGCGGCGCGGGCTCGTCGGCCACCTGGCGGCGCAACCGAGGGTCCCCGGTGAAGGAGTCGACGTAGCCCTCCTCGACGCGGTCGAACCGCAGACCGAGCAACAGGTACTCGCGAATCAGGTGGTCCGGTTCCATGTCGTCAACGCTAACTGCAAGACTCATCACATGGCGCGGCTGAATGAACCCAGCCCCTACGTGGAGTTCGACCGGAGTCAATGGCGTGGGCTGCGCATGTCGACTCCGCTGAAACTCACCGAAGAGGAACTGGTCGGACTGCGCGGTCTGGGCGAGCAGATCGACCTGCTTGAGGTTGAAGAGGTCTATCTGCCACTGGCCCGGTTGATCCATCTTCAGGTGGCGGCGCGACAGGGCTTGTTCGCCGCCACCGACGAATTCCTCGGCGAGCCGCGACAAACGCCGGACCGGCCGGTCCCGTTCGTCCTCGGCATTGCCGGCAGCGTGGCGGTCGGCAAATCGACCACCGCCCGCGTTCTACAGGCCCTGCTGTCGCGCTGGGACGACCACCCGAGGGTTGACCTGGTCACCACCGACGGCTTCCTTTACTCCAACGCCGAGCTGTCTCGGCGGAACCTCATGCATCGCAAGGGGTTCCCCGAGAGCTACAACCGCCGCGCGCTGATGCGTTTCGTCACATCGGTCAAATCCGGGGCCTACCAGGTGTGCGCGCCGGTGTACTCACACCTGATTTACGACATCATCCCCGGCGAGAAACATGTGGTCACCCATCCGGACATCCTGATCCTGGAGGGACTCAACGTCTTACAGACCGGACCGACTCTGATGGTCTCGGACCTCTTCGACTTCTCGGTGTACGTCGATGCCCGCATCGAGGATATCGAGCACTGGTACGTCGAACGGTTCCTGGCGATGCGGGCCGGGGCGTTCGCCGACCCGGCCTCGCATTTCCACCACTACTCGAGCCTCACCGACGAGCAGGCGGCCGCTGCCGCCCGCGACATCTGGCGAACCATCAATCGCCCCAACCTGATCGAGAACATCCTGCCGACCCGGCCGCGGGCCACCGCGGTACTGCGCAAGGACGCCGACCACACCATCAACCGGTTGCGGCTGCGCAAGATCTGACTGGCCCGACCTAACCGCCCGGGGTGGCGAACACGAACAGCGCCATGAACGCCAGGTTGATGAAGTAGGCCGCCTCGACAAGTCCGACAGTGATGAAGAACGGTGTGAACAACCGCCCCTGCGCCTCCGGCTGACGGGCGATCCCCGTGATCAGGGCGTTGCCCGCGATGCCGTCACCGATCCCGGCCCCGATGGCACCGCCACCGAGAATGAGTCCTCCGCCGATGAGTGCGCCGGCGGCGATGGTGGGATCCATTTCTCTCTCCTTTCACCGACTGCTGTCACCATTGACCCTGCTCAGTAGGAGCTGCCAGGTCCATACCGGGCACTGCCAACTACTGCCAGAGTCCGGCGTTACCCCAGCGCGGAGACCTCCGTCGCGCGCAGATCGGCGGCGATGAGCCGGGCCCCGGCGTTCTGCCAGTTGTGCAGCGACCGCTGCGGCACCTCGGTGACCATCCATTGCCAGGCCTGTCGGGCTGCCGGGTCCAGACCCGCAGCTGTCGCGTTCTGCGCGTAGGCGCGGACCCCCGCGACGTAGGGGAAATACAGGGCGTTGTAGTAGCGCCACTGTTCGCTGGTACCGAAATCGCCGCTGTCGCGGGGTTTGAGGCGCGCGATCCGGTCGGCCAGCAGCGAGCGCAGTTCGGCAGCCCGTTCCAGCGGCTCATCGGGAGCGCCACGGGCGGCCAGTCGGGCGTCGATCTCCGGCAGTCGGGTCAGCGGACTGGCCACCAGCTTTCCGAGGTCGCCGTAGTGTCCCAGCGCACGCCGGGTCAGCCGGGTAAAGGTCTCGTCGTCGACGTCGTCCAGCGGGTTCGGCGAGCACAGCGGGAGCGCGGCCTCGGTGGTACGCAGTGCGGCGCGGTCAGCTCGTAGCCGTGGTGAGCCGGAGAACGCGATACGGTCGAGCAGGCCCGCGAGGGGGCCGGCGAACACGGTGGCGGCGATCGCGAGGGCCACGGTGATGAGTGTGGTGGTCGTCAGAACTGTGGTGCCGTCGACATCCGCCCTGAACGCGACCGTTCCGATCAGCAATTGACCGTCGAGCAGTGCCACCGCCAGGAGAGCGCCGAGCAGCGAGCGCAGCATCGCAGCCCGCAGGGCCTGCCCTTCGTCGAAGGCGTCCCACAGCGCGACCGCGGTACCGAGCAGAAGCACATCGAATCCTGTTGCCGCCAAGGCGAGCCAGCTCGGCACCAAACCGAGCGGGATGATGAGGATCGCGTTACTCAAGGCGAAGAACAGCGTCGCGACGGCGACCACGCCGGCCACCCGCGCCGGCTGATTGCGCACCGCAGCAACCATCGCGCCCAGCGTCGATACCGAGATCACGGCGAACATCACCCAATGGCCAAGTCGCATCGGGCCGTTGACGCTTCCGGCCAGCACCGCACCCGACAGGACCGCCACGGCGACCAACGCTGTGAGCATCCCCTCGCGGGTCCTGCTTCGCTCGGTGTCGGCCGGCCGTGCGAGTTCCATGACAACGGCGAACCAGGCTATCGCCGGCACCGCCGCCAGATAGATCTCGATACGACTCAGGCCCTCCGCGTACCCACCGCCGATCGTGCGCACCGCGTCGAGACCGACCACGACGGCGAAGCCACACAACCCGATGGCGGCCAGCATCAGCACTGGCTTGCGCGGATCCCGCGACAGCAGATACAGCCCCATCCACCAGGCCAGCGCGAAGACGAGCACCGACAGCGCCGGCATGGCTAGGCGCCGAATCTGCGATGCCGGCGGCTGTAGTCGCGCAGTGCGCGCAGGAAGTCGACCCGCCGGAAGTCCGGCCAGTGCGCCTCGGTGAACCACATCTCCGAATAGGCGCTCTGCCACAGCAGGAACCCACTCAGTCGCTGCTCCCCGGACGTGCGGATCACCAGGTCCGGATCGGGCTGGCCGTAGGTGTAGAGGTTCTCCGAGATGCCGTCGATGGTGACGGCCTCGATCAGCTGCTCGGCAGTGGCCCCGTTGGCCGCCTTCTTGCCGAGCAGCGATCGCACCGCGTCGACGATCTCCTGCCGCCCGCCGTAGCCGACGGCGACGTTGACGTGAAACGAACCGGGGGGTGCGGTGGATGTGGCGTGGTCGACGGCGTGCCGCACCCGCCGGGCCGGCTCCTCGCCGAGTAGTCCCAGATCGCCCACGGTGCGCACGCTCCAGCGGTTGGCCGGCGCACAGATCTCCTCGACGACGTCGGTAATGATCTCGATCAGCGCCGCCAATTCGCCGGGGTCGCGCTGCAGGTTCTCGGTGGAAAGCAGGTACACCGTCGCCATTTCGATACCCGCCGCCTGACACCAGCGCAGCATCTCGGCGATTTTGCAGGCACCCATCCGGTACCCGTAGCTGACATCGTCGTAGCCGGCATCGCGGGCCCACCGGCGGTTACCGTCGCACAGGACGGCGATATGCCGCGGAAGTGCGGATTTGGACTTGGCGAGTTCCTGCCTCAACCGCATCTCGTAGAGCCGATAGGCCGGCTCCTTGAGTCGCGGCGGAATGAACTCCACAGCGGTCCAGACTACTGTGGCGGAAGGGTTCAGACGGGGCGTACGCCACGTCGGTGGGACGGAGGTGGGAGATGACCACGGAGTCCGACTCGGCTGAGGCACGCCTGTCCGACGATGTCTTGGAAGCAGAGGACTTTCCGGAAGCCATCGCCGACGGGGTCAGCCAGATCCTCGGCAAACCGCGGGCCCGCGGCTGGATCCACCTCTATTCCGCCATCGTCGCCGTAATCGCCGGTGCCGCGCTGGTATCGGTGTCCTGGACGGTGGGCTCCACCCGGGCCGGGATCGCCACTCTGATCTACACCTGCACGATCGTGGCGATGTTCACCGTCAGCGCCACCTATCACCGGGTGCACTGGACATCTCGGCGCGCCCACACCTGGATGAAGCGCCTCGACCACTCGATGATCTTCATCTTCATCGCCGGCAGTTACACCCCGTTCGCGCTGCTGGCATTGCCCGAGACCGACGGCTGGGTGCTGTTCTGGATCGTCTGGGGCGGCGCCTTGGCCGGGGTGTTGCTCAAGATGTTCTGGCCTTCGGCGCCGTCCTGGGTGGGCGTTCCGCTGTATCTGCTGCTGGGTTGGGTGGCCGCTTGGTTCGTCGGGCCGATCATGCATGGCGCCGGGGTGGCCGCACTGGTTCTGCTCATCGTCGGTGGGGTGCTCTACAGCGTCGGTGGGGTGCTGTACGCGCTGAAGTGGCCCAACCCGTGGCCGACGACGTTCGGCCACCACGAGTTCTTCCACGCCTGCACGGCGGTCGCCGCCATCTGCCACTACATCGCGATGTGGTTCGCGGTCTTCTGGTAGCGCGTGACACCGGTACCCGTCAGGCGGTGGAGACGTTCGCCGGCGACCAGTAGGCCTTCATCGAGGCGATCTTGCCGTCGGCGTTGAACACCATCACGTCGATCGGCTCGATGCGCATGCGGCCGCCGTCGGGCCCCACCGTGATCGAGAACAGGAACGCCGCCTCGTGGCCGGCCACCCGCAGGGTGATGAGTTCGGTCTGGCGGGGCAGACTTTCGATGTTCCGGTAGAAGCCGGTGATGGCACCGCGGCCGATGTGTACCTCGCCCCCGACCGGATCCTCGACGGTGGCATCGTCGGCGAACAGTTCCGCGATCTGATCGCCGGTGCCGGAGGCGACGAGTTCCAGATAACGGTGCACCACTGATTCGATCTGTTCGGCGCTGACCATGAGCGCCAGGCTACCCGGCGACCCCGAGCATCTCGGCGAGTTCGGCGACGCCGGTCACCGGCAGATCGCACACCCGGCCACGGCAGACGTAGGCGGCGTCGGTACCGCGCACCCGGTCGCGTCCGGCCAGCAGCGGACCGGAGTCCACCGGGCCCCCGACGACGACGGTGCCGCCCGGTGCCATCCGACGGGCCGCGGCCAGTAACGCCGAACCCGCATCGGTGGTGGCAACCGCCACCTGCAGCGGTCCGCGGACGGCCGCCTCCGCGACGGCCAGCCAGTGGCCCGCCGAGCGCGGCGCACGGGCCAGAAGCGGGGAATGAGCCAGCAGGGTCTCGGCGGCGGCTTCGCCGTAGCGGCCAGCGCGATCGGCGTCCACCAGATGCGCGGCGGTCAGCAACGCCTCGGCAATCGAAGAGGCTCCCGACGGGGTGGCGCCGTCAACCGGGTCGGCGGGGCGGACCATCAACTGCTCGGCGTCGTCGGCGGTGTCGAACCAGCGGCCGGGCCGGTCCGGATCGGCGAAGTGGTCCAGCGCAAGGTCGATCAGTCCGGTGGCGCGATCGAGCCAGACCGGATCGCCGGTCAACTGGTAGGTCGTCAGCAGTCCGGTGGCCAGCATGGCGTGGTCCTCCAGGATCGCCGCACTCTCCCCGACCCGGCCGCCCAGGCTGGCCCGGCGCAGCCGGCCGTCGACCAGATGCAGACCGACCACCGCAGCGGCACAGCGCAGCGCCGCCTCCAGCAGGGCCGGATCGTCCAGTGCCACCGAGGCTTCGGCCAGCGCGGTGATCGCCAAACCGTTCCAGGCGGTGACCACCTTGTCGTCACGGGCCGGTTGCGGACGGATCAGTCGGGCGGCCCGCAGGCGCGCGCGGACCCGTTCGAACCGTTCCGCATCGCCCGGCAGCGGATCGAAGTCGGCGGGCAGCTGCAGCACCGACATGCCGTGCTCGAAGGTACCCTGCTCAGTCACTGCGAAAACCCTTGCCGCCCAAGCTCCGTCGTCATCGCCGAGCACTTCGCGCAGCTGGTCCGGCGTCCACACGTAACTCGATCCCTCGACACCGGCCGCATCGGCGTCCAGCGATGAGGTGAACATCCCGCCCTCGGCCAGGTCGTCGATCAGGAACCCCGCAGTCTCGGCGGCGATTCGCCGGGCCAATGGGTCACCCGTGCGCCGGGCCCAGTGCGCGTACACCCGCAGCAGCAGGGCGTTGTCGTAGAGCATCTTCTCGAAATGGGGCACCACCCAGTCGGCGTCCACGCTGTAGCGGGCGAAGCCGCCGGCCAGCTGGTCGTAGAGGCCGCCCCGGGCCATCGCCACACAGGTCCGCCGGACACTGCCCAGCGGCACCGGCGACCCGGTGCGCTCATGGGTGCGCAACAGCGCCTCCAGCAGCGCCGAAGGCGGAAACTTCGGCGCTCCGCCGAAGCCGCCGCGGGCGACGTCCTCCTGGCGCAGCAACGCGGCCACGGCCTGGTCGCACAGCGCCGGGGCGATCTCGGGTCCGCCGCCGGGCAGCCCGGCGGCCATCTGGCGCAACTCGCCGGTGATGTGATCGCCGGCCTGCTCGACCTCGTCGCGGCGATCCCGCCAGGTCTCGCCCACCGCCGCCAGCAGTTGCAGGAACTGCGGCTTGGGGAAGTAGGTGCCGCAGAAGAACGGGCGCCCGTCCGGAGTCAGAAAACAGGTCATCGGCCAGCCGCCGTGCCCGGTCATGGCCACGGTGGCATTCATGTAGACCGCATCCAGATCCGGCCGCTCCTCGCGGTCGACCTTGATGCAGACGAACTGGTTCATCGCCTCGGCCACCTGCTCGTCCTCAAAGGACTCGTGGGCCATCACGTGGCACCAGTGGCAGGCGGCATAGCCGACCGACAACAGGATCGGCACGTCGCGACGGGCGGCCTCGGCCAACGCATCGGCACTCCACTGTTTCCAGTGCACCGGGTTATCAGCGTGCTGGCGCAGGTAGGGGCTGGTCGCGCCGGCGAGTTCGTTACCGCCCGGGTTCACGCGTGGGCTCCCCCGCGCCGGTGGCCTCGCCGGTCTGCGGGCCGTCCCCGGTCTCGATATCCGCGACACCGAAGTTCTCCGGAACCCGCCTCAGGTGGCGGTTCATCGACCGGATGAGGACGAACACGCCGATCAGCAGCAGAACGACGATGAGAAGTCCGACCGGGCTGGCCTTACCGAAGTCGGGACCCGTCATGGTCGGTTCCTCGGCGAGCAGGGTGATCAGCATCAGGGTCGTTCCAGAAACAGGGGTCACTCGACAATCTCGATTCCGGCGAAAAGGTCGTCTTCGGGAAACTCGGCGGGAACCCGCGAGCGGGCCAATTCGTACTCCTCGGTGGGCCAGAGCCGATGTTGCCACTCTAACGGGGTGGCGAAGAAGAACCCATCCGGGTCGACCTGGGTGGCATGTGCCCGGAGTGCCTCGTCACGCCTGGCGAAGTAGTCCGCGCAGTGCACCCGGGTGGTGACCCGATTGGCGAAGACATCCTGGTCGGCGTCCCAATGCTCCAGCCACCGGGCGAACGGACCTTCCTGTCCGTGTCTGGCGAACTCATCCTGCAGCGTTTGTAGGCGCCGCCGCAGAAAGCCGTGGTTGTAGTAGAGCTTGCTGACCGCCCATGGCGGCCCGGCCTCCGGGTAGGCCGCATCGTCGGCCGCAGCCTCATACGCCGCGACCGAAACCTGGTGGCAGCGGATGTGATCCGGGTGCGGATAGCCGCCGTTCTCGTCATAGGTCGTCATCACGTGCGGACGGAACGTCCGCACCACCTTCACCAGCTCGGCGACCGCTTCTTCCAGTGGCACCACTGCGAAACAGCCGTCCGGAAGCGGTGGAAGTGGGTCGCCCTCAGGAAGACCTGAGTCGACGAAACCGAGCCAGTGGTGTTCGACCCCCAGGATTTCCGCGGCCCTGGCCATCTCGTCACGCCGGATGTCGGCGATCCGCTCACGAACCTCCGGCAGGTCCATCGCGGGGTTGAGGATGTCGCCGCGTTCGCCGCCGGTCAGGGTCACCACCATGACGCGCCGACCCTCGTCCACATAACGGGCCACGGTGGCCGCACCCTTGCTGGCCTCGTCGTCCGGATGGGCATGAACCGCCATCAACCGCAGTTCGGTCACGTATCCCTCTGTGTGTCTGTCTGTGTCCGCATGTACGGGCCGGCCCAGCCGACCGTTGGTCGTCCCTATAGTCCCATCCGGGGTGGGGGTACCCGTAATCCAGCCTGCCGGCGGCAGGCACACTGCTGCCATGACCGAGTCCTCCGACGACCAGCCACCGCCGCCCGCGCGGTACGGCCGGGCACCGATGGCGGCGCCGACCCGGCGGCGGGTGGCCGCCCTGATGGGAGTGCTGACCGTCGTGATTGCCCTGGGCCTGGCGATTCTGGTCTATCAGCGCTTCGAGCGCGTCGCCGTCGAGGGTTCGACGGCCGCCTTCACCATCGTCGACGACGAAACCGTATCCGTCACGATCAGCGTCACCAGACAGGATCCGGCCCGGCCGGTGGTGTGCATCGTGCGGGCCCGTTCCTACGACGGCGCGGAGACCGGGCGGCGGGAGATCGTCGTCGGGCCATCGGAGGCCAAGACGGTGCAGGTCACCACAACGGTCAAGACCTATGCGCGGTCGGTCATGGGAGATATCTACGGCTGCGGCACCACGGTGCCCGGGTATCTCGCCCCGGCATAGCCCCCCCGAATAGGCAGCAAACTTCAGACCAGGAAAACCGGAATGGCCGCGTGGGCCCCGGTGCTACACTTTTTCGATACACGGTTCCTGCTGGGAGCCGTGTACTTCATTGAGCGGGGTTGACTCGCGGCACGGGCGGCACGATACGGGGCGGATCCCGCACACTCCCGGCGGCAGACGACGAACTGCACCGCGAACAGCGCGGAAGAGACGATTGAGGAGCGCGACGAGATGACCGACAACCAGGTCTGGCTCACCCAGGAGTCTTTCGACCGACTCAAGGCCGAACTCGACCAGTTGATCGCCAACCGTCCGATCATCGCCGCCGAGATCAACGACCGCCGCGAAGAGGGCGATCTCCGTGAGAACGGTGGCTACCACGCGGCGCGCGAGCAGCAGGGCCAGGAAGAGGCCCGCATCCGTCAACTGCAGGAGCTGCTCAACACCGCCAAGGTCGGCGAAGCGCCCAAACAGTCCGGCGTCGCCCTGCCGGGGTCGGTGGTGAAGGTCTACTACGAGGGTGACGAGTCCGACACCGAGACCTTCCTGATCGCTACCCGCCAGGAGATCGTCAGCGACGGAAAACTCGAGGTGTTCTCCCCCAACTCCCCGATCGGGGCCGCGCTTCTCAACGCCAAGGTCGGCGAGACCCGCAGCTATACCGTGCCCAACGGCAATGTGGTCAAGGTGACGCTGGTCAGCGCCGAGCCCTACCACTCGTAGGACGCGCTCAGCGGGAAGCTGGTGCGGAGCCATGGCGCGTATCGCCGAAGATCTGCTCCTGCTGTTGCTCGACAATGCCGATGCACAGCCCCGGCTTGAACGCTCGAAGCTGGAACGCGCGCTGGCCGCCGCGCTGATCCTCGATCTCGCGCTCGACTGCAGGGTGCGCCCGGCACTGCCCGACGAGCCGGCGCCGCCCGGCCATCTGGTCGCGCTGAGCGGCCCGGTGCCGATGGATCCCGCGGTCCGGCCGGCACTGGCGTTGCTGCAACGACAGCCGATCAGTCCCGCCGCCGCGATCGCCCGGATCCGCAAGCACGCCGAGGACGACGTGCTAGACCAGTTGCTACGCACCGGCCAGATCCACCAGATACAGCTGACTGCCCATCGCCTGCGCCGCAACCACTACCGGTGGCCGGCCAAGAATCGGGGCCGGGTAGCGGTGGCCAGGTCCGAACTACTCGGGGCGCTGTTCGAACAGCGACGCCCGCAACCCGCGACAGCGGCGGTCATCAGCGTGCTGTACGGCATCGACGGACTCGATTCGGTGCTGACCCTCAACGACGCCGGGGTGCAGGCAGCGGCGACCCGTGCCGACGAAATCGCCGGCGGTGGATGGGCCGACGAGTCCGACACCGCCGAGGTCAACCTCGCTCGCACCGCCGCCGACGTGGTGCCAGCGCTGCGCTAACGTGCCGGATCAGCCGGCCAGCGCCTGCCGAAGGTCGGTGAGCAGATCGGCCGGGTGTTCGATTCCCACCGAAAGCCGAACCAGGTCGTCGGGCACCTCGAGTTGCGAACCGGCGGTCGAGGCATGCGTCATCGCGCCGGGATGCTCGATCAACGACTCCACTCCCCCCAACGATTCGGCGAGGATGAAAATTTCGGTACGCGAACACAATTCACGGGCGGCCTGCAACCCTCCGCGCATCCGTACCGACACCATGCCGCCGAAAGCCCGCATCTGACGGGCAGCCACAGCGTGGCCGGGGTGGTCCGGCAGACCCGGATACAGCACCTGACTCACGGCCGGGTGGCCGGCCAGGAACGCGGCCACTTGGGCGGCATTGTCACTGTGGCGTTGCATCCGCAGTTCCAGCGTCTTGAGTCCCCGCATCGTCAGGTAGGCGTCGAACGGTCCGGGTACCGCGCCCGCTCCGTTCTGCAGGAAACCGAACGCCGCGTCGAGTTCCTCGTCGTCGGTCACCAACGCGCCACCCACCACGTCCGAGTGTCCACCGATGTACTTGGTGGTGGAATGCAGAACGATATCGGCACCGAGGGTCAGGGGCTGTTGCAGGGCGGGCGAGGCAAAGGTGTTGTCCACCAACACCACGGCCCCGGCCGCGTGGCCGATCTCGGCTATCGCGGCGATATCGGCGATCGACAACAGCGGGTTGGTCGGCGTCTCCACCCAGATCATCCGGGTATCAGCGGTGATCGCAGCCCGAACCGCCTCGAGGTCGGACAGGTGCACCGGGGTGTGCTGCACGCCCCACTGCCGGAACACCTTGTCGATGAGCCGGAATGTCCCCCCGTAGGCATCATCGGGAATGACGATGTGGTCACCGGGGCGCAGCACCGCCCGCAGCGCGCAATCGGTGGCCGCCATCCCGGAACTGAAGGCCCGGCCGAACCGGCCGTCCTCGACGGCGGCGAGGACCCGTTCCAGGGCGGCCCGGGTGGGGTTACCGGTGCGGGCGTACTCGAATCCGCCGCGCAGTCCGCCCACGCCGTCCTGGGCGAAGGTGCTGCTGGCGTAGATCGGGGCGTTGACGGCCCCGGTGGCCGGGTCGGGGCGGTAGCCGGCGTGGATCGCGGTCGTCGCGAAACGGTGCCGGCGGTCTTCGTCAGTCATTCAGACGGTCGCCGGGGCGACGGTTCCGCCACTGAGTTTGCGGTAGGTGAATACCAGGAACAGATACGAGACCGGCGCCGCCACCAGCAGTCCCACCCCGCACAGCAACGCGCCGACCAATATGACTGCCAGGCTTACCAGCCACGCCAGCAGGACCTGACCGAAGTTGGCCTTCGCAATGTCGATACTCGCTCTGATCCCGTCGATCGGCGACAGGTTCCGATCGACGATCGCGACCGTGGAGAAGAGAGCGAAGATCGTGACGATCAGACCGGGAAGCACACACAGGAGGTTGCCGATCGATGCGAGGACACCGACGATCAGCGTTGCGACGATCACCGCGGGGAGGTTCCGCGGTCGGAAGAATGAGCCGATGGACACCGGTCGCCCGTCGGCGATCTCAAGCAGCCCGCCGTAGTAGGCCGATGCGATCGCGCCGCCGACGATCAGCAGCACGATGGTAGCCAGCGTCAGGACGGCGAAACCGCTTCCGTTCAGTGTGGATGTGGTGGTTTCGATGAGGTCGTCGCCGGACTCGTAGGCGGTGAAGGTGTCCGGCGAAACCGCTTGCAGCAGCGGTCCCACCAGGCTGGCGAGCACACCCAGGATCGCGCCGAATACCAGCGTGGCGACCAGCAGTGGAACCGCATTGCGGGCGAACTTCTGCCATGCCCACGAGAACGCCTCGCCGATGCTGTAGCGGGCCATCCCGTACCCGGGAGGCGGCGGTGCGTAACCGCCCCCGGGCGGGGGCGGGGGCGGATAGCCACCGGGCGGGGGCGGGGGGTACATGCCGGGTGGGGGGTAGGCGCCGGGCGGCGGGGGGTAGCCCCACCCCGGGGGAGGGGGCGGCGCGCCGTACCCGCCCTGGGGGCCTTGTGGGCCGGAGTTGCCGGGGTGCGGCGGCGGGTAGCCGCCGGGCGGCGGGTACTCACCGGGATTGGGTGGCTGAGTCATGGGGTGTTCCCTCCGGAGTCTTCAGGTCAGATCGGTAGGCAGACGGTGGACATGATCTTGTCGGCAAAAGTCTGCCGCTTGGCATCCCACAGCGGCCAGAGGTAGCCGAGATTGCAGAACATCCCATCGAGAAGGTGCAGGAACTGGCGTAGGACCGAGAGACCGAAGCCGATGGGCTGCCCGGTCGTCGCTTCCACGACCTTGAACTTCATCACCGACTTGCCGATGCTCGAGCCGGTCGTGCCCTGACGGTAGCCATAGTTCCAGATCGCGAACACCATGGCGGCCAGACCGAACAGCAGCAGGGAGATCAACCCCGGCGCCGTCGGTTCCGATGTGCAGGCGACGCCGTAGCCGAGGTCGCTGTCCTCGCTGACGCAGTCATTGTCCGCGGTGGCGAGGATGATCACCGTTCCGATCCCGCCCAGAGCCAGCACCGGCACTGCGTCGATGAAGTAGGCGGCGACCCGGGTGATCCACGGAGTGTAGGCGTCTTTGGGCAGCGCACCGGTCGGGGCGGGCGGGGGGTAATAGCCACCCGGCGGGGGGTAGAAACCACCCGGCGGCGGATAGCTGCCTGGCGGTACGGGCGGTTGGGTCATGAGTTCCTCGGGTCGGGAAATAAGCACCCAACCCTAGCGCGTCAACGGCGCCGCGGACCTTCGGAGAGGTAGCCGAGCAAATCGTGGCGTGTGATGACTCCGACCGGCTTGCCACTCTCGACGACCATCACCGCATCGGTGTCATGCAGCACCGCGGCGGCATCACTGAGATGCTCCCCGGCGCCGATCAACGGCAACGGCGGGACTCATGTGCAAGGCCACCGCGTCGGCCAACTGCGCGCGGCCCTCGAACACCGCCGAGAGCAACTCGCGCTCCGACACGCTGCCGGCCACCTCGCCCGCCATCACCGGGGGCTCAGCCCCGACAACGGGCATCTGGGACACGCCGTACTCGCGCAGGATGCCGATCGCGTCGCGCACCGTCTCGGCCGGGTGGGTGTGCACCAGGTCGGGCAGTGCCCCGGACTTGCCGCGCAGCACGTCGGCGACTGTCGGCTCGGGAATCGACTGGTCAAGCGGTCTGCGCAGGAACCCGTAGGACGACATCCACCCGTCATTGAAGATCTTGGACATATAGCCGCGGCCGCCGTCTGGCAGCAGCACGACGACCAGCGCGTCCGGTCCCGCCTCCTCGGCAACCTGCAGCGCGGCGACCACGGCCATCCCGCAGGATCCGCCGACCAGCAGTCCCTCCTCGCGGGCCAGCCGCCGGGTCATGTCGAAGGAGTCCGAATCCGACACCGCGATGATCTGGTCGGCGACGCCGGGGTCATAGGCGTCCGGCCAGAAGTCCTCCCCGACCCCCTCCACCAGGTACGGCCGCCCGGTGCCGCCGGAATACACCGACCCCTCCGGGTCGGCGCCGATGACCTTCACCCGGCCACCCGACACCTCCTTGAGGTAGCGCCCCGCGCCGGTGATGGTGCCGCCGGTGCCCACCCCTGCCACGAAATGGGTGACCTTCCCGTCGGTGTCCGCCCAGATCTCCGGGCCGGTGGACTCGTAGTGGCTCGCCGGTCCATTGGGGTTGGAGTATTGGTCCGGCTTCCAGGCGCCGTCGATCTCCTCGACCAGGCGGTTGGACACGCTGTAGTAGCTGGCCGGATCCTCCGGCGCGACGGCGGTCGGGCACACCACCACCTCGGCGCCGTAGGCGCGCAGCACGTTCTGCTTGTCCTCACTGACCTTGTCCGGGCAGACGAACACACACTTGTAGCCGCGACGCTGGGCCACCAGCGCCAGGCCCACACCGGTGTTGCCGGAGGTGGGCTCGACGATGGTGCCGCCCGGCTTGAGCTGACCGCTGGCTTCGGCGGCGTCGATCATCTTGACCGCGATCCGGTCCTTGGAACTGCCGCCCGGGTTGAGGTACTCGACCTTGGCCGCGACCACCCCGGCGTGCTGCGGCACCACCGAGTTCAGCCGAACCAGCGGGGTGTTTCCGATCAGCTCGCTGACGTGGGATGCGATGCGCATGGGTCTATGGTCGCAGGCTCCCGGGGCCGACCGTTCAGCCGGTCGCTTCGCGGATGTACTTTCCGATCTGACGCAGCGACCGAGTCGCCTCCGGGATCAGCGGGGCGGCCAGTTGGAAGTCATGGATCTGACCGGGCCACACCCGCACCTCGGTCGGCACGCCGGCGGCCGCCAGCCGCCGGGCGGCCAGCCGGGCGTCGTGTAGCAGCACCTCAGAGCCCGAGACGTGGATGAGCGTCTGCGGCAGCCCGGGCTCGATATGGTCCAGCGGCTCGTAGACGTCCTCCGGCTCACCGTCGACGACATGTTTGGCCGCGGCGCGGGCCACCAACGCCACCAATGCGTCAAAAGCTTTGGGCGGGAACATCGCATCGCTGTAGGCGTTCGGATGCGTCAGCTTGGGGTCCTTCTCCAGTTGCAGCAGCGGCGAGATGGCCACCAGCGCGGCCGGGGTCTCGCCCTCGGCCTGGAGTCGCTGCGCCAGGGCCAGCGCTAGGTAGCCACCGGCCGAGTCACCGGCCAGCACGATCTGGTCGGGTTCGTAGCCCCGAAGTCGCAGCCATCGGTAGCCGTCGTAGCAGTCGTCGACCGCCATCCCGATGGTGTGCTTGGGGATTAACCGGTAGTCGACCACGAGCACCGGCGAGTCGGCGAATTTCGACAGCGCGACCGAGATGCGGCTGTGTGAGTTCACCCCGCAGGTCAGAAAGGCACCGCCGTGCAGATAGAGCACCACGCGGCGTCGACCGTCAGCGGGCAGCACCCCGGGGGCGCGGACCAACTGGGCCGAGGCGTTGGGCAGTCCCACTGTGGCGCGCACCGTCCCGGGCGAGGGCAACAGTGCCCGGGCGACGAAGTCCACCATGCCGAACGGCCATGGCAGATGCGGCACGTGGCTGAGCACCGCCAGGGTGGGCCACATCGTCAGCCGGGTACCCAGCGAGACCAGTCGGGCCGGAAGGCTCGGCCCGTCCTCGATCACCTCGACCGGCGCCACATCGCTGACCGGGTAGCGGCGTGGGCGGCTTGGCCGTCCGGCCAGGTGGACCTTGCTCGGTGCGGTCATCGTCAACACTCCCTACGCCTTTGTAGTGATGTCGTCTTTGTAGCGATGTCGCTCTGGTTATGCTGTGAATCCTGACACCTGTGACCCACAGCACAGTGTGGTATTGCTGTTTATTACCGGAACCGATACCTGTCCGTGATCGCCAACCCGGCTTCTGCGGGGCCACACTACGTCCGTGACCATGTGGTTCGGTCCGACCAAGGCACTGGCTGTCGCGGGCGTTCTCGCCTCGACCGGCAGCGCGGTGGTGGGTGCCCGCAGCCTTCTGACCGGTCAGGTCGAGCAGGCCCGCAGCATCATCCCCAAGGCCTGGGACACCCCTCCCCGCGGGGACGGCATGTACGCGCCCGGCGGCGGACCGCCCTGCCGCTGGGAACGAGGTACACAGGTAGACCTGCATCTGATGGTGTTCGGCGACTCCACCGCGACCGGGTACGGCTGCCGGGATGCCGACGAGGTCCCCGGTGTGCTGCTGGCCCGCGGCCTGGCCGAGAAAACCGGAAAGCCGGTGCGGCTGTCGACCAAGGCGATCGTGGGCGCGACGTCCCGAGGCCTGGCCGGCCAGGTCGATGCGATGCTGGTCGCCGGGCCGCCGCCCGACGCCGCCGTGATCATGATCGGCGCCAACGATGTCACCGCCTTCAACGGCATCGGCCCGCCGGCCCGCCGGCTGGGCGCCGCCGTCCGTCGGCTGCGCGGCGGGGGCGCCGCCGTGGTCGTCGGCACCTGCCCGGACCTTGGGGTGATCACCGCCATCCCGCAGCCGCTGCGCTGGACCGCCCGGTCCCTGGGCCTTCGGCTGGCCCGCGCGCAGGCCGCCGAGGTCCGGGCTGCCGGCGGTGTCGCGGTTCCGCTGGCCGATCTGCTGGCGCCACACTTCGAAACCGAACCCGAGTTGTTGTTCGCCGAAGACCGCTACCACCCCTCGGCAACCGGATATGCCCTGGCCGCCGATCAGTTGCTGCCCGCACTGTGCGAGGCGCTCGGCGCGCACCGGCCCGAGCAGCCTCGGGCGACGGAGCCGGCCGGCTCGGCAACCCGCCGCGGTCCGCTGAACGGATCGCTCCAGCGGCGTCCCCGCGGGGTTCGGGCCCCGGTGGATTCACCGGCCAGCTAGGTTTCTCGGTAGTCCGCGAAACGAACCAGGAGCGCCTCATGCCCGAAGCCGTCATCGTCTCCACCGCCCGCTCCCCCATCGGCCGGGCCTTCAAGGGCTCACTGGCGAGCATGCGCCCCGATGACCTCGCCACCCAGATGGTGCATGCCGCCCTGGACAAGGTGCCTGCCCTGGAACCCCGCGATATCGACGACCTGATGATGGGTTGCGGCCAGCCGGCGGGTGAGTCCGGGTTCAACATCGCGCGGGTGGTGGCCGTCGAACTCGGGTATGACTTCCTTCCCGGCGTCACCGTGAACCGGTACTGCTCCTCGTCTCTGCAGACCACCCGGATGGCGTTCCACGCGATCAAGGCCGGCGAAGGCCATGCGTTCATCTCCGCCGGGGTGGAGACGGTGTCGCGGTTCGGCAGCGGCAATGCCGACTCCTGGCCGGAGACCCGCAATCCGCTGTTCAACGAAGCCCGTGAGCGCTGCGACGCGGCCGCCGCAGCGGGTGCGACCGAGTGGCACGACCCCCGCGAAGACGGTCAGCTTCCGGATGTCTACATCGCGATGGGCGAGACCGCCGAGAACGTCGCGCTCTATACCGGGATCAGCCGCGAGGACCAGGACCGCTGGGGTGTGCGCAGCCAGAACCGCGCCGAGGAGGCCATCAAGAGTGGGTTCTTCGAGCGTGAGATCTCCCCGGTAACCCTGCCCGACGGGACCGTCGTGCGCACCGATGACGGACCCCGCGCCGGCACCAGCTACGAGAAGGTCTCTCAGTTGGCACCGGTGTTCCGACCGAATGGCACCGTGACCGCGGGTAACGCCTGCCCGCTCAACGACGGCGCGGCCGCGGTGATCGTCATGTCCGACACCCGCGCCAGGGAGTTGGGACTGACCCCGCTGGCCCGGGTGGTGTCCACCGGGGTGTCCGGACTCTCCCCGGAGATCATGGGTCTGGGCCCGATCGAGGCGGTCAAGAGGGCCCTAGCGAATGCGGGGATGTCGATCTCCGATATCGACCTGTTCGAGATCAACGAGGCCTTCGCCGTGC
This sequence comes from uncultured Actinomycetota bacterium, assembly GCA_963787055.1. Taxonomy (GTDB): domain Bacteria; phylum Actinomycetota; class Actinomycetes; order Mycobacteriales; family Mycobacteriaceae; genus Mycobacterium. The sequence goes on from CAWBBP010000004.1 coordinate 267,915, forward strand.
AGGTGCTCGGCTCCGCCCGGGCGCTGGGGATCGACGAGGACAAGCTCAACGTCTCCGGCGGGGCGATTGCGCTGGGCCACCCGTTCGGCATGACCGGCGCCCGCATCACCGCCACGCTGCTGAACAACCTGGCGACTCACGACAAGACCTTCGGGATCGAGACCATGTGCGTCGGCGGAGGGCAGGGCATGGCGATGGTGGTGGAGCGGCTCAGCTGAGGCTCCGCGTCGACTCTGCGTCCAGATCGTGAATCAGCCTGCAACCGCGCTCTGGTCGCAGAGTGAATGCGCTCAGCGCAGACTCGATGATCTGCGCCGCAGTGCCTCACGGACACGACGCACTATGTCCGGCGGCCGGTCGCCGGCCACCACCCGGATGATGATTCACCCCAGCCTCGCGAGTTCCTCGGATCGGCGGATGTCCTTGGTGTACTGCCAGCGATCGGTGCGATGTTGCTCCCCGTCGTACTCAACGGCAACCATGAGGTCTTCCCAACCCATATCGAGGTAGAAGGTTGACGCGGCACTGCGCACCGGGATCTGCGTCGTGGGCCGCGGCAGTCCGGCGGCAACCAGCAGCAGCCGAAGCCAGGTCTCCTTCGGCGACTGAGCGCCCGGGTCAACAAGATCCAGGACGGTCTCGAGTTGTCACAGCCCTCTAACCCCGGGGTGCCGCAGGGCAATGTCGGCGATATCGGCCCGACTGACACCGGTAGCCCGCAACAGGGAATCCATCGCAGCCACGGTCGGGCCGCTTGACCGCCGCCTGCCGATGTCGAAGCCGCTCCGTTCCGGTGTCGTCACCGGTAGGCAGCCCAGCGTCATCCATTCATCGGCGAACAACTGCGCAGTACGGGTGCGCACGCCACGCGGAGGCCTTGCGTTCGACCAGAGGATCTCGACCGGCGACTCGTTGTCGACCCACCTCGCGCCGTGCAACACCGCAGCGGTTGTGCCCATGATGATCCCCTGCCTGCGGGACCACAACCAGGCAGCGTAAGCCCGGTCGGGGAGCGTCAACTGCACGCCCCGTGGAACGTAGACTCCCGGCAGCACTGACTCGAAGCGGCTGCGTAACTGGTGCTTTCGGAGCAGGCCATCGGCAACTGCCTCGGAGCCGAGGAACGGCCTCTGGAAATCGGACATCCGGCCAGCCTGGATGGCGCAGCCAGATCGAGATTGCCCCCAGAGTCGACGCACCCAGCGCAGTGTCGACAACGCGTTCGCTCAGGCGCAACGAAAAAGGCCCCGCCGAAGCGGGGCCCTTCTCGCGCAAGCGCTAGTCGTTCTGGAAGTAGCTGAGCAGACGCAGGATCTCCAGGTACAGCCAGACCAGGGTCACGGTAAGCCCGAGGGCGACGCCCCAGGCTGCCTTCTCCGGCGCACCGGCCCGGATCATCTGATCGGCGGAATCGAAGTCCAGCAGGAAGCTGAAGGCTGCGATGCCGATGCAGACCAGAGAGAAGATGATCGCGATCGATCCGCCGGAACGCAGGCCCATACCTTCACCGCCGCCGACACCGAACATCGCCAGCACGAAGTTGCCGAGCATCAGCACCAGGACACCGACCATGCTCGCCACCAGGAAGCGGGTGAACTTCGGCGTGACCCGGATGGCACCGGTCTTGTAGACCACCAGCATGCCGAAGAACACCCCGAGGGTGCCCAGAACCGCCTGGGTGATCAGTGCGCCGGCGTTCCCGCCGGCCACCACGACATTGCCGAAGACCCAGGAGATCGCGCCGAGGAACAGGCCTTCAAGCGCCGCGTAGCTGAGCACGATCGCCGGGTTGTCCTGCTTGCGGCCGAAGGTCGCGACCAGCACCAGTGCCAGCCCGCCGAGCGCGCCGACCAGGGTGAACGGCATCGCCAGGCCGGGGTTGCCGCCGACGATGAAGTACGAGACCGCCGCCACCACCGAGAGCACCCCGAGGGTGATGCCGGTCTTGGTCACGACGTCGTCGATCGTCAGAGGCCGCGAGACACCGGTCTGCGGAGCCGTGGTGTACGGCTCGGCCTGGTAACCCACTGCCTGGGTGGCACCGGCGATACCGGGGCCGAACTGCGCATAACCGCCCGGCTGCTTGGGCAGCGAGCGAAAGACCGGGTTGCTGGATTCCCGCACCGTCGGATCCTTTCGAGTAAGTCCGATGAACACTTCAGTCAACGAACGGTAACTCCCGATCAGTTCCCAAAAGACGTCACGAACTTCACCGTTCGAGACCACGGTACCTGGCATCCCGGTCGCAGTTGGTGTCATTACCCCTGGTAAAACTTGGATGTCCAACCTTTAAGGACGGAGAAACCCGGTTGAGCGCTGACACCGACGAGATTCTGGCCCGCGTCGACGGTGGAGTCGGGTTCCTGACCCTAAATCGCCCGAAGGCGCTCAATTCGCTGACCCACACCATGGTCGCCGCCCTGGACACCGCCCTGACCGGGTGGTCCGACGATGACAACGTCCGTGCCGTCGTCGTCCAAGGCGCCGGGGAGCGCGGCCTGTGCGCCGGCGGAGACGTGGTGGCGATCTACCACAGCGCGAAGGCCGGCGGTGCCGACGCGCGGCAGTTCTGGTTCGACGAGTACCGCCTCAACGCCCGCATCGGCCGCTACCCCAAGCCCTACGTCGCCTACATGGACGGAATCGTGATGGGCGGCGGCGTGGGAGTCAGTGCGCACGGCAATGTCCGCTTGGTGACCGACACGTCCAAGATCGCGATGCCCGAGGTGGGCATCGGCTTCATCCCCGACGTGGGCGGCACCTTCCTGCTGTCGCGGGCACCGGGAAATCTCGGCCTGCACGCCGCACTCACCGGCGCCCCCTTCTCCGGGGCGGACGCCATCGCTCTCGGCTTCGCCGACCGCTACGTCGCGCATGACGACCTGGCGGCGTTCACCACGACGCTCGTCGACGACGGCGTCGATGCGGCGCTGCGCGAGCACGCCCAGGATCCGCCCCCGAGCACCCTCCTCGCACAGCGGGAGTGGATCGACGACTGCTACGCCGGCGACACCGTCACCGACATCGTCGCCGCACTGCGCAGCCACGGTGAAGGACCGGCCACCGACGCCGCCGACCTCATCGCCACCCGCTCCCCCGTCGCGCTGGCTGTCACGCTCGCCGCCGTCCGCCGGGCCGCCGCGCTGGACACCCTGGAAGATGTTCTGGTGCAGGAGTATCGGGTCTCGTGCGCCTCGCTGCGGTCACATGACCTGGTCGAGGGCATCCGCGCCCAACTCGTCGACAAGGATCGCAACCCGACCTGGTCCCCGTCATCGCTGGACACGGTGACCGATGGCGATGTCGACGCCTACTTCGCACCAGCCGACCCGGACCTGACCTTCGACAAGGAGTACCTGTGAGTTACGAGACCATCCTGGTGACCCGTTCCGAGCGGGTCGGCACCATCACCCTGAACCGGCCCAAAGCGCTCAACGCCCTCAACAGCCAGGTGATGGCCGAGGTCACCGCTGCCGCAGCCGAACTCGACGCCGATCCCGGAATCGGTGCCATCGTCATCACCGGCTCGGAGAAGGCCTTCGCCGCGGGCGCCGACATCAAGGAGATGGCCTCGCTGTCGTTCTCCGAGGTGTTCGAGGCGGACTTCTTCGCCGCCTGGGGCAAGCTCGGAGCAGTCCGCACCCCACTGATCGCCGCAGTCGCCGGCTACGCCCTGGGCGGGGGCTGCGAACTGGCCATGATGTGCGATGTGCTGATCGCCGCCGATACCGCGAAGTTCGGCCAGCCGGAGATCAAGCTCGGTGTGCTGCCCGGGATGGGCGGTTCACAGCGGCTGACCCGCGCGATCGGCAAGGCCAAGGCCATGGACCTGATCCTGACCGGACGCACCATCGACGCGGCCGAAGCCGAACGCAGCGGCCTGGTGTCCCGGGTGGTTCCGGCCGACCAGTTGCTCGACGAAGCCAACGCGGTGGCCACCACCATCTCGCAGATGTCGCGCTCAGCGGCCCGGATGGCCAAGGAGGCGGTCAACCGAGCCTTCGAGTCCACTCTGACCGAGGGGCTTCTTTACGAGCGCCGGCTGTTCCACTCGGCATTCGCCACCGACGACCAGGCTGAGGGCATGGCCGCGTTCACCGAGAAACGGGCTCCGAACTTCACCCACCGCTAAGGTTCTGTGCCGTGACAGTCGCCGAAGCCGAAGCAGTCGCCCCAGCACCGCAGCAACCCAAGCGCGACTGGTGGCAGCGCCGCTACACCTTCACCGGCACCGCTGCCGGCTTGGTGTTCGTGCTGCTGTCGATGACACCGTCGCTACTGCCGCGCGGCCCGCTGTTCCAGGGACTGGTGAGCGGCGTCGGCGGCGCGATCGGTTACGGGCTGGGCGTCTTCGGCGTGTGGATGGTGCGGTTCATGAAGTCCCAGCAGAGCAGCCCGCCGGCCCCGCGGCGGGCCTGGCCGATCCTGCTCGCCGCCGGCGCGGTCGCGTTGCTGGTCGGGATCCTGTACTTCCACTCCTGGCAGAACCACGTACGGGATCTGATGGGCGTGCCGCGACTGCAGTGGTTCAACTACCTGCAGGCCGCGGTGCTCGCGGTGGTGTTTCTCTTCCTGTTCGTCGAGATCGGCCAGCTCATCGGCAGACTCTTCCGGTTCCTGGTCCGCCAACTGGGCCGCGTCGCCCCGCCACGGGTGTCGTTCGTCATCGCGATGGTGGCGCTGCTGTCGTTCGGTATCGCCATCCTCAACGGCGTGGTGGTGCGCGGCGCGATGAGCGTGATGAACAAGACCTTCGCCACCGTCAATGACGAGATGGATCCTGACCACCCCGCACCCACCAGCACCTTGCGCTCCGGGGGACCGGGCTCGCTGGTGTCCTGGGATTCGCTGGGACACCAGGGCCGGCTCTTCGTCGGCAACGGCCCGACCGTCGCACAGCTCACCGAGTTCAACGGAGCGCCGGCCATCGAGCCGATCCGGGCCTATGCCGGCCTGCACTCCGCCGACGGGATCCGCGCCACCGCCGAGATCGCCGCCCGCGACCTCGAACGGGCGGGCGGACTCGATCGCACGGTGATCGCGGTGGCCACCACCACCGGCACCGGCTGGATCAACGCCGCCGAGGCCGACTCGCTGGAGTACATGTACAACGGGGACACCGCCATCGTCAGCATGCAGTACTCGTTCCTGCCCAGTTGGCTGTCCTTCCTGGTCGACAAGGAGAACGCCCGCCAGGCCGGACAGGCCCTGTTCGAGGCGGTCGACGCGCGGGTGCGGGCGCTGCCGGAGGCGCAGCGGCCCAAGATCGTGGTGTTCGGCGAGAGCCTGGGTTCGTTCGGCGGGGAGGCGCCGTTCCTGAGCCCGAACAACATCATCGCCCGGACCGACGGCGCGTTGTTCTCCGGACCGACCTTCCAGAACACCCTGCGCGACTACGTCACCGACAACCGTGATCCCGGATCCCCGGAGTGGTTGCCGATCTTCGATGACGGCGCCAACATCCGGTTCGTCGCCCGCGCGGAGAACCTCGGCCGACCGGACGCGCCGTGGGGTAATCCGCGGATCGCCTACCTGCAGCACGCGTCGGATCCGATCGCCTGGTGGAATCCCGAACTGCTTTTCACCGAACCCGATTGGCTGCGCGAGCCCCGGGGTTACGACGTCTCCAAGGACATGAACTGGATCCCGGTGGTGACCTTTTTGCAGGTGGCCGCCGATATGGCGGTCGCCGTCGACGTGCCGGACGGGCACGGCCACCGCTACGTCAAGGACGCCGTCAACGGCTGGGCCGCGGTGATGCAGCCTCCGGGCTGGACGCCGGAGAAGACCGAGCGGTTGCGAGGCCGGGTCACCCAGGACTACGCACAGTAACCGGGCTCGTGCGTCCCGTGTCGGCCGGCGGTCGGCGCATCGAGTTGGGGCTGCGCCGCAACGCCGCCCAATTCACCCTCCTCGTTGTCGTCAACGCCCTCGTCGGCGGCATGCTCGGCCAGGAACGGACGGTGCTGCCGTTGCTGGGCGAACAGGTCTTCGGTGTCCGCGCCTACACCGCCGGGCTGTCGTTCATCCTGGTGTTCGGAGTGGCAAAGGCGGCCACCAACTATTTCGCCGGCACCTGGTCCGACCGGTTCGGCCGCAAGCCGGTGCTGGTGGCGGGGTGGCTGATCGCGGTTCCGGTGCCCCTGCTGCTGATCTGGGCGCCGTCATGGGCGTGGGTGATCGTCGCCAACGTTGCACTCGGCATCAGCCAGGGCCTGACCTGGTCCACCACCGTGGTGATGAAGATCGATCTGGTCGGGCCGTCGCGCCGCGGTCTGGCGATGGGGCTCAACGAGGCGGCCGGCTACGGGGCGGTCGCGGTGACCGCCCTGGCCACCGGCTACCTGGCGCAGGACTACGGTCTGCGGCCGGCGCCGTTCCTGCTGGGAATCGCGTTCGCCGCACTGGGTTTGGGTCTGTCCACGGTCGCCGTCAAGGAAACCCGCGACCATGCCCGCCTCGAGGCGGCAACCCACCGGCCCCGCGCCGATGGGTTGCACGACCATCTGCACGGCGCGCTGACCAACCGGCAGGTCTTCGTGCAGACCAGTTTCCGGGAGCCGGCGCTGTCCTCGGCCAGCCAGGCCGGACTGGTCAACAATCTCAATGACGGCCTGGCATGGGGATTGTTCCCCATCCTCTTCGCCGGTGCCGGACTGTCGGTGGGACGGATCGGTGTACTGGCCGCGCTCTATCCCGCCGTGTGGGGAGTCGGTCAGCTGATCACCGGCGCGCTCTCGGACCGGTGGGGTCGAAAGTGGATGATCGCCGCTGGAATGTGGCTGCAGGCAGTCGCTTTGGCCCTCGTCGCGCTCGGTGACAGTTTCACGCTCTGGGCTCTGGCGGCGGTGTTGCTCGGTGCCGGAACCGCCATGGTCTACCCCACGCTGCTGGCGGCGATCGGTGACGTCGCCCACCCGGCCTGGCGCGCCCGGGCGGTCGGGACCTACCGGTTGTGGCGCGACGGCGGCTTCGCGGTGGGGGCACTGCTGGCCGGCGTCGTCGCCGATGCCCTCGGAATCCGGGCCGCCATCTGGACCGTCGCGGCTCTCACCGCGGCCTCCGGGTTGGTCGTCGCCACCCGAATGTACGAGACCCATCATCGGCAAGCGTTTGCTTAGATTGACCACCATGCTGAGCACAGGACTTCGCGCCGGATGCACCGCCGCCCTCACCGCCGCCCTGCTGACGGGCTGCGCACCGGGCGATGGCGGCAAGGCCACGTCGCGTCCACCGGCCCCGTCCGCCGATCAACCAGCGGCCCAGTCCGGCAGTCCCGCCATCGGAATCTCGCCCGGCGGCGTGACCACCCGGGTCGACGAGCCGGCCCAGTCCACCGAGGAGCAGTACGCGCAGGCATGCATGGCAGCCAAGGAGTGGATGGACGCCAGGGGCGGCGACCCGGACACTCTGGTTGAGCCTTACCTCAAAGAGGTGCAGGCCTCCGCCGAAACCGGACGGGCCAACTTCCAGCAGACCTGGCCCGAGTTGAGCGGCGCCCAGCAGGCCGCGCTCATCATCGCCGTCCGGGCCGCTGCCGACGGCGGCTGCTAGGCCCCGAATCGGCCCGATCGCATGCCCGCGGACTCGTGGGACGAGAATGGAGCCATGGCCAAACGTGTGGCGATCGCACTCGGCAGCGGCGGCGCGCGGGGCTACGCCCATATCGGTGTGCTCAACGAATTGCGCGACCGCGGCTACGAGGTGGTCGGGATCGCCGGCTCGTCGATGGGTGCACTCGTAGGCGGACTGTATGCGGCCGGGTCACTCGATGAATTCACCCAGTGGGCCACCACACTGACCGGTCCCGCCATGCTGCGGCTGCTCGACCCGTCGATCTCGGCGGCCGGCGTGTTCCGGGCGGGCAAGATTCTCGACGCGGTGCGCGAGATCCTCGGCGAAGTGACCATCCAGGAACTGCCCATCCCGTACACCGCGGTCACGACAGACCTCATCGCCGGAAAGTCGGTGTGGCTGCAGCGCGGTCCGCTCGATGAGGCCATCAGGGCATCGATCGCCATTCCGGGCGTCATTGCGCCCCATCTTCTCGACGGACGGATCCTGGCCGACGGCGGCATCCTCGATCCGCTTCCCATCGCCCCGATTTCGGCAGCCAACGCCGATCTCACCGTCGCGGTGAGTGTCTCCGGGATGGAAGCCGATGTCTCCGACGACTCCGTTGCGGAGATCAGACCCACCCGGGAGAGGCTGAACCGGCTGCGGCGCAGCACCTCCGCTCTTCTGGACCGATGGAGCACCGGGGCGGCGCCGTTCGATATCGCCGACATCGAGGACGGCGAACTCGATGAGGAGTTCGACGGCCCGGAGCGCGGGACCCCGATCCCCAAGCTGCGCAGTTTCGCGGTGATGATGCGCAGCATCGATATCGCGCAGGCCGCGCTGGCGCGGCACCAGATGGCGGCCTACCCCCCGGACATCCTCATCGAGGTGCCCCGAACCGCCTGCCGCAGTCTGGACTTCCACCGGGCCGCTGAAGTCATCAACCTCGGCCACGAACTCGCCGCCAGAGCCTTGGACGGTCTCGAAGGGGATCGAAACGGCGAGCAGCCATGAGCGGAGTCATCGACGTCACCGCGTTGAGGAAGCACTTTGGCCGGGTTCGAGCCTTGGACGGTCTGGATCTTCAGGTCACCGAGGGCGAGGCTCATGGTTTCCTCGGCCCCAACGGAGCGGGGAAGTCGACCACGATCCGAATCCTGCTCGGCCTCGTCCGGGCATCGGGGGGGACCGCGCGACTGTTCGGCCGCGACCCGTGGCGGGATGCGGTGTCCCTGCACCGCGACATCGCTTACGTGCCAGGCGATGTGACATTGTGGCCCTCGCTCACCGGAGGTGAGACCATCGATCTGCTGGCCCGGATGCGCGGTGGCATCGACCGCACCCGGCGCGACGAGTTGATCGAACGGTTCGACCTCGACCCCACCAGGAAGGCCCGAACCTATTCCAAGGGTAACCGGCAGAAGGTGTCGCTGATCTCAGCGCTGTCGTCCAATGCCAGGCTTCTGCTGCTCGATGAACCCACCAGCGGTTTGGATCCGTTGATGGAGAACGTCTTCCGGAGCTGCGTCCGGGAATCCCGCGACCGCGGCGCCACCGTGCTGCTGTCCAGCCACATCCTGGCCGAGACAGAGGCGCTGTGCGAGCGGGTGACCATCATCCGGGCGGGCCGCACAGTGGAGAGCGGGACCCTGGCGTCGATGCGGCACCTGTCCCAGACCTCGATCAGGGCCGAACTCTTCCGAGAACCAGGCGATCTCAGCCGGATGCCGGGAGTCGAGGAGGTCAGCATCGCCGACGGAGTGCTGCATGCCCGGGTCGACCCGGCGGCACTACCCGACCTGATCCGCGTTCTCGCACAGGCCGGCGTCCGCAGTCTGGTCAGCCATCCGCCGACGTTGGAGGAACTGTTCCTGCGGCATTACCGGGTGGACCGATGACTGCGGTACTCGACCGGCCGCGGCACCGGGCCCCTGATCCGCCCCGGCAGTCCTCGCCGCTGACCGGCACCCTCCGCCTACTGCGGCTGTACCTGCGTCGCGACCGGATCGTGCTGCCGTTATGGGTGCTGCTCCTTTCGGTTCCGTTGTCGACCGTGTACGTCGCCAGCATCCGGAGTGTCTATCCCGATCCGGCCGACCGGGCCGGACTGGTCGCCTCGATCATGGCCAGCCCCGCTCAGCGGGCCCTCTACGGGAACATCTACAACGACTCGGTCGGAGCGACCGCACTCTGGAAGGCCGGGATTTTCCACGCCTTGATCGGTGTCGCGGTGATCCTCACCGTCATCCGCCATACCCGCGGCGATGAGGAAACCGGTCGCACCGAACTGCTCGAATCCACGGCGGTGGGCCGCCTCGCCGGACTGACTGCCGCACTGGTGCTGGCCTTTGGCGCCTCAGTGGCGACCGGCCTGTTAGGAACCGCCGGACTGGTGTCCTCCGGGGTCCCGGTCGCAGGTTCGGTGGCGTTCGGCGCGGCGCTGACCGGGTCGGGTTTAGTGTTCGCCGCAGTCGCCGCGGTCGCCGCCCAGTTGAGCGCCTCAGCCCGGACCGCCCGCGGCATCGCCTTTGCCACACTCGGCTCCGCGTTCGCGCTGCGTGCCGTCGGTGACGCGGGAAACGGTGTGTTGTCCTGGCTTTCACCGTTGGGGTGGGCACTTCAGGTCCGTCCCTACGCCGGTGAGCGGTGGTGGGCCCTCGGTGTGCCCGCGCTGACGACGGTCGCGCTGACCGCGCTGGCCTACGGCCTGTTGAGCCGGCGGGACGTCGGCGGGGGGTTGATCGCCGACCGCCCCGGACCGGGCCGGGCCGCCAGTCGGCTCTGCGGCCCGCTCGGTCTGGCCTGGCGGTTGCAGCGCGGCCCGCTGCTGGCCTGGGCAGCCGGTCTGTCGTTATACGCGCTGCTGGCCGGCAGCATCACGAAAGGCATCGGCGAGGGTATCGGCGACAATACCGAGATCCGCGAGATCGTCGCCAGGTTGGGCGGATCCACCGCGATGGAAACCGCCTTCATCACGATCTCATTCGGATTTCTCGGGGTCGCCACAGCAGCACAGGGCGTTTCCGCGACCCTGCGGTTGCACAGCGAAGAGATCGCCGGGCGCGCCGAGCCGCTGCTTGCCGGCTCTGTCGGGCGAACCCGATGGGCGGCAAGTCATCTGGTCTTCGCCCTGCTGGGCACGACGATCACCCTGATGACGGCCGCGATGGTGGCCGGCACTACCTACGGCATCGCCACCGGCGACGTGGCCGGCGAACTTCCCGGTGTCCTGGCCGCGGCCGCCGTCCAGCTTCCCGCGGTCTGGCTGATGGCGGCGGTCGGGATGCTCATCTTCGGGCTCGCTCCCCGCTTCACCCCGGCGACGTGGGGTGTTTTGGTGGCCGCGATCACCCTTTACCTTTTGGGATCGGTTGCCGGCGAACCGGACTGGCTGCACAACCTCAGCCCATTCACCCACGTGCCGCGGGTTCCCGGCGAGGCGCTCCGCATCGCACCGCTGCTGTGGCTGATCGGTATCGCGGTCGTCCTGGTGGCTGCAGGCCTGGCCGGACTACGCCGCAGGGACCTGCGGTGAGCTATCCGGTGCGCTGATTCCGCTGGGCGGCCTGCGCGGTCGGGCTGAGATCGGACGTGGTCAGCAGATGCCTTGGCGGATCGGCGAACCCGATCCGACGGGTGATCGTCAGATCGGGGTCGACATGCATCAACTCGCCGGGATCCAGGGGCCGCCACGCCGGGTCCCCGTCCATTGGCTCGGTGGCGAAAAGCACCGACGGGGACTCCCGCAGATGGCGGGAGCGGGCGTGGATCCGCTGGGTTCGCATCTCGAAGTCAGCCGGTTCGCGACGATCCAGCACGTAGAGCTGGTGCGAGTCCGGGTAGCGCAGCGCCCACATCTCAGTCGCGGTACTCACCAGGATATTGAGCGCATAGACCGGCAGGTTGTCGGCGATCCAGCCGATGGCGTCAAGAATTCCCGCCGTCACGTCACCGTCCCGATGGCGGGTCGCCGCAGTAATCAGAGCGAACACCCGCTCGGAATCCGTCTGCCCCCGAACCAAAGTCGATACGCCTAGGGACCGCAACCGGTCGTCGAGCCGGTCAAGGCCTTCCACCACACCGTTGTGCGCGAAAAGCCTTCCATCCTGAAGGAACGGATGCGTGTTGGCCACATCGAGCACACCGGTGGTCGCGTACCGGACGTGGGCCAGGAAGGTCGTACCGGTCATCTCGTGCGCCTCGCAGTGGAACGCCCGGTCCTTCCAGGCGGCCATCGGCTGCTTGCGCAGTTCCGGCTCGCCGTCGGCGCCGAAGACGCCCAGACCGGTTCCATCGGGGTTGCGGCGGCTCTGCGCGTCGAGGTTGTCGGGCGCGTCCAGTAACCAGAATGTCGCGGCGATCGCGCTGCGCCCGGCGTGCAGGCCGAAGAGTCGACACATTTCCGTCAGCGCAGCAGGTAGTCGGACAACGATTCCAGCGACTGCCTGGCGTAGCCGTGCCACACCCGGGCGAACACCACCAACGCGGGCGCGGCCAGCGCCGACTTGCGGTGCAAGGTCCAACGCCAGGTCACCCGGGTCCCGGTGCCCTGCGGGGTGAATACCCAGGCGCCCTCCACGCTGCTGATCAACCCGGCCAGCGGCCCGGTGATGCCGGTGAGGGTGTAACTGAACGAGTCGGGCGCGTCGACCACCGTCAGCGTCTCGCGCATTGTGCCGCCGCCAACCAGTGCGATGGTCCGGGTTTCGCCGGGATGTTCCCAGCTCCCGGACTGGTCCCGTACCGCCTTGATCGGCGGAATCGGCCCGTACCACCGCTTGAACAACGTCGGCAACGGCATCGGCAGGGTGCGGGCGAACGCCACCTCCGGTGGCACCGGAATTGCCCGGGACTGCGTTAGCACGATGGGGTTCGCCATGAACCGATGCTAGACCCGCCGGGAAAGCCGTGGCGCCGCCCGCCCAGTGAGCGGCGGCAGGTCGAAGAACCCTTTAACGCCGGCGCTGGCGGCACAGGTGGCAGGGATCGCGTTGACGCAGTGCGCAGCGGTGGCGACCACCCCCGGGTTGCTGATGAGACCTTCCTCGACGGTCTCCGGCTGCCAACCCTTCACGGTGACGAAGGTGTTCGGGTGGCCGCGCACCTGGATTTCGTAGCGTTCCCCGGCAGGTCCGAAAGTCCATGCCGGATCAAGGTTTTCCTCGCCCATCAACCAGTTGACCGCGATCCGCACCACGATCGTGTTGGTGACGACGGCATCCCAGCAGAATCGCCGCCCGGCGACCTCACCGGGCCCGATCACGCCGATCGGAGAATCGATCGGCGCGGTGGCGACCGCCACCTGCTGGCTGGTGCGGATGACCGGTTCCGCATCGAATCCGAGCCGGTCGACGATCAGCCGGACCGACTGGAAGAAGCCGCCGTTGAGGAGCTTTTGCATCGGTCCGCGCAGTGCCCTCTCGGGTGTGCCGCCGAACCCCATCACATGGCGCAGCACGTCCGGTGCGCCGTAGGTACGGAGGTCGGAAAACTCCTCAGCGCGGACGTGGGAGATACCGGTGGACATCACCGACAGCAGCAACGGGAACAGTTCGGTGGCCGCTCCCGGACCGATACCGGCACCGTGAAGGGTGACGTTGCCCTCCCGCGCAGCGGTCTCCAAGGGTGCCGCCTCCGATTCACTGGGATAGAACCAGCCGACGGGGCTGACCACGTTCTTTCCGGATCGCAGCAGCGCGGCCACCTCGTCGACGTTGGGAAGCAGCGGGGCGTAGACCACGGCGTCGGCGTCCATCGCGAGGATGTCATCCACACTGTCGGTGGCCATCACGCCGAGCGGTGCGGTGCCGATGATCTCCCCAACGTCTCTGCCCGCCTTGGCTTTCGAGTGCACCCAGCAACCGACCAGCTCAAGCTCGGGATGTTCCAGAACGGCCTTGATCGCCGCCACCCCGACCGAGCCGGTCGCCCATTGCACGACCCGAAGCGCCATGTTGCCTACACTATCTTCGCGCGCCACCGGAAGGGATTGCCATGGCAAACAAGGTCTACGTCGTCGGAGTCGGGATGACCAAGTTCGAGAAGCCCGGCAGCCGCGAGGGCTGGGACTATCCGGACATGGCCCGCGAGTCGGGCACCAAGGCGCTGACCGACGCCGGCGTCGACTACCGCGAAATCCAGCAGGGCTTCGTCGGCTACGTCGCCGGCGATTCGACCTGCGGCCAGCGCGCACTCTACGAACTCGGCATGACCGGGATCCCGATAGTCAACGTCAACAACAACTGCTCGACCGGATCCACCGCGTTGTTCCTGGCCGCGCAAGCCATCCGCGGCGGGCTGGCCGACTGTGTGCTGGCCCTGGGCTTTGAGAAGATGCAACCCGGATCCCTCGGCGGTGGTGCCGATGACCGGGAGTCTCCGTTGCGTCGCCACATCAAGGCGCTGGCCGAGACCGACGAGCTCGCCTTCCCGGTGGCGCCGTGGATGTTCGGCGCCGCCGGCCGGGAATACATGCGGGAGCATGGCGCCACCGCCGAGCACTTCGCCAAGATCGGCTACAAGAACCACAAGCACTCGGTGAACAACCCATACGCCCAGTTCCAGCAGGAGTACAGCCTCCAGGACATCCTCGGGGCCAGAATGATCTCCGATCCACTGACAAAGCTGCAGTGCTCGCCGACCTCCGACGGGTCCGCGGCGGCGGTGTTGGCCTCCGAGGCATTCGTCGAATCACACGGCCTTGCCGACCGGGCCGTGGAGATCGTCGGGCAGGCGATGACCACCGATTTCGCCTCCACCTTCGACGGCTCAGCCAAGAACATCATCGGTTACGACATGAATGTGCAAGCAGCCCAACAGGTTTACGACCAGAGCGGGCTGGGCCCGCAGGACTTCCAGGTGATCGAGTTGCACGACTGCTTCTCGGCCAACGAGCTGCTGCTCTACGAGGCGCTGGGCCTCTGCGGCGAGGGCGAGGCCCCCGCACTGATCGACGCCGGCGACACCACCTACGGCGGCCGCTGGGTGGTCAACCCTTCCGGCGGCCTGATCTCCAAGGGGCATCCGCTCGGCGCGACCGGCCTGGCCCAGTGCAGCGAGCTCACCTGGCAGTTGCGCGGAACAGCGGATGCGCGACAGGTGGACAACGTCACCGCCGCCCTGCAACACAACATTGGCCTCGGCGGCGCCGCGGTCGTCACGGCCTACCAACGCGCGCAGCGGTAGCCCCCATTCCCCGCCCCATCCCCACCCCCTCTCCCCTCGCGGGCAGACACAAACTCGCACGTTTCGCGGCCGATTCGTGCGAGTTTGCGTCTGCTCGCGGAGGGTGGGTGAGGGGTGGTGGGGTGAGGTTTGGTTAGGGCTTAGGTGAGGGTGATGACGTCGTAGGCGCCCTCGGCGTAACGCGCCCGGATGGTCTTCTTGTCGTACTTGCCGACGCTGGTTCGCGGAATCTCCTCGATCATCGTCCAGCGCTCAGGAAGCCACCACCGAACCACTTTGTCGGCCAAAAAGTCCCGCAGCTCGGCCGAGGTGATCGCGGCGCCGTCCTGCAGCACGACGGCGGCCAGCGGACGCTCCTGCCAGCGGTCGTCGGGGACTCCCACCACTGCGGCCTCACGAACCAGCGGATGACCGATAAGGGCGTTCTCCAACTCCACCGACGAGATCCATTCGCCACCGGACTTGATGACGTCCTTGGCCCGGTCGGTCAACGTGATGTAGCCCTGCTGATCGATCCTGCCGACATCGCCGGTGCGCAGCCATCCCGACTCGAACTTCGACGGGTCGGTGTTGCGGTAGTACGAGCCGGTGATCCATGGACCGCGGACTTCGAGTTCGCCAACGGCCACATTGTCGTTGGGAAGCGCCGTTCCCTCGTCATCGACGATGCGGGCCTCCACCCCGCACATCGGCCGGCCCTGGGAGGCTCTGATCTCCCAGTGCTTCTCCGCCGGCGTGTTGGGGGCGGGCCACGCCAGGGTTGCCGTCGGCGAGGTCTCGGTCATCCCCCACAACTGCCGGATCTGTACGCCGTGACGCTCCTCGAACACCTGCATCAACGACACCGGCACAGCCGATCCGCCGCAGGCCACAAAACGCAGGGACGAGATGTCATGCCCCGGTTCACGGTCGAGGAAATTCAAGACGTCATTCCAAATGGTCGGAACCGCACCGGCCACCGTCGCACGCTGGGTCTCGATCAGCGTCACCATCGATTTGGCGTCCATGAACCGGTCCGGCAGCACCAGGTCGGCGCCGGCCATCAGCGCCGCATACGGTAGGCCCCACGCATTGGCGTGGAACATCGGCACGATCGGCAGGGCCTTGTCCGAGAAACTCAGGCCCATCCCATTGCCGCTGCACACCGCCATCGAGTGCAGGTAGCTGGACCGGTGCCCGTACACCACCCCCTTGGGATTGCCGGTGGTTCCGCTGGTGTAACACATTGCAGCAGCTGAGTTTTCGTCGATGACCGGCCAGTCGAACTGATCGGATTCGGCGGCGGTGATCTCGTCGTAGCGAAGGACCGTCTTGCCGGAGGCTTCCAGCGGCGCAAGATCACCGGCTCCGACCGCAATCACGGTGTGGACGGTCTCCATCCCGGGCAGCACCGGGGCGAGGAGTGGAACCAGCGACATGTCGACGATGACGACCCGGTCCTGGGCCTCGTAGGCGACGAACTCGATCTGCTCGGGGAACAGCCGGATGTTGAGCGTGTGCAGCACCGCGCCCATCGACGGCACCGCAACGTAGGCCTCCAGATGCTCCTGGTTGTTCCACATGAAGGTGGCGACCCGCTGGTCGCCGTCGATGCCGAGGCGCCGCAGGGCGTTGGCCAGCCGGGCCGCCTGGTGGCCGACCTGCCGATAGGTGGCATGCCGGAAGCCATCCCCGGTGGCGGTGGTGACCGTGCGGTCACCGTGGACGTTCACCGCGTGCCGCAGGATCTCCGAGACGGTCAGCGGGGAGTTCTGCATGGTGCTCAGCATCGGGCCCACCTTCGTTAGCGTTGACGTCCGATCGTATCGCCGCCGCACCCCGCGGTCCGCGGAAAGACCTGCACCGCGGGGTACCCCGTTTCCGCTGGCGCACCTGCCAGGAACGAACGGCCGGTCAGCGGCGATAAGGAAAGCGGTATACCGTCACATGACTGAAGGAGGGCCATGCGCAGCATTGCGATCCTGGCGACGGCGGCAGTTGCCCTCGGACTGGTGGCCGGCCCGGCGGGGTCCGCACAGGCCGACGATTCCGCCCAGGACACCATCAACCAGCTCCGCCAGCAGGGCTATCTGGTGCAGATCGACAAGATCGGCACCGGCCCGATGTCCAAATGCACCGTAACCAGTGTTCGGAACCCGCAGACCATGACCCAATGGGTGCCCTACGTGGGCCCGGGTCTGGGCAATGCGGATGGCAACTTCCTGGTCCCGGTGGTCACCAGTCAGACCATTTCGGTGTCGCTGGACTGCAGCCTGCACTGACGGCGGCCCGCCCGCAGACCTCCCGTCAGGAGGCTGCGCGCAAGCCGGCGCTTCGAACCTCGAGCGCCGCAACGGCACCCTGGTAGTCACCGACGTAAAGGCACGACCCGTCCCGGCTGACCGCCAGGCAGGACACCGGCCGGCCGATGTCGATTCGCTCGACGATCCGCGCCGTCGCGGTGTCGATGACGACGACCTCATGGCCGTCTGCCAGGTAGGCGGCACCGGCGGTCAGGATCACCTGCGCGGGCAGGCCGCCCGTGATCTCGACGGTGCGCACAACGCGTCCCGCAGCGGTGTCGATAATTCGCACCACCCCGCCGAGGTCGTCGTCCCAGCCGGTGACGACAACCCGACGGCCATCCGGGTGGACGGCGATATCGCCGATGGAGACACCGACGGCGATGGTCTTCAGCACCTTGCCGGTCCGGACGTCGATCACCACAAGGGCACCCCCGGCCGCAGTGCTGAGCGCTGCATACAGCCGCTGGCCGGCGGCGTCGACCCGAACTGCGTCGACAGAGGCCCCGTACTCGCGGGCCACCACGATGGCGCTGACATGTCCGCTCTCGACGTCGACCACGGCGATATCGGCGAGGTCCTCGGTTGAGCGTGCGACGTAGACCAGGTCACCGGACCTGCTGACCGCGAGGCCCCGTGCACCGACACCGATCTCGCGCGCGGCGAGCGGTAAACCGGTATTGAGGTCGACGGCGACCACGTTGTCCTCGGAAATCGACGCCGACCGGACGTAGGCACGGTCTGACGCGGCGACGGCATAGGGCTCGGCAATACCGGAAACCACGGCGCTGACGCTGAGCGTCGCGACATCGATGATCGATACGGCATCCTCACCGAGATGGGCGACCACCAAGTGGCGTCCGTCATGGCTGACGGCGAGGTCGGTCACCGCGCCGGGCAGACCCGCCAGTTCACCGACTGCCGGACGCACGGACCGGAGCATCTCGGCGGACGGCCGCGTCAACCCGCCGACGGGGGCGATCCGGGGCGTCGGCAACGTCGACAGCCACACCGAATCTGCGGGCCGTTCGGCCACTGCGGCGCCACCTGTCGTGTTCGCCATCATCGTTACACCTCCGTAGGGCCGGAACGCAGTCCGGCTGAACCGTGAAAATCGGGGAAAACCCGACGCGATATCCTTCCGCGTCGTCCTGCAATGACTGTAACGGCGCGCACCGACACCACATTCCAGCCGACATTGCCTTCGACTCACGGGCCTCAGCCCGCGCTCAGCAACGGTTCGGTAACCGCCGCCCGGGGCTCCCGACCAAAAAGGGAGCAACGACGCTGGTCATCGGGGATGCCTCAGGGGGCGCGGACGGCACCCGCCACTGGCTGGGAATTCTCATCTCCCGACAGCAAGTGCGGCGGACATCACACCGCGACACCGCTGACCCGAAAGTTCTGGCTGAATTCCGCGTGCAGTCAAGAACCCGGGCCGTCACAGCATCTGTTCGACCGAGTCCCGATTCCGGACCGGGTCGCTGCCCGCGACATAGGCCGGCTCGCTGTGGTCGCACACGGTGCCGCCCGACACCCGCCGCCGGGCCTGCCGGAATTCCGGCAGCGGTCCCATCGCAGCCTGGGTTCCGTTGATCGCCGCCCAGGTTGCTGCCCGGCGCGCCGCACGTTCGACCGGATGCGGCGGTGAGTACATCACCATCTCCGCCGCCCAGTCCGGCATCGCGTCACGGATGGCCCAGTCGAAGAACTTGACCGCCTGCGGTACGTCCGGATTGCCCAGCAGTGCCGACCCGGTGGCGATCGCGGCGCCGTGGGTGAGCGCCAGCCTGGGCAGGTAGGAACGCAGGCAATCCAGTGTCTGGGCCTTCGTCGTCGGCAGGTCTGTGCCACCGAGGGCATGTCCGACGCGGACGAATTCGGCGTAGTAGGTGTCGATATCCGGCAGCGGCGCCGGGTGGTACATCTGGTGCGCCGTCGCGATTCCCCACACCACGGTGGCGTAATTCCACCGCAACCAGTCGGCGTCGTCGGCGTCATAGGGCAGGCCGTCCGGCCTGACACCCTTGATCGTGTGGTGCATGGCGCGCACGGTGGCCGCCACCTTCTCGGCGGTGACCGTCGATCCGTACGCGGTGCCGATAAAGAACGCCAACGAGTGCGCGAGGCGCACCTGGGCGCCTTCCTGGTCCAGTCGCCCGGTGGGAATTCCGTCCTCGTCGCGTTCGACCACCCGGGAATGGTCCGAACCCATCCAGAAGATGCTGGGATCCAGCCGCTCCATGAAGGCGGCGCACTGCAGACCGAAGATCAACGCGGAGGTGTGGGAATGGACGTGCCAGACCGCGCTGTCCGGACCGAACCACCCCGGATCACCGACCGGGGAATCGAATTGCAAACCCCGGAAGAACTTTCGCCGGATGTCCCTGTCGAAATCGGACCGGACTTTGTGCTCCAGAAGCTGGTGCGGCAACAGCAGTTTCATAATTCCTCCGGCTCCCTTCTGCGATCACCCTCTTTCTGGTCACGCATGTAACCACGTTAGCACCGGCGGCCCACCGTGGGGAGTTTCCGGAGCCACCGCCCCGGCATGTCGTTCACCGGGGAGTTACTGCCGCAGATCGGTGCGGCGATAGCGTTAGCCGATGATGCCCGAGCAGGATCCCGAAGATCGGATCGCCAAGCTGGAACGCTCTCCGTCGGTGCCCGATCCCACCGGAGCGCACGCGACGACCGGCACCGGGATGCGAGTCGGCTGGATCGTTCTGGGGCTGTTGATGGTCGGCCTGGCGGTCAGCGGCGGCGTGATGGTGGCCGATCGCCTCAACCGCCCGGTGGCCGGGCGGGCCACCAGTGCGGCAGTCCCCGGCGACGGAGAGCACACCTCCCCCCGCCCCTCCGCGCCGCCGGCGCCGGTCCCCCAGGTCACTCCGACCACACCGACCGCCCCGACCGCGGACTCACCCCCCGCCAGCACACCCGGCGGACCTGTCAACGTGGCCGGGTTGGACACCCAGAAGACGATCAGCTGTTTCGACAACGTCATCAGCATCAGCGGGGTCAACAACACCGTGGTGCTCACCGGCCGCTGCAGCCGTGTCGACGTGTCCGGAATCGAGAACGTCGTGACCATCGATGAGGCGGGCGTCATCGAGGTGTCCGGCCTCAACAACAAGGTCACATTCCGCTCCGGCACACCGGAACTCCGCAAGTCGGGCATCGGAAACACCCTGGAACGAGGTTGACCTAGTTCACCCGGCCGGTCGTAGGCCGCTGCCCAGTGCGAGCACGTGTGACGGTGACACCGGCATCCGCTCGGGAAGCCGTACCGTCAACATGCCGTCGGTCACCCGCCAGTCCACCGCTTCGTCCAGGCCCAGCATCCGAACCACGGTCAGTGCGGCGGCATCCACTCCACGGATACCGAACTCACGCTGGGGCAGGTCCAGCAGGATGGCGTAGACCGAACCGTCACGCTGAGTGAACCGAACGCCGGTGCCCTCGGTGGTGACGGCCTCGGCGATCGCCCACGGCCGACTCCGGTAGACGGCCTCCCCGTTGACCCTCAGCCAGGATCCCAGTCCCCGCAACGGCCGCAA
Source organism: uncultured Actinomycetota bacterium (assembly GCA_963787055.1). Taxonomy (GTDB): domain Bacteria; phylum Actinomycetota; class Actinomycetes; order Mycobacteriales; family Mycobacteriaceae; genus Mycobacterium. The sequence goes on from CAWBBP010000004.1 coordinate 288,502, forward strand.
CTGCTCATCCGGAAACCGCCCGTACGGGTCGGGGCCGATCCCGATGAGTAGATTGCCGTTCTTGGCGACGATGTCGGCGAAGGACCGGACGAGTTCAGTCGCGGTCACGAAGTCCTCCGGCCGTTCATTGCGGTTGGCGCCGAAGGAGTGCCCGACACCGCGGGTCGACTCCCACTTCTTGTGCTGGATGTCGTCGAACCGGGCGTACTCGGGCGTGCGGATGTCGTAGTGATGGTCGGCGGGGAAGGTCAGGCTCTTGTGCCGCTCCGGAATTAATGACCAGAACCGCTGCACCAGAAGCCCTCCCGCGCGGGCCAGGGTGTCGCTGACGGCACTGCGGTGCTGCGGCGGCTCAACCCAACGGTCATTGACGATCCCGTCCGGCACCATGTTGTAGTAGTCGGCGAACAGCGCCGGAAGATCACCGCCCGCCGGCCAGCAGATGTCGTTCCACAGGACCGAGGGCCGATAGCGGCCGATCAGTTCCCGAATGTGGCCGGCCGCGTAGGCGACATAGTCGGGGGTGTGCGGCACGGCCAGGAAAGCGTCCGCGGGATTCCGCAACAGCGCATCGTTATAGGGCCAGTCATAGCCGCCCGAGTAGTACAGGCCCATCCGCAGGCCGGAATCGAGCACCGCCCGGCGCAGGTCCCCGACGATATCGCGACGGGAGTGGTAGCGACCTTTGCGCGGGTGTTCAACGGTGCTCGGCCACAGGCAGAAACCGTCGTGATGCTTGGTGGTCAGCACGACGTAGCCGGCCCCGGCCTCACGACAGACCGTGGCGATGGCGTCCATATCGGCGCCGGCTGTGCCCTCGTCGAAGGGGGCGACGAAGTCGTCGTAGACGGCATCCGGGCCGTAGGTGTCCCGCTGGTGGTGCCAGGTCGGACTGCCCCGCAGTCTGCTGCTGTTGAGATACCACTCGGCATAGGGGTTGGCCCGCAACATCTCCGCGGGACCCTTCTCCCGTAGAAGTTGCTGAATGTCGGCCACCTGCGGAGCCCAGCCGGGGACCGAGTACAGACCCCAGTGCAAGAAGATGCCCAACTTGGCATCGTCGTACCAGTCTGGGAGCGGGTGGGTGGCGACCGAATCCCAGGTGGGCTCGTACATCAACCAGATGCTATGCCTGTTAGCAGTTTTCAGCGTCCGGCCGGGGTCAGCTCCAATTCGTCGAACACCACTGCGCTAGGACTCATGCGGCGATCCGGTGATGCGATTGCCGCAATCAGGGCCCACTGCGCCAGCCCGATGAGGACTGCGGGCCAGAGCAATCCGGCCAGCGAGGCGAAGAAACCGGGGTGCTCGGGAGCCGGGGAGCCTGGTTCCCGGACCCACTCGGCGACCACCAGGGCGGTGACTGCGACGGCCAGCGCGATGATGCCGTAGAGAGCGATCCAGAACATAGCCAGGTCTCCGACTTTTGTTCGAGTGTTACCGCCGACTGTACGCCCGGGAAGGTCGATCATCCGGTACGCCAAGTCACGAATTGATCATGGTTTCGCATCTATCCGCACCGGTATCGACACCATCTCGGAACCGGCGGCCGACATTCTCGGGCCGCGGATCCGAGAGGCGACGAGTGCAATCAGGAGCCACTGGATGAACCCGACCGCGAATACCGGCCAGAACAGCCCGGCGACGACGGCGAGAGCGCCCGGACGATCCGGTTTCGCCCCGCCCGGTTCGCGAACCGACTCGGAGAACAGGAAAGCCGCAACGGCGAAGGCGATAGCCACGGACCCGTAGAGAGTAATGGACATGAATCCATTGTGCTCTGCCAATCGCGAACTTCTAATTACGAAGTACGACTCATAGAAAAGACATAGCTGCCGACGTCAGGCTCCTGCCGCGGGAGCCTCCACGGGAGGCTCGTTGAGCGCGCTGTGGTGGCGACCCCAGACGAAGTAGAAGATCAGCGCGATCCCCACCCAGGCCCCGAACGCCAGCCAGGTGTACCAGTGCAGGCTGATCAGGATGTATCCGCAGGCCAGGATTGACAGCACGGGTGTCACTGGGTAGCCGGGAACCCGGAAGCCACGAGGCAGATCGGGTTCGCGTACCCGCAGCAGGATCACCCCGAGCGAGACCACGATGAAGGCCACCAGGGTGCCGATCGAGACCATGTCGGCCAGGTAGTCCAATGGGATGAAGCCGGCCAGGATCGCGACCACGATCGCGACGATCACGGTGTTTCGCACCGGGGTCATCGAGCGCGGGCTGACCCTGGCGAAGGCCGGCGAGATCAAACCGTCGCGGCCCATCGCGAACAGGATGCGCGTCTGCCCGTACATCACCACCAGGGTCACCGAGAAGATGGAGATCACCGCGCCGGCAGCCAGGACCGTGCCCCAGTAGTTGGCCCCGGTCACCTTGTCGAGGATGACGGCCAGACCTGCCTCCTGTTCGGCGAAGTCCTGCCACGGCTGAGTGCCCAGAGCCGTCAGTGTGACCACCAGGTAGACGGTGGTCACGACGAGCAGGGACGCGATGATGGCCCGCGGCATGGTCTTTTGCGGGTCCTTCACCTCATCGCCGGCGGTCGAAACCGCGTCCAATCCGATGTAGGAGAAGAAGATCGTCCCGGCCGCAGCGCTGATGCCGGCCACCCCGAATGGCGCGAAGTCGGAGAACCGGTCAGCGTCGAAGGCGGTGAAGGCGATGACCGCGAACATTGCCAGCACGGCCAGTTTGATGACCACCATCACGCTGTTGACGGTGGCGGACTCGCTGGCGCCCCGGATCAGCAGAAGCGCGCACATCGACACCAGGATCACTGCCGGGAGGTTGATCACACCCGGGTTGATATCCCAGGGGGCCGCCGAGAGCGCCTGCGGCAGACGGTGTCCCAGCAGATTGTCGGTGAGTTTGTTGACGTATTGACTCCACCCGACCGACACCGCTGCGGTGGACACCCCGTATTCGAGCAGCAGGCAGGCTGCGACCACCATCGCCATCAGCTCACCGAGTGTGGTGTAAGCGTAGGAGTAGGTCGAGCCGGACACCGGCACCGCCGAGGCCAGTTCCGCGTAACAGAGCGCAGCCAGGCCCGCTGCGAAACCGGCGATCAGGAACGACACTGCCACCGCGGGTCCGGCTTCGGGAACCGCCTGGGACAGGACGAAGAAGATGCCCGTGCCCACCGTGGCCCCGACGCCGAACATGGTCAGCTGAAAGGTTCCGATGGAACGCTTGAGGTTGGCCGAGGCGCCGTGGGCCACCGGTGCACCGATCGCCGGGCGTCGCCGCAGCATCTGCTCGGTCAGGTTGTACGAGGGCGGCACAGGAGGTCTCCTCACTGGGCTGGGGTTCCAGCCGTCCGCCGATTATGCCCGGATAGTGCCGTGTCCGCGCGACGGACGGATTTCGGTCTCGCCGCACACCGGCGGACCGTCCGACTCACCGACCGTGGCGAACCCAGTGGGCCCCGACCTGGCCGCGCACACCGTGGACGAACAGCGTCACCGGCCCCTCCCTACATCGGTGAAACTCACCCCGGCCGCGACCCTGCGGTGGGCGGCGAACTCGTCACTCATGCCAAGTGCTCCCATCGAGTCGGCGACGCCGATCCGCCCGAACGTCGCATGGCACCGCGGCCAACGGGGTAACGTCGGAACCCAAATCATCCTCACCAATGACCAGAGCAACCTGGCGCACGCAACCGATGTGACGTTAGCCCCGAGGAGGCATTCGTGACCACGCTCGAGCGTGAGCACGGTGCCGGGTCTCAACCCGGCCCGCGAAAGTCCGCCCTGCACAACATCCACAAACCGGTTTTCATCCCGGCGTCGGTGGTGATCATCGGATTGATCGTCTTCGCGGTGATCTACTCGGCGACGGCGGAGAACGCATTCATCCAGCTCAACAAGACCATCACCAGCACCGTGGGGTGGTGGTACGTCTTGATCACGACCGGATTCGTGATCTTCGCGCTCTATTGCGGACTCTCGCGAGTCGGAACCATCCGACTCGGCCGAGACATCGAGAGACCGGAGTTCAGCTTCGGAGCCTGGCTGGCCATGCTGTTCAGCGCCGGCATGGGCATCGGGCTGGTGTTCTACGGTGTGGCCGAGCCCTTGACCCACTACATCAATCCGCCTGCCTCGATGGGAATCGAGGGATCCACCGACGCGGCCGCGAACCAGGCCATGGCCATCACCATCTTCCACTGGGGTCTGCACGCCTGGGCGATATACGCCGTCGTCGGCCTCGGCATGGCCTACATGACCTACCGGCGCGGGCGGCCGCTGTCGGTGCGCTGGCTTCTGGAGCCGCTGATCGGCCGAGAACGCGTCGAAGGACCCATCGGCCACCTGGTGGACGTCGTCGCCGTCGTAGGCACCCTGTTCGGTGTCGCGACCTCGCTGGGGTTCGGGATCACCCAGATCGCGGCGGGGCTGCAATACCTGGGCTGGATCACCGTGAACAACTGGTGGATCGTTGCGATGATCGCGGTGATCAGCGCGATCGCGGTGGCGTCGGTGGTCAGCGGGGTCAGCAGGGGCCTGAAGTGGCTCTCCAACATCAACATGGCACTCGCGGCGACGCTGGTCGCATTCGTGCTGCTGCTCGGGCCGTCGCTCTTCCTCCTGCAGGCCTGGGTACAGAACCTCGGCGCCTACGTCCAGGCACTGCCGGCGCTCGCATTGCGCACCGGCCCCTTCACCGACGGTGCATGGCTCGGCAGCTGGACCATCTTCTACTGGGGTTGGTGGATCAGCTGGGCGCCGTTCGTCGGCCTGTTCATCGCCCGGATCTCCCGAGGCCGCACGATCCGCGAGTTCGTGGTCGCCGTTCTGCTGGTTCCCACCCTCATCGGCTCACTGTGGTTCACCGTCTTCGGCGAGTCCGCGATCCTGCGTCAGCGCGACGAGGGAAACATGCTCGTCGACGGTTCGGTCGACACCAACACCTCGCTGTTCCGACTGCTCGACGGACTGCCGCTCGGATTACTCACCAGCCTCGTCGCGGTGGCGGTGATCGTCTTCTTCTTCGTCACGTCCTCAGATTCCGGATCGCTGGTGATCGACATCCTGGCCTCCGGAGGTGACCTGGATCCGCCTAAGCCGACCCGGGTGTACTGGGCCACCCTGGAGGGTGTCGCCGCGGCGGTGTTGCTGCTGGCCGGCGGGGCCGGATCGCTGACCGCCCTGCAGACCGCGTCAATCGCCACCGCCCTACCGTTCTCACTGGTCATTGTGGCCGCGTGCGTGGCGATGTTCCGCGCATTCCGCTACGACCTGGCGACCACGCCCCGGCTGATGCACGTGTCGGCACCCGATCATCTGGCCACCGAACTCACCGGCGACGATCAGGAACGTCACGATGTCTCGGCGACACTGGCCGGGCTGGTCGCGGTGCGCAGCATCCCCATCGACACCTGCGAGGTGCACGAGACGACCGGTGCCCTGACGATCAACGACCCCGTCGACCCGCTCGGCCCCGACATCGTCGATACCGTCACCGAAGAGGAACTCCAGGAAGCCGAGGCGCGCTACCGCGCCACTCACCAGAGTGACCGGGGCAGCTAGCGCGCCGACCACTCCGGCAGCACAGGGTCGGTCGGCATCCACTGCCGGCCGGTCAGGTGACCCGGGTCCATGGCTGACAGTTGCGCGACTCGAACGCCTTCACCGCCGGGTTGATATTCGCGTACATCGGCCCGATGGAGATGTTTGTCTCGACCACATGATCTTTGTTCGCATCGGGCGTGCTGTAGGTGAACCACAGACACATTGAGTCCTCGGTCGGCACATTGTTGATCCACACCCCCCACGCTGAACCCGACCCACCCGTTCGGTAAAGCCCCTGCGCAATGTCCGACCCGACGAGGAAGAAACCGTTTCCGGGGATCGGATCCATGGGGTCGGCGGCGACGGGTGCGGCAAGCGCCATGGCGACCGAACTGACAAGAAGCCCGGCCGCCACGCGACGACCGAGACGTGTTGCGGACATACTTCCTCGCACATGCGTATCGGCTGCTATCCGCAGCCTATGCCTGCCAAGGCCACGCCAACAATAGGGCTGCAACGGCCGGCGCCGCGCATGTGCGGCGATCGGGCTTCACAGTGCCCCCAGTCGGACTCGAACCGACACTTGGCGGATTTTAAGTCCGCTGCCTCTGCCAATTGGGCTATGGGGGCGCACCTAACGCGGCACGACAGCACCGTACCGCCGAGCACCGCGTCCCGGGCAGACCACATCCGGCGCGGCCGACCTAGTGACACCGGCAGACTCTGCGAACTATCGTTGAATCGTGGGTCCGCGCGGGCGGCCCCGGAGGAGATGACGATATGGGTATTCCCGAGGTCAAGCGCGTCGGTGGTTGCACCTGCCGCTGCGGCGCCTGCAAGAGCCAGGCTCACTGCAAGAACATCGGCAGCGGCTGCAAGGTCAAGCTCTAAGTTCCAACACGCTCTGCCGGACTCCGGCGCCGGCCATCCCCGGCGCCGGAGTTTCGCCGTTCCAGCCGGGCTCTCAGCCCGGAATCGACAGAGCGATCCCGTCCAGGATGTCGTGCTCGCTGACGACGATCTCGTCGATTCCGGCGCGTTGGGCCAGTGCCGCCGCCAACTCCTCGACCACGATCGCTCCCCCACCGATCACGTCGACTCGGCCCTCGTGCATCGGCCCTAGGGCGGCACGCCGGCTCCTCGTCATCCCGATCAGTTGCTCGCACACCGGCAGCAGGTCGACGAACCGGACCCGTGAGAGGTGGATGGCCTCGGAGTCGTAACTGCTCAACCCGTGGGCAAGCGCTGCGATGGTGGTGAACGTGCCGGCCAGCCCGACCCAGGTCCTGGCCTGCTGCACCGGAACCACCCGCAGCGCCTCGGCCAGGCGTTCGCGTACCACCGCCCGGGCCTCGGCCACCTCGGCGGCGGTCGGCGGATCCGAATGCAGGCAACGCTCGGTCATCCGCACACAGCCGATATCCGCCGAATAGCTGGCCTGCACACCGCGATCGCCACCGAGCACCACCTCGGTGGATCCGCCGCCGAGGTCGACGACCACAAAAGGTGCTGCGCCGGAGTCCAACTCCCCGACGGCGCCGTTGAAAGACAGTTCGGCCTCCTCGGCCCCGGTGATCACTTCGGCCACCGCGCCGGGTACCGCCGAGCCCAGCACCGCGGCGGTCATGGCGAAGAACTCGTCGCGGTTGGCGGCATCCCTGGTGGCCGAGGTCGCCACCATGCGCATCCTGCGCACCGAATGGTCGCGTAGCAGGTCGGCGTAGTCCACCAGGGCGGCCCGGGTGCGGGCCAGCGCACCGGCGGAGAACTGGCCGGTGGCGTCCACCCCCTCGCCCAGCCGGACGATGCGCATCTCCCGGTGTAGGTCCCGCAACCGGCCGCCCTCACGATCGGCGATCAGCAGGCGGATCGAGTTGGTGCCGCAGTCGATCGCCGCCACCCTGTCCTGACTCATATCCACTCCTGTCGGGCCAGGATGCCGGCCATCGCCGGGTCATCGGCCAGCATGGCCAACGCCTCGTCGCCGAACGGGTTGACCCCGCGGCCCTTGGCCAGCGCATGCGCCATCACAACATGCAGGCACTTGACCCGGTCCGGCATACCGCCGCCCGAAAAGCTGGTGCCCAGCGGCTCGATGGCGTCCCGCTCCGCCAGATAGGACTCGTGGGCGCGCCGGTAGTCGGCGGCCAACTCAGGATCCTCCCGCAGTCTGACCGTCATCTCCCGCATCACCCCCTCGGACTCCAGCCGGCTCGCCGCGGCGGTCAGGGTTGGGTGAGTGAGGTAGTACAACGTCGGGAACGGGGTCCCGTCCGGCAGCCGGGGTGTGGTCTTGACGACGCCGGGCTCGCCGTTCGGACAGCGATAGGCGATCTCGAGCACCCCGCGGGGCTCGCGCCCGAGCTGGCGCGCCACCGCCTCGAGGTCGGCCGGATCAACCACCGGGCGGCGCGGGGGTGGGCCCGGGCGCAGGAGCGGGGGCCCCGGGCGGGAGGGGCGGCGGCTCGCCGGGTGCCGGCGGTGCAGCCGGCGGGCCGTGCGGCGTGTCGGCGATGGTGTGCCACAACGAGGTGTACCAGGGATCGCTGTTTGGGGCCGCCTGTACCTGCGGTCCGGCATCGGGCTGCACCACCGCTCCGGGCGGCAACTGGACCTGATAGGGGATATCACCGGGCTTGACGAAGCCGAGCCGCTCACGGGCCTGGGCGGCGATGTAGACCGGGTCGGCGAGTTTGGCCTTCTGCCCTTCCAATTCGGCGATCTGGGTACGCAGTGCGGCCTCGCTGGCGGCCAACTGTTTCATCTCGGTGCGCTGGGCGAAGTAGGTGCGGACCGGGCCGGCGATGGTCAGGGTCAGCACACACACCACCACCGCGAGGATGGCGGCGCGGCGGGCGGTGAAACCGAGTCGCTGCTCGCTCTGCTGCGCCACCGAGTCCGAGATCACCTGCCGGATCGGCTCGGTGATGCTGCGTCCCACCGACTCGGCCCGGGCGCGCAGGCCGGTGGGGCGGGTCTCCCGCGCACCGATCCGGGTCGGACGTGCACGTGCCCGACCCGACGCGCCCGGCCGGGAGGCCGGTGCGCGCCGCTTCGGATCCGACCGTTTGCCCTCTGCCACAGTGCTATTCAGACTATCCGGGGCTTCTCAGACTCTCCGGGACGCTCGGCTTATTCGGGTCCGGCGAACCGCGGGAATGCCAGGTCGCCGGCGTAGCGGGCGGCATCACCGAGGGCTTCCTCGATCCGCAACAGCTGGTTGTACTTGGCCACCCGCTCGCTGCGGGCGGGTGCGCCGGTCTTGATCTGTCCGCTGCCCACCGCGACCGCGAGGTCGGCGATGGTGGTGTCCTCGGTCTCACCGCTGCGGTGACTCATCATGGTCCGATAGCCGCTGTTATGGGCCAGCGCCACGGCGTCGAGCGTCTCGGTGAGGGTGCCGATCTGGTTGACCTTCACCAGCAACGCGTTGGCAGCCCCCCGCTCGATACCCTCCTCGAGCCGTTCGGGGTTGGTGACGAACAGATCGTCGCCGACGATCTGGACCCGGTCACCGATTGCCGTCGTCAATGCCACCCAGCCGTCCCAGTCGTCCTCGTCCAGCGGATCCTCGATGGACACCAGCGGGTAGGCGTCCAGCAGCCCGGCATAGAACTCGCCCAGTTCAGCGGCGGTCCGGATCTGCTTCTCGAAGTGGTAGCCGGATCCCTTGGTGAAGAACTCGGTGGCCGCCACGTCCAAAGCCAGCGCGACGTCGACACCTGGCTTGAACCCCGCCGATTCGATGGCCGAGCAGATCAGGTCCAGGGCCGCCCGGGTCCCTGCGACGTCGGGGGCGAACCCGCCCTCGTCACCCAGGCCGGTGTTGAGTCCCTGCTTCTTGAGCACCGCCTTGAGCGCGTGATACACCTCGGCACCCCAGCGCAGCGCTTCCTTGAAGTTGGGGGCTCCGATCGGGGCGACCATGAACTCCTGCACGTCCACGCCGGTGTCGGCATGCGCCCCGCCGTTGAGGATGTTGAACATCGGCACCGGGAGGATGTGCGCATTCGGACCGCCGAGGTAGCGGAACAACGGCAGGTCGGCCGAGTCGGCGGCGGCCTTGGCCACCGCCAGCGAAACCCCCAGGATGGCGTTGGCGCCGAGTCGGGATTTGCCGGGCGTGCCGTCGAGGTCGACCAGCGCCTGATCGACGAGTCGCTGATCGTCGGCGGCCAGGCCGATGACGGCCGGGGCGATTTCGTCCAGGACCGCCTCGACGGCCTTCTCCACACCCTTGCCGCCGTAGCGGGGGCCGCCGTCGCGCAACTCGACGGCCTCATGCTCACCGGTGGAGGCGCCGGAGGGGACGGCGGCACGCGCCATGGTGCCGTCGATGAGGGCCACCTCTACCTCGACGGTCGGATTGCCGCGCGAGTCGAGGATTTCACGGGCTGCCACCTGCTCGATGATGGGCACGGACTTCTCCTTGCTGGGGGACGAATGACTGTCCAACAGCCTAGAGGGTCGAGGTCCCCGCGGGGCCGCAGTCGGCAGTTCGGCTAACGCGGGCGACCGGCCGCGTACGCGGTGGCCCAGTCCCGCACCGCCCGGGCATAGGGATCGGACTGGTTATAGGCCCGCAGCGCGTTCATCCAGCCGCGGGGGGTGGACATGTCCTTGCCCCGGAAGCACAGGTACCCGGCCGCCGAAAGCGCGGCGTCGTCGAAATTGTCGGGGCTGATGACCCGGTCGTTATTCGCGTCCACGCCGTACAACCGCCAGGTCTCCGGGATGAATTGCATGGGGCCCATCGCCCTGGCGTAGACCTGTTCACCGTCCCTCGACGCCTCCTGGTCGACGATCGCGAGGTTCCCGTTAGTCCCGTCGAGGCGCACCCCCCGGATGGGCGGGCTGACATCGCCGTTGGGCGCGATCTCGGCACCCCGATACGTACCGTGGTGGCTCTCCACCATGCCGATTCCGGCCAGCGTGGTCCAGGACAGGTGACAGTCCGGATTCTCCACCTCGGCCACCCGGGCCGCATAGGCGTAGGCCTCCAGCGCCGAGATCGGGATGCCGAGCGCCGGTGCGCGGTGTTCGGCCCATTGCCTCAGTTGGTCGGCCGGACGGCCGGCGACGTTCGTGTCGATGGCCGGCACCGGGTCACCCGCCGGCGGCGGCACGCCCCCCGGAATGGGCGGGCCGGGCATCAGGGATGAGCATCCGGACGCGAGCAGTATCGCCGTCGCCGCGGCGACGACGGTCCGCACCCAGCGTGACAACGACACCAAACTCCCACTCCCCCGGGCCTTTGCCTCTACATCGTCCCACGGGGCAGATTTCGTTAGCCGGGACCGAAACGCGGTGTCGGCTCACCGAGGTGGATCCGCCACACCTCGGCATCGATCGGCCCAGACCCGGCTGCCTGCTCAGCGGCTCGCACAGCGTCCATGAACTCCAGTACCGCGGTCCGCACATCGTTCTCGGCGTCGCCACCGGCGCTAACCGCCACCGAGGTCAGCGCGGGCGGGATCAACTCGGGTGGCACACCGGCCGCTGCCACCCGGTCGAGCACCTTCTGGGCCAGCGCGAGCGCGGGCTGACCGGTCGGCAGTCCGTCGACACAGGACCCCGCCCCGGGCCTCTGCGACTTTTCCAGAGCCTTGCGCTGCTCCCACTGTGCCAGCTGGTCCTCCAGGGTTATCGGCTCGCCGGCCAGCACGGCCGGCACCCGGTGACCGAGTTTTCGGATCAGCGCGTCGGCGACATCATCGATGGTGAACGGATGTTCGGGAGACTCCTGGGCGATACGCGCATGGAACAGCACCTGCAGCAGCACATCACCGAGTTCGTCGCGCACCTCATCGGCGTTCCCGGCACGAACCGCGTCGAAAAGCTCGTAGGTCTCCTCGAGCAGATAGCGGCGCAGCGAGTCGTGGGTCTGCTCACTCTCCCACGGACCCGACGTCCGCAGCGTGTCCATGATCTCCACCGCGTCGACGAGCCGCTCGCCGGGCCGGGGCGCCGCGACGGCCATCAGTCGTTCACCGGCGGCCAGCCGGTCCCGCACATAGGGGTGGCCGGGGTCCGACGACAGCAACACCGGCGCGGCGGGACCGATCAGAGCCGACCGGGCCGAGGGCAGCGACCACGGCACCCGGATCGGCATCTCCTCGGTGTACTGGACATCGCCGCCGAGCAGCTCCACGGCTTCGATCGGGACCAGGGCGGGGCGGCGCGGATCGACCAGGATCACCGTCATCGCGCCACCTCCTGACCGCCGGGTGTGAAGGTCGTTATATCAATTTCGCCCTTCGGTCGGCCGTCAAGTGCGAGAAGTAGGTCGACGGCCATCTGCACGAGTTCACGATCTCGGATGCGGGGCGCACCCACCGCGTCGGCGGCGCGCGGGATGGGCACCTGAACCGCCGCCGTGGCCGCCCGATAGCGTGCCGCGGGATACATCCGCGCCAACCGCACCTGTGCCGAGTCGGCCAGGGTCAGCGGCGCCACCCGCAGCGTCGCCGCCGAGCCGGTTGCGGTGGCGGCGAGTTCGGTGACGCCGTAGTGGCGGCACAGCAAGCGCAGCCGGGCCACCGCAATCAGGCGCTCGGCCGGCTGCGGCAATGGACCGTAGCGGTCGACGAGTTCATCGACCACCGCGGCGATCCCCGCCTCGTCGGCCGCCGAGGCCAGCCGTCGATAGGCCTCCAGCCGCAGCCGGTCACTGCCGATGTAATCCGGCGGTAGATGCGCATCGACGGGCAGGTCGATACGGACATCCTTGGCCTCTTCGGCGACGGGCACCGCCGTGCCGTCCGAAGCCGCCCGGAGGGCCGCCCGATAGGCCTCGACCGCCTCCCCGACCAGCCGCACATACAGGTCGAAGCCGACGCCGGCGACGTGACCGGACTGCTCGGCGCCCAGGACGTTGCCCGCACCGCGAATCTCAAGGTCCTTCAACGCAACCGCCATACCGGCGCCGAGTTCGTTGTTCTGCGCGATGGTGGCCAGCCGGTCGTGGGCGGTCTCGGTGAGCGGGATGTCGCGCGGGTACAGAAAGTACGCGTAGCCGCGTTCCCGGCTGCGGCCCACCCGGCCGCGCAGTTGATGCAACTGGGACAGGCCAAAGGTGTCGGCCCGCTCCACGATGAGGGTGTTGGCGTTGGAGATGTCCAGCCCGGTCTCCACGATCGTGGTGCAGACCAGGATGTCGAACTCGCGGTTCCAGAAACCCGCCACGGTGCGCTCGAGCATCTCCTCGGGCATCTGGCCGTGCGCGACGGCAACCCGCGCTTCGGGCACCAGCGCGCTGACCCGCGCCGCCGCCTCGTCGATGGTCCGAACCCGGTTGTGCACGTAGAACACCTGCCCGTCGCGCAGCAGTTCCCGGCGCAGCGCGGCGGCGACCTGCTTGTCGTCATGCGGGCCGACATAGGTCAGCACCGGGTAGCGCTCCTCGGGTGGGGTGAGGATGGTCGACATCTCCCGAATGCCAGCCAGGCTCATCTCCAGGGTGCGCGGAATCGGAGTGGCGCTCATCGTCAGCACGTCCACGTGGGTGCGCAGGGCCTTGATGTGCTCCTTGTGTTCGACCCCGAAGCGCTGTTCCTCGTCGACCACCACCAGTCCGAGGTCCTTCCAGAGCACCCCGGTCTGCAACAGCCGGTGAGTGCCGATCACGATGTCCACACTGCCGTCGGCCATACCGGCGACCACCGCCCTGGATTCGGCCGGGTCGGTGAACCGCGACAGGCCCTTGACCGTCACCGGGAAGCCGGCCATCCGCTCGGTGAAGGTCTGCAGGTGCTGATCGGCCAGCAGCGTGGTGGGCACCAGCACCGCGACCTGTTTGCCGTCCTGTACCGCCTTGAACGCCGCCCGCACCGCGATCTCGGTCTTGCCGTAGCCCACATCGCCGCAGATGACCCGGTCCATCGGAACCGGCTTCTCCATATCGGACTTGACCTCCGAAATGGCGGTCAACTGGTCGACGGTCTCGGTGAACCCGAACGCGTCCTCCATCTCAGCCTGCCAGGGACTGTCCGGGGCGAACGCGTGCCCGGGGGCAGCCTGCCGCTTGGCGTAGAGCGCCACGAGCTCACCGGCGATCTCACGAACGGCCTTGCGCGCCTTGGTCTTGGTGTTGGCCCAGTCGCTGCCGCCGAGCCTGCTCAGACTGGGCTGCTCGCCGCCGACATAGCGGGACAGCTGGTCGAGGGAGTCCATCGGCACGAAGAGCTTGTCGGCCTGCTGGCCGCGTTTGCCGGCGTACTCCAGCACCAGGTACTCGCGGCGCGCGCCGCCGACCGTGCGCTCCACCATCTCGACGAACCGGCCGATGCCATGCTGATCGTGTACCACCAGGTCGCCGGCGGTCAGCGCCAGTGGATCGACGGTATTGCGGCGACGAGCCGCCAGCCGCCGCCCCTCAGGTCCGGTGGCGCGGGTGCCGGTCAGGTCGGTCTCGGTGATCACCACCAGTCCCGCCCCGGGCACGATGATGCCGCCGTGCTCTCCGGGCACGATGATGCCGTTGTGCAGCGGGCCTTTCAGCACACCGACCACGCCCGTGCGGGGCGGATCACCGGGTTCGAGCATGGCCGCCGGGGTGTCATGCTCGGCAAGCTGCTCGACGACGCGGTGAGCGATGCCCACCCCGGGGGCCACGACTGCGGCGAGTCCGCCGGTCAGCACATGGGCGCGCAGCATGGCGAAGATCTCCTCGACGCCGGACTGCTGACCCCGGGCCGCCGACGGCGCAGGCCGAACCTTGAGATCGAATGCGCCCTCGGACGAGAGCTGCCCGATCGTCCACCACGGGTGGCCGCCGTCGCGCGCGGCCGTCCGCACCTCCTCGAGCCCGCGGAACCCCGACCCACCTAGTTGCTCGACGTCGATCGGGGCGTCTCCGCCGACCGCGGCCACCGACCAGGACGCCTCGAGGAATTCCCGACCGGTCTTGATCAAGTCGGCCGCGCGGGTCCGGACCTTCTCCGGGTCGCACACCAGCAGCGGGGTTCCGGCGGGGAGGTGATCGACCAGCAGCCCGAGATTGTCGGGACGGAGTACCGGTACCAGCGCCTCCATACCGTCAACCGGGATGCCTTCGGCGAGTTTGGCCAGCATATCCGCGACACCGCCGGTGACGCTGTTCTCGTCGCGGGGTGAGTGCGCCGCCAATTGCGCTGCCCGGGAACGGACTTCCTCGGTGAGCAGCAGCTCTCGGCATGGCACCGCGACGATCACGCCGGCATCGAGTTCGGGGATAGAACGTTGGTCGGCGACGGAGAACATCCGCATCTCGGCAACCTCGTCACCCCAGAACTCGACGCGTACCGGATGTTCGGCGGTGGGCGGGAAGATGTCGAGGATGCCGCCGCGGACCGCGAACTCCCCGCGCCGGGCCACCATGTCGACCCGCGAATAGGCCAGTTCGACCAGTCGCGTCACCAGTCGCTCGAAGTCGAACTCGGCACCCGGCGCAAGCATGACGGGCTCGATATCGACCAGGTCGGCAACCATCGGCTGCAGCAGCGAGCGCACCGTGGTGACGACGAACTGCAGTGGCGGCCCCAGTCGATCATCGTCCGGGTGAGCCAGCCTGCGCAGCAGCATCATCCGGGCACCGACGGTGTCCACCCCCGGCGAGAGCCGTTCATGCGGCAGGGTCTCCCAGGATGGGAACATCGCGGCAGCGCGGCCGTACACGCCGCGCAGTTCGGCAGTGAGGTCGTCGGCCTCCCGCCCGGTCGCCGTGACCACCAGCAGTGGGCCGCCGCGGGCCAGCGCGCAGGCGGCGAACAACTGGGCGCTGACCGGGCCGACAACCGCCAACTCGTCGGGACGGCCGGCGGCACGGTCGGCGAGGGCGGCGAATGCCGGGGCGGCGAGCGCGGTATCGACCAGCCCCGCCAACGGGGTCTGGACGTGGAGGAGCCCCGGTGCGGTCATGATGGGAACATCTTAGGTAGGGACACAGAAACCGTTGCGGCGGGCCGCGATTCGCGGCACGACTACCCGCCCTGCAATTGCGGGTCGACCTCGAGGTTGATCAATCCGTTCCACATCATGTTGACCAGGTGGGCGGCCACCACCTCTTTCTTGGGCTCCCGCGCGTCCAGCCACCACTGGGCGGTCATCGTCACCGAACCCACCAACGCCTGGGCATACAGCGGTGCCAAGTCCGGATCCAGGCCGCGGCGGGAGAAGTCGCCGGCCAGGATCGATGAGACTTGACTCACGGCGTCGTTGATCAGGCTGGAGTACGTGCCCGAACTGATCGCAGCCGGGGAGTCGCGGAGCAGCAGGCGAAAGCCGTCCGTGCGCTCCTCGACATAGGTCAGCAGGGCCAACACCACCGTTTCCACCCGCGGGCGGTAGCGATTATTGGTCAGCGAGGACGTGATGCCGTCCAACAGGGCCGACATCTCCCGGTCGACGACCACCGCGTACAGGCCCTCTTTACCGCCGAAGTGCTCATAGACCACGGGTTTGGAGACCCCGGCACGCTGGGCCACCTCCTCGACGGAGGTGCTCTCGTAGCCGCGCTCGGCAAACAGCGTCCGGGCGATGTTGATCAACTGGTGGCGGCGTTCACTGCCGGTCATCCGGACCCGCGGTGGCCGCTGCTGACTCTCCGATGCCGCCACGGCTATCAGGGTACCCAGGTGGACTACAGTTTCTGACGGATGATCCGCCGTGGTGTAATCGGCAGCACCTCTGATTTTGGTTCAGATAGTTCAGGTTCGAGTCCTGGCGGCGGAGCGAGGCTTGCCGAGCGACCATTGGCGGCGGAGCGAGGCTTGCCGAGCGACCATTGGGAGCGGAGCGAGGCTTGCCGAGCGACTTGGGAGCGGAGCGAGGCATTGGCATCCCGCACACTCGGAGGTCCGCGATGACGGCGAGGTTCCCATGACCACCACCGACTCCGCAGTCCTGGTACTGGCGGCCGGCGCCGGCACCCGGATGCGGTCCGACACCCCCAAGGTTCTGCATACCCTGGGCGGGCGCAGCATGCTTTCGCACGCCCTGCACGCCGTCGCCAAACTCGCCTCGCAGCATCTGGTGGTGGTGCTGGGCAAGGACCGTGAGCGCATCGGCCGAGCGGTCGGCGAACTCGCCGAGCACCTGGGCCGTACCGTCGAGGTCGCGGTCCAGGACCAGCAGTTGGGCACCGGCCACGCGGCGCTGTGCGGGTTGTCGGCGCTGCCGGCGGAATTCGACGGGGTGGTGGTGGTCACATCCGGGGACATTCCGCTGCTGGACGCCGAAACCCTGGCCGATCTCATCGTCACCCACCGGGCCGAGCCCGCCGCGGTCACCATCTTGACCACCACGGTGCCGGATTCGACGGGATACGGCCGCATCCTGCGTACCCAGGACGGCGAGGTCATCGCCATCGTCGAGGAGACCGACGCCACCCCGCAGCAGCGGGCCATCCGGGAGATCAACGCGGGAATCTACGCCTTCGACATCACCGAACTGCGGTCGGCTCTGAGCCGATTGTCCTCCGATAACGCCCAGCACGAGCTGTACCTGACCGATGTCATCGCGATCGTGCGGGCCGACGGCGGGGTGGTACACGCCAAGCATGTCGATGACGCGGCCCTGGTCGCGGGCGTCAACGACCGGGTTCAACTGTCCGATCTCGCCGCTGAGCTGAACCGGCGCATCGTCGCCGCCCACCAGCGAGCCGGAGTCACCGTGGTGGACCCGGCAAACACCTGGATCGACGTGGACGTGGCGATCGGCCGGGACACCGTGGTGCAGCCCGGTACCCAGCTGCTCGGCAACACCCGGATCGGTGCCCGCTGCCGGATCGGCCCGGACACCACGCTGACCCACGTCCACGTCGGCGACGACGCCTCAGTGGTCCGCACCCACGGCAGCGAATCGCTCATCGGGGATGGCGCCGACGTCGGACCGTTCACCTTCCTGCGGCCGGGCAGCCGACTGGGCGCCGAGGGCAAGCTCGGCGCCTTCGTCGAGACTAAAAACGCCTCGATCGGCACCGGCACGAAGGTGCCGCACCTGACCTACGTCGGGGATGCCGATATCGGCGACCACAGCAACATCGGTGCCTCCAGCGTGTTCGTCAACTACGACGGCGAGACCAAGAGCCGGACCACCGTCGGCTCACATGTGCGCACCGGGAGCGACACCATGTTCGTCGCACCGGTCACCGTCGGCGACGGCGCCTACACCGGCGCGGGCACCGTGCTGCGCGAGGACGTGCCGCCGGGCGCGCTGGCCGTCTCGTCGGGACGGCAACGCGTCATCGAGGATTGGGTGCTGCGCAACCGGCCGGACAGCGACTCCGCCCGCGCTGCCGCCCGGGCGAAAGCCGAATCGGGCGACCCCGAGCAGGTCTGACGGCCGCCGAACACCGTACGATGAGCCGCGTACCGACTCCCGACCGGCAAGGGCAGCGCAGTGGGCACCGAGTGGATAGACAACCGCAAGAACCTGATGCTGTTCTCCGGCCGGGCACACCCCGAGCTGGCCGAGCAGGTCGCCAAAGAGCTCGACGTCAGCGTTACCGCGCAGACGGCCCGTGATTTCGCCAACGGGGAGATCTTCGTCCGGTTCGATGAGTCGGTGCGCGGCTGCGACGCGTTCGTGCTGCAGTCCCATCCCGCGCCGCTGAACAAGTGGCTGATGGAGCAGCTGCTGATGATCGACGCGCTCAAGCGCGGCAGCGCCAAGCGGATCACCGCGATCCTGCCGTTCTATCCCTATGCCCGTCAGGACAAGAAGCACCGCGGCCGCGAGCCGATTTCGGCCCGTCTGGTGGCTGATCTGCTCAAGACCGCCGGGGCGGACCGGATCGTGTCGGTGGACCTGCACACCGACCAGATCCAGGGTTTCTTCGACGGCCCGGTGGACCACATGCGGGCGCAGAACCTGCTGACCGGCTACATCTACGACAATTACGCCACCGAGAACATCGTGGTGGTCTCCCCGGACTCCGGGCGGGTGCGGGTGGCCGAGAAATGGGCCGACTCGCTCGGCGGCGCGCCACTGGCGTTCATTCACAAGACCCGCGACCCACGGGTGCCCAATCAGGTGGTGTCCAACCGGGTGGTCGGCGAGGTCGAGGGCAAGACCTGCGTGCTGACCGACGACATGATCGACACCGGTGGCACCATCGCCGGTGCGGTGCGACTACTGCGCGAGGACGGGGCCAAGGACGTCATCATCGCCGCCACCCACGGCGTGCTGTCCGACCCGGCCGCCGAGCGACTGGCCGGCTGCGGAGCCCGCGAGGTGGTCGTCACCAACACCCTGCCGATCGACGAATCCAAGCGGTTCCCGCAGTTGACCGTGCTGTCGATCGCCCCGCTACTGGCCAGCACAATCCGTGCCGTGTTCGAAAACGGCTCGGTGACAGGTCTTTTCGACGGAGACGCGTAGATCAGTTCCGATATGAGACACCCTGCACGACATCGGCGGATCGCAGCCGCCGCTCTCGCCGCGGCCGCCCTCGCAACCGGTTGCCAGGCACATACCGCGGACTACTCGTCGTTGGCGACGACCAGCCCGCGCAGCACTGAGGAGACCGCAGCGGCCCCCCCGACCCCGATCGCCCAGTACCTGTCCGGTCTCGGCGTCACCGGCGAGCAGCTGCCGCTGGACGAGCTCACCGATATCACCGTGACACTGCCCCGGCCACCGGGGTGGAGCACCTACGACAACCCGAACTTCTCCCCCGGCACCGAGGCGATCGCCAAGAACAACGACTATCCGACCGCACTGGTCATGGTGTTCAAGCTCGACGGGAATTTCGACGTTGCGGCGGCTCTCCAGCATGCCGACGACGACGCCGAGCTGACCAAGAACTTCAAGCGGCTGAACTACTCCGACGCCGACTTCAACGGCTTCCCGTCGGCGATGATCGAGGGCAGCTACGACAGCGGCTCGACCAGGCTGCACGCCTACAACCGAATCGTGATCCCGGTGACGCCCGAGTTCGACCGCTACCTGGTGCAATTCACCGTCACAACGCTGGCCGAAAAGGCGGCGGCCGAGGCGCCGGATGTGCTGAAAATCATCGAAGGTTTTTCCGTCGCGCTGAAGTAGGTTCGTGCCCATGAGTTGGAATGCCACCGATCTGCCGTCATTCGCTGGGCGGACCGCCATCGTCACCGGCGCCAACAGCGGCCTGGGTCTGGTCACCGCCCGAGAACTCGCCCGCGCCGGCGCCCGGGTCATCCTGGCCTGCCGCAATGTCGACAAGGGCGAGGCGGCCGCGGCCGGAATGACCGGCGACGTTCAGGTTCGCCGGCTGGATCTGCAGGATCTCGCATCGGTGCGGGATTTCGCCGATAACGTCGCGGTGGTCGACGTGCTGATCAACAACGCCGGCATCATGGCCGTGCCGTACGCACTGACCCGCGACGGCTTCGAAAGCCAGATCGGCACCAACCATCTCGGCCACTTCGCCCTCACCAACCTGCTGCTGCCGAAGATCAGCGACCGGGTGGTGACGGTGTCATCGCTGATGCACTGGACGGGCGCGATCAGCCTCAAGGACCTCAACTGGAAGGCCCGGCCCTACTCCGCGTGGCTGGCCTACGGCCAGTCCAAGCTGGCCAACCTGCTGTTCACCAGCGAACTGCAGCGGAGGCTGACCGCTGCCGGTTCCCCGATCAAGGCCCACGCCGCCCATCCGGGCTACTCGGCGACCAACCTGCAGGGGCACACCGGCAATCCGGTCGGGACCAGATTCTGGACGATGGCCAACACGCTGACCGGAACCAGTGCCGAGTATGGGGCCAACCCCACGCTGTACGCGGCGTCGGCCGACCTGCCGCCGGACAGTTTCATCGGCCCCAAATTCGGTGCCCGGGGCCCCGTCAGCACCGTGGGCCGCAGCCCGCTGGCGCGTAACGCCAAGACCGCTCAAGGTCTGTGGCGACTGTCCGAGCAGCTCACCGGCATCGAATTTCCGCTATAGGGCGCCAGTCGGCTACCCTTGGCAGCGCGTCACGGCGAGGGTGGTCAGGCCACCGTTATCGACGAGGCCCGGGAATCAAGGCCCGCCTTCGCTGTGCAGGAGACTCACCGAAGGCAGGAGCATCGATCATGGCCAAGGCCGCAACCACCAACAAGCTCACCGTCGACGTGCGCACCAGCACCGGCAAGGGCGCCTCGCGCCGCGCCCGCCGTGAAGGCAAGGTTCCCGCGGTCCTCTACGGCCACGGTAGCGAGCCCCAGCATCTCGAACTCAACGCCCGCGACTTCGCGGCGGTTCTGCGGCACTCCGGCACCAACGCGGTCCTGGTCCTGGACGTCAACGGCCAGGAGCAGTTGGCGCTGACCAAGGCGCTGGCCATTCACCCGATCCGGCGCACCATCACCCATGCCGACCTCATCATCGTGCGTCGCGGCGAGAAGGTGACCGTCGAGGTGCCGGTTATCGTCGAGGGTGAGGCCGAGTCCGGCACCCTGGTGACCCAGGACGCCACCACGATCGAGATCGAGGCCGAGGCCCTGTCCATCCCGGAAAGCCTGACGGTCTCGGTGGAGGGCGTCGGGGAAGGCACCCAGATCCTCGCCGCCGAGGTTCCGCTGCCGTCCGGCGTCACCCTGGTCAGCGACCCGGAGATGCTGGTGGTCAACATCGTCGCGGCCCCGTCCGCCGAGGAGCTCGAGTCCGAGGGCGGCGGCGAATCCCTGGAGGAGCAAGCCGCCGAGGCCGCCGAGGCAGCCGCCGAGGGCGAGTCGGCCGGGTCCGAGTAAGGCCGCGTGGCCGAGCCACTGCTGGTCGTCGGACTGGGCAACCCCGGACCGCAGTATGCCAAGACCCGGCACAACATCGGGTTCATGGTCGCCGACGTTCTTGCCGCACGCGTCGGTGGGTCCTTCAAAGTGCACAAAAGGTCCGGAGCCGAGGTCGTCACCGGACGCTTGGGGCACCGCCCCGTCGTACTGGCAAAGCCGCGCTGCTTCATGAACGAGTCGGGCCGGCAGGTCGGTCCGCTGGCTAAGTTCTACTCGGTGCCGACGGCCGAAGTCATCGTCATCCACGACGAACTCGATATCGACTTCGGCCGGGTCCGGCTGAAGCTTGGCGGCGGCGAAGGCGGTCACAACGGATTGCGCTCGGTGGCGAGCGCTTTGGGCTCGAAGGATTTTCAGCGGGTCCGCATCGGCATCGGGCGTCCGCCTGGACGCAAGGATCCGGCGGCGTTCGTGCTGGAACCATTCACCTCAACCGAGCGCGGTGAGGTCCCGACGATCTGCGAGCAGGCCGCCGACGCGACCGAATTGCTCATCGAGGTAGGTCTGGAGACCGCGCAGAACCAAGTGCACGCCTGGTGATTTTCCGAGCGCGCAACGGGCTGAGCTACGGCTAGCGGGCACCCGGCATACCGAGCCAGGGGAACGCCGGCTGGTTGGCCGGCGGCGCCGTCGTCCCCGGCCGAGCCTTGA
This sequence comes from uncultured Actinomycetota bacterium, assembly GCA_963787055.1. Classification (GTDB taxonomy): domain Bacteria; phylum Actinomycetota; class Actinomycetes; order Mycobacteriales; family Mycobacteriaceae; genus Mycobacterium. The sequence continues at coordinate 310,398 of CAWBBP010000004.1, forward strand.
TCGACGTACTGCCACTGGTCTGGCAAATGGTCTTGGTTTCGCCGTCCTGGCAGGTGGACCGGGCGCCCGCGACAGGAGCCAACATCCCCGCCACGACAGCCAAACCCGCCGTCAGAACCGCCGCCTTGGCTGAACCGGTCATGATCAACATCCCCTTTCGGGCTGCCGCCCCGATGACTGCACCCGGTGAGAACCGCTCACACTCGTCGGTGCTTGTCCCCAAAATACAACGCACGGCCCATCCCCGATGAGATGAGCCGTGCGTTGGAAAGGCCAACCGTTACCGGCGGGCGCCAGGCATACCCAACCACGGGAATACCGGCAGGTTCGCCGGCGGCGCCGTCGTCCCCGGCCGAGCCTTGATAGACACACTGCCATTGGTCTGGCAGATGGTCTTGGTTGCGGTGTCCTGACAGGTCGGCCGCGCTCCCGCGACGGGCGCCGACATGCCTGCTACAACAGCCAGACCCGCCACCAGAACTGCCGCCTTGGCTGAACCGGTCATCATGTACTTCCCCTTTCGGGCTGCCGCCCTGGTAACTGGACCCTGCGACGTCAGCTCACTCATCAGGGCAGGCCGACACCACGACCACGGCATCAGGGCCGAGGGGAGTCTTGTTGTCTTCTGCCTTCTTGATCGCGTCCAACCGGGCGTCCTCAACGGTCGCACCGGCGCCGCCGGCCACCACGTGGGTGTCATCCGAGGCCACCGACGCGATGCAGACGTTGTCATTGGTGACCTCATCGGCGGTGCACTCGACTCCGCCGGCATCCTCGCAGGCCTTGATGACCTTCGCCGACGCCTCGTCATTGGTGGGAGCGGTCGCCTTGAAACCCACGATCGTGTTGGTGGAGGGGTCATCGTCGCCAGCCGTGTCGGTGAACTCACCGGTGCCGACGGCCACCGAGATGTCCTCGACGACGGCCTTGGTCTCGGTGGCACTCGGGGTCTCCGACTTCGAGCACCCCGACACCATTCCACCGGCGAGAACGCCCGCCGCTACTATCGCCCAAACCACACGGGTATTCGACATGCCGTCCTCTCCTGGTTTCGCTTGGCCGTCAGCGTACTAGACGAATCTCGGTGCCGCCCGGCAGAACGACGTTGCCGCGCGGGGCTCAGTTGACCAGCGTCAACGAGGTGGAGCGCCGCAGCTTGCCCGACGGGGTCTTCGGGATGGTGCCGGGTCCCAGCACGACGACGTTGCGGGGGCGGACGTCGACCTCTCCGACCACCTCGTGGGCGACTTGCTGCTCGATCCGGCGCACCTCGGCCGGGTTCTCCCAGTCGTTGGACTCCACGGCCACCGCGAACGTTTCCCTGGAGTGGCCGGCGTCGAGTCGCACCGCGACGGCGCAGCCCGGGCGCACGCCCTCGACCCGGGAGGCCGCCCGTTCGATATCGGTCGGATAGATGTTGCGCCCGGCCATGATGATGACGTCCTTGACCCGGCCGCAGACCACGACGTGACCCTCCTCGGTGAGGTAGCCGAGGTCGCCGGTGTCGTACCAGCCGTTCTCGTCCTGCGCCGGGACGAAACCGCCCATGGTGATGTACCCGGGGGTCAGCGACTCGCCCTTGAGTTCGATGATTCCGACTCCGCGGGCCGGCAGCACCGAGCCGTCCTCGTCGACGATGCGGGCCTCGAGATCGTGCAGCAGCGGGCCGAGGGTGGCCAGCCGGCGGGTGTTGCCCTTGGTCGCCGGCACCGCGCGGCGTAGCGCGGCCAGCAGGTCGGCGTCGACCTCGTCGACCACCAGTCCGGCACCGCACTCGGAGAATGACACCGCCAACGTGGTCTCGGCCATCCCGTAGGCCGGCAGGATCGCGTCGGACCGCAGGCCGAACGGTTCGCCGGCGTCCAGCAGATCCTCGACGTCGGCCGGTTCCACCGGCTCGGCGCCGGACAGCGCGAACCGCAGCGTGGACAGATCGAAGTCGCCGGCCTTGGCCTGGCGGCGCAGCCGCTTGCCGAACAGCGCGTAGGCGAAGTTGGGCGCCGCGGTCATGGTGCCCTTGTACTTGTCGATGAGCTTCGCCCACAGCAGGGTGTCGCGCAGGAAGTCCATCGGGGTGACCTTGACCAACTCCGCCCCGAAGTACATCGGGATCGTCAGGAATCCCACCATGCCCATATCGTGGAAGCAGGGCAGCCAGCTGACCATGACGTCGGTCTCGACGTCGTACTGAGCGCCGATGAACATGGCTTCGGCGTTGGAGTAGATGTTGCGGTGGGTGATGATGACGGCCTTGGGCGACCCGGTCGATCCGGACGTCAATTGCATGAGCGCGACATCGTCCTCACCGGTCTCGACCGGGTCGATCGGCTCGGCCGCCAGCAGGTCCTCGACGGTCAGCACCGTGATGCCACGCTCGGCCAGCACCGGGGCGGCAGCCAGGAATGGATCGGAGATGACGACCGCCTTGGCCTCGATCATGTCGATGACGTTGGTGGTGTCCTCGGCCCAGTGCACCAGGTCGGTGCGCGGGGTTGGCTGGTGCAGCATGGTCAGGCTCGCGCCGCGCATCCACAGGCCCTGGGCGGTCGGCGCAATCTCCACTGGGGCGCCGGCCAGCACCCCAACCGCGTCGCCGGGGCCCACACCGGCGGCGGCCAGTCCACCCGCGATGCATCTGGCGCGTTCGTGAACCTCCCGCCAGGTGCGCCGAACCGGTTCCTGAGGCTCGCCGGTGACCATGCCCTTGGTACTGGTCATGGCGTTGTGGAACATCTTGTCGGTGAATCGGCTCACAACGACCTCCTCGGGTTGCGGTGCGGCGTCGGCGGCGCTTCGGCCCCGTCTTTCATCTGGCCCGGTGTTTCATGCTCCGCCCGCCGCGGCCGATCACATAGACGGCACGCCCGCAAGACTGGGCAGCTTTTCGGTTTCGAATCAGCGATCGACCGCGGCCCGGTATCCGCCCACCGCACTCGGTGGGCGATCCGTGCAGTGTCTCGCCGCTAGTGGTCACCACGCGCCATCTTAAACTTCCCTTAAGTTTGTTTCCAACTTTGGCGGCGATTCGCCGGTCGTGTCACATCCGGGGCGCCGGAGTCGGCAGCACCCGGGCGCCGTGCACCGGCCCGGTGGCCACCCGCACCGTCCGGCACACTCCGGCGCCGGCCAGTTCGCTGCCGACCTCGACCGCGGCCTCGGCCGAGGCGCACAGGAATGCGCACGTCGGCCCCGAACCGGACACGATGCCGGCCAGCGCACCCGCCTCGACCCCGGCCCGCAAGGTGCGGCGCAGGTTGGGTTGCAGGCTCAGCGCCGCGGGTTGAAGATCGTTGCCCAACAAGGGGGCCAGCATGCGCGGGTCGCCGGCGGACAGCGCCGCCAGAAGCGGCTCGGGGCTGGAAAGCCTGGGCGGGCTGCCATTCTCCCGCAACCTGTCGATCTCCGCGTACACCGCCGCCGTCGAAAGACCAGCGACCCCGAACGCCAGCACCCAGTGGAAGGCGCTGCGGGCCAGCACCGTGGTCAGCTCTTCCCCCCGCCCGGTCCCCAGTGCCGTCCCGCCGTGCAACGCGAAGGGCACGTCGCTGCCCAATCTGGCGGCCATCACATGCAGGTCCCGGCGCGGCACACCGAGTTCCCAGAGTTCGTTCATCCCTACCAGCACCGCAGCCGCATCGGCACTCCCCCCGGCCATACCGCCGGCGGCCGGAATGGCCTTATCGATGATGATCTCCACATCCGGCGCCCGGCCAACGTGCTCAGCCATCAACTCCGCGGCCTGCCAGGCCAGATTGCGCTCGTCCACCGGAATCTCGCCGGCGCCCTCCCCGGTCATCTGCAGCGACAGCAGGTCGGCGGTGCGCAGGGTGACGTCATCGGACAACGAAACGGCGTGGAAGACCGTCGTCAGTTCGTGGTAACCGTCGGACCGCCGGTCACCGACGCCTAGGTGGAGGTTCACCTTGCCGGGAACCCGCACGGTCACCGACGCGGTGGGCACCCATTCCACGGCGGTGCTGCCGCTACCTGGCATCCACCGAGGGTAACGGCTGTCGAGCTGAGTTCAGCGCACGTCTGCATTCTCGGCGACCGATTCCGAGCCCCGCCGGGGGTCATGGCATCGGCACAGCCGGCGTTCCCGAGCGTTGGAGCAGTCGGACGAAGTCGGCGATGGTCAGCGTTTCGCCCCGCCGGGCCGGATCGATGCTGGCCGACAGCAACCGCTGCGCGGACTCATTGCCGGATCCGGCCCACTCCAGAAAGGCGTTACGCGCGGTCTTGCGCCGCTGCGCGAACGCGATGTCGACCAGTTCGAAGACCTGGCGGCGAAACGAGTCGTCGGTCGGCCAGGTGGTGGTCTCGTGGCGGTCGATGCGGACCAGCCCGGAGTGCACCCGCGGGATCGGCCAGAACACCGTCGGCGACACCATGCCGTACCGGCGTACGTCGCCGAAAAAGCGGATCTTCGCACTGGGCACGCCGTAGTCCTTGCCGCCGGGTTCGGCCGCCAGGCGCTCGGCGACCTCGGCCTGCACCATCACCATTACGGTGCCGATGGTGGGGAACTCGGCGAACAGGTGCATCAGCGCCGGGACCGCGATGTTGTACGGGAGGTTGGCCACCACCGCGGTGGGCTGCTCGGCCAGATCAGCGGGCCGCAGCTTCAGGACGTCCTGGTTGATGACGGTCAGCCGGTGAATCTCGCTATGGGAGTGCTCTGCGATGGTCTTGGGCAGCCGTCCTGCCAGCACCGGGTCGATCTCGACGGCGGTGACCGTGGCACCCCGGTCCAGCAGTGCCAGCGTCAGCGAACCCAGGCCGGGGCCGACCTCCAGAACATGGTCGGCCTTGTTGATCCCGGAGGACGACACGATGCGGCGCAGGGTGTTGGCATCGTGAACGAAGTTCTGTCCCAGCGCCTTTCGGGGACGGAAGTCCAACTCCCTGGCGATGTTCCTGATCTCGGTGCGGGTCAATGGGCGGATTGTCATGATGACCCCCTTCCGCAAACGGGCCACGCACCCCAGCCCTGCCTGTCCTGTGTCACTTCAGCAATTGCGATCTGCTCTTCACGAGTTGCCAGGTCTGCTCTTTCAGCGTAACGCAGGCCACCATTGCGTTCCCAGGTGTTCTGGTCGAACTGCACTCCGCCGTAGTAGCCATTTCCCGTATTGATTGCCCAATTATTGCCGGATTCACACGCCGCGATCGCATCCCAGATGGCCCCGTCGCTGACCGGCGGCACCTCGGTACCGGGTTTTGCCCCAACCCGCAACACCGAGTCACGCGCCGGGGTGATGACACTGTTGGCCACCGGCAGCCGGCCGGTCACCGCCCCGTTGACGGTTGCGACAGCAAAAGTCACGTCCTGCTCCCCCGGTGCGCCAGGATCCTCGACCACCTGCCGACTCATGTTCATGCCCGGATCGTCAATGCGCCGAGCCACCGGCTTCAGCGGAACCCGCTCGGTGACCTTCTCGACGCGGATCCGGGTCACCTGGATCCGCATACCGTCGACCACCGGCGCGGAGGCGGCCGGGATGCTGATATCGCGCTGCAACAGCGGCGCGCCGGCGGCGGCGAGCAGCGAGCCCACATCGGGTGCGGCCAGCAGTACTGTGCTGACCTTGCCACCGTCGTCGATCTCGACGGTCTTGGCGCTGACGACCGGCAGCACCATCCCGGCCAGTGGCACACGGCTGCCGCGGGAGGACGCGGCCGGGGCGGTGTCGGTCAGTGCGAGTTGGGTCAGCGCCTCGTCGACCGTGGCGGCCGTCGTCCACACCTGCCGGGGTTCGCGGCCGTCAAGCGAGATCTGCAGCGGCCGGCCGCGACGCAGCACGATGGTCTGCGCATCGCCGACCCGATGTCCCGCCGCGGGGAACAACTCGTCCCGCTCGGTGACGTCGTAGCCGTTTTCCTCGACGATATCGGCCACCCGGGACTTCATCGTGGTGACCGCCATCGCGGTGCCGTCGATGTCGAGGGTGACGGTCTTGCGTGCAGAGACGGCCAGGGAGCCGGCAACGACCAGCGTGACCAGCAGGGCTCCAACCAGGAGGCGCAGCGCAGGTGACGACGAATGTTGGAGCCGTGTCAGCGCATTCATCGAACTCCCGGCGTCGGCAACGTCTGCAACAGGGGCCACATCAGCAGCCACAGGGTCTCAAGACGGTAACGAAACCCCCGTGCGGAGGCAACCCGATCGGCGGCCTCTCAGCAGACCTTCAGCTGAGCCGATACACCCGGCGCGCCGCCTGCGCGGATTCCTCGGCGAGTTCCTCGGCTGGCCGGTTCAGCAGTCCGGCCAGCGCGCGCACGGTATAGGGCAAGCAGTACGGCTCGTTGGGGGCACCCCGGAACGGATGCGGGGTCAGAAACGGCGCATCGGTCTCCACCAGAAGCTGCCCCGCCGGGATCAAGGCCGCCGCGGCTCGCAGTTCGTGGGCGTTGCGGAAGCTGACGGTGCCGGACAGGCTCAGAATCCAGCCGGCGTCGATGCATTCCCGGGCCATCTGGGGACCGGAGGAGAAGCAGTGGAAGATCACCGTTTCCGGGGCGCCTTCGGCACGAAGGATGTCCAGCACCTCGGCGTCGGCGTCCCGGTTGTGGATCATCAGCGGCTTGCCGGTGCGCTTGGCCAGATCGATATGCCAGGCGAAGGCCTCCCGTTGGACCTGCGGCTGTGCGCAACCCTCGAGTTTGCCGGGCCAGTACAGATCCATACCGGTCTCACCGATGGCCACCACCCTGGGGCGCGCCGCGAGTTCGGCGATCTCGGCGCGCGCGGCGTCTGTCAGGGCGTCGGCGCGCGTGGGGTGCAGGGCGACGGCCGCGTAGACCCGCTCGTCCCACCCGCTGGCCCCGGCCGCCCAGCGTGCCGACTCAAGGTCGTCGGCGATGGTGACCATCGCCAGCACGCCGACCTCCTCAGCGCGGTCGGCGATGGCGTGCACGTCCTGTGCGGTGCGCGCGCCGCAGGCGTCCAGATGGGTGTGGGAGTCGATCAACGGCGTCAACGGCTCGGGCGGTGGCGGCGCCGCACGCTCCGAACGTTTCGAACTCACGGCAACACCATAAGGTGGTGGCGACATGAGCGAACCGTTCTACGTGACCACCGCAATCGCCTACCCCAACGGAGCACCGCACGTCGGGCACGCCTACGAGTACGTCGCGACTGACGCTATCGCGCGGTTCAAGCGGCTCGACGGCTTCGATGTGCGCTTCCTCACCGGCACCGATGAGCACGGGCTGAAGATGGCTCAGACCGCGGCGGCCGAGGGCGTGCCGATCGCCGACTTCGCCCGGCGCAACTCCGATGAGTTCCAGCGCCTGCAGGAGATGCTGAACATCTCCTTCGACCGCTTCATCCGAACCACGGACCCGGACCACTACGCCGCCTCGACGGCGATCTGGCAGCGGATGGCCGAGCGCGGCGACATCTACCTGGACACCTATTCGGGGTGGTACTCGGTGCGCGACGAGCGGTTCTTCACCGAGGCCGAAACATGCGTCAACGCCGACGGCACCCGCGTCGCGGCCGAGACCGGGACACCGGTGACCTGGACCGATGAGCAGACCTATTTCTTCCGGCTGTCGGCCTACGCGGAACCGCTGCTGGCCCACTACGCAGAACATCCTGAATTCATCGCACCCGAGGTCCGCCGCAACGAGGTGGTCAGCTTCGTCTCCGGCGGGCTGCGCGACCTGTCGATATCGCGGACATCCTTCACCTGGGGCGTGCCGGTGCCGGGTGACCCCGCCCACGTGATGTACGTATGGGTCGACGCGCTGACGAACTACCTGACCGGTGCGGGATATCCGGACACCTCATCGTCGCTCTACCAACGGTATTGGCCGGCCGATCTGCACATGATCGGCAAGGACATCATCAGGTTCCACACCGTGTACTGGCCGGCTTTCCTGATGTCGGCCGGAATCCCCCTGCCGCGCAGGGTTTTCGCCCACGGCTTCCTCTACAACCGCGGCGAGAAGATGAGCAAGTCGGTCGGCAACGTGGTCGACCCGGTCTCGCTCATCGACAGCTTCGGGGTGGACCAGGTGCGGTACTTCCTGCTGCGCGAGGTGCCCTTCGGGCAGGATGGCAGCTACAGCGAAGAGGGCATCATCAGCCGGATCAACACCGACCTGGCCAACGAGTTCGGCAATCTGGCGCAGCGGTCGCTGTCGATGGTCAACAAGAACCTCAACGCGGCGGTGCCCGCCCCCGGCGAGTTCGGCGCTGAGGATGCCGAGTTGCTGGCTCTGGCCGACGGGCTGCTGGCCCGGGTGCGCGCGGCATTCGACACCCAGGCGATGCATCAGGGTTTAGAAGCCATCTGGCTGATGCTGGGGGCGGCCAACCGGTACTTCTCCGCCCAGGAGCCGTGGGTGCTGCGCAAGTCGGACTCGGCAGACGATCAGGTCCGGTTTCGCACGGTGCTGTACGTGACCCTGGAGGCGGTGCGGATCGCCGCCGTTCTGATCCAGCCGGTGATGCCGGAGTCCGCGGCCAGGATGCTGGACCTGCTGGGCCAGCCGGAATCCGCACGCGACTTCGCCGCGCTGGCCCGGCGCATCGAGCCCGGGACCGCTCTGCCGGCGCCTGCCGGGGTGTTCCCCCGGTACCAAATTCCCGCCCCCTAGCCGCGAACAGACACAAACTCGCACTGTCTCGACGTTTTCCGTGCGAGTTTGCGTCTGCTCACGCCGGATGGAGATCCCACCCGCTGTGATCCAACTCACGTAACGTCACATTCGTGGCGCCGCAGGTGTCTTGAGGTCGAACGGTTCAACCGACCTCAAAGGAGAGATGTGATGAATGGGCACCAGCACCGCATCGTCGTCATCGGCGGCGGATATGCCGGCGTGATCGCCGCCAACCGACTGCGCTCGCGTCCCGGCCTCGAAATCACCCTGCTCAATCCCCGGCCTCAGTTCGTCGAACGCATCCGGTTGCATCAACTGCTGACGGGTTCCGATGACGCGCTTGTCGACTACACCGAGATCCTCGGTCCTGGGATTGAGTTGGTCACCGATGCGGCCACCCGCATCGACACCGGAGCCCGACAGATCCATCTGCGCAAAGGGGCCCCGCTGCCCTATGACTATCTGATCTACGCGGTGGGCAGCGACTCCGGCGGTCTGACGGTGGCCGGCGCCCACGAATTCGCATATCCCATCACCACTCTGGAGGAAGCGGAGCGGCTTCGAGCGGCCCTCACCGCGACGCCCGCGCAGGCCCCGGTGTGTGTGGTGGGGGCCGGCCCCACGGGCATCGAGACCGCAGCTGAACTCGCCGAGCAGGGCCGTGCCGTCACGCTGGTGTGCGGACGAGTCGTGGGACCGTACCTGAGCAATGCCGGTCGGGGTTCGGCGGTGCGGCGGCTTCGCGCCCTCGGTATCCGGCTGATCGAGGGCTCCGACACGACGGTCGTCGACGTGCGGTCGGACTCGGTGGCCCTCGCCGACGGCCGAATTCTGCCGAGCGCGGTGACGATCTGGTCCGCGGGCTTCGGCGTGCCCGATCTGGCGTCGCGGTCGGGGTTGCGCACCGACGCTATCGGGCGACTGATCACCGACGAGACGCTGACCAGCGTCGACGACCCGCGGATCGTGGCAGCAGGCGATGCCTGCGCACCCTCGGGAAAGCCGCTGCGGATGAGCTGCCAGGCCGCCATCCCGTTGGGGGCGCAGGCAGCCGACGCCGTGCTGGCCCGAATCGCCGGCCAGCCGCCGGCCGCGATCGACCAAGCCTTCACCGGGCAGTGCATCAGCCTGGGCCGCCGGGGCGGCGTCATCCAGTTCGCCCGCCGCGACGACACCGCCCTGCCGCTCCACCTGGGCGGCCGGACGGCTGCTCTGGTCAAGGAAGTCGTGTGCAGGAGCACCGTCGGCAGCCTTCGCCGTGAGGCACGTAAGCCCGGTTCAGCGTTCTGGGTCAAGGGCGGCCGTCGCGACGGCGTCGCACCGGTCACGGTGTCATGACCACCGGCCCGGACCATGCCGAGCGGTTCACCCTGCTGCGCCCGCTGCTGTTCACGATCGCCTACGAGATCCTGGGCTCGGCAACTGACGCGGACGACGTCCTGCAGGAGAGCTACCTGCGATGGTCCGGTGTCGACCTGGCCGGAGTGCGCGACACCAAGGCCTACCTCGCCCGGCTGGTGACCCGCCAGGCGCTCAATGCGCTGCGGAGCCAGGTGCGCCGCCGCGAGGACTACGTCGGGCCGTGGCTGCCCGAGCCACTGCTGCTCGATGAGCGCGACGGTGCCGGGGACGCCGTGCTCGCCGAGTCGGTGTCCGTGGCGATGCTCGTCGTGCTCGAAACGCTGACCCCGGACGAACGGGCCGTCTTCGTGCTGCGCGAGGTGTTCGGGTTCAGCCACGACGACATCGCCTGCGCGCTGGACAAATCCGCGGCCGCGGTGCGTCAGCTGGCGCACCGTGCCCGAGAACACGTGCACTCCCGGCGCCGGCGCTTCGAACCGGTCGACGCGCGCCAGTCCGAGCGGATCACCACCGAGTTCCTGATCGCGGCCGCGACCGGCGACCTTGACGGCCTGATGGCGATGCTGGCCCCCGGCGTGGTGTTCACGGCCGACAGCGACGGCAAGGTGAGCGCCGCACGACGTCCGGTGTTCGGTGTTCGGAATGTCGCCCGGCTATTGATCGGGCTGATGAGCCGTGCCAGTGCCGAGTACCGAGTGCAGACCGCGACCTACAACGGCGCGCCGGCGGTGATCGTCTACCGCAACGACCAGCCCGACAGTGTGTTCACCATCGAGGTCGCCGACGGCCGGATCACCAATTTCTACGTGATCCGCAATCCGGAGAAGCTGACCTCGGCAACGGTGGCCCGGCGGATCAGCCGCTGACCCGGCTCCCCGCTCCCCGCTCCCCGCTCCCCGCTCCCCGCGAGCAGACACAAAGTCGCCCAGTCGCGCGGCGTGTCGGGGGACTTTGCGTCTGCTCGCGCAAGGACGCAAGCTAGTCCGATGCTGACCGAGCGGCTCGGGGATCTGGGCTCGGCCGTCGACGTCCTGCGCCGAGTGGACGCCGGCGCACGTCGCCGCGGTCTGCCACCACCGGCCGCGCTGATCGGCGAGTGGTTCGGATCCCGCGCTGTGATCGCCCCGAGCGTCGACGTCGAACCGCTCGACCCAGCCGCGGTGTTCGACGTCGCGCCGGGCTCCGGCACCACCGCCGATGCCGTCGGCGGCGGCTGGATCGGCTATCTGTCCTATCCGGATCGCGGGGCCGACGGCGCGGCCCCGCGGATCCCGGAGGCCGCCGGCGGGTGGACGGACTGCGTGCTGCGACTGGACCCCGACGGGTGCTGGTGGTACGAAAGTCTCTCCGGTGCAATGCCTCCCGACTGGCTGACTCCCACCCTGTCGGCCGCTCCACCGATTGGGCATTGCGAGATCGACTGGCGCATGCCCGATTCCGCGCAGCATCGCTCCACCGTACTGTCCTGCCTGGAGGCGATCCGCGCCGGCGAGGTCTACCAGGCCTGTGTGTGCACCCAGTTCACCGGCACCGTCAAAGGCCCGCCGCTGCATTTCTTCGCCGATGCCGTGACCCGGACCACGCCTGCGCGGGCCGCCTATCTGGAAGGTCGGTGGGGGGCGGTGGCGTCACTGTCGCCGGAACTCTTCCTGCGCCGCGTCGGCGAGGAGGTGCGCTCGAGTCCGATCAAGGGCACCCTCCCCCTGCACGCCGATCCTGAGGAGTTGCGTGCCTCGGTCAAGGATGTCGCGGAGAACATCATGATCGTCGACCTCGTCCGCAACGACCTTGGCCGGGTGGCGCATACCGGATCGGTCACCGTGCCGGAACTGCTGGCTGTACGCCGCGCTCCGGGGGTCTGGCACCTGGTCTCTACGGTGTCGGCGCGGGTGCCGGCAAGCCTGCCGATGTCGGCCGTGCTGGATGCCACCTTCCCGCCGGCGTCGGTGACCGGGACACCGAAGACCCGCGCCCGGCACCGACTTGAGCAGTGGGAGCGGCAGCGGCGGGGCGTTTACTGCGGCACGGTCGGGCTGGCGTCACCGCTGGCCGGCTGGGAGCTCAACGTGGCGATCCGTACGGTCGAATTCGACGCGAACGGCCGTGCGGTGCTGGGTGTGGGCGGCGGCATCACCGCGGATTCCGATCCCGATGCGGAGTGGCAGGAGTGTCTGCACAAGGCGGCGCCGATCCTCGGGCCCGCGACGGTTCACGAATCCGCATTCCCCGAGCCGGGGCGTGACCGCAGCACGGCCTCGTAGAGGTCGCGGCGCGAGGGTGCGCCCGGATACGCCTCGACGACGGTCGCGCAAGCGTCCTTGACCCGCATCCCGCTCTCGATCAACTCCGCCACCTTCGCCAGCAGCGTGTCGAGATCCGCCACCGGGGTGGCACCGGCAAGCACCACGGTGATCTCGCCGAGCACTCCGCCGGCCGCCCACTCCGCGAGTTCCGAGAGGGTCCCGCGGCGGACCTCTTCGTAAGTCTTGGTCAGCTCTCGACACACCACCACCGGTCGTTGCCCCCCCAGCTGCGCACAGGCGTCGCGCAGACAGTCCGACAGGCGACGCGGCGACTCGAAGAAGACCACGGTCCGCGGTTCAGCCGCTAGGCCGGCCAGCCAGCCCAGCCGCGCCCCCGGTTTGCGCGGGGCGAAGCCCTCGAAGCAGAACCGGTCCGTCGGCAGACCCGAGACAGCCAGCGCGGTGGTGACCGCCGACGGCCCGGGCAGGCAGGACACCGTCAGCCCGGCTGCCACGCATGCCGTCACCAGCCGGTAGCCGGGGTCGTTGATGAGCGGCGTACCGGCGTCGCTGACGGCCAGCACGATAGCCCCGGCAGCGATCTCGGCGACGAGCGCGGGCACCCGCGCCTCCTCGTTCTGGTCGAACAGGCTGACCACCTTGCCGCCGATCGTCACACCCAGCGACTTCGCCAGCGCGCGCACCCGGCGGGTGTCCTCGGCGGCCACCACGTCGGCATCCGACAGCGCATCGATCAGGCGTTTCGACGCGTCGCGGGGCTCGCCGAGCGGGGTGGCGCCGAGCAGCAGGCGGCCGGCGGACTCGGGCGGGCCGGACCGCGGCAACGTGGAGGGCGACACAGCCGACAGCCTACGATTGGCGGCGATGACCATCACGGCTGACGACCTCGAGGCGCCGGATCGCCCCGCCCCCGTCATCAGTCCCGGACCGCTGGTTCCGGTCGCCGACTTCGGACCCGTCGACCGCCTGCAGGGCTGGGCTGCGACGGCGGTGATCGGCGCGCTCGCCGCGTTGACCCGGTTCATGAACCTCGGCTCCCCCACCGATGCCGGCACCCCGATCTTCGACGAGAAGCACTACGCGCCGCAGGCCTGGCAACTTCTGCACAACTACGGTGTCGAGGACAACCCCGGCTTCGGCCTGGTAGTGCATCCCCCGCTGGGCAAACAGCTGATCGCCGCCGGCGAGGCGCTGTTCGGCTACACCGGGCTGGGTTGGCGGTTCAGCGGCGCGGTGTTCGGTGTGGTCCTGGCGGTACTGGTGATGCGGATCGTGCGCCGGATCAGCCGTTCCACCCTGATCGGCGCCACGGCCGGGCTGCTGGTGATCGCCGACGGCGTCAGCTTCGTCGCCTCCCGGACCGCCCTGCTCGACATCTTCATGACGGTCTTCGTCGTCGGTGCGTTCGGCGCCCTGATGGTCGACCGGGACCAGGTCCGGCAGCGGATGGACGTCGCACTGCTCCAAGGCCGGATCGCCGAAACCCCCTGGGGCCCAAGGCTTGGCGTGCGCTGGTGGCGATTCGGGGCCGGCGTGCTGCTGGGCCTGGCCTTCGCGACGAAATGGTCCGGCCTCTACTACATCGCGTTCTTCGGGCTGATGTCGCTGGGCATGGACGTCGCGGCGCGGCGAGCTTACCGGGTGCCGCGGCCGTGGTCCGGGGTGCTGCGCCGGGACTTCGGCCCGGCCACCTACGTGCTCGGTCTGATTCCGCTGGCGCTGTATCTGCTGGCTTACGCGCCGTGGTTCGCCTCCGAGACGGCGGTCAATCGCTTCGAGGTGGGACAGTCGATCGGCGAACGGCAGTGGTGGCAGCCACCCGATGCCATCCGGTCGCTGTGGCATTACACCTACAAGGCGTTTCACTTCCACTCCACGCTGACCAACTCGGCCGGTAACCATCATCCGTGGGAGTCCAAACCGTGGACCTGGCCGATGTCGCTGCGCCCGGTGCTCTACGCCATCGACAACCAGGACGTACCGGGTTGCGGGGCGAACTCCTGCGTCAAGGCCGTCATGCTGGTCGGTACCCCGGTGATGTGGTTCGTGGCGGTGCCGGTGTTGGGGTACGCGATGTGGCGGACGTTGGTGCGACGGGACTGGCGTTATGCGGTGGTGCTGACCGGCTATCTCGCAGGGTGGCTGCCGTGGCTGGTCAACGCCGACCGGCAGATGTACTTCTTCTACTCAGTACCCCTGGCGCCGTTCCTGATGATGGCGATCGCGCTGATCCTCGGCGACATCCTCTACAAACCGAGCCGTGATCCGGAGCGCCGCACGCTGGGCATGATGGTCGTCAGCATGTACCTGGCCCTGGCGCTCACGAACTTCGCGTGGTTGTTCCCGGTCCTGACCGGGATCCCCGTTTCGCAGTCCACCTGGAATATGCAGATGTGGCTGCCAAGTTGGCGTTGATCCCTGCACGGGACTGCCGTCAGAGCGGGTCGCGGGCAGCCGGGCAGGACATACAGCGCGGACCGCCGCGGCCGGTGCCCAGTTCGGCCGCCGCGATCGTCAGCACCTCGACACCCGCGTCGGTCAGCCGGGCATTGGTTTCGGTGTTGCGCTCGTAGGCCACCACCACTCCGGGTGCCAATGCCAGGGTGTTGTTGCCGTCATCCCACTGCTCGCGTTCGGCGGTCACCGGATCCAGTCCGGTGTCGACCACCCGTAATCGGTCGATACCCATCGCCGCCGCGGCAGCGACGACGAACGGCTGCTCGTCGAGGATCCGCACCCCGTCGGGGGTACGCCGGATGGCGAAGGCCGACAGCGTCTCTCGCACCGCCGGGTACATCACCACCGCGTCGACGTCGACCATGGTGCAGACGGTGTCAAGATGCATGGTCGCGCGCTGCTGGGCGATCGGGACGGCCAGCACGGTATGCGCCAGGTCGTCGTCGAACAGGCTGCGCGCCAACGCTTCCGCACCCGCAGCCGTGGTGCGCTCGCCCACCCCGACGGCGACCACCCCGGAGCCCAGCAGCAGCACATCGCCACCCTCCACCGGCGCGCTGCGCGACTCGTAGGCCCGCTGCACGCCGAGGAAGCGCGGATGGTGGGCGTAGATCAGGTCGGTCAGCGAGGTCTCCCGCATGCGGGCCGGCAGCGCCAGCGAGGTGATCGCGAATCGCGAGCCGATCCAGAAAGACGAATCACGGGTGAACATCAGGTTGGGCAGCGGGTCGATCACGAAGTCGCCGCCGTGGTGCATCCGGCGCACCAGGGAGTGCTCCCCCCGCGGGCCGAACGGCAGTTCGGTGAACGTCATCCCGGCCATCAGCACACGCGCCAGCTCGTCGGCCCCCAAGCCACGAAGATAGGCCGAAAGCTCCTGAGCCAGGGGACGCCCCAGCCGCCTGCTGTCGACCGCCGCGGCGATTCCATGAATCCGGGCCGCCCCGCTGGCCAGCGCCTCGGCGAGCAGGTCCGAGAGCAGCAATACCTCGACGCCCCTGGACCGGAGCAGCGCGGCGAAAGCGTCGTGCTCCTGCTGCGCCCGGGTCACCCAGGGCAGTCCGTCGAAGAGCAGCGCATCGTTGTTGCGGGGCGTCAGCCGCTTCAATTCGACGCCGGGCCGGTGCAAGATGACCGTCCGCAGCCTGCCGACCTCGGAGTCGACGCCGAGCCCGGTTGCGGTCACGGCTAGCACCGTAACGCCCGGGGCGGCAAAACCGAGATCGTTCGAATGTTTGTGCGATACCCTGATGGGGTGTCCGTGGCGGTTCAGGGCTCGTTGTTCGACCACAGCGAGCGGCGCGATCTGGGTTCCGGTGCCTGGGTCGAGATGCGGTCGGGCTGGGTGGAGGATCCCGACTGGCTCTTCGACGACCTGCTCACCGCGGTTCCGTGGCGTGCGGAACGCCGGCAGATGTACGACCGGGTGCTCGATGTGCCCCGGCTGGTGAACTTCTACGACCTGACCGCCGCCCCGGCCCCGCACCCGGCGGTGACCCGGTTGCGCCGGCGCCTCAACGACATCTACGCCGGCGAACTCGGCGAGCCGTTCACCACCGCCGGTTTCTGCCTGTACCGGGACGGCTCCGACAGCGTGGCCTGGCACGGCGATCGCGTTGGACTCCCTCGCTCCTCCCCCACCTCGTCCTCCGGTGGCATCGTCGACTCGGGGGCAGGCCGCAGCAGCAGCGAGGACACCATGATCGCGATCGTCAGCCTCGGCGCAACCAGACTTTTCGCGATGCGCCCGCGTGGCGGGGGGCCGTCGCTGCGACTGCCACAGTCCCACGGCGACCTGTTGGTCATGGGCGGGTCCTGCCAGCGCACCTGGGAGCACGCGGTTCCCAAGACGGCCACACCGATCGGGCCACGGATCAGCATCCAGTTCCGCCCGCGCGGCGTGCGCTGACCGGACGTCCGATGATGCCGACGGTCAGCGCCGGATCGCGTTAACCCCTGCGATGAGAAGGTCGCGGGCCCGCTGGGTGTTGACCGGAACCGGCGGCTTGCCAGGCAGCACAAGCGGATTGGCCGAGACGATCACCTGGTAGTCGCCGAAGTGCGCGGAGTAGTTGAAGACCTCGCCGGTGCGGGGCTTTCCGTCGGCGACGGTCTGCACCACCCGGTGCACCCCGATCGTCTCGGCCCCCTCGATCGTTGGCACCTCGACCGCCTCCACGGTGCCGCGGACGACGCCGCCGCCGAAGGCCACCTTGCGGCAGTTCGGTCCCGGTTCGGTGACCGGGACCGCCTCATTGGTCTGCACGGCGATGACGATGAAGCGATTACCCTCGCCCTCCGCCGAAACCGCCGCCATATTGCCCTCGGTGCCGGTCGGAACCAGTTGTCCGGCAGCGAACTGGGCACACTCGGCGGGCTCGAAGGTCACACCCTCCGGCAGCTTCTGACCGGTCAGGAATCTGGGGTCGATTCCGGTCGGGGCCACCTCGGTGACGGAGAACTGCGGCCCGAAACTCGCCTTGAGTTCGGTGATCCCGGCGATATCCGCGGCTGGGGCTTCGGCGCGGCAGGCCGCCAGCGAACCGGCGCACAGCAGCACCCCGGCCACATTGCGGATCAGCACCGGCGCCAATCTACCCGAGGTTCTCAGCGGAGCAGGGTCGCCACGGTGGTGTCGAGCAGGCCCGCCGCGAACCCGGATTGCAGCGGCGGTTCCGAAGATCCCGGATCGGTGACCAGCGTGACGAAGGCGACGTGGCGGTCGAAGTAGGCGATCGCTGTCCAGGCGTCGGCCGTGGTCTCGCTGCCGGCTTCGACCACCGTCCGGGCCCGCGCCCGCCAGGCGATGGTCTGGGCGCCTTCGATGACGGGCCCCTCGGTACGGGTCACCTCGGCGGCGGTGTGGCCGAACCTCATTGCCCAGCGCCCGCATTGGTCCAACATCTCAGGTTCGGGGGCGCCGGCGGGGGCGGTCGCCACCACGACGAAGAGAGTTCCCCCCGAGCCGGACGCCGAGAGACCGCGGGCGCTTTGGTCAGTGGGCGCGGGGTCGGCCAACGCCGCGCACTGCGGCGGGTCCGCCGTCCATCCGGACCCGAACCCCCACAATGCCGCGGCACTCATGGGCCCCCGGAGATCGCCGACCTCGTAGCCGTCCGGCAACGCCGAGCGGACCCGGACGATATTGGCCTGGTTCACCACCGTCGGCGCCGACTGGACAGCCGGTAGCGAACGCTCCGCTGGCGACCCGCAGGCCGCCGGCGCGACCGCCGCTACCGCTACCGCCATCCATCGGCGCACAGTCAGCGGTTGAGCCGCCAGATATCCCCGGATAACACGGTCGCGAACCCGCACCACAGCGGGTAGGGCGTCAGCGCCGCACCGAGCTTGGGGTCGGCGTCGGCGGCCCGGCGGGCCAGGTCGGCACTGCTGACCGCCAGCGCGGCGGCCGCCACCACCGATGGGCCGAGCTTGTTCCGTTTGAAGAAGACCCAACTCCACCCCGCGTTGAGAACGAGGTTCGCCCCCAGCGCCGCGATGTAACCGCGGGCCTTGGCGTCCTCGCCGTCGGCGCGGAACCGGTCGATCGCCGCCGCGGAGGTGGCGGCGATATCGACGTACAACGCGGTCCAGGCGATCGGGAACACCGCGTTCGGCGGAACATAGCCGGGTTTGCGGACTTTCGTGTACCAGCCCTGCACACCGTCCCGGCTCGCCACACTGCCGACGACGGCAGCGGCCGCGGTGGCAAGTCCGGTGCCCATTAGCAACTTACGCATCACCCCACGGTACCGCTCCTGCACCGCCCGACGGGCTCACCCCCGATTCGCTTAGGCCGGCTCGGTCACGACGTCTGTGACCGCGGCGACAAGGGAGGTCTCACTCGATGAACACGAAGCCGTTGGGAGTCGTACTGTCAGCGGTAACGCTCGCCGTCGCTCTTGTCGGATGTGGGGCAACCAAGACCGAAACCGCGGGGGCGACGACATCCGTCGCGGCCGAGGCATCGAGCCCGCAGTGCAGCAGGGCGACCCCGACGCCCCGACCGGCGACGTCGAAGCGGCCAAGATTCTCGAGTACGCCCCCGGGCTGCTGCAGAACCTGCCGGGTGATCCAGGCCGACACCACCGTCACCGCCTGACCGGGCGACCCGCTCAATTTACGGAAGCTCAATTGACGGAAGCTCAATTGACGGAGGCCCGCACCACCTGACGCGCCATGGCCCGGATGCCCTCTGCCAGAGTCGGGTCGATGCGCAGCCGGTCCAGGGCCGGCACCTCGAATTCGGTTGTCACCACTCCGGGTTCTTCACGCGCCCACTGCGCGCCGAACCGGTCCAGAATGCTGCGCATCGCCATATTCTCGGCCAGTAGCCGGGCCGTGAACCGTTGCACCCCACCGACCCGCGCGGCGATGGTCAGCGCATCCATCAGGAAGCTTCCGATTCCGCGGCCCTGGTAGTCGTCGGCGACGATGAAGGCGATCTCGGCGACCGCCGGATTCTCCACGTCGCGAACGAACCGCACGTCGGCGACCACCGGTCCGTCCGGCCCGTCGACGAGAACCCACACGAAATGGTCCACGTAGTCCACCTGGAACAGGTAGTTCATCAGGGCCGGACTCGGCGCGCGGGTGGACATGAAGCGGCGGTAGAGGGTTTCGCTGGAGAATTCCACCGTCGGGTGATTGGATCGCTCGCTGTCACCGGGAAGCACCGGGCGCAGCATCAGTTCACCACCGGCGAACTGGACCTCAATGGGGTTGATGAATGCCGCCAGCCGCTGCCGGACGGTGCGCAGCAACCGCTCGCTGACCCCCGGCAGGTCAGCCATCACACCGAAGGCCTTCTCATCCCCGAGGTAGCCGGACAATGCGTCGATGGCGGTGACCGTGGCGGTCCGTGGCTTGTTGCGTAGCAGGGCGATTTCCCCCACGATCACTCCCGCACCGACCGAATCGAGCACCAACCCCCCGTCGTCGCCGGTGTGGCTGACCTCGGCTCCCCCGGAATGGATCAGGATGAAGGACACCGCCTGCTCACCCTGGCGCATCAGCACCTGTCCGGATTCGGCCCGCACCGGCCGCAACCGTTCGGCCAGTGCCTGCAACTGTTCGGGAGCGCAGTCCTCGAACAGCGCCATCGCCGCGAGTCCGTCGGCGCGCAATCTCACCTGCGCGGGGCTGTTCTCCAGCGCAGACGCCAGTCCGCTGTGCTCGGTCATGGTCCGATCCGGGTGGCCGTCTAGGTTGCCAGCAGGTTGACGATGCCACGGAATGCCAGCGGCAGCGCAGCGGCGGCCGGAACGATCATCGCCCGCACGGGAGCCAGCTCGCTGGCCGCCAGCAATCCGGCGGTCATCAACCGATAGCGGCGCGACATCTGCCGCCACTGCCGGTCGTAGTCTTGCGGCGTGCCTGCCAGGACGTTTTCGACCAGAAGTTCCGCACCGCCGAACGCGATACCCAGTCCCTCACCGGTGAGCGCGTCGACGTACCCGGCGGCGTCGCCGACGAGCATCACCCGGCCAGCGGTCCTGCTGCGTACCCGTTGCCGCAACGGCCCAGCCGCCCGGTCCGCCGAGCAGGCCGGTGCACCGGCCAATCGCGATGCCAGAGCGGGGAATTCGGCTAGGTGTTCGTCGAACTTGCCCTGCGAAGAGGTAAGGATCGCCACCCCGACGCAGTCATCAGAAACCGGGGTGACATAGGCCTCGGTGGCACCCGCCCAGTACACCTCGACGGTGTCGCCCCAGGGGGCGATCGCGACATGGCGGCGTATCCCCCAACGCCGGCGGCCCCGGACCGGCCGGTTCAGTCCCAGCGCCCGCCGGATCGGCGAATGTAAACCGTCGGCGGCAGCCAGATAGCGGCCCCGCAGGTCTCCGCAGCGCACCGAGTCGGCATCCTGGCTGATCGGCCCGATATCGCCGTGGACGATCCGAGCCCCGGCGTCGGCGGCGGCGTCATGTAGGGCTTCGGACAGTGCGGTGCGGCGCACGCCCATACCCTTCCCGGAGCGGAAATCCGCCTCGGCCCGGCGGTGGCTGTCCAGGTAGGTGATACCGCGAAAAGGCCTGCCGTGCAGGGAAACTCCGAGCTTCTGCAGTTGGCTGATGGTGTGCGGCATCAGTCCCTCGCCGCAGGCCTTGTCGATCGGGCCGCGGCGGCGGTCGATGACCACGGTATCCAGGCCCGCCCGCGCCGCGAAGGTGGCGGTGGCCAGGCCGGCCGGACCGGCGCCGGCGATGATCAGGTCAGTCACGACAATCGCTCCAAAGCTGCGTTCTCGGTGCGGATCCGCGCGGTCAGCAGGGCGGCATTGAGCACGGTGAACACGCACGCGGTCAGCCATGCGGTGTGCACCAACGGTAGAGCCACGCCTTCTGCCACCACGGCGACATAGTTGGGGTGGCTGAAGTATCGGTAGGGACCTCCGGTGATACGTGGGGCGCCCGGTATGACAACCACCCGGGTGTTCCAGCGTGGGCCCAGGGTGGCGATGCACCACCACCGAAGCGCCTGCGCCGCAACCAGAACGGCCAGCATGCTCCAGCCCAGCCAGGGCAGGAATGGCCGGTCCAACAGGGCGACCTCGGCGACGCACCCCACCAGCAGACCGGTATGCAGGAGCACCATCACCGGGTAGTGGCCGAACCCGACCTCGATGCCGCCGCGCGCACGACTCCAGGCCAGATTGCGCCTGGCGACCACGAGTTCAGCACCCCGTTCGGCGGCGACCCCGGCGACCAGCAGCGTGTACCAGCTCAGTGCCACTGCAGCAGCACCAGTTCCGAACAGAAACCGGGCCCCATCGCCATCATCACGCCCGGGCCGGCGGCCGGTCCCTTGGCGATGGTGTCGCGCAGCACATGAAGCACCGACGACGACGACAGGTTGCCGACATCGGCCAGCGAGCGCCAGGTGAGTTCCAGAGCGCCGTCCGGCAGGTCCAGGCTCGAGACGATGGCCTCGATCACCTTCGGCCCGCCCGGATGGCTCACCCAGGTGCCGATATCGTCGATGTCCAGGTCATGGTCGGTGAGAAATCCGGTGACGTCATCGCGCAGATACTTGCTGACCACCTCGGGTACGTCCGCTGAGAGCACCAACTCGAAACCGGTGGAGCCGATATCCCAACCCATGGTGCGAAGAGTGTCGGGATAGAGGTGGCTGCGGGAATCGATGACGGCGGGCCCGCGCGCTTCGATCTCGAGGGCGCGACGCTCACCGACCGCGACCACCGCTGCAGCGCCGTCACCGAACAAAGCCGTGCCCACCAGGCTGGCGATGGTGGGCTTGACCGCGGTGAAGGTCATCGAACACAACTCCACCGACAACAGCACGGCGACGCCGTCCGGTGCGCCGCGCAGGTAGTCGTGCACCCGGGCCACACCGGCTGCCCCGGCCACACAGCCGAGGCCGAACATCGGTACCCGGCGTACGTCCGGCCGCATCCCCAGCCGGGTTGCCACCCGCGCCTCCACCGAGGGCACCATCACGCCGGTCACCGTCGTCGACATGATCAGGTCGACGTCGGCGGCGGTCAATCCTGCTTCGTCCAGTGCGGCCGACACCGCGGCACACCCCAGTTCGACGGCGTTTTCGATATAGAGATCGTTGGCCTCACCGAAATCGCGCAGGTCGATATAGCCGTCCAACGGCAGAACGAAGTTGCGATGGCCGACCTTGGCAGCCCGGTACAGCCCCCGCACGAGATCCTCGTGCTCGGCGAAACCCGGCATCGCCAGGAAGGCATCGGCGATATCACCCTGGCTGAAGCGGTTGGGAGGCAGCGCCCCCTGGACGCCAGCGATGACACTGACGGGCGGCACGGAAATGGACCCGGATTTGCTCGTCACAAGTCAAGTATGCCTTCGACGTGCCCCAATGGCACGTTCGGACCGGTGACTAGGGGGTGACGTTTGGTCCAACCTCCGACGACGGCAACTCGGATGGGGCCCGCCGATTCCGCGGCCGCGGCCATGGCAACCAGTACGGCACGGTGCGGGCATAGTCGTCGAACGCCGAGCCGTAGATTCGCCGGAATCGCGCCTCCTTGAACCGCGGGGCGAACAAGCAATACGCCGTGAACGTCACGGCGAGGACAAGTTGGTCGGGGGTCCAGGTCGGCACGGTCCACAGGGTCAGGGCGAAAGCCACGTAGATCGGCTGGCGGGTGACCCGGAACAGACCCGTTCGGGGCATCGGCGGGTAGACCGGCTTACGGCCCCGATACAGCGCAACCCATCCCAGGCTGCCGGTCTGCAGGCTCAATCCGGCGTCGGCCATCGACTTGCCGAGCAATAACCACGACGCCGAGTAGGCCGCGACCATCAGCGCCAGGGTCACCCCACTGGCCTGCCACCAGATCGTTCCGGTCGGCGACCAGAACGCGAAGAGCGCGAAGACCTGGAGTGCGGCGATGGTGGCATAGGTCGTCGCCGACAGGGTGGACCCGGCGCCCAATGGTGCCAACCGGCCGAGCAGGGCTCGGCCCCGGGCGGTCAGCAACAGCGAATGGACGACCGGGAACTGGACGAGCAGGGCGACGTTGGCGACCCAGTTCCACGGCGGGGGCACGGTACCCAGTGACCGACTCATCCCGAAGAACATCGCGACCATCATGGTCAGCACACCGAGCAGGAAGGACACGTGACAGACCAGTCCGTAGCTCAGCGCCAGGGCCTTCCGCCGGCCGCCGCCGCGGACCTCGCCAATCGGCTCCATCGACCTCACCGAACCTCCGCGCCGCAGCGCCATCTTCACCCCTGTTACTGCCGTAGCGTAGCCGTATGGGATTACGCACCAGGTTTCCGATGCTGCGCTGGTCGGTGCTGCGCGCCGGGATCGGAATCCGGAAGTTCAACACGACGGGCCAGTTGGGCGACGGCCGGGAATCCGCCGCCGCAGATCATGTGGTGACCAACGCCCGTCGCGGGGACATCGGCGACGTCCTGGCGAAGATCGACGAGTTCGCCTACGAGAAATCCTTTCTGGTCAACATCGGCGACGAGAAGGGCAGACTGCTCGATGCCGCTGTCCGGCGATCGGATCCGCGGCTGGCCGTGGAATTGGGCACCTACTGCGGTTACAGCGCGCTGCGGATGGCCGCCGTCGCGCCATCGGCGCGGATCGTCTCGGTGGAACTGTCCGCCGCCAATGCCGATGTGGCGCGACGTATCTGGCAGCATGCCGGCGTCGCCGACCGGATCACCTGCGTGGTCGGGACGATCGGCGACGGCGGACACACCCTCGATGTGCTGGCTTCCGAGCACGGCGTTTCGGCCGGAACACTGGACTTCCTGTTCATCGATCACGACAAGAACGCCTACCTCACCGACCTGCTCGCCATCGTCGACCGCGGCTGGCTGCGTCGGGGCGCCGTCGTGGTGGCCGACAACGTCGGCTTTCCCGGATCGCCCAAATACCGCGCCTATATGCGCGAACAGCAGGGCAGGCACTGGCGCACCGTCGAACACCACACCCACGTCGAGTACCAGTCACTGATGCCGGACCTGGTTCTGGAGTCCGACTACCTCGGCTAGACGTACCTGCGGCACAACGGCTTTGGCCACAAAGACTATGGGCGCGCCCGGCTGCCCGACTCGCTGATCCCCAACCGGTCATGAATCCGCGCCAGCGGCTTCGGCGCCCACCAGTTCCACCGGCCCATCACGTGCATGAACGCCGGCACCAGCACCACCCGCACCAGGGTGGCGTCGACGAGGATCGCCAGGGTCAGCCCCACCCCGAACAGCCGCATGATGGCCACCTGGGCCGCGATCAACGCCGCGAAGGAGATCGCCATGATCAGCGCCGCGGCGGTGATGACCCGGCCGGTATGGGCCAGGCCGAGCGCCACGCTCTCGTCGTTGTCGGCGCTGGTCCGCGCCCGGCCCGACGCTCCACTGGCAAGCCAGAACTCCCGGATCCGGGACACCAGGAACACCTCGTAGTCCATCGACAGCCCGAACGCGACGCAGAACAGCAACACCGGCATATTGGCCACCAGGGTCCCGGTCGCCGTGGTGCCCAGGCCACCGAGGTTTCCGTCCTGGAAGATCCACACCATTGCCCCGAACGCCGCGCTGAGCGACAGCATGTTGAGGATCAACGCCTTGATCGGGAGCACCACGCTGCCGGTCAGCAGGAACAGCAACACCAGCATGATCGTGGCGATCAGACCCAGCACCAACGGAAGTCGCGACGTGATGGCGTCGACGCTGTCGCGGTTGGTCTGGGCCAGGCCGCCGAACTCGACGGTCCGGTCGCCGGGGGCGGGCACAGCATGCATTCGGCCAAGCTGGGTTTCGGAACTCTCCGAGAAGAGCGGCAGCGAGGTGCCGACGGTCAGCAGGGTACTGCCGGAGGACTCGCCGGTGGAGGCCACCGGCGGACCGACCAGATCGCCACCCACGAAGGTGCCACTGGGTGCCGACACCGAGTCCACATCGGGGACCCGGGACAGCCCGGCCGCGTAGCGATCGACGTCGGCGCGGTCCAATCCGACGGAGTCGGTGATGACGATGGGCACCTCGGAGTCGGAGTCGATGGCGAAGTCCGCTCGCAGCAGGTCGCCGACCTCGTGCGCGGACGCCGACTTCGGCAGCACCCGGTCATCGGGGAAACCCGGCCGCACCCCGAAGAACGGGGCGCCCAGCACGCCCAGCAGAACCACCACCGCCAGGCCGATCGGTACGGCGTGCCGGGTTACGAATTTCGTTGAGCGGTACCAGAACTGCCGCTCGATCGGCTGCGGGGTGGGTTCCGGCCTGCCCAGCATCCGGCGCAGCGCGCGGCGCACGTCGAGGGCGTCAATCCGGTCGCCGAGCAGCATGATTGCCGCGGGCGTGACAATGATGGCCGCCACCGCTGCGAAGGCGACGGTCGCCACCCCGGCATAGGCGAACGACCGCAGGAAGTTCATCGGGAACAACACCATCACCGCCATCGACAGGGCGACGATGACGGCCGAGAACAACACCGTTCGGCCCGCGGTGGCCATCGTGGTGGCGATCGCCTGCTCCCTGCTGTGGCCCTCGGCGAGTTCCTCGCGGTAGCGGCTGATCATCAGCAGCGTGTAGTCAATGGCCAGTGCCAGACCCATCGCGGTCGTGAGGTTCAGCGCGAAGATCGACACCTCGGTGAAGAAGGTCACGGTGCGCAACACGGCCAGCGCCCCAAGGATCGCCATCACCCCGACGACGATCGGTAGTGCCGCGGCGAACAGCCCGCCGAACACCCAGATCAGCACCAGGAAGCTGAGTGGGATGACGATCGCCTCCAGCAGCAGCAGATCCCGCTTCGACTGCTCGGTGACCTGCAGATTCACCATCGCGGCGCCGCCGGCGCGGACCGCGACACCGTCGCGTTCACCGGCTATCGCATCGGCGAGCTCCTTGGTGTAGGCCTGTTGCCGGCTCTCGGGGCCGACGATCCCGGTGACGATGAGTCCCGACCTCTTATCGGCACTGACCAGCGCCGACGCGGCCGGCGGCGGGGCCGTCCAGGCCGACGTGACGGTCGCGACATGACCGGAGGCCTCCAGAATGTCGATGGCGTCCATTGCCACCGCACGGGCTTGCGGGCTGTCGTAGCGATCGGGTGCGGTGACAACGATCACCAGCGGAACGTCGCCCCGCCCGAATTTCTCGGTGAGCAGTTTCGCCACCCGCGACGACTCGGCATTCGGATCCTGGAACCCGCTGGGTGAGAGCTTGTCGGCAACCGTGGTCCCGAACGCGCCGATAACGACCATCAACAGGACGGCGATTCCGATAACCCGTCGCGGCGCGGCGATCCCGAGTCGGGCGATCCGTCGAAGCACTGCTGTGTCCTCACTCATCTACCGGCAGGGTTGGGAGGAGCCTGGATAATTCTGACAGTTGACCGTAACCGAGGCTAGGCGCACACCTGCCGGGCAGCCTCCACACCGCTGGCAAAGGCACCGTGCACGGTCGAATGCCGGGTCGGGTGCGCTGCCTCACCCGCCAGCCACAGCCGGTCCTCGATCGGCTCGGCCAGGGCAATCCGGTCGTCCTCCCCGGAGCCGACAGCGGTGAACGAATACGAGCCCCGGCTGAATTCGTCGGCCCACCAGTTCGACGCCTGAGCGGCCAGCGGCGGCTGAAAGAGCCCAGGATAAATCCGGGCCAGCAGGTCGGCCGCCGCAGCGGTCTGCTGCGGCACCGGCAGAGCGGCAGCGCCCGCCGCAGCGCCGCCGTTGAGTGCCATCAGGGCGGGCCGGCCGGTCACCCGGTTCAGGTTGTACCAGCCGGTGAAGGGGGCCCCGGGCTGCCCCACCACCTGAATCTGATCGACATCGTCCCAGAAGGCCTCGGCGAACCTCAGGATGAGTTTCTCGAAGCGGCCCATGCCGAGGGCCCCGATCGCCCGCGCATGCGCGGCAGGCAGCGGCGGGTCGAAGCGGATCGCGCCGCTCTTGAGGACCCCCAGCGACGCGGTGAGGATGACTTTGGCGGCCCGCCACTGTTCCGGGCCGGCGTTGACGACGACCGGGCCGCCGGGTGCCAGCGTGATATCGGTCACCGGCACACCCGTGCGCACCGGGAGGTCTGCGGCCAGCCGTTCGGCGAGTTGGCCGTATCCGGCCGGAAACACCCGTTGGGCACCCGGGAAGGAATCTTCCTCGGACAACGCGCTCAGCGCCAGGTCGTCGGTGGTTGCGCCGAAGTCTCCGGCGTACTCGACAAGCGCCGCCGCGACCTCGGGTTGCCGGGCCAGATCGCGCAGCCGCGGCGGCAATTCGTCGAGACCGGCACGCATGGCGATGCGTCCGGCGTCCCCGGTGTCCGCAACTCGCTCCAGACCCCGGATCACGGCGTCGACGCGCTTCTCGATCGGGTCCTCGTCGATGCGGAGCCCGTCGGCGGAGTACAGCACGTAGGAGCCGGAGCCGTCGGATGAGCCGACGTCGAAAGCCGTGGTGGGGATGCCCAACCGGTCTGCCTCCCGGTAGACCGGGTTGCCGTCGGATCCGTGGATCCACGAGGCGCCGAGGTCCACCGGTAGGTCCGGCCAGGACGTCGAGGTCCAGATTCGTCCGCCGACCCGGTCACGGGCTTCCAGAACCGCGCAACTGCGCCCGGTGGCGGTGATCACGTGCGCGGCCGCCAAGCCGGCGATACCGGCGCCCACGACAATGACGTCGACGTCACGGTCGCCGGGCGGCAGTGGTTCGGGCCTGCCCGCGCATCCCGGCAGGGCGGCTGCCGCGGCCACGCCGATCAGGAAGGTGCGTCGGGGCAGCGGCGGGGTCAGGCGGCCCCCCGGGCCGATGCGTGCGTCCGGACGCCCTTGCGCGGGCCGACTGCCGGCCGATCCTTGACAATCGTGGACCGGGACGTCGCCGCCGGGGCGGACTGGGCCGCCGTCGATTGCGGCACCATGCGGGGCACGGTCCCGCGACGGGTGCCGGCCGGAACGGCGATGGACGCCGCCTCGGCGGGGTCGACGGTCGGCAGCCCGGGCGGATCGGTGGTAACCGGCACCGTTGCCGCCACCGGATGCACCGGCGCCGACCGACGGACCGAGGGGGCCGGGTCGGGGACCGACCCGCCAGCCCGAACCGTCTGGCACAGGTCGTACAACGCGGTCTGCGGGGCCACCAGCACTTCACGGACGCCGACGAACAATCTGTTCAGCAGTCCCGGGTCGGGATCGACCGCGACACCGTCCCAGCTGTGCAGCGTCCAACCGTCCTCCGGGTTTCCGGTGACCTCGACCACCGCGGTGTTACCGAGCGGATGGGTCAGCGCGAGAAGCAGATCCGGGTTGGCGACGTTCATCAGCGTCCACGCCATGATCGTGGCGCCGTGGGAGAAGGCGATCGGGTTGGTGTCACCGGTGGCGTAGATCTGCGCGAGGGCATGTTCGACGCGGGCCTGGAACCGGTTGCCGTTCTCCCCGCCCAGGACCGGGACGAACCGGCCACCGAGGACCCAGGACGCTGGCGGCAGGGCGTAACCGATTCCGGCCAGCAGGCCACCTCGGCCCTCGAAGATGCCCGCGTTGATCTCGTGCAGGCCGGGCAGGACGATCGGGGTGATGCCTAGGCCGGCGGCCAGAGGGGCCGCGGTCAACTGGGTCCGAACCATGTCGGAGACGAAGATCCCGTCGTAGGCATTCGCCTTCAGCGCTTCGGCGATGGCCTGGGCCTGCGACTCGCCGAGCGCGGTTAGCCCGGGGCCCGGAACGGTGGTGTCGATGATCCCGGCGGCGTTGGCCGTCGACTGCGCGTGCCGGACCCAGGTGAGGGTGATCGACTGGGCCGCCCAGGCCGGTAGCGCCGAGGCCAGCACGAGCAACGCGGCACCCAGTAACGTGCCCAGTACGGTGACCGGTCGGCGCGGCATCGCCTGAGACTACCGCGGTCAACAGTTCACCTGGGAGTTACCCGAACCGCACGCGGGAACCGTTGTCGCGGTGCCATACTCGCAGCACACTACGGGCTTCGAACCCTCGGGGAGCACATTTCATGAGCGACATCATCGGCACCTCACCGGCTGCGGAACCCCCCGACTGCCCCAGCGCCGATGACGTCCGGACCGGTATGAGCGCACCCGCGCTGCGGCAGGCGATCGAGGATCACCTGCGCTACACCCTGGGCCGGCCGTTCCAGTTGCTGCAGCCCCAGCACTACTACCACGCCCTGGCGCTGGCCGTACGTGACCGCATGCAGAAGCGTTGGACCGAGACGACCCAGACCTACCTGGATCTGTCCCGCAAGGTGGCCGTTTATCTGTCCGCGGAGTTCCTGTTGGGGCCGCACCTGGGCAACAACCTGCTCAACCTGCATATCGAGGAGGAGGCCCGCACAGCGCTGGCCGAGTTGGGCCAGGACTTCGACGAGGTGCTGGCCTGCGAGGAGGAGCCCGGGCTGGGCAACGGCGGGCTGGGCCGGCTGGCGGCCTGCTATCTGGAGTCGCTGGCCACTTTGCAGCGTCCGGCCATCGGTTACGGCATCCGGTACGAGTTCGGCATCTTCGACCAGGAGATCCGGGATGGCTGGCAGGTGGAGCGGACCGATAACTGGCTTGCCTCGGGTAATCCGTGGGAGATCGCCAAGCCGGAATTGAACTATCAGGTCGGCTGGGGCGGCAGCACCGAGCGCTACACCGACGATGCCGGCGAGCGACGGGTGCGCTGGGTGCCCGAGCGGGTCGTCAAGGGTGTTTACTACGGAACCCCGATTCAGGGCTACGGCGTGAACACCTGCAACACCCTGACGCTGTGGAGCGCCAACGCCGTCAACGCCCTGGCCCTGGACGCCTTCAACGCCGGCGACTACTACCGCGCAGTCGAGGACCAGGTGGTCTCCGAGAACGTCACCAAGGTGCTGTACCCCAACGACGAGCCGGAGGTCGGCAAACAACTGCGGCTGCTACAACAGTACTTCTTCGTATCCTGCTCGCTGCAGGACATCCTGCGCCTGCTCGAGCAGTTCGCCGGACTCACCGCCCATGAGCTGCCCAACCGGGTTGCTGTGCAGCTCAACGACACCCATCCCTCGATCGCGGTCGCCGAACTGATGCGGCTGCTGGTCGACGAACGCGATCTCGGCTGGGACGACGCCTGGCGAATCACCGTGGCCACGTTCGGTTACACCAACCACACCCTGCTTCCCGAGGCGCTGGAGACCTGGCCGCTGGCGATGTTCGAGCGGTTTCTGCCGCGGCACCTGGAGATCATCTACGAGATCAATCGCCGCTTCCTCGACGAAGTGCGGGCGAAGTTCCCCGGCGACGAGGAGCGAATCCGCCGGATGTCGCTGATCGGCGAGGGCGGGAACCGCAGCATCCGGATGGCTCACCTGGCAACGGTCGGGAGCCACGCGGTCAACGGCGTCGCGGCCATGCACTCCGAACTGGTCAAGACCACCATTCTCAAGGATTTCCACGACATGTGGCCGCAACGGTTCAGCAATAAGACCAACGGGGTCACGCCCCGCCGGTTCATGGGTCTGTCCAACCCGGGCTTACGCGGGCTGCTGGACCGGACCATCGGCCAGGGCTGGATGGTCGACCTCGACAAGCTGCGTGGCCTGGAGCCGTACGCCGACAACCCGACATTCCAGCAGGAGTGGGTTGCGGTCAAGCGGGGCAACAAAGCTCGGCTGTCGGACTACATCTCAGCCCGAACAGGTATCGCGCTGGACCCGGATTGGATGTTCGACGTCCAGGTCAAGCGCATCCACGAGTACAAGCGCCAGCACCTCAACGTGCTGCACATCATCACTTTGTACAACCGGCTCAAACGGAATCCGGATCTCGATATCGCCCCGCGGGCATTCATCTTCGGCGGTAAGGCCGCGCCCGGGTACTTCATCGCCAAGCGCATCATCAAACTGATCAACTCCGTCGGCGAGACCGTCAACAACGACCCGGAGGTCAACCGCCGCCTCAAGGTCGCCTTCATCCCGAACTTCAACGTGCAGAACGGCCAGCTGATCTACCCGGCCGCGGACCTCTCCGAGCAGATTTCCACCGCCGGCAAGGAGGCTTCGGGCACCGGGAACATGAAGTTCATGATGAACGGCGCGCTGACCATTGGCACCCTCGACGGCGCCAATGTGGAGATGCGCGAGGAAGCCGGTCCGGAGAACTTCTTCCTGTTCGGTCTCACCGTGGACGATGTGCGCGAACTACTGGCCAAGGGTTATCACCCTCGAGACTACGTCGCCGGGAACCCTGAACTCGCGGCCGCGATCGCCTCGATCAGAGAGGGCCGATTCTCCGGCGGCGACACCGAGGTGTTCGCCCCACTGGTCTCCAACCTCGTCGACCATGACCCGTTCCTGGTGCTGGCCGACTACGCCGACTACATCCGCTGCCAGCAGGAGGTCGACCGGACCTGGCATGACCCCAAGGTCTGGGCGCGGATGTCGATCCTCAACAGCGCGCGCAGCGGAAAATTCTCGTCGGACCGCTCGATCGCCGAGTACTGCGACGAGATCTGGAACGTCGAACCGGTGACAA
The DNA here is from genome assembly GCA_963787055.1 of uncultured Actinomycetota bacterium. Taxonomy (GTDB): domain Bacteria; phylum Actinomycetota; class Actinomycetes; order Mycobacteriales; family Mycobacteriaceae; genus Mycobacterium. Next base: position 342,049 of record CAWBBP010000004.1, read on the forward strand.
TCAAGGGGGACTGATGACAACGCCAATCCAATCCACGACCGCCGAAAAATCCTGGCGGACAGGCTCACACGGCGCCCTGACCGATGGGGTGCTCGCCCAACTGGACGGCTGGTGGCGCGCAGCGAACTATCTGTCCGTCGGGCAGATCTATCTGCTGGACAATCCGCTGCTGCGCACACCGCTGTCCCGCGATGACGTCAAGCCGCGACTGCTCGGACACTGGGGAACCACACCGGGGCTGAACTTTCTCTACGCCCACCTCAACCGGGCCATCAAGGACCGGCAGCAGCCATGCGTCTACGTCACCGGACCCGGTCACGGCGGTCCGGGACTGGTCGCCAGCGCCTACCTGGACGGCACCTACACCGAGTACTACCCGGATATCACCCAGGACGCCGAAGGCATGCGGCGGCTGTTCCGTCAGTTCTCCTTCCCCGGCGGCATCCCCAGCCACGTCGCTCCGGAGACACCCGGATCGATCCATGAGGGCGGCGAATTGGGCTATGCGCTCTCACACGCGTACGGCGCCGCATTCGACAACCCCGATCTGCTGATCGCCGCGGTCGTCGGTGACGGCGAGGCCGAAACTGGCGCGCTGGCCACCAGTTGGCACTCCAACAAGTTCATCAACCCGGCAAAGGACGGCGTGGTCCTGCCGATCCTGCACCTGAACGGCTACAAGATCGCCAATCCGACTGTGCTGGATCGCATCCCGGTTGAGGAGTTACGCAGCCTGATGGTCGGCTACGGCCACAATCCGTATTTCTTCGACGTCGGTGAGGATGACGACCACGCCGACGCCCACCGCAGGTTCGCCCGACTGCTCGACGATGTGCTCGATGAGATCGCCGCAATCAAGGCCCGCGCCGCCGCCGGAGACGAGAGCCGGCCGAGTTGGCCGATGATCGTCTTCCGCCACCCCAAAGGCTGGACCGGCCCGGCCCACATCGACGGCAAGAAGACCACCGGCTCGTGGCGGGCCCACCAGGTGCCACTGGCCAGCGCCCGGGATACCCCGGAACACCTTCAGGTGCTCGCCGATTGGCTGGCGTCCTACCGCGCGCACGAATTGTTCGACGAGACGGGAAGACTCGTCCCGTCCATCGCCGAACTGGCGCCGCCAGGGCATTTGCGGATGAGTGACAACCCGCACGCCAACGGCGGTCTGCTGCTCAAGGACCTGCGCCTGCCTGATTTCCGCGACTACGGCGTCGATGTGCCGGTCCCAGGCGCCACACTTGCCGAGGCCACCAAGGTCCTCGGGCAGTGGCTGACCGATGTGGTCCGGCTCAACCCGGACAACTTCCGCATCTTCGGACCCGACGAGACCGCGTCCAATCGACTGCAGCCGGTCTTCGAGGTGACCGACAAACAATGGAACGCAGAATTCTTCGGACCCGAGGTCGACGAGCACTTGGCCCGGGCCGGCCGGGTGGTCGAGATGCTCTCCGAGCATCAGATGCAGGGCTGGCTGGAGGGCTACCTGCTGACCGGCCGACATGGGCTGTTCAACTGCTACGAGGCCTTCATCCACATCATCGACTCGATGTTCAACCAGCATGCCAAGTGGCTCAAGGTCACCAACCACATCCCCTGGCGCCGGCCTATCGCGAGCCTGAATTACCTTCTTTCCAGCCATGTCTGGCGTCAGGACCATAACGGCTTCAGCCACCAGGATCCGGGTTTCATCGACCACGTCGTCAACAAGAGCGCCGAGGTGGTGCGGGTGTACCTCCCGCCGGACGCCAACACGTTGCTCTCGACCTACGACCACTGCCTGCGATCCCGCCAGTACGTCAACGTCGTCGTTGCAGGCAAGCAGCCGCACCCCAATTTCCTGTCCATGGATGAGGCGATCGCGCATTGCACCCGTGGCCTGGGCATCTGGGAATGGGCGGGCACCGAGCAGCACGGATCCGCGCCGGATGTGGTGCTAGCCGCGGCCGGCGATGTCCCGACGCTGGAGGCCCTCGCCGCGGCCGACCTGCTGCGCCAGCACATCCCGGAGTGCAAGGTGCGCTTCGTCAACGTGGTCGACCTGATGCGCCTGCAGGACGAGAGCGAGCACCCGCACGGGATGTCCAACCGGGAATTCGACACGGTCTTCACCCCGGACAAGCCGGTGATCTTCGCCTACCACGGCTATCCGTGGCTGATCCACCGACTGGTCTACCGGCGCAGCGACGACAGCCGGATTCATGTGCGCGGATACAAGGAGGAGGGCACCACCACCACCCCGTTCGACATGGTGATGCTCAACGACCTGGACCGCTACCACCTCGTGATCGACGTCATCGACCGGGTTCCGGGCCTGGGGTCCCGTTACGCCGTTCTGCGCCAGCAGATGGTGGACAAGCGAATCCACGCCCGCGAGTACACCCGCGAGCACGGCGACGACATCCCGGAGGTCCGCGACTGGGTGTGGCCTGCTGCCCGCGGCATGCGGGCCGCATCTCAGGTGGGTGCAACGGCGGCTACCGGCGGTGACAACGAGTGAACGGCACCTGCCGCAACCTGGGCTGGAATTAGCTGGCCGACATGCCGGTCGCCATCGGTGAAGCTTGCTAGCATCCGTGAACCGTGGACTTTTCCCGGGCCGCGCCGGGTGCCATCCAGCCTGTTTCACGCGACCATCGCGATCCCGAGGGGGAACTGAGATGAACTCAGCTCATTGTGCCGACGATCCGGGCCACACCCGGGCCGACGCTTTGCTGCGATCGGCAGTGCCGATTCCGCCGGGTCGCTATGTGGGCCGGATCGGCGCTCTGGCCGTCACCCTGGGCATCGGCGTGTGGGTTGCGGCGATGCCGGCCGCCGCGGTGGCCGACACCCGCGGGGCGGGCGAGTCCTCCGACAGTTCGGCGTCCGCACCTGGTTCGCGGTCGGCTGCACCCTCTTCCGGCGCGACACGCAATCCCGCACGGACCGCCCCGCCCGGCGCGGCCAACACACCGGGGGACGCGCCCCGCTCCGCCCCGGTCCGGGGCCGCGGTGCCGCTGGCGCGGCGAGTGCGACGGTGCCAGCCCTGCCGCGGCCGGCACTGGCCGTCAGCCCCCTGCCCGCCGATGAGTCCCTACCCGCCGATGAGTCACGGCCCCAGGTCGAAGCGGCCGCACCGGCGGTCAGCGACTCCACCGCACCGATCAGTCAGGATCCGGCGCCCCCGGCCACCGCGCCTCCGGCGACGCTGGTCGCCGCCCCGGTTCCGGACTCCGAGTCATCGGTGCAGGACACCGATCCCCCGGTCGCCGCACCGCTGATGTGGTCGGCGCTGGCCTATACCCGTCGTGAGATCAGCCGCGTCTCCGCTGCCCGGACCGCACCGTTCGCCCCGGGCGCGGCGGCCGCCATCGGCCCGGTCGAGAGCGTGCTCAGCATCGCGCCGGCCGCGGCCAGTGCCACGACCAACCCGATCGCCGAACTGGTGCGCTTCCTCATCGGCAACGGGACCATCGACAATCCCAATGCCGGCGTACTGCTGGGCAACGGCTTCAGTTACGACGCCACCAGCTGTGTCGGCGGTGGGCCGTGCAACGGCGGCAGCGGCGGGTTGATCGGCAATGGTGGCAACGGTTTCAACGGCGGCAACGGCGGCTCGTCCGGATGGTTCGGCAATGGCGGAGCCGGCGGAAACGGTATCCCCGGCGGCGGCGGCGGAAACGGCGGCAATGGCGGGCTGTTCTTCGGCAACGGCGGACTCGGTGGGGTCGGCGGCAACGCCAGTGGAATCGCCGGCAGTTCCGGCGGCATCGGCGGCAACGGCGGACAAGCCGGACTCTTCGGCGGTAGCGGCGGCCAGGGCGGAGTCGGCGGCTTCGGCGGCAACGCCGGCTCCGGCGGGGCCGGCGGAAACGGCGGCGGCACCGGGCAGCTGTCGCTGCTGGGTGTCGCCGGCAATGGCGGCAACGGAGGCGTCGGCAACAACACCAACTCCGGCGGCGATGGCGGTAACGGCGGCAACGGCGGTGACAACGGTCTGTTGGCCATCCTCGGCGACGGCGGCCGGGGCGGCAACGGCGGCAACGGCGTCAACGCCGGCAGCGGCGGCGCGGGCGGTACCGGATCCCTCCTGGTCGGTAGCGGCGGCGCCGGAGGCGACGGCGGACTCTCGACCGCGTCGAACGGCAATGGCGGCAGTGGAGGCGACGGCGGCGGGGCCGGGGCGATCGTCCTGCTCGGCAGCGGCGGGCGCGGCGGCGCCGGCGGGACCGGCGCGGGAACCGGCACCAGCGGTTCGGGCGGCAACGGCGGCGCCGGCGCTCTGCTGATCGGCAGCGCAGGTCAGGGCGGGGTCGGCGCCTCGGCCATCGCGCCGGGTGGTGTCGCGGGCATCGGCGGCAACGGCGGCAGCGCCGGCGCGCTGTCGCTGATCGGCGACGGCGGCGCCGGCGGGGCAGGCGGGGCCGGCTATGCGGGCGCAAACGGCAGCAACGGAGGCGACGGGATACTCGGGGGCGCCGGCGGCGACGGCGGCAACGGGCGCGACGGCACGGCAGGCGGCATAGGCGGGAACGGCGGCAACGGCAGTTCGATCTTCGGCACGGGGGGAAGCGGCGGCACCGGGGGCAACGGCGGTGGCGGCGGCAACGGTGGCAACGGCGGAAACGGCAGCAATGCAGTCTTCGGGAGCGGCGGCCGCGGTGGCGATGCCGGCAGCGGCGGCGCCGGCGCAGCGGGGGCCGACGGGGGCGACGCCGGCACCGGCGCACGGTTCTTCTTCTTCGCCTCCGACGGCGCCGGCGGCACCGGAGGAAACGGCGGGGACGCCGGTACCGGTGGCAAAGGCGGAAACGGCGGAAACGGCTCCAACGGTAATGGCGGTCGCGGCGGGGATGGCGGTAACCCGGGTACCACAGCCGGTTCAGCCGGTAGCGGCGGAACCGGAGCTACCGCCGGAGCCGACGGCACTGCCGGCACCATCCCGACCGCTGCCACCGGCAGCGGCGGAAACGCGGGCAACTCCTCGGGCGGAAATCGCGCCGGCTCGCGCGGCGGTAACGCCGGGGCCTACGGCGACGGCGGAAACGGCGGCAACGGCACCGGGACCGCCGCCGGCGGCAACGGAGGAACCGGCGGCACCCTCGCGGGCAACGGCGGAAACGGCGGCAACGCCACCGGAACCGGCACCGGCGGCCAGGGCGGTGACGCCATCGGTGCGGTCGGCAACGGCGGCCGCGGCGGTAATGCCGCCGGCGGTGGCGCCCGCGGAGGAAATGGCGGTGCCGGCGGTACCCAATCCGGCAATGGCGGCGACGGCGGCAATGGCGCGGCTGGCAATAATGCGGGGTCGCCGACCGCCGGCGGCGTCGGCGGTGACGGCGGTAATGCCGGGGCACAGGGCAACGGTGGAAGTGGCGGCACCGGCGGTGCCGGCGGCAACAAGACCGGGACCAGCGGCGATGGCGCCCTGGGCGGCAACGGCGGTAACGGCGGCACCGGCGGCACCGTGTCCGGCAACGGCGGCGGTGGCGGCACCGGCGGCACCGGCGGCAACGGCAACGGCACCGGAATCGGCGGCACCGGCGGCAGGGGCGGTAACGGAGGTAACGCCCTCGGCGACGGCACAGGTGGTCCGGCCGGCACCGGAGGCGGGGGCGGTACGCCCGGCGGCGCGACCGGTGACCCCGGAACTCCCGGAACGCCGTAGTCCGGACACGCTGACCGCTCGAGTGGAAGGCTGGGCCGACCCCGCTTAGGATTCGGAGGTCACCGCTGCTGCGCGGTGGACCCAGACCGCCGAGGTGGACATGGCCCAGCCGAAACTTGAACCGCATCCCGTCGCCGATGTCGGTCCGACACCGGAGTTGCAGTTCCGGACCATTCACGGCTATCGGCGCGCCTACCGCATCGCGGGTTCCGGTCCGGCCCTGCTGCTGATCCACGGTATCGGCGACAACTCGACCGCCTGGGAGCCGATACATGCTCACCTGGCGCGGCGGTTCACCGTCATCGCGCCGGATCTGCTCGGGCATGGTCAATCCGACAAGCCCCGGGCGGACTACTCGGTGGCCGCCTACGCCAACGGTATGCGGGACCTGCTCAGCGTGCTCGACATCGAGAAGGTCACCGTGGTCGGCCACTCGCTGGGCGGTGGGGTGGCGATGCAGTTCGCCTACCAGTTCCCGCAGCTCGTCGAACGGCTGATCCTGGTCGGGGCCGGCGGGGTCACCAAGGATGTCAACATCGCCCTGCGGTTCGCTGCACTGCCGGTCGGCGGAGAGGCCCTGGCGCTGTTGAGACTGCCGCTGGTGCTGCCGGCACTGCAGACCATCGGACGCCTGCTGGGTGACATCGTGGGCTCGACCGGACTCGGCCGCGATATCCCGAACGCCTTGCGGATTCTGGCCGACCTGCCGGAGCCGACGGCATCGGCGGCGTTCACCCGTACCCTGCGGGCGGTGGTGGACTGGCGAGGCCAGGTGGTCACCATGCTGGACAGGTGTTATCTGACCGAATCCGTTCCGGTGCAACTCGTCTGGGGTGAGCAAGATGTGGTGATCCCGGTCAGTCACGCCCACATGGCACATGCCGCGATGCCCGGGTCCCGGCTCGAGATCTTCCCCCGATCCGGCCACTTCCCCTTCCATGACGATCCGGACCGCTTCATCGATATCGTCGAGGAATTCATCGACTCGACCACCCCGGCCAACTACGACCAGGACGCACTGCGGGAACTGCTCCGCAAGGGCAGCACCGAGCACGCGGTCTCGGAGTCCGATGAGGAAATGGGCGCGCGAATCCTGGTACTCGGCGCGTTGGAGAACAACGAGCGCAGCGCTACCTGAATCCCGCCCCGCGGCACCCCCGGCAGTGAGATGGTGTTCACCAGTCGTTAACCCGCGGGCACAGGGAGTCGGTCAATGCTTGAGGTATCCGAGGTCGGCAACAAGGTCGGCAAAGTGGAGTACGAGGCGGCGATACCGGAGCTTCGGGTCGGTCTGATCAACGCCCAGTACGACCTGCGCGGCGCGGACTTTCCGGTGATCATCTGGATCGCCGGCGACGACCGGCTGGCTGCCAACGAGTTGGTGAACCGGCTCAACGAATGGATGGACTCCCGGTTCGCCGATACCCGGGTCTTCGCCGACCCCACCGACGAGGAGTACCAGCGGCCGCACTTGTGGCGGCTGTGGCGGTCACTGCCGCCCAAGGGCCGCGCGGCCTTCTTCGTCGGCGGCCTGATGCGCGCCGCCATCCAGCGCGCCAACGACGAGATCGATGAACCGCACTTCTCCATCTGGCTGCGGCATATCGCCAATATGCAGACCGAGCTGGTGGCCGACGGGGCGCTGATCCTGAAGTTCTTCCTGCACACCCCGGCCAAGGAGCAGAAGAAGAAGCTCAAGAAGGCCGCGAAGGATCCGCATGCGGGCTGGCAGGTGGATCAGCGCGACTGGGCGGCCCTGGATTCACTGGGACCGGTGCTGCCGGTCGCCGAGCGCATCCTGCGCGAGACCAGCGGTCCCGGCGCGCCGTGGACCATCGTGGAGTCCACCGACTCCCGCTATCGCGATCTCACCGTGGCCCGCACCATCCTGGCGGCGCTCACCGCGCGACTCGCAGAGAGGCCCGGCCCGCTCGGGCCCGCCGTGGCCGAGTCGGTGTTCGGCGACTTCGACGCCGAGGCCAACGTGCTCTCCGGCATCGACCTGACCAAGACGCTGAGCGGGCAGGAGTACCGCGCCCAACTGGCCAAGGAGCAGGCCAAGCTGAAGAAACTCTCGCTCGAGGCCCGCCGGCGCGGGGTGAGTTCGGTGCTGGCCTTCGAGGGTTGGGACGCCGCCGGCAAGGGCGGGGTGATCCGGCGCATCACCGGCGCACTGGAGGCCGGCGACTACCGGGTGATCCCGGTGGCCGCGCCCACCGAGGAGGAACGCAAATACCACTACCTGTGGCGGTTCTGGCGTGATCTTCCGCCGGCCGGCAAAGTCGTCATCTTCGACCGCACCTGGTACGGCCGGGTGCTGGTGGAGCGACTCGAGGGATTCGCCGCCCCCGCCGAATGGCAGCGGGCCTTCGACGAGATCAACGATTTCGAAGCGCAGATGGTCGAGCAGGGCTACTACGTGGCGAAGTTCTGGTTGCACGTGTCCCCCGAAGAGCAACTCGCCCGCTTCAAGGCCCGTGAGGAGACGGCGTTCAAGATGCACAAGATCACCGAGGAGGACTACCGCAACCGCGAGAGGTGGGACGACTACGTCAAGGCGGTCGACCAGAAGATCCTGCGCACCACGTCCGATGGGGCACGTTGGCATGTGATTCCGGCCAACAGCAAGCAGTTCGCCCGGGTAGCCACCCTTCGGGCCATCAACAAAGGGCTGGCCCGGACGCTGCGGGAGCGCTGAGGACGCCGGGAATCAGACAGTCGGCCGAGTCACATCTGCCAGAAATACAGCCCGAGTTGGGATTCTCCTCGATGAACAAATCTGTGGAGCTAAGGGGAATCGAACCCCTGACCTACTCGATGCGAACGAGTCGCGCTACCAACTGCGCCATAGCCCCTGGACGGTAGCAGGCTACCAGCCCGGCCGTTCCAGCGTTCCTACTGACCCGCCGCGCGGGGCAGGTCGCGGGGATCGAAGCGCCGACTGTAGGCCACCTCGTCGAGATGCTCGAAGACCGGATCCTCGTCGTCGATATCCAGCACCACCGTTCCGGGGCGCTGGAGCCGGGTAGGGAAATCGGCATCGTCGCCCTCCGGCCCGCGTTCGTCGAGGCCGTCGAACTCCGCGGCCCGCATCCGCGCCATCCGCTGCTGCCGACGACGGCGCACCTGCTCCTCGATCCTGGTCTGCCTCCGCAGGTAGGCCAGGTACAGCACCATCGCGCCGGCGGTCAGGCCGCAGGACCACCACAGAGACGGACTGACGGCGAAGGACAGCGCCGCGGTGCCCACCATGACCGCTGCCATGGCCGTCAGCATGCGTCGGCGGAAGCGGTATTTCCGCGCACTCACCGCGGCCGCGGTCGTCGACTCCAGCCGCCGCTGCCGATTCGAGCGCGGTGCGACCGGGACCGCGGGGCCCTCCTCGGCTTCCAGACCCGAGGTGTCATCGACATACTCGTACTCGTCGGCCTCATACGAGTCGTCGGCCGGCAGTGCCGCCTCAGCGTCCGGTTCCGGGTCGGCCTTCTCTTCGGCCCGTTCGACAACGGGTTGACCCTCGACCTCCAGCGGCTCGGACTCCGCGGGTCCGGCATCGAACAGGGCGGCCTGTACACCGGTGCCGACCGGCAGTGCTCCGGAGTTCTCGTCGACCACGTCGACGTCGAGGTAGTCGGACTCGGTCCGGGTCTGCTCGACCACCCCGGCCACCACCATCACCGATTGCGTGGTTCGGACTCGCATCCGGGCCTCTCGCACTGCGTCGTCATAGTCGGCAACCTCATCGTGCTCGGCCTGTTCGGCGAAGTCATCGGCGAAGCCGTCCTCCGGTTGCCAGTCAGGGTCGTGCCGGTGGCCGGCCGCCGGGCGGCCACGCCTGATTAGTCGCGATTTGGCCCCGCCGTTGAGAACGCGGGTGGCAAGGGCGACGTCGCTGGTCCGCCGGACGGTGTCGCGCTTGTTGATAAGCATCGGCACGAGGACGAACAGCCACAGCACCACAAGTGAAATCCAGAGCAACGACTGGGGGATGCTTGGCATGGGCCTGCTCCTTTCCCGACCAGGCTAGGTCCGTGACGTCCGCTTTCCGCGGCGGCGCGCCGACCAATTACACACGTGTAATTCCAGGATGACAAGCACCATCCGTCACAAATGTCACATTCGTAACAACGATGGCCGTGCGCCACTGGCAACTCCCAGTGCCAGTCTCGATGCCGGTCTCAGTGCCAGTCTCGATGCCAGCCTCAGTGCCAGGCCGCCAGTCGCCGGCGCACCAGTGCGGCCGCGACAGAGCCGTCGACCTCCTCGACGGTCAGCGCCACCAGCAGATGATCCCGCCACCTGCCGTCGACATTGAGATAGCGCTTCAGCAGGCCCTCCTCGCGGAACCCCACCTTGGCCAGCACTTTGCGGCTTGGCACATTCTCCGGCCGCACAGTGGCCTCCACCCGATGCAGGCCCACCGGCCCGAAGCTGTGATCCAAGCCCAACGCCACCGCCGCCGTGCCCACCCCACCGCCGCTGACCTCGGTCGATACCCAGTAGCCGATCCAGGCTGACCGTAATGAACCGTGATTGACATTGCCGATGGTCAACTGGCCGCGGAAACGCCCGTCGACATCGATCACATACGGCAGCATGCGCCCCTTCCGGGCCTCCGCACGGAGCCCCGAATACATCGGCGGCCACGCCGAAATGGAATGGCGCGCAGTCCAATCCAACTCTGCCGACGGTTCCCACGGCTCAAGATTGTCCCGCTCCCCGAGGCGCAGCCGGCTCCACTGGGCGCCATCGCGCATCCGCACCGGCCGCAGCCGCACCAGACCACCGGGTACCCGCAACGGACCCACCGGGGTCGGCCACCCCGGATGGGCCGAACCACTGCCCCACAGGTTCACCGGATATCAGCCACGTTGGGACAGGAAGGCGACATCGACGAAGTCGCCGGCCGGGACGTCGGTGACCTCATCGGGCACGACCACCAGACAGTTCGCCTCGGCCAACGACGCGAGAAGATGCGAGGATCCGCCGGGCGTGTCGCCGATCACCTCGACCAGGTAATCCCCGGTGTCCTGATCGCGCAGCAGCTGGCCGCGGAAGTACCCGGTGCGATCGACCACCGAGGTGATCGGCTTGATGGTTCGGGCGCGAACCATCCGGCGCATCGGTTGCCGCTTGCCCAACGAGAGCCGGATCAGCGGCCGGACCATCACTTCGAACACCACCAGTGCACTCACCGGATTGGCCGGCAGCAGGAACGTCGGAACCCCTTCCGGTCCGAGCTGACCGAAACCCTGCACCGAACCGGGATGCATGGCGATCCTGCTGACCTCCATACTGCCCAGCCCGGACAGCACCGTCCGCAGGTTCTCGGCGGCCGCGCCGCCCACCGCCCCGGAGATCACGACCACCTCACTGCGGTTGAGGTGACTCTCGACGACCTCACGCAACTCCTTGGGGTCGGTGCCAACAATGCCGACACGGGTCACCTCGGCACCGGCATCGCGGGCGGCCGCCGCCAGCGCGTAGGAGTTGACGTCGTAGACCTGACCGTTGCCCGGCGTGCGGGCGATGTCGACCAATTCCCCGCCGACGCTCATCACCGAGACCCGCGGCCGCGGATGCACCAGCACCCGCTCCCGCCCGACCGCCGCCATCAAACCGACCTGCGCGGCGCCGATGATCGCCCCAGCGCGCACCGCCACATCGCCCGGTTGGACGTCGTCGCCGGTCCGGCGCACATAGGCGCCCGAACGGACCCCGCGCAGAATCCGAACCCGGGTTCCGCCCCCGTCGGTCCACCGCAACGGAAGCACCGCATCCGCCAGCGTCGGCATCGGGGCGCCGGTCTGGATTCGGGCGGCCTGTTTGGGCTGCAGACGGCTGGGCGTGCGGGCACCGGCCTCGATCACCCCCATCACCGGCAGCACGATCTCGCCGTCACCGGCAGTGCTGACATCGACGCTGCGCACCGCGTAACCGTCGATGGCCGCCTGGTCGAACCCCGGCATCGGGTGCTCGGTGACCACCTCTTCAGCGCACATCAGACCCTGCGCCTCCGCAATCGGCACCCGCACCGGTCTGGGAGCAACCGCGGCAGCGGTCACTCTGGCCTGCTGTTCCTCCACCGAACGCACAGCGCGCGCCTTTCTGCCTCGAAACCCGAGCCGGGCCCGTCGCAGCCGCTAGAGGCCGGCCTGCTCGGTCAGGCCCAGCCGCGCCACCAACCACCGCCGCAACTCGGGGCCGTAATCGTCACGATCCAGGGCAAAGTCAACCGCAGCCTTGAGATACCCGCCGGGATTTCCCAAGTCGTGTCGAGACCCACGATGCACCACGACGTGCACGGGGTGGCCCTCGGCAATCAGCAGGGCGACGGCATCGGTGAGCTGGATCTCCCCGCCCACCCCACGGTCCACCCGCCGCAACGCGTCGAAGATGGCGCGGTCCAGCAGGTATCGGCCCGCCGCCGCGTACAGCGAGGGCGCCTTCTCGGGTGCGGGCTTCTCCACCATGCCCTTGACCCGCAACACGTTGGGGTTGACCGCATCGGGAACGATCTCGACGTCAAACACCCCGTAGGCGCTGACCTCGTGGGGTTCCACCTCGATGGCGCAGAGCACCGTGCCGCCGCGCTTGGCCCGCACCTTCGCCATGGTTTCCAACACGCCGATCGGGAGCACCAGGTCATCGGGCAGCAGGACGGCCACGGCGTCCTCGTCCGGCGAGAGCACCGGTTCCACACAACTCACCGCGTGGCCCAGGCCCAGCGGTTCGGCCTGCACCACCGACTCGACCTTGATCAGGGCGGGTGCCCGCCGGACCTTGGCCAGCATGGCCTTCTTGCCACGGGCCTCCAGGGTTCCCTCAAGCACCAGATCCTCGACGAAATGGGCGACGACGCCGTCCTTCCCCTCGGAGGTGACGATCACCAACCGTTCGGCTCCGGCATCGGCGGCTTCCTCGGCGACCAACTCGATACCGGGTGTATCGACAACCGGTAGCAACTCCTTGGGCACCGTCTTGGTGGCGGGCAAAAACCGTGTCCCGAGTCCTGCGGCGGGCACGATGGCCGTACGGGGAAACGGAACCTGCGCGCTGGTCATCGCTCAACCCTAACCCGTGAGATCGGTGGCGCCACCGGGGTGTCACTGAGAGGGTGTAGGACATGCCCGCCAGAGCCAAGGCAAACCTGCGGCGCGAACTGCTGGCCGCCCGCCGCGCGGTCCCGGACGCGCGGCGCCGCGCCGAATCCCGGCAACTCTGCGCCCATCTGGACGCGGTCGTTGGCGACGCCCGCACGGTCTGCGCCTACCTTCCGGTGGGGAGCGAACCAGGCTCGCCGGAAATGCTCGATTTCCTGAGCGAACTCTGCGGGACGGTGTTACTTCCAGTTGTCCGCACCGGCCCGGACGGCGCGCACCTGCCCCTGCACTGGGGTCGCTACGAGCCCGGACGGCTGATTCCCGGGCCGTTCGGCCTGCGCGAGCCCGCCGAACCGTGGTTACCGGCGGATGCAGTGGCCCGAGCGGAGGTGGTGTTGGTCCCGGCGGTGGCAGTGGACCGGCGTGGCATCCGACTCGGACGCGGCGGCGGCTTCTACGACCGGTCGTTGCCGATGTGCACGCCGGGAACACGCCTGGTGGCGGTCGTGCGCGATTGCGAGATCCTCGATGAGGTACCCGGCGATCCCCACGATGTCCCAATGACACATGCCCTGACCCCCGGTGGCGGCCTGATCCCGCTGGCTCGCCATCCAACCGGGAGGGAATGCCAATCACCGGATGGCGGTTCTAGCACTTGACACGCTAGAGTGCTAATACTTCAGTCTTCCCGGAGGTTTCTGTGCCGACCTACAGCTACGCGTGCACCGAGTGCGACAACCGGTTCGACGCGGTGCAGGCGTTCACCGACGACGCCCTGACCGCCTGCCCGCAGTGTTCCGGTCGGTTGCGCAAGCTGTTCAACTCCGTCGGGGTGGTCTTCAAGGGCAGCGGCTTCTATCGCACCGACAGCCGCGACTCGGGCAAGAGTTCCGCGAGCGTGAGCGCGGAGAAGTCCTCGAGTTCGGAATCCTCGAGTTCGGAATCCTCGGGTTCCTCGGGTTCCTCGGGTTCCTCGGATGCGGGATCCTCGGCTTCAGGCTCGTCGAAGGCCGGAAGTTCAACGGCTACCACCGCCTCCAGTTCCTCAAGCTAAGCGGTTATCCACAGTCGGCCCGACGTCGGCACCCGGCCGCCGTCCTGCGCCCCTACCGTGGCGCCATGGACGACTCGCTCAATCCGACTCCACTGGAACGTGTTTCGCGTGTGTTGCGGCCCGACTTCATCCGCACCGCTGCGGCCCGACGCATCGCCGCGGGAGTGCTCGTGCTTCTCGCTGGGGCCTCGGCGGTGCGGCCGGATCCCGCTGATCTGCATCGCGAGGCGGTGATCGCCGCCCGGGACCTGAGCCCCGGCATCACGCTGACCGCCGAGGACGTCACACTTCGAAAACACCCCGCCGCCTTGCTTCCGGACGGAGCCCAGACCGAGCCGGCAAGCCTCATCGGGGCCACGCTCGCCGGTCCGGCGCGACGCGGTGAGGTGCTCACCGACGCCCGGGTGCTGGGATCCCGATTGGCCGGTCTCAGCGCCGGACCCGACGCCCGGGTCGTCCCCCTGCAACTGGCCGACACCGCGGTCCTCGACCTCTTGCGGGCCGGCGATGTCGTCGACGTACTGGGCAGCCCCGGGCCTACCAGCGACACCCGGCCCCGGGTGGTGGCCAACGACGCCGTGGTGGTGCTGGTGTCGCCGGGATCCACCGCACTTGGATCCGGCAATGACAGAGTGGTGCTGGTGGCGCTTCCGGCACCGGCCGCCACCGCCCTGGCCGCCGCGACGCTGATTCATACCGTGACGCTGACCATCCACTGACCCCGCATCCCAGGCATCCGCGACGAGATCGCTGGAAACCGCGGCTGCGCTAGGCTTTCGACGCCCCAAGGCGACATCAGCAAAGAAAGGCTAACCGTGTTAAAGGGTTTCAGGGAGTTTCTCTCCAAAGGAAACATCGTCGACCTCGCGGTCGCGGTGGTCATCGGTACCGCGTTCACCGGGCTGGTCACCAAGTTCACCGACAGCATCATCCAGCCGCTCATCAACCGGATCGGCGCCGGCAAGGACGCCTCGTACGGCATCCTGCAGATCGGCATCGGCGGCGGCCAGACCATCGACCTCAACGTCCTGCTGTCTGCGTTCATCAACTTTTTCTTAGTAGCGGCGGTCGTCTACTTCCTGGTGGTGTTGCCGTACAAGAAGGTCCGGCGCGGGGGCGAGGCGGACTCGGAGTCGAGCGATGACAAACAGATCCGGTTGCTGACCGAGATCCGCGATGCGCTCGGCGGGCGAGACACTTCAACGCCCGCTGCGCCGGGCTCCAACCCGCGGTTGACCACGTAAACTCTTTCTCCCCCCGAACGAAAAGGCACCCGGCCTGCAAGCCGGGTGCCTTTTCGCTGTGTGAACGCGGCGCTAGTTCATGTTCCAGGCTTCGCCGTAGGTGGTGACGCTGTCGCCGGTCTTGGAGATCAGCCGGGCGAACGGGCGCAGCAGCACGCCGCCGGCCGCGCCGGTGACGGTGCCGTGGGCGTTGGCCACCGCGACCGAGCCCTCCGGGCCCTCGACGTCGACGGAGAAGGTGGCGACCTCCTGGATGCCGGGGCCGTTGCCCAGGTCGGAGCTGATCGACACACCCGGGAACAGGTTCGGGGTGATCACCGAGCCGAGGGGGTCGAAGCCCAGCGGGGAGAGGCTGGCGTCGTCGAGCAGGATGTTGGGCGTGGTGTAGCTGAAGTTGATGCCCACGCCGAGGGACCACGGGAAGCCCACCTGGTAGCCCAGTTCCAGGGTGCCGCCGAACTCGTCGGCTCCCGGGCCGGCCACGTTGTACTTGGCCCGACCGGAGTGGAACCACTCCCGGGTCAGCCGGTTGCGGTCCAACGGGAACACCCCGTCGAGGAAGGTGTCCCACTGCGACACCGTCATGGTCCGGCCGCCGCCGTCGACCAGACTCATCTGATTGTCCATCTCCGCCGACGCGGTCCCCGAACCGACGAACAAGCCCGCCAGCGCGACGACCAGCGCCACCAGAACACGACCGATAACCTTCATGGTCTCCCTAGCTCGATTCGGCGGTGATCCAAGTTCACCGGTAATAGCGCCGCTGCGTTGCGGCGGCTGGTCTTTGATGCCACGAGGAAGATATCGGTACGGCGACGGTGCGAGCAACGCGAACCGGACACCAGGGCCGAACCATCTCCTGTGACCTAGGTTAGCTGGGCGCATGGCAGCCGATCGTCGCGGGGGCTGGGACATCACCCGGCCACGGGGCCCGGACTGGTCCGGACATGGTCGGCGCAACACCTTACCGAACAGCCCACATGATGTCCTGAAATGCTCAAATATGATGCGGTGGAACGTTATCCCGCAACCAGCGGTCACGTTGACCGGGGTCATCGGCCGGGTCCGCATCCCGCTCGTCTGATGACTCCTGGGGTAGATCGACGCCGAAGATCTTGTTAACTGCGGCCCTGTCCGGCCGTGCGCCGGAGGTCACCCACACCCGCCTCTGTGACCAAGGTCACAACGTGGATGTTCCGGCACGTCACAGCACCGAAACATGATGTTCACCGGAGGTTCCGCTGATTAGATTTCCAGGCTCGACAGCTCTGCGATCACGCTGACCGCCAACGGGCACAACGTGGCCATGCCATCGCGGACCGCAGCCCGGGATCCGGCCAGGTTGACCACCAAGGTGCTGCCGGAAATGCCGGCCAGGCCACGCGACAGGCCGGCGTCGGAACTGCCGGCTGCCAGGCCCGAGGCCCGCAGCGCCTCGGCGATGCCGGGCAGTTCCCGGTCCAGCAATGCCCTGGTCGCCTCCGGGGCCACATCGCGGGGACTGACACCGGTTCCGCCGACGGAGACCACCAGGTCCACACCGCCAATCACCGCGGTGTTGAGGGCGTTGCGAATCTCCACCTCATCGGCGGACACCACGACAACGCCGTCGACCACGAATCCCGCCTCATGCAGCAATTCGGTGACCAAGGGCCCGCTGTGATCCTCAGCGACTCCGCGGGCTCTACGGTCATCCACCACGACGACAAGCGCCCGCCCGGCCAAACCCTCCGGCTGTTCCATGGCTGTCACCGTATATCCGAGGGCGGATGCCCGCGCGGACTCGCTCGCAGGTGGGGTCGGCCGATCCGACACCAGGCGGATCACTGATCCGCCTTGCCGAGCGTCACCTGAACCGTCTGGGGTTTGCCGGAGGTGTCCAGGTAGGTCAACGTGAGCATTGTCCCCGGGGCTTGTGACCGCACGGCGGCCACAAGTGCATTGGCGCTACCGATCACCCGGTCGTCGACCTTGGTCACCACAACCCCACTGGGTAATCCGGCCTTCGCGGCCGCGCCGTCCTTGACGACTTCGACGATCTTGGCGCCGTGGGTGGCCACGTCATTGCTGACCTGCACGCCGAGCGAGGCGTGCGAGGCAGTGCCGGTGCTGATCAGCTCGTCGGCGATCCGCTTGGCCTGATCGACCGGGATCGCGAAACCCAGGCCGATGGAACCACTCTGGGCCTCCGGGGAATCCCCGCCCAGCGTGGCGATGGCCGAGTTGACACCCACCAGTTCCCCGCTCATGTTCACCAGCGCCCCCCCGGAGTTACCGGGGTTGATCGCAGCGTCGGTTTGGATGGCATCGAGCACGGTGTTCTGATTCCGGGCGTCGCCACCGGCGGCCACCGGGCGGTTCAGCGCGCTGATGATGCCGGTGGTGACGGTGCCCTCCAGGCCCAGCGGCGAGCCCACCGCAACCACATCTTGGCCGACACGCAGATTCGCCGACGAGCCCAGGGTGATCGGCGTCAGACCGGAAACCCCCTCGACCCGGACCACCGCGATATCGCTGGACGGGTCGGTCCCGACGACGGTGAACGGCGCGGTACGTCCATCGGCGAAGGTCACGGTGGAGTTCTTCGCGCCGGCGGGGGCACCCTCACGACCGCCCGGGGCGCCGGGCAGACCCGGGGCGCCGGGTGCGGCCGGAAGGCCGGGACCGCCCGGACCGCCCTTGGCTGCGGACACCACATGGCTGTTGGTCAGGATGAGGCCGTCCTCGGACAACACGATGCCCGAGCCCTCCTCCGACGCGCGGCCCATCTTCGTCTCCAGCTTGACGACACTGGGCACCACTTTCGCCGCTACCTGCTCGACGGACCCCGCCGGAGCGTTGGCCGCCGGGACGCTGCGGACGTCCGGACCCGATGTCGTGATGGCCGTCGTCGGCCGGCTGTCCGGTTGAGCCATGACAGCGACCATGCCGCCCACTCCCGCCGAGACGACGGAGATCGCAAGCGCACCGGCGGCCAGGGCGAACGGACGGCCGCGCCTGCGAGGCGCTTCGGCGGCCATCGGCGGCATCACCGCGGTGTTGCCGGCGCGCGCGGCGCGGTAGGGGTCATACGGTTGCTGGGGGTTGCCGTAACGCCAGTCGTACTGCTGGGAGTAACCGGCCCGGGGGTATCCCGGCACCGGTTGCTGGTTCGGGACGCGCTGGCCGGACTGCTGCGACTGCGAGTACCGCGGGTCGTCTGTCATAAGCGCTGCTTTTGCTCTTTCTCGTTGGCGACACCGAAGCGCCGCGATGTTGGCCCCAGTTTGCCGGTTGCTACTGAGAGTCCACTGAGATAACACTCGATACGGCCGATGCGTTCCCGTCGCGAACGTCGAAACCGCCGCCGACGTGACCGTTTGGTGGCGGGGTTTCGCTGACGGCGGACGCGGGTCGGTAGGACGACGACGTGGGGGCGCCCGGGAGCAGGACGAAGAAGGCCGTTCCAGGAGGCTCGCCGCCGGGGACCGTCTCGCCGATGCGGATCATGCCGCCGTGTTTGACCACCACCTGCTTGACGATCGCCAAACCCAGCCCCGAACCGGGCATGGCCCGGGCCGATGTCGAACGGTAGAAACGCTCGAACACCAGACCCCGTTCATCCGGCGCGATTCCGGGTCCCTCATCGGACACCACGAGTTCGGCGTGCGCGCCGTCGACCTGCCGCAGGCGCAGGGCGACCGTTCCGCCCGGCGGGCTCCACTTGGCCGCATTGTCGAGCAGGTTGAGCACCGCCCGCGACAAACCTGCCGGGTCTCCGTGCACCTGCCAGCCGATGGCGTCGATATCGAACCGGATGTCGCTGCGTCGACGGCGCA
Organism: uncultured Actinomycetota bacterium; assembly: GCA_963787055.1. Taxonomy (GTDB): domain Bacteria; phylum Actinomycetota; class Actinomycetes; order Mycobacteriales; family Mycobacteriaceae; genus Mycobacterium. The sequence goes on from CAWBBP010000004.1 coordinate 360,916, forward strand.
CCCGCTCCAAGCTGCGATCGATGACCTCGGTCATCTCGACGTCCTCCAAGACGGAGCCGCGGGCGTTGTCCTCCCTGGTGAGATCCACCAGATCGCCCACCAGGGTCGAGAGTTCCTCGATCTGGCCGATCACATCGGACCGCAATTCGGCCAGTTCGCTCTCCGGAATCGGCGGGGCGCCCGGGGCGCTGGAAGCCATCAGCAACTCGACATTGGTGCGCAGTGAGGTCAGCGGGGTCTTCAGCTCGTGGCCGGCGTCTGCGACCAGCCTGGCTTGGCGCTCTCGCGACTCGGCCAGTGCCCGCAGCATGGCGTTGAACGCCTCGGTCAGCCGGGCCAGTTCATCGCTGCCGAGAACCGGTATCGGCCGCAGGTCGTCGGTACGGGCAACCCGCTCGGCGGCCTCGGTCAGCTGTCCCACCGGACGTAGGCCGGTTCGGGCCACCATACCGCCGGCCACCGCGGCGATCACCACCCCGATGCCGCCGACGGCCAGCAGAACCCACTTGAGCTTGGTCATCACCGCATTGGTGGGTTGCAGGCTCTTGGAGATCAGCAGCGAACTGCCGTTGGGCAGGTGGATCGCCAGAACCCGCTGGTCGCCGACGGTACGGCGGGACATGAACAGCTCGCCCTGGATGACGGCCTTTTCCGGCTGGCCGACCGGCAGCGTCTGGCCCTGTTGGTTGGCGGTGTAAATGGAGCGGCCGGGATTGACCAGCATTGCGTTGACATCGGAGTAGGCGGTGCCCTCGATGGCCTTGGCCGGGTCGGCGGCCAGCGATCCGCTGGCGATCAGCAACTGGGCCCGGCTCTGCAACTGGTTGTCGATATCGGTGTACAGCGCGGCCGAAACCACCGCGTACACCGCCACCGCCATCAGCACCACGACCATCGCCACCATCGACATGGCCAGCAGCATCACCCGCCAGCGCAGCGACAGTGAGGTGGTGACGTTCGCCGGCACCCGACTGACCCGCGCGCGGCGCTTGAGTCCGAACATCAGGATCCAAACACCACGGGCGAGAACATCAGGGGCCAGCTCATCATGGGGGCGTCTCACGCAGCACGTAACCCACCCCGCGAACGGTGTGGATCAGCCGCGGCTCTCCTTCGGCTTCGGTTTTACGGCGCAGATAGCCGACGTACACCTCGAGCGCATTGCCGGAGGTCGGGAAGTCGAAACCCCACACCTCTTCGAGAATCCGGCTTCGGGTGAGGACCCGGCGCGGGTTGGCGATGAGCATCTCCAGCAGAGCGAACTCGGTGCGGGTCAGACTGATGGCCCGCTTGCCGCGGTGCACCTCGCGGGTCGCGGGGTCCAGGGTGAGGTCGCCGAATGTCATCACCGCCGCGTCGGTGGGCTCATCCGGTCCGGTGCGACGCAGCAACGCCCGCAGTCTGGCCAGCAGTTCCTCGAGCGCGAACGGCTTGGGCAGGTAGTCATCGGCACCGGCGTCGAGTCCGGCCACCCGCTCGGATACCGAGTCGCGCGCGGTCAGCACCAGGATCGGCAGGTCATCACCGGTGCTGCGCAGCTGCCGGCACACCTCGAGACCGTCCAGGCGCGGCATCATCACGTCCAGCACCACCGCGTCGGGCCGCTCGTTGGTGATCGCCTCGAGAGCTTCCACCCCGTCCTCGGCAAGATTGACGGTGTAACCGTTGAAGGACAGCGAACGCCGCAAGGACTCTCGCACCGCCCGGTCGTCATCGACCACAAGAATTCGCACGGGTGTCAGTGTCAACCAATCGACTTAGATTCGTCTGAGAGACGCGCCGCTTCAGCAGGGGATTCGCTGGCGGCTAAACGTTGATCAGCGCTTGTCGAGGTCGATCAGGCCGAGCCTGGCGGCCTTGAGCAGACGGCGCGGCACCTTGTGCTGGCGGCCGCCGACGGACACCGTGACGAGTCCGGGTTCGGTCGCTTTCCACTGCGCACGCCGACTGCGGGTGTTCGAGCGCGACATCCGGCGCTTGGGCACAGCCATGAGAGAAATCTCCTCGTGAATTGCTGCCGCGCGATCGTTCGGCGCTGGCAAGTTGACTCAGGATAGCCGTTAGGCGGTGGGTTATCCAAAGCGGCCCAACACGGCCACGAACGTGCGCAAACCGCACCGCACCGCGGCGTGTCACCGAACCGACACGCACGTTCTCCGGGGTGGGCGGCTCGGGTAACCTACCGGTTGGTCGGTCTGCTGTTAGCCAAAGGATTCTAGGGAGGGTTCGCCGTGACAGCTTCCCCGAACCTCGGAGCTGCGCGGATCGGCAACTGCTCGGGTTTCTACGGCGACCGGGTCTCGGCGATGCAGGAGATGCTGACCGGCGGCGAACTGGACTACCTGACCGGCGACTACCTCGCCGAACTGACCATGCTCATCCTGGGCCGCGACCGGATGAAGTACCCGGAGCGCGGATACGCCAAAACCTTCCTCACCCAACTCGAGGAGTGCCTGGGCCTGGCCCACGACCGCGGTGTGCGCATCGTGACCAATGCCGGAGGCCTGAACCCGGCCGGGCTGGCGCAGGCCGTTCGCACGCTCGCCGAGAGACTGGGCGTGCCGGTGACGGTGGCCCATGTGGAGGGCGACGATCTGCTGCCCCGGGCGGCGGAACTGGGCTTCCCCGGGGTCCTGACCGCCAACGCTTACCTCGGGGCGTGGGGCATCGTCGACTGCCTGAACTCCGGCGCCGACATCGTGGTCACCGGCCGGGTCACCGACGCCTCGGTGGTGGTCGGGCCCGCCGCCGCCCACTTCGGCTGGCACCCCCGGGACTATGACCGGATCGCCGGAGCGGTGGTCGCCGGACATGTCATCGAGTGCGGAGCCCAGGCCACCGGCGGCAACTATTCGTTCTTCACCGAAATCCCCGACCTGAGCTACGCCGGCTTCCCTCTCGCCGAGATCCGCGGCGACGGATCGTCGGTGATCACCAAACATCCCGGTACCGGGGGCCAGGTGAGTGTCGGCACCGTCACCGCGCAGCTGCTCTACGAGATCACCGGAGCCCGCTACGCCAATCCGGACGCGACGGCCCGGTTCGACACCATCTCGCTCAGCGACGACGGTCCGGACCGGGTTCTGATCAGCGGTGCGCGCGGCGAACCGCCCCCGCCGACGCTGAAGGTCTCACTGAACAGCATCGGCGGCTTCCGCAACTCCGCGACCTTCGTGCTGACCGGATTGGACGTCGACGCCAAGGCCGCCCTGGTGCGTCACCAGTTGGAGGCGGCGCTGACCGTCCGGCCGGCGGAGCTGGACTGGACGCTGGCGCGCACCGACCGGCCCGACGCCGATACCGAGCAGACTGCGAGCGCCCTGCTCACCTGCACGGTGCGCGATCCGGACAAGAATACGGTCGGCCGCCGATTCTCCGCTGCCGCAGTGGAACTGGCGTTGGCGAGCTATCCCGGATTCCACACCACGGCCCCACCGTCGGATGCCGCTGTCTACGGACTGTTCACTCCGGGATACGTGCCGGCTGGCGAGGTCACCCACACCGCGGTACGCGCCGACGGCGGCCGGGTACCGATCCCCCCGGCGGACGAGACGCTGGCGCTGGCCCCGGTCGCCGAGCCCGTACTGCCTGAACCGCCGGCCGCCGGGCCGACCCGGCGCGTACCGCTGGGCGCCATTGCCGGTGCCCGCAGCGGCGACAAGGGCGGAGGTGCCAATATCGGGGTGTGGGTCCGAACCGATGACCAGTGGCGCTGGCTGGCCAACACCCTGACCGTGGATCTGCTCCGCGAACTGCTGCCCGAGGCCGGGAATCTGCCGGTAACCCGGCACCTGCTCCCCGGTATCCGCGCGGTCAACTTCGTCATCGACGGCATCCTCGGCAAGGGTGTGGCCTATCAGGCCCGGTTCGACCCGCAGGCCAAGGGGCTGGGCGAGTGGCTGCGCAGCCGTCATGTCGACGTCCCAGAGGGGATTCTGCAGTGAGTATCTGGACCACGCCCGAACGCCGGCAGCTGCGAGAATCGGTGCGCGCCTTCGCCGAACGGGCGATCCTGCCCCATATCGAGGAGTGGGAACTCGCCGGCGAGCTGCCGCGGGAGCTTAGTCGGCGAACCGCCTCGGCCGGTCTGCTCGGAGTCGGCTTCCCCGAGGACGTCGGCGGCGAGGGCGGCGATGCCGCCGATGTGGCGATCATCTGCGAGGAACTGCACGAGGCCGGAGTGCCCGGCGGGGTGTTCGCCTCGTTGTTCACCGTCGGCATCGCGGTCCCGCACATGATCGCCGCCGGGGATCCCGTGCTCATCGAGAGGTTCGTCACGCCCACCCTGCGCGGTGAGTTGATCGGCTCGCTGGCGATCACCGAACCGGGCGGCGGCTCAGACGTCGGACACCTGCGCACCACCGCCGTGCGGGACGGTGACCACTACGTGGTCAACGGCGCCAAGACCTACATCACCTCGGCGGTGCGGGGGGACTACGTGGTGGCCGCCGTGCGTACCGGTGGCCCCGGGGCCGCCGGTATCTCGATGCTGGTCATCGAGAAGGGCACACCGGGCTTCGAGGTGAGCCGCAAGCTGGCCAAGATGGGCTGGCGATCCTCCGACACCGCCGAACTCTCCTTCACCGACGCCCGGGTACCGGTGCAGAACCTGGTCGGCGCGGAGAACACCGGCTTCCTGCAGATCGCCCAGGCCTTCGTCTCCGAACGCATCGGCCTCGCGGTGCAGGCGTATTCCAGCGCGCAGCGCTGCCTGGACATCACCGTGGCGTGGTGCCGGGACCGCGAGACGTTCGGCAAGCCGTTGATAGCCCGGCAGAGCGTGCAGAACACCCTGGCCGAGATGGCGCGGCGCATCGATGTGGCGCGGGTGTATTCGCGCCATGTGGTGGAGCGATCCCTCGCCGGAGCCACCGGATCGGCGACATCGAGCGGGGGCGACACCGATCTGATCACCGCGGTGTGTTTCGCGAAGAACACCGCGGTAGAGGCCGGCGAGTGGGTGGCCAACCAGGCGGTGCAACTGTTCGGCGGGATGGGCTACATGGCGGAGTCCGAGATCGAACGTCAGTACCGCGATATGCGGATCCTGGGAATCGGCGGCGGCACCACCGAGATCATGACCGCACTCGCCGCCAAGACACTTGGCTACCAGCCGTGACAGCCTTCCGCAGTGCGGTCGACCCGCACTCCCCCGAGTTCACCGCGGCAGCGCAGGCGATGACCGAGAAGCTGGCCGAACTCGGGACCGAACTGGACAGGGCGCTCGGTGGTGGCGGCCCCAAATATGTTGAGCGACACCATAAGCGGGGCAAGCTCACCCCGCGTGAACGGATCGAACTGCTGGTCGACGAGGACTCGCCGTTCCTGGAACTGTGCCCACTGGCCGCCTACGGAACCGCATTCCAGGTGGGCGCCAGTTTGGTCGCCGGTATCGGGGTGGTCGAGGGCGTGGAGTGCATGCTGGTGGCCCATGATCCGACCGTCAAGGGCGGCACGTCCAACCCGTGGACTCTCAAGAAGGTGTTGCGCGCCAATCAGATCGCCGTGCAGAACCGGCTGCCGCTGATCTCCCTGGTGGAGTCCGGCGGAGCCGATCTGCCCACTCAGAAGGAGATCTTCATCCCGGGCGGTCAGATGTTCCGGGACCTCACTCGGCTGTCGGCCGCCGGTATCCCGACCATCGCGCTGGTATTCGGCAACTCCACCGCGGGCGGCGCCTACGTTCCGGGCATGTCCGACTACGTGGTGATGATCAAGGAACGCTCCAAGGTGTTCCTGGCCGGACCACCTCTGGTCAAGATGGCCACCGGCGAGGATTCCGATGACGAATCACTGGGCGGTGCCGAGATGCACGCCCGGGTGTCGGGATTGGCGGACTACTTCGCCCTCGATGAACTCGACGCCATCCGCATCGGCCGTCGCATCGTGGCACGGCTGAACTGGGTCAAGCAGGGCCCACAGCCTCGGGCGTTCACCGAACCGCGAGCAGACCCCGACGAGTTGCTCGGTATCGTCCCAGCCGATCTACGCATCCCGTTCGACCCGCGCGAGGTCATCGCGCGCTTTGCCGACGGATCCGAATTCGACGAGTTCAAGCCGCTCTACGGGGCGTCGCTGGTCACCGGCTGGGCCGGCGTGCACGGGTACCCGATCGGAATCCTGGCCAATGCCCGCGGGGTGCTGTTCAGCGAGGAATCACAGAAGGCCACCCAGTTCATTCAGCTGGCCAACCAGTCCAACACCCCACTGCTGTTCCTGCACAACACCACCGGATACATGGTCGGCAAGTCGTATGAGGAAGGCGGGATGATCAAGCACGGCGCCATGATGATCAATGCCGTGTCCAACTCGACCGTCCCGCATATCTCGCTACTGATCGGCGCGTCCTACGGGGCCGGCCATTACGGTATGTGCGGGCGCGCCTACGACCCCCGTTTCCTGTTTGCCTGGCCCAGCGCCAAATCCGCGGTCATGGGCGGTGCACAGCTTGCCGGAGTGCTGTCCATCGTCAACAGGGCGGCGACCGAGGCCCGCGGCCAACAGTTCGACGAGACCGCCGATGCCGCTCTGCGCGCGGCGGTCGAGGCACAGATCGAGTCGGAGTCGCTGCCAATGTTCCTGTCCGGTCGACTCTACGACGACGGGGTGATCGACCCCCGGGACACCCGCACGGTGCTGGGAATATGCCTGTCCGCCATCGCCAATGGCCCGATCGAGGGGACGTCGAAGTTCGGCGTCTTCCGGATGTGATGCGCTTGGCGAAGAGCGAGGGTCACGATGAGCGCTTGCGCGAAGAGCAGAGGGTCACGATGAGCGCTTGCGCGAAGAGCAGAGGGTCAGAGAACGTGCGCGGTATCACCAGAGTCATGGTGGCCAACCGCGGCGAGATCGCCCGGCGGGTGTTCGCGACCTGCCGGCGACTGGGCATCGGCACCGTCGCCGTCTACACCGATCCCGACGCGCAGTCCCCGCACATCACCGAAGCCGATGTCCGCGTCCGAGTCGACAGCTACCTCGATGTCGGGGAACTCGTCCGCGCCGCCCGTTCTTCCGGCGCCGATGCGGTGCATCCGGGTTACGGATTCCTCTCGGAGAACGCCTGTTTCGCCCGCGCGGTGTCCGACGCCGGGCTGGTCTGGATCGGCCCGCCGTCCGCCGCGGTCGAATCCATGGGCTCCAAGATCGAGGCCAAGAAGCTGATGGCGGCCGCCGGCGTACCGGTGCTCGCCGAACTCGATCCGACCAGTGTCACCCAGGAGCAGTTACCGGTGCTGGTCAAGGCATCGGCAGGCGGCGGCGGACGCGGTATGCGGGTGGTCAGCGGACTGGCCGAATTGCCGGGACAGGTGGCCGCGGCACGACGGGAGGCGCATTCCGCCTTCGGTGATCCGACGGTGTTCTGCGAACGGTACCTGCCCCGCGGCCGCCATATCGAAGTGCAGGTGATGGCCGATCGGCATGGCACGGTGTGGGCGGTCGGTGAGCGGGAGTGCTCGATCCAGCGCCGCCACCAGAAGATCATCGAGGAGGCGCCGTCTCCTCTGGTGCAACGCATTCCGGAGATGCGGGACCGGTTGTTCGAGGCCGCCCGCCTGGCCGCGACCGAGATCGGTTATGTCGGGGCGGGCACGGTCGAGTTCCTCGCCGACGAGCAGGGGGACTTCTACTTCCTCGAGATGAACACCCGCCTGCAGGTGGAGCATCCGGTCACCGAACTCACCACCGGACTGGACCTGGTCGAACTCCAGTTGATGGTCGCCGAAGGTGAGTCCCTTCCCCCGGCGCCGCCGGCCACGACCGGCCATGCCATCGAAGCCCGGCTGTACGCGGAGGATCCGGCCCGCGGCTGGTCGCCCCAGGCCGGACGGATCCACCATTTCGAGGTCCCCGGGGTGGCAACGGAATTCGGTGTGCTGGCCCGCACCGGCATCCGGCTGGACTCCGGCATCGTCGACGGCTCAGAGGTGTCGATCCACTACGACCCGATGCTGGCCAAGGTGATCGCCTATGCGCCGGCCAGAGTCCGTGCCGCGCAGCTGCTCGCCGACGCGCTGACCCGAACCCGACTGCACGGCGTCGGCACAAACCGCGACCTGCTCGTCAACGTGTTGCGCCATCCGGCCTTCCTGGCCGGCGACACCGACACCGCGTTCTTCGATACCCACGACCTCGAGGCACTGGCCGCGCCCCGGGCCGGCGAATCTCAGGTTCGGCTCGCCGCGGTGGCCGCCGCACTGGCCGAAGCCGCCGGCAACCGGGCCGCCGCGACAGTGCTGCCCAGTATCCCCAGCGGCTGGCGCAACGTCGTCTCGGCCGACCAGCACAAGACGTTCAGGGCCGGCGACGGCACCGAGCACCGGGTGGCCTACCGGTTCGCCCGTGCCGGAGTGTCCCTGCCCGACGATGCCGGCATCAGCCTGATATCCGCGGCGCCGAACGAGGTTGTGCTGGCCGCTAACCTCGACGGTGTCGGGGTGGCGACGGCTTTCGCGGTGCACCGCTACGGCGATCAGGTCTACGTTGACTCCCCCTCTGGCACAGTCACTCTCGCCGCCGTACCCCGGTTCCCCGAGCCGGACTCCGCGGTCGCGCAGGGTTCGCTGCTGGCTCCGATGCCGGGATCGGTGATCCGCCTCGGCGCCGGCCTCGGCGACCCCGTGGCGGCCGGGCAACCGCTGGTGTGGCTCGAGGCGATGAAGATGGAACACACCATCACCGCCCCCGCCGACGGCGTGCTGACCCAACTCAGTGTCCAGGTCGGCCAGCAGGTCGAGGTGGGCACCGTCCTTGCCCGGGTGGAGGCCGTCGTCGGCACCACCGAAACCGCGCAGCTGAAAGAAGGCTCATGACCGACACCAGTTTCATCGAGAGCCCGGAGCGGCAGGCCTTGCGTAAGTCCGTCGCCGCCCTGGCGGCGAACTACGGCCCCGAGTACTACCTGGAGCGGGCCCGCGCCGGTGGTCATACCGACGAACTCTGGCGTGAGGCGGGGCAACTCGGCTTCGTCGGGGTGAACCTGCCGGAGGAGTACGGCGGTGGCGGTGCCGGCATGTACGAGTTGGCATTGGTGATGGAGGAACTCTCGGCCGGCGGCTGCCCGCTGTTGATGATGGTGGTCTCCCCGGCGATCAACGGCACCATCATCGCGAAGTTCGGCACCGCGGAGCAGCGCACGCGCTGGGTGCCCGGTATCGCCGACGGCTCGATCACGATGGCGTTCGCCATCACCGAACCGGACGCCGGCTCGAACTCACACCGGATCACCACCACCGCGCGCCGCGACGGCAGCGACTGGATCCTGTCCGGACAAAAGGTGTGGATCTCCGGGGTGGACCAGGCCCAGGCGGTTCTGGTCGTCGGCCGCACCGAGGACGCCAAGACCGGCAGCCTGCGCCCGGCGCTGTTCGTCGTGCCCACCGACACCCCGGGATTCACCTTCACCAGGATTCCGATGGAACTGACCATGCCGGAGAGCCAGTTCCAGGTGTTCATCGACGACGTGCGGTTGCCGTCCGATGCCCTGGTGGGCGCGGAGGACGCCGCGATCGCCCAGTTGTTCGCCGGGCTGAACCCGGAGCGGATCATGGGCGCGGCCAGTGCGGTCGGGATGGGCCGGTTGGCCCTGGACAGAGCCTGCGAGTACGTCAAGACCCGGCAGGTGTGGAAGACGCCGATCGGTGCGCATCAGGGCATCGCCCATCCGTTGGCGCAGAACCACATCGAACTGGAGTTGGCCAAGCTGATGATGCAGAAGGCCGCCACGCTGTACGACGCGGGCGACGATATGGGCGCCGCCGAGGCGGCGAATATGGCCAAATACGCGGCCGGGGAAGCGTCCACCCGGGCGGTGGATCAGGCTGTGCAGTCCCACGGCGGAAACGGGCTGTCCCAGGAGTACGGGATCGCGGCCATGCTGACCGCGTCCCGGCTGGCCCGGATCGCGCCGGTGAGCCGCGAGATGGTGCTCAACTTCATCGCCCAGTCCTCGCTGGGCCTGCCGAGGTCGTACTGATGGCCGGCGACGTCGTCGACTACGCAGTCGACGGGCCGGTGGCACGGCTGACGCTGAACTCCCCGCACAACCGCAACGCGATGTCCTCGGCATTGATCCGCGGGGTGCATGACGGGCTGCGCCGGGCCGCCGGCGACCCGGCCGTGCGAACGGTGGTGTTGGGCCACACCGGGAACACCTTCTGCGCCGGTGCCGACCTGTCGGAGACGGCCGACGCCGATCCCGGGACGGCCATGGCGGCTCGCACCCTGGAGATGATCGCGTTGCTGCGGGCCGTCGTGGAATGCCCGCTGCCGGTGATCGCGGCGGTCGACGGCCACGTCCGGGCCGGCGGGATGGGCCTGGTGGGTGCCTGCGATATCGCCATCGCCGGACCGCGCAGTACCTTCGCGCTGACCGAGGTGCGCATCGGGGTCGCACCGGCGATGATCTCGCTGACCCTGCTGCCGAAGCTGACGCCGCGGGCAGCGGCCCGCTACTACCTGACGGGTGAGACCTTCAACGCCGAACGTGCCGCTGAGATCGGGCTGCTGACCGAGGCCGCCGACGACGTCGACGCCGCTGTGGATGCGGTGACGGCAGAACTGGCCAAGGGGTCACCCCAGGGCCTGGCCGCGTCCAAGGCGTTCACCACCGCCGCGGTGCTCGCCGGCTTCGACCGGGACGCCGAACGCCTGGCCGCCGAATCGGCCCGGTTGTTCGACTCCGAGGAAGCCCGCGAGGGGATGGCCGCCTTCCTGCAGAAGCGGTCGCCGCGCTGGGCCGGTTAGCGCTGCGCGATAACGCGTGGATGACAGATACCCGCAACGCATTCTGAGACGCCCGTCCGAGTCGTAGCCTGAGATTATGAGCAATCCCTCGCCCCGCGATGCCGTGTCACGGGCTTCCGATGACGATCGCATTCGGGTCGCCCAGTTGCTCTCCGAGGCCGCCTCACACGGCCGGTTGACGCTCGCCGAGTACGAGACCAGGTTGTCGAAGACCTATGCGGCGACGAACTATGACCAGTTGGAACGGCTGACCGACGACCTGCCCGAGGCGATGGAGTTTCGCCGGCGCAAGAGTCGGCCGGCGCCGTCAACGATGTTGTTGGCCATCATGAGCGGCTTCGAACGCCGCGGCCGCTGGTACGTGCCGGGCCGGATGACGACGTTCACCTTGTTCGGCGGCGGTGTGGTGGACCTGCGCTACGCCGACTTCACCTCGGCCGACGTGGAAATCCACGCCTACTCGATCCTCGGCGGCCAGACCATCCTGTTGCCGCCTGAGGTCACCGTCGAGATCAAGGGTCGCGGCGTCATGGGCGCCTTCGACCGGGAGGCACAGGGCAAAGGCGCCCCAGGCGCGCCGAGGGTGAGGATCAAGGGGTTTTCACTGTGGGGCGGCGTGGGCATCAAACGCCGAAAACGCACCGCCCGCGGTTCAGGTTGACTCTGGGTTCAGGCTGACTCTGACTGACTCGGACCTCACCGCCCTAGCAACACATCGTCCCCCTCCCGCTTCGGGAGGGGGACGATGTATGTCGGTGCTTACTACTCGGCGCCGGCGCTAGAGTCCTTGTCCGCCGAACCCTTATCGGCTGAGCCCTCGCTGGCGCTGGCGGCACCCGCCCTGGCCGCCTTCGAACCACCGATGGCAGACGCGATCGACTTGGTCGCCCGTTCCACCGCGCCACGAACCGCGCGGCGCGGTGCCTTGACCGACGCCTCCACGGGCGCACTGTCGGCGACCTCGACGGCCGGGATGCTGGTCGCGACTTCTTCGACCGCGGCAGGCGGCTCCACCGGCGTGACATCGACGGCCGGGGTGTCGACCGGAGCGACCTCGGCCGGCGCCTCGACATCGGCAACCTCAACCGGCGCCTCGACATCAGCGACCTCTACCGCCGCCTCGACATCGACTGTGGCGGACGGGTTTTCAACCGGAGCCACATCGGCCGGAGCCTCGCCCGCCGGGGCGTCTTGCACGTCCTCAGTCTTCGGCGCTGCCGAAACGTCGGCCGCCGCGGCCTCCGTTACCGAAGCCACCTCCGACGCCGCAGCGCTGGCCAGCACCGAAGCGCTCGACTCGGCGCCCGGTTCTGGGGGGTACGGCGGGAGCGGGTTGCCGCCGGTAGCGATTACTTCGGTCACGTACTGCAGCAGACCCGACAGACCGGCGAAGTAGCCCCAATCGCCGAAGAACTCATCGTCGGTGTTGGGGCCCAGGTAGGCGTTGATGCCGCCGTAGATGTACGGACCAAGGAACGGCAAATTGTTGCCGGCCAGGTTCGCAATATCCTTAAGGGTGTTGATGTAGAAGACGGTGACGTTGTCCACGCCCAGGAACACCCGCCCGATCAGGGTGGCGATCTCCGGGTTGTACAACGGGCTGGCCGGATCGCCGAACGGCTGGGTGACCAGGTACTGCACGCCGGAGCCGGCACCAGCCTCATAGAAGTAGTTGACGGCCGAGACACCCCACGGCGGGGTGGTGTACGGGTTGTAGTTGGGTTTGTCCGGGTCGGGCTGATAGGGCTTGGACGGATCCTGCAATATCCCGTCGACCGTGTCGATACCCTGCCCGTTGCCGTTGATCAGCGCATCGAGGGCCAAGTAGGCGATACCCGAAATCCCTGGCACCGTGCAGTTGAAGTCGCACTTCGCGAAGGGACTGACAAATGCGGCAGCCCAGTCGATTTCCAAGGGCTGGTTAGGGCTGATCGCTTGGCCCCAACCTTGGAAGAAGTAGTAGGCCCAGTCGTCGGGCGTGATCGACATCAGGTCCGAGAATGTTGCCAGCTGGACCTTGGCCGCCGACAGCGCCGGGGGTGTCGGCGCCGATGGGGACGGCGCGATCGCCGGGGTGGACACTGCCACTACAGCTGCGCTGGCCAGCGCCACTGCCGAAATGAGGGGCTTGGTACGAGTCGCCATGATCGCTGTTCCTTCAGTTTCGGCCCACCGCCCTGGCAGGCTAATGCTTTGCTGAGCACCATCTGAGATGATCCTGCTCATCCTACGGGTAAGTTTGCCGTCCGGCAAATCCGGCCAGCGCGTCCGACGGCTACCCAATCCGAAGGATTGGCCCGGACCGCCCGCCGAGCGGGCACTATTCGGCGCCTGACCGTCGTTTGCTGGGCTTCATCAGCACACGCTGGGGCTTTTCTCATGCTCCCCTCAGGGTCACCGCTGGCGAAAAGTGTTTGCCGGAGGCGTGCGTTCGCTCGCAGCGAAAGGTGTTGGCGGACTAGCCGGCGTTAGCCGTCAGCAAACGCGGACTAGTCCCATACTGCCTGGTGACCACTCAATAACCATCCAATAACGGCCGGCGAGCAATGGCCAGGCGGGTGCATACCCGTCGCTGCGATACGAGCCGTGCGGCTCCCCGCGCCCTGAGACCAGGAAGCCAGCCCGCAGCGGAGTTGCCCGGACCGGGCAGGCACGCTCAGTTCCCGAGGGGTCTGGCGGTCATTCCCGGCCAGCCCAGATGATGCCCCCCGGCGTTTGCTCCAGCAACCAAAGCCCAGATCAGAGGGGTCGACGCCGGGATCGCAGGTAATCCCCCACCACCGCCGCGCCGAGTCCGTCGAGGTCGGGCACCACCACCCGGCCACCGACCCGGCGGGCCACCTGGTCGATGAACTGCGCCAGGCCCGGATCATTGCCGAGGCGGAAGATCGTCGTCTGCGCCCCGAGTCGGGCCACCTCGTCGAAACCGCGGACGGTGTGGGCGATGGTGCGCGGGTGGGGCGGGTAGTCGAAGAAAACCTGGGCGCCGCGCCCGCCGAAGTCCTCGAGATGGGCGGTCGGCTCACCGTCGGTGACGATCAACACCACCGGCTGCGCGTTGGGGTGGCGGCGCAGGTGCCGGCCGGCCAGCGCCAGACCATGGTGCAGGTTGGTGCCCTGTTCGTAGACGCCTTCCAGGCCGGTGAGTTCGGCGGCGCTGACCGTGCGGGCATGCCGGCCGAAGGCGATGATCTGCAGCGCATCGGAGCGGAACCGGGTGCTCACCAGTTGGTGCAGCGCCAGTGCGGTGCGTTTCATCGGCAGCCACCGGTTCTCCATCACCATCGAGAACGAGGTATCCACCAGCAGCGCCACCACCGCCTGGGTGCGGGTCTCGGTCTCGGACACCTCGACATCCTCGACGGCAATCCGGATGCCCCCGTCGGCATCGCCGGAGCCGGCCCGGCGCAGCACCGCGTCGGTGCCCGCGGTGCGCAGCACCGCATTGACCACAGTGCGGGTGACGTTCCATGGCTCGGTGTCGCCGAAGGCCCACTGCCGGGTAGCACCGGTGAGCTCTCCCGCCGCCCCGGACCGGCGGGTCTCCCGCTCACCGTGGCGACCGGAAAGCTGTTGGGCCACATCGCGAAGCGCGGCCCGGCCGAGCTGGCGCATGGCCTTCGGGGACAATCGCCACTTGCCGTCCGAGCCACGGTCCAGGAAGCCCTGGTTCATCAGCGCGCGTTCCAACTCGGCCAGGGTGCGCGCGTCGATCGCGGCCTGGTCGCCGAGTTGACGAGCCAGCGCGTCGAGGTCGACGTCGTCCATGGTGGCCCCCGCGTAGCTCTGCGACAACTGCTCGGCGAGTTGCTCGAGTTCAGCGATATCGGCTAGCGCCTGGGCACCCTGGCCCATGCCCAGCGGGTTGTCTCCGGAGAACTCCGATGACCCGGTCCAGTCCTCGCCGGGGCGGGCGGCCTGCAGGTGGGCGTCCAGCCGGCTCAGCGCGTTCATCAGCTGTGGCGAGCCGAAAGCCTGCTGCGCCAGCGCATCCAGCTCGGCGCGCTGATCGGCGGACAGGCTGTTGCGAAACCGTTGGGCGGCCGCGGCTCGTTTGGCCAGCGAATCGAGCAACTCCTCGACGTTGCCGGGGTTCTCCGGGAAGTGCTGCCCATGCTTGGCCATGAAGTTCTCGAAGTCCTCGGGCGTGTCCTGGCCCTTGGCGTGTTTGTCGAGCAGGTCGTTGAGATCGTCGAGCATCTCATTGACGGCCTGTCGGTCTTCGTCGGTGGCGCTCTCCAGCGCCTGCTTCATTCCGGCGAAACGCTGGTCGAGCATCTCCCGGCCGAGCAGGTCTTTGATCTGGTCGTACTTCTGCTTCGCCTCCTCGCTGCGCCAGGCGTAGTCGCCCAGTTCCTGCACGGCCTTGGCCGGCGAGGGCGACAGCGACTCGATCTGCATCTCGGCGAAGCGGGCGTCGTCGTCCAGCGCCCTGGCGAGCTCCTTGCGTTCGGCCAGCACCGCCTCATCGAGCAGCTTCTTGATCTCCCGAAGTGTTCCGTCGAGGTTGTTGCGGGCCAACAGTTCCCGGCGGCGCCGGTTGGCTTCGGCGGCCAGCCGATCAGACCCCTTGACGTCCCCGATGCCCCGGCGCAGCAGTTCGGCGAGGGCCCGGCGCGGGGAGGTGCCTGCCATGACGTCCTCGCCGATGGCCTCGAGCGCCTCGCGCAGATCAACCGGCGGGGCCAGCGGATCGGGCCCGCCGGTGTAGGCGGAGTACCGGGCGGCGTGCCCGTGCGGGCGTTTAGCCATAGACCGTCTCGCCGTCGCCGGTGGTCTTGTCGATCTTCTTGGCCAGATAGAGCGCCTCCAGCGCCAACTCCAGCGCGGCGGCCCGCTGCCCCTCGGTCTGCGCACTCAGCCGATCGGCGATGGTCTCGATCACCGGCAGATCGGGCAGCGCGGCCAGCACGTTCTTGGCCGATACCTGCTCGCCGGTCGTCACCGTCGCATCGGCCACGGCGCCCACCAGTGGTGCCACATCGATGCCGCCGAGCGCCTTCTGCGCGGTGTCTGCGGTGGCGCGGCGCAGCAGGTGCTCCAGCACCGCAAGTTCGCGCCCCTCCTCACCGGACTCGAATTCCAGCTTGCCGCGCAGCACGTCGATCACCGTGCCCAAATCGACCACCCGGGCCACCGGGTCGTCTTCGCCGAGCACCGCACCGCGGTGACGCGCCGAGGCCGCCACCGTTTCGGCGGCCGCGATGGCGAACCGGGCCGACACACCGGAGCGTTGATCGACCGAGTGTGACTCTCGCAGGTAGCGGGCGAAGCGGGCGACGATCTGCAGTAGATACGGCGGAACCTCGGCGGTGAGCTGCGCCTCCTGGCTGATGACGCCCACTTCGGCATCGAGGTCCCGGGGATAGTGGGTGCGGATCTCGGCGCCGAACCGGTCCTTGAGCGGGGTGATGATCCGGCCGCGGTTGGTGTAATCCTCCGGGTTCGCACTGGCCACCACCAGCACATCCAGTGGCAGCCGCAGCGTGTAGCCGCGAACCTGGATATCACGCTCCTCCATCACGTTGAGCATCGCTACCTGAATGCGCTCGGCGAGGTCGGGCAGCTCGTTGACCGCGACGATGCCGCGGTGCGCCCGCGGGATCAGGCCGTAGGCGATGGTCTCGGGGTCGCCCAGGGTGCGCCCCTCGGCGACCTTGATCGGGTCGATGTCGCCGACCAGGTCGGCCACGCTGGTATCGGGGGTGGCCAGCTTCTCGAAGTACCGCTCGCTGCGGTGCCGCCAGGTGACCGGCAGATCGTCACCGAGTTCGGCCGCCCGGCGGATCGACTCCGGGGTGATGGGCGAGTACGGATGTTCACCGAGTTCGGCACCGGCGATCACCGGTGTCCACTCGTCGAGCAGATTGACCAGCGACCGCAGCAGCCGGGTCTTGCCCTGGCCGCGCTCACCGAGCAGGACGAAATCGTGCCCGGCGATCAGCGCGCGTTCCAATTGGGGCAGCACGGTGTCTTCGAAGCCGAAGATTCCGGGCCACACCTCATCTCCGCCGGCCAATGCGGCCAGCAGGTTCTCCCGCATCTCGGCCTTGACGGAGCGCTCGCGGTGGCCGGAGGCCCGCAGGGCGCCGACGGTGGTGGGCAGATTCGAGGGCGGAGTCACGCCCTCCACGCTACGACGGCTATCGGGCGAGCGCTGCCGAGGTCAGTGTTCCGTCACACCCCGTCGCGCACCGCGAGCAGACACTGACTGCCCCGAATCGCCGCGTGTCGCGAGCAGTTTGTGTCTTCTCGCGGCGGTAGGTCAGTGCGCGAAGTGCCGCGCCCCGGTGAGGTAGAGGGTGATTCCGGCGGCCGCAGCGGCCGCGGTCACCTCCTCATCTCGCACCGAGCCGCCGGGATGTACCACGGCTTTCACACCGGCCGAGGTCAGGACTTCCAACCCGTCCGGGAACGGGAAGAACGCATCCGAGGCCGCCACCGCGCCGCGGACCCGGTCGCCACCGCGTTCCACCGCCAACTTCGCGGCGTCCACCCGGTTGACCTGGCCCATGCCGACACCGACCGTCGCTCCGTCGGCCGCGATGACGATGGCGTTGGATTTGACCGCCCGGCAGGTGCGCCAGGCGAACGCCAGGTCGGCCAGCGTGGCGTCATCGGCCGGCTCACCGGCGGCCAGCGTCCACTGGGCCGGGTCATCGCCCGGTGCATCCAACCCGTCGCGTTCCTGCATCAGCAGACCGCCGGCGATCTGGCGGATCTCCACCCCGTCGATCGCCGGTTCGGAGGCCACCAGCACCCGGACGTTCTTCTTGCGGGCCAGGATCGCCACCGCGCCCTCCTCGTAGGCCGGCGCGACGATCACCTCGGTGAAGATCTCCGAGACCCGCTCGGCCATCTCCCGGGTGACCTCGGTATTGGTGGCGATCACCCCACCGAAGGCGCTGAGCGGATCGCACTCGTGGGCCTTGCGGTGGGCATCGGCCACCGATACGCGCGAGATCGCGATACCGCACGGGTTGGCGTGCTTGATGATCGCCACGCAGATCTCCTCGTGGTCGAACGCGGCCCGCCACGCCGCGTCCGCATCGGTGAAGTTGTTGTAGCTCATCTCTTTCCCGTGTAGCTGCTGGGCCTGGGCCAGTCCGGGCCAGCCGGCATCGTCGCTGTAGAGGGCGGCCCTCTGGTGCGGGTTCTCGCCGTAGCGCAGCACCGAGGTGCGCCGCCAATTGCGGCCCAGCCACGGCGGCAGCTCCGCGGGTGCCTCACCATCCTGCGGGATCGCGTCCGGGCCGTGCTCCGGTGCCAGCGTGGAGCCCATCCAACTGGCCACCGCAATGTCGTACTCGGCGGTGTGACGGAACGCCAGCGCTGCCAGTTTCTTCCGCTCGTCGAGGGTGAAACCGCCGGAGCGGACGGCGGCGAGCACGCCCTCGTAGCCCAGCGGCTCGACGACGACCGCGACACTGGCGTGGTTCTTGGCCGCCGCGCGCACCATCGACGGACCGCCGATGTCGATCTGCTCGACGCACTCGTCGATCTCGGCCCCGGAGTCCACCGTCTCGCTGAACGGATACAAATTGACCACGACGAGGTCGAACGGCTCGATCTTCAGCTTCTCCAGCGCCGCGAGGTGCTCGGGGTTGCGGGTATCGGCCAGCAGGCCGGCGTGGATGTGCGGGTGCAGGGTCTTAACCCGGCCGTCGAGGACTTCCGGAAAACCGGTGACGAACTCAACCGGTGTCACCGGGATGCCCTTGTCGGCAATGGTTTTCGCGGTCGACCCGGTGGAGACGATATCAACGCCGGCATCGTAGAGACCCTGCGCGAGCGGGATCAGGCCGCTCTTGTCGTACACGCTGATCAGGGCTCGCCGGATCGACTTCTTCCGCAGTGTCTGCGCCGTCATGCTTGCACCATTCCCAGGGTCGCCTTTCTGCCACTCCACACCACGCCGCGCTCAGCAAGCTCGGCAAGCACGTCCACCAGCAGCCGTCGCTCGATGACTTTAATGCGTTCGTGCAGGGTCTCTTCGGTGTCGTCGTCGTGTACCGCGACGGCCTCCTGGGCCAGGATGGGCCCGGTGTCCATCCCGGCATCGACCAGGTGGACGGTACAACCGGTGATCTTGACCCCGTAGTCCAGCGCGTCGGGCACGCCGTGCGCGCCGGGGAACGCCGGCAGCAACGCGGGATGTGTGTTGACCACCCGGCCGGGGAATCGGGAAAGAAACTCCGGCCCAAGGATTTTCATGAAGCCCGCCGACACGATGAGGTCGGGGGCGTGGTCGGCGGTCGCCGCGGTGAGCGCTGCATCCCAGCTCGATCGGTCCGGGTGGTCACCGAGGCGCACCTGATAGGAAGGAATCCCGTCGGCGGCCGCAATGTGGGCGGCTCGACAGTCCCGGTCGACCCCCACGGCGACGACCCGGGCCGGATAGTCTCCGACCGCCGCGTCCAGCAGGGACCGGAGCAACGACCCGGTACCCGAGGCCAGCACCACCAGTCGGGCCGGCGCGCACGGCGGCACACGGATCGGATCGGGCACGGCGATGAGCCTAACCGGCGCCGTCAGTCTCGATATCGGCGTCGACGAACATCAGATCCTCGACGTCCTCGACCTCCGGCGCCGGTTTCACCGGGGGCGGCGGGGGTGCGGGGGCGCGCTCGGGCTCAGGCTCGGGCTCGGGCGCTTCGGGCTCGATGTCGGTATCCGGCTCCGATTCCACCTCGGCGGTGTCCCCCGGCCACTCGGGGTCCGATTCGTCAGGGTCTTCGGGCACCGATGCACCCTCGGTGCCCACATCGGAGTCCTCATCGACTTCGGCATCGACTTCGGCCGACGGGACGGGCCCCGCCACCGGAGCGGCGCGGCGGCCGATCCCGCCCGCCATCAGCACCGTCACCGCTCCGACGCTGAAGAACCAGAAGAACGCCCCCGGGGCGAAGGTGGCCTGGTCCACACCGACGTGGCCGAAGTTACCCAACTGGCCGCTACCGGCCCAGGCCAGCAGGGCCAGGCCCACCGCGGCGAGCAGCGATGCCACCGCCAGCTTGGCGAACGCCAACGGCAGCGGCAGCGGCCGACGCGCGCACTGCTGACCGATCGCCACCCCGGAGGCTGCGCCCACGATCAACAACGCCACCCACACCGGCCCCAGCGGGGGCGTTGGGACCGCGGCGAGGATCGGCAGCGCCGGGATATCGCCGCCGAAGACCGTGAACGAACTGAATGTCGCAAAACCGATGTGGGCGCTGGAACCCACTGCCACCGCGGCGGCGCCGAGGACCACGTTGGGCAGGTACAGCAACGACAGCAGGCTCAGGCTGAGCTGGCCGAAGAACGAGCCGGTGATGCCGAAGAGTTCGTGCATGGTGCTCCAGTGCACGACCAGCGACGCCGCAACCACCACTCCGGACAGTGAGAGCAGCGCCGCCGCCCCGATCATCGCCGGGCGGACGGCGTCGGTCAGCCAGCTCGGCAGCCCCAGCGTCGGCAGCAGCCGGGCGCGCACCCGTCTGCCCACCCCGATCAGCGCGCCGAGCCCGTGCACGGCCAGAACAGCGCTGAACGCCGCCAGCGCGTTGGGCGTCTGCAACTCGGTGATCACCGACGCGGCGTCGTGGACCACCGCCAGGGCCAGCGCGGTGAGGAACAACGGACCGCCCAGCGCCGAGGCCACGATCCAGCGGATGACGAACCACGACCCCTGCGGCGGGGTGACCTGGGCGACGCTGCGCGCAGTCGCCCAGACCATCAAGGCCGCCGGAGCCAGTGGCAACACGCCGATCTGCTGACCGCCGATCGAGATCGGCACAAGATGCGAAGCCAGCCACACGCTGGCCACCGCGCCGAAAGTTCCGGTCAGCTCGCTGTTGGCGACGACCAGCTGTACGAGGACGACCGCGGCGATGACGACGAGCGCCACCAAAGACGGGCCGAAGGCGACCCGCACCAAGTCACGAGGCTGCGGGGAACCGGTTGCAGACGGAACCCTGTCCTCCATACGTGTCACTGCTCAGGGGTGAACCGCTCGATCAGGACGTGGTCGAACCGGACGACGGCTCGGCGGACTGCTGCTGCGACCCGGCCGCCGACGGCGGCGGGAAGCTGGGAAAGCCGGTCGGCGGGGTGTCCGGGGCACTGGTGTCCGGCTGCGCGTACCCGCCGGCGGGGTAGCCGCCCGGGTAGGGCGTCGGATAGCCCGGCCGCTGCGGGGCCACCTGACCGGCGGTCCCGGGCTGCTGACCGTAGTAGCCGGCCGGTGGCGGTCCGTACTGCCCGTATTGCGCGTACTGCGGTCGCGGCGCAGACGCCTTCAGCAGACCGGTTTCGAACAACAGCGCGGCCACCGCCGCGACGGCCTGCAGCAGGGTGAACGCCAGGACCAGCCACAGCGCCCAGCCGACGGAGAAACCGGTCGGCCGGTTGATGACCTGTCCGATGACGAGCAGCACCCCGAGGACTGCCGTCACCGCGACCATGGCGGCGTACGGCCGGGCTTTGGGCAGCAGACTCACCGCCGCCAGCAGCGAAGCCAAGAGTGCGGCCACCGTCCAGTAGCTCAGGCCGCTCGCGGTGAACTCCGCTCCGCCGAAGGGTCCGATGTCGGTATTGATGCTCAACAACGGGCCGAAGCTCGCCAGGTAGGCGACCAGACCCAGCAGGACCACACCCACGGTCAGGTAGACCGGCGTTTTGGTGGGCCCGGCGGCGGGAGCTGGGTACGACGGTCCCACCGGGCCGCCGTAACCGCCGGATTGCTGCGGTGCCGGATAACCCGGGTTGGTGGGCGGATAGCTCATGGTCTCTCCTCACAGGTGACGGGACCCACGCTAGCGCACAGCGTTGCGCCGACGGCCTACCGCGGGCGTGTCACCGCGCACCCTGCCGAGACTGTGCTTGTCACGCGGCCACGCCGACCCGTCAGCACCGGCGGTCTCGGCACCGGACTTGTCCGGCAAGCTAGAACACGTTCTAATTCACCGCATGGATCATGGGCTCGTCCTCTTCACCAGCGACCGGGGAATCACCCCGGCGGCGGCCGCAAAGCTTGCCGACGACCATGGCTTCGCCACCTTCTACGTGCCCGAGCACACCCACATCCCGGTCAAGCGGGAGGCCGCCCACCCCACCACCGGGGACGAGTCGCTGCCCGACGACCGATATATGCGCACCCTGGACCCCTGGGTGAGCCTGGCCACCGCGGCGGCGGTCACCACTCGGGTCCGGCTGTCCACCGCTGTCGCCCTGCCCGTCGAACACGATCCGATCAGCCTCGCGAAAACCATTGCCACCCTGGATCATCTGTCCGGTGGCCGGGTCAGTGTGGGGGTCGGTTTCGGCTGGAACACCGACGAACTGGCCGACCACAATGTGCCACCCGGCCGCCGGCGCACCATGCTGCGCGAGTACATCGAGGCGATGCGCGCGCTGTGGACCGAGGAAGAAGCCGCCTACGACGGCGAATTCGTGTCGTTCGGGCCCAGTTGGGCCTGGCCCAAGCCCGCGCAGTCGCATATTCCGGTTCTGGTCGGAGCGGCCGGGACCGAGAAGAACTTCATGTGGATCGCGAAGAACGCCGATGGGTGGATCACCACACCCCGGGACTTCGACATCGACGCCCCGGTGCGGATGCTGCAGGACACCTGGGCCGCCGGCGGCCGCTCCGGTGCCCCGCAGATCGTGGCACTGGACTTCAAGCCGGTTGCCGAAAAGCTCGAGCACTGGCAGCGGATCGGCGTCACCGAGGTGCTGTTCGGCCTGCCGGACAAGCCGGAGGACGAAGTTGCGGCCTACGTAGAGCGGCTGGCCGGCAAGCTCGCTTCGCTGGCCTAGCGGGTTTCCCGTCCGCCGAGCAGACACAAACTCGCACGAAAAGCCCTCCCCGGGTGCGACTTTGTGTGTGCTCGCGGGGAACCTAGGCCAGGGTGGCCTGGTTGCACTGCTCGGTCGATTGCACCCGGATACGCGCGCCCAGCGGGTCGCCCCCGCTCAGCAGGCCCACCAGATCGGGATCCTCGGTCAGCGCCAGGAATCGGCTGCCATCGGCCTCGAGGCGGCCGATGACGATGCCGGTGCGCACCGGCCAGTCGTATCGGACGGTATAGGTCTCGACGGTGCCGGTGCCCTCGGCGCGACGGGTCACCGGGGTCCTCGGCCGCGCGGCGACCTCGGCGCACAACCGCGCGCTGTCGTCCGGCGCCCAGTCGGCCGCGGCCGTGGAGTACACCCCGACCGAGTACTTACTGAGAATGCCGCCATTGGCGCCGACCAACCCGAACGACCCCGGAGCACCCCGCATCCGGACCACCGTCTCGGCGATCGCATGCAGTGAATAGCTGTTTCCCGGCCCGCCGAAGTACGGCAGCCCGCCGGTGAGGGTCAGCCCGCGCGGGTCATCGCACGCCAACCCGGTGCCGTCGCAGACGTTGAACACCGGCACCGGGAAGCAGCTGTACAGGTCGAAGGTCCCGATATCGTCCAGACCGACCCCGGCCACCGACAACGCCTCGCCCACCGCGAGGATCGACGCCGAGTTGAAGCTCAGGTCGGCGCGGTCCAGCAGCGGCTGATCCACCAGATCGGCGTGGCCCCGCAGGTAGACCCACTTCTCCTCCGGCACGCCGAGACGGCGCGCAGCCTCCACCGACATCAGCACCGCGGCCGCACCCTGGTTCACCTGATCGCGGGCCACCAGCAGCCGCGGGTAGGGGTCACAGATCATCCGGTTGTCGGCATCGACGGTGAGGATTTCCTGGACCGGCCGCCGCATCGGTGAGGCCGCAAACAGATTCGCAGCCGCCACTGCGGAAAACGGCGCGAAGAGTTCGGCCATCGCCCGGCGGTAGTCGGCGACACCGAGACCGACCCGCCCGCGGCGGGCGTTCTCCAGCAGCCCGTACTGCGCCGGCGCCCCGACCAGGCCGTGCGCCACGGTGTAGTCGTCGAAGAGTCCGCCGTATCCGTAGCCGCGGTCCTCGAGTTGACCCTCGACGGTTTCGGAGTGGTCCGGCTTATCGTTACGGTTGGCGAAATGACGCAAGGTGGAACCGTTCTCGGATCCGAACACCAGCACCACCTCGGCCCGGCCCGCCGCGATCGCGCCGGCGAATTCGGTGACCGCATGCTGCGGGCCCTGGCCACCGATCGGTTCCAGCACTGCCCGGGCCGGCGAAGCCCCGACCCGTGCGGCCACCGACCGCGGGTAGTTGGTCGAGACCCCCAGCGGGGCCATGCCGGTACCGGAGATCTCGAACTGGCGGAGACCGACGACGGTGTCGACGGCACCGGCCACCGCGTCCGGCACGCCGGTGTCGACCAAGGCGGCGCGAGCCGCAGCCGCGGCCAGCTCCACTGACGACATCCCCCGGTAGTCCGGGTCGTCGATACGCTCGGTGAACTGGCCGACCCCGATGAGGACCGGAGTCTGCGAACTCACCCGGCTCACAGGCTGTTGAGGATCTCCCGGGCCAATTCGGCTGTAGCCGAGGGGGTTTTGCCGACCTTGACTCCGGCTGCCTCAAGCGCCTCCTGTTTGGCCGCGGCGGTGCCCGAGGAGCCCGACACGATGGCGCCGGCGTGGCCCATCGTCTTGCCCTCCGGCGCGGTGAAGCCGGCCACGTAACCGACGACCGGCTTGCTGACGTTGGCCTTGATGTAGTCGGCGGCCCGTTCCTCCGCGTCGCCGCCGATCTCACCGATCATCACGATGACCTTGGTCTCGGGATCTTTCTCAAAGGCCGCGATGGCGTCGATGTGGGTGGTTCCGATCACCGGGTCGCCACCGATACCGATCGCGGTGGAGAAGCCGAGATCCCGCAGTTCGTACATCATCTGGTAGGTCAGCGTGCCGGACTTCGACACCAGGCCGATCGGGCCCTTGCCGGTGATGGTGGCCGGGGTGATGCCGACCAGGGCCTCTCCCGGGGTGATGATGCCCGGGCAGTTCGGGCCGATGATGCGGGTCTTGTTACCGTGGTCGACGTTATAGGCCCAGGCATAGGCGCTGTCCTGCACGGGGATTCCCTCGGTGATGACCACCAGCAGCGGAATCTCGGCGTCGATGGCCTCGACGATGGCGTCCTTGGCGAACTTCGGCGGCACGAATGCGATGGACACGTCCGCGCCGGTCTTCTCCATCGCCTCAGCGACGGAGGCGAAGACCGGCAGTTCGACGTCTTTTCCGCCAGCGTCCTTGTGCGACACCGTCGTTCCCGCTTTGCGGGCATTGACGCCGCCGACCACCTGGGTCCCGGCCTTGAGCATCAGGGCGGTGTGCTTGGTCGCCTCACCGCCGGTGATGCCCTGGACGATGACCTTGGAGTCTCTGTTCAGGAAAATCGACATTGTCAGACGTCCTTTCCGGCGGAGAAAGCGAGTTCGGCGGCCTTATCGGCGCCGGAGTCCATGGTGTCGGCCAGGACGACCAGTGGGTGGTTGGCCTCGGCGAGAATTCGCCGGCCCTCGTCGACGTTGTTGCCGTCGAGTCGAACCACCAACGGCTTGTTCGCCTCCGATCCGAGCATCTGCAGCGCCTTGACGATGCCGGCCGCCACCGCGTCACAGGAGGTGATACCGCCGAAGACGTTGACGAAAACACTCTTGACCTGGTGGTCGCCCAGGATCACGTCCAGCCCGGCAGCCATCACCTCGGCCGAGGCGCCGCCGCCGATGTCGAGGAAGTTGGCCGGCTTGACACCGCCGTGCCGCTCGCCCGCATAGGCGACCACGTCCAGCGTCGACATCACCAGTCCGGCGCCATTGCCGATCACGCCGACCTCGCCGTCGAGTTTGACGTAGTTCAGATCGTGCTGCTTGGCCTTGAGTTCCAGTGGATCGGTGGCGTCGCGGTCCTCGAACTGGACATGGTCGGGATGACGGAAATCGGCGTTGCCGTCCAGGGTGACCTTGCCGTCCAGCGCCAGGATCTGGTCATCGGGCGTGCGCACCAGTGGGTTGACCTCCACCAGGGTGGCGTCCTCGTTGACGAACACCTCCCAGAGCTTGGCGATCGTCACCGCCGCCGCATCGAGAACCTCCGCGGGCAGGTGGCCCTGCTCGGCGATCGACCGGGCGAACGCCACGTCGACCCCCTTGACCGCGTCCACCGGAACCTTGGCTAGCCGGTCCGGCTTGGTGGCGGCCACCTCCTCGATCTCCATACCGCCCTCCACCGAGCACATGGCGAGGTAGGTGCGGTTGGCGCGATCGAGCAGGAAGGAGACGTAGTACTCCTCGGCGATATCGCTGGCCTCGGCGACCAGCAACTTCTTCACGATGTGGCCTTTGATGTCCAGACCGAGGATGTTCGAGGCGTGGGTGAAGGCGTCCTCCGGCGTGGCGGCGTACTTCACACCGCCGGCCTTACCGCGGCCACCGGCCTTGACCTGGGCTTTCACCATGACCGGTCGGCCGATCTCCTCGGCGATCGCCTTGGCGTCGGCGGCCGAGGTGGTAACCCGACCGGGTGTGGTGGGGACGTTGTGCTTGGCGAAGAGTTCCTTCGCCTGATACTCGAAAAGGTCCATGGGATTTCTACGGGCTCTCTCGCTGGTCTGTGGTTTGACGAAGATGCTCCGAGGGAACTGTATCCGCAGGCGGCGGGCCCCAGGGATTCGACCTCCCTAACGAAATGACCCACGCCGGGTGACGGTGATCCAAATCACAATCCCCGGCGCTGCTTCCACATGGGTTGCCACTTCGGTCACATTTTGGTTACCGTCCTCAGGTCTTGATAACGCTTTGGTCACGGACTTGAGGACTTGGTTTTGACGCAGCTTAGGACGGCCCCATCCCGGGACTCGCTGACGCGGGCCTCATCTGAGACGTCGTCTGTGCAGGTTGATCTGGATTCCGACCTCGATGCACAGATCGATCCGATGCGCGATGTCGAGGATCTGACCCCACTGCTGGACGTGCCGGCCAAGTACTCCGGCACCGCGGCGACCGACCGCGCCGAGCGCGCGATGTACAGCAGTACCGAAGACACCGACCTGCTGCCCCGCACCCCGCGGCATCGTCGCCAGCCGACCAGCGCCGCGAGGGGCCGGATACTGATCGCCGCGATGGCCGTCGGCGCCGCCGCGGCGGCCTCCTACGGTATGGCCACCCCGGACGAGGAGCCCACCAGCCGTACCGTCCTGGCCGCCGAGAGGACCCCGCTCGCGGGCGCCCCGATGTCCCGCGGCGTCGAGTTGGTCACCATCAAGCCGGAAGCCAACGCCGCCGTGCACGCCGAGGAACTGGCCAAAGGTGTGGCATTCGCCGCCGAGCGCGCCGAGCGTGAGGCCCGCCTGCAGCGGCCATTGTTCGTACTGCCGACCCGGGCGATGTTCACCTCGGGCTTCGGCTACCGCTGGGGGGCCCTGCACGGCGGGGTCGACCTCGCCGGGCCGATCGGCACTCCGATTCACGCGGTCTCCGATGGCGTGGTCGTCGATGCCGGCGCCACCAACTCCGGATACGGGGCATGGGTCAAGCTCCGGCACTCCGATGGCACCGTGACGCTCTACGGCCACATCAACAGCTGGACCGTCGAGATCGGACAGCGAGTCTTCGCCGGCGACCAGATCGCCACCATCGGCAACCGCGGCTACTCGACCGGTCCGCATCTGCACTTCGAGGTTCTTCTCGGCGGCACCAGCCAGACCGATCCGGTTCCGTGGCTGGCCGCCCGGGGCGTTTCGCTCGGCGGTTACGTCGGCTGACGGGCCGTCCGGCCCGGACACTCCCGCTCTACCGAGCGCTAAAGCTTCTGCACCGGTGCGTGGTTGTGCATTAGCTTGACCCGTCCGGCGCTGCCGAAGTCGATCAGCGACATCGCCGCCTCCCCCACCCCGGACACCTCTTCGACGCGACCGAGCCCGTAT
Source organism: uncultured Actinomycetota bacterium (assembly GCA_963787055.1). GTDB lineage: Bacteria > Actinomycetota > Actinomycetes > Mycobacteriales > Mycobacteriaceae > Mycobacterium. The sequence goes on from CAWBBP010000004.1 coordinate 388,491, forward strand.
TTGTCGTGGTTGACGCGGTCACCGGGCGAGAGCACGATCAGCGCCCGCTTGCCGGCCCCGGACCGCATCGGTGAGGGTCCACCGGTCTGCTGAGCCGGGCTGAACCGTCCGGCGACCGGGGCGCTGAACGACGGGGCCGAGTCGGTGCGCCGCCAGTCGATGAGGTCGTCCGGGATCTCCCGCAGGAAACGCGACTCCGGGTTCATCATCGGCTGGCCCCAGGACGACCGCACCTTGGCCCGACTGAGATAGAGCCGCTGACGGGCGCGGGTGATGCCGACATAAGCGAGCCGGCGCTCCTCGCACAGTTCGGCCGGGTCGCCCAGCGCCCGCATATGCGGGAACATCCCGTCCTCCCAGCCGGTGACGAAGACGACCGGGAACTCCAGACCCTTGGCGGTGTGCAACGTCATCAGAGTCACCACCCCCGCGTCGCTCTGCGGGATCTCGTCGGAGTCGGCCACCAGCGACACCCGTTCCAGGAATTCGGCCAGCACCCCCGCCTGCGGCACGTCCTCGTCGTCCCCCCCGGAGTCCTCCACACCCTCGGCATCCCGCAGGGCCGCGGCGTTGGCCCGGTCGATGCTGAATTCATGGGCGACGCTGACCAACTCGTTGAGGTTGTCCAACCGGGCCAGGTCCTGCGGATCGTTGGAGCTCTCCAGTTCGCGCCGGTACCCGGTGCGGTCGAGCACCGCTTCGACGAGATCGCCCAACTCGTCGTCCAGGTGCCCGCGAAGGCCGTCGAGCAGTTCGACAAACGCCGAGATGGCCTTCTCCGAGCGCGTGTTGAGCATCGGCACCGCGCCCTCGGCGGCGGCGATCAGCGCCTCGGCGAAGGTCGACCCGGTGTTCTCGGCATGAACCGCCACGCAGGCCTCGGCGCGGTCGCCGATACCGCGCCGGGGGGTGTTGAGGATGCGCCGCAGGCTGACGGTGTCCCCCGGGTTGTCCAGCACCCGCAGGTAAGCGACGATATCGCGGATCTCCTTGCGCTCGTAGAAGCGGACGCCGCCGACCACCTTGTAGGGGATGCCAGCGCGGATGAAGACCTCCTCCACCGAACGCGACGAGTTATTGGTGCGGTAGAACACCGCCACGTCGCCATAGGTGACATGACCGCGATCCGCCAGCGAGTCGATCTCCCCGGCGACAAACCGAGCCTCGTCGTGCTCGTTGTCGGCGACGTAGCCGACGATCAGTTCGCCCTCGCCGGCGTCGGTCCACAGCCGCTTCTCCCGGCGGCCGGTGTTGCGGGCGATGACCGAGTTGGCCGCCGACAGGATGTTCTGGGTGGAGCGGTAGTTCTGCTCGAGAAGGATCGTGGTGGCGTTGGGAAAGTCGCGCTCGAAATCCTCGATATTGCGGATCGTGGCGCCACGGAACGCGTAGATCGACTGATCGGCGTCGCCGACGACACACAGTTCGGCCGGTGGCACCACGTCGGAATCCGGTGCGCCGACCCCGACGAGTTCGCGGACCAGGACGTACTGGGCATGGTTGGTGTCCTGGTACTCGTCGACCAGGATGTGGCGGAACCGGCGCCGGTAGTACTGGGCGATCTGCGGGTAGGTCTGCAGCACCGCCACGGTCTCGCCGATGAGATCGTCGAAGTCCAGCGCGTTGGCCGTGGCCAGCCGCCGCTGATATTCCCCGTAGACCTCGGCGGTGATCCGGGCCAGATCGTCACCGCCGGGTTCCAGCGCTGCGACGGCCTGCTCGGGACTGATCAGCTCGTTCTTCAGGTTGGAGATGGCGTTGGCCAGCAGCCGTGGCGAATACCGCTTGACGTCGATACCCATATCGCGTCCGATCATCAACAGCAGCCGGCGGGAGTCGTCGGCGTCGTAGATGGAGAAGTTGGAGTTGCGCCCGGGCAGTAGCGAGGCCTGATTGCGCAGGATCCGCACGCAGGTGGAGTGGAACGTCGAGACCCACATGGTGCGGGCACGTGGGCCGACCAGTTGGGCCACCCGTTCCCGCATCTCGGCGGCGGCCTTGTTGGTGAACGTGATGGCCAGAATCTGCCCCGAACCGACATCGCGGGCGGCCAGCAGGTAGCCGATCCGTCGGGTGAGCACCGCCGTCTTGCCCGACCCGGCGCCGGCGACGATCAGCAGCGGCGCGCCTTCGTGCACCACGGCCCGGCGCTGCTGCGGGTTGAGCCCGTCGAGAAGTTCGGCGGCTCCGGAGGGCTCACGGTCCATTACGTGCACAGTCATATCGGCTCCAAACCTACCGCCGTGCGGCGACGGGTTTTTGCGCACGTGGCGGTCGGGGTGGCACACTCCGTGTGTGCATTGCGTGCAGCGATTTTTCTACGGGTACCGGTCCGCGGTGCCCGTGGAGGCTTAGCTGCTCAAACCCGAGAGCCCCGCGGTCCGCATTCCGGATCCGGGGCTCGTTTCTTGTGTGAGGCCGGTCCGGAATGACACCCCAAACCCCACAAGAGGAGAACGACGACATGACCACCGATCAGCTCACCGATATCGACGGCCTGCGTGCCGAGATCGACCGCCTCGACGCCGAGATCCTGGCCGCGGTGAAACGGCGCACCGAGGTGTCCCAGGCCATCGGCAAGGTTCGGATGGCCTCCGGCGGCACCCGGCTGGTGCATAGCCGCGAGATGAAGGTAATCGAGCGTTACAGCGCCCTCGGCGCTGAGGGCAAGGACCTGGCCATGCTGCTGCTGCGGATGGGCCGCGGCCGCCTCGGGCACTGATTTTCCCGGCGCCAGCGTGCGTGTCTGTACACGGACACGCCGCGTGGATGGGCATGTCGCGCACCCTCGTCAGTCCCGGCGGGCCGGCTGACTACTTCGTCAGCGCGATGTACTTGATGTCGAGGTACTCCTCGATACCCTCGAAGCCGCCCTCGCGGCCGAAGCCGGACTCCTTGACGCCGCCGAATGGCGCGGCCGGATCCGAGATCACCCCGCGGTTGACCCCGACCATGCCGGCCTGGACGGCCTCGGCCACCCGCAGCGCCCGGTCCAGCGACTCGGTGAAGATGTAGGCCGCCAAACCGTATTCGGTGTCATTGGCCGCAGCGATACCTTGCTCCTCGGTGTCGAAACCGACGATCGGAGCGACCGGGCCGAACACCTCCTCCTTGAGGATGCGCGCGTCGGCGGGCACGTCGGTCAGCACGGTGGCCGGATAGAAATTGCCCGGACCGCCGGGAGCCTGGCCGCCCACCGCCACCGTCGCACCCTTGTCCACGGCGTCGTCGACCAGTTCCTGCACGGAGGCGACCTGCTTGGGGTTGACCAGTGGCCCCAATTTTGCCGTCGGATCCAATCCGTTGCCCATCGTCAGCTCACCCATCTTCTTGACGAACTTGTCGGTGAAATCGTCGAGCAGGTCAGTGGCGACGTAGAGCCGGTTGGCGGCCGTGCAGGCCTCCCCGCCGTTGCGCATCTTGGCCAGCATGGCGGCCTCCACCGCGGTATCGACGTCGGCGTCGTCGAACACCACGAACGGTGCGTTCCCGCCGAGTTCCATCGAGGTGCGCAGCAGCGCATCGGCGGACTGCTTGAGCAGCGCCTTGCCCACCCCGGTCGAACCGGTGAAGCTCATCTTGCGCAACCGGCCGTCCTCGATCAACGCGGTCGTCACCTCACGCGGCTGGGTGCTGGGCAGCACCGACAGCACGCCCTTGGGCAGTCCGGCCTCGTCGATCAGCTTGGCCAGCAGCATCATGGTCAGCGGCGTCTCCTGGGCCGGCTTGACGATCATGGTGCAGCCCGCCGCGAGCGCCGGGCCGATCTTGCGGGTTCCCATGGCCAGCGGGAAGTTCCACGGCGTGATGGCGTAGCACGGGCCGACGGGTTGCTTGGTGACGACGATGCGCCCCGTCCCGGCGGGAGCCGGCGTGTACCGGCCGTGGATGCGCACCGCCTCCTCGGCGAACCAGCGGAAGAACTCGGCGCCGTATTTCACCTCGCCCATGCTCTCGGCGACGACCTTGCCCATCTCCAGGGTCATCAGCGTCGCGAAATCCTCAGCCCGGTCGATGATGGCCTCGAAAACCGACCGCAGGATCTCGCCGCGCTCGCGGGCCGGTGTGGCCGCCCAGGACTCCTGCACCGCGCAAGCGGCGTCCATCGCGGCAATGGCGTCGGCAGCGGTGGCATTGGCCACGGTGAGCAGGACGCTGTCGTCGGCCGGGTTGGTCACATCGAAGGTCGATGACCCCGGCCGTTCCTCACCGCCGATCCACAGGCCCGTCGGAACCGACGCCAACAACCGCGAAATATCTGGAGTAGACATAGCTCAATCATCTACACCGTCACGGGGCCGTGCGCATAGGGTCTGCGGAATGAGTGTTGACATCTCCGCCGGCGCGGCCTGGCAGGCCCTGAGCCGCCACCACGATCAAGTCGCCACCACCACGCTGCGGGAGTTCTTCGCCGCCGATCCGGCCCGCGGGAGCGAGTTGACGCTGACCGTCGGCGACCTCTACATCGACTACAGCAAGCACCGGGTGACCCGGGAAACCCTGGCGTTGCTGGTGGACCTGGCCCGGGCGGCGGGCCTCGAGCAGCGTCGCGACGCGATGCTGGCCGGCGAGCACATCAACACCTCCGAGGACCGCGCCGTGCTGCATACCGCACTGCGACTGCCCCGCGATGCGACGTTGACCGTCGACGGTCAAGATGTGGTGGGCGATGTGCACACCGTCCTCGACGCGATGGGCGATTTCACCGACCGGCTGCGCTCCGGGGAGTGGACCGGGGCGACCGGTAAGCGGATCGAGACGGTGGTCAACATCGGCATCGGTGGCTCGGATCTCGGGCCGGCGATGGCCTATCAGGCCCTACGGCACTACGCCGACGCCGGGATCTCGGCGCGGTTCGTCTCCAACGTCGACCCCGCGGACCTGGTCGCCAAACTCGATGGGCTCGATCCGGCCACAACGATTTTCATCATCGCCTCCAAGACGTTCACCACGCTGGAGACGCTGACCAACGCCACCGCGGCCCGGCGGTGGCTCACCGACGCGCTCGGCGACGAGGCCGTGGCCAAACATTTCGTGGCGGTGTCGACCAACAAGAAACTGGTCGAGGCGTTCGGCATCGACTCGGCCAATATGTTCGGCTTCTGGGACTGGGTCGGCGGTCGCTACTCGGTGGACTCCGCGATCGGACTCTCACTGATGGCGGTGATCGGCCGGGAGGCATTCGCCGACTTCCTGTCCGGCTTCCACCTCGTCGACTCTCATTTCGCCAGCGCGCCACTGGAGTCCAACGCGCCGGTGCTACTCGGCCTGATCGGGGTGTGGTACTCCAACTTCTTCGACGCCGAAACCCGCGCGGTGCTGCCGTATTCGAACGATATGGCCCGGTTCGCCGCCTATCTGCAGCAGTTGACCATGGAGTCCAACGGCAAGTCGGTCCGCTCCGACGGCACCCCGGTCAGCACCGGCACCGGGGAGATCTTCTGGGGTGAGCCGGGAACCAACGGCCAGCACGCGTTCTACCAGCTGCTGCACCAGGGCACCCGACTAGTGCCTGCCGACTTCATCGGGTTCAGCCAGCCCACCGACGACCTGCCCACCGCCGACGGCACCGGATCCATGCACGACCTGCTGATGAGCAACTTCTTCGCCCAGACCCAGGTGCTGGCATTCGGCAAGACCGCCGAGGAGATCTCGGCCGAGGGCACCCCACCGAGTGTGGTGCCGCACAAGGTGATGCCCGGCAACAAGCCGTCGACCTCAATCCTGGCGACCCGACTCACCCCGTCGGTGCTGGGTCAGCTGATCGCGCTCTACGAGCACCAGGTGTTCACCGCAGGCGTCATCTGGGGTATCGACTCCTTCGACCAGTGGGGCGTGGAACTGGGCAAGACGCAGGCCAAGGCGCTGCTGCCGGTACTCACAGAGGCTGCCGCGCCGGCACCGCAGACCGACAGCTCGACCGACGCGCTGGTGCGCCGCTACCGCGAGGAGCGCGGCCGGGCTCGCTGACCCCGCGAGCAGCCGCAAACTCGCACAAATTGGGCCCTTGCAGTGCGAGTTTGTGTCTGCTCGCGCTGAGGGGCCGACCTCAGCGCGGGATGTCCAGGCAGCCGACGCCGGGAAAGCAACCGCTGACCTCGCCGGGGGTGACTGCGCCGCTGGGACCACCCGGGATCGAGCCTTCGACGAGGCCGGGGCCGGCGGTTCCGGACGGACCGCCGGGGATCGAACCGGTCGCCCCACCCCCGTCCACGACTCCGCATGGAGTGCCGTCAGGGCTGACGCAGTCGGGCGGGTTCGCGACGGCAGGCGCCGCGGCCACGAGCACACCTGCCGCAACCGCCGCAATCGTTATCAGTTTCATGTTTCCAGTGTTCCCGAGTCGGGCGTTCAGCTAAACCGTTTTGCCAAACGCAGCGGCAGCACCTTCAGAACGGCCACCAACGGCACCCACGGCCAGCCCGGAACGATCGCGCGGCCCTTCTCCTTCTCGATAGCGTTGACCATCTTGGCCACGCCGGTCTCGTTGTCCACCATCAGCATCGTGGTCGCCGACCTGGCCGTCATCTCCGATTCGATGTACCCGGGTTCCAGGACGGTCACGCTGATCGGGCCGCTGGCATATTCGGCGCGAAGCGACTCCCCCAGCGAGGACACCCCGGCCTTGCTGGCGGCGTAGGCAGCCTTGACCCCGGCCACGCCCTTGTTGCCCAGCACACTGGAGATCAGCACCAGGTGCCCGTGACCCTGTTTGGCGAACATCGCCAGCGCCGTCTCGATCTGCACCAGTGCGGCAACGAGATTGGTCTCGATGGTCGCCTTATTGGCCCAGAGCTTGCCGCTGCCCAGCGGGGCCCCCTTGCCCACACCCGCGTTGACGATGACGCGGTCGAGACCGCCGATCTCGGCGGCCAGTGCGGCGAACACCTCCGGCACCCGGTCGTGGTCGTTGACGTCGAGTTCGGCTATGGCAACGGTGACGCCCGGGTAGCGGTGGTTCAGTTCGGCCTTCAATTCCTCGAGCCGGTCCATCCGGCGGGCGCACAGCGCCAGGTCCCGTCCCTTCGCGGCGAAGGCACGGGCCATGCCCGCCCCCAGTCCGGAACTGGCACCGGTGATGAGAATGCGCTGCCGCACCCTCGTGGGCCTGTTCATTTCAGCAACCTCGACATCCTTCGGTCAGCCAGCACTTTGCCGCCGGTCTGACAACCGGGACAGTATTGAAACGACTTGTCCGCGAACGACACCTCCCGCACCGTATCGCCGCACACCGGGCAGGGCAGGCCGGTGCGGCCGTGCACGGTCAGCCCGGAACGCTTCTCCCCCTTGAGCATCGCGGCCTGCTGGCCGACCGAGCGTTGCACCGCATCCCCGAGCACCGACACCACGGCGGCGTGCAGCCCCGCCACCTGAGCCTCGGTGAGTTTGGCGGCGGTAGCGAACGGCGACAGCCCCGCGCGGTGCAGGATCTCATCGCTGTAGGCGTTGCCGACACCGGCGATCACCTTCTGGTCGGTGATGACAGTTTTGATCCGGGCGCTGTTGCCGGACAGTCGTTCCCGGAAGTCATCAGCGCTGATACTCAGCGCATCCGGACCCAATGTCGCCACACCGGGCACCGCAGCCGGGTCGTCGACCAGCCACACCGCCAGGCGCTTCTGGGTGCCGGCCTCGGTCAGGTCGAAACCCTGACCCGAACCCAGGTGCACCCGCAGCGCGATCGGACCCTTGCCGGGTCGCAGTGGCGCCGGGCTGAGGGAGTCCGACCAGCGCAGCCAACCGGCCCGCGACAGATGGGTGATCAGGTAAAGGTCGTCGGCCTGTATCCCGAGGTATTTGCCCCACCGACGCGCAGCGGTGACGGTGCTTCCGTGCAGGGCGGCAGTCGGCGGGTCGAAGGTCTTGCACACCGACAGTGACGCGACATCGACACGCTGCACCGTCCTGCCGACGGCATACCGGCGCAGGTGGTCGGTGAGTGCCTCGACCTCGGGGAGTTCCGGCATCGCTGACCGCTCGCTAGCCGCTGATGGAGCGGCCGGAACTGCGCACCGGCATCGAGAACACCCAGCCGACGATCGACAGCAGGATGGCCGCCCAGATCGCGGTCCACCAGAACTGGTCGATCTGCAGGCCCCAGTGCGTGGTGTGTTCGGTGATCCAGGCCGTGATCCACAACATCAACGCGTTGACCACGACGTGGAACAGGCCGAGGGTGAGGATGTATAGCGGAATCGACAGCACCGTGACGATCGGCTTGATGACCGCGTTGACGAAGCCGAATATGGCCGCCACCACGAGAACGATGCCGATCTTCTGCGCTGCGCTGTCACCGCCGACGAAGCTGATGCCCGGAACGATGAGCGTGACGATCCACAACGCCAACCCGGTGATCGCGACCCGGAGCAGAAAACTCATACCCCATCATTTCACGCGCGCAACAAATAAGTGTCCATGATCCAGCCGTGATGGGCGCGGGCATCGGCGCGTACCGCAGCGATCCGATCGCCGACCTCGCCGACGGTGCCCGCCACCAGAAGTTCATCGGGTGTGCCAAGATATGCGCCCCACCAGATCCTGGTGTCCGGCGGGCAATCCAGGAAGGCGCAATCCCCGTCCAGCATGACCACAGCCGACCCGGAAAGCCCCTGCGCTCGCAGTTTCCGTCCGGTGGTGATCAGCACCGGCTCGCCGATGTCGTTAAGCGGTATGCGATGCCGTGCCGTCAGCGCCTGCACGGCGGTGATACCGGGAATCACGTCGTACTGCACGTCAACGTGTCGGGCGACGTCATCGAGGATCCGCAAGGTGCTGTCGTACAGCGACGGATCCCCCCATGCCAGGAAGGCTCCGATCTCGCCGTCGGCGAGCTCGTTCTCGATCGCGTGCGCCCACAGTCGCGCCCGGGCGGCGTGCCAGTCGGCGACCGCCGTGCCGTAGTCACCGTCGGCGTCGCGAACGGGATCGTTCAGCTCCACGAACCGGTAGTCCGGCTCGGCGATGAAGCGCCGGCAGACCTCCCGGCGCAACGCGACCAGATCGCTCTTGGCCGACCCCTTGTCCATGGCGAAGAACACCCGGGTGTCGTTGAGCGCGCGGATGGCCTGTGTGGTCACGTGGTCGGGATCACCCACCCCGATCCCGATGACGTGAATCCTGCGCATGGCGCTGAGCCTAGCGAGCGCAGCGGATAGCCCACCGGCCGAGCAGTGCCAGCGCGAAGCACCCGCCCACGACACCGGATATCAGCAGCGGTAGCCGCCCGTCGGCTCCCCAGAACAGCCCGGCCCACACCCCGGCGACCAGGATCGCCAGTCCGCTGCCGCCCTGGAACACCCCCTGCGCGGTGGCCTGGCGGTCGGGGCCGGCCAGCGAGGACGCCCAGGCCTTTCCGACCCCGTCGGTGCACGCGGTGAACAGCCCGTAGACGCCAATCAGCAGCCAGGCCGCCGCCGGGTCGGTGGTCAGACCCAGCCCGATGTAGCCGACCGCGAAGAACACCAGCCCAATGCCGAATACCGCCGAGCGCGGTATCCGGTCGGCCAGCAGACCGGCCGGGAAGCTGGCCACCGCGTAGACGAGGTTGTAGGTGACGTAGGCCAGGATCACCTCGACGACGCCGAAGCCGATCTCGTTGAGCCGCAACAACAGCAGCGCGTCCGGGAAGTTCACCAGGCCGAAGCCGACGACCATGGCCGTCACCCGCCAGTACCGCCCGGACAGTTCCCGCACCCCGGTCAGGATCGGCTGGCGGGGCGGTCGCGGTCCCCGTCGGGGCTTCTCCCGGACCAGAACCAGCAGCAGCACCGAGAGCACCGCCGGGACGATCGCGATATAGAGCAACGGTGCAATCTGATGGTCCAGCAGTTCGTAACCCAGCAGTCCGATCAGCGGGCCGACCACCGCCCCCAGGGTGTCCATCGCCCGGTGGAAGCCGAAAACCTTTCCGCGCGAACCGGAGTCGATTCCGTCAACCAGAAGTGCATCACGGGGCACCCCGCGCAGACCCTTGCCGAGCCGGTCGACCACCCGGCCGGCCAACACACCCGGCCACGCTCCGGCGACGGCGACGATCACCTTGCCCAGCGCCGCCATCCCGTATCCGGTCGCGATGAGCGGGCGCTTGGCGAACCGGTCCCCGAGTGGGCCAACGGCCACCTTGGTCAACGACGCCGCGCCCTCTGCCGCGCCCTCGATCGCTCCGACCACCGCCGGCGGCGCGCCGAGCACTGTTGTCAGGTAGATCGGCAGCAACGGGTACAGCAACTCGCTGGCGGTGTCCTGCAGAAACGACACCGCGGCAAGTACCCGCACATTGCGGGTCAACCAGGGCGCCATCCGTAACTACCGGTCGACTACTGGCGCGGCGGGTGCGAGCACGAAGAAATTCTCCTCTTCCTGCACGAAGTGCAGGCACAGCAAAGCGTATAGACCGTACAGGCAGGCGAGCAGGTCATCGGACTGCTCGACGGTGACGGTTCCGGCGGCCTCGGCGATCTCGCGGTGGCTGTGCAGCCGCCCCGCCAGCCGGTGGATCTCGGCGTGCATCCGGCTCATGGTGGCGGTGGCCTCAGTGCTGCCCAATGGGCCGGCCAGCGCCGGGTAGAGCGCTGAGTCCTCGGCATCCTCATGCGGCAACAGGGTGTCCTGTAGAAACGCGTCGGCGGCACGCAGTGTCAGCAGGGCAGCGTCGCGGTGACCGGCGGAGACCTGCTGGGCGGCGTCCCGCAGCATCGACAGATCGTCCCGCATCCGGTCATGCTCGCCGGCGAAGCGGCGCAGTAGATCCTCGGCCCGGCGGGTCAACGGCGCGGCCCCGGAGCGATCACCGCGAAGTGCCCGCAGCGCGTTGAGGATCACCGCGAGGTCGATCACCTCCTGCAGCAGCGCTCCAGCCGCTGGGGCGAGCAGGCCGAACGCCGCAAAACCCATGGCTACCAACGACAGTCCCATACCGATGACAGCGCTCTGCAGCGCAATCCGCCGGGAGCGGCGTGCGATCAGCATGGCGTCGGCGAGCCGGTCCAGCCGGTCGGCGGTCAGCACGATGTCGGCCGCCTCGGAACTGGCGGTCGATCCGCGGGCGCCCATCGCTATTCCGACGTCGGCGGCGGCCAGGGCGGGTGCATCGTTCACGCCGTCGCCGACCATGGCGGTCACCGCGCGTTCGCGTTCCGCACGTACTCGGGCGACCTTGTCCTCCGGGCTCTGTTGGGCGGCGACCTCGTCGAGGCCGAGCACGGTTCCGATCTCCCGCGCGGGTGCTGGACGGTCACCGGTCAGCATCACCACCCGGGTGATACCGGCGGCCCGCAACCGGCGCAGTGTGCGGGGTGCATCCGGACGCAACGGATCGGTGAGCATGATGGCGCCGACGAGATCGCCGTCGACGCGCACCCAGGCCACCACCGCACCGTCGAGCGCGGCCCTCGACAGCACCGACGCTGCCCAGTCGGCCACATCACCGTCTAGGCCCAGATTTCCGACGTGCACCCGACGGCCGTCGACGGTTGCGGCAACCCCTGTGCCGGCTTCCTCTTCGGTGTCGGTGGGCATACTCAACGACAGCCCGCGCATCCGGGCCTCGTCGACGATGGCCGCGGCCAGCACGTGCGGGGACAACTGGTCGGCGGAGGCAGCCAGGCGGAGCACCTCGTCGACCGTCCAGCCCGGGGCGGTGACCACATCGGTTCCCCGGGGCTTTCCCGACGTCAGGGTGCCGGTCTTGTCGAGCACCAATGTGCTAGCCCGGCCCAGGGTTTCCAACGGTCCGCCACCCCGGACCAGAACCCCGATCCGCGAGGCCCGCGACAATCCGGACACGATCGCGACCGGCGCGGCCAGCAGCAGCGGACAAGGGGTCGCCACCACCAGGACCGCGACCGCCCGGGCGGCGGATCCGCTGAGCAGCCATGCCAGCCCGGCCACGGTGAGCGCGAGCGGGACGAACCAGGCCGCCACTCGGTCGGCGATCCGTACCACCGGTGCCGACTCCGCGGCCGCCTGTCTGGCCAGCCGGACGATCCCGGCGTAGGTGCTGTCCGCAGCGGTGGCGCCGGCCCGCATCTCCAACACGGCCCCGGCATTGACGCTGCCACTGCGCACCGCCTCGCCGCGGACATAACGCACCTGCAACGGTTCACCGGTCAGCGCCGAGTCGTCGATCGCAGCCGATTCCGAGGACACCGAGCCGTCGACCGGAAGCACCTCACCGGGTCCGACGACCACGAGGTCGCCGACGGCGATCGCGTCGAGGTCGACCACCTCGACGGTCTCCCCGCTACGGCGCCGCGCGGTGCGGGGAACCCGATCCAGCAGTGCGCGCAGATCCTTGGTCGCGCGTCGTTCGGCGGCCGCGTCCAGTGCCTGACCGGTGGCGAGCATCACCCCGATCAGCGCTCCGGCCAGGTACTCGCCGACCGCGAGCGCACCGGCTAGCGACAGCACCGCCAGGACGTCCACGCCGAACCGGCGGTCCCGCAGGGCGGCGATCACCCACCAAGCCGCGGGCAGGAGGGCGGCGACGGTGCCGGCTATCCAGAAACCGTCGGCGACGCTCGGGGCGTCCGCCGCCCGCGCGACGCCACCGGCGGCCAGAGCGGTGAGCGTCACGCCCAGGAACAACCAGCGCAAAGTGATCATGGCTCTCCTAGTCTGTCAGCCCGCAGGCTTGTAGCATTCGCGCAATGTCGATGATCAATGGTCTTCCAGCCCACCCCTTGCTGGTTCATTTCATTGTGGTGCTGGCTCCGCTCGCCGCGATCCTGGCGATCCTGTGCGCGGTGTGGCCGGCCGCCCGGCAACGACTTGTCTGGCCGGTGCTCCTGCTCGCCGGATTCATCGCTGTGCTGACGCCGATCGCCACCGAGGCCGGCGAGTGGCTGGAACATCAGGTCGGCGATTCCGCCGCGCTGGAGACCCACGAACATCTCGGCAAGACGATGATCTACTTCTCCGCGGCCCTGCTGGTGGCCGCGGTCCTGCTGGTGATCGTCCACCTACGGGCCAGCCGCGACAAGGCCCTGCCGACCGCTCTGTCGGCGGTCGTGGCGGTGTTCGTCCTGGCGGCCTCGGTGGCCACAACGGTGCAGGTGTACCGGATCGGTCATTCCGGCGCCGAGGCCACCTGGGGAGATCTGGTGACGGAGGACGCCAAAGGGTGAACGCGGACTAGAACACGTTCTACTATCGGCGGGTGCGATTCACCTATGCCGAAGCGATGACCGATCCGAGTTACTACATCCCACTGGCCAAGGCCGCCGAGGCGGCCGGCTACCACGCCATGACGATTCCGGACAGTGTCGCCTACCCTTTTGAGTCCGATTCGAAGTACCCCTACACCCCGGACGGCAATAGGGAGTTCCTCGACGGCAAGCCCTTCATCGAGACCTTCGTCATCACTGCCGCGCTCGGCGCCGTGACCACCACACTGCACTTCAACTTCTTCGTGCTCAAGCTGCCGATCCGCCCGCCGGCGCTGGTCGCCAAACAGGCGAGTTCGCTGGCGGCGCTGATCGGAAACCGGGTCGGTCTCGGCGTGGGCACCAGCCCGTGGCCGGAGGACTACGAGCTGATGGGCGTGCCGTTCGCCAGACGCGGCAAGCGAATGGATGAATGCATCGAGATCATTCGAGGGTTGAGCTCAGGTGACTACTTCGAGTTCCACGGCGAGTTCTACGACATCCCCAAGACCAAAATGACGCCGGCGCCCACTGAGCCACTTCCGATCCTGATCGGCGGGCACGCCGACGCGGCACTGCGACGGGCGGCCCGCAACGACGGCTGGATGCACGGTGGCGGCGAGGAAGACCTCGACGAACTGCTCGCCAAACTCCAGCGTTTCCGCGAAGAGGAAGGCACCGCGGACAAGCCGTTCCAGATCCACGTCATCTCGATCGACGGATTCACCGTCGACGGCGTAAAGCGCCTCGAGGACAAGGGTGTCACCGACGTCATCGTCGGATTCCGGATCCCCTATGTCAACGGCCCCGACACCGAGCCGCTGGACGCCAAGATCCGCAACCTGGAGATGTTCGCCGAGCACGTGGTCGCGAAGGCCGGCTGACCGCCCGCCCGGCGAATCCCGGCTACGGTGCTCACTGTGGGTGACTATCGGGACATCTTCCAGGCCAGCCTTGATGACCCCGTCGCGTTCTGGGGGCAGCAGGCGGCGGCCGTCACGTGGACCACTGAGCCGACACGCATCCTCGACGACGACAACCCACCGTTCTACCGGTGGTTTCCCGATGCCGAGCTGAACACCTGCGCCAACGCGCTGGACCGCCACATTCTCGACCGGGGAGATCAGGCCGCCCTCATCTACGACTCACCGGTCACCGGCTCGAAGCGGACCTACACCTACCGCGAATTACTCGATCAGACAGCACGTTTCGCCGGGGTCCTGCGCGGACTCGGGGTCGACAAGGGCGATCGGGTGGTGCTCTATATGCCGATGATCCCCGAAGCCGTCATCGCGATGCTGGCATGTGCGCGCCTGGGCGCGGTGCATTCGGTGGTGTTCGGCGGGTTCGCCAGTCACGAGTTGGCCACCCGGATCGATGACGCCCAGCCGACGGTGATCGTCTCGGCATCATGCGGGATCGAGCCGACGCGGGTGATCGAGTACAAGCCGATGCTCGACCATGCCCTGGAGCGGGCCACCCACCGACCCGGGGCGTGTGTGATCGTCCAACGCGACCGGCTTCGTTGCGACCTGATCTCTGGCCGGGACCACGACTGGGCCGATCTGATGGCCACCGCGGATCCGGTCGATCCGGTACCGGTGGCGGCGACGGATCCGCTGTACGTGCTCTACACCTCCGGAACCACCGGTAAGCCCAAGGGCATCGTCCGAGACAACGGCGGCCATGCCGTCGCACTGATGTGGACCATGCGCAATGTCTATGGCGTCGGACCGGGCGAGGTGTTCTGGGCGGCCTCCGATGTCGGCTGGGTGGTGGGCCACTCCTACATCGTCTACGGGCCACTGTTGGCCGGGGCAACTACCGTTCTCTATGAGGGCAAGCCGATCGGCACCCCGGACCCGGGTGCGTTCTGGCGGGTGGTGTCCGAGTACGGGGTGAAGGTCTTGTTCTCCGCACCCACCGCACTGCGGGCGATCCGCAAGGAGGATCCCGAGGCCGCGCACCTGGACCGCTACGACCTGTCCTCGCTGCGGTATCTCTTCCAGGCCGGCGAGCGCCTGGACCCGGATACCTACGCCTGGGCGTCGAAAGTATTGGGCATACCGGTGATCGACCACTGGTGGCAGACCGAGACCGGATGGGCGATTGCCGCCAATCCGGTTGGGGTTCAGCAGCTTCCACTCAAGGCAGGATCACCGACCGTGCCGATGCCCGGCTACGACGTGCAGATCCTGAATCCGGACGGATCCGGATGCGAGCGCGGCGAGGAGGGCGCCATCTGCATCAGGCTGCCATTGCCGCCCGGGACGCTGCCCACCCTGTGGGGCGACGACGCCCGCTTCGAGGCGTCGTACCTCTGCGAGCATCCGGGCTATTACCTCACCGGCGATGGCGGCTACCTCGATGACGACGGCTACCTGTTCGTGATGGGACGCATCGACGACGTGATCAACATCGCCGGACACCGCTTGTCGACCGGTGCCGTCGAGGCGGTGGTGGCCGCGCACCCGGCGGTTGCCGAGTGCGCGGTAATCGGGGTGGCCGACGAGATCAAGGGTCAGGTTCCGCGCGGCCTGGTGGTGCTCAAGTCCGGCGCGTCCGCCGATGGCCTCGCGGCGGATTTGATTGCCGCCGTGCGGCACTCGATCGGCGCGGTGGCGTGTTTCAACGCTGTCGACGTGGTGCCGGCGCTACCCAAGACCCGGTCGGGCAAGATCCTGCGCAAGACCATGCGCGGAATCGCCGACGGGCGTGCCGAACCCATCCCCTCGACCATCGAGGATCCGAACGTGCTGGAGGTCTTGCGCCCGATCCTGCGGGGCACCGGGCTGCCCGGCTAGGCTGCCGAAATGGCCAACGCCGAAAGACCGCTTCGCGAAAGGGTGCTCCCGTTCGAGAACGTCGGCGCCGACATCGCACGGGGCCGGGCAATGCGCAAAATCGCGCCTCGGCGCGCGTTGGCGCAGTTAGTCCCGTCCACCCGAAATCCGGTGGAAATCCTCATCGAGCAGAACCGGAACCGGCTGGCGGATCTGGTGCCGCTGCGCTTCGCCAGAATGCTGGCCGACCCGTTCTCCTTCTACCGGGGAGCCGCGGCCCTGATGGCGGCCGACCTCGCGGGCGGCCCGTCCAGCGGTATCGAGGTGATGTGCGGGGGTGACGCGCACCTGTCCAACTTCGGCATCTTCGCCGCGCCGCAGCGGACGTTGGTCTTCGACCTCAACGACTTCGATGAGGCCGCAGTGGCACCCGCGGAATGGGATATCAAGCGCCTTGTCACCAGCGCCATCGTCGGAGGCCGTCACGCCGGCTACCCGGAGAAGACGATCCGGCGCATCGCCGCCAACGTGGTTCGCACGTACCGGGACGGTCTGCACGCCATGCTCGAGATGAATGTGATGGATCGGTACTACCTGCGACTGGAGCCGCAGCGCTACGCCCATGATGTGCAGGGAAGCCTCGGCAGGGTCATCGACGAGGCCGCCCGCAAAGCCCAAAACCGGACCTCCGCCCGGGTGTTCGAGCGGATCATGGAGAGGCTGCCCGACGGCCGCTTCCGACTTCGGGAGAACCCCCCGCTACTGACCCACGTCGCCGTCAGCGACGAGGCACGACTGACTGAGTCGTTCCGCGAATACCTCACCGGTGTACCCGCCGACATCGCGTTGTTGCTGTCTCATTTCCAAGTTACCGATATCGCGATGCGGGTGGTGGGCGTCGGCAGCGTGGGCACCCGTAGTTATCTGCTCATCCTCACCGGACCGGACGGAACGCCACTGGTGCTTCAGGTGAAGCAGGCCAACCAATCGGTACTGCAGGAGTACGGCCACTGGCAGCAGCCGGACACTCTGGCCTCGGCCACGGCGGCCCTGGGCCAGGGAATTCGTGTGATCGGCGGGCAGCGGATCCTGCAGGCCATGTCGGATGTGTTTCTGGGAAGCCTTCGCATCCAGGGCCAGGATTTCTACGTCCGGCAGTTCCAGGACATGAAGGGCTCGGTAGAAACCGAGGGCATGGATCCGGAAACGTACGGCCAGTATGTCGGCGCGTGCGCCTACGCCCTGGCCCGCGGGCACGCGCAGAGTGCCAACGCATCGATGCTGCGCGGATACGTCGGTGGCGGCAGCACCGTGAGCGCGGCGATCGTTGACTGGTCTTATCTCTACGCCGACAAGACCCTGGCGGACTTCAACGCTCTGCAGGCCGCCGCCAAGGCCGGGGAGATTGAAGTGGCTGCCGACCCGCTTCGGTAGGAGTTGTCCACAACGGGTCTTTCATCCCCAACGGGTGTTCGGTGGGGTGATTCCGTCGGCTGGCAGACATAGAATTCGAACATGCTTTCGAGTACGGTGTCCGGGGCGATCGAGCAGATCGACGACGCCCTCGACGTGCTGGCCGGGGTGGATCTGGCCGCCCTCAGTGCCGACGATCTGATCCGGCTGGCCGGACGCTGCGAGACCCTGGCCCGCCGCCAGGCCGTGCTCGGCGGTGACATCGCCGTCCAGGTCAGCCGCCGCGAGATCAGCGCCCTGGGCGGGGCCCCGCACAAGGTGCTGGCCGACTGGCTGCGGATCACTCCCACCGAGGCCCGACGCCGGGCGACCCTGGCCGAACCGCTGGCCCCGCGCACCACCCTGACCGGGCAACCCCTGCCGCCGCGCCAGCCCGCGACCGCCGCCGCCTGGCGCGCCGGAGACCTCGACGTCGAGCATGTCCGGGTCATCGCCCGGTTCCTGGCCGAACTCCCCTGCGCGGTCGGCCCCGCCCAGCGGGAATGGGCCGAAACCGTCCTGGCCGGCCATGCCCGCGACCTACGCCCCGACCAACTGGCCACACTCGCCCAGAAACTGGCCCTGATCCTCAACCCCGACGGAACCTTCAGCGACGCCGACCGGGCCGCCCGCCGCGGATTCAGCTGGGGACCTCAACAGGCCAACGGCATGAGCCAGGGCCGGCTCTGGGCCACCCCGGCACTACGCGCCGAGATCGACGCCCTGCTGGCCAAATTCGCCGCACCCGGACGCTGCAACCCGGCCGACCAGACACCCCTGATCGAGGGCGAACCCACCCAGGCCCGCATCGACGCCGACACCCGCTCCGTGGCCCAGCGCCAACACGACGCCCTCTCGGCGGTGATGCGCAGCCTGCTGGGAAACCCCAAACTCGGCCAGCACAACGGCCTGCCCGTCACGGTCATCGTCTCAGCAAGCCTGCAGGATCTCCACGACGCCGCCGGTGTCGGCATCACCGCCGCCGGCACCTGTGTACCGATGCCCGATGTCATCCGGATGGCCACCCACGCCTACCACTACCTGAGCATCTTCGACAAGGCGACCAGGCGAGCCCTGTGGCTGGGCCGCACCAAACGCATCGCCAGCGCCGACCAGCGCATCGTCATGCACGAACGCGACCGCGGCTGCACCTTCCCCGGCTGCACCGTGCCCGGCTACGGCAGCCAGGCCCACCACGCCACCCTGGACTGGGCCGACGGCGGACACACCGACATCGACGACCTCGCCTTCGGCTGCGGCCCCCACAACCGCCTCGTCAAACACGGCGGCTGGAACACCCGAAAACTCCCCAACGGCACCACCGAATGGATACCCCCACCACACCTGCCACTACGGGGCGGCATCAACACATACCACCACCCCGAAAGACTGCTGCCGGACACCGACAGCGGCGCTGTGTGACACATGTGTGACGGATTGAACCTGTCGCCATTTACAGTTCGACGACCGGTATTGTTTGTCGGGCCTACTTAAAAGGATCAGCTGATGATTTGGGTTTGCGCCTACTTCGCCATCGCCGCCGTGGTGGCCACAGCTGTCTTCGTGGCCTCAAACTGGTTGCGACAGGAACATATTGCGGCACCGGATCATTCGGGCATAACCTCCGCAGTCGCCGGACTGCTGTGGCCCGCGCTCCTACTTGGCATTGCCGAGTTGGCACTGATCTGCTTGGCCACCCGAACGACTGTCGCGAGTCCCTCGTTGGCGATAGTTCCACTTCGGTGACGCCGGACCGCTAAACCGGCTTCTCCAGCACCACCTCCGCCGGCGTCTTGTCCGTACGCAGACCGCGCCAGCTCGGGTGCCGGAACCGGCCTTCGGGGGTCATCTCGCCATAGCGCACCTCGCCGACAAGCTCCGGCTGAACATAGAAGACTTCCTTGGCCTCCGACCGCGGAAGTTCAGGGCGGAAAGGAGATTCATCGGTGCGCAGAGGCGTCAGGACGACCTTGAGCGCGGCGAGATCCTTTTCGGTGAAACCGGTTCCGACCCGACCGACGAAGCGCAGCCCCCCGCCATCGGGAATGCCACACAGCAACGAGCCGATGCCACTGGAACGTCCGCCCTCCCCAGCGCGCCAGCCTCCGATCACCACCTCCTGGGTATTCCAGTTCTTGTCCTTGATCCATGCCGAGGAACGGCGACCCGGCAGGTACAACGAGTCCCACTTCTTGGCCACCACGCCCTCCCATTTGCGTTTACGGCTGTAGGCCAACGCCTCGGGACCGTCACCACCGATCAGCGGCGGAACGGTCAAACCCGTTCCTGATGAGAGGGTTTCGAGGAGCCGGCGGCGGTCGCGGTATTTCACCCGCGTCAGCGATCGGCCGTCGAGATGGAGAATGTCGAACGCCCAGAATTCGATTCGGTCCGCCTGTGCCCGGTTCTGCATCTCGCTGAAACTCGGCACCCCGGCGGAGTCCAGCGCGACCACCTCCCCGTCGAGGATCACGTGATGATCGGCAAGCGCCGCGGCAATCGGCAGCAACTGCGGGTACTCCGATGTCACATCGCGACCGTTGCGGGTCTGCAGCCGCAGCGTGCCGTGATCGACCTCGACCAGCATCCGGTAACCGTCGAATTTGCCCTCGAACGCCCACTGCCCGGCGGTCAACTTCTCCACCGTGCCGAGAGTCGCCAACATCGGCGCGATGTCCTGCACATGCACCGCGGACTGTTCCTTCATCCGGTGCGCCAGCCATTTGTCGCCATCGGTCTGGATCAACGCGTAGCGACCGTTGATCCGCTGACCGCGCAGATCCACGATGACCTCCCCGCCCTGACCGTCGGGGGGGACGGTGAACTTCTCGGCCTCGTAGGTGCCGGTGTCCCAGATGCTCACCGTGCCGGCTCCGTACTCCCCCTCGGGGATGGTGCCCTCGAAGCCCGCGTACTCCAGTGGGTGATCCTCGGTGCGGACGGCAAGGTGGTTCGCCGAGGGGGAATCCGGCAGGTTCTTCGGCACCGCCCACGACACCAGAACGCCGTCGCGTTCCAACCGGAAGTCGTAGTGCAGCCGGCGAGCGTGGTGTTCCTGGATGACGAAACGGGTGGCGTCGCCGGAGTGTGGCGGCGCGGCCGACGCCGGAGGTACCGGCTCGGGTGTCTTGGCCGCATCGCGCATTCCGCGATAGGTGCTCAGCCGGTCGGAGGCAGCCGACGCAGGCGGCCCGTCCAGTCCGGCGAGCAGATCGCCGTCCCTGCCCACCCGCGCGAGAACCTCGTCGTAGCGCAACTGACGGAGGTTTGGGTCGCCGATCTCGTCCCAGGTGCGCGGCGCGGCCACGGTCGGATGCTGCCGGCCGCGCAGCGAGTACGGCGCGATGGTGGTCTTCGCCGCGTTGTTCTGGCTCCAGTCCAGGAATACCTTCCCGGCCCGCAGGCTTCTGCTCATGGTGGCGGTGACCAATGTCGGCATGCTCTCCTCGAGCTGTGCAGCCACCCGCCGGGCCAGCGCGACAGCCCCGGCGCTACCGACCGGCTCGGCCAACGGCGCATAGAGGTGCAGGCCCTTGCTGCCGCTGGTGAGCGGGAATACCGGGACGTCGATGTCCGCCATCAACTCCCGCACCGCGTGGGCTACCTCGGCCAACCGCGGCAGGCCGACCCCCTCGCCCGGGTCGAGATCGAAGACCAATCGGTTTGCCGGACCAGGCTTGCCGTCCGGGCCGAAACGCCATTGCGGCACATGGACTTCCAGGGCCGCCTGCTGAGCAATCCAGGCAAGCCCGACGGCGGTGTCGATGATCGGATAGACGGTCGCCCCGGAGCGGTGCTGCAGGACTCCGCGGCTCAGCCACGCCGGCGCCGACTTGGCCAGTTGCTTCTCGAAGAACGACGCCTCCTCGACCCCGTTCGGCCAGCGCTTACGGGTGGCCGGCCGGCCGGAGACATGCGGCAGCATCACCTCGGCGACGGTCGTGTAGTAGCGAAACACCTCCGCCTTCGTGGTGCCGGTTGCCGGATAGAGCACCTTGTCCGGGTTGCTCAGAGTGACCAAAGGTCCGGTCGTCGCTCCCGGTGGCCACACCTCGTTCACCGCCCTAACGTATTACCCCGCTGATACGGTGATCTAGTGATCAGGCGGTCGGTGGTGGGCTTTCTCGCGGTGGCTTTGCTGACCGCGCCCGCCGCCGGTGCGGACCCGCAGGACCTCGAGCCCTATTGCACGGGGGGCCAGGAGCCGACCACCGGGGAGTGTCAAGCCCCGCCCGGGGACGTCTACATCGACAACGCGCCCGGAGCGAATCCACGCGTCCCGGTCGGGCTCGATCCCGAGTCGGTACCGGCGGTTTGACCCGGTCGATCTGGGAACACTGATCACATGCGGTCCATCTGGAAGGGTTCGGTCGCATTCGGTCTGGTGAACGTCCCGGTGAAGGTCTACAGCGCCACCGAGGACCATGACCTGAAGTTCCACCAGGTACACGCCAAGGACAATGGCCGGATCAAATACCAGCGGGTCTGCCAGGAATGCGGCGAGGCCGTCGAGTACCGCGACATCGCCAAGGCCTACGAATCCGACACCGGCCAGACCGTGGTGATCACCGACGAGGACCTCGCCACCCTGCCTGAGGAACGCAGCCACGAGATCGAGGTGCTGGAGTTCGTCCCGGCCGGCGATATCGACCCACTCATGTACGACCGCAGCTACTTCCTGGAACCCGACGGGAAATCGGCTAAATCGTATGTGCTGCTTGCCAAAGCTCTCAGCGAGACTGACCGGGTCGCCATCGTGCACTTCTCGCTACGCAACAAGACCAGGCTGGCCGCGCTACGGGTCAAGGACTTCGGCAGGCGCCAGGTGATGGTGGTGCATACGCTGCTGTGGCCCGACGAGATCCGCGACCCGGACTTCCCGCTCCTCGATGCGGATGTCGAGGTCCGGGCCCCGGAGTTGAGGATGGCGGGCCAGGTGGTCGAGTCGATGGCCGACGGCTTCCATCCGGAGCAATACACCGATACCTATCAGCAGCAACTCACCGAACTCGTCGAGTCCAAGCTCTCCGGCGGGCAGGCGTTCACCACGCCAGAGGCGCCGGCGCGCCTCGACGAGACCGAGGATGTCTCCGATCTGTTGGCCAAACTCGAGGCCAGCGTTCGGCGCCGCCGTGAGGAGGCCGCGGCCAAGGAACGGACCGAACCGGAACCGGCTCCGGACACCCCCGCGAAGAAAGCCCCCGCGAAGAGGGCGGCCGTCAAGGCCGTCAAGGCCGTCAAGAAGGTCCCAGCCCGGAAGGCCCCGGCGAAAAAGTAGAACGTGTTACAACTCTCTTGTTACGGTGGCTTGGACAAGGGAGAGCACGTGATCCTGGACAGATTCCGCTTGGACGGACAAGTTGCCGTAGTCACCGGCGCCGGACGCGGACTCGGCGCCGCGATCGCCGTCGCGTTCGCCGAAGTCGGCGCCGACGTCCTGATCGCCTCGCGTACCCGGTCGGAGTTGGAGTCGGTGGCCGCACAGGTCGAGGCGGCCGGCCGCCGCGCGCACGTCGTCGTCACCGACCTCGCCCAACCGGAGGCCACCGCGGAACTGGCGGGCAAGGCCGTGGAGGCTTTCGGGCGGCTCGACATAGTCGTCAACAATGTCGGCGGCAGCATGCCCAACACCCTGCTCACCACCAGCGTCAAGGACATGCGCGACGCCTTCAGCTTCAACGTGCTGACCGCCCACGCCCTGACGGTGGCCGCGGTTCCCCTGATGCTCGACCATTCCGGTGGCGGCAACATCATCAACATCAGTTCCACCATGGGACGACTTGCCGGCCGAGGATTCGCCGCCTACAGCACCGCGAAGGCCGCCCTGGCGCACTACACCCGGCTCACCGCACTGGACCTCTGCCCGAGAATCCGGGTCAATGCCATCGCGCCCGGTTCGATCCTGACCTCCGCACTGGAGATCGTCGCCTCCAACGACGCGCTGCGCGAGCCGATGGAAAAAGCCACCCCCATGCGCCGTCTCGGCGATCCGCTCGATATCGCCGCCGCCGCGGTGTATCTCGCCTCGCCGGCGGGCAGCTTCCTCACCGGGAAGATGCTCGAAGTCGACGGCGGCCTGATCGTCCCGAATCTCGACCTGCCCATCCCCGACCTCTAGGAGGAGTCGCATGCCCATCCGCGTCGCACAGATCGGCACCGGGAACGTCGGTGCCCACGCGCTTCGTTCGGTGATCGCCAACCCGGCCTTTGAACTCGTCGCGGTCTGGGTGTCCTCGGATGCCAAGGCCGGCAGGGACGCCGCCGAACTCGTCGGGCTGGACACCAGCACCGGCGTCATCACCACCACCGACCTCGACGCGGTGCTGGCCACCAAACCGGACTGCGCGGTCTACAACGCCATGGCCGACAACCGATTGATGGAGGCACTCGAGGACTACCGGCGCATCCTGGCCGCCGGGGTCAACGTGGTGGGCAGCGGCCCGGTGTTCCTGCAGTGGCCCTGGCAGGTGATCCCCGACGAGATGATCAAGCCCATCGAAGACGCTGCGCGGCAGGGAAATTCAAGTGTCTACGTCAACGGCATCGACCCCGGTTTCGCCAACGACCTGATTCCACTCGCCCTGATGGGAACCTGCCAGAGCATCGAGCAGGTGCGCTGTATGGAGATCGTCAACTACGCCACCTATGACAGCGCCACGGTGATGTTCGACGTGATGGGCTTCGGCAAGCCGATGGACGAGATCCCCATGCTGCTGCAGCCCGGCGTGCTCAGCATCGGCTGGGGATCGGTGGTGCGCCAACTGGCCGCGGGAATGGGTATCGAACTCGACGGACTGGAGGAACTGTACGTCCGGGAGCCGGCACCGGAATCCTTCGACATCTCCTGCGGCCACATCGCCGAGGGCACCGCCGCCGCGCTGCGGTTCGAGGTGATCGGCATGGTCAACGGGGCACCCGCGGTGGTGCTCGAGCACATCACCCGACTGCGCGACGACCTGTGCCCGGACTGGCCGCAGCCGGCACAGGAGGGCGGCAACTACCGCATCGAGATCACCGGTGAACCGTGCTACGCCCTGGACCTGTGCCTGTCCAGCCCGAACGGGGACCACAACCACGCCGGCGTGCTGGCCACCGCGACCCGCATCGTCAACGCCATCCCCGCCGTCGTCGCCGCCGAGCCGGGCATCTGCACGACACTGGATCTTCCGCTGGTCACCGGCAAGGGGTTGTACGCTGCTCCCTAGGGGTCTCAAGGAGGACGTGATGCGGATCGTGCGCCAGAACGCCTTCCGGACCCCCGCAAGGATCGCCAGCCTCGGCTTGGCCGCGACGGCAGCCGCGCTGCTGACCGCGGCACCGGCCACGGCAGCCCCACCGGAGTGCACCGACATCGGCATCAGCACCCGCATGTGCACCCGCGGGCCCGGACATATCGCAATCACCACAACGCCCAACCCGGCGTTAACCAACCCGGGCCCAGGCTGGGGATTCGGAACCCTGGGCATTCCGGCGTTCGGCCTCGGGGGTGGCGGCGTGTGGCTCGGTTTTTGACCCAGGCCCGGATGCGGGTCCCGGCGAGGCCGGGATGGACGCTGCTCGGACACCTGACGGCCACCGGCTGAACCCGCAGAGACTTAGGTCACATACCGATCCGGGACTGCCGCCGCTCCGAATTCCTGGTGTGGAAACTCCCGCGCTGTATCCCACCCGTGTGACTCACCTGCACCGCTCGCCGGTGCGGCATTACGGCGAACACCGCAGCTACAGCTGGTACGTCGACATCGACGACCTGCCCCGGCTACCGCGTTGGGTGCGGCCGTTCGCCCGGTTCGAGGCGGCCGACCATTTCGACGGTGCGCCGCAGGACACGCTGCGCCAGCGGTTGGACACCGTCCTGGCCCGACACGGGGTGTTCATCCCAGGCGGCCGGGTCACCGCGCTGCTGCTGCCCCGCGTTCTGGGCCGATCGTTCAACCCGTTGAGCCTGTTCTGGTGCCACGATGCGGCCGGCGAATTGCGATGCGTAGTCGCTGAGGTGCAAAACGCCCGGGGACAGCGCAGCGCCTTCGTTGTGCCCCCGGCCGAAGACGGTCCGGCAGCGGTCGCCGCGGAGCTGCGGGGCGCCCCCTTCGCCGACGATGACGGCTACTTCCTCATCCGGGTCCCGCGTCCCGCCGACACCCTCGACGTCACGGTTTCGCTGCACCGCGACAATCAGGCTGCCCTGGTCGCCACCTGGCGCGGCACCCGGCGGCGCGCGACGGCCGGCCAGGTTTTGCTTCTGCAACTCACCCGACCGCTGGCCCCCCAGGTCGCCCGGATCAGCCTTCGGTTCCAATCCGCGATGTTGCGGTGGCGCGGATTCCCGGCGACCCCGAACACCTCGGCCCGGCAGCCGGAGCCCGCAGCGCGCAAGGCCACTCATAGCTGGGGAGCAAAGACCCGTTCGTGGGCCACGTCGTGACCGTTCTGCTTGACCGTCCGGTTACGCTTCGGGGCGATGGCACCGACAACAATGGGCATGGGGTGGTGACCTCCCCCGACCTTGACGCGCTGCTGCGCAGGGTCGCCCACCACGATTCCGAGGCGTTCGCCGCTCTGTACGACGCCACCCGCTCCCGGGTCTACGGCATGGTCACCCGCGTCCTACGCGATCGCGGGTACAGCGAAGAGACCACCCAGGACGTCTACCTTCAGGTGTGGCGCACCGCGGAGAGTTACGATCCGGCCTCGGGAAGCGCGCTGGCCTGGATGCTCACTCTTGCCCATCGCCGGGCGGTGGACCGGGTCCGCTCCGAGCAGGCCGCCTCCCAGCGTGATTCGCGGTACGGCGCGGCGACGGTCGAGCGAGACTCCGACCACGTGGTCGACGCGGTGCTATCCGGCGAGGAACGCCAGCGGGTCACGGCCTGCCTGGACGGGCTGACCGGCGTGCAACGTGAGTGCATCGAACTTGCCTACTACCAGGGTCTGACGTACGTCCAGGTCTCCGAGCGGCTGTCGGCGAACCTCGCGACGGTCAAATCGCGGATGCGTGATGCGCTGCGCGGTCTTCGCAACTGTCTGGGCGTGGGGTGAGAGAGCGGCTATGACTCGACCACACGATCATTCACGCGAGGGAGATCTGCTGGATCTCGCCGTCCCGTATGCGCTGCACGCGGTGTCCGATGCGGAGCGCGACGAGATCGAGAACATGCTCGCCGGTGCCGGCCTACCCGCCGCCGACGCCTTCTACGACGAGGTGCGCGCCGTGCGCGAGACCATGGCGGTGGTGTCCGCGGTCAGCGCTGCGGAACCGCCGGCAGATCTGCGGGACAGGCTGCTGGCGGCCGTCGCCGGGACCACGGCTGGCACTGTGACAAACACTGTGACCGACAACGTGACCGACAACGTCCGGACCCTGCCGACGGCCCGGTCGGGCCGGAGTTGGCGGACGGTGCTGTTGTCAGCGGCGGCCGCCCTGCTCGTCGGCCTGGTAACCGTCGGGGTCGGGCTGTCGCTGCGGCCGCCGACCGTGCAGCAGTCCACCGCCCAGCAGGTGTTCTCGGCACCCGATGTGCACACCGTCTACGGCGCGATCCCGGCCGGCGGAACGGCGATGGTGGCCTTCTCACGGGACCGCGACGCCGGAGTGCTGGTGATGAACGATGTGCCACCGCCATCGCCCGGCACCGTTTACCAGATGTGGCTGGTGAGCCCGGCCGGGTCGACCTCCGCCGGAACGATGGATGCCGAGGCGGTGGCACCCTCCACCACTGCGGTTCTCGACAACCTCGGCGACTCCACCACACTCGCGTTCACCGTCGAACCCGGGACGGGGTCGACCCAGCCCACCGGAACGGTCATCGCCGAACTACCACTCACCTGAGTGTGGCGGCCGCAAGGCCGGCGGCGAACCCGAGCAGTCCAACCGATCCCGGCGCCTAATATGGCCCGATGGTCAGGGATTTCCGATTCGGGATCGGGTTGCGGTCCATCAAGTCGGCAGCCCGACTGCGCGAGAAGGTCCGGCAGTTCGAGGATCTCGGCTATGACGTCGTGCACCTTCCCGACCACCTCGGCGCACCGGCACCGTTTCCGGCCATGGTGGCCGCCGCGGATGCCGCCCGCACCATTCGGGTGGGGACCTATGTGCTCAACGCCGCCTTCTACAAACCCGCCCTACTGGCCCGCGACGCCATCGACACCGACATCCTGACGGACGGCAGGCTCGAACTCGGCCTGGGCACCGGCTACGTGCGGGAGGAATTCGAGGCTGCGGAGATTCCGTATCCGAGTGCCGCCGAACGGGTCACGCACTTACATCACACCGTCGACCATCTCAAGCGCGTCGCACCCGGCCTGCCGCTGCTCATCGCCGGCAATGGTGACCGCGTGCTGACCCTTGCGGCAGACCATGCGGACATCATCGGCTTCAGTGCGGGCATCCCGGGCCCGGGCGCCGAAGATGCGCTCGCCGAACGGGTTGCATTCGTCCGGGCGGCGGCAGGGCACCGATATGCCGATATCGAGTTCAACATCGCCATTACCGCGGTGCCCACCGACGCCTCCGGCATCCCGGATCTGACGCTCACCCGCGCCTATGCCCCGCAGGCAACCGATGAGCAATTGCTGGCATTGCCGAGCGTGCTCAGCGGATCCCCGCACCACATCGCCGAGAAACTGGTGGCGCAGCGCGAGCGATATGGGATGACCTATTTCACTGTGCAGGACTACCATGGGACGTACTTCGCGGACGTGATCAAGGCACTGCGATGACAGTCTTGCCTGAGCACCCGGTGATCGGATGCGAATCAGCCTGATAGACAACGACACAAGGCGAAAGGCGGTGAGACCGGTGCGCCAGACATTTGCCAAAGCCGCAGTAGTTTCCAAGGGCTCAGCAGTTTCCAAAGCCACAGTCGGACCCAGCCGGGTGGTCTCCTGGATTCGCAAGGGCTACCCCACGTCCGCACCCGAAAGTGGGCACTCCTATCTGCTCGCACTCTGCGGCAACGGCGCGAGGCGCTGAGCCCCGAAGCGGTCAGACAGCACCCGGTAAGCTGCGAACCGGTCCGCCCTCGTAGCTCAGGGGATAGAGCACGGCTCTCCTAAAGCCGGTGTCGCAAGTTCGAGTCTTGCCGGGGGCACGTCAGCGGTGTGCGATTGCCGATGATCGGACGCGAGTCCCGCCGCAGCCTGGTACCCGGCCTCGGCACCGCTGGCGGCCCAGTGGACACCCTTGGTCGGACCGGCCAACCCGCTGCCCAACTATCCTGGCCCGCATAGCTGGCGCGGCCGACGTGGCTCAGTCTCAACGGGGCGTGGAACGACGCCGGGAGCTCCGGCGGGACCGGTCCCGCCGATTCCCCCACGCCGGAGAACCATGCCGGTGGAGGAACGTAATCGGGCGGTGATCGCCACAGGGTCAACACCCGATGACCGAGGGCTATCCGGCCAGCGGGTCACCCGCCTCCACAGGAGATCCGATCACCTGGCGGAACCCGTATCGCAGGCTCTCCATCAGTTCCGCGCGGTCCTCGACGGCTGCGTCGTCGCTGCTGACCCCCACGCTGGCGATATCGGTGTAGGTCAGCATCGTGACGTTGATCGCCGCGCCGACTGTTCCCACCAGGGGATACATCCGTTCGACCTTCGCTCCGGCCAACCACACCGGCACCGGGAGTCCGGGCACGTTGGATGCGGTCAGGTCGGAGGTCTGCGCGGCGGCCGACACCAGTTCCGGCGGCAGGAACCGGCTGAGTTCGGCGAGATAGTCGGCCAGTTTCAGCGCCGGTTCGGCGCGCCAGGCGCGAACGGTGTTCGCCGCCACCTCGAGCACATCGTCGATGGCGTTGCTCACCGGGATCTCGAAACGGGCGATGGTCACCGCGTTGCCCTCCTCGGCGGAGGTCCGCAGCGAGATCGGCATGTTCATCCGAAGCTCGTCGACGGGATGCCCCATCTTCTCGTGATAGCGGCACATGCCGACGCTGATCC
This sequence comes from uncultured Actinomycetota bacterium, assembly GCA_963787055.1. Taxonomy (GTDB): domain Bacteria; phylum Actinomycetota; class Actinomycetes; order Mycobacteriales; family Mycobacteriaceae; genus Mycobacterium. The sequence goes on from CAWBBP010000004.1 coordinate 417,808, forward strand.
CGGCGAGGAACAGGTCGTTGACCGTCCGGTCACGCTTCTTGGCGGCGGCCCGGAACTTCGCGAAGTCCATGTCGATGGTGTCGAAGTGGTAATTGATGCTGCGGCCCTTAAGGATTGGCGACAGCGGCTCGACCGACACCTTGGTGAACCGGGCCACCGACTCTGCGGTGCCCTTGACCTTGCCGAACAGCGTCCTCGGGTGGCGGATGGCCGACAGCGCCAGCGCGGGAAGCCCCTTGATGGCATCCTCGGCGGTCTTGGCCACCCATCCCACATTGTTGCGGATCACTGCCTGCATGAAGCCCTTGGTGTCGAGCACGACCGGTTCGGGCTCCGGCGGCATCGGGCCCAGATCCGCCCCCTCGGGGGTGAAGTCGAGCAGCGCCAGGCCCAGTTGCACCGCACCCTGCCCGTCGGCGATGGCGTGGTGCAGTTTCTGCACCAGCACCGACTTCCCGTCCGGCAGCCCTTCGAGCAGCGTCACCCGCCACAACGGCCGGTCCTTGTCGAAATCCGCCATGCTCTGCCGGCGGGCCTCCTCCAGTACGTCCTTCCACGTCGCGCCCTCCCGCATCCGGAACCGGCGCATGTGGAACGACAAGTCGAAGTTCTGGTCCACCACGACCCGCGGGGTTTCCAGTCCGGTCGGTCCCTCGACCACTACCGAACGCAGCACCGGCGCCAACCGCGTCGCCCTCTCGTAGCGCTCGGTCATCCGGTCCCAGTCCGGGCTGGAGTCCATCACCAGCAGGCCCAGGATCGTGGATCGCATCACCGGATCGTCGGTGGCCATCCGCCAGGTCGCGAAATCCCAGCCGCCCAGCCGCCGGGCCCCGGTGATCGTCTCGCCACCGCGCAGGGTCTTGGCGGGAGCCTTCTTAGTCGCCGCTTTTTTGGCGGGAGCCTTCTTCGCCGGGGCCTTCTTGGCGGGAGCCTTCTTGGCGGGAGCCTTTTTGGCGGCCGACTTTTTGGCGGGCACCTTCTTGGCGGGCGCCTTCTTGGCCGGCGTCTTAGCCTGCGTCTTGCTCTCCGGGCTGTCCGCCACGGTGTCCTCCTTGATTCGCGGTGGGTAAACGCTAACGCCAGCCACACTTTCCGGCGGCGGCATACCGGATATTCCATCCACTCTGTTAGTTGTAGTAACTTGGAACCCGTGACGGGCAATGTCTGGATTCTCGGCGGCTATCAGAGTGATTTCGCGCGCAATTTCACCCGGGAGAGCCGGGACTTCGCCGACCTGACCCGCGAAGTCGTCGAGATGACCCTGGCCGAGTCGATGATCGACGCCGCCGATATCGACGTCGTGCACGTGGCCAACGCCTTCGGGGAGATGTTCGCCGCCCAGGGCCATCTCGGTGCGATGCCGGCCACCGTGCACGACGGACTCTGGGGCACCCCGGCCACCCGGCATGAGGCGGCTTGCGCCTCAGGCAGTGTGGCGGCACTGGCCGCGATCGCCGATCTGCGCGCCGGCAACTACCGCACCGCCCTGGTGGTCGGCCTGGAGTTGGAGAAGACCGTCCCCGGCGACACTGCCGCCCAGCACCTCGGCGCGGCTGCCTGGACCGGCCACGAAGGCCAGCACGCCACCTACCTGTGGCCTGCGATGTTCGCCCAAGTCGCCGATGAGTACGACCGCCGCTACGGAATCGACGACACGCATCTGCACGCCATCGCAGCGGTCAACCTGGCCAACGCCAAACGCAACCCCAACGCCCAGACCCGCGACTGGCGGGTGCCCGATCTTGCCTCCGGTGGCGACGACGACGCGATCAATCCGCCCGTCGAGGGCCGGATCCGCCGCTACGACTGCAGTCAGATGACCGACGGCGGGGCCGGCGTGGTTCTGGTCAGCGACGAGTTCCTCCGCGAACACCCGGGAGTGCGACCGATCGGGCTGATCGAGGGCTGGGGTCACCGCACGGTAGGACTCGGCCTGCAGCAGAAACTCGATCGCGACACCGGCAACCCCTATGTGCTGCCCCATGTCCGCGCGGCCGTTCACGACGCGTTCGGCCGCGCCCGGGTCGAGCTGGACGGACTCGACGGTTTCGAGGTACACGACTGCTTCACCCCCAGTGAGTACCTCGCCATCGACCACATCGGGCTGACCGGGCCGGGAGAATCGTGGAAGGCCGTCGAATCCGGCGATATCGAAATCGGCGGGCGGTTGCCGATCAATCCCAGCGGCGGTCTGATCGGCGGCGGCCACCCAGTCGGCGCCTCCGGCATCCGGATGATGCTCGACGCCGCCAAACAGGTCAGCGGACTTGCCGGCGAGTACCAGGTCGACGCCGCACGCCGGTTCGGCACCCTCAACATCGGCGGAAGCACCGCCACCACAGTCAGTTTCGTCATCGCATCCGCGGAGGTCTGATGGACGTCGAGATCGTCGGTAAGTTCCTGTCGACCCTTCCCGAGGACGACGACCACCCGTACCGGACCGGGCCGTGGCGGCCGCAGACCACCGAGTGGCGCGCCGATGACCTGATCGCGGTCGATGGGGAGATCCCCGCCGACCTGGACGGGATCTACCTGCGCAACACCGAGAATCCCCTGCATCCGGCGCTGAAGTCCTACCATCCGTTCGACGGCGACAGCATGCTGCACATCGTCGGCTTCCGGGACGGAAAGGCGTTCTACCGCAACCGTTTCGTGCGGACCGAGGCCTTCGAGGCCGAGCAACAGGCCGGCGGGTCATTGTGGCCGGGACTGGCCGAACCGCTGTCGCTGGCCCGGACCGACCACGGCTGGGGAGCACGCACCATGCTCAAGGACGCCTCCAGCACCGATGTCGTCGTCCATCGCGGCACCGCCCTGACCAGTTTCTATCAATGCGGCGATCTCTACCGCGTCGATCCATATAGCGGCCAGACCCGGGGCAAGGACACCTGGAACGGTGCCTTCCCATTCGACTGGGGTGTATCGGCACACCCCAAAGTCGACGATCGCACCGGCGAGATGCTGTTCTTCAACTACAGCAAGCAGGCGCCGTATATGCACTACGGCGTCGTCGACGCGAACAACGACCTGGTGCACTACGTCGACGTCGCCCTGCCGGGGCCGCGACTGCCCCACGATATGGCGTTCACCCGCAACTACGCGATTCTCAACGACTTTCCGCTGTTCTGGCGCCCGGAACTGCTCGAGCGCAACCTGCACGTGCCGCATTTCTACAAGGACATGCCGTCGCGGTTCGCGGTTCTCCCCCGCCGCGGCGGGGGAGAAAATGTCCGCTGGTTCGAAGCCGACCCGACGTTCGTACTGCACTTCACCAACGCCTACGAGGACGGCGACGAGATCGTGCTCGACGGGTTCTATCAGGGCGAACCCGAACCCGCCGACAACGGCACCGACTCCACGTGGCAACGCACCTTCCGGTTCCTGGCGCTGGACCGGATGCAGACCCGACTGCACCGTTGGCGGCTCAACCTCGTCACCGGCGCAGTGACCGAGGAGCCGTTGAGCGACACCATCTCCGAGTTCGGCATGATCAACGCCGCCCACGGTGGCGAGTCTTACCGCTATGTCTACGCGGCTACCGGCAAGCCCGGTTGGTTCCTCTTCGACGGACTCGTTCGCCACGATGTGCTCAGCGGTAACGAACAGCGGATCAGCTTCGGCGAGGGCGTCTACGGCAGCGAGACCGCGATGGCACCGAGGCTGGGCAGCAGTACCGAGGACGACGGTTACCTGGTGACGCTGACCACCGATATGAACGACGACGCGTCCTACTGCCTGGTGTTCGACGCCGCCCGCATCGAGGACGGCCCGGTCTGCAAACTGCAACTGCCCGAACGGATCTCCAGCGGGACCCACTCGACCTGGGTTGCCGGATCGGAGCTGCGGCGCTGGCGGGACACCGAATCCGCCGCCACTGCCGTCGGTCTCTAGTGATCGATTCGGATTCCACTGCACTACGTCCCGGCGACACCAACGCCATCGGCAGGATGCTGGGCCTGCTCGGCGACGAATGGAACCTGCTGATCATTCAGCAAGCCCTGATGGGGGCCAGCCGCTACAGCCACTTCATCGCACGGCTGGCGATTTCGAACTCCGTGCTGACCACCCGGCTGCGGATGCTGGTGGACGAAGGGCTGCTCGAGCGCCGGGCCGGGGAGTACCTGCCCACCCCGCGCAGTCGGTCGCTGTGGCCGATCCTGGTGTTGATCTGGGAATGGGAACGCACCTGGGTCGCCGAACACCGCGAACGGCTTCCGGCGATGCGGCATCGGGGTTGCGGCGAACTGTTCTCCCCGCAGCTGCGCTGCGCCGCCTGCGGTGCGCCGATCACCGGAGACGATGTCGACCTGGCCCTCGGCCCCAGCGGCCGGTGGTCACGCTCAGCGCCGGCCGTCGCGACCCGGCGGCGTTCGGGATCCGATGCCGCCACCCGTCAGGCCGGTCTGTTCCCCGAGACCATGACGGTGCTGGGCAACCGCTGGGCGGCGGCACTCCTGGTCGCGGCGTTCCTGCGAACCGCCCGCTTCACCGACTTTCAGAACCAGCTGGGGGCGCCGCCCAGCCTGCTGACCGAACGGCTACAGCAGTTCTGCGCCATCGGCGTATTCACCGGCCCACCGGCCCACCGGCTCGGATCGGAGCGGGCGTCGTATCTGCTGACCGAGAAGGGGCAGGCCTTCGGCGGCGTGCTGGTCGCCGCGCTGCAGTGGGCACAGCGGTGGTTCGTCGCGCCGGAGGGACCCGCCCTACTCGTCCATCATCGGGCCTGCGGCGAGCCGCTCACCGCGGAACTGGCCTGTGACCGGTGCCATGGGCAGCTGACCGGGGCGCAGGTCGAGGTCATCCAGGCAGCATTCACCCGGGCGGAAGCAGCTGGAAACCCTTGAGGATCTCGGCCGCATCCTTGATGTAGGTCTGGTTGTCCGGTTTGACCGTCTGCACCGTCAGGGTGGCCACCCAGTTCGCGTCGCCGGACCGGTAGACCACCCCCAGCGAGGTCGCGTTGCGTGGCGGAATCGTCGGTAACGGCGGCGCCTTGTCCTTGGCTCGCTGCGGAATCTTCTTGCCCAGGTTCACCTCGGGGGCGGTGTAGGTGGTCGACAATGCCGGGGCACCACAGACATCGGCAGGGGTGGACGTGAGATCGGTCAGCTTGAGCTTCTTGGTCAGCTGCTCGTTCTGCGCCTCGAGAATCTGCTCCGGCTTGCCGACGTCGATGCCCACCTTCTGCAACGTCACCACCGCATTAGGGGTGAAGCCATCCGCGGCCAGGCCCTGGTTGCGGATGGCGAACCGGATCTGCTCGGAGTCCATCTTGGTGCTGCGCTCCCAACCAGGCGGCACCGGAATGCGCATCTTCGGTTCCTGGTCGGTCCGGGTCGGGACGTCGGTCAGCGGGGCCGCGACGGTCTGGCATTTCTCGGCGCTCGGCTTGTTACCCGAACACCCCGCCGCCGTCACCGTCAGTGCGGCAGCCAGACCGGCCGCCGCCACCGCCCGCGCGAGACCAGGCCCGGTCGAACCACATCGGGCCCGACCGTCTCGGTTGCTCATCTGGTTCCCTTCGCCTGCGCTGCCCTGTCGACAAGCAGGCACAGCCTACCGGCGCGTTGCCGACGAGGGCCGAGCCTGTCCGTTGAGCAGTGCGATTGCCAACGCCCACACCGAGCAGCCCAGCACGCCGAGAGCACAGACCGCGCCGATGTAGAACCCGTAGCCGGCCGCCACCGGCGGGACGACATTGACGTGGAAATACCACCAGGTGAGAACGGCTACCAGTACCGAGATCGCCACCGCGGCCGATGCCGCGAGCCGTGATGACAGCTCCCGTGCCACCATCGCCCCGAGGACGATAAGCACCGAGGCCAACAGAACGATGAGCTGGCCGGCTCCGAACCGGGGCGGCAGCGAGATGGAGCCGAGGGTGCCGCCGATGGCGCTGGCCCGCCCGCCGCCACGTGCCGAAGAGGTCAGCCAGGGTAGCCAGGAACTGACCGTCAAGCCGGCCGCGAACAGCGCAACCAACCATCCGGGACGCAGTCCAGCCATCACCCGACCCTAACGGCTACCGTCATCTCCATGACGGAGCTTCCCGAGTGGGTCCGGCGGCTGGAGTTGAGCCCGCATCCAGAAGGCGGCTGGTTTCGCGAAACCTGGCGCAGTGACCTGACGCTGGACGGTTCGCAGTTACCGGCGCACTACGGCGGCCCGCGCAGTGCCGGCACAGCCATCTTGTTCGTCCTGATGCCCGGCCAGGAGTCCGCCTGGCACACCGTGCGCAGTGCCGAACTGTGGCTTTACCACCGCGGCAGTCCGGTGGAACTGGAATTCGGCCAGGACCGGGACGGCGCGGTCCGGAAGATGCTGGGCCCTGATATCGAGGCCGGTCAACACCCGCAGTTGCTGGTCCCGGCCGGCCACTGGCAGCGCGCCAGGCCGCACGGCTCCGAGCCGAGCCTGGTCAGCTGCATCGTGGTCCCAGGGTTCGACTTCGCCGACTTCTCCCTCGAAACCTGACGCGCCCCCGGTTGGTCAGGAAGTAGCGTTTGCCCATGCGCGGTCACATCATCGTCTGCGGTGACGATGCGCTTGCGATGCGGATCATCGACGTGTTGAACGACGCCGAACTGTCGGTGGTGCACCTCGGGTCCCCGACAGCCCTGGACAAAGCCGGGATTTCCGACGCCCAGGCCGTAATCGCCGCTGACGCCGATGACGCGGTCAACCTAGAGGTGGCGCTGCTGGCCCGACAGTCCAATCCCGATGTCAGGGTGGTGGCACGGCTGTCCAACCCCGTCCTGCGCCAGGCCATGAACGATGGGATCGGACCGGGTGCGGTGCTCGACGTCGCCGACCTAGCCGCGCCCTCGGTGGTGGAGGCCCTGCTGGGGCATACCGCACACACCATCCGGGCGGGTGGAGTGGATTTCGTCGTCTCCAGCGACGCCGCTCCCAGGCTCGGCACGCTGCGGGAGATCTACGGCCGACTGGCCCCGGTGGCCATCGTTCGCGGGGAGAACGCCCCGGATCCCGGGGAGGTGATCGCCTGTCCGCCTCTAGACGAACAGGTGTATCCGGGCGACCGGACCACGCTGATGGGACGCGCCGCCGACCTTAGCGAGCAGGGCGTGCGGATGAGTCCGCAGGCCGACGGCCCCGCACTACATCGGTCGCCGCCGGTCCGGGCCTTCGATACCATCCGCGCGTTCCACGAGGACATGAACCCGTTGTTCTACCGGGCGCTGGCAGTCGCGACGACCCTGCTGATCGGGTCGGCGGTCATCCTGCGGTTCGCATTCCAGCCGAGCTTGAGTTGGCTGGACGCGCTGTCCTTCGCCACCGAGACGCTGACCACCGTCGGCTACGGCGAGGTCACCTTCATGGAGCAGCCCGACTGGCTGCGGCTGTGGGGTGTGGTGATGATGCTCAGCGGCATCGCGATGATCTCGGTGATGGTGGCGTTCGTCGCCGATGTGCTGCTGTCCCGACGGCTGCCCCAGGCAGCCAGCCGCCAGCAGGTCAGTCACCTGGATCGGCATATCGTCGTCGTCGGCCTCGGCTCGTTCGGCATCCGGGTGGCTGGCCTGCTGAAGGACGCCGGGCACGCGGTGGCGGTGATCGAACGCGACGAGGACAACCGGTTCCTGTCTGCGGCCGCCGAACTGCACATCCCGGTCATCGCCGGGGACGCCACCCTGCGCACCACGCTGTCCGCGGCGCGCGCCGAGCGCGCCGGCGCAGTCGCGGTGCTGACCGAGGACGATATGGTCAATATCGAGACCGGCCTGGTCCTGCGGGAGATGACCGATTCTCCCGAGGCATCCGGGAGTGCCCGGATTCCGATCGTATTGCGGATCTACGACCGGGCTCTGGGCGCCGCGGTCGGAAATCGACTCGATTTCAATCACGTTCGCTCCACCGTCGACCTGTCCACCCCATGGTTCATCGGGGCGGCGATGGGCCTCGATGTCCTGGGCACCTTCTCGGTGGGCCAGCGCTCGTTCATGGTCGGCGGGGTGATGGTTCGGGCCGGCAGCGAACTGGACGGCACGACGATCGCGGAACTGTCCACCCAGACCCGGGTGATCGCCGTCGAACGCGACGGCGGCGCGGCCGAACTGCACCCACGGCGGAGCACCCGGTTCCGGTCCGGCGACACCGCCTATCTGGTGGGCCCGTACCACGAACTACTCGACACGCTTCGCAAGGGCCAGTCCGCACACCGTCCCCGAAAACCGGGGCCGACGGTCGGCACCGTCGAGCCGCTAACGCTCGGTCCTGGTGGGGGTCCCAGAGATGCCGAGCACCCGTAACGCGTTCTCCTTCAAGATCAGCGTCACCACCTCGGGGTCGAGACCGAGCGCATCGAAGTCGCGCCGCCATCGCTCCAGCGTGATGTACGGGTAGTCGGTGCCGAACAGGGCCTTGGTTCGCAACTGCCGGCCGATTGCCCGAATCAATTGTGGCGGAAAGTATTTCGGCGACCAGCCGGACAGATCCAGGTAGCAGTTGGCCTTATGCGAGGCGATGGCGATCTGGGCGTCCACCCAGGGAACGGCCGGGTGCGCCATCACGATCCTCAGATCGGGAAAGTCGGCGGCGACATCGTCGAGCAGCATCGGGTCGGAATATCGCAGCTTGATGCCGTGACCCCCGGGCAGTCCCGAGCCCAGTCCGGTCTGGCCGGTGTGGAACAGGGCCGGCACCCCGGCCTCGGCGATCGCCTCGTAGATCGGATACAACCGGCGATCGTTCGGCGCGAAACCCTGCAGGCTGGGGTGGAACTTGAACCCCTTCACCCCAAAATCGTCGACCAGGCGACGCACCCGCCCCGCGGGACTCGCCGACCACGGATCCACGCTGCCGAATGGGATCAACACGTCGTTGTTGCGGGCCGCCCCCGCGATCAGGTCCTCGACCGAGTTCGGCCGATGACCCGAGGCCGTCCGGGCATCGACGGTGAACACCACCGCGGCGATGTTGTGCCGCCGGTAGTGGTCGGCGAGATCGTCCACTCGGGCGGCGTAGTCGGCGCCGAGATTGAAGTACCGGCCGGTGGCCGCGGCCAGTTCCGGGTCATAGGCGCAGTGCCCGTCGGAGTCGATCTCCACATGGGTGTGGAAGTCGATGGCCTCCACCGCGACGACGTCTATCCCGTACTCGTACCTGGCGCTCACCGGGGCCAGTCTATGGACCGGATGTCGGGGGAGCTCAGTCCGGGACGAATGTCGCCTTGAACCGATTCAGCGACTCCTTGACGTCACCCTTCAACGCGGCGGCGACCACCATTCCGATCGGGCCGAACAGGGCGGGACCGCCGAGGTGGACGTCCATGGTGACCACCGAAGCGGCCCCGCCCTGATCGCTGGGGCGAACCTTGCCGATCAGTTTGACCTTGACCCCTCCGACGCCGACGCCGTTGAGCGTCATCGTCTCGGGCGGGTTGAAGTGCACGATGGTCCACTTCACTCGATTCGGCATGCCCTTGACCTCGACAATGGATTCCACAATGGTTCCCTTGTCGAGGTTCTCCGGCAGCGTGGAACGCCAGACCCGGTGAATGGTGAGCCACTCTTTGTACCGGGACAGGTCGGAGGCGTGTTGCCACGCTTCCTCGGGTGATAGCGGAACGTCTACGGAGACCGAGACCTTCGCCATCTCAGAACTACTGGCCGTCGACCTTGTCGGCAACCTTATCGGCGGCGCCCTTGACGTCATCGGCGACGTTCTCCGCGGCACCCTTGACGTCACCGGCGACGTTCTCCGCGGCACTCTTGGCGCTGTCAGCGGCCTCGGTGACCTTGTCCACCGCGGTGTGAGCGGCGCCCTGGACCTTGTCGATGGTCTCGGCGAACTTGCCGCCGGTCTTCTCGTCGATCACATCGCCGGCCTTATCGATGGCCGCCTCTACCTTGTCGACGTTGTCGGCGATGGCGTCCTTGGCCTTGTCGACGGTGTCGGCGATGGCTTCCTTGGCCTTGTCAATGAACGACATGTGTTGAACCTTTCGTGGTGTCCTGAGGAAACGGGAGCCGTCCGTTGCCCGGATCGCCTCCCCGCGCCAATCTACGCACCGTAGTCGGCCCGCCGCCACAATAGCCGGGGTTCGCCCAGCACCCTGCCCTGGATCCACCAGGACGCCTCGATCAGCGCCGCGGCACACAGGCCGATCAGCAACGCGGGAACCGTCACCTCCGGATTGGACGGGTCGAGCATGAACTTCTCCCGTGCCAGCGGAATGGCGAAGATCACCAGGTAGCCCAGTGCTGCGCCGGCGACCAAGGCGATCCGCCACCACTCGTAAGGCCGGGCCACCACGGCCAGCACCCAGACCGCACTTATCAGCAAGGTGATCAGCGCGCCCGTCGAGGCCTGCGTCTGCTGGATGTCGGTACCGTCTCGGCCCGGGTACGCCAGCAGGTAGCAGAGGAACGTCGACAGCCCGATCACCGTGCCGGCGGGCAATGCGGAAGTCATCACCCGACGCACGAAGCCAGTCCTGGCCCGCTCATTGTTCGGCGCCAGCGACAGGATGAACGCCGGGATGCCGATGGTGAACCAGGCCGCGATGGTGACGTGGATCGGCTGGAACGGGTACAGCAACGGATCGGTGTGCCCCCACTTCGACACCAGTCCGGCAACGCCGACCAGCAGTGCCAGCAGGACCGAATACACGGTCTTGGTGAGGAACAGGTTGGAGACCCGTTCGATATTGCCGATCACCCGGCGGCCCTCGCCGACCACGTACGGCAGCGTCGCGAACTTGTTGTCCAGCAGCACGATCTGGGCGACCGCGCGGGAGGCGGGACTGCCGGAGCCCATCGCCACGCCGATGTCGGCGTCCTTGAGGGCCAGCACGTCGTTGACGCCGTCGCCGGTCATCGCGACGGTGTGGTCACGCGCCTGCAGGGCATGCACCATGGCCCGCTTCTGGTCCGGCCGGACCCGGCCGAAGGTGGTGTATGTCGCCATGGTGTCGGCCAGCGCACCGGGTTCTTCGGGCAACTCCCGGGCGTCCATGGTGTCGCCGTCCAGACCCAGCGAGCCGGCCACCGCACCCACCGACACCGCATTGTCCCCGGAGATCACCTTCACCGAGACATGCTGGGAGGCAAAGTAGTCCAGCGTATCGCGGGCATCGGGGCGGATCCGCTGCTCGAGCACCACCAGAGCGACCGGCGTCACTCCCCCGGGGGCATCGACGCTGTCGACGCGCCCGTCCGACGATCCCAGCAACAGCACCCGCAGCCCCTGCGCTCCGATCACCTCGGCCTGCTCGGCGACCAGCGACGCCGGGTCGAGCAGGACATCGGGCGCGCCTATCACCCAGTTGCCGTGGTCCCCGTAGGAGGCACCGCTCCATTTGGTCGCCGACTTGAACGGAGCGACCGCGGTCGACGACCACCCCGGAGAGTGTGGGTAGGCCTCCGCGATGGCCTGCATACTGGCGTTCGGTCGGGTGTCATCGGCCGCCAGGGCGGCCAGGACCGCCGTGACCTGATCCGGATTCGCCTCGGCCACGATCTTCGTCTCGGCCAGCCGCATGCCGTTCTCGGTCAGCGTGCCGGTCTTGTCGGCGCACACCACATCGACCCGGGCCAGACCCTCGATCGCGGGCAGTTCCTGCACCAGGCACTGCCGTTGGCCGAGCCGAATCACGCCGACGGCGAACGCGATCGACGTCATCAGCACCAGGCCCTCGGGCACCATCGGAACCAGTGCTCCGACCATCCGCAGCACCGCCTCCTTCCACCCGACGTTGGTGAGGAACAGCTGGGTGTAGATGGTCAACAGGCCGGCGGGCACCAGCAGATAGGTGATGAACTGGAGGATCTTGTTGATCCCGTTGCGCAGTTCGGACTTCACCAGGGTGAACTTGCTGGCCTCCTCGGCAAGCCTGGCGGCATACGCCTCCCGGCCGACCTTGGTGGCGCGGTAGGCACCGGTCCCGGCCACCACGAAGCTGCCCGACATCACCTGTTCCCCTGCGGATTTCGCGATCGAGTCGGCTTCGCCGGTCAGCAGCGACTCGTCGATCTCAAGGCTGACGGCCTCCAGAAGTTCGCCGTCGACCACGATCTGATCACCCGGACCGAGCTCGATGACATCGTCGAGCACAACCTCATTGGGGGGAAGTTCCTTCGTCCCGGACTGGCGGCGAACAGCGGGCCTGGCCTGGCCGACGATGGCCAGGTTATCCAGAGTCTTCTTGGCCCTCAGCTCCTGGATGATGCCGATGGCGCTGTTGGCGACGATGAGAATTCCGAACAGCCCGTTGATCAGTGATCCGGTGGCCAGCACGATCATCAGCAGCACGCCGAGGATGGCATTGATCCGGGTCAGGACGTTGGCCCGGACGATCTCGCCGACACTGCGCGAGGCGCGGCTGGGAACGTCGTTGGTTTTGCCCTCGGCGATCCTGGCGGCGACCTCGGCATCGGTCAGACCGGTGGCGATGCCGGGCGGACTCAGCGTCATATCGCCTGTTCTTCGCGCAAGCGGCTCATCATCATCTGTTCTTCGCGCAAGCGGCTCATCATCATCATCATCATCTGGTGAAAGTTCCCATCCTGTCGGAGTCGAAGTACTCCAGCGTCAGCCGGTCGTCATCAAAGGTGGCCTTGGAAATGCTTCCAGGAGGCGCGTTTTCGTCCGTGACGGCGAAGGTGAACACATCGCCGTCCCAGTGGGTGAGGGGATAGGCCGTATTCCGGGGGCCGAGCGTCAGCGTCAGCACACCGTCCCGATCCGCGACCGTCGCCGGACCCCAGTAGTCATTGGCATAGGAACCGAGATACGACGGCAGCGGGCGGGCCGGAGCGGGGTCGGCGGGCCGCTGCTTACCGACCAGTTCGCCGAACGGGGCGCCCATCTCGGCGAAAGCGTCGGCATACAGCGTGCCCCAGTCCTGACGCACCTCGCCGAATTCGACGAAGTCGGTGAATTCGGCGGTGAGGGTCTCCGGGACACCCGACGGGGTGGCGTTGGTCAGTGCGACGATCGCGACATCCGCCGACGGGATGATGACCACAGTGGTCGCCGCGCCGAGTGCGAAGGCACCAGAGTGGCTGAACTGCACCCGGCCCGCCGCCGAGGTGCTGACGTTGAACCCGTAACCGTAGAAACCGGACCGCTCGGCGGGCTGATCCGGCGGTCTGGACACGATCTGCGGGGTGAGCGCGGGCAACAGCGCTTCCGGATCGACAATCTGGGTGCCGTTGAAGCTGCCGTCGGCGAGCATCATCGCCAGCCAGTGGGTCAGATCGGTGACCGATGCGCTTACGCCGCCGGCCGGCGACTGCGCGTCCGGGTCGCGGGTGTAGCGGGGTTGATAGCCGCCATCGATCCGAACGTGACCGACCGCACGGTCCGGGTGGCCCTGATAATCAGCGAAACGCGAACTTGCCGAGTCCATCCCCAACGGGCGATAGAGCACCCGTTCGGTGAGGTCCTCCCACCGTGCGCCTGCCGCGGCGGCCACCGCCTCGGCGGCGGCGGTCACGCCGAAGTTGGTGTATGCGTACGACGTTCGGAACTGCCCCAGCGGCAGCAGACGGAGCCGTTCGAGCACGGTGCGTCGGTCATACCCGAGGTCCTCCAGCAGGTCACCGGCATGGTCCGGCAGCCCGGAACGGTGCGCGAAAAGGTCCGCCACGGTGAGCATCCGGGTGCTCGCCGGGTCGGAGAGCGCGAACCAGGGGAGGTGGTCGGCGATCGGGGTATCCCAGCTCACCGTATCGACGCCGACCTCGTGGGCGACGACCGTCGCGGCCAGCGGTTTGGACAGCGAGGCGAGCTGGAAGACCGTACCCGCGTCGACCTTCTCCCCGGTTCTGGTGTCGCGAACCCCGAAACCCTTGGCGTAGAGCGTTTTGCCGCCGTGCACAACCGCCACCGCCATACCCGGGATTCCCGAGGAGGCCATCAACTCCGCGGCGATGCCGTCGAGCCTCGAGACGGCGTTGGCGACGGCGTTATCCGGCAGCGCCATCGCCGGGGCCAATTGCGGCGGCTCGTCGGAGGATGGCCTCGCCGTTTCGGACGGGGGGCCGCCGCAGGCGGAGACCACGGCCACCATCGCGAACGCCGCGGCGCGGCGGACCAGGGCTGACATGGCTAGTTACGGTAGTGCGTCAACGCCGCCACCAGCGTTCGATTGCCGCCGCGCCGCCGACGTCCACCCGGCCTCCCGGTTTCGGGACTGCCACCTCGACCCCGGCGGCCTCGGCGGCCGCCAGCAGCCGATCCGCGGGTTCGGCCCAGGGATGCGGGGCCAGCCGGAAGGTCCCCCAGTGGATCGGCACCATCAGTCCGCCGGCTTCGCCGCCGTGCAGATCGAGATGCGCCGCGACGGCCTCCTCGGGATTCATGTGGATATCCGGCCAGGCCCTGTTGTAGGCCCCGATTGGAAGCACGGTCAGGTCGAACGGGCCGTGCTGCGCGCCGATGTCGGCGAAGCTGCGGGTGTATCCGGTGTCCCCGCCGAAGAAAGCGCGGTTGCGCGGTCCGGCGATCACCCAGGATGACCACAGGGTGTTGTTGCGGGACAGGAATCGGCCGGAGAAGTGCCGGGCCGGGGTGGCGGTCAGCCGCAGGTCGTCGATCTGGAAGCTGGCGTGCCAGTCCAACTCGACGATCCGACTCGCCGGAATACCCCACTCCCGCAAGTGGGCTCCCACGCCCAGCGGTGTGACGAAGGTGGCCCGCTGGGTGCGGGCCAGAGACCGCACGGTGTCCATGTCCAGATGGTCGTAGTGGTCGTGGCTGATCACCACCGCATCGAGTGCGGGCAGTGAATCCAGCGGTATCGGCGGCGGGTGCAGCCGCTGCGGTCCGACGGTCCGCGACGGCGAACAGCGGTCACTCCAGACCGGATCGGTCAGAAGCCGATAGCCGTCGATCTCCAGCAGCACGGTCGCATGGCCGAGCCAGGTGACCGACAGGTCCCGGGCACCGGAACGCGGTTCCGGATCGGCCAACGGGACGCCACCGGCGGGGAGACGCCGGGAACCGCTGGCGAACATGTCGTACAGAACCATCCGGTTCTCTTCGAGGTCCAGGCTGATGGTCGAGGACGGCTCAAGATTGTGGAAGACCCCGCCGCGGTAGTTCGGCGAGCCTTCGGCGACTGCGCGGATCGCCGCCGGCCCCGCGCCCAGTGCGGCAGGCGCGTCGTGCAAGGCTCGCAAAACCCAACCGCCGGCGGCCAGCGAGGCCGTGCCGGCCACCAGTCGCACCGCCGCCCTGCCGCCGGGCAGCAGGGCCGAGAGGTCCGGGAGGCCGGCCATCAGGCGCCCTGAAACCTCGCGGCGCGCTTCTCGATGCGGGCCACCTGCGCCTCAATCACATCCTTGCTGCCCCAGGCCTGATCGAAGAGTTCCTTGTGCGGCCCGACCTGCTCCTGGTAGGCACCGTCGTCGTTAAGCACCCGCTTGGAGTGCCGCAGCGACAGCGGTGCCAGCCCAGCGATCTCGGCCGCCCAGGCCTGGGCGTCGGCCAAGGTCCCGATCCGGTTGGCCATACCGGTCATCAACGCGGTCGGGGCGTCCAACTTCTCCGCCGCCAGCAGCATGCCGCGGGCCCGGCCGTATCCGGCCAGCGTCGACAGCCGGCGGATGCTCCAGTTGTCCAGCGCCAGCCCGTATCGGGCGATCGGGAACTGGAAATAGGCGTCCGGGGCGACCACCCTCAGGTCGCAGACCATCGCCAGCTGGACGCCGGCACCGATCGCCGGTCCGTTAATGGCACCGATCACCGGGACCGGCACCGCGTCGATGGCCAGGTTCAGCGCGATCGCCTTATCCGGGAAATCCGCGGCGAACACGTCCCCGGACAGGTCGGCACCCGCGCAGAAGACCGTTCCGGCACCGGTGATGACGATGGCCCGGACATCGTCGGCGGCCGCCTCCTGCACCGCCTCGCGCAAGGTGTCGACGAGTTCGGAGTTGAGCGCATTGCGCCGTTCCGGCCGCTGCAACTCGATGGTGGTGACATCACCGACACGCTCGATCCCAATCATGGCGATGAGCCTACTGGCCGGTTTCGGGCGGCCTGGTGCTCCGGCCCTCGCGGTGGGCTGCCCGCAGCAGCGCACAGACCTCCTCGTCGGAGGTCTGGCTGAAGTCGTCGTACCCCTGGCCCACGGCCGAGAACCCCCGCGGCATGCCCAGACACACCACATCGTCGGCGGCCTCGCGCAAAACCGCGACTGTGTCCGGTGCCCCGATCGGGGCGGCCAGCACCACCGTCGCCGCACCCTGGGCGCGGGCCACCAGGGCGGCGGCTCGGGCGGTCGCGCCGGTGGCGAACCCGTCGTCGACGATCAGCACCACCCGGCCGGCCAGTGGCAGCCCGGGGCGCCCGCCGCGGTACAACCGCACCCGGCGGTCCAGTTCGATGCGCTCGGTGTCCTCGACCGCCGCGAGATCCTCGGCGGAAACCTCGATCCGCCGCAAGACGCGGTCGTTGAGCACCCGGACATCGCCCTCGCCGATCGCGCCGAAGGCCAACTCCGGTTGGTAGGGGACGCCCAGTTTGCGCACCACCAGCACGTCCAGGGGTGCGCCCAGCGCCTCGGCCACCTGGTAGGCGACCGGGATGCCGCCGCGGGGCAGTCCCAGCACCAAAACGTCCCGGCCGCGGTAGCCGGCCAGCGCCCCGGCCAGCGCGCGACCGGCGTCGGCGCGATCAGCGAAACGCATCATGGGTCGATTCTCGCCCACTTTCGTCAGGCCAGCGAGTCTCGCCAGGCCCGGTAGAGCAGGTCGTAACGACCGCCGGTGCCGATCAGATCTGCGGGCGGACCGTCCTCCACGACCCGGCCGTGCTCGAGTACCAAGACCCGATCCGCGATCTCGACGGTGGACAGCCGGTGGGCGATGATCAGCGCGGTGCGCTGCGCCAGAACGGTCCGCAACGCCCGTTGCACCATCCGCTCGCTGGGGATGTCCAGCGACGAGGTGGCCTCGTCGAGGATCAGCACGGCGGGGTCGGCGAGGAATGCCCGGGCGAAGGCGACCAGTTGGCGTTGTCCGGCTGAGAGCCGGCCGCCTCGCTTGGCGACGTCGGTGTCATATCCGTCGGGCAGTGCCGTGATGAAGTCGTCGGCCCCCACCGCCACGGCAGCCGCACGCACCTGCTCGTCGCCTGACCCGGGCCGGCCGAACCGGATGTTGTCGGCCACGGTGCCGGAGAAGAGGAAGTTCTCCTGGGTGACCATCACGATGTGCCGGCGCAGATCACCGTTGGCGAAGCCGCGCAGATCGACGCCGTCAAGGGTGACCGATCCCGCATCGGGGTCGTAGAACCGGGCGATCAGTGCGGCGATGGTCGTCTTGCCCGCACCGGTTGTTCCGACCAGAGCGACGGTCTGCCCGGCCGGAACCGTCAGCGTCATCCCGGACAGCACCGGAGTCTCGGCCCGGTAACCGAAATACACGTCACGCAAAGCGATTTCGCCGCGAACCTGCTCCATGTCCACGGGCTCATCGGGCTCGGCGATGCTCGGCGTGCAGGCCAGCACGCCGGCGATCTTCTCCAGCGCCGAGGATGCCGACTGGAAGGTGTTGAAGAACTGCGATATCTCCTGCATCGGCTCGAAGAACATCCGCAGGTACAACAGGAAGGCCGTCAGCGTGCCCAGGGTCATCTGATCCTGCATGACCCGATAGCCGCCGTAGAGCAGCACCACCCCGGTCGTCAGATTGCCCACCAGTTTGACCGCGGGCATGAAGATCGCCAGCAGTCGGAAGGTGCGTTCGTTGACGTCCCGGTAGTCGTCGGCGACGTCGTCGAAGATCTCCTGGTTGCGCGGCTCTCGGCGGTAGGCCTGGACGGCCTTGATACCGGTCATGGTCTCGACGAACTGGACGATCACCAACGCGGCGCTCTCGCGGACCTTGCGATAGGTCTTGGTCGACTCCCCGGCGAACCACCGGACCAGCAGCACCAGGACCGGGAAGGCGGCCAGGCACATCAGACCCAGCCGGATATCGAGCACCAGCAACAGGATTGCGGTGCCGAACAGTGTCAGCACCGCGGTCACCAGGCTGTCGAAACCGGTCTCCAGCATCTCCTGGATCGCCTCGACATCGTTGGTGGAGCGGCTGACCACCCGACCGGAGGTGTAGCGGTCGTGGAAGGCGATGTCGAGACGCTGGAAATGCCGGAACAACCGGCGGCGCAGTTCCAGCAGCACCCGCTGTCCGATCCGGCCCGCGGCGTTCAGGAAGATCATCCGGCTGATCGCCTGCACCACCACCAGCCCGCACAGCGCGGCGACCACCACAACCAACTCCCCCGCCGCCCCACCCGACATCAGCGGCGGAATGGCATCATCGATGCCGCGTCTGACCAGCAGTGGAATGGCCAGTCGCGCAGAGTTTTCCACGATCACCACCAGTGCCAGAACCGCCAGCGCCGCCCGGTAGGGCCGCAGCAGTGAACCGAGCAACCCGCGGGCCTCCCGGCGCCGCGACAACCCCTCGTCGATCGCGAGGTCCTCGCCCTGCTCGTTGAGCCGGCCGCGCCAGTCGCTCACCGGGTGCCGTCCTCAACTGCCGCGTAGCCGGCCGGCCGGCGGGCGGCGGTCCGTTCCTCGACGGCTTCCTCCCGGGCATGGTCCAGCCTTCGCCGTTCGGTGTCGTCCTCCCAATCGGGCCTCCGCTCGGCACCGTCGTCGAGTTCGTCGTCGGCGGCCAGCAGATACCGGTAGCGCGGGACGGCGGTGAGCAGTTCGGCGTGGGTACCGACGTGGGTGATGGTGTGCGTGACGGTGCCGGCCGTCTCGACGGTATCCAGCAGTGCGACCTTGTCGGCCAGCAGAACCGTCGACGCCCGATGTGCCACAACGATTCCGGTGACCCCGGCCAGCACTCGGCGCAGCGCCTCGGTGACGACGGCTTCGGTGTGCACGTCCAGTGCCGACAGGGTGTCGTCGAGTACCAGAACACTCGGCTTGGCCAGGATCGCCCGCGCCAGGGCCAGCCGCTGCCGCTGACCACCGGACAGGCTCATCCCCTGCTCGCCGATCCGGGTCTGTAGACCGTAGGGCAGGTCGTACACGAACTGGGCGGCGGCGATCTCGATGGCACGCTCGAGTTCCTCATCGCCCCCCTGATCGTCCGGGGACCGGCCCAGCCGCAGGTTCTCGGCCACCGACATGGAGAACAGAATGGGATCCTCGAACGCGACGGCCACCGCGCTGCGCAGCGCGGTCAGTGACAGCTCCCGGATGTCGATACCGTCGAGCCGGATCGCCCCCTCGGTGACGTCGTAGAGCCGGGGCAGCAGCGCGGCCAGCACCGATTTCCCGGAGCCGGTCGCCCCGACCAGCGCCAGCGTTTGCCCGGGTTCGACGGTGACGGTGACATGGCGAAGAACCCACGGACCGTCCCCGAAGCGGAAGCCGACGTCGTCAATCTCCAGTCGGCCACCCCGTGGCGTCTCCCGGCGCGGACCGTCGAGGATCTCTCGGGGTTCGTCGAAGATCTCGGCGATCCGGTTGGCCGCCGTCATCGCCTCCTGGGTCATCGACAGCAGGAATCCCAGTGAGGCGATCGGCCATACCAGCGAGAGCATCATGGTGATGAAGGCGACCAGCGTGCCCAACGTCACCCGCCCCTGGCCGGCGGCCCAGGCCCCGAACCCGAGCACGATGATCAGCGTGATGTTGGGGATGACTTCCAGCAGCGTCCAGAACCGGGCCGACACCGACACCTTGCGGATCTGGGTGTCGTGCAGCATGACGGCCTGCTCGTCGAAGCGGTCGTAGACATAGTCCTCGCGGCCGAAGGACTTCACCGCCCGAAGTCCCAGCGCGGACTCCTCGACCACGGTCGCGACATGGCCGGCCTGGTCCTGCGCCTGGCGTGACAGCCGGGTGAAGGTGCGCTCGAAACGCAGCATCGTGACGGTGACCGGCAGCACCGACGCGAGCACCACTACCCCGAGCGGCCAGTACATCGCCAGCAGGAGCGCGGTGACCACGACGATCTGCAGGATGTTGAGCATCAGAAAGATCAGCCCGAAGGACAGCAGCCGGCGGATGGTGTTGAGGTCGTTCATGATCCGCGACAGCAGTTGCCCGGACTGCCAGCGCCCGTGGAACGACATCGGCAGGATCTGCAGCCGCGCGTAGAGGTCCTTGCGGATATCGGCCTCGACGCCCATCGTCGCGCGGGCCACCAGCCAGCGCCGGATGAACCACAGCGCCGCCTCGGCGACACCGACCGCGACGGCCGCCGACCCCAGCACCCACAGGCCGTGCGGGTCGCGGCTGCGCACCGGCCCGTCGATCACCGCCCGGGTCATCAACGGAATGGCCACGGTCGCGAACAGGCTCGCGAGTGCGGCGACAACCATCGCAACCCAGCGGGTCCGGTAGGGCATCAGGTACGGCAACATCCGCAGCAGATCCGAAACGCCACGGACCCGGTCGGGCCTCGGTGCGATCCGCGGATCGGACCGCAACCCCGCGCTGCTCACCTCGTTCACGCCCGAATCGTCTCCTGCGTCAACCGACAACGCTGCAGGCTCCCTGCTGCGGAATCATGTCACGGCCAAGCCTCCCACTCGTGCGGACGGCGATCAGGCACTATGGGGGACATGGACAGCGGCTCGGCTTCTCCGCGGGTGCTGGTCGTCGATGACGACCCCGACGTGCTCGCGTCACTGGAGCGCGGATTGCGGCTGTCCGGGTTCGAGGTGTCCACCGCCGTCGACGGCGCCGAGGCGCTGCGCAGCGCCACCGAGACCCGCCCTGACGCGATCGTGCTCGATATCAACATGCCGGTGCTGGACGGGGTCAGTGTGGTGACGGCACTGCGCGCGATGGACAACGATGTGCCGGTCTGTGTGTTGTCGGCGCGCAGTTCGGTGGATGACCGGGTGGCCGGCCTGGAGGCCGGGGCCGACGACTACCTGGTCAAGCCGTTCGTCCTGGCCGAACTGGTGGCCCGGGTCAAGGCGCTGCTGCGCCGCCGCGGCGCGGTCGCGACGTTCTCCTCGGAGACCATCCAGGTCGGTTCGCTGGAGGTCGACATCCCCGGCCGGCGGGCCCGGGTCAACGGTGTGGACGTCGATCTGACCAAGCGCGAATTCGATCTGCTCGCGGTGCTCGCCGAGCACAAGACGGCGGTGCTCAGTCGGGCCCAACTGCTGGAACTGGTCTGGGGCTACGACTTCGCCGCCGACACCAATGTCGTGGATGTGTTCATCGGCTACCTGCGGCGCAAGCTTGAGGCCGGCGGCGCGCCGCGGCTGCTGCACACCGTGCGAGGGGTGGGCTTCGTCCTGCGCACCCAATGACCCGGTGATCGAAGTCCTCCCATGACGCTATCGCGCATCTTCCGCCGTACCCCATCGTTGCGCACCCGGGTGGCATTCGCGACGGCGATCGGTGCGGCGATCGTGGTGACGATCGTCGGCACCATCGTCTGGATCGGGATCACCAACGACCGCTTGGAGCGCCTCGACCGGCGGCTCGACGAGGCCGCCGGTTTCGCGGTCCCTTTCGTGCCGCGCGGGCTGGATCAGATTCCGCTGAACCCCAATGTCCGCGATGTGGTGATCACCGTGCACCGCGGCGACGAGGTGCGATCCAATTCCGGGGTGGTGTTGCCTGAACTCGACAGCGACTACGCCACCACCGAGGTGGACGGCGTGCGCTACCGGGTCCGGACGGTCGAGATCCCCTACCCCGAGCCGCCAACCATGCTTCAGGTGGGCGCGACCTATGACGACACCGTGGCCGACACCAACAATCTGCACCGGCGGGTGCTGGTGATCTGCGCCTTCGCCATCGGCGCGGCTGCGCTGCTCGGCTGGCTGCTGGCCGCCTTCGCGGTGCGTCCGCTGCGGCGGCTGGCGCAACAGACCCGCCAGATCGACGCCGGGGGCGGAGCCCCGGAGATCGACGTCAGCGGAGCCACCGAGGCGGTCGAGATCGGCGAGGCGCTCAACGGCCTGCTGGAGCGGATCTGGACCGAACAGGACCGCACCCGGGCGGCCCTGACCACGGCCCGCGACTTCGCGGCGGTCTCGGCGCACGAGTTGCGCACCCCGCTGACCGCGATGCGCACCAACCTCGAGGTGCTCTCCACCCTGGAGCTGCCCGCCGATCAGCGCCAGGAGGTGCTCGGCGACGTGATCCGGACCCAGAGCCGGATCGAGGCGACGCTGGGCGCGCTGGAGCGACTGGCCCAGGGCGAGCTGTCCACCGAGGCCGACCAGGTGCCGGTCGACATCACCGAACTGCTGGACCGCGCGGCACACGATGCCATGCGGGTCTATCCCGACCTCCGGGTGACGCTGGCACCATCACCGACGTGCATCATCATCGGCCTGCCTGCCGGGCTTCGGCTGGCGGTGGACAACGCCATCGCCAACGCCGTCAAACACGGCGGGTCGACCCGGGTGCAGTTGTCGGCGGCGAGTTCGCGCGACGGGGTCGAGATCACGGTCGACGATAACGGCACCGGTGTTCCCGCGTCGGAGCGCGAAGCGGTGTTCGAGCGGTTCGCCCGCGGTTCGACGGCATCGCGTTCAGGATCCGGACTCGGCTTGGCGCTGGTCGCCCAGCAGGCCGAAATCCACGGCGGCACAGCGTCATTGGAGGACAGCCCGCTGGGCGGAACCCGGCTGGCACTACGCCTGCCGGGGCCGCGCTAGATGTCGGGCTAGTGAGGGCTAGGTGAGGTTCTTGTCCCACTTGTCGAAACCGGCGGCGCGGGCGGTGTCCTCATCGAAGAACCACACCTCGGCGATGGTCTGCTCGTAGGCCGGGCTGTCCGGACCGTGGAAGAGCATAGAGTCCGCGTTGCCCTTGATCAGCCAACCGACCGGGCCGCTGCCGCTTTCCCCGGCTTTGGCCGAACCCTTGCCGTAGGGGCCCGCCGGCACATCGGCGATGGCGGCCACCGCAAGCGCCGCACTGCCACCCTTATCCGTATCCCAGCGCAGGAAACCGGCCTTGCGCGCGGATTCCTCGTCGGCGAACCACACCTCGGCGATGGTCTGCCCATACCACCGACTCTCGGTGGTGTGGTACAGCATCGAGTCCGCGTTGCCCTTGATGGTCCAGCCGGCCGGTCCGCTGCCGTCGGCGTTGGCTGTTGCCGAGCCCTTGCCGTACGGACCGGCGGCAACGTCGTCGATCGAGGCGAACTTGGCGGCGATCGTGCCTGACACGGCGTCCATCTTGGCATCTGCCTTGGCGGCAGCCGCAGCCAGTTTGTCATCCGCCGCGTCCAGCTTGGCGTCAACCCGGGCAGCCGCGGAGTCGAGGGCGCCGCCGGCCTTGCGGGCCGTCGCGTCCAGCGCGTCGCCGGCCTCGTCGATCTTGCCGCCGACCGCGTCGATGACCTTGTCGGTGGTCTCGCCCACCTTGTCCGCCGCGTCGGACAGTTTCGCCGAGACACCCGCCGCTGCCGACGCACCCGCGGCGGTCACCGCACCGGCGACCTTGCCCAGGTCGGCCTTGATATCGGGCTTGCCCATCTGCGGCGCCTTCACCCCGGCCGAGACGGTGTGGGTGACCGGAACCTCCCGGGTGACCCGACGGATCATCATGGCGAAGGTCAGCAGCAGGCCCAGCACGAAGGCCAGCGCCATCAGCCACCAGTTCACGTCACGCATCAACGCGCTCCTATCTCACGCGAGCCGGGAAGGTCGGCGATCGCCTCTTCCCTGCTGGTCCGGTGAACGGTCAGGACGGTGATCACCCAGGCCACCGCGGAGCCGACCAGGAAGGCCAGCAGGTACCACAACCACTGTGCTACGAAACCCATCTCGATACTCCCTAGTTGACCATGATCTCGGTGCGCCGATTCTGAGCCCGACCGGCCTCGGTGTCATTGCTGGCGACCGGCTCGGACGACCCGGCGCCCTGGCTGCTGACCGAATCGGCCGGGATCCCCTGCGACACCAGGTAGGCCGCCACCGACTTCGCCCGGTTCTCGCTCAGCGGGTTGTTGATCGCATCGGTGCCGGTGTTGTCGGTATGTCCGATCACCGTCAGTTTGGTGTCCGGGCAGGCCTTGACCGCCGTGATGACCGGGGACAGTTGCTCCTGGCCGTCCGGGGTCAACGCGGCGCTGCCGGTCTGGAACTTGACCGGGGCGGCGAGGTTGGCGTCAACGGTGGCCTGCAGGTTGTCGCAGGACGGCGCGGCGCCGGTGATCGTGATGTTGTTGATGATCTGGACGTTCGGCCAACCGGCTTTCGCGGCAGCCTCGACGGCGGCCTTGACCTCCTCGGACGGCGCGGTGCCGGTCAGCGTCAGGGTGCCGCCCTCGACGGTGAACTGGAAGTTCGGGATCTCGGCGGCGGCCTCGAGCAGGCCGGACAATCCATCGAAGCCGGGTGCGGTCGCGCCCGCCGCAATGTCGATCTTGTCGATCAGGTTGACCGACGGCCCGAGAACCGCCTTGAGAGCCGCCAGCAGGCTGTTCTTCACCGACAAGTCGGGCAGGATCCCGGACAGGGTGAAGTCGTTGCCGTTACGCAGGATCGACAGCGGGGAGAAGTTCAGCGACGGCATCGACACACTGGGTGCGGTCACGCTGATACTCGGCGCGCTGATGTTGACCTTGGGCTTCAGCGCTCCCCACCCCAGCCATCCGAATAGCAGCGGGATGAGCAGCAGGCCCAGTAGCCAACCCACACCGGGCGAACGCCGGTAGTAGCGCGACTCGGCGCGCCATTCGGTTGCCGTGGCGCTGACCCGTGCATCGCCGGAACCCGTCATCGGTTCCCTCCTCCGCCAGTTACTGGCGCGTCGTTTACTCGAACGGCAGCAACATACCGCCGTGCGGGATCAAAAACCATCGTTTCCTGCGGGTCCGCACTGCGACCGGTCGGCCCGGCCGCGGCTTGCGAATCAGCCGACCCCGAGCAGGTCGATGACGAAGATCAGCGTTTTGCCCGAGAGGCGGTGCCCGCCACCGGCCGGGCCGTAGGCCAGCTCCGGCGGGATGACCAACTGCCGGCGGCCGCCCACCCGCATCCCCGGGATGCCGTCCTGCCAGCCCTGGATGAGTCCGCGCAGCGGGAAGGAGATGGACTCCCCCCGGTTCCAGGAACTGTCGAACTCGTCGCCGGTGTCGAACTCCACACCTACGTAATGGACGTCGACGACGTCGCCGGGCTTGGCTTCCGCGCCGTCACCGACGACGAGATCGGTCATCACCAGATCAGTGGGCGCCGGGCCGCCGGGGAACTCGATTTCGGGTTTGGTGGTCACCGGACCACCGTAACGGGCGGCGGGGTAATTCGGCCCGGGCGGGGTGCGGCGCTGTCTAAGCTCCGGTCATGGCCTGTGCCGCCTCCGATGCGCTGGATGTCGTCATCGTCGGCGGCGGGCACAACGGATTGGTGGCGGCCGGCTATCTGGCCCGGGCCGGTCTTCGGGTCCGGGTGCTGGAACGACTCGACGAGGTGGGCGGGGCGGCGGTGTCGGCGCGGGCGTTCCACGGGGTCGATGCCCGGCTGTCCCGATACGCCTATCTGGTGAGCCTGCTGCCGGCCCGCATCGTCGAGGATCTCGGCGCTCCGGTCCGGCTGGCCCGGCGCCGCTATGCCTCCTACACGCCGAACCCGGGCGACGGTGGCCGCACCGGACTGCTGATCGGTGCCCACCCCGATACTGCGACCGCCCGACCGGCGACTGCGGCGTTCGCGGCGGTGGGCGCCGCCGGCGACGAGCGTGGTTTCGCCGACTTCTACCGGCGTTGCCGGGCGGTGACCGAACCGCTGTGGCCGACGCTGACCGAACCGCTGCGCCGCCGCGAGGACGCCCGCCGGCAGGTGTTGGAGACCGGCGGCCCCGACGCCGCGGCGGCGTGGACGGCGCTGATCGAGCAACCGGTCGGGCTGGCCATCGCCGAGGCGGTCGGCAGCGATCTGGTCCGCGGGGTGATGGCCACCGATGCGCTGATCGGAACGTTCGCCCGACTCGGCGACCCGTCGCTGACCCAGAACGTCTGCCTGCTCTACCACCTGCTCGGCGGCGGCACCGGCGAGTGGGACGTTCCGGTCGGTGGAATGGGAACAGTCACCGGCGCACTGGAGGCGGCCGCTCGCCGGCACGGCGCCGAGATCGTCACCGGGGCGGAGGTTTCGGCGATCACCCCCGACGGCGAGGTGCGCTACCGGCGCCCGGCGGGCAACCCGGCCGAAGACCGCTTGCAGGCCGGGTTCGTCCTGGCCAATGTCGGCCCGGCCGTGCTGGCGGGGCTGCTCGGCGAGCCGGCACCCGAACTGGCCGGCGGCGCCCAGGTGAAGGTCAACCTGATGCTGAGCCGGCTGCCCCGGCTTCGCGATGACACCGTCACCCCGGAGCAGGCGTTCGGCGGCACCTTCCACATCAACGAGATGTGGTCACAATTGGAGACTGCCTACACCGTGGCGGCCGACGGGCCGGATTCCCGCGCCGCTGCCGTGCGAGATCTACTGCCACTCACTGACCGATCCCAGCATCCTGTCACCCGGGCTCCGGGAGTCCGGCGCCGCAACCCTGACGGTGTTCGGATTGCACGTACCGGACGCCTTACAGCGCAGCACCCCCGACGTCATCCGCCAGCACCTCACCGAAGCGGTGCTGGATTCGCTCAATTCCGTGCTGGCCGAGCCCATTCAAGACGTGGTGATGAACGATGGGCACGGCCTGCCCTGCATCGAGACCAAGACAACGGTGGACCTGGAGAACGGCCTGGGCATGACCGGCGGCAACATCTTCCACGGCGCGCTGCAGTGGCCGTTCGCCGAGGACGCCGATCCGCTGGACACCCCCGCACGGCAGTGGGGGGTGGCCACCGCGCACGAGCGGATCTTGATGTGCGGTTCCGGATCCCGGCGCGGCGGCGCGGTGTCAGGCCTGGGCGGGCACAATGCCGCGATGGCGGTGCTGGCCCATCGGGCGGGCTCGAATTATCGGCCGCCGACGGCGCGGTAGTCGCGTTCTCCGTAGCCGGTATAGATCTGCCGCGGCCGGCCGATCTTGTTGGGCTCCTCGTGCATCTCGCGCCAGTGCGCGATCCAGCCGGGAAGCCGGCCGAGGGCGAACATCACGGTGAACATCCGGGTCGGGAAGCCGATTGCCCGGTAGATCAGACCGGTGTAGAAGTCGACGTTCGGGTAGAGCTTGCGGTCCACGAAGTAGTCGTCGGTCAGCGCCGCTTCCTCGAGCGCTTTGGCGATGTCCAGCAGGTCGTCGTCACCGCCTAGTTTGCCGAGGATCTTGTCGGCCTGCTCCTTGACGATCCGCGCCCGCGGATCGTAATTCTTGTAGACCCGGTGTCCGAAGCCCATCAGCTTGACACCGTCCTCGCGGTTCTTGACCTTGCGGACGAATTCGCGTACGTCGCCGCCGCTGCTCCGGATGGTTTCCAGCATCTCCAACACCGACTGGTTGGCACCGCCGTGCAACGGTCCCCACAGCGCGTTGATACCGCCCGAGATGGAGGTGAACAGGTTGGCCTGCGATGAACCGACCAGTCGCACCGTCGAGGTGGAGCAGTTCTGCTCGTGGTCGGCGTGCAGGATCAGCAGCATGTCCAGGGCGCGAACGATCTCCGGATCGGGCGCATAGGGCTCGGCCGGCAGCCCGAAGGTCATCCGCAGAAAGTTCTCCACCAGGGTCAGCGAGTTGTCCGGATACAGGAACGGCTGGCCGACGGACTTCTTGTAGGCATAGGCGGCGATGGTCGGCAGCTTGGCCAGCAGCCGGATCGTGGACAACTCGACCTGGGCGTGGTCCAACGGGTCCAGCGAATCCTGGTAGTAGGCGCTCAGCGCGTTGACCGCGCTGGAGACCACCGGCATCGGGTGGGCGTTACGCGGGAACCCGTCGAAGAACCGTTTGAGGTCCTCGTGCAGCAGGGTGTGTCGCTGGATCTTGGTGGTGAACTCCGCGAGTTGGTCTGCCGTCGGCAGCTCTCCGTAGATCAACAGGTAGCTGACCTCGATGAACGTCGACTTCTCGGCGAGCTGCTCGATCGGGTAGCCCCGGTAACGCAGGATCCCGGCGTCACCGTCGATATAGGTGATGGCGCTCTTCGTCGAGGCGGTGTTCACAAACCCCTGGTCGAAGGTGGTGTAGCCGGTCTTCGCCAGCAGCGAACCCAGCGCGATGCCGTCGGAACCCTCAGTCGCGTGGACGATCTCCAGGTCCAGTTCCCCGCCGGGGTACCGGAGGGAGGCGGTGTCGTCGGTTGCGGCCACATCAACCCTTTCTTGGCGGTCGACGGAGCGGTGCGGTCCGTCGTTGGGTCACGCTACTGTGCGCTCCATGTGAACGTAGTCGCTATGACCCCGGATGGCCCGACCGGGGCTGGTCCTGGCCGAGCCAGGGTTGCCAGAGGAATCCGTCCGGCCGGAAGGTCAACGATGCCAGGCCGAGCATGGGCGTGTTGTTGACGATGCTCAGGAGGCCACTGATGCGGTCGAAGGACATCGCATCCGGCTCGCCGCGTTGGGCGGCCCGGAAAACCTCGGTGTGGGCCCGCACCAGAGCCTCGAGCTCGGTGATGTCGTGGGGCTGGCGGCTCAGCGCCGCCGCGACCCGGTCCGATGTCTCCTCCATCAGGGCGCCGATGGCGGCTTCCTTATTGGGAAAGTAGCGGGATTGGGAAAGTAGCGGGCTGAGGGTACGCGGGGACACATCCCGTGTGCGTTGTTTCTTCAGCTCCCGCAGCCCGAGAGCCGCGGCCCCGGTGCGTTGGGGCACCCCCGATCCTAAGCGGGTCATGCGGGAGGCCACCCGGCCGCTGTGTTACGGACGTGTTGACGTGCTCGGTCCACTCAGGGTTGGAGGCGCTGCACCCGGCCGTCCGTCACCCGAATCCGGTTATGAATCCGGTTCTCCCGGCCCTGCCAGAACTCGACCACCTCGGCGGTGATGCGGTAGCCGCCCCAGTGCGGGGGTACCGGAATCCGGTCGTGGTCGGCGAATCGTTCGGTGACCTGGGCAAGGTTCGCCATTAGGTCCGCGCGCGACCCGATCGGCCGGGATTGTTCCGACGCCCACGCACCGAGTTGCGATCCCCGCGGACGCCGGGCCCAGTACTGCGCGGTCTCATCCGCACTGACCTTGCTCACCGCGCCGCGAAGGTGGACCTGCCGGCCCAGTCCGTACCAGGGGAACGTCACCGAGGCGTGCGGCGTGGCCGCCAGATCGGCGCCCTTGGCCGAGTCGTAGTTGGTGTAGAAGGTGATCCCGTCAGCGTCGACGCTCTTGCACAGCACCGTTCGGGTCACGGGGCGGCCGTTCTCGACGGTGGCGAGCACCATCGCGTTGGGTTCGACGATCCCGGCTGCCTCCGCCTCGTCGATCCACTTGTGCAACAAGGCAAGCCATCCGTCTGCCAGCCAGTCGACGTCCAGGTCGCCGCTGCCGTCCTTCTCCACGGACCCGTATTCCACCCGCATCCCGGCCAGCCGGTGGGCGGGCGCCGGGCCGTCTCGATCAGCCACCCACATCACGGTACGCCCCGGGATCGGGCGGGATCGCAGGTGGCAGAATTCGCCCAATGACCGTGCTACCCGATGACTTCGTGCCCGGCCTCGAGGGTGTGGTGGCCTTCACCACCGAGATTGCCGAACCGGATCGAGATGGTGGCGCGCTGCGCTATCGCGGTGTCGACATCGAGGAACTGGTGGGCCACCGAGTCACCTTCTCCGATGTGTGGGCGTTGCTGGTCGACGGCAGGTTCGGAAACGGCCTGCACCCCGCCGAGCCGTTCCCGCTGCCGATCCACACCGGTGATGTCCGGGTGGACGTACAGGCCGGTCTGGCGATGCTGGCGCCGATCTGGGGCTACCCGCCGCTGCTTGATATCGACGATGAGACCGCCCGGGAGCAACTGGCCCGCGCGTCGGTGATGGCGCTGTCCTACGTGGCCCAATCCGCCCGCGGCATCCACCACCCGGCGGTGCCGCAACGGGTGATCGACGGTTGCACCACCATCACCGAACGATTCATGACCCGCTGGCACGGCGATCCGGACCCACGTTACGTCGAGGCGATCGACGCCTACTGGGTTTCGGCCGCCGAGCACGGGATGAACGCCTCGACCTTCACCGCCCGGGTGATCGCCTCCACCGGGGCCGACGTCGCAGCTGCCCTGTCCGGTGCGGTCGGAGCCATGAGCGGGCCGTTGCACGGGGGCGCGCCGGCCCGGGTGATCCCGATGATCGAGGAGGTCGAACGCACCGGCGATGCGGCGGCGGTGGTGCGCGGAATTCTCGACCGTGGGGAAAGGCTGATGGGCTTCGGCCATCGGGTCTACCGGGCCGAGGACCCACGGGCCCGGGTATTGCGCGCGACCGCCCGGCGGCTGGCCGCTCCGCGCTACGAGGTGGCGGCCGCCCTGGAGCAGGCCGCGCTGGCCGAACTGCGCGAGCGCCGGCCGGATCGGGCCATCGAGACCAACGTCGAGTTCTGGGCCGCGGTCATCCTCGATTTCGCCGAGGTACCGCCTGCGATGATGCCGGCCATGTTCACCTGCGGGCGAACGGCAGGCTGGTGCGCCCACATCCTGGAGCAGAAGCGGCTGGGCAAACTGGTGCGCCCGGCGGCGATCTACGTCGGACCGAGCCCGCGCCCCGCCAGTGCAGTCGCCGGCTGGGACGAGATCTCCCACACCGGCTGACCCTCTCCCCCCAC
Source organism: uncultured Actinomycetota bacterium (assembly GCA_963787055.1). Classification (GTDB taxonomy): domain Bacteria; phylum Actinomycetota; class Actinomycetes; order Mycobacteriales; family Mycobacteriaceae; genus Mycobacterium. Next base: position 448,433 of record CAWBBP010000004.1, read on the forward strand.
GAGCAGACACTCCCCCCACGAGCAGACACAAAATCGCGTCAGCGGGCCCGTTTTCGTGCGAGTTTGCGTCTGCTCGCCGAGGGAGGCCGGGCCGCGGCCAGCATGTCGTCAACCGCGGTGAACTTCACCCGGGGCCGGCCGGTTGCCTGACCCCGGGCGATCTCTGCGGCGTCGATCGCCCGCCATCCGTCGGCGTCGACGAGATCGGGCTGACGCGAGCGCACCAGTCGGCGAAGCGCCGACTGCCCTGCATCGGGTTCGGCGAGCAGTCCAGCGTTGAAGTCTTCGGCGAGTGCCGCAACCGTCTGCATCGCACACGACTTGTTGGTGCCGATGAATCCGGTGGGCCCGCGCTTGATCCAGCCGGCCACGTAGGCACCCGCAACCGGCCGCCCGGTGGCCGGGTCGACGACCCGACCCCCCTGGTTGGGCACCACCGCGGCCGCGTCATCGAACGGCAGACCGGGAACCGGCGCTCCCCGATAGCCGATCGCGGTCAGCACCAACCCGGCCGGCACCGTCACGGTGTCCGCCATCCCGGTGCGGAGGAATTCGACCCCGTCTGCCCGGTCTCGACCCAGGATGCGCCGCGGGGTGAGGCGGTAGGCCAGCCTGATGCGCGGCCGTCCGGCCGGGCGGGCGGCGTCGGGCAGCCCGGCCAGGATCTCCAGCTTCGCGCGGGTGCCGGGATCGGTCACGCGGTCGAGGTCACGCCGGACCAGGCCGTGGTCAGCGGTGTCGAGAACGACGTCCGCCGTCTCGGTGAGCCCGATCAGCTCAGGCAGGGTGAACGCGGAGTCGGCCGGATCCCGTCGGGCCGCCACCACCACCTCCCGCACCGATGACCGACGCAATACCCGTAGCGCGGAATCCGAGATGTCCGTCACCGCAAGGGTTCCCGGTTCGGCAGTCAGGATGCGGGCCACGTCCAGAGCGACATTGCCGTTGCCGATGACCACCGCTCCAGCACCACTGAGGTCTACCCGGTGGGCGGCGAACTCGGGATGTCCGTTGACCCAGGCGACGAACTCGGTGGCGCTGCCGGTGCCTGGCAGTCCCATGCCGTCGATCTCCAGTGCGCGGTCACCGGGGGCGCCCACCGTGTACAGCACCGCGTGATGGTGGGCCAGCAGCTCATCGTGCGAAATATGCCGTCCCACTTCGACATTGAGGTAATAGGTGAATCCCGGGCCACTGCCGATCCGATCGAATAACCCGGTGATGGACCTGGTGCGTGGGTGGTCCGGAGCCACCCCCGCCCGCACCAGGCCGTAGGGGGTGGGCAGCTTGTCGAAGACGTTGACCCGCACACCGGGCTGGGTGAGCAGTTCGTCGGCGGCGTACATCCCGGCCGGCCCGGAACCGACGATCGCCACCGTCAGGCCCCGGCTGCGCAGCCGGGGGGCGGGCAGCACCGGCGCAAGCTTGGAGGTAGGGGGCAGCTTCAGCCCGGGGGGCCGGGGCGGGTAGTGGCCGGCGTTGACGGCGACGAACGGCAACTGTCCGGGGGTCAGTCGGCTGTCGTGGCGGATCGCCCCGACCGGGCAGGCGCTCACGCAGGCGCCGCAGTCGACACAGGCGGCCGGGTCGATGTAGAGCATCTCGGCGGTGGCGAACTCCGGCTCGTCCGGACTGGGGTGGATGCAGTTCACCGGGCAGGCGTAGACGCAGGAGCCGTCGCTGCAGCAGGACTGCGTGATGACGTGGGGCACCGGGGGCTGAGGACGGTCAGGCGGCGGTCAGATGGCGCCGCTGCGGCTCGCTGCGGAACCGGCTGGGCGCGCCGTCGATCTTGCAGATCCGCCAGATCAGCTTCGCCGGCGGGTTCATCAGGCCGGTGTCAGAGCAGAGCATCCGTACGTCACCGAACATGTCCTGCAACCATTTCCGCGACTCCGGGGACCGGAAGAACAGCTCTTTGCGAATCGCAAGGGGGATGCCGTACTCGCGGAAGAAACTGCGCGGCGGCACCAGGATGGCCTGGCAGAGCACGCGCATGATGATCGGCACATTGATCGACAGCAGCAGCCGCTGACGCCGGTTGAGATGCGGCAACCGTTTACGTAGATACTCGTGCGCGAAGGAGATGTGGCGGGCTTCCTCGGCGACGTGGATCGCCATCACCTTCTCCATGATGGGATGCAACTCTTTGCCTTCGCGCAGTACCTGCTTCTGGGTGTGGTCGATGGGCTCCTCACCGGCGAGCACCCCGAAGAAGAACGGGATCGGCAGCGGGCCGGCCACAAGTGGGATCAGCGGAGAGAGCCAGCGCAGCAGCCGGGGCATGCCGGGTACGTCGACGCCGATGCGGTTGACCATCTCCTGGAACATCAGGGTGTGGTTGCCCTCTTCGATCGCCTCATGGGTGCAGTAGCGGTATTCCGGTGAGCCGTTCGGCACCCAGAACGAGTAGTTCATCAGCCCACGGATCAGGATCGACTCGAATTGCAGGCCGACTTTGGCGACGTTGGCCTGCCGCCACTGCCCGATCGCGATCTGCGTGGCGACCGGCTGCGCCCGGTACCAGGGATGGCCCCCCAGTGGGTCGCTCGCGGGAAGGATCCAGCGTTCGTCATCGGGCCTCACCGCGAACTCCGGGGCGTCCCAGTCGATGTCGGTGTAGGGGTTGAAGTTCCGCCGCACCGAGCCGTCGGACAGCGTGGTGAGCATGTCGACGTAGGCAGTGTCCTCGCCCACCTCCATGTTGCGGCGCCAGCGTCTGACCAGCTTGGTTCTCGCCATGAGCAGCCTCCCCTGAGGTTTACCTAGCGGTGCTTATCGGCGAAACGGTACCGCAGGTACCGGATACTGTCCATCCCGGCTGCGGGGTTTGCCGGCCCGCTCGATTTCAGCTGCGGGCTGCGGGATCTTAGGCTTGGGGTATGGCTGACCAGCTCACGATCCCTGCCGACCTCAAGCCGGCCGACGGCCGCTTCGGATGCGGTCCGTCGAAGGTGCGACCCGAACAGTTGGCGGCGTTGAGCACCACCGGCGCCGCACTGTTCGGCACCTCGCACCGGCAGGCCCCGGTGAAGAACCTGGTCGGCCGGGTGCGTGACGGATTGCGCCAGCTGTTCTCCCTGCCCGACGGGTATCAGGTCATCCTCGGCAACGGGGGCGCGACGGCGTTCTGGGACGCCGCCGCCTTCGGCCTGATCGACACGAGGTCCCTGCACCTGACCTTCGGGGAATTCAGCGCGAAGTTCGCCTCCGCGGTGGCCGCCAACCCCTTCATCGGAGAGCCCATCGTGGTTAAGGCCGATGCCGGCAGCGCCCCGGCGCCGCAATCCGACCCGTCGGTGGATGCCATCGCCTGGGCGCACAACGAGACCTCGACCGGTGTAGCGGTCGGGGTCCGCCGGCCCGAAGGCGCCGGTGACGCGCTGGTCCTGATCGACGCGACCTCGGGTGCCGGCGGGCTGCCGGTCGATATCGCCGAGTGCGACGCGTACTACTTCGCGCCCCAAAAGAATTTCGCCGGCGACGGCGGGCTGTGGCTGGCCATTCTGTCGCCGGCCGCCCTGGCCCGCATCGAGGCGATCGCCGCGTCCGGCCGATGGGTGCCCGACTTCCTGTCGCTGCCGATCGCCGTGGACAACAGCCTCAAGAACCAGACCTACAACACCCCGGCGATCGGCACCCTGGTGCTGATGGCTGAACAGGTCGACTGGATGCTCGCCAACGGAGGACTGGACTGGGCGGTCACGCGGACGGCGGACTCGTCGTCGCGGCTGTACTCCTGGGCCGAACGCTCCCCGTTCGCCACCCCGTTCGTCGCCGATCCCGTACTGCGCTCGCAGGTCGTGGGCACCATCGACTTCACCGACGACGTCGACGCAGCGGCCGTGGCCCGCGTGCTGCGAGCCAATGGCATCGTCGACACCGAGCCGTATCGCAAGCTGGGCCGCAATCAACTCCGGGTGGCGATGTTCCCGGCAATCGAGCCCGATGACGTCACCGCGCTGACACACTGTGTCGACTGGGTCGTCGAACGCATCTGATCGCCTCCGACGACCGGGCGTGTCCTGTTCGTTATCTTCTCCCGGGCTGAGTAGAGTCCGACAAAAGGAGGTCGACATGCGGGAACTCTCTCTCATCGGACTCGATGTCGACGGCAAGCACGTCATCTGCGAAGGTGGCGATCCGGCCGACAAGTTCCTGATCCAGGTCGACGACAGGTTGCGCGCCGCGGTCCGCGGCGACCGCGCCGGACTGGTCCAGAACAAACGAGATAACGAGGTCAAAGGCGTGCTGCGACCCAGAGACATTCAGTCCCGCATCCGGGCCGGCGCATCCGCGCAGGAGCTAGCCGAGTCGTCCGGGATGGACCTCTCCAAGGTCGAGCGGTTCGCCCACCCGGTGCTGCTCGAGCGTCAACGCGCCGCGGAGTTGGCCACCGCCGCCCACCCGGTGCTGGCCGACGGGCCGGCGGTCGAGACCCTGCTGGAGACCATCAGCGCGGCATTGTCCGAACGCGGGTTGAGTTCCGAGGAAACCAACTGGGATGCCTGGCGCACCGATGACGGCCGCTGGACCGTGCGGATGGGCTGGACGGCCGGACTCTCGGAGAACTACGCACACTTCCGGTTCACCCCGGGGGCGCACGGCGGCACCGTCACGGCCATCGATGAGGCCGCCAGCGAGTTGATCGACCCGGAGTTCGAGCGTCCACTCCGGCAGGTCGCACCATTGGCCCAACTGGAGTTCGACGAGGTCACGGCCGCTGCCCCCGCTCCGACCCCGGCCACCGGCCAGACCCCTCCGGCGAAACGGGGCAAGCGCAAGCCGGAGGTTCCCGCCTGGGAGGACGTCCTGCTGGGCGTCCGCACCAGCGGCGAACGCTAGCCGAACAACACCGCGAGCATCGCCGTCCAGCCGACGGCGACCCCAACGGCGGCGCCCAGCACGAACCATCGTCTGACCGGCCGTGCGCGCCAGTCCCACAGCGTGGGCGCCAGGCCGCCGACTGCGACCAGGTTCAGCCCGACCGACACCATCGGATGCACGCGGGTCATTCCGAGGCTGAGCACGACGATCGCCGTCGCGGTGACCGCCGCCACGAAGGCGGCGACCGTCAGACCGGTTCCCCAGGGCGTCGACTCGTCGGGCACCCGGTCAGATTATCGGTCCGGCCGCGGCTCCCTGCCGAGCCCGTTCGTAGAACGCCAGTGCCGCAGCGGTGGCGACGTTGAGCGAGTCCGTCCCGCGCGACATCGGAACCCGGACCCGCACATCGCTGGCCCGCATCACCGTCTCGGTCAGGCCGGGACCCTCCGCACCCACAAGAATGGCGACCCTGTCCGCGTGGATGGCGCCCAGCACGTCGGCGAGCGCACCCACCTGAGGGTCGGGAGTCATCGCCAGCAGCCGGAAACCGTAGTCGCGCAGCAGGTTCAGATCGGCGGGCCAGTGTTCCGCGCGGGCGAACGGCACCAGCAGCGCATGGCCCATCGACACCCGGACGGCACGCCGGTACAGCGGATCGGCACATCCGGCGCCGAACACCACCGCATCGACGCCGAGGCCGGCGGCATTTCGGAATATCGACCCGAGGTTCTCGTGGTCATTGACCCCCTCCAGCACGGCGACGGTACGGGCCCCGGCCAACACCCCGGCGATGGTGAGTTCGCGCGGACGGCGGGCCGCGGCCAGCACACCGCGGTTCAGGTGAAAACCCACCACCTGGGCCATCACCTCGGCCGTGGTCCGATAGAACGGCATCTCAACGCCGGCGAGATCCCCGGCCAGTTCCGTCAGCCGCCGGTCGGTGCCCAGGAAGGCATGCGGGCGAAACCGGGAGGCGAGCATGCGCTGGGCGACCAGGACGCCCTCGGCGATCACCAGACCCCGCCCGGACGGCAGATCCGGCCGGCGGTCGACGCTGTTGAGGTCACGAAAGTCGTCAACCCGCTCATCACCGGGGTCGGTGATCTCGATGACCGCCACCATGGGCGCTAACGTACGCGCCCGATCGTTCCGTTACCGTAAAGCAGATGTCCTCCCCCGATCGGGTCGCCCTGCCGGAGTTGCCGGCCGCGCTGCTGGATCCACGGCCCGTCGTCGGTGCCGGAACACTGCTGTGGGCGATCGCCACGTTGGGAGCCTTCCTCATGCCGGCGCTGCAGAGTTGGCGCCCGGTCACCGTCGCGGGCCTAGGCGTGAGTGTGTTCGGCGCCTCGCTGTTCCTGTGGCAGCGGGCCGCGGCCCGACGCGGTGCGCGGGGCGCGCAGACCGGCTTGGAACGGAACCAACCCCAGTGATCGAAGGAGAACCATGGCAGCCCCGCTTCTGAAGGCAGAGATCGAGATCAACGCGCCCGTCGGCAAGGTCTGGGGCCTGATCTCGGATCTAAACCGGATGCCGCAATGGAGCCCGCAGTGCCGCAAGATGAAGGCGCTGGGGCCGTTACGGCCGGGCACCCGAACACTAAACCTGAACCGGCGCGGGATGCTGTTCTGGCCGACCACCGCGACCATCACCGAGGTGATCCCGGAGCGCAAGCTGGCCTTCCGGGTCGACATCAACCACTCGGTGTGGACGTATGAATTGGAGCCGACCGCAACCGGCACACGGGTCACCGAGTCCCGGCACGCCGAGAACGGGGTGACCGCGGTGTCCACCGCGGTGACCAAGGCCGCACTCGGTGGAGTGGACAGCTTCGAGACGGAACTCGTCGAGGGGATGAACCTGACCCTGGCCCGGATCAAGGCCGCCGCCGAAGGCAGCTAGCCGTCGGCGGACGCCGGTGGTTCGGAAGACTCGGGCTGGACGGCCGCGGGCTCGGTGGGCTCAGGCTCACCATCCACCGATTCCGCCTCCGGGGCCACGGGCAGCTCGGCAACCGGATTTTCGGTGACCGGGTTGTCGGCAACCGGATTGTCGGTGACCGGATTCTGGACGACCTCGACCACCCCGTCGTCAAAGGGCTCGTACATCGGCGACCCGGAGCCCGGCGGGGCCGGCGTATCCGAGTGCGCACCGCAGCCGTAGAAGAAGTCCACCACGCGGCCGTCCGCGGACTGCTCGTTACAGCACACGCCGAACCTGACGCCCAGCGCGCCGGCCAGCGGCACCATGAACCCGCAGTCCCGACACACCCGCTTGGTGGAGCGTGCCATCGCCGCCTCGGGCCCGAATTCGCCGTCATACCAGCGCTGGGCGGCCTCGTCGCGCCCGAAACTGCTGAGCACCCGGCGGCGGCCGAAACCGACCTCGATGGCGGTGTCGTCGATCAGCGGGTCACCGGTCGCGACGAAGCCGGGCACCAGTCGGGGATCGTCCGGCAGTGGTGCCAGCAGGTCCCCCGGACCCAGGTCGCCGGGCTTGACCCGTTGCTCCCACGGCACCCACGGCGGGGCCAGCAGGGCCGTCGGACCCGGAACCAGCACAACTTCGCTGATGGTCGCGTGGTCGGCGCCCGGGCAGGCGGCCACTACGACGGCCCACTGCCAACCCTGGTAGCCCGGCATCGCAGCTAGGAACCGATGCGTCGCGGAAGCCTCGTCGGTGACGCTCATGCCCAGGTAGTCGCCGACAGTCTCGCCGCTGAACTCGATAATCGCCTCGCGCGCCTGCTCAGCCGCGCCAGCCAGAACCGCCGCGACCTCTGCCGACGGCTCGGCCGGTGCGGCAGTCTCGGCGGGTTCACAGGTGTCAGTCGGGCTGTCCATCGCCGTCAATCTTGCCTCACCGGGCTTCCAGGCAGCCACACCGGTCGGCTGCCCGCTCCGGCCCGGGGTCATGGGGGACAATCGTTACCGTGTCTGGACGGCGGCGTATGCACCCGGGCGCCGGTCCGTCGGCCGGGTCAGGCGGCCCTCGCCGCGAGCATCCCGGCATGGCGAACTACCCCAGCGACGGATTGGGCCGCCGAGCCGACACCGGCCGCGGCTTCGGCCGGTACGACGAGTCCAACCCGAGCGGCAACCGGTACCTGCCCCCACTGGGCTCCGAACGGCACAGTCCCTATACCCGGCACAGTCCCTACAGCGATCCGGAACCGGAGGACGAGACCGACGACGAACGCGCCGGGGTCACCCGGGCCGCCGCCGAGATGGGGTCGCGGATGTACTCGATGGTGCACCGGGCCGCGACCGCCGACGGGGCGGACAAGTCGGGTCTGACCGCACTGACCTGGCCGGTGGTCGCCAACTTCGCGGTGGACTCCGCGATGGCCGTGGCTTTGGCCAACACCTTGTTCTTCGCCGCGGCCACCGGGGAGAGCAAGGGCCGGGTCGCGTTGTACCTGCTGATCACCATCGCGCCGTTCGCGGTGATCGCACCATTGATCGGCCCTGCGCTGGACCGCCTGCAACATGGCAGGCGCGCCGCGCTGGCGATGTCATTTCTGTTACGCACAGTGGTGGCCGTGGTCTTAATCTCCAACTACGACAGCGCCACCGGAAGTTACCCGTCCTGGGTGCTGTATCCGTGTGCACTCGGGATGATGGTGTTGTCCAAGTCGTTTTCGGTGCTGCGCAGTGCGGTGACACCACGGGTGATGCCGCCGAGTATCGACCTGGTGCGGGTCAATTCCCGGCTGACGATGTTCGGGTTGATCGGCGGCACGGTTGTCGGCGGCGGTATCGCCGCCGCGGTGGAATACATCTTCTCGAGCCTGTTGAGTCTGCCCGGCGCGTTGTTCGTGGTGGTGTTCGTGACACTGGCCGGTGCGTCGCTGACGATGCGGATTCCGCGTTGGGTCGAGGTCACCGAGGGCGAGGTTCCCGCCACCTTGACCTATCACGGCGGCGGCGGGGAGTGGGACTGGCTCAACGATGACGCGCCGACCCAAACCATCGGCACAGGTCCGCGCCGCCAGCCCTTGGGCCGCAACATCATCACGGCACTGTGGGGCAACTGCACCATCAAGGCGATGGTCGGTTTCCTGTTCCTATACCCGGCGTTCGTGGCCAAGGCCCAGGACGCCAGCGGCTGGGTTCAGTTGGGGATTCTCGGCATGATCGGTGTGGCCGCAGGCCTGGGGAATTTCGCCGGGAACTTCACCGCGGCCCGGTTGCAGTTGGGCAGGCCCACCGTGCTGGTGGTGCGGGCAACCGTCGCAGTCTCGGTGATGGCTTTGGCGGCCGCGGTGACCGGCAACCTGATCGTCGCTGCGGCGGCGACGTTCGTCACCTCCGGCGCGAGTGCGATCGCCAAGGCATCGCTGGACGCCTCGTTGCAGGACGACCTGCCGGAGGAGTCACGCGCCTCGGCCTTCGGCCGGTCGGAGTCGGTGCTGCAGTTGGCCTGGGTGCTGGGCGGCGCAATCGGGGTGCTGGTCTACACCGACCTGTGGGTGGGTTTCACCGCCATCACCGCGCTGCTCATTCCCGGCCTGGCCCAGACCGTGGTGAGCTACCGCGGCGCCTCGCTGATCCCCGGCTTCGGCGGCAACCGCCCGGTGCTGGCCGAACCGGAGGGACTCTCGGCGGTGACGCACCGGTGAAGCGGCACCTGGCATGGATCGTGGCGACCCTGGTGATGCTGGCCGCCGTCGGCGCCGGACTCGGGGCATGGCGGCTGGTCAGAGACCACCCGGACTCCGGACTGCCGCAGATCAGCGTCTACTCCCGGGGCACCGCGGTCCAGGTGGGACCGTACCTGTACTGCAACGTCATCAATCTGAACGACTGCATCAAAGGCGGTGCGCAGGAGCAGCTTTCGGTGGCCGAAGATTATCCGGTACAGCTGTCGGTACCGGCCGCGATCGCCCGGGCCCCGTGGCGGCTGCTGAAGGTCTACGCCGACGACCGCGACACCACCACCACCTCCTACCGCCCGGACACCCGGTTAGCGGTAACCGTCCCGACGGTCGACCCGCAGCGTGGCCGGGTGTTGGGACTGGTCGTGCAACTGCTGACCCTGGTCCAGGACGAGACCGGAGAACTACGCGACCTGCCGCACGCCGAGTGGTCGGTACGCCTGGTGTGGGAGTAGCGAACGGGACCCGACGGAGTCAGGCGTCCAGTTCGGCGGCGACCGCGCGCACCACTTCCGAGACCCGCCGTGCGACCTTGCGATCGGGGTAACGTCCGCGCCGCAACTCCGGCTGCACCGCGCTCTCCAGCAGGGTGATCATGTCCTCGACCATGCCGTGCAATTCGTCGGGGCTGTGCTTGTGCTCGGCGGCCGGCGCGGCTTCCCTGCGGGTCCGCGACAGAGTCGGTGGCGGGTCGATCAGCTTGACGCTCAACGCCTGCGGACCCCGACGGCCGGTGGCCACGCCGAATTCGACCCGCTGCCCCGCTTTGAGCCCCTCCACGCCCTCAGGTAGGGCCGAGGCGCGCACGTAAACGTCCTCACCGTCCTCCTGGGAGAGGAAGCCGAAGCCCTTCTCGGCGTCGTACCACTTCACCTTGCCCGTCGGCACTGGTCTCACCTGCTTGTCTGACGTCACGGGCGCCCGGGGCAGGCGCCGCAGCGATCCTACTCAACTCCCGGCCGGGCGCCTCAGGCCACGGTGGTTAGGTAGGCTGGCGCGACCGGCTGGAGGAATACATGCGCCTGATCCTGAACATCATCTGGCTGGTATTCGGCGGCCTGTGGCTGGCGCTGGGCTATCTCCTGGCCGCACTGATCTGCTTCGTGCTCATCGTGACCATCCCGTTCGGCTTCGCCTCGGCGCGCATCGCCATGTTCGCACTGTGGCCCTTCGGCCGGACCATCGTCGAAAAGCCCGGCCCTCGTCCCGGCGCCCTGATCGGCAATGTGATCTGGATACTGCTGTGCGGGCTGTGGCTGGCGATCGGTCACCTACTGAGTGCCTTCGCGATGGCGATCACCATCGTGGGCATCCCCCTGGCGCTGGCCAACCTGAAGCTCATCCCGGTCTCACTCATGCCGTTGGGCAAGGACATCGTTCCGGTGGATCAGGCGCATGACTGGGCCCACACCCGGGGCCGAGCATGACCGTCACCACGCTGGGAGTCCCGACGGTCCGGCGGGATCCGGATCGCCTGCCGGATGAGATGCCGCGGCGCGGCCCCCTCCTGGACACCTTCGGCCGGGCGGCCACCGATCTGCGCGTCTCGCTGACCGACCGGTGCAACCTCAGGTGCACCTACTGCATGCCGGCCGCCGGGCTGGACTGGCTGCCCGGCGAGGAACTGCTGAGCTTCGATGAACTCACCCGGCTGTTGCGTCTCGCGGTCACCCGGCTGGGGGTCACCAGCGTCCGGTTCACCGGCGGCGAGCCGCTGCTGTACCGGCGGCTCGAGGACGTGGTGGCCGCCACCGCCCGGCTGCGGCCCCGCCCGGAGATCGCACTGACCACCAACGGGGTCGGGCTGGCGCGGCGGGCCCGCGGACTGGCCGATGCGGGCCTGGACCGGGTCAACATCTCATTGGACACCGTCGACCCCGAGCACTTCACCGCCATCACCCGCCGGGACCGACTCGGCGCGGTCCTCGATGGCCTTGCCGCCGCGGCCGACGCCGGACTGGGTCCGGTGAAAGTCAACGCCGTCCTCGATCCGGCCACCGGGCTCACTGATGCGGTCGAGCTGCTCCGATTCTGCCTGCGGCACGGGTACCAGCTGCGCATCATCGAGCAGATGCCGCTCGACGCCGGCCACCAGTGGAGTCGGGACGGCTCCTTGACAGCCGACACAATTCTCGCGGCCCTCCGCGGGAGTTTCGACCTGAGCCCCGATCCGCGACCGCGCGGATCCGCTCCGGCCCGGCTGTGGCGGGTCGATGGCGGGCCGGCCACGGTCGGAGTCATCGCGTCGGTGTCGGACGCGTTCTGCGGCGCCTGCGACCGCACCCGACTGACCGCCGACGGCCAGGTCCGTAGTTGCCTGTTCGCCACCGGGGAGACCGACCTGCGCACGCTGCTGCGATCCGGGGCCGGCGACGCCGAGGTGGAACTGGCGTGGCGGGCCGCGATGTGGCGCAAGGCGGCCGGGCACGGCATCAACGACCCCGGGTTCATCCAGCCGCAACGCCCGATGAGCGCGATCGGGGGCTGATTATGACCGAGATCACCACCACGATCCCGGTGACCGTCCGGTTCTTTGCTGCGGCCCGCGCCGCCGCCGGCGCGGAGACCTGGGCGCTGACCCTGCGTCCCGGATCGACGGTGACCGATGCCATCTGTGAACTAAGTGCTCAGAGTGAAGAAATGCAACTTGTGTTACGCAAGTGTTCGTTTCTTTGCGACGGGTTTGCAGTTCGCGACACCGGCACTGTGCTGCGGGCGCATCAGACCCTGGACGTCCTCCCCCCGTTTTCGGGCGGCTAGCCGTGATTTAGATCACATCACAGGTCGGTCACGAGGTGGCCACGGACAGATTAAGTCGGGGCCCCACCAGCGGCGACGCTGGGCCTTTAGAGCTTCTTTAGGATTTGCCAGCAGGGAAAACACCAGTTTGCCGAAAAGGTGACGGCACCACGGCAAGCCATTACCGTTGCCGGTGGTTCGCCCCTTGAGGCGGGCTCCCTTCGCTCCTCGCGCCGAGCTCCATCCACGGAGCGCAGGGAACAACGACACATTTCGGATGGAGGCGGGGGACCCGACCGGTCAACCGATATCGGAGCCCCGGCTCCTCGCGGTGAAGCCGCCGGTGTAACCGCCGCGGCCGGGCAACCTCTCCCGCCCGAGCCCGATAGCAGACCCCGCAGGCGCGTTCGAGAGAGGACCGACCCATGAGCGGACGGCATCGCAAGCCCACGACTTCTTCCTTCAGCGTCGCCAAGATCGCCGTCACCGGCGCCGTGCTCGGCGGTAGCAGCTTCGGACTGGCCGCCCAGGCACAGGCCGCCACCGACTCCGAATGGGACACCGTCGCCAACTGCGAGTCCAGCGGCAACTGGGCGATCAACACCGGCAACGGCTACCACGGCGGCCTGCAGTTCGCCCCGAGCACGTGGACGAGCTACGGCGGCGGCCAGTTCGCCTCCGCGGCCCACCTGGCGACCCGCGATCAGCAGATCGCCATCGCCGAGAAGGTCCTCGCCGGGCAGGGCAAGGGCGCTTGGCCGACGTGTGGCCGCGGGCTGTCCGGTCCGACGCCGCGCGATGTTTCGGCCGGAACCGTGGCGGAAGCCGACACCGCAGACACCGCAGACACCGACGACGTGGTCGTGGTCGCCCCGCTCGACGCCCCCGCCGAGCAGCCGGTCCCGGCCGCGCCCCTGGACGCCGCGCTCCCCGAGGCCCCCGCCCCGCAGGATCAACCGGCACCCGAGGTGGAGATCATCGCGATTTCGGAGACCACTTCCGCGCCGGACGAGATCGTGGTGCTCGACGCACCCGAGACGGCTGTCGATGCGGCGATCGTGCAGGCAAGCCTGTCCGGAACCGTCCCGATGACCCCCGCCGATCCGGCGGTCCCGCCGGTTCTGCCGGCGACGGCGGTCCCGCCCCCGGGCGATCCGGCAGCCCCGGCCGGCGACACCAGCATCGTCGCCTCCGACCAGCTCCCCGCCGATGTGCCGCACCTGCCGAGTCCGGACAGCCCGCCACCCGGAACCAGCAACGAGCCGGTCGGACCGGCGACGAACCCGAACGTGTCTTATCTCAAGGACCTCTGGCAGGCCCTAAAGAACGATGAGATCGACCGCAACGATCTGATGATCGCGCTCGCCCAGCGGTCGTTCACCTCGCCGATCCCCGGCGAGGGCACGGCACCGGCACAGGCGATGGACCCGGCTCTCGCTGCCGACCCGGCTCTCGCTGCCGACCCGGCTCTGGCCGCCGACCCGGCAATGGTGGGCGACCCCGCTGCGGCGGATGAGCCGGCGCTGTTGGTGGTCCCCGACGCACCTCCGGCGGGTTAGGCCGAGTTCACCCACTCGTCGCTGCCGTCAGCGAAGAACTGGTGCTTCCACACCGGTAGCCGTTCCTTGACGACATTGACCAGTAGCGCGCAGGTGTCGAACGCCGCCGCCCGGTGGTCTGCCGAGACGGCGGCCGCCAGAGCGGTGTCGCCGACCCGCAGGCTCCCAATGCGGTGGCTGGCCGCTATCGCCCGCACACCGGACACGGCGGCCGCGACTTCGGCCAGCACCTCGAACAGGATCTGCTCGGCGTGCGGGTGGGCGGAGTACTCCAGCCGGATCACCTCACGGCCGTCGTCGTGGTCGCGGACGACGCCGGCGAACCCGACCACCGCGCCGGCGGCCTGATGGGCGACCAGGTGTTCGTGCTCGGCCACCAGGATCGCCTGGTCGGTCACCGCCGCGCGCAGAATCCGGGTCATCGGTGGTCTCCCCCGGCCAACTGGTCCAGCGCGTGGTCGAGCACCTCGGCCAGAACCCCGAGTCCGTCGCGGACCCCTCCGGTCGACCCGGGCAGGTTGATCACCAGGGTTCGTCCGGCCACGCCGCACACCCCCCGGGACAGGACGGCGGTGGGGATCTTCGGCAGGCCGGATCGCCGGATGGCGTCGGCCAGTCCGGGAATCTGATAATCCAGCACCGCCAGCGTCTCCTCCGGGGTCGCGTCGGTCGGTGAGATGCCGGTACCGCCGGACGTGATGACGACGTCGGCGCGATCGTCCACCGCGGCCCGCAGTGCCCGCCCCACCGCCGGCCCGTCGGCCACCACCGCCGGGGCCGGCAGTCCGAAGCCCCGCGCGGTCAGCCAATCGGTGATGATCGGGCCGCAGCGATCGTCATAGACCCCGGCTGAGGCGCGCGTCGAGGCGATGATGACCCGAGCGGAACGGCTCACGGCTGCCGGGACCAGACCCCGTTGCGCCCGCCCTCCTTGCGCACCACACGAATATCGTCCAGTCGGGCGGCAGGGTCGACGGCCTTGATCATGTCGTACACCGTGAGGGCGGCCACCGTGACCGCGGTGAGCGCCTCCATCTCGACACCGGTGCGATCGGTGGTGCGCACCGACGCCGAGACGTCGACCTGGCTGACACCGATGCGGAAATCGACGTCCACGCCGCTGAGCGCCACCTGGTGGCACATCGGCACGAGTTCACTGGTCCTCTTGGCGGCCAGCACGCCGGCAATCCGGGCGGTGGGCAGGGCATCGCCTTTGGGTAACCCGCCGGAGGTGATCATCCCGATCACTTCGACGGTGGTGTGCACGGTTCCCGAGGCGGTCGCGCTACGCGCGGTCACCGGCTTGGCGGTGACATCAACCATCCGCGCCGCGCCGCGGTCGTCGAGGTGCGACAGCCGACTCTGCGGCGCCTCCGAACGCCCGCCGGTCACCGCTACTTGTTGACGACGGTGACCGGGTGGATGTACGGCAAGGTCGAGGCCGGCACCGGGAACGTCGTTTCCCCGAACGGTGACAGCGGACCCACCCGGTCGGCGGCAATTTCGCTGACCGCGTGGTCGTCCGGGTCCCGGGTCGGCCAGCCGTTGTCGACATACCTGTGCTTTTTCGTGTTCTGTGCCACGTCCACCATTCTGACACTTGTCAGCCGAACTCGCCCGCATGCCCGTTGTTTTACCCTGGTCAGCAATGAATCCTCCCGCTCGGCCGCCCAGTCCGTCCCGGCGGGACACGTCGCTGGCTTCGTGGCTGGCGGATCTGCCCGACGAGCGGCTGATCCGGCTGCTCGAGAACCGGCCGGATCTGGCCCAACCCGCACCGGGCAGCATCGCCGCACTGGCGGCCCGGGCCGCCTCCCGACAGTCGGTCAAGGCCGCCGCCGACGATCTCGACTACCTGTGCCTGACGGTCCTGGACGCACTGCTGGTGCTGCGGGCCGACCACCACCCGGTCGGGCTCGATGAGGTGGTGTCGCTGCTCGGCGGCCGCGCGCCGATGCCGGACCTGCAAGCGGCACTGGACGAACTGCGCGATCGGGCGCTGGTCTGGGGCGATGACGATTTCCGGGTGACTGCGGAGGCCGGCGCCGCGCTGCCGTGGTTTCCGGGTCAGGCCGCGGTGGAGGACCCGCACCGTGCGGCGGCCGAACTCGCCGACGCGATCGGCGAACTCGACGATCCGGCCCGCGACGTGCTGGAACGACTGGTGGTCGGCTCACCGGTGGGCCGCACCCGCGACGCCGCGCCGGGTACACCGGCGGGCCGGCCCGTACAACGGCTGCTGGCCGCCGGACTGCTCCGGCAGGTGGACGACGAGACCGTCGTGCTGCCCCGCGATGTGGGGCAGGTTCTGCGTGGCGAGCAGCCCGGCCCCCGCGATCTCACACCGCCCGACCCGGTGGTCGGTACCACCACCGCCAAGGACGTCGACGGATCGGCGGCCGGCGCAGCCCTTGAGCTCATGCGTCAGGTCGACACGGTTCTGGAGAGCCTCTCGGCGGCACCGGTGCCCGAACTGCGCAGCGGCGGACTCGGGGTGCGGGAGGCCAAGCGGCTCAGTAAGGCCACCGGGGTCGACGAGCAGCGGCTGGGGCTGATCCTGGAACTGGCCGCGGCAGCCGGCCTGATCGCCAGCGGCATTCCCGAGCCGTCCCCGCCGGGCGACACGCTCGGATACTGGGCGCCAACGGTGGCGGCCGACAGATTCCTGGAGGCGCCGGCCGCATCCCGCTGGTTGCAGCTGGCAACCACCTGGCTGGATCTTCCGTCCCGGCCGGGCCTGGTGGGCGACCGCGATCCGGACGGCAAACCGTATGCGGCACTGTCGGATTCGCTCTACTCCACGGCCGCTCCTCTTGATCGGCGACTACTACTGGGCCTGCTGGCCGGATTGCCGGCGGGATCCGGAGTCGATGCCGCACGCGCGTCTGAGGCGCTGATCTGGCAACGGCCCCGGTGGGCGGCCAGACTGCAGCCAGACCCGGTCGGCCACCTGCTCGACGAGGCGCACGCGGTCGGACTCACCGGCCGCGACGCACTCAGCTCACCGGCTCGTGCACTCTTGGAGACCGGGGAGGATGCCGCACTGGCCGCCATGACCAGGGCACTGCCCGAACCGATCGATCACTTCCTGGTCCAGGCCGATCTCACCGTTGTGGTGCCGGGCCCACTGCAGCGCGAACTGGCCGAGGAACTCGGTGCGGTGGCCACCGTCGAGTCGGCGGGAGCGGCGATGGTCTACCGGGTCAGTGAACAATCCGTCCGGCATGCCCTCGATACCGGACGAACCGCAGAGGGTCTGCAGCGGTTCTTCGAGCAGTACTCGAAAACCACTGTCCCCCAGGGTCTTATCTACCTGATCAACGATGTCGCGCGTCGCCACGGACAGCTTCGGGTGGGAATGGCGGCGTCCTTCGTGCGCTGCGACGATCCGGCGTTGCTCTCACACGCGGTGTCCGCGCCGGCGATGACCGCCCTCGCGGTCCGGCTGCTGGCGCCGACGGTGGCCGTCTCACAGGCCCCGATCGCCGATGTGCTGACCGCCCTGCGGAAGGCGGGTTTCGCCCCGGCGGCCGAGGATCCCTCCGGTGCGATCGTCGACCTGCGCCGGCGGGGCGCGAGGGTTCCGCCGAACCCGGTACGCAGGGCACTGCGCGGACTGTCGAAACCGAACTCCGAGAACCTGGCCACCGTGGTGTCGGTGCTGCGCCGGGTGCAGTCGGCCCCGCTCGGCGGGGCGCGGGTGGATCCGGCCGTCGCGATGGCACTGCTGCACCAGGCGGCGGTTCTCGGGACCGATGTGCTGGTCGGCTACGTCGACGCCGCCGGGGTGGCCACCCAGCGGGTGCTCCGACCGCTGGCCGTCACCGGTGGCCGGCTGACGGCCTGGGATCCGGCTCAGGGCCGCCCGCGCGAGTTCGCGGTGCACCGGGTCACCTCCGTGATGTCGGCCGAGCCCGGATAATGGGGCCATGACTGACGGCCCACTGATCGTGCAGAGCGACAAGACGGTCCTGCTCGAGGTCGACCACGAGCAGGCCGACGCCGCACGCGCCGCCATCGCCCCGTTCGCCGAACTCGAACGTGCCCCCGAACACATTCACACCTATCGCATCACCCCGTTGGCGCTGTGGAACGCCCGTGCCGCCGGCCACGACGCCGAACAGGTGGTCGACGTGCTGGTGAACTTCTCGCGCTACGCGGTACCCCAACCGCTGCTGGTCGACATCGTCGACACCATGGCCCGCTACGGCCGACTCCAGTTGGTCAAGCACCCCGCCCACGGCCTTTGCCTGCTCAGTCTGGACCGCGCGGTCCTCGCGGAGGTGCTGCGCAACAAGAAGATCACCCCGATGCTGGGTGCGCGCATCGATGACGACACCGTCCTGGTGCACCCCAGCGAGCGGGGCCGGGTCAAACAGATGCTGCTCAAGATCGGCTGGCCGGCTGAGGATCTGGCCGGCTACGTCGATGGCGAGGCCCATCCGATCAGCCTGGCGCAGGACGGCTGGGAACTGCGGGACTACCAGCAGATGGCGGCTGACTCGTTCTGGGCCGGCGGGTCGGGGGTGGTGGTACTGCCGTGCGGTGCGGGTAAGACCATCGTGGGTGCGGCGGCCATGGCCAAAGCCGGTGCCACCACGCTGATCCTGGTCACCAACACCGTGGCCGGCCGGCAGTGGAAGCGGGAACTGATTGCCCGCACGTCGTTGACCGAAGAGGAGATCGGCGAGTACTCCGGTGAGCGCAAGGAGATCCGCCCGGTCACCATCGCCACCTATCAGGTGATCACCCGCCGCACCAAGGGGGAATATCGGCACCTGGAATTGTTCGACAGCCGGGATTGGGGCCTGATCATCTACGACGAGGTGCATCTTCTGCCGGCCCCGGTGTTCCGGATGACCGCCGATCTGCAATCGCGACGACGGCTGGGGCTGACGGCCACCCTGATCCGCGAGGACGGCCGCGAGGGCGATGTGTTCAGCCTGATCGGACCCAAGCGTTACGACGCGCCGTGGAAGGATATCGAAGCCCAGGGCTGGATTGCCCCGGCCGAGTGCATCGAGGTCCGGGTCACGATGACCGATAACGAGCGGATGCAGTACGCCGTTGCCGAACCGGAGGAGCGCTACAAGCTGTGCTCCACGGCGCACACCAAGATCGCGGTGGTGAAGTCGATTCTGGCCAAACACCCCGGGGAACCGACGCTGGTGATCGGTGCCTATCTCGATCAACTCGACGAACTCGGTAAGGAACTCGATGCCCCGGTGATCCAGGGGTCGACCAAGAACGCCGAACGCGAGGCGCTCTTCGATGCGTTCCGGCGCGGCGAGGTCAAAACACTGGTGGTGTCCAAGGTGGCCAATTTCTCCATCGACCTGCCGGAAGCCTCGGTGGCCGTTCAGGTTTCGGGCACCTTCGGATCACGTCAGGAGGAGGCCCAGCGCCTCGGCCGGCTGCTGCGGCCCAAGCACGACGGTGGCGGTGCGGTGTTCTACTCGGTGGTCTCCCGCGACAGCCTGGACGCCGACTACGCCGCCCACCGGCAGCGCTTCCTGGCCGAGCAGGGTTACGGCTACCACATCACCGACGCCGACGACCTGCTGGGGCCGGCGATCTGAACCGTGTCGGAACCCATTCCACGGCCCGTGCCGCAATCCGTGGCGGGCCACCGCGACACAAGGCAGACTCGGGGGATGACGTCATGTTCCCTCCACGCTGACATGTTGACCACCCCCACCCCACCCTCGGCACCCATGCGGGAGGCATGACCGTGGCGACTCGACAACTGAAGGGCCTACCCGACGTCCGGGCGTTCTTCCACACCAATGCGGTGCCGCTCTACTTCATCTCGCCGACGCCGTTCAATCTGCTCGGCATCGACCGCTGGGTGCGAAATTTCTATTACCTGAACTACTTCGACTCTTTCGAAGGCACCCACCCACGGGTGTTCGTACCCCGCAAGCGCGACCGCAGGGATTTCGATTCCATGGGCGACGTGGTCAATCACCTCCTCTCCGATCCGGAGACGCGGGAGTTCATCGCCGACCGCGGCCCCGGCGGCAAGGCGTGCTTCGTCATGCCCGACGAGGAGACTTCCGGACTGGCGCGCCAGGCCGGGCTCGAGGTCATGGAACCGCCCCCGGAGCTGCGCCACCGACTGGACTCCAAAGTGGTCATGACCCGGCTCGCCGAGGAGGCTGGCGTGCCGAGCGTGCCGTACGCGATCGGGCGGGCCGGCTCCTACGCCGAGTTGCTTGCGCTGGCGAGCGGCGCCGGGCTCGGCGAGGACCTCGTCGTTCAGGACCCCTACGGCAATGCCGGCAGTGGGACGTTCTTCCTGCGCGGCGAGCGTGATTGGGACCAGTGCGCCGCGGAGCTGACAGCTCAGCGCGAAGTGAAGGCGATGAAGCGCATCCGCAATGTCGAGGTATGCCTGGAGGGCGCCGTGACCCGCTACGGCACCGTCGTCGGACCCGCGATGACGAGCCTCGTCGGGTACCCGGAGCTGACCCCCTACCGGGGCAGCTGGTGCGGTAACGACGTCTGGCGAGAGGCGCTGCCGCCCGAGCAGACACGCACCGCCCGGGAAATGGTCCGAAAGCTGGGTGACGTCCTGGGCCGCGAGGGCTACCTGGGTTACTTCGAGGTGGACCTGCTACATGACCTGGACTCCGATGAGCTCTACCTCGGCGAAGTGAACCCGCGGCTCAGCGGTGCCAGTCCGATGACGAATTTGACCACCGAGGCCTACGCCGACATCCCGCTGTTCCTGTTCCACCTGCTTGAGTTCATGGACGTCGACTACGAACTCGACATCGAGCAGATCAACGCGCGCTGGGAGCGGGGCTACGGCGAGGATGAGGTCTGGGGTCAGGTGATCATCTCCGAGACCTCGACGACGGCGGAGATCTTCACCCAGACGCCGCGAACCGGTGTGTACCGCCTCGACGCGGCTGGGCACGCATCGTTTGCCCGCCCAGCCGACGACTGGGACTCGATCGCCGACGATTCAGAGGCCTTCTTCATGCGGGTGGCGGCACCGGGCGACTTGCGCTGCGAAGGTGCTCAACTCGGCGTGCTGGTCACCCCCGGGCACCTGCAGAGCGAGGATTACCAGCTCACCGAGCACTGCCAGCGCTGGCTCACCGGGATCAAGGCGAAATTCGTCTCGACACCCTTGGCGCAGACCTCGCCGATCCTGTCCCGGCTCGTCGCGCGAGCGTAGTCCCCGCCGTGGCCGAACCCAATCGCGTCCCGGCCGGAATCTCGCTGGCCAACTGGCTGTGGGAACCGTACTCGCACTGGTCATTCCAGCACGTCGACGATATGGTGCCGACTGCGGTCATCTCACGTGGGACGGCTCCGGCAGCGGTGCTGGCACCGGCCGCCGCCGCGATCGACGCGATACCGGTGACCGGTACCGATGGGGATCGGACCACCGTCGGAGCGGTGATGGCCGACACCGACACCGATGGATGGGCGGTCGCCTGCCGCGGATCGATGGTGGCCGAGGAGTACCGCCACGGCCTCGCGCCAGAATCCCGGCACCTGATGTTCTCGGTGAGCAAGTCGCTGACCGGTGCCGTTGTCGGGGCTCTGCACGGAGCAGGTGCGATCGACCTGAACGCACCGGTCACCGCCTTCGTCCCGGCGCTGGCGCACTGCGGCTACGCCGGCGCCACGGTGCGCGACCTGCTGGACATGAGATCGGGGATCGCGTTCTCCGATGACTACAGCGACCCCCACGCCGACATCCACATTCTCGACCAGGCGATGGGATGGGCACCGCGCAGCGGTCCGGAGATTCCGGTCACCCTCTACGACTTCCTGCTGACCCTGCCGCAGAAGTCGCCACACGGCGGACCGTTCGAATACCGCTCATCCGAAACCGACGTTCTCGGCTGGATCTGCGAGGTCGCCGGCGGCCAACGCATGCCGGGTCTGATGTCCGAACTCCTCTGGAGTCGAATCGGCGCCCGCTACGACGCCACCATCGCCGTGGACAGTGCCGGCACCGGCATGTTCAACGGCGGAATCAGCGCCTGTCTCACCGATATGGTCCGGTTCGGATCGCTGTTCCTGCAGGACGGTGCCTCCCTGACCGGACAGCAGGTGCTGCCGGCGGCGTGGATCGCCGACACCCTCGCGGGCGGGCCCGACTCACGTCAGGCGTTCGCGGCCGGCCTCGGTGACGACGATCTGCCCGGCGGGATGTACCGCAACCAGATGTGGTTTCCCTACCCCGGCAACAATGTCCTGCTGTGCATGGGCATGTGCGGTCAGCTGATCTACATCAACCGCGCCGCGGAGATGGTGGCCGCGAAGTTGTCGACCCAACCACACACGCACGGCCCGCACGTGCTGCAGGACACCCTGCGGGCGTTCGACGCGGTGGCCGACGCGCTTCTGGAATCAACGGGCCGGGGTCGGGCTAAGCGAACGCTGGCATGACCTCGCGCTCGAACATGTCGATACCGGAGCGGTCGTAGGCCGCTTCCGGGAAGTAGCAGATGACGTACTCGCAGCCCAAGTCCCGCAACTCGGTCAGCGTCTTGACCACCTGATCGGGAGTGCCGGTCGCGTTGCCTGGCGCGGAGTTCATCGCGATCATCGCATCGGCGGCCGCATCGCCGCAGACCCCGGCCAGTCGATCACGGACCCGTTGCAACCGCTGTTTCACATCGATGTCCGAGTGTCCCAGCACAGCGTTGACATTGGCGGAGCGCACGATCGCGTCGTAGTCGCTGCCCACCTCGCGGCAGTGCCCGGCGAGAATCTCCGACTTGCGGGCGAATTCGTCGGGGGCGGCGCTGAAGTTGGTGTACTGGGCGTACTTCGCGGCGATCTTCAGCGTCACCTTCTCGCCGCCACCGGCGATCCACAGCGGGATCCCCGCGGGCTGAAGCGGTTTGGGCGACACGATGGCACCGTCGACCTGGTAATGCCTGCCATCGAAGGTGACCGTGCCGTCCCGCCATGCATCGCGCATGATCTGAACGCCCTCGTCGAGCCTGGCCAACCGGACCCCGGCTGAGGGGAATCCGTAGCCGTAGGCGCGCCACTCATGCTCGTACCAGCCGCCGCCGATACCCATCTGAACCCGGCCGCCCGAGATGATGTCAGTGGTTGCGGCGACCTTGGCGAGGTACGCGGGGTTGCGGTAGCTCATCGCGGTGCACATCTGGCCGAGCTTGATCCGTGAGGTGGTTGCGGCCAGTGCGGCCATCAGGGTCCACGCCTCGTGGGTGGCCTCATCGGTGGGTATCGGCACGGTGTGGAAGTGGTCGTACACCCACAGCGAGTCCCATGCTCCACCGTCGGCGGACTGGGCGAGGTCACGCATTGTGGCCCAATGGTTTTCCGCGGGAATCCCGACCAGGTCAAGCCGCCAGCCCTGGGGAACGAAGAGTCCGAATCGCATACATCGACTCTACGGCGAAAGTGCCTTCACAACACCGGCATCAGGTGGCGCAGGATCATGGCCGACTGCGCCGCGACCTCGTCGACGAATGCGGCGAAGTCGAAGCTGGATTCCGCCCCGGCGAGGTCCGAGAGGGAACGGACGACCAGCCAGGGGATGCCGAAGCTCTCGCATACCTGGCTGACCGCAGCGCCTTCCATCTCCACGGCCTGACCGGCCAACTCTGCATGCAGGCGCACCCGGGTCACCTCGCAGTGCAGGTACTGGTCTCCGGTCAAGACCGTGCCGAAGGTGATCCGGGGCGGCCGGTCGCGGCCGCCGGCACGGCTGGATAACGCGGGCAACGCCAATCCCTCGAGCCGGCCGCGAACCCGGTCGAGCAGGGCAGGGTCGGCGACGTAGCCGAATCGGGTGGTGGGATTGATGAAGGGAACATGGCCGGCCTGATAGACCTGCAGGGCGGCTTCTTCGATCACCCCGGCGTCGTGCTGAATGGTCCGCTCGGCGATCACCACATCGCCGATTCGCAGCATCGGATCCAGGCCGCCCGCAACACCGGAGAACGCAATCGCGCGGCACCCGAAGCGATCGGCCAGCACCGTGGCCACCAGTGCAGCGCTGACTTTTCCCATCCCGGCCCGCGACAGGACGACACGGTGGCCGTCGAGTTCGCCGACGCTGAACTCGATGTCGGCAACCGTGTGCGTCGCTGCCCCGGCCATGGCCCTCAGCAGGTGCTCGTACTCCTGCGGCAGCGCGCAGATGAGTCCGACGGTCACGTGCGTGCGAAGCCGAGGACCCCCGGCGCGCACGCGCGCCGGGGGTCCGAGTCGGAGGCTCTCACTAGGTAAGCAGCGACGCCGGCGGGTTGAAGCGGTCGCCGTAGCGCTCCGCCAGTTCCTTGGCGCGAGCCACGAATGCGGCCGTGCCACCGGGGTAGCCGGTGATGAACTGGGCAGCGCCACCGGTCCACGGCGGGAAGCCGATGCCCATGATGGAGCCGATGTTGGCATCCGCCGTGGTGGTGATGACCCCCTCGTCGAAGCACTTCTGGGTCTCCAGCGCCTCGGCGAACAGCATGCGGTCGATCATGTCCTGCAGCGGCGGCTTGGAGGTGCCCGAGTGGAATTCCTCGCGTAGGCCCGGCCATAGCTGCGTGCGCTTGCCGTCGGCGTAGTCGTAGAAGCCGGCACCGGACAGCCGCGACGGCCGCCCGAGTCCGATCATCTTCTCCACCACGGCCTCGGCTGGGTGCGCCGAGTAAGTACCGCCGGCGTCCTCGACACCCTTGCGGCTTGCGACCGCGATCTTGTGCATCAGCTCCATGTTGAGCTCGTCGGAGAGCTGCAGCGGCGGAGCCGGGTAGCCGGCCTGGCTGCCGGCGTGCTCGATCGACGCGGGCTCCACGCCCTCGCCCAGCATGGCCAGCGCCTCGTTGATGAAGGTGCCGATGACGCGGCTGGTGTAGAAGCCGCGGCTGTCGTTGACCACGATCGGGGTCTTACCGATCGCCAGGGTGTAGTCGAACACCCGGGCCAAGGCCTCATCGGAGGTCTTCTCACCCTTGATGATCTCGACCAGCGGCATCTTGTCCACCGGTGAGAAGAAGTGGATACCGATGAAGTCGTCCTGGCGCTTGACCCCGGTGGCCAGCCCGGTGATGGGCATGGTGGAGGTGTTGGAGCCCAGAATCGCATTGGGCTCGACGATGTCCTCGATCTCCTGGAACACCTTGTGCTTGAGTTCCTGGTTCTCGAAAACCGCCTCGATGACGAAGTCCACCCCGGCGAAATCCTTCGGATCGGCGGTCGGAGTGATCCGGCCCAGCAGCGCCGCGGACTTCTCCTCAGTGGTGCGGCCACGCTCGAGCGCCTTGGCCTCGAGCTTCTCCGAGTAGTTCTTGCCCTTGTTCGCCGCTTCGATGGTGACATCCTTGAGAACGACGTCGAAACCGGCCTTGGCCGACACGTAGGCGATACCGGCGCCCATCATGCCCGCGCCCAGCACGCCGATCTTGGTGATCGGGGTCTTGCCGATGCCCTCGGGACGGGATCCGCCGGCGTTGATGGCCTGCAGGTCGAAGAAGAACGCCTGGATCATGTTCTTCGCGACATGCCCGGTGGCCAGCTCGGTGAAGTAGCGGCTCTCGATGCGGCTGGCGGTGTCGAAGTCCACCTGCGCGCCCTCGACGGCGGCAGCCAGGATGGCCCGCGGTGCGGGCATGTTGGCGCCCTTGATCTGCTTGCGCAGCAGCGACGGGAACGACGGCAGGATGGCCGCCAGCGCCGGGCTGGACGGAGTGCCACCGGGCATCCGGTAGCCCTTGGCGTCCCACGGCTGGGTGTGGGATTCCGGGTTGGCCTTGATCCACGCCTTGGCGGCGGGAACCAATTCCTCGACGCTGCCGACGAGTTCGTCGACCAGACCGGTCTCCTTGGCCTTCTTCGGGTTGAACCGGGTGCCCTGGCTCAGCACGTTCACGAACGCATTCTGGATACCCATCATCCGCACGGTGCGGGTGACGCCGCCACCGCCGGGCAGCAGGCCCAGGCTGACCTCGGGCAGGCCGATCGCGCTGCCCTTGACGTCCGCGGCAATGCGGTGGTGACAGGCCAGGGCGATCTCCAGGCCACCGCCGAGGGCGGCGCCGTTGATGGCCGCGACGACCGGCACGCCCAGGGTTTCCAGCTTGCGCAGGTCTGCCTTGATCTCCTCGACCTCGGCGAACGCCTCACCGGCGTGCTCCGGGGTGATCTTGATGATGGCGGTGAGGTCACCGCCGGCGAAGAAGGTCTTCTTGGCGCTGGTGATGACGACACCGGTGATCGAATCCTTCTCGGCCTCGAGACGCTCGACGGCCTTGTGCATCGACTCCTTGTAATGCTCGTTCATCACGTTGGCCCCGCCGGTGGGGTCGTCGAGAGTCAGGGTGACGATGCCGTCGGCATCCTTGTCCCACTTGATGGTGTTCTCTGCCATGGTTTTTCGCTTACTCCCTGTAGTTTCCGACGCGGATCAGACGCGCTCGATGATGGTGGCGACACCCATGCCGCCGCCGATGCACAGCGTGATCAGGGCGCGCTTGGCACCGCGACGCTCGAGCTCGTCGACCATGGTGCCGGTGATCATGGCGCCGGTGGCGCCGAGCGGGTGGCCCATCGCGATGGCGCCGCCGTTGACATTGAGCTTCTCGCTCGGGATGTTCAAGTCCTTCTGGAACTTCAGCACCACCGAGGCGAAGGCCTCGTTGAGCTCCCAGAGGTCGATGTCCTCGGGCTTGAGGCCGGCCCGGTCCAGCGCCTTGCGCGCCGCCGGGGTGGGGCCGACGAGCATGATCGTCGGGTCCGCACCGCTGGTGGCGGTCGCGACAATGCGGGCCCGCGGGGTCAGCCCGTTGGCCTTGCCCGCCTTCTCGTTACCGACGACGACCAGGGCGGCGCCGTCGACGATGCCGGAGCTGTTGCCGCCGGTGTGGACGTGGTTGATCTTCTCGATCCAGTGGTATTTCTGCATCGCCACATCGTCGAAACCGGCCATCGCGGCCAGGCCCTCGAAGGCGGGCTTGAGCTTGCCCAGACTCTCCATGGTGGTACCGGGCCGCATGTGCTCGTCGTGGTCGAGGATCAGCAGGCCGTTCTGGTCGCGAACCGGCACCACCGACTTGGCGAAGTAGCCACCGGACCACGCGGCCGCGGCACGCTCCTGGGACTGCACCGCGTAGGCGTCGACATCGTCGCGGGTGAAACCCTCCAGGGTGGCGATCAGGTCGGCACCGATACCCTGCGGGACGATGAAAGCGTCGTAGTTGGTGGCCGGATCGGACATCATCGCGCCGCCGTCGGAGCCCATCGGCACCCGGCTCATCGACTCCACACCGCCGGCGTAGACGAGGTCGTCCCAGCCGGAGCGCACCTTCTGGGCGGCGGTGTTGACGGCCTCCAGGCCGGAGGCGCAGAACCGGTTGAGCTGGAAGCCACCGACGGTGTCGGGCATACCCGCGGCGATGACGGCAGTTCGGGCGATATCGCCGCCCTGGTCGCCGACCGGCGAGACACAGCCCAGGATGACGTCGCTGACCATGTTCTCATCGAGATTGGGGTGACGCGAGCGGAGCTCGTCGATCAGACCTGTGACGAGATTGAGCGGCTTGACCTCGGTCAGCGCACCGTTCTTTCCCTTGCCGCGCGGCGTGCGGATGGCCTCGTAGATGAAGGCTTCTTCGGACATATGGTTTTCCCTCTTCAAAGAACGTTCGGATTGATGTCGTTTCCGGCACTACGAAGCCTAGTCGGCCGCTGGGCCGGTCCCTAAAACACCCCCGGCCAACCTGTTGGTTGGCAACCCGTCCCACCCCCCGCCGCGCCCGGCTGTGGCTACGCTCGGCAAGTGACTGGTTCCGATACCGTCGGCCCCGCGCTGACGACGGTGGCGCGCCTACGGCCGTACGCGGTCAATGTCTTTGCCCGGATGTCGGCGATGGCCGCCCGCCTCGGCGCCGTCAATCTGGGCCAGGGCTTCCCCGACGAGGACGGTCCGCCCGCCATGCTCGAGGCGGCCCGGCAGGCCATCGCCGACGGGGTCAACCAGTACCCGCCTGGTCCCGGGATCGCCGCTCTGCGGGAGGCGATCTCCGGGCAGCGCCGGCGCCGCTACGGGATGGAGTTCGACCCGGAGACCGAGGTCCTGGTCACCGTCGGGGCCAGCGAGGCGATCGCCGGCGCGGTGCTCGGCCTGGTGGAGCCGGGCTCGGAGGTTCTGGTGCTCGAGCCGTTCTTCGACACCTATGCACCGGTGATCGCGATGGCGGGATCGCACCGGGTCGCGGTGCCGTTGACGCCCGACGGGCGCGGCTTCGCCCTGGATGTGGATGCGGTGCGCGCCGCGCTCACCCCCCGGACTCGGGCGATCATCGTCAACTCCCCGCACAACCCGACCGGCATGGTGCTCACCGACGACGAATTGCGCGCCCTGGCCGCGGTCGCGGTCGAGGCCGACCTGCTGGTGATCTCCGACGAGGTCTACGAGCGGCTGGCTTTCGACGGCCGGACCCATCTACCCATCGGGTCCTATCCGGGAATGGCGCAGCGCACCGTGACGATCTCGAGCGCGGCCAAGATGTTCAACTGCACCGGCTGGAAGATCGGCTGGGCCTGCGGTGCACCGGACCTCATTGCCGGCGTGCGGGCGGCCAAGCAGTACCTGAGCTACGTCGGCGGGGCACCCTTCCAGCCCGCGGTGGCCTACGCGCTGAACCACGAGGACGGGTGGGTCGAAGCCCTGCGACTGTCGCTGCAGGCCAAACGCGACAGGCTGGCGGCCGCGCTGACCGATATCGGTTTCGGGGTCCACGACAGCGCCGGCACCTATTTCCTGTGCGCCGACCCGCGCCCGCTGGGTTTCGCCGACAGCACCGCCTTCTGCGAGGAACTGCCGGATCGGGCCGGGGTCGCGGCCATCCCGATGTCGGCGTTCTGCGATCCGCACGGGGCTCCGGAAGCCTGGAACCACCTGGTGCGCTTCGCGTTCTGCAAGCGCGATGAGACCCTCGACGAGGCGATCCTGCGGTTGCGCGTGCTGAGTTCCTAACCGTTCTTCAGCTTCAGCACCTGCTTGCGCAGGCCATCGGTGGCCGTCTCCATCGCGCCCTTGAGCGTGCGCTTGAGCAGGAACCCCGGAATCGGGATCGACGGGTCCACCTTCAGGTCGAATCGGACCCTGGTCTTGTCCCCAGTCTTGTCCCCCGCGGGACTCAGTGTGTACGTCGCATCCTGGGCCTTGAGCTGACTGGAGTCGATCAGCGTCCACCCGGCGGTGTTCTCAGTCCAGCTGTACTCGACCTCCATCTCGTCGGTGAGCCCGGCGGCCTTGACCTTCATCTTGACGCGCTTGGGCCGGCCGTTGTCGTAAGTGTCGAGAACCTCAGCGCTCTGGTACTGAGGAGACCAGGACGGAGCGTTGACGACATCGGCGATGACGTCGAGAATCTCCTCCGGTGTCGCTTCGATGACCACTTCGCGGGAATCGTTGGCTGCCATGAGCCAGACAGTATCGAGCCGCGGCGGCGCTACGGAACCATTTCCCGATACGCGGCAACCACCGGTTCGAGTTCGTCGGGCGTCGCTCCGTGCATGATCACCGCGTCGGCCCCGTAGTCGAATTCCCGGCGGATCCGGTCCACGCACTGTCCGGGCGAACCGGTGGCCGCGGGCTCCAGCCAGTCGTCAGGAATCAGGGTGGCGATATGCGCGATCTGCGCGGCTGTGGCCTTGTGGTCGATACCGCCAGCGATCGACTGCACCACCGGGTCGGCCCGGAATCGTTGCAGCGCCGCCGGGTCCCAGTCGTTGGTGCTGACCATCAAATCCCCGTAGCCCTGCAGGTAGGTCGCCAGCCGGGCCACGGTCTTCTTCAGCCGCACCTCGTCGGAAAGATAGTCGCCGACGGTGGCCAGACAGGACCACACCCGCACCCGGTCCGGGTCGCGGCCGGCCCGCTCGGCGGCCTCCTTGACGGTGCGCACACAGCGCCCCAGGGTCTCCGGGGTGAAATACGTGTGCAGGATGACGTCATCGAACAGCCGACCGCCGAGCCTGAGGGTGTTGGGGCCGAACGCCACCAGCGCCAATCGGATGTCCTCATCGAACTCGGTGTCCAAAGCCAGGATCGGATACCTACCGATCGGTCCGTCGTGGTTGACGATCACCTCGCCATGCCACAGTCGCCGCATCACCTGCGCGAAATCGGCCATCTGCGCGGTGGTGACCGCCGGGATACCGAATGCTCGGTAGATCGCGGCGATGCCCCGGCCGATACCGAGGGTGAAGCGGCCACCGGAGAGCCGGTGCATCGTGGTCGCCCACGATCCGGTGATCAGCGGATGGCGGGTGTTGTGATTGGTTGCGGCGGTGGCGATCTGCATCCGCTCGGTGACCGCACACGCAGCACCGGTCAGTGAGGCGGCCTCTTTGACATTCCAGCGCTCGGAGATGAACGCGGTACCCAAGCCCAGTTCCTCACCCCGGCGGGCCTCATCGACGAGGCCGGCCGGCCCCTCGCCGCCCGCACCGGCCAGCAGGTAGTACCCGAGTTCGTCAAAACTTCGGCGCGGTTTCCTGCGCTGCGCGGCGATGTCCGCGCCCGAATCGCCTTGGTTGAGGGTCATGAGCGCTCCACCTCGATCGGGACCCCGGTGAGCCACGCCATTCCGGACAGCGACTCGACATCGTCCGGATCATTGGAGGTCAGATCGTTGACGTTGACGCCGCCGACGGCGTTCGCGACCCGCCACCCACCCGTGCCGTTATGCCCCCAGCCGTGCGGGATCGCGACGGTGCCGACGACAATGTCCTCGGTGAGCGTCGCAGGCAACGAGATCTTTCCATACGGCGAACGCACCGCGATCTCATCACCCTCGGCGATGCCGCGCCGCCGGGCGTCCTCGGTGTGCATCAGCGCTCGGGGCGTGCGATCGCCGCGCATCAGCAACGGCGCATTGTGCATCCAGGAGTTCTCCGACCGCGTCTGGCGCATGCCGATCAGTCGCAACGGGTAGCCGACGGGGTCCTGGCGGTGCAGTAGTTCCCCGATCTTTGCGGCGATCTCTGTGTGCTGCAGTCGTATCCGCCGGCTCGGGTAGGCCACCGCGCTGCGAAGTGTTCCGGTGCGCAAATCGGGTTCCAGAACAGCACCGTGTGGATGTCGTTCGGCGAGGCCATTGAACGAAAGCCCGCCACGGCGCAGGCCGAACCAGTCACCGCCGCGGCCGATCCGGATGATGGCGTCGGCCAGCGCCCGGGGACTGAGTTGCCGACCGAGCAGACCCGCCGACACCCGTGCAACCGCCAGTGCCGCGAAGGCCGGTGATCGGGTGGCCATCCTGCGCATCAGGTCGTCGACGATCTGCCACTCGGTGCGAGCCTGTCCGCGGGGCGGCACCACGGCTTCGGTGGTCTGGCGGAACGGTGTGGCATAGAGGGACTGGAACAGCAGTGGGAAGTCGTCGCGCTCGTACATCGTGGTGACCGGCAGCACGTACTCGCAGCGGGCCGTCGTCTCGGTGAGGTAGAAATCCAGCGCTACCGAGAGTTCCAGTTGCGGCATGGCCGCTGCCAGTTCGGCACCGTTGGGCACCGAAAGCACCGGGTTGCCGGCACTGACGAACAGCGCCCGGATCTGCCGGTCACCCGGGGTGGTGATCTCCGCGGCCAGCATGGTGGCCGGCTCGGTGTGAACCAGCTTGCCGAATCCGCCGATCCGGGAACGGTTCCGGCGGTAGTCGTGGCGCAGCAGCGCACCGAGTGCGGTGAACGCCCAACTTTCGCCGGGAACGCCGAACGAGCCGAACACCGATCCGCCCGGGACGTCAACGTTGCCGGCGACCAGGTTGACCGCATCGATCAGGTAGGACGTCAGGGTGCCGGACCGGCCGGCACACGCACCGATCCGCCCATAGACCGCCGCACGCGGTGTCCGGGCCAGGCTGCGCGCCAGTTCGCGGACGGTGCCGGCGCCGACCCCGGTGACGGTCTCGGTGCGCTCGGGGGTGAACGGCGCGCATTGGACTGCCAGCCAGTCCGATCCGTCGGCTCGTCGCGCCAACAGCTTGCGGTCGACCAGGCCCTCGGCGAACATCACCTGCAGCATCGACAGCAGCAGCAGTGCGTCGGTGTCGGGGACGATGCCCAGCCAGTCGAACTGCGCGGCGGTCTCGGTCTTGCGGGGGTCGATGACGATGACCCGCCCACCGCGCTTGACCACATCGCGCAGCCGATCCTTGATTCGAGGCGCGGTCAGCACGCTGCCGTGCGAAACCACCGGGTTGGCTCCGATCACCACCAGCAGGTCGGTTCGGTTCAGGTCGGGGATCGGAACGCTGGAGGGGGTGCCGTAAAGCAACTGGCTGGCCATCAGCCGGCTGTTGGTGTCCTGCGATGACGCGGTGTACAGGTGGGTTCCCAACCCGAGGCCGTTGATGAAGGAGATCACCGCGATCAGGTGCGAGTAGCTAAACACGCCCGGATTGCCGAAGTACCAGCCGACCGCGCCGGACCCGTGCCGCCGGTGAATCGTGCTGAGCCGGTTGGCGATATCGGCCATCGCCTGGTCCCAGGAGACCTCCTCGAAGGTGCCGTCGGCGCGCCGTCGCCGCGGTGTCGTGATGCGATCGGGGTCGTTGACCACCTCGGTGAAGGCGATACCCTTCTGGCAGGCGAATCCGGCGGACAGCGGGTGGTCCTTGTCGGCGCGCAACGCCACCAGGCGATCGTCCTGCACTTCGGCAACCATGCCGCAGAGGGATTCACAGATTCGGCAGTACGTGGTCTTGTGGTCGGTCGCCATAGTCACACCCTGTAGTCGTTGAGCAGCCGCTTGCTGATGATGGTCTTCTGGATCTCGCTGGTGCCCTCGCCGATCAGCAGGAACGGCGCGTCCCGCATCAGCCGTTCGATCTCGTACTCCGTGGAGTAGCCGTAGCCGCCGTGGACGCGGAAACTCCGCTGGGTCACCTCTGCGCAGAACTCACTGGCCAGGTACTTCGCCATTCCGGCTTCCAGATCGTTGCGCTGCCCGGAATCCTTGAGCCGGGCGGCGTTGACCATCATCAGATGTGCCGCTTCGACTTTGGTGGCCATATCGGCCAGCGAGAAGGCGATCGCCTGGTGTTCGGCGATCGGTTTGCCGAAGGTGCGGCGCTGCTGGGCGTAGCTGATCGCGAGTTCGAATGCGCGTAACGCGACGCCGCAGGCCCGGGCTGCGACGTTGACTCGGCCGACCTCGACACCGTCCATCATCTGGGCGAAGCCACGCCCCGGCACCCCACCGAGGACATCCCCGGCCGCGGCGACGTAGCCGTCGAAGATCAGCTCGGTGGTGTCGATCCCCTTGTAGCCGAGCTTGTCGAGCTTTCCCGGAATGGACAGCCCCGGCGCGACCTCGCCGAATCCGCTGGGCTTTTCGACGAGGAAGGCGGTGAGGTTGCGGTGCGGGGTGTCGGCGCCCTCGTCGGTGCGCACCAATGCTGCGACGAGAGTGGAACTTCCACCGTTGGTGAGCCACATCTTCTGACCGTGCAGGCTGTAGCCGCCATCGGCGGTGCGGATGGCCCGAGTGCGGATGGCGGCGACATCGGATCCGACTTCGGGCTCCGACATCGAGAAGGCACCTCGGGTTTCGCCGGTCGCCATCGGCGGCAGGAAACGCTGCTTCTGATCGTCGGTACCGTGCTGGCGGATCATGTAGGCGACGATGAAGTGGGTGTTGATCACCCCGGAGACGCTCATCCAGCCGCGCGCCAGTTCCTCCACGCACAGCGCGTAGGTCAGCAGCGACTCCCCCAGCCCGCCGTACTCGGCCGGGATCATCAGCCCGAACAGACCCATCTCCCGCATCCGGTCGACAATCGCATGCGGATAGCTGTCGGTGCGTTCGAGTTCCTGGGCGTTGGGGATGATCTCTTTGTCGACGAACCGCCGCACGGTGTCGACAATCTCGGTCTGGAATTCGGTCAGGCCGAGGGTCTGGGCAAGCCGGCTCACAACTCAGGCCACCTTCTCGAATACAGCGGCCAAGCCCTGCCCGCCGCCGATGCACATGGTTTCCAGTCCGTAGCGGCCGTCTCGGCGGTGCAGTTCGCGGGCGAGGGTGGCCAGCATCCGGCCGCCGGTGGCGCCGACGGGATGCCCCAGGGAGATGCCGGAGCCGTGGATGTTGGTGCGCCGGCGATCCTTCTCGGTGAAGGCCCACTCGCGCATGACGGCGAGAGCCTGGGCGGCGAAGGCCTCGTTGAGTTCGATGACGTCCATATCGTCAAGGGACAGACCCGCCCTACCCAATGCGGCGGCGGTGGCCGGCACCGGGCCGATGCCCATGATCTTCGGCTGCACCCCGGCCAGTCCCCACGACACCAGTCGGACCAGGGGTCGCAGCCCCAACTCGGCAGCCTTCTCCGGGGTGGTGACGATGCACATCGAGGCGGCATCGTTCTGGCCGCTGGCGTTGCCGGCTGTCACCGTTGCGTCGGGATCCTCCTGCACGAGAACGGGTTTGAGCCGGGCCAGCGCCTCAACGCTGGTATCGGCACGGGGATGCTCGTCGGCGTCGATCACCTGCTCGCCCGCCCGGGTGCGCACCGTCACCGGGACGGTCTCCTCGGCCAGCACGCCGCTGCGCTGGGCGGCGATCGCCCGCTGGTGGGACTGCACGGCCAACTCGTCCTGCTCGGAGCGGGAGATACCGTACCGGCGGCGCAGGTTCTCCGCGGTCTCCAGCATGCCACCGGGCACCGGATAGTGCCGGCCGCCGGCGGTCACCCGGCCTCGGGTGAGCCCGTCATGCACCCGTACTCCGCGGTTGCCCGCACCCCACCGCATATCGGTGGAGTAGAAGGCGACGTTGCTCATACTCTCCGCGCCCCCGGCGACCACCAGGTCGTTGGCACCGGAGGCGACCTGCAGGCAGGCGTTGATCACCGCTTGCAGGCCCGATCCGCAGCGCCGATCGACCTGCATACCGCAGACGGTCACCGGCAGTCCGGCGTCGAGTGCCACGACCCGTCCGAGCGCGGGTGCCTCCGGGTTCGGGTAGCAATGCCCGAGGATCACATCCTCGACGGCGCCGGGTTCAACTCCGGTGCGGTCCAGCAGTCCGGTCAGTGCGGCCACGGCCAGATCCACCGCGCTGAGGGTCTTGAACATGCCGCCGTAGCGGCCGATCGGGGTGCGGACCGGTTCGCAGATGACCGCGCCGGACATCTTCGCCGAGGGGCGGGTCATATGTGCCGACCGCCGGTGACCTCCAGGACCGTCCCGGTCATATAGGAGGACAGGTCCGATGCCAGGAACAACGCCACCGTCGCTACCTCGCGGGGCTCTCCCGCCCGGCCCATCGGCACCTCGGCGAGCTTGGCATCCCAGATCCGTTGCGGCATCGCCTCGGTCATCGCCGAACGGATCAGTCCGGGCGCGATGGCGTTCACCCGAACCCCGAGGTGCGCCAGTTCCTTGGCGGCGGCCTTGGTCAGCCCGACGATGCCGGCCTTGGCCGCCGAATAGTTGGTCTGCCCGATCAGTCCGACCTTGCCCGAGATCGACGACATATTGATGATCGCGCCACTGCCCTGCTCCCGCATCACCGCCGCAGCCGCCCGGGTACCGTTCCAGGTGCCCTTCAGATGCACCGCGATCACCTCGTCGAACTGCTGCTCTGTCATTTTTCGCAAGGTGGCGTCCCGGGTGATGCCGGCGTTGTTGACCATGACGTCCACGCCGCCGAAGGCGTCCGCCGCCGCTGCGACGAGGTCCTCGACCTCGGCGGCGGAGGTGACGTCGCAGCGAACTGCGCGTGCGACATCTGCTCCGCCGAGCGCTTCGGCAGCCTCGCGGGTGCGGTCGGAATCCAGGTCGCCCAGGACGACCCGGGCGCCCTCGGCAACGAAGACCTCGGCGATGGCGTAGCCGAGGCCCTGCGCCCCGCCGGTGATGATCGCGGTCCGTCCGGCCAGTAGTTCCATCGCGATCACCCTCCTGATCGTCCCCGGACGTCATCGTATTTGATGGGCGTATGACGTCCGAGCCTGCGGTCAGCGATGACGACTTCCGCGATATTCTGGCCGCGACGCGGACCTTCGTGCGTTCGGTCGTCGTGCCGCGGGAGTCCGACATCCTCGAGACCGACACCGTTCCGGCCGAGGTGCGGGAACAGGCCAGGCGGATGGGGCTTTTCGGGTACGCGATACCGCAGGAGTGGGGCGGGCTGGGCCTCGACATCACCCAGGACGTCGAACTGGCGCTGGAGTTGGGCTACACCTCACTGGCAGTGCGTTCGATGTTCGGAACCAACAACGGTATCGCCGGGCAGGTGCTGGTGGGCTTCGGCACCGATGCGCAGAAGACCCGCTGGCTGGGACCGATGGCGGGTGGCGACGTGGTGGCCTCGTTCGCGCTCACCGAACCCGGTGCCGGCTCCAACCCCGCCGGCCTGCGGACCAAGGCGGTGCGCGACGGCACCGACTGGCTGATCTCCGGCCAGAAGCGGTGGATCACCAACGCGCCGGTGGCGGATCTGTTCGTGGTGTTCGCCCGAACCCGGCCCGCCGACGCCGCTGGTGCGGGCATTGCGGTGTTCCTGGTGCCCGCCGACGCGGCCGGTGTCGACATCGGCGTCAAGGACGCGAAGATGGGCCAGGAGGGTGCCTGGACCTCGGACGTCTACTTCACCGACGTGCGGGTCGGCGAGGACGCCCTGGTAGGCGGCAGCGAGGACATTGGCTACCGGGCAGCGCTGACATCGCTGGCCCGCGGTCGCATCCACATCGCCGCGCTCGCCGTCGGCGCCGCCCAACGGGCGCTGGACGAGTCGGTCGCCTTCGCCGCGGCGGCCACCCAGGGCGGCACCGCGGTCGGGAGTTTCCAGCTGGTGCAGGCGATGCTGGCCGATCAGCAGACCGGCGTGCTGGCCGGTCGCGCCCTGGTGCGCGACACCGCGCGCATGTGGCTGACCGGAGAGGACCGGCGCATCGCGCCCTCGGCCGCCAAACTGTTCTGCACCGAGATGGCGGGCCGGGTTGCCGACCTGGCCGTGCAGATCCACGGCGGAACCGGCTACATGCGCGGGGTTCCGGTGGAGCGGATCTACCGCGACGTTCGGTTGCTGCGCCTCTACGAGGGCACCAGCGAGATTCAACGGCTGATCATCGGGGGCGGCCTGATCAAGGGTGCGCGGGCCGGTGGGTAAAACCCCCGGCTGAAGCCCCGGGTAAAACGTGGTGGCCAGGGCCGGGATCGAACCGGCGACCTTCCGCTTTTCAGGCGGACGCTCGTACCAACTGAGCTACCTGGCCGGAAGGCCCCCGTTGAACCACACAACGGGATGCCTCGCCGCATCTGCGACCCTGACGGGACTCGAACCCGCGACCTCCGCCGTGACAGGGCGGCGCGCTAACCAACTGCGCCACAGGGCCTTGCATTGTTCCTCCACGTTTCCGTGTCGTGCGTACCCCCTACGGGATTCGAACCCGCGCTACCGCCTTGAAA
This sequence comes from uncultured Actinomycetota bacterium, assembly GCA_963787055.1. Taxonomy (GTDB): domain Bacteria; phylum Actinomycetota; class Actinomycetes; order Mycobacteriales; family Mycobacteriaceae; genus Mycobacterium. The sequence continues at coordinate 485,627 of CAWBBP010000004.1, forward strand.
GGGCGGCGTCCTAGGCCGCTAGACGAAGGGGGCCAGAGCCGAATCTCTCCGGGGCACTCACGACGAATCGTGGAGCGCCAATGAGCTTAAGGTATCTCCGGCCCAATCCCCAAACGGACGGGTGGAGGACGGGCAGTATCCTCATACCGGCACGCCCCTATAGCTCAGTTGGTAGAGCTACGGACTTTTAATCCGCAGGTCCTAGGTTCGAGTCCTAGTGGGGGCACCAGGCGTTTCAGAACCGGCAGGTCACACCACCGGGTTGTAGTGAATACCCTTGCTGCGTTCTGCCGCCGGCGCGAGATTACGCGCCGGGGTTTCCGGCAGCGGGGCATCGGCCGGGAGTCGGCCTTGGGCGCGGTCCCAGCCGGCCCTGGCCCTCGGGTGCATCCGCCGGCGCCGGGGCAGCGCCTTGAAGGCCAGGTTGACCCCGCGGCCGAACAGCCGGTGCAGCCGTTCGTCGCGCGCCGACCAGGTGTATCCCATCAGCTGCCGCACCGGCTCGTCGTACAACCCGACCGTCACCCACACCACGAACGGGCCCGAGACCGCGAGAAATGCCGACCACAGCGGATCCGGAATCCACTGCGCCGTGGGTGGTTTGGGCATTGTCGACAGATCCAGCACCTCGCGGGCGGCCCAGGTGTCCTCGAGCACCTCCCGACACATCCGGTCCCAGTAGGCCTTGAAGTCCTCCCAGGTCTCGGGCACCGGGCGCATGCTCATTCCGTACATCCGATACCAGGTGATGTGTTCGTCGAACAACTGCCTCTTATCGGCCTCGGTCAGTCCGGCCCCGAAGTGTTCGGCGGTCAGGACGGTGCCCATGAAGAACGTGGCGTGCGCCCAGTAGAAGACCTCTGGGTTCAGCGCGCTGTAGCGTCGGCCTTTGTCGTCGACCCCCTTGATGGTGATGTGGTAGTCGCGCACCTGCGCCCCGGTCTCCTGAGCCCGGTCGCCGTCGAACACCACCCCACCGATCGGGTAGAGCGACCGGAACAGTCGCGGTATGCGCTCGGTGAAGAAGATCGAATGGTCTTTGACCGCCGCCCCGAGTTGCGGGTGCATGTTCTGCATGGAACCCGCCCACGGACCCTGCAACAGACCCCGCCAGTCACCGAAGAGCTTCCAGGTCAGCGAGTCCGGGCCCAGCGGCGCGGCGTGGTAGCCGCCGCTACTTGCCGGGCAACCGGTGCTGGTGTGCTCGTCGTTCACGGTGTCACGCGTGCGCCGCGTGGCACCGTTCTTGTGGCCGACAAACTTTTACTGACCGATGAATTCCAGAACCTCATCGGAGCACGTGCCTGAGCGCTCGCAGTAATCCCAGCACTTGTCGCCGTTCGCCTCGCACCAGGACGGCTGGCCGGCTTCCACCGACTGGGCGTAATTGGTGCTGATGTCCTTCCCGGTTTCCTTCAGCGCCTGCGCCTCCTTGCCCTGCGGCGTCATCACGGAGTATTCCGTCATGGGGTCATTGCAATTGAGGTCCAGCAGAACCTTATACCCTTGGTTGTTGCCGCTGGAGTCCAGGAAACTCGAGGTGCGCGACCCGGTCACGATGCACTCGTCTGTGGGCAGGTCCTGCCCGACCCGTGAGACGACCTTCACCGACCCGGCGTACTCGGCCGCCTGCGCGTAGGTCAGACCCTTGTATTCATCGACTGCCGACGCCGATCCAGAACCGAACAGTGCCACCCCAGCGGCGGCACCCGCGAGGACGCCGACTCCGCGGGCAAGGGACTTCTTCACCGTTACCTACCTTCACATCAAAGCCGACTCAGCTCTGAATATACCGCTCTCCCGGGCCGAACGCAGCGCCGATCGACATGCCCGACGGCCGCAGGAACTTGAATGTCACCGTCAGACACAGATATATTGGTGCAACCACGAGGTACAGATAACCGGAGGACCGATGTCCCAAGACCCGAGCAACGTCGACCTGCTGCGCGAACTCGAGCCCGTCGCAGAGAAGTTGATCAACCGGCACATGTCGATGTTCAAAGAGTGGAACCCGCACGACTACATCCCGTGGAAAGAGGGCAAGAACTACTACGCCCTCGGTGGTCAGGACTGGGATCCGGAGCAGGCCAAGCTCTCCGAGGTCGCCCGGGTGGCCATGGTGCAGAACCTGTTGACCGAGGACAATCTGCCGGCCTATCACCGCGAGATCGCGATGAACTTCTCGATGGACGGTCCGTGGGGCTACTGGGTCAACCGGTGGACCGCCGAGGAGAACCGGCATGGCATCTCCATCCGCGACTACCTGGTGGTCACCCGCAACTGCGACCCCGTCGAGCTTGAGGAACTGCGGGTGGAGCAGATGACCCGCGGCTTCTCTCCGGGCCAGAACCAGCAGGGCGACCTGTTCGCCGAGAGCCTGTTCGATTCGGTGATGTACGTCAGCTTCCAGGAGCTGGCCACCCGGGTGTCGCATCGCAACACCGGCAAGGCGTGTGCCGAGCCCGTCGCCGAGCAACTGCTGGCGCGGATCTCCAACGACGAGAACCTGCACATGATCTTCTACCGCGATATCAGCGCGGCCGGCCTCGACATCGCCCCGAACATGGCGATGGCATCGCTGTATCGGATTCTGAAGAACTTCAAGATGCCCGGCTACACCGTTCCGGAATTCCGCCGCAAGGCCGTCATCATCGCCACCGGCGGGGTCTATGACCCCCGCATCCACCTCGAGGACGTGGTGATGCCGGTGCTGAAGAAGTGGCGGATCTTCGAGCGCGACGACTTCACCGGCGAGGGCGCCCGGCTGCGGGACGAGCTCGGCAAGCTGATCGCTGAACTCGAGGAGACCTGCGACAAGTTCGACGAGGCCAAGGCCCGCAAGCTCGAGCGCGATGCGAAGCTTGCCGAGAAGCGCGCGGCCAAGGCTCTGGCCACCGCAGCCTCCTAGGACGCGAGATAGACCAACCGGCACCACCGTCTGTCACCGGGCTGCGGATCGGGTCACTGACCCTCCGCAGCCCGGTTGTCTTGGCGCCGATGGCCGGCGTGACCAACGTCGCCTTCCGGACGCTGTGCCGTGAACTCGAACTGGCCCGCGTCGGCACCGTCAGCGGCCTCTACGTGTGCGAGATGGTCACCGCTCGGGCCTTGGTGGAACGCCACCCCGCCACCATGCACATGACGGCCTTCGGGCCCGACGAGTCACCCCGCTCGTTGCAGCTGTACACCGTCGACCCGGCGACTACCTACGCGGCGGCGAAGATGATCGTCGAGGACGGCCTCGCCGACCATATCGACATGAACTTCGGCTGTCCGGTGCCCAAGGTCACCCGCCGCGGCGGCGGGGCGGCGCTGCCCTACAAACGCCGGCTTTTCGGCAAGATCGTGGCCGCGGCGGTCCGGGCCACTGAGGGAACCCCGGTTCCGGTGACGGTGAAGTTCCGCGTCGGCATCGACGACGCCCATCACACCCACCTCGATGCCGGGCGGATCGCCGAGCAGGAGGGTGCCGCCGCGGTGGCCCTGCACGCCCGCACCGCGGCCCAGCGCTACTCCGGATCGGCCGACTGGGGCCGGATCGGCGAGCTCAAGGGTGCCGTCACCTCGATCCCGGTGCTCGGCAACGGCGATATCTTCGAGGCCGGTGACGCGGTGGCGATGATGGCCCAGACCGGCTGCGACGGCGTCGTCATCGGCCGCGGCTGCCTGGGCCGGCCCTGGTTGTTCGCCGAACTCTCCGCGGCGTTCAGTGGCTCTCCGGCGCCCATACCGCCCGCCTTGGGCGAGGTCGCCGATATCGTCCGCCGCCATGGTGCCCTGCTGGCCGCCCACTTCGGCGAGGACAAGGGCATGCGCGACATTCGCAAACACATCGCCTGGTATCTGCACGGTTTTCCGGCCGGCGCGGACCTGCGGCGCGGGCTGGCCCTGGTCCGAACGCTCGACGAGTTGGATCGCCTGCTCGACCAACTGGACCGCACCGTCCCGTTCCCCCCAGCGGGCCGGGGTGCCCGCGGACGTCAGGGTTCGTCGGCATCGGTCACGCTGCCGGAAGGCTGGCTGGACGACCCGGATGACTGCACGGTGCCCTTCGGGGCGGATGTGGTCAACTCGGGTGGCTGAGCCAGACCTGACCTGAACCTAGGAAGCTCTCAGGTTGGGTCAGTACGATAACGATTCTGCTATGGACCCAACGGTCCGAACCCGATGCCCGAGTATCCGGCATCGCGGTTGCGTGGCGCGCCGGTGCGCTCGCGACGTTCACTTGACTCGGAGGCGTTCTGGATCATGGGTGACGGCGAGAACGCCACTCCTGGCCCGAGCGATGCCGCGGACCGGGCCCCGCGCGAACGCCTACCCCAATCCGGCCCCGAATCCCGCCGAGCCTCGGGTAACCACACCGAGGGTGTCGCCGTTGCCGACCTGATCGCCAAGATCACCGGCGACCAACGAATCAACCCGGTCAACCGGCGCAGCGCCGAGGTGTCCGCCGCCGACTCAGACCCGACCGTCCCCCTGTCGGTCAGCGCTGCGCCTGAGGAACTCCCCGACCTCGCCGCGTTGGCCCGGGCCCATCGTCCACTGGCCGCTCACCGCAACCCTGCTGTTGCGGCACCGCCTAAGGTTTCCCGGGCGGCCACGACCCAGCGTCGGCCGGCCCTGCTGGCCGGCCGCGCCCTGGCGGCACTGGTCGCGGTATTCGCGCTGGCACTGACCGGTGCGGCCTGGCAGTGGCAATCTGCCAAGAACAAACTGCTCAACACCATCGCCGCACTCGACCCCGACTCCACCGATATCCGCGATCCGAACGCCCAGAGCGGCGACGAGAATTTCCTGATCGTCGGAGTGGACAGCCGAATCGGCGCAAATGCCGAGGTGGGTGCCGGCGACACCAGCATGGTCGAGGGCGCCCGCGCGGACACCATCATGTTGGTGAACATTCCCGCCAACCGGAAACGCGTGGTCGCGGTCTCCTTCCCCCGCGATCTCGCCATCACCCCGATGAACTGCCAAGCCTGGGATCCCGAAACCGGCAGATACGGACCCGTCTACGACAAGGCCAATGGCGAGTGGAGCGATAACGAGCGCCCAACCACCACGAAGCTGAATTCCGCCTATGCCCTTGGCGGCCCGAAGTGCCTGGTGAAGGTGATCCAGAAGATGTCCGGTCTGGCCATCAACCGGTTCATGGCCGTTGACTTCAGCGGCTTCGAGAAAATGGTCGACGCCGTCGGCGGGGTTGAGGTCTGCAGCACCACCCCGCTTGAGGATGCCGAATTGGGTACCGTGCTGGCCACCGCGGGCCGCCAGAAACTCGACGGCCCCACGGCGCTGAACTACGTACGCGCCCGATCGATCATCACCGAGGACAACGGCGATTACGGCCGCATCAAACGCCAGCAACTGTTCCTGTCCTCGCTGCTGCGCTCGATGATCTCGTCGGAGACGCTCTTCGACCTGGACCGGCTCAACGAGGTCGTCAACACGTTCATCGACGACAGCTACGTCGACAATGTCCAGACCCGCGATCTGGTTCGGTTGGGACAGTCGCTCCAGGGCATCAATGCCGGCCGGATCACCTTCGTGACCGTGCCCACCACCGGTGTCGCCGACTGGGAGGGCAACGAGGTGCCCCGCACCGAAGATGTGCAGGCGCTTTTCGACGCGATCATCGATGATGAGCCGCTCCCCGGCGAGAACGACCTCAACGAGACGCTGAGCCCGCTCACCGTGGCGACGAAGGGCACCGAGACCACCGCCAGCCGCGCCACCGGTTCGGAGGAGTACCCGACCTCCCCCGGCAGCAGCACCGAAACCAGCGCCGAAGCGACCATGACGACCACCACCGAGGGCCTCCGGGCGGTGGCTGCCGACCCCCGGGACGTCACCCTTCAGGTGTCCAACCCAACCGGCCGGGCCGGCCTTGCGACCGAGGCCAGCGAGGAGTTCGAGCGGTATCGGTTCGACGTCCTGGAGCCGGACTACTACTCGGAGTGGAACGCGGTACCGACCACCACCGTCTATTACTCGCTGGGCAACGAGCAGGCCGCCGCCACGGTGGCGGCCACGTTGCCGGACGCGCAGATCAAGCGGATCGACGGGCTCGGCGAATTGATCCAGGTGGTGCTCGGACCGGACTTCACTGCCGTGAGGTACCCGCAGGCCAGCGGCACGACGCTGAACGTCATCGTCACCCACACCGGAAGCAGCACCCCCACCCAACTCCCCTCCGACCTGACCGTGATCAACGGCGCGGATGTCAGCTGCGAGTAGTCGGGATTCACCCTCCGTTCAATTTCGCGCGGCGTGGTTGTCGCAGTCCGGACAGTAAGCTGGGGCGATGCGTACCGCTTACCACGAGCAACTCGATGCATTGAATAATCAGCTGGCTGAGATGTGTCGGATGGCCGGCGTGGCCATGGAACGTGCCACCCAGGCGCTGCTGCAGGCCGATCTGGTGCTGGCCGAACAGGTGATCGGCGACCACGAGAAGATCTCGGCGACCAGTGCCCGCGCCGAGGAGGCCGCCTTCGTTCTCCTGGCATTGCAGGCCCCGGTGGCGGGCGATCTGCGGGCGATCGTGGGTTCCATCCAGATCGTCGCCGATGTTGAGCGGATGGGCGCCCTTGCCCTGCACGTCGCCAAGATCGCCCGGCGACGCCATCCTCAACACGCGCTTCCCGAAGAGGTGAACGGCTACTTCGCCGAGATGGGCCGGGTGGCGGTCGATATGGCCAACAGTGCGCGCGATGTTCTGATCTCCCACGACCCGGAGAAGGCCCGCCACATCCGCGAGGAGGACGATGCGATGGACGATCTGCACCGCCACCTGTTCAGCGTGATGATGGACCGGGAGTGGAAGCACGGCGTCGCCGCCGCCGTGGACGTGACCCTGCTGGGCCGGTTCTACGAACGCTTCGCCGATCACGCCGTGGAGATCTCGCGGCGGGTGATCTTCCAGGTGACCGGACGCCTGCCCGAGGAAGAGGAGATCGCGACCTACTGAACGGGCTTCGGCGAGACGCGGATCAGCCGAACCGGCCCGAGATGTAGTCCTCGGTCGCCTTCTGGGTGGGATTGCTGAAGATCTTGTCGGTGTCGTCGACCTCGACCAGCCGTCCCGGCCGGCCGGTGGCCTCGAGATTGAAGAAGGCGGTCTGATCACTCACCCGTGCGGCCTGCTGCATGTTGTGGGTGACGATCACGATCGTGTAGTCGCGCTTCAGTTCGGCGATGAGATCTTCGATGGCCAGCGTCGAGATCGGATCGAGTGCCGAACACGGCTCGTCCATCAGCAGGACATCGGGCTGAACGGCGATGGCACGGGCAATGCACAACCGCTGCTGCTGCCCTCCCGAGAGTCCCCCACCGGGCTTGTCGAGACGGTCCTTCACCTCGTTCCACAAGTTGGCCGCCCGCAATGACCGCTCCGCGGTCTGATCAAGAATGTCGCGGCTGCGCACACCCTGCAGACGAAGGCCCGCGATCACGTTGTCGCGGATGGACATGGTCGGAAAAGGGTTGGGTCGCTGGAACACCATGCCGATGGTCTTGCGCACACTGACCGGGTCGACCCCGGAGCCGTAGATGTCCTCGCCGTCGAGCAGCACCGAGCCCTGCACCCGACCGCCCGGGAATCACCTCGTGCATCCGGTTCAAGGTGCGCAGCACCGTCGACTTGCCGCACCCGGACGGTCCGATGAACGCGGTGACGCTACGCGGCGGCACCGCCAGCGAGACATCGGCAACGGCATGGAACGCGCCGTAGTAGATGTTGACGTCTTTCAGGTCCAACCGCTTGGCCACGGTTCGCTCCTCTGCTGCTAAGCCCGGTTCCGGGTGAGGTATCGGTTGATGAAGCGCGGCGGCCACATACAGCGCGGCCACCAGCAGGATCAGCGTCAGCGCGGCGCCCCACACCCGCAGCCGGCCGGCCGCCTCCGGGTTGATCAGCTCGGTGTAGATCAGCAGCGGCAGGGACGCCATATTGCCGTCGAATGCGTCGTAGTTGATCGACCGGGCATAGCCGACGAGCACCAGCACCGGCGCGGTCTCGCCCATGACCCTGGCCAAAGCGAGCAGGATTCCGCTGATCATGCCGGGCAGCGCGGTCGGCACCACGATCCGGACGATGGTCTTCCACTTCGGCACACCCAATGCGTAGGAGGCTTCTCGCAGTTCGTCGGGAACCAGCTTGAGCATCTCCTCGGTGTTGCGCACCACGACCGGCAGCATCAGCAGCACCAGGGCCAGCGATACCGCGAACGCGCTCTGCGGGAAGCCCAGCGTTGCGATCCAAAGCGCGAAGATGAACAGCGCCGCGACGATCGACGGGACACCGGCCAGGATGTCGACCATGAAGGTGGTGACCTTGGCGAACCGTCCGGTGCCGTATTCGACCAGATAGATTGCGGCCATGATGCCCAACGGAACCGAGATGGCCGCAGCGATCGCGGCCTGCACGATGGTTCCGTAGATCGCGTGATAGACGCCGCCGGCCATCTGATCGGGCAGCACACCGGCCAGTGACCGGCTCCACCAACCCGAGCTGACGACCGCGCTGAACCCCCGTTCAAGGACGGTGTAGAGCACCCAAACCAGCGGCACCATCGCGATCAGGAAGGATGTCGCGAACAGGATGGTCGCGGCTTTGTTCTTGACTTTCCGGCTGGTGCTGATCGGGTGGAACGTCGGCCCTTTGATCGGCGATTCGAGCGCTTCGGTGATCATCCTCCGCTGACCCTCCCTCCGGCTGCGGCGCGAGCCAGCGCGTTGACGATGAACGTCAGGATGAACAGGACGAAGCCAGCCGCGATATACGCACCGGTGGGCAGTTTGGAGCTGAATTCCGCTGCGGCCGAGGCGATCTTGGAGGCGAAGGTGTACCCGCCGTCGAACACCGACCAGTTGCCGGGTTGGGCGGCGGCGCGCAGGATGATCAGGACCGCGACCGTCTCGCCGAGCGCGCGGCCGAGTCCGAGCATGGAACCCGCGATCATTCCGCTGCGGCCGTAGGGGAAGACCGTCATCCGGACCACTTCCCACTTGGTGGCGCCGAGGGCCTGTGCCGCCTCCACGTGGCCGCGCGGGGTCAGGGCGAAGACCTCCCGGGTCACCGAGGTGATGATGGGCAGGATCATCACGGCAAGCACCACGCCCGCGGTGAAGATGGTCCCGCCCCCGGCCAGCGAGACATTGCCGTCGGAGAATAGGAAAAACCAGCCGAGGTTGTCGTTGAGGAATCGGGCGACGGGCTCCAGCCAGGGCGCCAGCACGAAGATGCCCCACAAACCGAACACGATCGACGGCACGGCGGCGAGCAGGTCGACCAGGATCGCAAACGGCTTTGCCAGCCGGCTCGGCGCGTAGTTGGTCAGGAAGGCGGCGATGCCGATCGCGATGGGAACCGCAATGACCAGGGCGAAGATCGAGCTGAGCAGGGTGACCTGGAACAGCTCGGCGATCCCGAACCGCAGGTTGGTCTCATCGGTGGTGGAGAACTCCGAGCTGGTGAGGAAGTTCGCCTTGTTCGCCTGCAGCGAGGGCAGCGCCCGGATGATCAGGAACAGTGCCATCAGCGCAATCGCCGCGATGATGGTCGCACCGGCCGCGGTGGCGAGTGACCGGAAGACCCGGTCGCCCCACTGCCCGCCGGAGCGAAGCGCGGTCTTCGGCGGCGTGTGGGGCGTCACGGGGGCAGTATGCCCCGACCGCTTGAACCGCGAAGGGGAACTCACGGCGGCCGGTTCAGGCTTGATCGTCACGACGCTGTCCGGTCACGTTCAGGAGATCGCGTTGATGGCGGTGATGAGCTTGTCCTTGAAGGCCTCCGGCACCGGGATGTAGCCGTTGTCGGTCAGGCCTTCCTGGCCCTTGCCGAGCGCGACGGTGAGGAAGGCCCGGACCGCGGGGGCAACCTCACTGTCCGGATACTTCGCGCAGACCAGCGAGTAGGTGCCGAGCATGATCGGGTAGGCGCCGACATCGGTGGGCTGGTAGAAGGACGAGGTGTCCAACACCAGGTCGTTGCCGACACCCTTGATCTTGACATCGTCGATCGACTTGGCGGCCGACTCGACGGTCAGTTTCACCGGATCCGGGCCTGCGGAGGTGATGATCTCGGCAAAGGCCAGCCCCTGTGCCTTGGCGAAGGACCACTCGTTGTAGGTGATGGAACCGGGTGTCGTCTTGATCGCCGCCGAGGTGCCTTCGTTGCCCTTGGCGCCTTCGCCGACCCCGCCGTTGAAGGTCTTGCCGGCGCCCTTGCCCCACGCGCCGTCGGAAGCCGCATCGAGGTAGCGCTGGAAGTTGTCGGTGGTGCCGGACTCGTCGCTGCGGAAGATCACCACGATAGGCTGGGCCGGCAGTGTTTTGCCGGGGTTCAGCGCCGCGAGTTCCGGTGCGTCCCAGCTCGTGACGGTGCCGTTGAAGATCTTGGCGGCCGTCGGGCCGTCCAGCACGAGGCCGTCGACGCCCGGCGCGTTGTAGGTGATGGCGATCGGCCCGAACACCATCGGCAGGTTCCAGGCTTCGCTGCCGTCGCAGCGCGCCTTGGCCTTGTCGACTTCACCCTTGTCGGCGTTCAGTGGCGAGTCCGTGCCGCCGATATCGGTCTGGCCGCCCACGAACTCAGACACCCCGGCACCGGATCCGCTCGAGGTGTAGTTGAGGGTGAAACCGGGACAGGCCGCCTCGTAGGCGGTGACAAACCGAGTCATGGCGTTTGCCTGGGCGGTGGCGCCACTGCCCTTCAGTGATTTCTTCCCGCCGCAGTCGACCGTCCCGGCCGCCTCGGTGCCCGCCGACGGCGCGTTGTTATCGCTGCCGCACGCGGTCAGGGCGGCGATCGCGGTCGCCGAGGCTGTCGCAACGAGCAATTTGCCGAAACTAGTCACTTATTTCCTGCTTCCTCTGTGATTTCCGATCCGCTGCAGAAACCTATGCGGAGGGGGTGGCCGGATCGGGGATGGCAGGTTAACGGAAGGTGAACAGCTCCGGATTCAGCTCGGCGCGTATGCGGTGTCCACCCCCGCCACGGTGAAGCCCAGCGCCTGATAAGTCCTGATCGCGGCGGTGTTGTCGGATTCGACGTAGAGCATGACGGCGGGCTCCCCGAGATGCCGGAGCCGGTCGGCCAGATGGTGCAGACCCACCAGGGTGAGCGTGCGGCCCAGCCCGCCGCCCCGCGCGGTGGGATCCACGCCGAGCACGTAGACCTCACCGGTGTCGTCGGCATGCACCTTCGTCCAGTGGAACCCGAGCAGTGCGCCGGTGGCGTCGTCGACGGCGAGGAATAACCCATCGGGGTCGAACCACGGCTCCCCGGCCCGTGCGGCGATATCGGAATCCGTCCAGCCGCCCTGCTCAGGATGCCAGGAGAAGGCGGCGTTGTTAACCCGCAACAGCTCGGCGTTATCACCCGAACCGCGATAGCCGCGCACCGAAATGCCCTGCGGGACAGTGTGTTCAGGAATATCACGCAGGGTCCGGCGCATCTCGATGAGCTCACGCACGGCCCGCAGGCCCAACGCGGCGGCCAGCGACCGCGCGGCCGGCAGGGTTCCATGCGCCCAGAATCGAATCCCGCTGCCACCACGGTCCAGCGCCGCCCGCGCCATCGCCGTCCCGATACCGCGCCGGCGCGACCCGGGGTGCACGACCAATTCGGCGGTCCCGGACGCGAGGTTGAGATATCCGATCAGGGTCTCGTCGGCCTCGATTACGAGCAGGTGTTCGGAGCGCCGACCGGCCAGCTCCCGCAGCGCCTGTTCGCCGACCGGCGCAACGCCATCGGCGCGCCGGGCCGCCGCCACCAGGTCACGGACCGCGTCCTGCTCCGCCGCGGACAGGCAGCGGCGCCAATGCGACGTCGTCACTGACCGGGTATGGACGCCGACACGGGGTCGACGTCATCGGCAGCCCCGGGATCGGCACCGCTGTGCTCGCCGTCGGGACTGCCCGATCGGCCGCGGGCCGGACGCACCGCCTTGTAGCCGACGTTACGGACGGTTCCGATCAGGGCCTCGTACTCGGGGCCCAGCTTCGCCCGCAACCGGCGCACGTGCACGTCGACCGTCCGGGTGCCACCGAAGAAGTCATACCCCCACACCTCCTGCAGCAACTGGGCGCGGGTGAACACCCGGCCGGCATGCTGGGCGAGGTACTTCAGCAGCTCGAATTCCTTGTAGGTCAGATCCAGCGGGCGGCCGCGCAACCGGGCGGTGTAGGTGCTTTCATCGATCACCAACTCGCCCAGACTTACCTTGCCGGCGCTTTCCTGGGCCGCCATTCCGCCACGCCGGCCGATGAGCAGGCGCAGCCGGGCGTCGATCTCAGCCGGTCCGGTACCCGGCAGCAGGATCTCGTCGATACCCCAGTCGATGTTCACCGCGACCAGACCGCCCTCGTTGACCACCGCAACCACCGGCACCGGAGCGCCGGTGGTGCCGAGCAACCGGCACAGTCCCCGGGCGGCGGCCAGGTCGATGCGCGCATCAACGATCGCGACATCGGCCGACCCCGCGTCGAGCAGCGACGAAACCTCGGTCGGCGCCGAGCGCACGGTGTGCGCAAGCAGCGCCAGCGAGGGCAGAACCGACTCCGGGTCGGGGTCGGCGGTGAGCAGCAACAGGTCCAACGAACTCTCCCAGTTTGCTGCAACTGTAACGTGCGACCTGCTGTTTCGCCGATCCGGACGGCGACCGTTGGCGGTAGGCGAGAATGACCGGGTGCGAAAGCTGATCACCGCGATAGGCGCCTCCGCGATGGCGGTCGGCCTGGGCGCCGTCGGCGCCGACACGGGCGCGGCCATCTACGCCGAATACCAGCTGGCGCGCCACGTCCGGACCGCGGCAGGCCTGCAGTTCGATCCTTGGGTCGCGATCCTGGGCTTCCCGTTCGTCCCGCAGGCCCTGCGGCACCGCTACAGCGAGTTGGAGATCAAAGCCGGCGGCGTGCAGCATCCGGCCGTGGGCAAGGTCACACTCGAGGCCACCATGCACGACATCGGATTGTCGCAGGCCTCCTGGCTGATGCGGCCGGACGCCGACCTGCCGGTGGGCAAGCTGGAGAGCCGGATCATCATCGACTCCCGACACGTGGGCGGTTTCATTGGCATCAAAGACCTCAACGTCGAGGCACCTGCCAAGGACACCAACGACGCCACCGGAGGCACCACCGAATCAGGCATCTCGGGCAACAACGGCCTGGTGTTCACCGGCACCCCGACCAAGGCGGGGTTCGACGAACTGGTCAGCGTGACGGTCGATCTGTCCATCGCCGGCCCGGACCGGACCACTTTGGTCTTCACTCCGACCGGCATCGCCACCGGTCCCAACACCGCCGATCAAGACGTACCCGACGATAAGCGGGCCGCCGTCCTCGGCGCGTTCGGAGCCACGATGCCGGGCCAGCGGCTGCCATTCGGCTTACGCCCCACCGCGCAGGGCGCACGCGGATCGGACATCATCATCGAGGGCATCACCGAGGACATCACCGTGCGCCTGGATGGTTTCAACCAGATATGAGCGCAACAGTCACCGCCGGGGCCGCGATCGCAGCCGCCCTGGGCCTCGCAGCTGTGATCGGCGTCCTGCACAACCGCCGCCACGGCGTGCTGCAGGACACCGAGCACCCCGGTGATCTCGACACGGCCGGTCTCGGCCTGTCCGGCACCGGGCCGACCGTGGTCCACTTCACCGCGGTCTGGTGCGGGCCCTGCGGGGCGGTACGCCGGGTGATTGAGCAGGTCGTGGCCGATCTGCCGCGGGTGACACATGTGGAGATCGACATGGACGACAATCCCGCGGCGGCCCGCAGGCTGTCGGTGCTGTCACTGCCGACAACGTTCATCTTCGATGCCGACGGCCGCCAGCGCTACCGCTCCAGCGGCGTGCCGAAAGCCAGCGACCTGAAGGCGGCCCTGGAACCGTTGTTGACCTGAAGCCCCGGTTAGTGGGTATCATCCTCACCGTGACTTCCCGTCTCGAGCAGATGCTCACCAAGCGCCGCGCAGTGGATCTGTGCCGCACCGCGGGTTGTTGCTGTTGTTGTAGCTGCTGAGCAACCACGCCTTCTCGCGTTCGTCGTTCTCCGCAGCAGTGCCCCAGTGGTCTGTCTCACCCAGCCCTGCGACCAACAACAACAGGAGTATCCGTTCATGTCGATCGTTACCCAGCAGGCCCGCACCTTCGACCAGGTCGACGTGCGTGGACCCCGATTCGCCGCCTGGATCACCACCGCCGTCCTGCTGGCGGTACTTGTCCTGTCCGCCGTCGGGCCGACCGCCGCGGCCGTCATCCTGGCCGCTCAGGCCCTGGCCTTCGCGGTCGGCGCGTTAAGCGGTCCGCGCCGGCACCCGTACGGCGTGCTGTTCGCCACCCTGGTGGCTCCCCGAATCGGACCCGCAACCGAGCGGGAACCGGTGCAGCCGTTGCGATTCGCACAATTCGTCGGTCTGCTGTTCGCATCCGTCGGCGTAGTCGGGTTCGTCTTCGGCGCGCCCTTGGTGGGTGTCATCGCCACCGCGCTCGCACTGGCCGCCGCGTTCCTCAACGCGGCGTTCGGGATATGCCTCGGCTGCCAGATCTACCCGCTGGTCGCACACCTCCGGACCATCGGCGGGGCGCCCGCCGGGACGGGGCGATGACCGTGGACCGCACACCGAACACCACGCACGATCAGCGGTTGACCCTGCCGCCGCACGTCGACCTGAACAAGGAGACGGTCATCACCGGACGCGTCGTCGACGACTCCGGCCATACCGTCGGCGGTGCCTCGGTCCGTCTGCTGGACGCCACCGATGAGTTCACCGCGGAGTTGTTCGCGACGGCCAACGGTGACTTCCGGTTCTTCGCCGCACCCGGCACCTGGACGGTTCGGGTGCTGTCGGCCTCCGGCAACGGCGATGCCACCGTCGCCCCGGCCGGCGCCGGCATCCACCGGATCGATATCAAGGTCGCTTAGCGTCGAGATCGCGATAAACTCCAGCCGTGGTGCTCTTCTTCGAGATTCTGCTTGTTCTGGCGGTCATCGTCATCACCTGGTTCGCGGTCTACGCGGTGTACCGACTGATCACCGACGAGTCGTGAACACCGGCGACATCAAGGGCAGCGGCGACCGGGCCCTGGCCGCGGCCGCTGAACGCGCCAAGCAGACCGCCGTGCGCAATATCCCGGTCTTCGACGATCTCCCGGTCGCCGACACCGCCAACCTCCGCCTCGGCGCTAACCTGAATGACGCGCTGTTGGCGCTGCTACCACTGGTGGGCGTGTGGCGCGGGGAGGGCGAGGGTCGCGGCCCGCACGGCGACTACCGGTTCGGCCAGCAGATCATCGTCTCCCATGACGGCGGCGACTACCTCAATTGGGAGGCACGTTCCTGGCGGCTCGACGAGGACGGCGAGTACCACGGCCAGGGCCTGCGCGAAACCGGGTTCTGGCGCTTCGTCCACGACCCGGCCGACCCCGGCGAGTCGCAGGCCATCGAGCTGCTGCTGGCCCATTCGTCGGGGTATGTCGAACTGTTCTACGGTCACCCCCGTACCCAGTCCTCGTGGGAACTGGTGACTGACGCCCTGGCGCGCAGCAAGTCCGGCGTCCTGGTCGGCGGCGCCAAGCGCCTCTACGGCATCGTCGAGGGCGGCGACCTGGCCTATGTGGAAGAACGGGTCGACGCCGACGGAGGCCTGGTTCCGCACCTGTCAGCGCGGCTGTCCAGGCACGTCGGATGAGGCGCGCAACACTGGCGGTCACGGCCGCTGCGCTCGTCGTCGCCGGATGCTCCTCGACATCCACGCCGCCGGAAACCTCCCCGCCGGCCCCGACACCCGCGGGGCATGGATCCCTCGCCGAATGTCTACAGACCCACGGCGTGTCAGATTCCGGCGGCGGCCCGGCGGTGCTCGGCCCGCCGCCCGGAGTCGACCAGGAGTCCTGGGACAAAGCGATGAAAGCTTGCTCGACATTGGCCCCCGGACCGGCCACACCCTGACCTACGCTGGGCCATGTGCCCCGGATGTCCAGTGTGGATGCGGCGTTCTGGTTCGCCGAGACGCCGGCCTGGCACATGCACATCGGCGCGCTGGCGATCTGCGATCCTCGCGAAGTTCCGGGCTTCTCCGTCGACCACGTGCGCCGGATCGTCGGCGAGCGGTTGGCTGAGCTTCCGCAACTGCGCTACCGGGTCGCCGAGGTGCCCTTCGGGCTGGATCGCCCGTGGTACGTCGATGACGACGGCCTTGACCTCGAGTTCCACATCCGCCACATTGCGGTGCACTCGCCGGGCGGCCGTGCCGAACTCGACGAACTGGTGGCGCGACTGTGGTCCTACAAACTCGATCGCTCCAAACCGTTGTGGGAGATGTGGTTCATCGAGGGACTGAAGGGAGGACGGGTCGCGCTGTTGACCAAGATTCACCACTGTCTGGTCGACGGGGTCTCCGGGGCCGGGATCACCGAGATCCTCTTCGACCTCGCGCCCGAGCCCAGGCCGCCGGCTGAGGCGCCCGAGGCCCTCGGACTGGGCGGTCCACCGCGGTTCGAACTCCGAATGCTTGGCGCAGCGGTGAACGTCGCGATCATGACCCCGTACCGAATCCTCCGACTGCTCGACCAGACCGTGCGCCAGCAACTCGCGATTCGCAGCATTCCAGAGAAACCGCCGGGCTATTTCGAGGCGCCGTACACCAGATTCAATGCTCCGATCTCGCAGCAGCGCCGGTTCAGCGCTGCCCGGATCTCGCTGGATCGGGTCAAAGCGGTCAAGGACGCCTACCGGGTCAAGGTCAACGATGTCGTGCTGGCGGTGGTGGCCGGCGCCCTGCGGTCCTACCTGGACGTCAGTGGCGAACTGCCGGATCGCCCGCTGATCGCTCAGGTCCCGGTATCGACGCGAACCGACCCCACGGCGGTCGGCAACGCCATCGCGTCGATGACGGTGGCCCTGCCTACCGAGATCGCCGACCCGGCCGAGCGGATTCGCAGCGTCTACCACGCCTCTCAGGCGGCCAAACAGATGGCTGATGCGATGACGGCCCACCAGATCATGGGGTTGACCGAGACCACCCCGCCGGGGCTGTTCCGGTTGGCCGCCCGCGCCTTCACCGCCAGCCGGCTCGGTGAGAACGTGCCCCCGATCAACCTGGTGGTGTCCAACGTTCCCGGCCCACCCGTACCGCTGTACGTCGCGGGGGCCGCGCTGGAGCGGTTCACCCCGATCGGGCCGCTGTTGATGGACGTCGGATTGAACATCACTTGTTTCAGCTATCGCGACTGGATGGACTTCGGCTTCGTCACCACACCGGAGATCGCCGATGACATCCGTGAGCTGGCCGACGGGATAGAGCCGGCACTGGTCGAACTCGAGCGGGCCGCCGGCCTGCGCCGCCGCCCCGGACGCGGCCGGGCAACCTGAGCGGACCCCGGACATGGAGCGGCCCCCGAGCCGTGGTTTCCAGGTTGGACGGACCAGGGGCTCGGGGGCCGGGTAGCTGCCTGGGATTCGCCTGCGCACACGAACGCGGGTGATCCGGCATTTCAGTGCTGCTAGCGGGCAGCCACCTCACATGTCCACGTAGTACTCAAAGTTCCGGACCACCTCCTTCCTTGTGTACCGCAGACCGTACTCGCGGACGGCCCGCTGCGCCAAGGGTTTTTCGCGGACAGCGAATCGAAGGCGGAGGCGCGGACAGCGAATCGAAGGCGGAGGCGCGGACAGCGAATCGACGGCGGAGGCGCGGACAGCGAATCAACGGCGGAGGCGCGGACAGCGAATCAACGACGATCGCTGATGACGGCGGCGTCGACAAGAGCGGCCATCTCGGCGTGCAGCCCGGCGGGCGCAAGCGGGCGACCGTCCAAAGCGCGGACCCGGGCAGCCAACGTGATGCTCGATATCAGCCAGACACCCTGTGCCGCAGCCAGATCAGCGGGCCTCAGGGCCTGGTAGTCGCAGTCATAGCCGGTGGCTCGTGCGACCTCGAACAACGCCTGCTGGGTGGTGCCGCGCAGGATCGGATACCAGGGCGGCGGGGTCAGGAAACAGGGCCTGCCGTCGGCCCCGGCCACCGCGATCACCACCGTCGACCGCGGGCCTTCCAGGACGTAGCCGTCGGAGCTGACGAAGATGACATCGTCGGCGCCGAGGACGGCGGCATGGCGCAGCGCGGCCATGTTCACCGCATAGGACAGCGTCTTGGCGCCGGCCAGCAGCCACGGCATGGTCTGGACTCCGGTGGCCGACAGCCCCCGGTCCAGCAGCACCGCGGCCACCCCGTCGGTGCGGGAGGCCCGTACCCGCTGCGGCAGCGCGCTGACGGTCAGATAGCCGGTCGGCTCGGAGCCGCTCTCCCGCCCGCGGCTGTAGACCAGCCTCAGCGCACCCTCGTCGAGAGTCTGTGCGGCCCACTGGGCCACCGCGGCGTCGACGGCCCGGTGCCAGGCGTCCCGGTCGGGCGCCGGCAGATCCAGCATCGCCGCCGAATGTGCGAGCCGGCGCAGATGAGATTCCAGCAGGCAGGCACTGCCGTCTCGCACCAACAGGGTCTCGAAGACGCCGTCGCCGCGGACCGCTGCGAGATCATCACCGAACAGCAACGGCTCTCCCGGATCACGGACCTCGCCGTCAAGGGTGACGAGCACAGCGGGCCGGCCGGACATGGAGCATGAGCCTACTTGTCGGCTCGTACAGTTGAGGCATGTCAGCCGTGCCAGCACCGGATACCTCGCCCGATGCAGGAGCCGTGTGGCACTACGGCGATCCACTGGGTGAGCAACGCCTCGCCGAGCACGATGCGGTGGTGGTCGACCGCTCACACCGAGCCGTCATCACACTGACCGGGGCCGACCGGCTCAGCTGGCTGCACTCGATCTCGACCCAGCACGTCGCCGACCTGCCCGACGGCGCCTGCACCGAGAACCTCAGCCTGGACGGTCAGGGCCGGGTGGAGGATCACTGGCAGCAGACCGACCTGGCCGGCACCACCTATCTGGACACCGAGCCGTGGCGGGGCGAGCCGCTGCTGGCCTACCTGCAGAAGATGGTGTTCTGGTCCGACGTTCAACCTGCCGCAGCCGACCTCGGTGTGTTGTCCCTGATCGGCCCGAGGCTGGCGGAACCGGGGGTTCCGGCGGCGCTCGGTCTCGACGAGTTACCGGCGGAATCGACAGCTGTCGCGCTGCCGGGTGGCGGATTCGTCCGCCGGATGCCCGCCGGTGGCGATCAGGTGGAGCTCGACCTACTGGTTCCCCGGACCAGGATTCCGGCATGGCTGGACACCCTCGCCGCCGTCGGGGTCCGGCGCGCCGGAATCTGGGCCTACGAGGCACGCCGGGTGGCGGCGCTGCGCCCCCGCCTCGGAGTGGACACCGACGACCGGACGATTCCGCACGAGGTGGGCTGGATCGGCTCCGCGGTGCACCTGGACAAGGGCTGCTATCGCGGCCAGGAGACGGTGGCCCGGGTGCACAACCTCGGCCGTCCGCCGCGAATGCTGGTCCTGCTGCATCTCGATGGCTCGGTGGATCGGCCGGCGACCGGAGACCCCGTGCTGGCCGGTGACCGGCAGGTCGGGCGGCTCGGCACCGTCATCGACCACGTCGACCTGGGCCCCATCGCACTGGCACTTCTCAAGCGCGGGGTGACCGCCGATACCGCGTTGACCACCGGCGGCGAGCAGGTGGTCCCGGCATCGATCGACGCCGACTCGCTCCCTGCCACCGACGGGATCGGGGCGGGCCGGCTAGCGGTGGAACGGCTGCGCGGCGGCAGGTGACGCGCTGGCCGAATCGGGCGTTACCGGACCCGTTCGCCGCTGGGTGAACGGGCCTGCCCGCACTTCGGGGAGCGGCACGGTAAAGTGTGGACAGGACGAATACGACATTAGATCGGAGCCGCCTGGTTTCAGGCCGCTCCGTTATTGCGCGAGGGGGTTCCCCCATGGGCCGCGGCCGGGCTAAGGCAAAGCAGACCAAGGTTGCCCGAGAGCTGAAATACAGCTCTCCGCAAACCGATTTCGAGCGGCTCCGCCAGGAGCTTGCCAGCCCGGGAGGCACTGCACCCGGGCCCTCGAGCAACGGTTTCGACGAACCGCACGACGACGAGGACGACTGGCGGCCCTGAGCGGGCCGACCGGGCCCGAAAGGTCCGTCCTGATCTAAAACCGCGGGTGTTGCCCGACCAGTTTGGCTCTCGGGCCGTCCTTGCCCTTGTCGACGACACCCAATACCCAGCTGTTCAGGTGACGGGCAGTCAGCACCGCCAGTGCCCGGTCGGTGTCCGCCGGCGCCACGACGGCGACCATGCCGACACCCATGTTGAACGTTTTCTCCATTTCGGCGCGTTCGACCCGACCGCGTTGGGCGATCAGCCCGAACACCGGGGCGGGCGTCCAGCTTCCACGGTCGACCTCGGCGACCAGACCGTTCGGGATGACCCTTTCCAGGTTGCCCGCCAGTCCGCCACCGGTGACGTGGCAGAACGTTCGGACCTGGGTTTCGGCGATCAGCGCCAGGCAGTCCTTGGCATAGATGCGGGTCGGCTCGAGCATCTCCTCACCGAGGGTTCGGCCGAACTCCTCGACATGGCCGGCCAAATCCATTCGGTCGATCTCCAGCAGCACCCTGCGAGCCAATGAGTAGCCGTTGGAATGCAGGCCGGATGAACCCATGGCGATGATCACGTCGCCGGGACGAACCCGGTCGGGCCCCAGCACGTCATCAGCCTCGACCACCCCGACTCCAGTTGCGGAGATGTCGTAGTGATCGGGTTCCATCAGGCCCGGATGTTCAGCGGTCTCACCGCCGAGCAGCGCGCACCCGGCGATGACACACCCCTCGGCGATTCCGGAGACGATGGCACTGACCCGCTCCGGAACGGTACGTCCGACCGCGATGTAGTCCTGCAGGAAAAGCGGTTCCGCCCCGCAGACCACGAGATCGTCGACCACCATCGCGACCAGGTCCAATCCGACGGTGTCGTGCTTGTCCATGGCCTGGGCGACCGCCAGTTTGGTGCCGACGCCGTCGGTGGACGAGGCCAGCACAGGTTCCCGATAATCCCCGCGCAGCGCGAACAGCCCGGCGAATCCGCCCAGTCCGCCAAGCACCTCCGGCCGGGTGGCTCGCATGGCCAGCGGCTTGAACAACTCGACGGCGCGGTCGCCGGCTTCGATATCAACCCCGGCGGACGCGTAGGAGACGCGGGCATCCTCCGCACGTTCATTGCTCGTCGACTCGCCGGACATCGGCGCTAAGGCTACCGGTCGCCGATTGCGAACCGGTCAGCCCTTGCCCATCGACCGTTCCAGGACCCGGTCAACGAGTTCCCCGGCTAACGCGAACGCTGAGGTCGCCGCTGGTGAGGGGGCGTTGCGAAGGTGCGAAAGAGAGTGTTCGCCGGAGATGACGAAGTCATCGACCAGCGTCCCGTCCCGTCCCACGGCCTGGGCGCGCACGCCGGCATGGGAGCTGCCGTCCAGATCGGCGACCGACAGTCCAGGCAGGTACCGGGCGGCGGCCCCCACGAAGGCGCGCCGACTGGCGGCCATCCGCATTTCGGCAAGGCCGACCGGCCAGTACCGCCGCGCGACCCGCCAGGTGCCGGGCCAGGTCAAGGATTCCCAGGTGTCGCGCAGGTTCAGGTGTCGCAGCAGGTAGGCGTCGCGGGCAGCCGCCATCATGGCTGTCGGCCCGAGGGTGGCCTGACCGTTGATGTGTTTTGTGATGTGCACGCCCAGGAAGGGCAGCGCAGGATCCGGTACCGGGTAGATCATTCCGTTCACCTGCCCGGCCATGGTCGGCTTGAGACCCAGGTAGGCACCCCGGAAGGGGACGATCTGCGGATCGCGCGGCGCTCCGGACCGCCGCGCGAGCCGGTCGGCCCACAAACCCGCGCAGACGATGACCGACCGCGCGGTCAGCGGACCGGCGCGAGTCCGGACCACTGCGGGGCCCTCTGCGTCGATCGACTCCACCGGAGTGCCGAAGCGCACCGTCACACCGTAGGACCGCAATTCGGCGGTGATGGTCCGGGCGACCTCCCCGTAGTCCACGATTCCGGTATTCGGTGCGTGCAGAGCTTGCAGGCCGACGGCGTTCGGCTCGATATCGGGGATCTCACCGCCGCTGATGCGCCGCAGACCCGGGACGGCGTTGGCGATTCCCCGCGCCTCCAACTCGTCAAGTCGGGGCAGTTCGCCGGAATCCAGCGCCACGATCAGCTTTCCGCACCGCCGATGGGGGATCGCGTTGCGCTCGCAGTACTCGTACATCAGTCGGGCGCCCTCGACGCACAACCTCGCCTTCAGCGAGCCGGGCTGGTAGTAGATGCCGCCGTGGATCACCCCGGAGTTGTGCCCGCTCTGGTGCAGCGCCGGTGCGTGTTCGCGTTCCAGAACTGCCACCGAGTCCTGCGGGCGTCGTGACACCCATTCCCGGGCGGTGGCCAGACCGACGATCCCGGCCCCCACCACCACGAGGTCGTACATCGGTTTCGACGGCCGGCCCGACCGGGGTCCCGGGTCAGCCGACATAGCGGGTCAGCCACTCGTTGAGCGGCCCACCCGCCCGCAGGGTGGCCAGCACCCGGTCCCGCGCCTTGGCCGTGCCGAGCCAAGCTCCCACCGGCCAGGTCTTCATCATGGCGATGCCCTTGTGCCGCAACAGTTCGATCCGGGGATGGTCGGCGGGAAAGCCACGGGGCGTGGTCTTGAGAACCTCATGGGCCATCGTCTGATAACCGGCGGCGTGCAGGTCGGCGACGATCCGGACAAGTTCGGTGCCGGACTTGTCCCGGTCCACCGCGGTTCGGTACTGCCGGAGCGTAGCGGCGTCGGGCATGTAGAGACCGCCGCCGGCCGACAGCCCCTCCGCGGAGAATGACACGTAGCTGCGGCCCAGGGTGGCGGCGCAATTGGTCTTGTACGGCGTCTTGTCCGCGCTGAACCGCACATCTCGGTACGGCCGGAAAAGCTTGCCGGGACCGAACTCATCGGCGAGTTCGGCCAACAGCTGTTCCATCGGAGCGCGTACACACCGTTCGTAGACGTCCTTGTGGGCCTGCCAGTAGACCTTGGAATTATCGGCCTGCAGACCCTCGTAGAACTCGACGGCCTCGATCGGCCAACCGCTGAAACCCATGCGCCCATTGTGGCCGCTCAGCGGGCATCGCGGGTGATACGGCCGTCCATCATCGCCAGCAACATCGGTTCCGGTGCGGTGTCCCGGCCAACAGTGGCTTCCCGACCCCGGTTCGGTTGTGGCTGTGACACCCTAGGAGGGGTGCGGCGGAATCTCAGATTTCCTGACGGCGGTGTGACGGAAACCCCGCACCCGCTGCGCCATGGTGCACGGGGTGGCTTGAATGTCGGTGAGGCTTGGACAGGAGGTTGAGGTGGGCGCTGAGCGGTGTCTGGTGACCGGCGCCACCGGGTATATCGGCGGGCGACTGGTGCCGCGACTGCTTGACAGCGGCTTCGAGGTACGGGCGCTGGCCCGCAATCCCGACAAGCTCGCGAACGTGCCGTGGCGCAATCGCATCGAGGTCGCCCGCGGCGATCTCGGCGACGTGGCCTCGCTGGAGGCTGCCTTCGAGGGCATCGACGTCGTCTACTACCTGGTGCATTCCATGGGGTTCGAGAAGGACTTCGCGGCCGAGGAGCGGCGTGCGGCACTCAATGTCGTCAACGCCGCCCGCAAGGCTGGGGTGCGCCGCATCGTCTATCTGTCCGGCCTGCACCCGGAGGGCGCTGAGCTGTCCGAGCACCTGGGTTCGCGCACCACCGTCGGCCAGATCCTCATCGCGTCGGGAATCGAGACCATTGTCCTGCAAGCCGGTGTGGTGGTCGGATCGGGTTCTGCGTCATTCGAGATGGTCCGCCACCTCACCGACCGGCTTCCGGTGATGACCACCCCCAAATGGGTGCACAACAAGATTCAGCCGATCGCCATCCGCGACGTCCTGCACTACCTG
The DNA here is from genome assembly GCA_963787055.1 of uncultured Actinomycetota bacterium. Classification (GTDB taxonomy): domain Bacteria; phylum Actinomycetota; class Actinomycetes; order Mycobacteriales; family Mycobacteriaceae; genus Mycobacterium. The sequence continues at coordinate 509,555 of CAWBBP010000004.1, forward strand.
GTGGCCGCCGCCACCTGCCCGGTGCCCGAATCCCGGGAGTGGGACATCGGCGGGCCGGACGTGCTGGAGTACGGCGACATGATGCAGGTCTACGCCGAGGTGGCAGGGTTGCATCCACGCCGGATTCTGGTTCTGCCGGTGCTGACCCCCCGCATCGCCTCGCTGTGGGTGGGGTTGGTGACCCCGATCCCCGCGGGACTGGCGCGGCCTCTGGTGGAGTCCCTGCACTGCGACGCGGTGATGAGTAACCACGACATCGACACCATCATCCCGCCGCCCGAGGGCGGGCTGACCCCGTATCGGCGCTCAGTGTCGCTGGCATTGGCGAGGATCGCCCGCGGCGAGGTGGAAACCACCTGGAACACCGGCACCGCCGCCCAACTGCCCAGCGACCCGGAGTGGGCCGGCGAGGTGGTCTACACCGACACCCGCGCGTTGCACACCACCGCAAACCCCGACCAATTGTGGAAGGCCGTCGAGAGCAGCCTGCCCAAACATTGGAAGGTCGAGGAGCGTGAACCAGGTCTGCTCAAGCTCAGATCGGCCCGCAGCGGCCCCGGCGACCGGTGGCTGGAAGTGCGCATCACCCCGGAAGGCACCGGCAGCCGCTACGAGCAGCGGGCGATTTTCTATCCTCGCGGGCTGGTCGGGCGCGCGTATTGGTACGCGGGGCGCCCGTTGCAGGCCGTCGCGCTGGACCGGCGGGTAAAAAAGGTGACCTCGGCGGTCAGATAGATAATTCAGGGCCGACTGAGCGCCGACGCGTTGTCGTTATCGGCCTGCACTGCAGCCAGCATGTTCTCCACCACGTTCTTGCCCAGAGCGTTGGCGCTGGGCAACTCGATCGGGTAGTCACCGTCGAAGCACGCGCAGCACAGCCGACTCGCGGGCTGCTCGGTGGCCGCGATCATCTCCTGCTTGGAGATGTAGGACAGGGTGTCGGCGCCGATCGCCTGGCGGACCGATTCGAGCATCTCGCCGTCCTCGGTCTGGGTTCCGGGCGCGTTGGCGATGAGTTCAGCGGGCGTGGCGAAGTCGATACCGTAGAAGCAGGGCCACTTCACCGGCGGTGAGGCGATCCGCACATGCACCTCGACCGCGCCGGCCTCGCGCAGCATCCGGATCAGGGCGCGCTGGGTGTTGCCCCGCACAATCGAGTCGTCGACGACGATCAGGCGCTTCCCGCGGATGACCTCTTTGAGCGGGTTGAGCTTCAACCTGATGCCCAGTTGCCGGATGGTCTGAGACGGCTGGATGAAGGTGCGCCCGACGTAGGCGTTCTTCATCAGGCCCTGACCGAACGGGATTCCGGATTCCAGCGCGTAGCCCACCGCGGCCGGGGTGCCGGATTCCGGCACGCCGATCACCAGGTCGGCGTCCACCGGCTTCTCGCGTGCCAGTCGCCGGCCGATATCGACCCGGGTGGCGTGCACAGACCGCCCGGCGATGACGCTGTCCGGCCGGGCCAGGTAGACGTATTCGAATACGCAGCCCTTCGGGGTGGGCGGGGCGAACCGGCTTGAGCGCACGCCATCGGCGTCGATGGCGAGCAACTCGCCGGGCTCGATATCACGGACGAAGGAGGCGCCGACGATGTCCAGGGCGGCGGTCTCCGAGGCCACCACCCAGCCGCGGTCCAGTCGGCCCAGGCACAGCGGCCGGACGCCATACGGGTCGCGCGCGGCGTAGAGCGTGGTTTCGTCCATGAACACCAGGCAGAACGCCCCCCGCACACCGGGCAGCAGTTCCAGCGCAGCCTGCTCGATGCTGGTGTCGGCCGCACCGCCGGCCAGCAGCGCGCCGAGGATGTCGGAATCGGTGGTGGCCGCGCCGGGCATGTTGTGGTTGATCAACCCGGCCTTGCGGGCCCGGTTGGCCAGTTCGGTGGTGTTGACCAGATTGCCGTTGTGCCCCAACGCGACTCCGGTGCCGGCCGCGGTGTTGCGGAACACCGGCTGAGCGTTCTCCCACGTCGTGGACCCAGTGGTCGAGTAGCGGCAGTGACCGATGGCGACATGACCGGGCATGGCGCCCAGGGTCTGCTCGTCGAAGACCTGGCTGACCAGACCGAGGTCCTTGAACACCAGCACCTGGGACCCGTCCGCGACGGCGATGCCGGCGGCCTCCTGACCGCGATGCTGCAACGCGTAAAGGCCGTAGTAGGTGAGCTTGGCGACTTCCTCGCCGGGAGCCCAGACGCCGAAGACGCCGCACTCTTCCCGAGGTTCGTTTTCTTGTTGGTCAGTCACGATATGGGCTGCTCCACTGTCGGCGACGGCTTGAGTCTACGGGGAGCCGCCCCTAAATCGAGAATTGAACGACCACGTTTCACCGGGTCCCGTCGCCACCCGGCCTGACCAGCGGAAACCAGGATTCAATCTCCGCTGCCCTGGCCCCGGACAGCCGCAGCGACCCATCGGCTGCGGCATCGGCGAAGGTCCGGAGGCCGGTTGCCAGCAACAGCCAGGTCCGCGGGTCCGTCTCTACCACGTTCGGCGGCGTACCGCGGGTATGGCGTGGACCCGGAATGCACTGCACCGCAACGAACGGCGGCACCCGCACCTCGACGCTGGCGCCGGGTGCCAGCGCGGCCAGCATGCGGGCGGTGAGTCGGACCGCTGCGGCGATCTCAGCCCGGTCCGGCTCGGCACCCGGCTGGCTGCGCAGCCACGCCTGGACGGCCAGCACGGCGTCGCCGGCGGCCTGCGGATCGACCCGCCGGCTCACGGCCCGCCCCGGATCGACCGCTGGACCGCCAGAGCGGCCACCGCGCCGGCCTCATTGATCGCCAGGTGAGCCAGCATCGGAGCCAGAACGCTGCCGGAACGATCAGCCAGCAGACCGAACACCCATCCGGCCAGCCCGGTGACGGCCACCGTGCCCAGCACGGGCGAACCGGTCTCCCGTGCATCCGGGACGTGGCTGAGCCCGAATGTGACCGCCTGAACCAGCCGGCCCACGGCCGGCCCGAAGCCGCCTGCCGCCAGGGTCGCCAGCGCGCCGCGGAAGGCGGTCTCCTCCGACCACACGGTGCCCAGCGGGATCTCCACCACGAGCCAGTGCCAAGGCCGCTGCGGCAGTTCGCGCGCGGCCATCCCGGTGCGAACCCGCGGTAGCGCACTGCCGATGATCACCCCCGCAGCGACGAGTCCCGCTGTCGCGGCGCCCAGCCGAAGACCGGAACCGGCGTGGGGCGGGCGCAGACCCAGCGGCGCCCGGGCCGCCACCGCCAGCGTGGTCCCGAGGGCGGCCTGCGCCAACGGGTGCCGCCGCCACGGGTGTTGCAGACCGGCGGTGAAACTCCACCCGACCAGCGCGGCGGCCAGACCCAGCGCCTGCCCCCGCCGGGACCGCGGCTGGCTCATGCGAACTCCGGGCCGCCGGCGGAGATCAGCTTCTCCAGTGATCGCCGGATCCGGTCGGTGTCGCCGTCCGTCCACCCCTCCGGGGCGGCGACGGCCACCCAACCGTCGAGCTGGCTGTCGCCGTAGTTGTGGCCGTGTCCGGTCGGCGTGCCGGCGGAGTTGGTCACATTGCCCGCCATATCGGCGCTCACCTGCCAGAACGTGATGATCGGATACCAGCGCATCGACGGGCTGCGGTCGAACCCCGGCGGTTCGCGCAGCCAATCCGGCTTGTCGAACAGCAGGTCCGGGGACCACCACACCACCGGGTCGGAGGGGTGTTGCAGGAACAGCACCCGGGTGCGGCCCCACGGCGGGAGGGCGGCGACCGCCGCGATCTCGGCGGCACCGGAGGCCTGGGCGAAGCGGACGGTGCGACCGTTGTCATAGCGCGGCTGGACCTCGGGGGTGCCCGGATCGCGACGGTCGGTGATCGCCCGCCACAGCCGGCTGGAGTTGGGCGGCCCGACCCAGAGCACCGCGGAGAAATTCATCTCCGCAACATCCGGCAGATATCCGAACGCGCCCTGGCCGGCCATCGCGCCCAGGCTCTCGCCGTACAGGGCGAGGTCCGGCCGGGTCTCCGCGGGCCACCGCAGCCACCGCTGGTGGATTCCGTCCACCATGGCCCGGCCCGCCTCGACGGATTTCTGCTGGTCGGCGAGAAACGAGATCCAGCTGGGCAGATAGGAGTACTGCATGGCCACCAGCGCGGTGTCCCCGTTGTACATCGATTCGATCGCCCTGGCCGCCACCGGGTCCACCCAGCCCGTTCCGGTGGTCGGGATGATGACCAGGAGCCTGCGCTCGAAGGCCCGAGTGCGCTGCAACTCCGAGAGCAGCACCGCGACCCGGCTCTCGGTGGTGTCGGCGGACTGCAGGCCCGCGTAGATCCGGATCGGTTCCCTGGCCGGACGCCCGTTGAGATCGGTGAGTTCGGCTGCCGTCGGCCCGGTTCCGACGAAGTTGCGTCCCTGGAAACCCAAAGTGTTCCACGGCGCGAAAGAATCTGGGCTACCGGACCTTTCGGGCTGGACGGGTTGTTCAACACCCGGCCGGGTGGTGGAGTTCTGCGGCTGGAAGACCGCCCTCGCACCGGCGATGAAGCCACGCACCAACACACCGTTGACCAGGGTGATGATCAGGATGACCACGATCGTCGTGCCGATGAACATGGCGACCTCGTCGTTGATATCCCAGCGCCGGATCATGATCCGGGCGAGGAGTCCGATCGCATCCTTGATCATCCGCGCGACGGCGATCAGCAACCCGCCCGTCATCAGCGCGACGAGGAGGGTGCGCAGATATTCCGATGTTGCCGGACCCTCGATTCCCATCAACGCCGCAACCTCGCGCTGCCAGGACGCGGCAGGCACCAGCATCAGCACGCTGCAACCGATCGACACCGCGACCACGGCCACCGCGAGCATGCGCCGGGCCCGCGGTCGAAGCGGCCACCAGGTGCGGCCGCGCAGGACGAGCGTGCGGACCGCGGCCCCGAGCAGAACCCCGATCCCGTAACCGATCGCCGCGTTGATACCGCCGATAATCCCGCCGGTGAGCCAGTCCCGCGGCAGCAGCGACGGGGTCAATGAAAGGCAGAAGAACAACGCCGCGACAACGATCCCGGTGAAGTCAAGACGCACCAGGTGCCACGCCCAGGCGACCGCTGAGGAGCGGGTCATCCGAAGAGCCTGGGCAGCACCCCTTCTGAGGTGTTGCGCAGCTCCTCCAGCGTGACGGTGAAAAGTCCTTGTACCTCAACCGAATCCGATCCATCGTCGGAGACACCGATTCGTGTCGCGGGCAGCCCGCGGGCTGCGCACATCGCCACGAAGCGGCTTTCCTCGGTCCGCGGGACGGCCACCAGGACCCGGCCGGCCGACTCCGAGAACAGGAAGACGAACGGGTCGACGTTCTCCGGGAGAACCAGCCGGCAACCGGTCTCCCCCGCCAGCGCCGACTCGATGGCGGCCTGAATCAGGCCGCCCTCGCTTAGGTCGTGGGCGGCCGAGACCAGGCCGTCCCGGGAGGCGGAGGTGAGCACCTCGGCGAGTAGCTTCTCCCGGGCCAGGTCGACGGCGGGCGGCAGGCCACCGAGGTGGTCGCCGGTGACCTGGGCCCAGATCGAGCCGTCGAACTCGTCGCGGGTGTCACCGAGGACATAGAGCGTCTCCCCCGGCTCGTTGCCCAGTCCGGTGGGCAGCCGCCGGCGCACATCGTCGATCACCCCGAGTACCCCGACGACCGGGGTGGGCAGGATGGGGGTGGCGCCGGTCTGGTTATAGAAGCTGACATTTCCACCGGTGACCGGAATACCCAGTGCCGCACAGCCGTCGGCCAGTCCACGCACCGCCTGGGCGAATTGCCACATCACACCGGGATCCTCCGGGGACCCGAAGTTCAGGCAGTTGGTGACCGCCACCGGGGTGGCACCGGTGACAGCGACGTTGCGGTAGGCCTCGGCCAGCGCCAACTGGGCGCCGGCGTAAGGGTCGAGCTGGGTGTACCGGCCGGAGGCGTCGGTGGCCACCGCGATACCGCGCTGGGTCTGCTCATCGATCCGCAGCACCCCGCCGTCGGCGTGCTCGGCCAGCACGGTGTTACCCCGCACGTACCGGTCGTACTGCTCGGTGATGAACGCTCGGCTGCACAGGTGCGGGCTGCCCAGCAGCGCAAGCACAGTCGCACGAAGCTCATCACCGGTGGCCGGCCGCGGCAGCGACGCGCTGGTGTCGGCGTTCAGCGCGTCCTGGGTGTCCGGCCGCGCCAGCGGTCGCTGGTACACCGGACCCTCGTGGGCGACGGTCCGGGGCGGAACGTCGACGACGGTCTCCCCGTGCCAGGTGATCGTCAGCCGGTCCCCCTCGGCGACCTCACCGATGACGGTGGCCAGCACGTCCCACTTGCGGCATACCGCCATGAAGTTCTCGACGTTCTCCGGGGAGACCACCGCGCACATGCGTTCCTGGGACTCACTGGAGAGCACCTCGGCCGGGGTCATGTTCGCCGCGCGCAGCGGCACCTTCTCCAGTTCGATCGCCATCCCGCCGTCGCCGGCCGAGGCCAACTCCGATGTGGCACAGGATAATCCCGCACCGCCGAGATCCTGGATGCCGATCACCAAACCGGCCGAGTACAGATCCAGGCAGCACTCGATGAGCACCTTCTCTGTGAACGGATCGCCCACCTGGACGCTGGGTAGCTTCTTGCGACCGGCAGCACCGGACTCGTCGCCGCCGAAGGTATCACTGGCCAGCACCGACACCCCGCCGATACCGTCGAGGCCGGTGCGGGCCCCGAACAGGATGATCTTGTTCCCCGCGCCCGAGGCGAACGCCAGATGCAGGTCCTCCTTGCGCAGCACACCGACGCACATCGCATTGACCAACGGGTTGCCGGCGTAGGACGGGTCGAACACCGTCTCGCCGCCGATATTCGGCAGTCCCAGCGAGTTGCCGTAACCCCCGATTCCGCGGACCACCCCGTCGAGCACCCGACGGGTGTCGGGGGCGTCGGCCGCGCCGAAGCGCAACTGGTCCATCACCGCCACCGGCCGGGCCCCCATCGCCATGATGTCGCGGACGATGCCGCCCACCCCGGTGGCCGCACCCTGGTAGGGCTCCACGTAGGACGGGTGGTTGTGTGACTCGACCTTGAAGGTCACCGCCCAGCCGTCGCCGATGTCGACCACGCCGGCGTTCTCACCGATGCCGGCGAGCATGCACCGCCGCATCTGCTCGGTGGTGGTCTCCCCGAAGTAGCGCAGATGCACCTTGGAGGACTTGTACGAGCAGTGCTCGCTCCACATCACCGAGTACATAGCCAACTCGGCGTCGGTGGGCCGGCGTCCCAGGATCTCCCGGATGCGCTGGTACTCGTCGTCCTTGAGACCGAGTTCCCGGTACGGCTGCGGCTGATCGGGCGTGGCTGCCGCGTGGGCGACGGTGTCGACGGAGGTCACGGAGTGAGTCTAAGAGCATCAGTCGCGGGGCGCGGCGACGCAGAACGCGTTGCCCTGGCAATCGACGGTGACCATCTCCAGCGACAGGCTCATCGGACTCCTCGTTTCATCCGGCCGGCGACAGGAACGCCCGCAGTGCGGCGGCGTAGGCGGGGACGTCGGCCGCCCCCATGAGTTCGCGCGCCGAATGCATCGCCAGTTGGGGTGCACCGACGTCGACGGTCGGGATTCCGGTGCGCGCGGCGGTCATCGGCCCGATCGTCGACCCGCACGGCAGGTCGGCGCGGTGCTCATAGCGCTGCAAGGGCACCCCCGCCTGCCGGCAGGCCAGTTCGAAGGCCGCCGCGGTGCGGCCGTCGGTGGCGTAGCGCAGGTTGGGCTGAACCTTGAGCACCGGACCACCGTTGACCGCGATGAGATGGCCCGGTTCGTGGCGGTCCGGGTAGTTCGGGTGGGTGGCGTGGGCCATATCACCGGAAGCCAGCATCGACCCGGTCAGCAGGCGCAGGAAGTCCTGCCGGTCACCGCCGTCGGCGAGCACGATCCGCTCGAGGGTGGTCAGCAGGAAATCCGACTGGGCACCGTGGTCGGAGGTCGAGCCGACCTCCTCGTGGTCGAACAGCGCCAGCACCGGCAGGTAGGCGCCCGGTTCGGCGGCCAGCAGCGCTTCCAGCCCGGTGTAGCAGGTGCCCTGGTTGTCCAGTCGCGGCGCACTGACCAGGTCCTCGTCGATGCCGATGAGCCGCGACGGTTCCACGACGTGGGTCATCAGATCCGCCGAGAGCAGGTCGCCGGGGGCCACCCCGGCACGCCCGGCCACGTCGGCGAGCAGCGACCTGGGTCGCTCGCCGGCACCCCAGACCGCGTTGAGATGGCGCTGCGGATCGACTTTCACCGAGGCGCGGTCCTCGGCGAGGTGGATGGCCAGCTGCGGAATCCGAAGCAGCGGCTCGTCGATCCGGACCAGCAGGTGTGCGACCCCACCGACGGCATCCGGGTCGCGCACCGAAAGCCGTCCGCTCAGGCCCAGGTCACGGTCCAGCCAGGAGTGCAGCCAGGCCCCACCGTAGGGCTGCAGGGCCACCACCTGCCAGCCGGCGACGACCCGGTCGGGATGCTGTTTGACCCTCAGGTTGGGGCTGTCGGTGTGACCGCCGACGATCCGGAACGGACGGGCCGGACCCGGGGCGGCCTGCCAAGCGATCAGCGAGCCGGATCGCACCGTGAAGAACCGGCCGCCGTCGGCCCCGGTCCAGCGTTCGGTCTCGGCGAGTTCGGTGTAGCCGGCGGCCCGCAGCCGGTGCGCAACGGTGTCGCAGACGTGGAACGGCGACGGCGAGGCATCGACGAACTCGCACAGCCCCCGCGCCGTGGCCCCGGTCATATCAGGCGGCCAGGACCGCGTCGAGCACCGAGTAGAAGACGCCGAGACCGTCATCCGACGGTCCGGTCAGCGCCTCGGTGGCATGCTCGGGATGCGGCATCAGTCCCACGACCCGGCCGTTGGCCGAGCTGACGCCGGCGATGGCACGCATGGAGCCGTTCGGGTTCTCCGCGTACCGGAATACCACCCGGCCCTCGCCTTCGAGTTCGTCGAGCACCGATTCGCTTGCCACATAGCGACCTTCGCCGGACTTCAGCGGCACCAGCAACTGGGCCCCGGACTCGAAGCGTGACGTCCACGCCGTTGTGACGGAGTCCACCGTCAGCCACACGTCCCGGCAGAGGAAGTGCAGTCCGGCGTTGCGGGTCAGTGCCCCCGGCAGCAGCCCTGCTTCACAGAGGATCTGAAAACCGTTGCAGATGCCCAGAACCGGCATCCCGCGTCCGGCCGCGGCGACGACCTCCCCCATCACCGGGGCGAACTTCGCGATCGCCCCGCAGCGCAGATAGTCGCCGTAGGAGAAACCGCCCGGGACCACCACCGCATCCACGCCCCTGAGGTCGGCGTCCCCATGCCAGAGGCTGACCGGCTCGGCCCCCGACAGCCGCACGGCTCGGGCGGCGTCGACGTCGTCGAGGGTTCCGGGGAAGGTGATCACCCCGACCCGGGCGCTCACCCCTGCTCCCGGGTGACCGACCAGTCCTCGATCACGGTGTTCGCCAGCAGGGACTCGGCGATCCGGGCCAGTTCGTCGTCGGTGACGGAGTCGTCCACCTCGAGTTCGAACCGCTTGCCCTGCCGGACATCGGTGACGCCGGCGTGGCCGAGTCTCCCCAGCGCGCCGACGATAGCCTGGCCCTGTGGGTCGAGAATCTCGGCTTTGGGCATAACTGTGACAACTACCCGCGCCACTAAGGCTCCTCTGACGTCGGCGGACGGTGCCCGCTGATCCTACCGGCGGATCACGGACAGGAACCGACGTAGGCGGTGCACAGCGGCGCGGCGAGCGCATCCAGGACGGTCGTGTCGGTGATCATCGGCCACGGGTCCTGCGGCGGTGCATCCGACCACAGCGCCAGCTCGGTGAGGGTGCTGTTGACCGGATCGGCCACCAGATACTGATGCAGGATCACCGGTCCGCTCACCACCGCGGCCATCCGGTCGGGCTGGTCGACGATCAGCGACGGCGACGAATCTGCCTGGGTCAGCTGGCAGGCCCGCAATGTCGACACCGCCGCGGCGAAGGCGTCCAGAGCGAGTTGTCCGCCCCGCCAGGTCTCACCGCGCCAATGCAGGACCTGGGCCTGCAACTGCCACCGGCCGGCCGGATTGGATACCACCGACCGTTCGGCGATCGCGTAGTTGCGCGGATCCTCGGGCCTCGCCGGGGTCGCACAAAGTTCCTCGAACCGGAAACGCGGCGCCCGGGCGGTGACCGCCAGGCCCGCGAGTTGCGGCCAGTCGTAGGTGGAGTCCAGTGGTATCGCCGACGGAGAGACCCAGGCGGTATCCGGAATGCGGTTGCAGGCGGGCGGGCAGGTGCTGGCGGGGTCGGCGGCGACCGGGGGCGCGAAGGCAAGACATCCGGCTGCCAGCACCACTGTCAGGGCTATCCGCATCCCGCCGCCTCCTGTTGGCGCACAATCGTAAGCATGGACTTGACGCATTTCGGTCATTCATGTCTGCTGGCCGACTTCGGTGTCGCGCGGGTGCTGTTCGACCCCGGCAGCTTCTCCCACGGGTTCGAGGGCATCACCGGGCTGTCAGCCATCCTCATCACCCATCAGCACCCCGATCACGCAGATCCGCAACGGTTACCCAGTTTGGTCGAGGCCAACCCCCAGGCGGCGCTGTATGCCGACCCGCAGACCGCGGCGATGCTCGGGGGCGGGTGGACCGCCGTGAACGTCGGAGACGAGGTGGACCTCGACGGCCTCACCATTCGCGGCGTCGGCGGACGACATGCAGTCATCCACCCCGAGATCCCGGTGATCGACAACATCTCCTACCTCGTCGGCGACGGCGAGCATGCCGCGAAGCTGATGCACCCCGGCGATGCACTGTTCGTCCCGGACGAACCGGTGCAGGTGCTGGCCACCCCGGCGGCCGCCCCGTGGATGAAGATCTCCGAGGCCGTCGACTATCTGCGCGCGGTGGCGCCGCGCCACGCCGTCCCGATCCACCAGGGCATCATCGCCCCGGAGGCCCGGGGCATCTTCTACGGCCGATTGGCCGAGATGTGCGACACCGACTTCCGGGTGTTGACCGAGGAGAACTCGGTACGGTTCTGAGGTGAGCACAGCGGATCTGGACAGGCTTTTCGGGCTCGGCGGCAAGACCGCACTGGTCACCGGCGGAACCCGCGGCATCGGCATGATGATCGCCCGCGGCCTGCTGCAGGCGGGGGCCAGCGTGGTGCTCAGCTCCCGCAAGGCCGACGCCTGCGAACGGGCGGTGGCCGCGCTGTCGGAGTTCGGCCCGGTGCGCGCCGTGCCCGCCGACCTGTCCCGCCAGCCGGAGTGCGAACGACTGGCCGCCGAGGTGCTCACCGACTCGGATTCCCTGGACATCCTGGTCAACAACGCCGGGGCCACCTGGGGTGAGCCGCTGGAAACCTTTCCGGCTGCGGCCTGGGACCGGGTGCTGGACTTGAACCTCAAGTCACCGTTCTGGATGGTCCAGGCCCTGCTGCCGGCGCTGCGCCGGGCGGGCACCCAGGACGACCCGGCCCGCGTCATCAACATCGGCAGCATCGACGGAATCCAGGTCAGCCCGATGCCCACCTACTCGTACTCCGCCAGCAAGGCCGCCGTGCACCAGTTGACCCGGGTGCTGGCCAAAGAGCTCGGCCCGCAGCACATCACGGTCAACGCGATCGCGCCGGGGCCGTTCCCGTCGAAGATGATGGCCGCCACCCTGGAGTCGTTCGGCGAGGCGATCGCCGCGGCAGCCCCGATGCGGCGAATCGGCCGCGACGACGATATGGCCGGTATCGCCGTCTTCCTGGCCGGCCGGGCGGGTTCCTATGTCAACGGGGCGATCATCCCGGTCGACGGCGGTATCGCCACCACGGCCGGGGGAACCGGCCGCTAGCGTCCGCCCGGCACTCAGGCCGCCCGGAACAGAGCGGGACCCGACTCCCACCGGTACACCGCCGGGGTGGCGCCGTGCCCGAGTGCGATGTCGACGGCCGCCAGGATCGCTTGGCGGGCAACCTCCCTGCCGAGTTGGCCGGCCGCGATCGACAGCCGGACGGAACCGCCCCGGCGCGCAGCGCGCTCGGCCAGCAATACCGCGCTGCGGCACCACCATGGTTCCTTGGGAAAGCCGGCCCCGATGCCGATCATCCGGCCTCCGCCGGAGCCGCCGTGGACGAGATCGGTCGACTCGTGCCGACCGATCAGAAGCCGGAAGCCGTTGCGCGGCAATGCCGCGACGGTGCCGGCCGAGGCCGTCCATCCGGGGGCGGCAAAGAGCCGGGTCCGAAGCCCCATCCGTTCCAGTGCGCGATCCGCCGCGATCAACCGCAGATTGGCCTCGTGGGCGGGCAGCAACGCGAATTCTCCGCGGCGCCTGCGCGTGGCGGCCTCGTCGAAGCCGTGCAGGACGACCGCGTCGCCGAGCGAGCGCCGCCGGCGCAGCCATTCGACCGTCACCGGATCCGATTCGAGCCGGTAGCCCTCTTTGCGACGGGGCGCCACGAACAGCGACAGCGGGACGCCCCGATCATCGAGCAACCGGCTGAATGCGTGCAGACCGGTGAGTGTCCGGTCGCTGATTCCGGAGACGGAGACGATCAGTTCCGTTGGCACGGCGCAATCCTGCCCGCTGCGGGTGTCCGACCGGTGTCGAACAGATGTCAGGACAGTTGGTGCTTTGGCTATCGTCCGGCGTCGGGCCCGAACCGGTCCGGGTCAGCGGTGGCCAGCAGCCAGGCGAATTGGAACGCCGCCTCTCGCCAGCGCTCGTATCGTCCGCTGATGCCGCCGTGGCCCGCCGCCATCTGGGTGCGCAACAGCACCGGCAGCGGGTCGGTCTTGGTGTGACGCAGCGCGGCAACCCATTTCGCGGGCTCGACGTAGAACACCCGGGTGTCGTTGAGCGATGTCATCGCCAGGATCGCCGGGTACTCCTTGGCCTCGATGTTCTCGTACGGGGAGTAGGACTTCATGTAGAAGTACACGCCCTCGTCCTCGAGGGGGTTGCCCCATTCATCCCATTCCGTCACCGTCAGCGGCAGGGACGGGTCCAGGATCGTCGTGAGGGGATCGACGAACGGGACCTGGGCGAGGATGCCGGCGAACAGGTCGGGGGCCATGTTCGCCACTGCGCCCATCAACAGTCCGCCGGCGCTGCCGCCCAGGCCGACGAGAGTACGGGGCCGGGTCAGCCCGGTCGCCACGAGATGGCGGCCAGCGTCGATGAAATCGGTGAAGGTGTTCTTCTTCTCCAGCAGCTTGCCGCGCTCGTACCAGAGCCGGCCCATCTCGCCGCCGCCGCGGGTGTGCGCGATCGCGAACACCGTCCCGCGGTCGAGCAGCGACAGCCGGGCGATGGAGAACCGGGGGTCCTCGCTGGACTCATAAGCGCCGTACCCGTACAGCACGGTCGGCGCGGGGAATTCGATACCGTCGCGATAGATCAGTGAGATCGGGATACGGGTGCCGTCATCGGCGAGCGCCCAGTCGCGCCGCTCGATGTAGTCCTGCCGACGGTAGCCGCCGAGCACCGGTTGCTCGCGTAGCAGGCTGCGCTGTCCGGTGGCGAGATCGATGTCGAAGATTTGCATCGGAGTCAGAAACGAGGTGGCTCCGATCCGCAGCCGCGGCGCCTCCCAGTTCGGGTTGCCGGCGAGCCCGGAGGCCATCAGTTCGGAATCGAAGGTGATTTCGGCCGGTTCGCCATATCCCTGACCCGCGACGATCGGCCACAGTTGGAGCCTGGGCAACGCCTCCCGGCGGTAGTGCACGACGAGGTGGTCGGCGAACGCGTCGACACCCTCGAGGCGAACATCGTCGCGGGGCGCGATCAGGGTCCGCTGCGCCGTCGGGTCATCCGCCGGGGTCTCGACCAGAGTGAAGTTCGGCGCACCGTCGTTGTGCAGGATCAGAAATCGGTCCTGCCCGTCGACCACCGCATGCTCGACGGAGTACTCGACCCCGTCGCGGCGCGGCAGCACGGTGACGAACTCGGAGTCCGGATCGGTGGCGTCCGCGACCCGGACCTCCGAGGTGATCGCCGATCCAGCGGCGATGACGATGTAGGCGTCCGAACGGGTCCGTCCCACCGCCACCCAGAACCGCGCGTCGGGTTCGGTGAACACCTGCTCGTCGTGTCCCCCGGCGCCCAGGCGGTGCCGCCAGACGGTGTCGGGCCGCCACGCCTCGTCGACCGTGGTGTAGTAGACGCACGTGCTGTCGGCGGACCAAGTCACCCCCGCCGAAATGCCGGTGATCCGGTCCGGAAGTAACTCGCCGGTGCGTAAATCCTTGAATCGCAGCGTGTACCGCTCATCGCCGACGACATCGACGGAGTAGGCCAGCACCCCGGCATCCGGGCTCACCGTGGCTGCGCCGAGCGCGAAGTAGTCATGCCCGTCGGCTTCGGAGTTCTCGTCCAGGAGTACCTGTTCGCCGGCAACGTCGGTGTGCTCGTCGAAGACCGGCGGGTCCCAGTCGTCGGGACCGGCCACCGGGCAGCGGCAGTGCACGCCGTACTGCTTTCCCTCGAAGCTTCGGCCGTAGTACCACCAGTCGCCACGACGCAGCGGAACCGACAGGTCGGTCTCCTTGGTGCGGGACTTGATCTCCTCGAAGATCTTCTGCCGCAGGGGTTCCTGATAGGCCGTCTCGGATTCGACGTGGGCGTTCTCCGCCTCGAGATGCGCGATGACCTCCGGGTCGGATTTGTTCCGCATCCACTCGTAGGGGTCGACGAACACGTCATCGTGGTGGATGCGTTCACTGTCGACCCGCTTGGGCACCGGGGCCGTCATGATCCCGTCCCGATCCAGTCATCGAACATGAGTCCCGAAATCCGTTCGTAGGCTTCGATATACCGCTGCCGAGTTGCTTCGACGATATCGTCCGGCAGCGACGGAGGCGGTGCCGAACCGTGCCGATCCCATCCGGACTGCGGCCCGGTGAGCCAGTTCCGGACGAACTGCTTGTCGAAGCTGGGCTGCACCACACCCTCGGTGTAGGTGTCCGCGGGCCAGTACCGCGACGAGTCAGGGGTGAAGACCTCGTCGGCGAGCACCAACCGGCCGTCGGGATCGACCCCAAATTCGAACTTGGTGTCGGCGATGATGATTCCCTTGGTCAAGGCATAGTCGGCGGCCTGGGTGTAGGTCTGCAGCGTGAGGTCACGCAACTGGCCGGCCGTGATCTCGCCGACCATCTCCACGACCCGATCAAAGGAGATGTTCTCGTCGTGCTCGCCGAGTTCGGCCTTGGTCGCCGGGGTGAACAGTGGGTGGTCGAACCTGCTGGCTTCCACCAGGCCGTCCGGGAGCTCGATACCGCAGAGGGCGCCGGTGCGCCGGTAGTCGGCCAGTCCGGAACCGGTGAGGTATCCACGGGCCACACACTCCACCGGCATCATGTCCAATCGGCGGACGACCAGCGCGCGGCCGAGAACCTCAGCGGGAATGCGCGGGTCGTCGGGCGGACCGGCCAGGTGATTGGCCACCCCGGCCCGGTCGGAGACCAACGCGAAGAAAAACACGCTCATCGCGGTCAGGATGCGACCCTTATCGGGGATCGGGGTGTCGAGGATGTGGTCGAAGGCCGAGATGCGGTCGGTCGCGACGAAAAGCAGGTTGTCATCGTCGATGCGGTAGAGCTCACGCACTTTTCCGCTGGCCAGGTGCCGGTAGTCGGTCAGAGCGGGACGCACCGCGACAGCCTAGCGGCCGACGGGTGGCCAACTGTGCTGGGATCGAAGCCATGAAATCCCGCTTCCTGCCCTACGCCACCACGCCAGCCCGGCTGACCGCCCAGGTGGTCAGCGACCTGATGGTCGCCACGTGGATCACCGTGTGGGTGCTGGTCGGGCTCGCCGTGCACCACGCGATTGCTGCGATCGCCGGGGTCGGTACCCAGGTCAAGGACGGTGCCACCGGGATTTCGGACAACCTGAGCTCCGCCGGGGACAGCGCCGATCGCATCCCGTTGGTCGGCGACGCGGTGTCCACGCCGCTTCGGGCCGCCAGCGACGCGGCCCTGGATCTGGCAGGGGCCGGACAGAACCTCAACACCACCGCGACGTGGCTGGCGGTGCTGCTCGCGATCGCCGTTGCCGCCCCGCCGATCCTCGCGGTGGGGATGCCGTGGTTGTTCCTGCGTATCCGGTTCTTCCGCCGCAAATGGACGGTGATCTCGCTGGCTCAGACCCCGGCAGGTGAGCAACTCCTCGCGTTGCGGGCGCTGGCCAACCGGCCACTGCGCAGGCTCACCGAGGTCAGTCCGGACCCAGTCGGCGCCTGGCGGCACCAGGATCCGGTGGCGGTGCGCGGCCTGGCGGCCCTGGAGTTGCGGTCGGCAGGGGTGGCTCGGGTGACGTCGGCGCGCTGATCGCCGCAGATCGACGATCAACGCGCCGAAATCGCAAGGGAGCTAGAGGATCGCGGCGGGCGTGTAGCCGGCGGCCTGCGGGTTGGCCCTCACCACGTCGTCCACCGCCGCGACCACCCGGTCCACCTGGGAGCCGGCCGCCCCGGTGAACGACGCCTTGTCGGCCAGCGCCGCGTCCAGGGCGGCCCGGTCCAGTGGCAGCCGGGGGTCGGCGGCCAACCGGTCGAGCAGATCCGGTTCGGCGCCGCGTTCTCGCATCGCCAGTGCGACCGCTACCGCGTGCTCCTTGATCACCTCGTGGGCGGCCTCGCGCCCCATCCCGGCGCGCACCGCGGCGATGAGCACCTTGGTCGTGGCCAGGAACGGCAGGTAGCGGTCGAGTTCGCGCTGGATCACCGCGGGGTAGGCGCCGAACTCCTCGAGCACCGTCAGGAACGTCTCGATCTGTCCGTCGATGGCGAAGAAGGCGTCCGGCAACGCCACCCGGCGCACCACCGAGCAGAACACGTCGCCCTCATTCCATTGCGCCCCAGCCAGTTCCGCGGCCATAGAGGCGTACCCGCGGAGCACCACCTGCAGGCCGTTGACCCGTTCACAGCTGCGGGTGTTCATCTTGTGCGGCATCGCCGACGAACCCACCTGACCGGCGGCGAACCCTTCGGTGACCAGTTCGTGGCCGGCCATCAGCCGGATCGTGTGGGCCAGCGAGGACGGGCCGGCTCCCAGTTGGACCAGCGCGGAGACCACGTCGTGGTCCAGCGAGCGGGGGTACACCTGCCCGACGCTGTCGAATACGGCGCTGAAGCCGAGGTGTCCGGCGACCCTGCGCTCGAGTTCGGCGAGGCGGTCTGCGTCGCCGTCGAACAGGTCGAGCATGTCCTGCGCGGTGCCCATCGGACCCTTGATGCCGCGCAACGGGTAGCGCTCGATCAACTCGCGAATGCGCCCCAGAGCGAGCAGCGTCTCCTGCGCCGCGGAGGCGAACCGCTTACCCAGGGTGGTGGCCTGCGCGGCCACGTTGTGGCTGCGGCCGGCCATCACCAGGTCCCGGTAGGCGACGGCCCGCTCGGCCAGCCGCGCCGCGACGGCCACCCCGTGGTCGTGCACGAGTTGCAGGGACTGGCGAATCTGCAACTGCTCGACGTTCTCGGTGAGGTCACGGCTGGTCATGCCCTTGTGTACGTGTTCGTGGCCGGCCAGCGCGTTGAACTCCTCGATACGGGCCTTGACGTCGTGGCGGGTCACCCGTTCGCGGGCGGCGATCGAGTCGACGTCGACCTGGTCGAGCACCCGTTCGTAGTCGGCGATCGCGGCCTCGGGGACCGCCACCCCGAGTTCGCGCTGGGCCCGCAGCACCGCCAGCCACAATCGGCGCTCGGCCACGATCTTGGCCCGCGGAGACCAGATCGCCACCATGTCGGTGCTGGCGTACCGGCCGGCCAGGACATTCGGAATCGTCACGGGCCTAGAGCTTACGGATCGGGGCTTACGGTTGGTCCCGTGTACTTCGTCGGAGTGGACCTGGCCTGGGGGCACCGCAGTCCGACCGGGCTGGCTGCCCTGGACGCCGACGGGACGCTGCAGTACGTCGGGGTCGCCGGGGATGACGCCGACCTGCTGGGCCAGGTGCAGCCTTACGTCGGCGGCGATTGCGTGGTGGCCGTCGACGCACCGCTGGTAGTCACGAATCCCACCGGAAACCGGCCGTGCGAAGCCGCGCTGAACAAGGACTTCCGCCGCTTCGACGCCGGGGCGCACCCGGCCAACACCGGGCTGGCCTGGTTCGCCGACGGCGGCCGCGGCGCCCGGCTGTGCGCCGCGCTCGATCTCGAACTGGATCCGGCCGAGCCGTCGACCCGACGCGGCATGGAGGTCTACCCGCACGCCGCCAGCGTGGTGCTGTTCGGCCTGGCGCGCACGCTGAAATACAAGCAGAAGCAGGGCCGCGATAGGGCCCTGCTGCGCTCGGAGTTGCTCCGGCTCATGGATTTCCTCGAGGGACTGCGATCAGCGGACCCTGGTCTCGATGTCGATACTGCCGACTGGGCTCGGCTTCGGCAGTCCGTGCTCACCGCCACCACCAAAGCGCAGTTACGCCGTGCCGAGGATCCCGTCGACGCCGTGCTGTGCGCCTACATCGCCCGATATACCGCCGAGCGGCCCCGGGACGTGACGGTCTACGGCACTGCCGCGACGGGATGCATCCTCACCCCGTCGCTGCCGGCGTGAGCCGGGGTCAGGTCCAGGTTTTGGAGGTCCCGGTGAGGTCGCTGACCTGCTGCAGGAACCGCCGGACCCGGGCCGGGTTCTCCGCACGCTGCCAGCCGAAGGTGGTTGGCCGTTGCGCGCGGTCATGCCAGAAGTGGCCGGGTTTGGACTCCGGCCGGGTGGCCACCAGCCACACGACCGTGTCGGCGCCGTCGGCGACCTCACGCAGCAGCGGCCGGGTGATCACCCGGAACCGTGGCAGGTATTCGGCCACCCCGGGAGTGTCCACCCACCCCGGGTGCATGCTCTCCACCTTGACGTCGGTGCCGGCCAACCGGTGCGCCCACGCATCGGCCAGCACCACCTGCATGCGTTTGGTGCGGGCGTAGGTGCGCACACCGTTGTAATCGCGGCTGGATTCCAGGTCGTCGACCACCAACGGGGTGCTGTACATACCGCCGGAGGACACGAACACCACCGATGCGCCCTGGGCCGCGCGCAGCAGCGGAAGCAGCCGCTCGGTCATCAGGTGCGGCCCCAGGATGTGGGTGGCCAACTGCAGTTCGTGGCCCTGGGGGGTGACGCTCCGCTCTTTGGGCATCAGTCCGGCGTTGTGCACCAGCCCGTCCAGTGCGGGCACCCGGTTGGCGAAGTCGGTGGTCCAGGCCACCACCGCGTCAAGGTCGGAAACGTCGCAGACCTCACCCACCAGTGCCGCACCGGGTATCTGCTCGGCGATCTCGGCGACACAACGCTCCACCTTCTCGGCGTTGCGCCCGAGCAGGTGGACGGTCGCGCCGAGGCCGGCGAAGGCGCGGGCCATCTCCAGCCCGATCCCGGCGGTGGCCCCGCTGACGAGGACCCGCTTTCCGACCAGGGCGTCCGGCGCCGGATCAGCGGGCCACCAGCGGCGGCGAAGCCCGGATCCGATCCGGGTGTAGCCCAGCACCAGCGTGCGGTCCATCGCGCCGTCGAGCAGCCCCGTCACCGGGCGGGCGACATCAGAGAGTTCCATCGTTCAGATCCGATGGTCGATAGGTGCAAGTACGTCGATCACATCAACCAGAGTGGCACGAACACTCTCCCGCGGCCCACCGATATCCCCGACCAGCGCCGAAACCACCGCACCGTCGACCGAGTAGAGCAGTGCCGTCATCATGTCGGGTCGGGCCCGCCGGCCGGATCGCGCCATCGCCTCGCCCACCGCATCGACGCGCTGCTGCAGCAGGCGCCGTTCGACCCCGCGCAACCCCGGGTGACGGGCACAGGCGATATAGCGCTCGTAGCGCGAGATGAGTTGCTCGCGACTGGTCTCGGCGGCGAGCAGATCGAACAGCACGTCCGCGGCGGCCTCGGCCCCGCGACGGCGCCTCGGCAGTTCCTGGACGCGCTGGCGGAGCGCGGCCACCTCCCCCGCAGCCAGGTACTCGACTGCGGTCTCGACCAACTCGTCCAACGACGAGAAGTAGTAGGTCGTCGAGGCCAGCGGTATCCCGGCCCGGTCGGCGACCGCCCGGTGCCGCACGGCCTCGAATCCGCCCTCGCACAACAACTCCGCGGCCGCGCGGACGAGGGCATGGCGACGCCGTTCCCCCTTCGGCGTCGCCGCTGCTGTCACGCTGGCCATGCTGCCAGTCGGATGACGGCCGGTATCGCGGTTTGCCAGAAGTGGCGAGCTTCGTCCGGGGCCGGCCGGGTGGCAGGATGGCCAGATGCCGAACCTGACCCGTCGCGCCGTGCTGCGACTGGGCGCCGGGGCCGCGGGTGCCGCCGCCATGAGTGCATTTGCCAGACCGATGGCGGCATCGGCCGACCCGACCATGGTGACCGGAACCTTCGTGTCGGCCGCGCGCGGTGGGCTGCCGACCAGCTGGGCCATCGCCCGGCCGCCCGGCCAGAACGGGCCGCTTCGCCCGGTCATCGCGCTGCACGGCAAGGGCAGCAGCGCGGCGTCGGTGATGGCCGGTGGTGTCGAGGGCGGCCTGGCGCAGGCGGCCGCCGCCGGGCTGCCGCCGTTCGCAGTGGTGGCCGTCGACGGCGGCGGCAGTTACTGGCACCGCCGCACCTCCGGTGAGGACGCCGGCGCGATGGTCCTCGACGAACTGATCCCGATGCTCGGCGAACGAGGCCTGGACACCTCTCGGGTGGGCTTCATGGGCTGGTCGATGGGCGGTTACGGCGCCCTGCTGCTGGGTGCCCGGCTCGGACCGGCGCGCACCGCGGCGATCTGCGCGGTCAGCCCCGCGCTGTGGCTGTCGCCGGCTGCGGCCGCACCGGGGGCGTTCGACGGGCCCATCGACTTCGCCGCAAACAGCGTGTTCGGCCTGCCCGCACTCGGTGCAATACCGCTGCGGATCGACTGCGGTTACAACGATCCGTTCTACGCGGCCACCAAGGAGTTCGTCGCCAGCCTGCCCAACCCGCCGGCCGGTGGATTCTCCCCCGGCGGGCACGACGGCAGCTTCTGGAGCTCCCAGCTACCGGCTGAGATCGCCTGGATGGCGCCGCTGGTGACGGCCTGAGAGAGCAGGCCGATCAGATGATGTTCATCCAGTCCAGGAATTTCGCACCGTAGTCGGTATCACCGTCGAGGCTGACATCGCGATCGCGCCAGCGGGCCCTCTTGGTCCCCCACTCCGGGAACTCCACAGCCGTACCACGGATCCGGGCGGCGCCGGATTCCACCGTCGTCGGCAGGACGGAACCGCCGGTTCCGACCAGCCAGCGACCACCGCCGGCCCCGCCGAGGGTGATCAGCACCGGCCGGTCCAGCCAGGGCGGCCGGTCCGCCCGCAGCTGGTTGGACAGCACCGCCAGCATCCACTCCAGGGTCACCGCCATCCGGTTGGCCTCCGGCCCCGGCAGCGTCCGGCCAAGCGCGGGAGCCATGTCGTGGTGCAGGTGGGTGTAGGTGTCGAAGACCAGCGCGCTGACGAACAGCCGGAGCGGGAACCGGCCCAGTTCGGCCAGTGGAAGCCGCAGGCCTCCCATCGGGGTGCCGGTAACCGGACCCAGCAGCGTGGCGAAGGCACCGGTCCAGCGCCGGTATTCGCCCAGCACCTGCCCAGGCGACCAGGATCGCCGGATATCCACCATCTCTTCGTTCAGGCGCTCGATATCGTTGCCGCGCATCAGCTTCACCGCCGCCGGCCCGAACATGGCATGCGCACCCGCACCCATGTGGGCCACCACATCCTGGATGCTCCAGCCTCTGGCGCAGCTGTTCATCCGCCAGTCCGCCGGAGGCAGCGAACGGCAGAACTCCAGCACCTCGGCACGCTCGTCCTTGAACGCCCGGACCCGGTCCAGCCGGCTCACAGCGTGATGGTCCCCTCAGCCGCCGCATGCCCGATGTCGGTGCGAAAGTGACTGCCGGGCAGCTCAATCGACGCCAGCGTCCGATAAACCTGGTCCCGGGCGGCGGTCAGGTCGGGGCCGGTTCCGACCGCCGACAAAACCCGGCCCCCAGCGGAGACCACTGCCCCGTCCTCGCGGCGGGCAGTGCCGGCGTGCAACACACCAGCGGCCTCCGACCCGGTGATGACGTCGCCGGTCCGGGGCCGGCCCGGGTAATTCTCCGCCGCCAGCACGACGGTGACCGCGTACCCCTGGTGCCACCGCAGCGCAGGGAAGTCGGCAAGAGTTCCGGTGGCGGTCGCGTACAGCAGCGCCCCGAGTGGGGATTCCAGCAGCGCCAGCACCGCCTGGGTCTCGGGATCGCCGAAGCGGCAGTTGAATTCGACCACGGCGGGTCCCTCGGCAGTGATCGCCAGCCCGGCATACAACAGTCCGGAGAACGGACAGCCGCGGCTGACGAGTTCCGCGGCCACCGGTTCGACGATATCGCGCACGATCGCCGACGCCACCTCACCGGGCAACCAGGGCAGCGGGGCGTAGGCGCCCATGCCGCCGGTGTTGGGTCCGGTGTCCCCGTCACCGACCCGTTTGAAATCCTGAGCGGGCAACAGGGGCACCACGGTGGATCCGTCGACCAGGCAGAACAACGACACCTCGGGACCGTCGAGGAAGGACTCCAGAAGCACCGGGTGACCGGACTCCAGCAATTCGGCCGCGTGCGCCCGGGCGGCGGCCCGGTCGGCGGTGACCACCACACCCTTGCCGGCGGCCAGTCCGTCGTCCTTGACCACCCAGGCCTGCTGGCCGGCCGCCGGACCGAATCGGTCCAGGGCGGCGTCGAGAACCGCCGGACTGTCGACGGTTTCACTGCTGGCGGTCCGCACCCCGGCCGCAGCCATCACGTCCTTGGCGAAGGCTTTGGACCCCTCGATCCGGGCGGCCTGCGCCGACGGTCCGAAACAGGCGATACCGGCCGCGCGGACCGCATCGGCCACGCCGAGCACCAGTGGCACCTCCGGTCCGATCACCACCAGGTCGGCGTCGGCCTCGGTGGCCAGTTCAGTGACCTCCGCGGGCGAGGTGACGTCGACGTCGTACTGGGCGGCCAGCGCCGTGGTGCCCGCATTGCCGGGCGCGATGGCGAGGAAGTCGACGTCCGGGTCATTGCGCAGCCCGAGCAGCAGGGCATGTTCGCGGGCACCGGATCCGATCACGAGGACGCGCACAGGGTTACACCCTAGTCAGCCCCGCTCAACGGATGCCGACGGACCGGCGCACGGCTAGCATCGCTGCGCATGGGCCATCCCGCTGCACCTCCCCCCCGGGACCCGAGCCCCGATCCGTACCCATATCCATATCCGTATCCGCAGCCGTATCCCTACCCGTACGCCCCCTACCCGTACGCCCCGCAACAGCCGCGCAGCGCCGCCGACGTGACCGCCTCGGTCCTGATGATGGTGCTGACCGTCCTGCTCGGCGGCCTGGCGGCGGTGATCGGCGTGTTCATGCTGGCCTTCATCGACTACTGCCCGCCCGCTACCTGCAGTGTCGACGGTGCGGTCACCGCGGTGATGGGGGCTCTGGCCGTCGCGGCGCTGGTGGGGGTCACCGGGATCGTGCTCACGATGGTCGCGATCGGGCGGCGGAGGAAATCCTGGCCGTTTGCCGCCGGCACGCTCGGCCTGTGCGTGGTCGTCCTGTTCGGCGGCTTTGTGGGTTATTTCGTCGCCGTCGGGGGCTGATTCCGGGCGGCTTTGCTGCGCTTGGCGATGACCTTCTCGATGACGTTGTTGAATGTCGAGCCGAGCGGGAAGCCGACGTAGTGGGTGATGAAGATGGCCATCTCGCGCAACTCATCCTCGGTCATCTCCGCGTTGTGCAAGGCGGCGTTGACCTGGATCTCGGCAAGGTCGGTTAAGCCGGATGCCGTCACGACCGACAGGGTCATGATCCGCTTGTCGCGCATCGACAACCCGGGCCGGCTCCAGATATCGGCGAAGAGATGGTCGACGGTCAGTGCGAAGTAGTCACCCGGTAGATCCGGCATCTCCCAGCCGTAGACCTCGTTCATCTTGGCCAGCCCCTTGCGGCGGGTTTCATCCATGGGGCGGGGTTCGTCCATGCTCATTCCCTCGTCCGGTGCGGCACGCCGAGGCCGGCAGCCAGCGAGCCCAGCGCGACCTGCGCGAGCGGAAGGTCGACCCCGACGGCATCACCCAGTGCCAGGGCAAGACTCAGGTCCTTCTCACCCAGCGTCCGGGTGTGGGTGAAGGTGTCGTAGAGCCAGTGCCCTGGCTCCAACTCGTGGGTGTTGTCGCGGACCATGATCGCGCCGGGTCCGCCGGTCAGCGCATCGGTGTGGCGCACCACCCGACCCAGCGCCTGCAGGTCCAACCCGGCAGCCTCGGCCAGCATCATCGCCTCGCATGCCGCGGCGAAGGCGGTGAAGGTGAGCATGTTGCGGGCCAGTTTCATCCGGGTCCCGGCACCGGGATCGCCGGCGTGGATCACCAACGACGCCCACTGCTTGAAGACCGGTTTCACCCGCTCGTAGACGTCCCGGGGTGCCCCGACCATGGTGGCCAGTTCGCCCTTTTCCGCGGCTCCGGCGCCACCGCTGACCGGTGCGTCGACGATGTGGATCCGCTGCGGGGCGAACCGGTCCGACAGTTCGGCCGCGGTGCTGTCGCCGATGGTGGAGTGGATGGCGATGACGGTGTCCGGCGCGGCGTGACGGGCCAGATCCGCCACCACCTCGCGCACCTGTGCGTCGTCGAGCACGGCGACGCTGACGATGTCGGCGGCGGCGATATCGGCGAGGCCGGGCGCGACGTCCGCGCCCGTCCCGGCGAACCGGGCCGTCGCCTCATCGCGAACGTCGTAGACCATCAGACCGCCCGGCCAGCCGACCAGTCGTCCGGCCATCGGGGCACCCATGCTGCCCAACCCGATGAAGCCCACCATGTCAGTCATCGCCCGACACTCCCGTCGCTCATGAGCGGATGATCTGACCGCCGTCGACATTGAATATCTGCCCGGTGATCCAGCTTGCCTGATCGGACAGCAGGAACAGGCACATGCCGACAAGATCCTCCGGCTGTCCCATCCGGCTCAGCGGAATGGCCTTGACGATATCGGCCACCATCTCCTGTGGGGTGGTGGTGCGATTGGCCTCGGTGTCGATGGGGCCCGGGGCGATCGCGTTGATCCGGATGTTCATCCCACCGAGTTCGCGAGAGAGTTGCTGGGTCAGGCCGTTGATACCGACCTTGGCCAGTCCGTAGTAGTTGGCGTAAAGCCAGGCGGCGGTGGAGGACTGGTTGACGATCGCCCCGCCGCCGCGTTTGGCCATCTTCTTGTACACCGCGCGGGTGCAGGCCAGCGCACCGTCGAGGTTCACGCTCATGAACTTCTTGTAGTAATCCCAATCCACGGTGATCAGAAAGTCCAGCTTCATTCCGCCGAAGATCGCCGCATTGTTGACCAGGTAGTCGATGCCGCCGAACTCGGCAAGCGTCCGGTCCGCCATCGCCTTGGCGGAGACCGGGTCGGAGACGTCGACGGGTATCGCCAGGGCGACGCCTCCCTCCGACCTGATCGCGGCGGCCACCCGTTCGGCGCCGTCAGCGTTGATATCGGCGACGACCACGGCCGCCCCCTCGCGGGCCAGCGCCTCGGCGTACGCCTGACCGATCCCGCCGCCGGCCCCGGTGATGATCCCGACCTTATCGTCGAACTGTCCCACTGAGACTCCCTCTCAAGGTTTCATACCGCTGTGGCAATGACTTTCGTTTCGAGGTACTCCTCGAAACCGGCCAGACCCATCTCCCGGCCCACACCGGACTGCTTGTACCCGCCGAACGGCACATCGGCGGAGTACCACACCCCGCCGTTGACATTGACGGTGCCGACCCGCAACCGGTTGGCCGCCGCCTGGGCCCGGTCCGGGTCCGCGCTGAACACGGTGCCGGACAGCCCGTAGGGCGAGTCGTTGGCGATGCGGACCGCGTCGTCGTCGCCGTCGTGGGCGATCACCGTCAGCACCGGGCCGAAGATCTCCTCGCGCGCCACCCGGGCATCGTTGGTCAGCCCGGCGATCACCGTCGGTTCGATGAAGAAGCCGCGATCCCGGTCCGCGGGGGGCCCGCCGCCGCAGGCGAAGCTGCCGCCCTCGGCGATCGCCAGATCCAGATAGGACTGCACCCGGTCACGCTGGCGCGCGGAAATGACGGGCCCGCAGATGGTTCCGGGCTTGGTGGGGTCACCCGGCTTGATACCGGACATGGTGGCGGCCGCCGCGGCGACAGCGTCGTCATAGCGGGCCCGGGGCACCACCAGTCGGGTGGTGATGGCACATCCCTGACCGGCGTGCATCGACGCGGTGAACCCGGCCATGGCGCACGCCGAGGCGAGGTCGGCGTCGTCGAGGACGATGAACGCGGACTTGCCGCCGAGTTCCAGGAAGACCCTCTTGACGGTGGGCGCGCCGGCCGCCATCACCGCTCGCCCGGTGGCCGTAGACCCGGTGAACGACACCATGTCGACGCGCGGGTCACTGGTCAGCATCGCCCCGACCGCGTGGTCCTCGGAGGTGACGATATTGAGAACGCCGGGCGGGATATCGGTGTGCGCCGCGACCAGTTCACCGAGAATCGCTGCGCACCAGGGGGTGTCGGGAGCCGGCTTGAGCACGACGGTGTTGCCGGCCGCCAGGGCGGGACCGATCTTGGCGAGGTTGATCTGATGCGGGAAGTTCCACGGGGTGATGGCACCCACCACGCCGACGGCCTCGCGGACGATGGTGCGCCGGGTCGGTATTCCCATCGGAGCGGCCACGCCGAGATCGGTGCGCCAGGGATAGGACTCGGCGGTATCGGCGGAGAATCCCAGATCCTCCACCGGGCCCTGTAACTGGGCGGCGGCGGTGAGCATCCTGGGCGCGCCCACCTCGGCCATGGTGATATCGCGCAACTCCTCGATGTGCTCACGCATGGCCTCGCGCAGTTGCCGGATGCACCGCACCCGCAAATCGGTGTCACCGGCCCAGTCGGTGCTGTCGAAGGCGCGCCGGGCGGCGCCGATCGCGCGGTCCATATCGTCGGCATCCGCGTTGGCGGCGGTGCCGAGGACCTCTTCGGTGGCGGGGTTGACGGTGGCGAAGCGGCCGGCGCCGCCGCCGGTGAGCACCCCGTCGATGAAGAGGTCGCTCGTCCGTTCGGCTGCTATCGCCATCCACTCTCCCGCCTGCACAGCCTATGGACACCTGTCCGATATCTCTGGGCTGAACCCTAATCCCGGCTATTGCTCCGATGCAAGGACGAATTTCACTGCTGCCGTTTTGACGTGGCTTTTCAGCCGCCCATCTTGCGCGCGACGGACACCGGACAGTACGGTGGACATGTGTCCAGCGATTCCGTGGTGACTGCGATGCGGCACGGCCCGGACGGGCGCCGGCCCCGGCAGGAGGAGACGTTCCGGAAGCTGGTCGGTGCCGGATTGGAGACGCTGCGCGCGTCGTCCTATGCGGATCTGACGGTGCGCGGTGTGGCGGCCCGCGCCCAGGTGGCCCCGGCGACGGCGTACACCTACTTCTCCTCGAAGAACCATCTGGTCGCCGAGGTGTACCTCGACCTGGTGCGCGAGGTTCCCTACTTCACCGATGTCAACGACACCCGGCTCAGTCGGGTCCAGCAGGCCCTGCGCGCGATGGCCCTGGTCGTCGCCGACGAACCCGAGGTGGCGGCCGCCTGCACCACCGCACTGCTGAGCAACGACGCCGCGGTCCGCACGGTGCGGGATCGCATCGGCACCGAGATCCACAAACGCATCCGCTCGGCGCTGGGCCCCGATTCCGACGCCCGGACGGTGGCCGCACTGGAGATGAGTTACTTCGGCGCACTGGTGCACGCCGGTAGCGGCGCGTTCACCTACCGGCAGATCGCCGACCGGTTGGGCTACGTCGTCGGCCTCATCCTGGGAGACAGCGGATGACGGCGCACCCCGTCGACCTGGTTCTCGACCCGTATGACTACGACTTCCACGAGAACCCCTACCCCTACTACCGGCGGCTGCGCGACGAGGCCCCGCTCTACCGCAATGAGGACCTCAATTTCTGGGCACTGACCCGGCATGCCGACGTGCACAGGGGGTTTCGCAACAGCGCGGCACTGTCGAACAAGCTCGGCGTCTCGCTGGACCCGATCTCCCGAACCCCCGAGGCGTACCGGACCATGTCATTTCTGGCGATGGACGATCCCGGCCATCTTCGGCTTCGCACCCTGGTTTCCAGGGGCTTCACCCCGCGACGGGTCCGCGAGTTGGAGGCTCGGGTGCTCGAACTCACCCGGGAGCACCTCGACGTCGCTTTGCAGTCCGACGGTTTCGACTTCATCGCCCAGTTCGCCGGCAAGCTTCCGATGGATGTCATCTCCGAACTCGTCGGGGTGCCGGTCGCCGACCGCGAGCACCTGCGCGCACTGGCCGATGACGTGATGCACCGCCAGGATGGTGTCACCGACGTCCCGATGTCGGCGATCGAAGCCTCGATTCAACTGCTGGTCTACTACGCGGACATGGTTGCCCAGCGGCGCCGAAGGCCCACTGATGACCTGACTTCCGCGCTGCTGGAGGCCGAGGTCGACGGCGACCGTCTCGGCGACGACGAGATCATGGCCTTCCTGTTCCTTATGGTGGTCGCGGGCAACGAAACGACCACGAAACTGCTTGGCAATGCCGTCTATTGGGGCGGGATGTTCCCCGATCAGCTGTCCGGTGTGTTCGGCGACCACAGCCGGATCCCGCTGTGGGTCGAGGAGACACTGCGCTATGACACGTCCAGCCAGATTCTGGCCCGGGTCGTCGTCGGGGAGGTCGAGTTCCACGGCACCACCCTGCACGACGGCGACACCGTGTTGCTGGTGCCCGGTGCCGCCCACCGCGACGAGCGGGTGTTCGACGACCCGGACGAATACCGCATCGGCCGCGATATCGGCTCGAAGCTGCTGAGTTTCGGCAGCGGTGCGCATTTCTGCCTGGGCGCGCACCTGGCCCGGATGGAAGCGCGGGTCGCACTGACCGAACTGTTCGCACGGATCGGCGGCTACGAGGTCGATCCTGCCCGCGCCGTCCGGGTGCACTCCAGCAACGTGCGCGGATTCGCCTCGCTGCCCATCGAAGTCAAGCCCATCGCGAAGAAGGCCTGATGCCCCGTTTCGACCCGCACCCCGAACGCCGGCCCACCCTCATCGCCGGCGCCTCGTCCGGTATCGGTGCCGCCACCGCGGTGCAACTGGCCGCCCGCGGCTTCCCGGTCGCCCTCGGGGCCCGGCGGGTGGACAAATGCCAGGAACTCGCCGAACAGATCCGCGCCGACGGTGGCGAGGCGATCGCGCTGCCCCTCGATGTCACCGATCCCGAATCCGTGCGCGGGTTCGTGCACCGCGCCGCCGAGGAACTCGGCGACATTGAACTGCTCGTCGCCGGGGCGGGCGACACCTTCTTCGGCCGGCTCTACGAGACCGGCACCGAGGACTTCGAGTCGCAGGTGCAGATTCATCTGATCGGCGCCAACAGGCTGGCCACCGCGGTGCTTCCGGGGATGGTGGCCCGGCAGCGCGGGGATGTCATCTTCGTCGGCTCCGATGTCGCGCTGCGGCAGCGCCCCCACATGGGCGGCTACGGTGCCGCCAAGGCCGGACTGACCGCGATGGTGACCAACCTGCAGATGGAGTTGGAAGGCACCGGTGTCCGGGCGTCGATCGTGCATCCGGGCCCGACGCAGACCTCGATGGGCTGGAGCCTGCCACCGGAGTCCATCGCACCGGCGCTGGAGGACTGGGCCAGATGGGGGCAGGCCCGGCACTCCTACTTCCTGCGCGCCGCCGATCTGGCCCGGGCGATCACCTTCGTCGCCGAGACCCCGCGCGGCGGATTCGTGGTGTCGATGGAGCTTCAACCGGAGGCGCCGCTGTCGGACGCCCCGAAGGAACGTCAGCAGCTGAAGTACCCGGAGGGCAGATGACCATGCCGCACAACGAGGTCCGACAGGTGTCCGGCGCCGAGGGGGAACACGGCCACCTCGAGGAGTTCCGCACCGACCCGATCGGATTGATGGCACGGGTCCGCGATGAGTGCGGCGATGTCGGCTCCTTCCGATTGGCCACCAAGAACGTGATCCTGCTGACCGGGGCGGAGGCGAACGAATTCTTCTTCCGGGCCGCCGACGAAGACCTCGACCAGGCGCAGGCCTATCCGTTCATGACGCCGATCTTCGGTAAGGGCGTGGTGTTCGACGCCAGCCCCGAACGGCGCAAGGAGATGCTGCACAATTCGGCGTTGCGCGGGGATCATATGAAGAGCCACGCCGCGACGATCGAACACGAAGTGCGCCGGATGATCGGCGACTGGGGCGATCAGGGCGAGATCGACCTGCTGGACTTCTTCGCTGAACTCACCATCTACACCTCGACGGCGTGTCTGATCGGCCGTAAGTTCCGCGAACAGTTGGATTCCCGCTTCGCGAACTACTATCACCTGCTCGAGCGCGGCACCGACCCGCTCTGCTACGTCGACCCCTACCTGCCGATCGAGAGCTTCCGGGTGCGTGACGAGGCCCGCGAGGGACTCGTCGGCCTGGTGCAGGACATCATGAATCAGCGGATCGCGAACCCGCCGAGGGATAAAGCCGATCGGGACATGCTCGATGTGCTGGTGTCTATCACCGACGAGGACGGCAATCCCCGATTCTCCGCCGACGAGGTCACCGGCATGTTCATCTCGCTGATGTTCGCCGGCCACCACACCAGCGCCGGTACGTCATCGTGGACCTTGATCGAACTCATGCGCCACCCGGATGTTCACACCGCGGTCACCGCCGAACTCGACGAACTCTATGCCGACGGCCAGGAGGTGAGTTTCCATGCGCTGCGACAGATCCCGGAGTTGGAGAATGTCATCAAGGAGACGCTGCGACTGCACCCGCCGCTGATCATCCTGATGCGGGTCGCCCAGGGCGAGTTCGAGGTGCAGGGCTATCCGATCCACGCCGGTGACTTCGTCGCCGCGTCCCCGGCGATCTCCAACCGGATCGCCGACGACTTCCCTGACCCGGAGGCCTTCGACCCGGACCGCTACAACAAGCCCCGCGAAGAGGATGTCCTGCACCGCTGGACCTGGATCCCGTTCGGCGCGGGCCGGCACCGCTGCGTCGGTGCGGCGTTCGGCACCATGCAGATCAAGGCGATCTTCTCGGTTCTGCTGCGCGAGTATGAGTTCGAGATGGCTCAGCCGCCGCAGAGCTACCGCAACGACCATTCCAAGATGGTCGTACAACTCGCCCGGCCGGCCCGGGTCCGCTATCGCAAGCGCACCGGGTAGGGGCAGTCCATGGGCAGCTACCGCGTCGGGGTCGATCTGGATCTGTGCCAGGGCCATGCCATGTGCGCACTGGAGGCACCCGGCTACTTCCGGGTGCCCAAGCGCGGCACCGTCGAGATCCTCGACCCGGAACCACCCGACGACATCCGGTCCGAGATCGAGCGGGCCGTCGAAAGTTGCCCTACCAGGGCACTTTTCATCACCGAGAAGAAGGATTGACAGATGGTTGCGCTACCTCGGGAGCAGCTGGAGGACTTCGTCGGGCGATGGCTGGAGACCAATCGCGAGGCGGAACGCACCGGCGACTGGACACCGCTGGCGGACTTCTACACCGAGGACGCCACCTACGGCTGGAACATCGGCCCCAAGGAGGACGTGATGTGCGTCGGCAAGGCCGAGATCCGCGATATCGCGCTGGGGCTGGAGATGGCCGGCCTGCACGGCTGGAGCTACCCGTACCAGCGGGTGCTGATCGACGAGAGGATCGGCGAGGTGGTCGGCTTCTGGAAGCAGGTCGCCACCGATGCCGAAGGTCGGCAGCAGGAGATCTACGGCATCGGCGGCAGTTGGTTCCGGCTTGACGCCGGGCCGAATGGGGAGGTCCTCATCGAGTGGCAGCGCGACTTCTTCGACTTCGGCCACGTGCAGAAGCTGTATCTGCAACTCATGCAGGACGGCACCCTGTCGGCGGGTATGCAGGAACGTATCCAGCGCAGCCTGGCCGGCGAGAAGCTGCCCGGCTACTACCCGCTGGGGCAGTCCCCGGTACCCATCTGGTGACTTGACACCTGTCAGGTCATAGGATGATCTTTACGTGATCGAGAACACGTTCTAGATCGGCCACACCCGTCAAGCGGAGGTTGTAGTGAAGACAAAAGGCGCGCTGATCCGTGAGTTCAACCAGCCGTGGACGATCGAGGAGATCGAGATCGGTGACCCGCAACCGGGCGAGGTCAAGGTCCAGATGGAAGCCTCGGGCATGTGCCATTCCGATCACCACCTGGTGACCGGCGGCATCCCGATGTTGGGTTTCCCGGTTCTCGGCGGCCACGAGGGTGCGGGCATCGTGACCGAGGTCGGCGACGGCGTGGACAGCGTGGCAGTCGGCGACCACGTGGTGATGTCGTTCATCCCGTCCTGCGGCAAGTGCCCGTCATGTCAAGCCGGCCTGCGCAACCTCTGCGATCTCGGCGCCGGACTGCTGGGCGGGGTCGCGATCGCCGACGGAACGCACCGCATTCACACGGCCGACGGTAAGCCGGTCTTCCCGATGACCTTGCTGGGCACCTTCTCGCCCTACATGGTGGTTCACGAATCGTCGGTGGTGAAGATCGATCCGACGGTCCCGTTCGAGGTGGCCTGCCTGGTCGGCTGCGGTGTCACCACCGGCTACGGATCGGCGACCCACACCGCCCAGATCAAGCCCGGCGAGGATGTCGCGATCGTCGGCGTCGGCGGTGTCGGCATGGCCGCCCTCCAGGGTGCTGTCATCTCCGGAGCCCGCAAGATCTTCGTCATCGACCCGGTGGAGTGGAAACGCGATCAGGCCCTGAAGTTCGGCGCCACCCATGTCTACGAGGACATCAATGCGGCCCTGATGGGTATCGCCGAGGCGACCGAGGGCTTCATGGCCAAGAAGGTGATCGTGACGGTCGGGGAGTTGGACGGCGCCGACGTCGAGAACTACATGATGATCACCTCGAAGTCCGGCACCTGCGTGATGACCGCCATCGGCAGCATGGTCGACACCAATGTGACGCTGAACCTGGCCATGCTCACCCTCATGCAGAAGAACCTGCAGGGCACCATCTTCGGCGGCGGCAACCCGTACTACGACATCCCTTTGCTGCTGTCGATGTACAAGGCGGGACGGCTCAACCTCGACGATATGGTGACCCGCCAGTACCGCCTCGAGCAGATCAACGAGGGCTACCAGGACATGTTGGAGGGCCGCAACATCCGCGGCGTCATCCGCTACACCGACGAGGATCGCTGAGCCGGCGATGTCCGATCAGGCCATCGATCTGACACCCGCCATGGCCGCCTCGCAGGCGTCGTGGCGGTGCGTACAGTCCCATGACCGCGAGGGCTGGCTGGCCCTGATGGCGCCCGAGGTCGTCATCGAGGACCCGATCGGGCAGTCGTTCACCAACCCCGACGGCCTGGGTGTGCGCGGCAAAGAGGCGGTGGCGGCCTTCTACGACACCAACATCGCCGTCAACAACCTCACCGTCACCTGCGAGGAGACCTTCCCGTCCAGTTCGCCCAACGAGGTGGCCCACATCCTGGTGCTGCGCAGCCAGTTCGAGGGCGGTATGACGAGCACCGTGCGCGGGGTGTTCTGCTACCGCGTCGACGACGCCGGCCTGATCACCAATATGCGCGGCTACTGGAACCTGGAGGGCATGGCGTTCGGTCGGCGTGACTGACCGGTTGCTGCAGGGTCTGGGCGCGGTCGTCGTCGGCGGATCGCACGGGATCGGGGCGGCGGTGGCCGCCCTGCTCGCCGAATTGGGCGCCGGTGTGGTGGTCAACGGCCGCGACGGGGACTCGGTGGACGCCACCGTGGACGCCATCACCGCCGACGGCGGCAGCGCGGTCGGACTGTCCGGCTCAGCGGCTGACCATGACGTCGCCGAAGCCCTGACAGCCATGTGCGAGAACGAATTCGGTGCGGTCGACGCATTGGTGAACTGTGCCGGTGCGGCTGAGCCAGCCGGTTCGTCGATCCTCACCGTCACCCCCGCGGAGTTTCGTGAACTCCTCGACGTCCACCTCGGCACGGTCTTCGCGACCTGCCGCGCCGCAGCGCCGCGCATGGTGGCCGCGGGCGGCGGTTCCATCATCAATACCAGCTCATTCGCCTTTCTCGGCGACTACGGCGGCACCGGCTATCCGGCGGGCAAGGGCGCGGTCAACGGTCTGACCATGGCGATCGCCGCCGAACTCGCCGAGCACGGGGTGCGGGCCAATCTGGTCTGCCCCGGCGCGCGAACGCGGCTGTCGACCGGTACCGACTACGAGCGTCACATCATCGATCTCAACCACCGCGGCCTGCTGGACGAACTCAGCAGCCGCGCCGCACTGGACCCGGCACCACCGGCCTACGTCGCTCCGCTGTACGCCTACCTGGCCAGCCGGATGGCCACGCAGGTCACCGGTCAGATGTTCATCGCCGCAGGTGGTTTCATCGGCCGATTCGACCGGCCGACGCCGGTGCCACTGGCCTACCGCGACTTCCGGGACAACCCGCCGTGGTCGGTGGCGGATATCGACCGGATGCTGCCCTGAGCCGAGGCTTTGCGTCGACGATCGCCCGACGGACCCTATTCTTGGTCGATGGCATCCCTCTTCACCAGGATCATCAACCGCGAACTGCCGGGCCGATTCGTCTACGAGGACGACCTGGGCGATGACGGCGTGGTGGCGTTCCTGACCATCGAGCCGATGACCCAGGGGCACACGCTGGTGGTTCCGCGCGCCGAGGTGGACAACTGGCAGACCGTTGACCCGGAACTGTTCGGCCGGGTCATGGAGGTGTCGCAGCGCATCGGCCGGGCGGTGAGCCAGGCCTTCGGCGCCCAGCGGTCCGGAATGATCATCGCCGGCTTGGAGGTGCCGCACCTGCATGTGCACGTGTTCCCGGCCTACAACCTCACCGACTTCGGCTTCGCCCACGTCGACCGCAACCCGTCGGCGGAGTCCCTCGACGAGGCGCAGGCCAAGATCATCGATGCCCTGGCCGACCCCGCCTAGCCGCGGGTGATTGCGAACAGACGTGGGCGGCGGCTCAGCCGCCATACACTCGGTACATGAATCTGGCGAAGGCTCTGGTCGATATCGCGACCACACCGGTTCGGGTCGGGCTGGCGGCAGCCGATGCCGGCCTCGATATCGCCGAGGCGGCGATCGACCTCGCCAAGCGCAGCTTGGGAGATGCCACCGTGCCGTCGGCCGGAGAGTCGGTGGCGCACCTGCTGGGTCTGGACGAGACCATCGACCGGGCCAACCGATTCGCCTCGCTCATCGACGAGGACGCCCCGCTGGGTCGCGCCCTGGCGCCGGACGGCGCGGTGGACCGGCTGATGCGCCCCGGTGGCCTGATCGACCGGCTCACCGCTCCGGACGGCGTGCTGGAACGGCTGACCGCCGAGGGCGGCGGGGTGGACCGCGCGCTGGCACCCGGCGGTTTGGTGGACCAACTCCTGAACGAGGACGGCATTCTGGAGCGGGTGCTGGCCGATGACGGACTCGCCGACCGGCTGCTGGCCCAGGGCGGCCTGGTAGACAAATTCACCGCCAAGGACGGCCCGCTGGAGCAACTCGCCACCGTCACCGACTCACTGAACCGGCTGGCGCCCGGGATGGAAGCCCTCACCCCGACGGTCGAGGCCCTGCGCGATGCCGTCATCGCCATGACCCGGGTGGTCGACCCTCTCAGCACTATCGCCGAACGCATCCCGCTGCCCGGTCGCCGGCTCTGGCCGTTCCGGGACGACGAGGCATGACCCGATAAGCTGTCAGCCGGCCCAGGTCGGTTCGCACCGGTCTGCCGTGCCTCCTTAGCTCAGTGGTAGAGCACTCGCCTTGTAAGCGAAAGGTCGTCGGTTCAATCCCGACAGGGGGCTCTGAGAAGTTCGCCCGCGCTCAGAACAGAATCTCAGCCTTCGGCACCTTAGGCATTTCCGTGGTGATCCGCTGCATCGTGCCCAGGAAGCAGTGCAACTCCGGATAGACGATCGGCTTTCCGCTGTTGAGAACCGCCACCGAGATGGCCCGCCCAGGGTCGGACCAGGCCAGCATGTTGGTGAATCCGAGGTGCCCGAAGGCATGCTGAGTGTCCAGCCCGTACAGGCTGACGACCCGCGCCCCCAGCATCAGGCCGTCCGAGAACCGGGTGGGGAACCCCAGCGTGAAGTCGATCTCCAGATGGGACCGTTCCACCAGGGCACGGCGGACGGTGTCGGTCTCGATCACCCGCACCCCGTCCAACTCCCCGCCGCACCGCATGATCTCGAAGAACCTGGACAGCTCGAACGCGGTGGTGATGGTGTTGGCCGCCGGCACGATCCCGGTCAGGAAGCGCGGGTCATTGGTCATCTTGACCAGCGGATCCAGCCCGACGCCGAGGGCGCGGGTCAGCAGATTCGACAGCGGCGGTGCCGTCGGCGGGCCGGTGATGTAGTTGCGCGCGACCGCGCCGACATCCTCAGGCGCCACCCCGTAGTTGGTCCAGCGGAAACCGAGTGGATCGAGGAACTCCTCGGCCAACACTTGGCGGATGTCCTTGCCGGTGACGGCGCGCACGACCTCACCGAGGATGAAACCCCCGGATACGGCGTGGTAGGCCAGGTAGCGGCCGGGTTTCGCGAACGGTGCCGCGTTGACCAGCATGTCGGTCAGGTACTCCCGGTCCCCGAGTCGGTCGAGGTCCAGTGCGCTGCGCGGCAGGTTGGGCACGCCGGCCCGGTGGGACAGCACGTGGCCGATGGTGATCTCGTGCTTACGATTCTTCTCGTAGCCCGGGATGTAGTCGGCGACGGGATCGTCGATGTCGAGCAGCCCGCGCTCGCCGAGTTTGTGAACCACGAAGGCGGTGATCGCCTTGGACGTCGAGTAGACACAGAACGGGGTGTCGACGGTGGCCGGTACCCGTTCGGCGTCCCTGCGGTCGCCCGGGCCCCTGCCGCGGGCATGGCCGATCGCCCGGTTGAGGATCACCTCGCCGTGCCGGCGGACGCACACCTGGATGGCGGGGTGGACACCGCTGCGATACCACTCGAGCACCGCCGACCAGATTGCCTCGACCTGACCGGGGCTGACGTCGCCGGCCTCGGCCGGAGCCTCCTGACCGACATCGGTCACGGCATCGAGATCCCGCGGGACGCGAATCCGCCGCAGCGGGTCCGGCAGTCCCAACGGGGGCCGCGGGAATGGCGGGATCAGCGACGGCATGGGCGCATCGTATGCGCCCGGCGTTCACGGATTCCGGGTAATGCCGTTCAACAGGGTATCGACGACGCATGCGCAATCGTCGTCGGTGACGTCCCGGCCGTAGGCCAGCACGATGTAGGCCAATCCGGCACACAGCAGGTCGATCAGGCGGTCCGGTTCGGTGCCGCTGACGCACTCACCCCGGCCTAAGGCGCGTTGCACGAACGCCCCGACCCCCACCTACCGTTCCGCCAGATAGGTCGCCCTCGTATTGGTGAGATCCCAGGTTCGCGGCGAGGTCATCAACGCGTTCAGCATCCGCTTGCCCATCGCGGAGTTGATCAGGGCAGCGTAGGACCGCGCGTAGTCGAGCAGGTCGCCCGGCAGGGATCCGGTATCGGGAATCGGGACGGTGTGATCGAAGAACTGGTCGAGAGCGTTGGTCATCAATGCGGTCGCGCTGGGCCAGATCTCTCGGATCACCCCAACGTCCATATCCGCCCGGACCGCCACCGCCTGGAGCGTGAAGGCGTCGATGGGCTTGGTGGTCAACTCGACCAATGCCGCATCGATCACCCGTTGCCGAACGGCCAGGTCGGGAAGATCGATTTCGGTCACGCCCTCCACTTACGCCCTTCGACGGCTAAACCGACGATCCGTCGGACAAAGACAGCGAAAATTCATCGGATAGCTGGCGCGGCTGCTAGCTTAGCCAGCGGACGTCGCCGCAGGACATCGGACGACCTCCGGAAAGGATTCGCCGTGACCGGTTCAACCGCCGTGCGGCACGCCCCCGACCGGCGCGCCCCTTGCGTCGCCGGAGGCCTTCCCCAACTGTCAGCCGAGCGGGAGCAGCTGACCCACGTGCTGCGGGGTCTGGCATCGCGCCTGGACGAACTGGATCGCGATCTGGCAGATCTCGCCTGGCGCCATCACCGTCCCGCGGCAGGTCTGAACATGACTGAGATGCTCTGCGCACGAACAGCTCTGGGCAATGAGCGGGACCGGCTGACCGCCCACCTGAGCGTGCTGGCAAGGCAGCTCAACGACCTCGACAGCAGACTGGCGGACGGAAACGAAGGACGGCAACGGCCGACGCCGAAGGTCGGCACCTGCCCCGAATGCGGCTATCCCAGCCTCGGCTCGGGGGTGTGCGCGTTCTGCCGGCCGCACCTGGTGCGCTGAGGATTCCCGCCTAGGCCGGCCCGATCCGTTCGGAGTCGTAGATCAGCAACCGGCCGTCGCGTCGCACCACGCTGAGCCAGCGGTTCTCGGTGTCGGACCCACCATTGCGAAGCGCGTAGCGGACCGTTGCCACAACACTGGTCTCATCACGCGGGGTCACCGACAGCACCGACACCGACTGAATGGTCGACCAGAAACCCAGATAGTCGTCCAGACCGTTGCGTTGCTGATAGTGGCTGTCCAGCATGGACCACGCGCTTCTGGCGTCGCCGGGCAGTTCGGCGTAGAAACCCGAAACCAGGTCCCGCATCGCCTCGAAAGTGATCGGCGCCGCGAGCAGTGGTGTGGTTGACGTCGACGCAGCCGCCGTCGATGCGGCGGCGGATGACGGTGCGGTTGCCGACCGCGATGTCGTGGTCATCGGCGTGGCGGTGGACCGCTCACGGTGCGGCCAGACAGCGAAACCGATTGCAGCAAGGATGATTACCAGCGCCAAGGCGGCCAGTACCCATGGCCACCGGGCCGGGTCGGCGGCGGCCGGAGGCCCATCCGCGATGACCTCGGCCGGATAGCCCGCGGGCAGGACGGCGGTGTGCTGCTCGCGCGGCGACGGCACCGGAGGTGCCGATCGGGTGGTTGGGGGCGCGGTCCGCGGCGGACCCGACACCGGGGTTGCGGCTGCCTGACTCAGCGCGTTCGCGAAATCGGTGCAGGTCCGGAAGCGATCCTCGGGATTCTTCGACAACGCCTTGGCCAGAATAGGATCCAGTCCGCCCAGCGCCGGACGGGTGTCGGCCAGTCGTGCCGGCGGGGCGTTGAGGTGGCGGCCGATCACCACAGCCGGATTCGACGCCGCGAACAGCGGCGACCCGGTCAACAGGTGGTAGGCGGTCGCCGCCAAACCGTACTGGTCGGCCCGGCCGTCGATCTGCGCCCCCATGAGCTGCTCCGGGGCCGCGTAGTCCACCGTCCCGAGGGTGACATTGGTGTCGGTCAGACCGTTCACCTCGGCGGTAGTGCGGGCAATACCGAAGTCCGCCAACAGAATCCGGCGGCGGCCGCGATCGAGATTCGTCAGCAAGATGTTGGATGGCTTGATATCGCGATGCAGCAGGCCCCGGGCGTGGGCATAGTCCAGGGCATCGGCCACCGCCGTCACGATCCCGGCCACCTCCCATGGAGGCATACCGGTGGGGTAGTGCTCGCGGAGCAACCTGCCGGCGTCCGGGCCGTCGATGAAGTCCATCGAGATCCACAACTGCCCGCCCCACTCCCCCCGGTCATGGATCCCGACGATATGAGGGTTGTACAGGGTGGCAGCGAGTTCGGCCTCCCGGTTGAACCTGGCCCGGAACTCCGTATCGGCGGACATCTCGGCGGGCAGGATCTTCAGCGCATCCTGACGCGGCAACCGCGGGTGCGCGACGAGGTACACCTCACCCATCCCGCCGAACCCGAGCGGTCGCAGGATCTGAAAGCCGGCGAAGACCTCACCATTAGCCAGCGGCATGCGCGGAATGGTACCGAGCAGGGCCGCACCTGGTCAGGGCAATACATCTCCGGGCGTCCCGGTGCCCTCGGGGCGGCGGAAGGTATCGCGGTCACCGAACGACGGACGGCGCAGCGGCTGGTGGCCGTGCACGCCCTCGGCGTAGGCCGTCTCGGCGTGTTGGGTGAAGTCCACCCCGCTGGCCTCGTCTCTCACCAACCCATGTCTCACCAACCCATGGAGCCCGGGCCACCCTTGAACGGGCCGACCACCCAACTGGTGATCCAGCCGCCGTAGAACCCGCCGGGCTGCGGCACCACGGTTTCGCCGTTGACCGTGCAGCGGTCCACCTGCCCCGCCATCACGGCGACGGCGTCGGCGATCGGCTCAAACCCCGGCGTCGGGTCGGGATAGCTCCAGGCCGCCTTGGCCGCCACCTTCGCAGCCGTGACGAGGTCGAAGTAGCGGGCCCGGCCCTTCCACTCACACCACGAGGCGCCGGGGGCGTTGCGCAGAACGCCGGACCGGAATGCCGAGCGGGGCAGGTAGTAGGTGGGCGGATGGCTGGTCTCGAGCACCCGCCACCCGTGCCGGGTCTCGGCGATCACCTCACCACCGAGTTCGATGGTGATCGACGCGTTGATCGGCTCCAGTCGCGGCGGGCGCGGGTAGTCCCAGACCGATTCCTGCCCGGGACCGGGCGTTTCCGGCTGCGGCAGCCTCATTGAGCCGGCACCTCGGTCAGACCACGCCGCGCAGGCCGTCGGGCCCGAATACCGGTTCCAGCATCGCCGACATGTCCGGCCCCCGCCGCAATCCGTGCCCGCCGTCGACGTTGATGATCTGCCCGGTGATCCAACTCGCCGCGTCGGACAGCAGGAACATCGCAGTGTCGGCGACATCGGTCACCTCGCCGATCCGCGGCAGCGGCGTGCACTGCCGGTAGTCCTCGGCCACCTCCGGGGAATCCAGGATCACCTTTACGAGGTCGGTGCGGATCAGTCCGGGCCGGATACCGTTGACGCGCACCCACGACGGACCCAATTCGTCGGCGGCGAGCATCAGCAGGTGGTCCAGCGCCGACTTGGTGACCCCGTAGGCACCGAACCACCGGTGGACGTTGCTGGCCGCGATCGAGGAGATCCCCACGAACGAGCCACCACCGGCCCGGACCATCTGCCGCGCGGAATGCTTGAGCACGTACATCGAACCGTTCACGTTGAGGTCGACGGTGCGCCGCCAGGCTTCGGAATCGATCTGGGTGACCGGCCCGATGGTTTCCGATCCCCCGGCGCAGTGCACGACCCCGTGCAACCGGCCGTGCCAGCCGGCGGCTGCCTCGACGGCGGCGGCGACCTGCTCCTCATCGGTCACGTCAGCCGGGTGCGGACGGACCGCACCGGTCGCATCGGCCCCGATCTGCTGGGCCGCGGCCGCCAGTCGTTCGGCATTGCGCCCGATGATCAGCACGTCGGCACCGGCGCGGGCCAGGCCCGCGGCCACCCCCATCCCGATTCCGCTGCCGCCGCCGGTCACCAGGTAGGTACGGTCGGTGAACGAGAGTTTCATGGATCTGGTCCTGTCATCTGGCCCGGATGGATAACGCCCGCATCGACATTAGTATCGGATGTAACGTCGGCGGCAGAGTCTGCGAATCACAGATGACCCGCTCCTGCACCATGGCGCAGCCCACCGACAGAAGGCACCATCATGGCTTCTCACACCAGCACCGCCCATCGCCTGCTGCTCGTCGGCGGATTCGCCGTCGCCGCCTCCGCAGCCCCCATCCTGATCGCGGTGGCCACGCCATCCGCACCGGCATCACCGGTGCTGGCGCAATGCCCTTCGGGCGAGGTCCTCGACCAGGCCAGCGGCGCCTGCAAGCCGACCACCGACAAGACCCCGACGACGTTCAACCCGGTCGATCCCGGTATCACGGGTCTTCAGCCGGGTGGCATCACCTCGTCGCTGCCCGGCAATGTCGGCGCGCTGCCGGAGGTGAACGGGATTCCCTGCCAGGGCGACAACACCGGCCTGTGCATCGGTATGGAGCAGGAGAACGCCGCCAAGTCCCATGTTCCGCACATCACGACCGGCGTGACCGGATAGGAGAACGGACGTTCGCGACCACAGCCGCCGCGAGTCTGACCGCTGGTCTGCTGGCCGTCGGGGTGCAGTTTGGTGGCGCCCCGGCAGCACACGCCCAGCCGGTCCCCGGCCCTGAGCCGGTGCCGGTGTCGGTGCCGGTGCCGTCCCCTGCTCCACCGCGTTCCACGCTGTCCAGCAGCCCGTAATTCCCGGTCCGCGGCACTACCGTGCACTGTTGACCTAGAGTTGGTTCATGCCTGCAAAATCTGAGCCCTCGGAGATCGACGACGTGGAACCGCTCGCGGACAGCACGGCGCGCCAGGCCAGACGGGTGGTCGCCGCCTACGCCACCGACGCCGATGAATGTCGGGTGTTCCTGTCGATGCTCGGCATTGGGCCGTCCAAGCTCGAGGCGTAGATGACCGGCGGAGACACCGGAACCACC
This sequence comes from uncultured Actinomycetota bacterium, assembly GCA_963787055.1. Taxonomy (GTDB): domain Bacteria; phylum Actinomycetota; class Actinomycetes; order Mycobacteriales; family Mycobacteriaceae; genus Mycobacterium. The sequence goes on from CAWBBP010000004.1 coordinate 551,962, forward strand.
GAGAGTTTCGGGCACTCCGATTTCATCGTCGTCGCCAACCGGCTTCCCATCGACATGGAACGCCGGCCGGACGGCACCCTTGGCTGGAAGCGCAGCCCCGGTGGCCTGGTGACGGCGCTGGAGCCGTTGCTGCGCCGCAACCGGGGGGCGTGGATCGGCTGGCCCGGAATCATCGACGGTCCCGAGGATCCGATAACCGAGGACGGCCTGCACATGCACCCGGTGCAACTCAGCGCCGAGGATGTCGCCGAGTACTACGAGGGCTTCTCCAACGCCACCCTGTGGCCGCTGTATCACGATGTGATCGTCAAACCGAGCTACCACCGGGAATGGTGGGACCGCTACGTCGATGTCAACCGCCGGTTCGCCGAGGCGGCCGCGCGAGCCGCCGCCCGAGGGGCGACGGTGTGGGTCCAGGACTACCAGCTGCAGCTCGTCCCGAAAATGCTGCGGAACCTACGCCCGGATCTGACCATCGGGTTCTTCATGCACATCCCGTTTCCACCCGTGGAGCTGTTCATGCAGATGCCGTGGCGCGCGGAGATCATCGACGGGCTGCTCGGGGCGGATCTGGTGGGCTTCCATCTGCCCGGCGGGGCGAAGAACTTCTTGTTCCTGTCGCGGCAACTGGCCGGGGCGGATGCCACCCGCGCGGCGGTGGGTGTTCGGTCCCGCTTCGGCGAGGTCCGACTATGCGACGGGCGCGTGGTCAAAGTGGGTGCGTTCCCGATCTCCATCGACTCCGCCGAACTCGACCGCGCCGCCCGCAATCGTGACATACGCAAGCGCGCCAAGCAGATTCGCGCCGAGTTGGGCGCCCCGCGCAAGATCCTTCTCGGTGTGGACCGACTCGATTACACCAAGGGAATCGACGTCCGGCTCAAAGCGTTCTCCGAGTTGCTGGCCGAGGGCCGGGCCAACCGCGATGACACCGTCATGGTTCAGCTGGCCACCCCCAGCCGGGAACGGGTGGACAGCTACCGGGTGCTCCGTAACGAGATCGAGCAGCAGGTCGGGCATATCAACGGCGAGTACGCCGAAGTCGGCCACGCGGTGGTCCATTATCTGCACCGGCCGATCCCCCGTGACGAGCTACTCGCCTTCTTCGTGGCCAGTGACGTGATGCTGGTGACACCGTTGCGCGACGGCATGAACCTGGTCGCCAAGGAATATGTGGCCTGCCGCAGCGATCTGGGCGGCGCCTTGGTGCTCAGCGAGTTCACCGGCGCGGCAGCCGAATTGCGCCAGGCCTACCTGACCAACCCGCATGACTTGGAGGGCGTCAAGGACGCCATCGAGGCGGCCCTCAACCAGGATCCCGAGGATGGCCGGCGGCGGATGCGGGCGATGCGCCGGCAGGTGTTGACCCACGACGTCGACGGTTGGGCCCGGGCCTTCCTCAGTGCGCTGGCTGCGACCAAAGCGAGCTGAGAGGTCCCGCGCCCTCAGTCGCCCATGAGACCGATGACGCCGAACATCCGCTCGGGGTCACGGCCGTCGAAATAGTCCCGCATCGCGGTGCTCAACTCAGCCGGATCCCAGGCCGCGGCGTCGGCGTGGAAGCGGTACTCGGCGGTGGGCGGGGCGACGAGCGTCACGGTCGGACCGTAGACGATGAACAGTTGCCCGTTGACACCGTCGGCGGCCGGCGACGCCAGGAAGCGAACCAGACTGACCACGTGCTCGGGAGACAGCGGGTCGACCTCACCGGCATCGAGAGCGGGGGCCGCGCCGAAGACATCCGCCGTCATCGCTGTGCGGGCCCGCGGGCAAATGGCGTTGGCCCGGACGCCGTAGCGCCCGAGGGCCTTCGCCGCGGTGACGGTGAGCGCCGTGATACCGGCTTTGGCCGCACCATAATTCGCCTGCCCGGCAGGGCCGGACAGACCGGCCTCCGACGAGGTGTTGACGATGCGGCCGTAGACGGTTCCACCGCTGTCCTTGGCCTTGTCGCGCCAGTAGGTGGCGGCGTTGCGGGTGAGCAGAAAGTGACCGCGCAGGTGCACGGCGATGACCGCATCCCAGTCCTCGTCGGTCATGTTGAACAACATCCGGTCCCTGGTGATGCCGGCGTTGTTGACCACGATGTCCAGGCCGCCGAGTCCGTCGGCACACGCCACCAGATCGTCGGCGGTCGAGCGCAGACTGATATCGCCGGCCACGGCGACGGCCGTTGCCCCGGCGGCCACGATTTCGTCGAACACATCGGAGCCGTCCAGTGCGGCGGCCATATCGTTGACGACGACCGTGGCACCGGACCGGGCCAGCCCGATCGCCTCTGCGCGGCCCAGGCCCGCCGCCGCGCCCGTCACCACCGCCACGCGGCCGGAGAGGTCGGTCAGTGCGGCGTCGTAGGCACCCAACTCGCTAATGCCTCTAGTCCCGCCGGCTCAGCGCGGCGCGGGGGCATTCGGCGATCGCCTGCTCGGCCAGTGCCTCCCGGTCGGCGGGGATCGGATCGGCGGTGACCACCGCATACTCCTGCTCATCCAGTTCGAACAGGTCCGGCGCGATTCCCACGCAGATGGCATTACCCTCGCAGCGATCCGGATCGACGACGACTCGCATGACAACCTCCTAGGCCGGATGGACCGAAATTCCCTCGCGACCACGATACGACCTCACCCGCCGGTCGCCGTCAGGAACGTCGCTGGACCCTCAGACTAGAACGTGTTACAACCGTAAAAGGCGGCGGGTCGCCGGCCATCGCGACACAGTGGCGGGTCACCCCGAACGATCATCGAACCGGAGGTCGCAGGCATGCGGATCAGCTACACCCCGGAGCAGGACCAGTTGCGCCGCGAACTCCGCGCCTACTTCGAGACCCTGATGACGCCCGAACGGCGGGAAGCACTGATGTCGACTGCCGGCGAGTACGGCAGCGGCAACGTCTACCGGGAGACCGTGGCGCAGATGGGCCGCGACGGCTGGCTGGCACTGGGCTGGCCCACCGAATACGGCGGACAGGCCCGCTCAACGATGGATCAGTTGATCTTCACCGACGAGGCCGCCGTCGCCGGCGCGCCGGTGCCGTTCCTGACCATCAACAGCGTCGCGCCGACCATCATGGCGTTCGGCACCGAGGAGCAGAAGAAGTTCTACCTGCCCGGAATCGCACGCGGTGACATCCACTTCTCCATCGGCTATTCCGAACCCGGTGCCGGAACCGACCTGGCCGCTCTGCGCACCACGGCCGTCCGCGACGGCGAGGACTACGTGGTCAACGGCCAGAAGATGTGGACCAGCCTGATCCAGTACGCCGACTACGTGTGGCTGGCGGTGCGCACCAACGCCGAGGCCAAGAAGCACCGTGGCATCTCGGTGCTGATCGTGCCCACCGATGCCGACGGCTTCTCCTGGACTCCGGTACACACGATGGCCGGGGCGGGCACCAGCGCCACCTACTACTCCGATGTTCGGGTACCCGTCGCCAATCGGGTCGGCGAGGAGAACGCCGGCTGGAAGCTGGTGACCAACCAGCTCAACCACGAACGGGTCGCGCTGGTCACGGCACAGCCGATCATCACCGCACTGAATCAGGTCCGGGAGTGGGCCCAGAACACCAAGGACGCCCGGGGCGCCCGGTTGATCGACTCGGAGTGGGTGCAACTCAACCTGGCTCGGGTGCACGCCAAGGTGGAATACCTCAAGCTCATCAACTGGGAACTGGCGTCCGCGGACTCGGAGGCCCCGTCGGCGGGGGACGCCTCGGCGGCGAAGGTGTTCGGCACCGAGTTCGCCACCGAGGCCTACCGGCTGTTGATGGAGATCCTCGGCCCCTCGGCGACCCTGCGCCAGGACTCCCCCGGCGCGCTGCTGCGCGGCCGGGTGGAACGGATGCACCGCTCGTCGTTGATCCTCACCTTCGGCGGCGGCACCAACGAGGTGCAGCGAGACATCATCGGCATGGCGGCCCTCGGCCTTCCCCGAGCGAACCGCTGACGGCGAGAGGCACACGATGGATTTCACCAGAACCGAAGCCGCACAGGATCTTTCCGGCTTGGTCGGCACCATCGTCGACACCGTCTGCACGCCGGAACACCAGCGCGATCTGGACAAGCTCGACCAGCGTTTCGACGAACGACTGTGGCGCACGCTGATCGACGCCGACATCCTCAGCACCGCGGCGCCGGAGTCGGTCGGAGGCGGCGGATTCGGCGTTCTGGAGCAGACCGCGATCCTGACCGCGCTCGGGCGCCAACTCGCCGCGGTGCCGTTTCTGGAGTCGGTGGTGCTCGGCGCCGGCGCCCTGGCGGGATTCGGATCCGAGGATCTGGCCCGATCCTGGGCGGTGCCGGCCGTCGCCGGGGCGAAGATCCTGACGGTCGCCCTCGACGGCGAACTGGGCCAGGGCCCGGTGCGGGCCACCGCGTCGGCCAACGGGTTCACGCTGACCGGCGCCCGCACCCAGGTGCCCTTCGGGCCGATCGCGGACGCCTTCCTGGTCCCGGCCGAAACCGATTCAGGCACCGCGGTTTTCCTGATCGCCGCCGACCAGCCCGGGGTGTCGGTGAAGCCGCTGGAGACCACCGCCCGCAGCAGCGCGGGGGAACTGGACCTGGCCGGCGTGGAGGTGCCGGCCGGCCGAATCGTCGGAGGCGACGAGCTGCCGGCCTGGCTCGCCACCCGGCGGGCGGTGGGGCTCGCGGCGTTCCAACTCGGGGTTCTGGAGCGCGCGTTGGCGCTGACCGCCGAGTACGCCCGCACCCGCGAGCAGTTCGACCGTCCGATCGGCAGTTTCCAGGCTGTCTCACAGCGGCTGGCCGACGATTACATCGACATCAAGGGTCTGCGGCTCACGCTGGATCAGGCGTCGTGGCGGCTGTCCGAAGGTCTACCGGCCGAGACCGAGGTGGCGACCGCCGCGTTCTGGGCCGCCGAGGCCGGCCACCGGGTCGCGCACACCACCGTGCACGTCCACGGCGGGGTGGGAATCGATATGGACCATCCGGTGCACCGGTACTTCATCACCGCCAAACAGACCGAGTTCGCCCTCGGCGGGGCCACCGCCGCACTGCGGGTCATCGGCCGCGACTTGGCCGACACCCCGGCCTAGGGTGGCCGCCGTACCCACCGTCACCGATCTGCTGGTGCCGTTGGCCGAGGTCGACGACCGCGGCGTACATGCCGATGACGGCTCCTACGCGACGTGGAGTCAGCACATCCAAGACGGTGTGGACCTGGCCGCCGCCCTGCGGGCCAGGCTGGATCCGGACAGGCCGCCGCATATCGGCCTCCTCCTCGGCAACACGCCATTGTTCTCGGCGCTGCTGGTGGCCGCCGGGCTGACCGGGTTGGTGGTGGTCGGGCTCAATCCGACCCGACGCGGTTCGGCACTGCGCCGCGACGTCGCCCACGCCGACTGCCAACTGGTGATCACCGACACCGACCCGCAGTCCTTCGGACCGGACTTCACCCCGGCCGGCATCCCGGTGCTCGACACGACATCCCCGGCCTGGGCCGACGAGGTGGCCGGCTACCACGGCTCACCGGCCACCATCGCCGACACTGCATTCGATGACCTGTTCATGCTGATTTTCACCTCCGGAACCAGCGGCGAGCCCAAGGCGGTGCGCTGCACGCACGAGAAAGTCGCCGTCCCCGGGGTGATGCTGGCCCAGCGCTTCGGGCTGGGGCCTTCGGACACCTGCTACCTCTCCATGCCGATGTTCCACTCCAATGCGGTGATGGCGGGCTGGGCCCCCGCCGTTGCGGCCCGGGCTTCGATTGCGTTGCGGCGCAAATTCTCCGCCTCCCGGTTCATCCCGGACATCCGCCGCTTCGGTGCCACCTACGCCAACTATGTGGGCAAACCGATGTCCTACGTCCTGGCCACCCCGGAGTCGCCGGACGACACCGACAATCCGCTGCGGATCATGTACGGCAACGAAGCCGCGCCGCGGGATATCGGCCGGTTCGCGCAACGGTTCGGCGTGACGGTGGTGGATGGGTTCGGATCCACCGAAGGCGGCGTGGCCCTCGGCCGCACCCCCGAGACCCCGGCGGGCTCGCTCGGCCCGATCACCGAGGACCTGGCGATCCTCGACGTCGAGACCGGCACGCCGTGCCCGCCCGGCGTGGTCGGGGAACTGGTGAATGTGCGCGGTCCGGGCCAGTTCCGCGGCTACTACAAGGACGATGCCGCCCAGGCGCAGCGGATGGCGGGCGGCGCGTACCACAGCGGCGACCTCGCCTACCGGGACGAGGCCGGATACGTCTATTTCGCCGGGCGATTGGGCGACTGGATGCGGGTCGACGGCGAAAACCTCGGCACCGCTCCGATCGAGCGCGTGCTGATGCGCTACCCGGGGGTGCTCGAGGTCGCGGTCTACCCGATCCCCGACGATGTCGGCGACCGGGTGATGGCCGCCCTGGTGCTGCCGGAGCAGACCGCCTTCGATGTCAACGCATTCAGGCGCTTCCTCTCCGAGCAGGAGGACCTCGGCCCCAAGCAGTGGCCGTCCTATGTGCGCGTCACCTCGGCACTGCCCCGGACTGAAACCTTCAAGGTGCTCAAACGCCACCTGACCGCCGAGGCGCTGGACTGCGCTGACCCGGTGTTTCCCATCCCCAGCTAAGATCAGCGGCGGTCGGGTGCCAACGAGATGCGAGGCCCAGGGTGAAGTTCACAGCAAGTGCCGCTGCCGTCATATCGGTGACCGCATGGCTCAGCACACCGATGGGGCCGCCGTTGGCGCAGGCCGCCCCGTGCCCCGACGTCGACGTGGTGTTCGCCCGCGGCACCGACGAGCCGCCGGGGGTCGGCGTGGTGGGGCAGACCTTCGTCGACGCCTTCAGGGCGGATGTCGCCGGCACCAAGACAGTCGATGTCTATCCGGTGAACTATCCAGCCAGCAGGGACTACGCGACCGGCGTCGACGGGGTGATCGACGCCGGCAACCACGTCCGTGACGTGGCTGCCAGCTGCCCGGAAACCGAGATCGTGCTGGGCGGCTACTCCCAGGGCGCCGGTGTGATCGCCCTGCTGACCTCCGATGGCACTGCCGCCGATTCGGCCGCGCTGCCGAACCTGCCCGGCCCACTGCCGCCCGGGGTGGCCGACCAGGTTGCCGCGGTGGCCCTGTTCGGAAAACCCTCGAACGAACTGGTGAACTCCCTGGGCATGCCCCCGCTCGCCGTCGGCCCGCTGTATGCGGCAAAGACCATCGACCTGTGTGTCGACGGCGATCCGATCTGCTCGACCGACCAGAACAACAGCATCGTCCCGCACCTGCTGTACGGGGTGAACGGGATGGCGGCCCAGGCGGCTCGATTCGCGGCCGGCCGACTCTGAACTAGCCCCCGATCGACGGCATGACCGCCTCGATGAGGTGCGGACCCGGCTCGTCCAGGGCCCACCGCAGCGCCTCGGCCAGTTCCTCTGCGGTCGCCGCGCGCCGCGCCGGCACCCCCATCCCCTGCGCGATCTTGACGAAATCCAAAGCGGGTGGAGTCAGGTCGAGCAGCGCCGCGGCCTTCGGACCGGGCGGCAGTCCGCCGCTCTGCGCGCCTACCCGCGCCAACTCGATGCGCAGGATGTCGTAGGCACGGTTGGCGTAGACGACCGTGGTGATGTCGAGGTTCTCCCGGGCGTGGCTCCACAACGCCGAGATGGTGTACATCGCCGAGCCGTCGGAATCCAGGCACAGCACCGGACGATCCGGTTCGGCGATGGCCGCTCCGATCGCGACCGGTAGGGCGTAACCGATCGCACCGCCGGTCAGGGTCAACCAGTCGTGGGCCGGGGCGCCCGAGGTGGCCTGGGCCAACAGGAATCCAGATGTGTTCGACTCATCGACGACGATGGCGCGTTCGGGCAGCAGCGCACCGATGACGTCGGCCGACGTCTGAACGTTGAGTTCGCCGGACGGAATCGACGGCCGGCCCGCCGGAGCCGTCGGAACCGGCGTGTCCGGGGTCAGCCGATCGGCCAGTTCGGTCAGTGCCGATGCGGCCCCGACCGGTCCGGCCAGCGTGTGCACGGTGCAGCCCTCGGGAACCAGGTCACTCGGTTTGCCCGGATAGCCGAAAAAGGTGACGGGAGCGGTGGTGCCGGCCAGGATCAGCCGTCGGGTTCCCGCCAGTTGCGCCTCGGCGGCCTCGCCGAAATAGGCGATACGCTCGGCCGGGGCGATCCCGGCACCGCGTTCCAGCCGGGTCGGGAAAGTCTCGCAGAACACCCGGGCCCCGAAGGCCTGTGCCAGCCGTGCCGCCGAACCGAGGCCCGAGGCGCGGGTGGCGTCACCACCGACCAGGATCACCGTCGGCTCCCCCGAGCGCAGCGCCTCCTCCACCGAGACGGTGTCAACCGCGATCTGTTCAGGTTGTTGCGCAACGCTTCCGGCCGGTTCCGCGCCGTCGGACCAGGACACATCGGCGGGCAGGATCAGGGTGGAGATCCGCTGGTCGTCGCGGGCGGCGACGATCGCGTCGGCGGTATCCGCAGCGACATGGGCCGGGCTCATGGTGCGGCGGACCCACCCCGACACCGTGCCGGCAACCGAGTCGATATCGGATTCCAGCGGGGCGTCGAAGCGCTTGTGGTAAGTGGCGTGATCGCCGATCACCACCAGCATCGGGACCCGGGCGCGTCGGGCGTTGTGCAGGTTGGCCAGGCCGTTGCCCAGACCGGGGCCCAGATGCAGCAGCACGGCGGCGGCCTCCCCGGACATCCGGGCGTAGCCGTCGGCGGCACCGGTTGCCACCCCCTCGAACAGGGTGAGGACACCACGCATCTGCGGCACCGCGTCCAGGGCGGCGACGAAATGCATCTCCGATGTTCCCGGGTTGGCGAAACACACCCGGACACCGTTGTCGACCAGGGTGGTGATGAGTGCCTGCGCGCCGTTCATCCGACACGTCCTTTCAACATCGTGAAGACCCGTTCGACATTGCCGCCCAGCTAGTCGGCGCGGGTCTGTTCGGGCCGGCCCAACTCATCCAGACCGTCCAGGCTGTGGGTATGGCGCAGCCACACGTCGATCCTCATCGGGTCGACTGTAGACCGCCGTCAACTGCGGAAACCGTCCAACCGCCGGGCGGCGGCGTCGAAGCCCGATACCAGTTCGGCGATGATGTCGGCCGCCGGCCGGATTTCGTTCATCCGGCCGACGATCTGGCCCACCGGCATCGCCACCGCGGTGGGATCGTGCGACTGGCTCATCCGCTGGTGAGCTTCACTGACCAGAACGTTCTGCAACGGCATCGGCAGCGGTTCGGGGGCTCCCTCGGCGTCCCACGCATCGGTCCAGCGACTCCGGAGCAGTCGCGCCGGCTTGCCGGAATAGATCCGGCGACGCACCGTATCGCTCGAAGTGGCAGCCAGGAGAGCCTCCTGGATGACCGACGGTCCGGCGGATCCGCGGGCGCCGAGGTCGTATTCGGCGGCGGTCAGAAACGCTGAGCCCATCCAGACCCCGGAGGCTCCGAGGGCGAGCGCGGCAGCCACCTGCCGACCGGTACCGATCCCGCCTGCCGCCAGCACCGGGGTCTCCCCTACCGCATCGACGACCTCCGGGACCAGCACCATCGAGGCGATTTCCCCGGTATGCCCGCCGGCCTCGTAGCCCTGTGCAACGACGATGTCGACACCGTTCTCAGCGTGCCGACGGGCGTGCCCGGCGGTGCCGGCCAACGCGGCAACCGGCACCCCGGCCGCGTGCGCCTGCCGCAGCACGTCGGCCGGCGGCGAGCCGAGAGCGTTGGCGATCAGGCCGATCCGGTGCCGCAGTGCCCCATGACCGAGCGCGACATCGACATGGGAGCGGGCGACTGAGTGCAGCCAGCCCAGCACACCCTCACTTCCCTTCTCCCCGTTGGGAATCGGCGGCACCCCGAGATCTACCAACGTCTTGGCGACGAAGTCGCGATGGGTCTGCGGAATGAGCTTGTCGATATCGACCGAGCTGCCCTCGGTGGGGATCTTGGCCGGCATGACGATATCGACGCCGTAGGGCTTGCCCTCGGTGTTGTCATCCATCCAGCACAGCACCGACTCGAGCTCGTCCGGGTCGTTGAACCGCACACAGCCCAGCACTCCCATACCGCCGGCCCGGGTGACCGCCGCGGCGACCTTCTCCGACGGGGTGAATACGAAGATCGGGTAGCGGATGCCGAACCGGTCGCACAACTCGGTGCGCATCAGCTGGCTTCCGTGTGATCGGCCGGGGCGTGCTTGGTGTGAACATCGTCGGCGGGGCGTTTCTCGGTCTGCTCCCGGGCCCAGGTGTAGTCCGGCTTACCGGCCGGCGAGCGTTTCACCTCATCGACCAGCCAGAGACTGCGCGGCACCTTGTATCCGGCGATCTCCCTGCGCACGAAAGCATCCAGATCGGCCAGCGTGGGACGCGTTCCCGGGCGCGGGGCCACCACGGCGGCGACATGCTGGCCGTATCGCGGATCGGGCACCCCGACCACCAGTGCGTCGAAGACGGCCGGATGGCCCTTGAGCGCCGCTTCGACCTCCTCGGGGTACACCTTCTCCCCGCCGGTGTTGATCGACACCGACCCGCGGCCCAGCATCGTCACGGTGCCGTCGGCTTCGACCATCGCGTAGTCCCCCGGGATCGCGTAGCGCACCCCGTTGATGGTTCGGAACGTCTCGGCCGTCTTCTTCTCGTCCTTGTAATAGCCGACCGGGATATTGCCGCGCTTGGCCAGAATGCCGCGCACACCCGAACCGGGGGCGACCTCGTTGCCGTCGTCGTCGAGCACGGTCGTCTTCTTGTCGATCATCACCCGCGGCCCGCCCGTCTGCGTGACGCCCTTGGCCACGATGCTGGTGCCGCCGAAGCCGGTCTCGGAGGATCCGATCGAGTCGGTGATCACCCGGTTGGGCAGCAACTCGAGGAAACGCTCCTTGAGGCTGGGCGAGAACAGTGCTGCGGTACTGGACAGTACGAACAACGACGACAGGTCATAGTCGCCGGACTCCAGCGCGTCGAGCAGCGGGCGGCCCATCGCGTCGCCGGTGAAGAACAACAGGTTCACCTTGTGTTTCTCGATGGTGCGCCACACCTGCTCGGCGTCGAACTCCGGCGCCAGGACGCTGGTGTGGCCCGCGAACAAGGCCATCCAGGTGGCCGACTGGGTGGCGCCGTGGATCATCGGGGGGATGGCGAACCGGACCATCGGCGGGGCGGCGACCGCCTGCGCGGCATGGTCGTACTCGTCGGCGACGAATTCACCGGTGGCGAAGTCGGTGCCGCCCAGCAGAACCCGGTAGATGTCCTCATGGCGCCACATCACGCCCTTGGGGAAGCCGGTGGTGCCGCCGGTGTAGAGCAGGTAGATATCGTCGGCGCTGCGCTCACCGAAATCGCGAACCGGCGAGCCCTGGGCGACAGCCTGGTAGAACTCCACCCCGCCGTAGCGCTGGTAGTCCAGGTCGCTGCCGTCCTCGATGACCAGCACCGTCTTGATGGCGGGTGTATCGGGCAGCACGTTGGCGACCCGGTCGGCGTACTGCCGTTCGTGCACCAGTGCCACCATGTCGGAGTTGTCGAACAGGTAGCGCAGTTCGCCCTCCACATAGCGGTAATTGACGTTGACCAGGATCGCCCCGGCTTTGACGATGCCCAGCATCGCGATCACGATCTCGATGCGGTTGCGGCAGTACAGGCCGACCTTGTCGCCCTTGGAGACCCCGTGGTCGATCAGGTAGTGGGCCAACCGGTTGGCCTTCTCCTCCAACTCGGCGAAGGTGATCTGCTCGTCGCCGCAGATCAGCGCGACGCGGTCAGGGACGGCGTCGATGGTGTGCTCGGCGAGGTCGGCGATATTGAGGGCCACCTGCCCAAACTAGAACGTGTTACATTTTTTCTCAACTGAGGTCTCAACTGCGGTGGTGGAAGGCGGAGCCCGATGGCTGGCGAAACTGCTCATGCCCTGATCGAGCAGCGCGGGCATGTCCTCATCGTGACGATGAACCGTCCCGAGGCGCGCAACGCACTGTCCGGCGAAATGCTCTCGATCATGGTCGAGGCCTGGGACCGCGTCGACAATGATCCCGATATCCGGGTCTGCATCCTCACCGGCGCCGGCGGCTACTTCTGCGCGGGGATGGACCTCAAGGCCGCCACCGCAAAACCGCCCGGCGACTCGTTCAAGGACGGCAGTTACGACCCGTCCCGCATCGACGGTCTGCTCAAGGGCCGACGGCTCACCAAGCCGCTGATCGCCGCCGTCGAGGGTCCGGCCATCGCCGGCGGCACTGAGATCCTGCAGGGCACCGACATCCGGGTGGCCGGTCAGAGCGCGAAATTCGGTATCTCCGAGGCGCGCTGGAGCCTGTATCCGATGGGCGGCTCGGCGGTGCGGTTGGTACGCCAGATTCCGTACACGATCGCCTGCGATCTGCTGCTGACCGGCCGGCACATTACCGCCGCAGAAGCGCTGGAGATGGGCCTGATCGGGCATGTGGTGTCGGACGGTCAGGCGCTGGAGAAGGCGTTGGAGATCGCCGAGGTGATCGCCGCCAACGGCCCGCTGGCGGTGCAGGCGATCCTGCGGTCGATCCGCGAGACCGAGGGCATGGCCGAGAACGACGCGTTCAAGATCGACACCAAGATCGGTATCGAAGTGTTCCTGAGCGAGGACGCCAGGGAGGGCCCGTTGGCGTTCAAGGAGAAGCGCGCCCCGCAGTTCAAGATGCGGTAGCCCCCTGCCCCCGCGAACCCGCGCGCCGAGCGTGCGGTTTCATACCCAACACGCCGGTAGCCGCGGATCAGACCGCACACTCGGCGCGGTGCGGGCTACACGAGCACCGGCGCCGACGGGGTGAATACCACCGGCATCTTCTCCAGACCACTGACGAAGTTGGCCGGCCGCAGTGGCAGCGCCGACCCGTCGGCCAGCCGCAGATCCGGCAGCCGCGCCACGATCTTGCGCAGCATGGTGTTGAGCTCCAGCCGGGCCAGCTGATTACCCAGACAGAAGTGTGTCCCGAAGCCGAACGCCAGGTGGCTGTTGGGGTTGCGGTCGATGCGGAAGTTCTCCGGGTCGCCGAACACCGACTCGTCGAAGTTGGCCGACTCGAACAGCAGCAACATCTTCTCCCCCTGCCGAAGCGGGGTGCCGTGGAACTCGTTGTCGCGCATGACTGTCCGGGCCATGTTCTTCACCGGCGAGGTCCAGCGCAGCATCTCCTCCACCGCGCCGGGCAACAGAGCACCGTCGGCGACCAGCCGGTCCCACTGATCGGGGTGCCGGAGAAGCTGCTCGGTCCCGCCGCTGAGGGTGTGACGGGTGGTCTCGTCACCGCCGATGAGGATCAGCAGCGTCTCGAAGACGATCTCGTCATCGGACATCCGCTGTCCATCGACCTCGGAGTTGACCAGGACCGAGAACAGGTCCCCGGTCGGTTCGGCCCGGCGTTTGGCGGTGGTCTCCATGGCGAAGCCGGAATAGCCCGCGAAGGCTTCCATCACCGCCTGCAGCGCCGCTTCGTCGGCGCTGGCACTCAGTCCGCAGACCAGGTCGTCGGACCACTTCAGCAGGGTGGCACGGTCGGCAGGCAGCACGCCGAGCATGTCGCCGATGACGGCCATCGGCAGCGGCGCGGCGATATCGCGGACGAAATCGCACTCGCCCCGTTCGCACACCGCGTCGATGAGTGTGTCGCACAGCGTCTCGATGCCGGCGGTCTTGTCCATCACCTGCTTGCGGGTGAATCCGGCGTTGACGAGCTTGCGCCGCAACAGGTGTTCGGGATCGTCCATATCGATCATGTAGGGCATAGCGGGCTGGTCGGGTCGGATGCCGCCGGTATTGGAGAACACGTCCGGATCGCGTTCGGCATCCAGTACGGCCTGATAGGTAGCCGCGGCGGCCAGCCCGTTTCGATCGCGGAACACCGGCTCGTTGGCCCGCATCCAGCGGTACGCCGTTCGGGCCGCACCGTCGGCGAAGAAGTTCCCGTCGGTCAGGTCGACATCGGGTTTCCCGGTCATCAGCTAACCCTCCACATCCCGGTCACCGCGGATTACAGTGACGTCATGCCCACGGTTCAGCACACCATCGCCGGAACCGTCCTCACCATGCCGGTGCGGGTCCGCAAAGCCGACGTCCATACCGCGATGTTCTCGGTACCCGCCGACGCCGCACAGCGCCTCATCGACTACAGCGGCCTCGAGGTCTGCCGGTTCCGGCCGGATCGCGCCGTGGTGACGCTGATGCTGGCCCGTTACCTCGACGGCGACCTCGGCCGCTACCACGAATTCGGCACCTGCATCATGGTCAACCCACCCGGCTCGCAGGCTCGCGGTTTTCGCGCCTTGGGCGAGGCGGCGGCTTTCATCCACCACTTGCCGGTCGACCAGGCGTTCACCCTGGAAGCCGGCCGGACCATCTGGGGATTCCCGAAGATCATGGCGGAGTTCACCGTTCGGGACGGTGGCCGATTCGGCTTCGACGTCTCCGAGGGCGGGTCGCTGATCGCGGGGATGGAATTCCGCCGCGGGCTGCCGATTCCGTCGTTGCGGCCGCGGACGCAGATACTCAGGACCTACACCCATTCCAACGGAACCACCCGGGAGGTGCCCTGGGAGATGCGCAACACCGGGGTGCGGTTCCGCCCGGCCGGGGCGACGCTGCGACTCGGCGACCATCCCTACGCGAGGGAACTGGCATCCCTGGGCCTGCCGAAAAGGCCGATGGTGTCGGGGGCGATCGGCAATGTCGAGATGACGTTCGGCGACGCTCACATCCTGCGCTGAACGCCCGATCCTCACCCGGTCAATCTAGAACGTGTTCTAACTGACCCGCAAGGGAAGCTCAGAGCAGCGTGGCGGCTTCCCGGATCTGCTCAGGACTGCGCGCCCCGATGACCATCATTGTCACCCCGGCCGCTTCCCACAGGCCGATCTGCTCTCGGACATGGTCGATATCACCGACGATCGCTGCGTCGTCGACCAGTTCGTCGGGGATGACGGTGGCCGCCTCCTCCTTGCGGCCGCTGCGGAAGAGTTTGGTGACGTCGTCGACCACATCGGAATAACCCATCCGCCGGTAGACCTCCGCATGGAAGTTGGTGTCCTCTGAACCCATCCCGCCCATGTAGAGCGCCAGGAACGGCTTGATCATCTCGAAGGTCGCCGCACGGTCGTCGGTGATCACCACCTGAGCGGTCGCGCAGATCTCGAACTCCTCGCGGGTGCGGCGCGCACCGGGACGCGCGAAGCCCTCGTCGAGCCATTCGTTGTACATGTCGGCCAGTCGCGGCGAGTAGAAGATCGGCAGCCAGCCATCGCAGATCTCGGCCGCCAACGCGATGTTCTTCGGACCTTCCGCCCCCAGCATGACCGGAATGTCGGCACGCAACGGGTGCACGATCGGCTTGAGCGCCTTGCCAAGTCCGGTGGTGCCCTCCCCGGTCAGCGGCAACGGGTAGTGCGGCCCGGCGCTGGTGACCGGCGCCTCGCGCGCCCACACCTGCCGGAGGATGTCGATGTACTCCCGAGTGCGGGCAAGTGGCTTGGGAAAGCGCTGGCCGTACCAGCCCTCCACCACCTGCGGACCGGAGACGCCCAAGCCGAGGATATGCCGGCCACCGGAGAGGTGATCGAGCGTCAGCGACGCCATCGCGCACGCGGTGGGGGTGCGGGCCGACAGTTGAACCACCGACGTGCCCAGCCGCATCCGCGTCGTCTGGCGGCCCCACCACGCCAAGGGCGTGAAGGCGTCCGAGCCCCAGGCCTCCGCGGTGAACACCGTGTCGAAACCCGATTCCTCCGCCGCGGCGACCAGCTCCGCGTGGTTGACGGGCGGCTGCGCGCTCCAGTATCCGAGTTGCAGACCCAGCTTCATCGGTGTCGCCTTTCCGTCGCGAGCGCGTTCCTTGCCAGGATAACTAGAACCTGTTCTACTCGGTGGTGTGACAGCCAGCCGCAGCCGCCCGTCCCTGATCGAGTCCCACGAACCGCCCCTTTCGGCCCCGCTGCGGTTCTCATTCGACTACACCCGTTCGGTTGGTCCGACGCTGGGTGCCTTCTTCACTGCTCTGCGCGACCGCCGCATCGTCGGCACGAGGGGTTCCGATGGCCGGGTACTGGTTCCACCCGCGGAATTCGACCCGGTCACCTATGAGCCGCTGTCCGAGATCGTTCCGGTGGCCAGTGTCGGCACGGTGCTGTCGTGGACCTGGCAGCCGGAGCCGCTGGAGGGCCAACCGCTGGAGCGGCCATTCGCGTGGGCGCTGATCAGACTCGACGGCGCCGATACCGCATTGCTCCATGCCGTCGACGGCCACGTCGAGACCGGCGATCGGGTGCATGCCCACTGGGTGGACGAGCCGGTTGGAGCGATCACCGATATCGCCTACTTCCTGCCCGGCGACGGCGAGGAACTCGGCAACGACGCCCCCGACGACCGTGAACCGGTCACCGTCATCAGCTGCCCGGAAAGTCTGGAGGTCCAGCACACAGCGTCGACGCCTGAGAGCATCTACCTGCGCGCCCTCCAGGAGGGGAAGCTGCTCGGCGCCTGCTCGGCGGAAGATGGGAAGGTGTATTTCCCACCGCGCGAGGCAGATCCGGCGACCGGCAAGATCCTCGACCACTTCGTCGAACTGTCCGACAAGGGCACTGTGACGACATTCGCGATCATCAACATCCCGTTCGCAGGCCAGCGCATCCGGCCGCCCTACGTCGCGGCTTACGTCCTGCTGGACGGCGCGGATATCCCCTTCCTGCATCTGGTCACCGAGATCGACGCCGCCGACGTTCGCATGGGCATGCGCGTCGAGGCAGTCTGGGAGCCGCGGGAGAACTGGGGCCTCGGGATCGACAACATCTCACATTTCCGGCCGACCGGCGAACCGGACGCCGCGTATGAGACCTACAAGCACCACCTTTAACAGGAAGCGGCAGGAATGAGCGCCATGCGCGAGAGGGAAACTGCACAGTGAGCAGAGACGTCGCGGTAGTCGGCTTCGCGCACGCGCCGCATGTCCGCCGGACTGACGGCACCACCAACGGCGTCGAGATGCTGATGCCATGTTTCGCGGAACTCTTCGGCGAGTTGGGCATCAGCCAGACCGATATCGGATTCTGGTGTTCCGGGTCGTCGGACTACCTTGCCGGCCGGGCGTTTTCGTTCATCTCGGCCATCGACTCGATCGGTGCGGTACCACCGATCAATGAGTCGCACGTGGAAATGGACGCGGCCTGGGCGCTGTACGAGGCCTACATCAAGGTACTGACCGGGCAGGTGGACACCGCCCTGGTCTACGGCTTCGGTAAATCCAGTGCCGGGACATTGCGCCGTGTGCTGGCCCTGCAGACCGATCCCTACACCATTGCCCCGCTGTGGCCGGATGCTGTCTCCATGGCCGGTCTACAGGCCCGCCTTGGGCTGGACGCCGGCAAGTGGACAACCGAACAGATGGCGCAAGTGGCGCTGGACAGCTTCGCCGCCGGCGGGCGCACGGACTCCGAGAAGCCCGCCACGAGCGTCGACGAACTGCTGAGCCGACCGTTCTTCGCCGATCCCCTGCGCCGCCACGATATCGCCCCTATCACCGACGGCGCTTCGGCGATCGTCATTGCAGCCGATGACCGGGCCCGCGAGCTTCGTGACAGACCTGCATGGATAACCGGTTTCGACCATCGCATCGAGACTCCGATACTCGGCGCTCGCGACCTGACGACATCGCCGTCGACTACCGCCTCGACGCGGGCTGCCACCGGCGGGGATAGCGGGTCCATTGACGTTGCCGAAATCTACGCTCCGTTCACCCACCAGCAGTTGATCCTCGGCGAGGCGATCGGGCTGGGACCGTCCACGAAGATCAACCCTTCCGGCGGAGCGCTGGCCGCGAATCCGATGTTCTCCACCGGCTTGGAGCGTATCGGGTTCGCCGCCCGACACGTCTTCGACGGGTCGGCTCAGCGAGTGCTGGCCCACGCCACGAGTGGCCCTGTGCTGCAACAGAATCTCGTGGCCGTGATGGAGGGACGATGACCAAACACCTCGCCGCGGTACTGGGTACCGGCCAGACCAAGTACGTCACCAGGCGTCTCGACGTCTCGATGAACGGACTGGTACGTGAGGCGATCGACCGGGCACTGGCCGACAGCGGATCGAGCTTCGCCGATATCGACGCCGTCGTAGTGGGCAAGGCGCCGGACTTCTTCGAAGGCGTAATGATGCCGGAGTTGTTCATGGCCGATGCCATGGGAGCGACGGGAAAACCTCTCATCCGGGTACACACGGCCGGATCGGTGGGCGGCTCGACGGGAGTCGTGGCAGCGAGCCTGGTGCAGTCGGGTAAATACCGGCGCGTCCTGGCAGTTGCGTGGGAGAAGCAGTCGGAGTCGAATGCCATGTGGGCGTTGTCGATTCCGGTGCCGTTCACCAAACCGGTCGGCGCCGGCGCCGGCGGCTATTTCGCACCGCACATCAGGGCCTACATCCGCCGTTCCGGTGCACCGTCACATATAGGCGCAATGGTCGCCGTCAAGGATCGGCTCAACGGGTCGAAGAACCCGTTGGCGCATCTTCAACAGCCCGACATCACCATGGAGAAGGTGATGGCATCCCAGATGCTCTGGGATCCCATCAGGTTCGACGAGACGTGCCCATCATCAGACGGTGCCGCAGCCGTGGTGATCGGCGACGAGCAGAGCGCCGACGCCCGGGTGGCCGGCGGCAGTCCGGTGGCATGGATCCATGCCACCGCGCTGCGGACCGAACCGCTGGCCTACTCCGGGCGCGATCAGGTCAACCCGCAGGCCGGCCGCGACGCCGCCGCCGCGTTGTGGCGCGACGCCGGAATCAGCAGTCCCATCGACGAGATCGACGTCGCCGAGATCTACGTGCCGTTCTCCTGGTTCGAGCCGATGTGGCTGGAGAATCTCGGTTTCGCCCCCGAGGGCGAAGGCTGGAAGCTCACCGAGGCGGGCGAGACGGCGATCGGCGGCCGGATCCCGGTCAACGCATCCGGGGGCGTGTTGTCCTCGAATCCGATTGGCGCCTCGGGGATGATCCGGTTCGCCGAAGCGGCCATCCAGGTGATGGGCAAGGCCGGTGAACATCAGGTGCCCGGGGCCAGGAAGGCGCTGGGGCACGCCTACGGCGGTGGTTCGCAGTACTTCTCGATGTGGGTGGTCGGCAGCGACAAACCGGCGGGGGACAAGCCAGCGGGGGACAAACCGGCGAAATCCTAAGCCCTACCGGGCCTCGCCGAGACCGGTCAGGTAGCGCTGGGCGAGATCCCGGTAGGCCTGCGGGTTGGTCTGCACCCACGCTTCGGCGCGGGTTCCCGCCAGTGGACTCTTCACCTTGGCCGGTGCGCCGGTGACGAGCACCTCGGCGGGAATCTGGGTGCCGCCCACCACCAGCGAATGCGCTGCGACGAGGCTGCGGGCTCCGATCACCGCACCGTCGAGGATGGTGCAGTGGTTGGCGATCAGCGCCTCTTCGCCGATATGCGCGCCGTGAATGGTGCACATGTGGGCGATGGTGGCTCCGGGGCCGATATCGACCGGGATCCCGGGCGGGGCATGCAGCACCGATCCGTCCTGCACATTGGCGCCCTCACGGATCACGACCGGGGCGTAGTCGGCGCGCAGCACCGCGTTGAACCACACCGAGGCACCCGCCTCCACGGTGACATCTCCCACGAGGACGGCGGTCGGGGCGATGAAGGCGGTGGGGTCCACCTTGGGCGATCGGCCCTCGAAGGAGTACATCGGCATCGTCCACATATACCCCAGTCGATCCGCCAAGGCACGGCGTTGTTGCGGGACCGGACCGCAAAACTGTAACGTGTTCTAGTTAGAGACACGAAACCGGAGGGCCGACCATGACCACCGACATTCGGGAAATCGACACCGGGACCCTGCCCGACCGGTATGCCCGGGGCTGGCACTGCCTGGGCCCCGTCAAGGGATTCCTCGACGGCAAGCCGCACTCGATCCACGCCTTCGGCACCAAACTCGTGGTGTTCGCCGACGCAGGCGGGAAGTTGAACGTCCTGGATGCCTACTGCCGCCATATGGGCGGGGATCTGTCGCAGGGCACCATCAAGGGTGACGAGGTGGCCTGCCCGTTCCACGACTGGCGCTGGGGCGGGGACGGCCGCTGCAAGCTGGTGCCGTACGCCAAACGCACCCCCAAGTTGGCCAAGACCCGGTCCTGGCATACCGACGTCCGGTCCGGGTTGCTGTTCGTCTGGCACGACCACGAGGGCAATCCTCCGCAACCGGAGGTCCGGATTCCCGAGATTCCGGAACAGGAGAGCGCCGAGTGGACCGACTGGAATTGGAACTCGATGCTGATCGAGGGTTCCAACTGTCGCGAGATCGTCGACAACGTCACCGATATGGCGCACTTCTATTACATCCACTTCGGCCTGCCGACCTACTTCAAGAACGTCTTCGAGGGCCATATCGCCACCCAGTACCTGCACAATGTGGGCCGCCCCGATGTCGGCGGTATGGGGACCGCCTACGGCGAATCGCACCTGGACTCCGAGGCCAGTTACTTCGGGCCCTCGTTCATGATCAACTGGCTGCACAACACCTATGGCGACTACAAGGCAGAGTCGATACTGATCAACTGCCACTACCCGGTGAACCAGGACTCGTTCGTGCTGCAGTGGGGCGTCATCATCGAGAAACCCAAGGGTCTCGACGATAAGACGACCGAGCGCATTTCCGCGGCGTTCATCGACGGGGTGAGTAAGGGCTTCCTGCAGGATGTCGAGATCTGGAAGCACAAGACCCGCATCGAGAATCCTCTGCTGGTCGAGGAGGACGGCGCCGTCTACCAGATGCGCCGCTGGTATCAGCAGTTCTACGTCGACGTCGCCGATATCAGCCCTGATATGACCGACCGATTCGAACTCGAGGTCGACACCACCAAGGCCAACGAGAAGTGGCATGTCGAGGTCGAGGAGAATCTGCGCCGCCAGGCCTCCCAGGCCGCCGAGGCGGGCCAACCGGCATCATGACCTCCGAGCAGCGCCCCGATGTCGAGGAGATCACCCGATCGATGCTGCTCCTGCACACCGTGCATGATGACGAGCACCCGGCCGGTGATGACGATGACGTGCTGACGTGGGTCAAGGCGCCGGATTTCGCCAACGACCCGGCCCGGGCCGCCGCCGTACACGAGGCCACCCGCCGGGACCGCGAGCGCTATCTCACCTCCGGGCTGGCCGATGTCGCCTGCCGGTTCTGCCACGCCTCAGTGAAAGTCAAGAAACTCGGCGCCCCGCACACCGCGGTGCAATGGAACAGCGAGGCCCAGCAGCGGTGTGCGGTCTTCGCCGAGGTTCGCGCCGGCGGTGGTAACAGCGCCCGGACCCGGGCCTGCCCCAAACTGGCCGACAGTATCGCCCACGCCGTCGCCGAGGGCTGCCTGGAGGAGTTCTCCAGTTCCCCCGCACCCGGCGACGGGTGAGACTGTCCTTGGTGACTCATTTTGATGGGTATCGACTTTTGACGGGTATCGACTCATAGTCTGCACTCATGAATTTTTAAGCCAAACCCTAGGTAAGATCGCCTTTGCCCTTATCCAACGCAACCCCTCCTATCTCGACTAAAGCCATCCTATGAGTTTGCCAGATAAGCGCACATCTCACTACGATGCTTGATCACGCAAACTTTCCAGGCCGATGGCCCCCGGAAAAATGGTGTTGTGCGCGGGCCCGGTGAAAAATGTTCCCCGGCGAGACGTACTTTGGAATCCCCGGGGGGAACTGCATGGCATCGACTAGGTCACCAAGCTCCGATCCCACGCTGGCTGTCAGAGGCAGAGCCCTCAGCGTGGGCAGGGTGGGCCTACTGGCCGTCGCACTCGGAATCGGTGCTTCGTTCGGAGGCAGCACCGCCGTTGCATGGGCCGACGAAGCGGCGCCGACCAGCGTCGGCGGCTCGACCTCCTCGAAGCCAGGCGAGCGATCCCCGTCGCGCCCGGGAAGATCGCGGAGCGCAACGACCCAAGCGTCCGAAGCCTCCCTTCCGGCGAAGTCGACCCCTTCGCGTTCTGCCCGGCAGACATCAGCCGATCCGTCTCCAGCCCTTCCCGCACGGCTGCCCCGAATTTCCGTGAGTTCGCCAGCGCCGACAACCGGGCCGGTGGAACCGACTTATCGCACGCAGTCTCCGGTCGATGCGTATTCCCTTGCAGAAACTGCCGCCGTTCCCCTGACCACCAGCCTTCCCGTACCGGCCGCGGCCACACTGGTTGCACCAACGGCAAGCACTCGCCTGCCTTCCTCTCCGGCGTCGCCATCAGCACTCCCGACCTCTGCTGCCACCCCGCAGGCCCGATCGGTCACCCTTCCCCCGGCTCTCGCCGAGACCATCGAAGGGCTCAAAGTCTGCGCCTGCAAGCTGGTCCTCAATGTGTTCGGCGCGGTCGGCACACTGCTTGGCAACGAGGACGTTGGCGATGCCCCCAACCCTCCGGTCGAGAATCCGCTTGTTTCCGCGCTCGCCGCGTGGGCACGTCGGGGAACCGAGCAGATCAAGCAACTCCCATTCATCGGACCCGCACTCATCGCGGCCGAGGAGGAGTTCAAGAAGGTTTACCAGATGGTCGTTGACCGATTGACGATCGCCTCTCAGGAGGTCGTCAAGTGTGCCAATCCCACTGAGGAAGTGCCACTTCCGGCAGACTTGGACCGCGTCCCCGTCGCGTCGGGCCTAGACCAGCCGACTGACTTCCGTTTCCTTCCCGACGGCCGGATCCTGATCGTAGAAAAGACCGGCGCGGTCAAAATTGTCCAGAACGCAGATCAGGTGACTACACCGGTAACAATCGGGGTGATAGCCGCGGCAACGGACCGTGAATTGGGAGCCGTTGAACTGGATCCGAACTTCGCAGAGAACGGCCACTTCTATGTCGCCTATACGACCCGCGACTACCACGACCGCCTTTCGCGCTTCACAATCGCCAACGACACCTTGGATCTCACCTCAGAATTCGTCCTGCTCGACGAAGCCGATTCCGGAGCCATGCACCACGGCAATACCGTCCTTTTTGGTCAGGACGGCAAGCTCTACTGGGCCTTCGGTGACAACGCCCTCAACACCAACGGCCAGGATCTTTCCACCATCTACGGGAAGATCCTGCGGCTGAATCCCGACGGCACAATCCCGGAGGACAACCCCTTCTACAACTCTCCGAACGCCCGAAAAGAAATCTACGCCTATGGGTTCCGCAACCCCTTCAGGATGACTTTCACGCCAAACGGGAACCTGTTGGTCGGTGATGTGGGCGACAAGGCCTGGGAGGAACTCAACAATGTCGTAGCGGGCGGAAACTACGGGTGGCCGTCGGCGGAGGGAGCGTGCGATGGATGCGGATACATCGACCCAATCTACGAATACCCGCACACGCCGCCGCCCGTCCGGGCCGGTTCCATCACGACGGTAACGGTGTACAACGGGACCGCTCTGCCAGAGCAATACCAGAACAAGGTTTTCATCTCCGATTACACCCTGCGATGGGTCAAGATGCTGACATTCGATCCCGACTACACAACAGTCCTTAATGAACAGACACTCGATACCGAAGCCGGCACAACGGTCCAATTGCTACCGGGCCCAGACGGAAACCTTTATCAGCTGAACATCTATCCCGGCACGCTTTACCGGATCGAAGCCTCAGACGGTAACCGCGCACCCTCAGCGGTTCTGACTGCGACGCCAGGGAAGGGGTATGCACCGCTGGATGTCCAGTTCTCCTCTGAGGGCAGCAGTGATCCCGATCCCGATACGACTTTGTCCTACAATTGGGACTTCGGAGATGGCGCCACCTCAACGACCGCCAACCCGACACGCACCTACACCAGCGACGGTACCTACACGGTGACCCTGACCGTCAGCGACGGATCAAAGACCGGCAGAGCGACACAGGAGATCGTGGTCGGTAGCACCGCCCCTGAGGTTCAGATTCTCACACCCGTTAACGAATCCAATTACAACGCAGGCGATGTCATCAGTTTCACCGCCACCGCCACCGACGCCGAGGATGGAACGCTGCCTGACAGCGCCTACAAGTGGACGGTGATCTTCCACCACGCCGACCACATCCACCCTTACAAGGACAACATTGTCGGGCCGACCGGCTCCGTGACCTTGTCAACGAGCGACCACAACGTGGACACCACCTGGTATGAATTCGCCGTTACGGTCACAGACAGCAGCGGACTGTCGACCACCAGATCGACGAACATCAAGCCAAACCTTGTGACACTGGGGTTCAAGAGCAACCAGCCGGATGCCACCTACACCATCGACGGCATCCCCCACACCGGTACTTATACCGAACAAGCCGTCGTGGGCGTGGTCAGAGTGCTTGGTGCACCCTCACCGCAAATCGTCAACGGCGCCCAGTTCACCTTCAACAACTGGTCTGACGGCGGGGCGCAGCAACATCAGATCTCCACGCCGACAACGGATGCAACCTACACCGTCACTTTCGACATTACTGACGCAAACGCTTGACCGGCCTATCTTTGGAGTAGGCCGGCGCACTTGTCGACGGCTGAAACTGCTGGCCGGCAGCTACCGCCCTTGGAAATGCCCTTTGACCTGGTCCTCGGTCAGCCCGTAGTCGGCCAGCGAATAGCTGTGCTTGGGCGCGCGTGGGCCCTGCTTGCTCTCCTCGTCGGTCCGCCGGATCGCGGTACGCGCCTGTTCGGTCATGTCGATGCCGAAATGGGCGTAGATGTTCTCGAGGGTTTTGATCGGGTCAGCGATCAGTTCGAAGTAGTCGACATCACAGAACTGCGCCGGATCATGCTGCGCCCGAACCGTAGTGAATCTCTCCAGCCCACGCGACCAGGTCTCCAGCGAGTCGGCGCCGATCGTGTCTCCGACGAAGCTGTTGGACCATCCCGCAGTGGTGTGCTGGGACAGCGAACACATCGAGGCCATGATGGTCTCGGGCGGCCGGTGGCATTGGATCACCAGAGCATCCGGATACGTCGCCATCAGCGCGTCCAGAGCGAAGAGGTGACTGGGATTCTTGAGCACCCAACGCTTCTCGGTGTCATTGAGGCCGATCAGCTGAAGGTTCTTCCGATGCCGCAGATACGGCGCCCTCCAGTCCTGGCCGGCCAGCCAGCGCGAGTAGGTCGGCACATGCGCCAAGGTCTCATAGGACACCGAATGCACCGATTGGCGCAGCAGCTGCCAGCACTCCTCCACCTCGTCAGCAGTCATGTAATGCAGCCCGGTGTAGTCCGGATTCTCATCGTGGGCCTTGGCGAAGCGCGATTGCAGCTCCATGAACACCGGGTTCTGCGGCCAGGTATCGCGTGGCGGCCGGGGCTGCGGGAACTCAGCGAGCCACAACTCGAGCCCCTGATGGCGTGGATCGCCGCACAGCAGTCGGTGCAACGCGGTCGTGCCGGTCCGCGGCAGACCGGTGACGAAGATCGGCGCAGTGATCGCAACGTCGGCGTGCTGCGGGTACTGCTTCCAGGACGCCTCGCTGAGCAGTCGCGCCACCAGGGCGTTGCGCAGGAAGAACCGGGACATCTTGCTGCCGAGTTCAGTGAAGTCGGCGTCGCGGCGATAGGACTCGAGCAGCACCGAGAGCGCCTCGGTGTAGTTGTCCTCATCGGTGCCGAAGTCGTCGAGGCCAACGGCCCGTACCGCGGAGGCCTTCAGGTCATCGACGGTCCCGACGTCGGTGCGGGGTCTCACGCCTTGTACTCCCCGCAGTTCACATCAAGGGTCGCGCCGGTGATGCCGCTGGACAGGTCGCTGGCCATGAACAGAATGGCCGAGGCCACCTCGTCTTCGGTGGGCAGCCGCTTGAGATCGGACTGGGCGGCGGTGGCGGCATAGATTTGCTCGACCGTGGTGCCGTACTTGCCGGCCTGATGGTTGAAGTAACTCTTGAGGGTGTCGCCCCAGATATATCCGGGGGCAACCGAATTGACCCGGATACCCTGATCGCCGAGTTCGCTCGCCAACGACTGGGACATCGCCAACAGTGCCGATTTGGCCATCTTGTAGGCCCCGTATTTCGGCTGGGAGTGCCGGATCACCATCGAGTTGACGTTGACCACCGAGCCGTTGGCTCCGGCCAGTGCCGGGGTGAATCCTTGGATCAGCCGCAGCGCACCGAGAACGGTCAATTCGATGGCATCCCGGATGTGCTGGAATCCGGTGTCGGCCAACGGCTTCATCGACGGCACCCGGAAGGCGTTGTTGATCAGCACATCGACCTTGCCGTAGGCCTCCACGCTGCGGGCAACCAGATTGTCGACCTGTTCGTCATCGGTGATGTCGGTGGTGACCGACACAGCGCGACGCCCGAGACCGGCCACCAGGGCGGCAACCTCCTCCAGACGCCCGGCGGTACGGGCCGCGAGCACCAGGTCGGCTCCCGCCTCGGCACACCGACGCGCCAGAGTGGTCCCGAGTGCCGGTCCGACTCCGCTGATCACTACGACTTTGTTCTCCAGCATGCCCGCCATCGGCTATCCCACCATTCTGTTCTGAATCTGCTTCTGCCGTAGCGCGATCCGGTCCCGCCATGCCGTATCCGAGATCTTGTTGTCCTGGTAGTACGGCAGGTGCCGGGGCACGGCGTCGATATCGACGAGTTCGACGGTCGGTCCGTCAGCCGCCGTCAGCGCGCGCGACACCCGCTGCCACCGGAACTGCAGGAAGCCTTTGCGATGCCCGAGGGTCTCCACCCAGTTCGTCACCCCGGGATTGTGGTCGGCGACCACGATGCGGATCATGCCGTCCGGATCGGCCTGTGCCTGAGTGCCGTTCAGCGAGGTCTGGTGGTTGATGTAGTCCAGCGAGATGTACCACAGGCTGCCGAGTTGGAAGCCCAGATAGGGGGCATCGGTCACCGGCAGGGTGATCACCAGCGCCTGCTCGGACTCGAGTTCGAAGTGTCCCGCCGAGGAGAACTGGGTCGCCAGGCCGCCGGGTGTCAACCGGGGAGCGACCATGGTATTGACCGGAAGGTTCGTATAGAACCACTGCGGGAACTGCAGCCAGGTCTTGATCCGTTGGACCAGCTGTTTACCCGCTGTGGCCCAGCGTTTTTCGATCAGATCCCGGCTCAGCGCCGGCGGCGCGGTACCGGCGGTGTCGGTCCGGGCGATGGCGACGGTGCCCCGCCTGGCGGACCAGTCGTTGTAGACCTCACGGATCACCAACTGCGCATTACCGGCCGGGGTGAAGCACCATTCGTAGCTGCCGTCGGCGGCGATATCGAGCTTGCGGTCGTCGAAGGCCGTCTCGCTGTCGGGCACCTCAGTGTCGGTGTACTCCCCGCCGAGTAGCTGAAAGCTCAGATCGGTCGTGGTGCCGCGGGTTCCGGTGACGACGTAGTCATGGCCGGCATGCACCCGCGTTCCGAAATACAGGGTGTCCGGGTTGTCCAATCCCATTTTGGTGAACGGTCCGGTACCGGACTGCAGAAAGGGATGATCCCGGTCGTAGTCGAAGGCCAGGTGCGTGCAGGCCGCGATACCGCCGGCGAGGTATTGCAACCCCTCGAGCAGGTCGGCCTCGGATTCGATATGGGGTGCTTCGCGGACCAGTCTCTCGGCCTCTGCGATGGCGTCCAGCAGGGGCTGTGCGTACATCGTCGAGGAGCCTCCCGCGTTTCGGCACCGGAGGCGCACCGAGCACCATCCTGGGCCAAATCTAGAACGTGTTCTAGTGCAGAGTCAACCAGGGGTGACGCCATCAGCTGACGCTGGCCAGGGTGAACGGCAGCACCTGCCCCACCCCGGCCCGCCGCAACACCCGGGCCGCCATCGTCAGGGTCCAGCCGGTGTTCGGTGATGTCGTCGATCAGCAGCACCGGGCCGTCGAGTTCCCCGAGTTCGGGTTCGGCCCAGCAATCAGTCAGCGCGGCAACGCGATAGGCGGAGTTCGCCGCTGTCACCGACCTGCGACCGGGACCGTAGCGCAAGACACCCAGGTTCCTCAGCCTGCCCAGTTCGCTGAGGGCGTCCACCATTGAGCCGATCAGCAACGGGTGGGTGGTCGAGTCCAGACCCATCACCGCGACGGGCCGCGACTCCCACTGCCAGGAGGCCAGGACATCGACGGCGGCCTTGAGCACATCGTCGGGCACCGGTGCGTCGGGTGAGTCCAGCAGTCGCCGCAGCCGCGTTCCCCACCCCAGGTCGGTGAGCCGCCCGATGGCCCGGCCGGCAGCCGGCCCGTCGGCGATCCGGCCGTTGAGGTCGATGCCCAGCTTGGCCATCCCGGTGGGCCACTGCCGGCGCGGGGCGAGTTCGACCCCAGGCCTCCGCAACCGTTGCTGGGCGGCGTCGACCGCGGCGGACTCGACCTGCGTCGAGTAGGCGTGACCGGAACAGTTGTCGCAGCGGCCGCAGCGCGCACCGGGGGCGAGTTCGGGGTCGTCCAACTGTGCCCGTAGGAAGGCCATCCGGCAGTCGGCGGTGACCTGGTAGTCGAGCATCGCCTGCTGCTCCCGGCGCCGGGCCTCGTCGAGTTTCCGGTAGCGCGGCTCGTCATAGTGCCAAGGGGCACCGGTGCCGATCCAGCCGCCTTTGACACGTTTGACCGCGCCGTCGACATCGAGCACCTTGAGCACCATCTCCAGGCGGGACCGGCCCAGGTCGACGAGCGGTTCCAGCGCCGCGGTCGATTGCGGCCGGTCGGGGTCGAGAACGTCGATCACCCTGCGCACCATGGACTCCGAGGGAAAGGCCACCGATGCGAAGTAGCTCCAGATATCGGTGTCCTCGCGGCTGGGCAGCAGGATCACCTCGGCGCTGGCGGTGGATCGGCCGGCACGCCCGACCTGCTGGTAGTAGGAAATCGGTGACGACGGTGCGCCGAGGTGGATCACGAACCCGAGATCGGGTTTGTCGAACCCCATGCCCAGGGCGGACGTCGCCACCAGCGCCTTGACCTGGTTGTCGAGCAGGTCGGCTTCCAATTGCTCACGTTCGGCCGGGTCGGTGGCACCGGTGTAGGCAGCGACATGATGGCCCAGATCGTTCAGCAGCGTGGCGAGGTCCCGGGCACCGGCGACGGTCAGGGTGTAGATGATGCCCGAGCCTTCGAGGGAATCCAGATGTGCGGCGATCCAGGCGACCCGCTGCGCCGCGGAGGCAATGCGGACCACCGACAGCCGCAGGGACTCCCGGTCCAGACCGCCGCGCAGCACCAGCGTGTCGGCTCCGCCGACGCCCAATTGTGCGGCCACATCGTCGACCACCCGGTCGTTCGCCGTCGCGGTGGTGGCCAGGACCGGAACGTCCGCGCCCAGCTCGGCGACCAACGTGCGGATCCGCCGGTAGTCGGGCCGGAAGTCGTGGCCCCAGTCGGAGACGCAGTGTGCTTCATCGACCACCACCAGACCGGCGTCGGCAGCCAGGGCCGGCAGCACGGTGTCACGAAACTCCGGATTGTTCAGCCGTTCCGGGCTGACCAGCAGCACATCGAGTTCACCGTCGGCGATCCGCTGGTGGATACCGTCCCACTCGGTGACATTTCCGGAATTGATGGTGGCCGCATGCACCCCGGCGCGCTGCGCGGCAGCGACCTGATTGCGCATCAGCGCCAGTAGCGGGGACACGATGACCGTGGCACCGCGTCCCTGTTCACGCAGCAGTTTGGCGGCGATGAAGTAGACCGCCGACTTGCCCCAGCCGGTCCGCTGCACGACCAGCGCCCGGCGGCGCTGCACGACCAGCGCCTCGATAGCGGTCCACTGATCATCGCGCAGCTGACTGCGTTCTCCCGCGAGCTGTTCGAGGATGCCCTGGGCGCGGGCGCGGGTGGCCGGCGGCGGGCTGGGCGGGGTCACCTCACCCATCGTGCCCCCGGTGTCCGACGGCACCATCGGGGACGAGGTTCAGGACTGGTCCTGCTCGCGCTTGATCTCCAGCGCGATGTCGATCAGCTGATCCTCCTGGCCGCCGATCAGCTTGCGCTGGCCGGCACGATGCAGCAGTTGGTGGGCCGGGACCCCATACCGTTCGCCCTGCCGCACGGCGTGCTTGAGGAAGCTGGAGTACACCCCGGAGTAGCCCATGATCAGAGCGTTGCGATCCAGCAGGCACTCCGCCGGCATCGCTTTGGCGACCACGTCCTCGGCGGCGTCGGCGATGTCGAAGAAGTCGATACCGGTCTTCACGCCGATCTTGTCGAACACCCCGATCAGCGCCTCCACCGGCGCGTTGCCCGCGCCGGCCCCGAACCGCCGCACGCTGCCGTCGATCTGCTTGGCTCCGGCCCGGACCGCCTCGACCGAGTTGGCGACCCCCAGACCGAGGTTCTCATGGCCGTGGAATCCCACCTGGGCGTCGTCGCCGAGTTCCGCCACCAACGCCGAAACCCGTTCTGCCACATCGCTGAGCACCAACGCACCCGCCGAGTCGACCACATACACGCACTGACACCCGGCATCGGCCATGATCCTGGCCTGGGCGGCCAGTTTCTCCGGCGGCAGGGTGTGGGACATCATCAGGAAGCCCACCGTCTCCAACCCGAGTTCACGAGCCAGTCCGAAATGCTGGATGGAGACGTCGGCTTCGGTGCAATGGGTGGCGATCCGGCAGATCGACCCACCGTTGTCCTGGGCCTCCCGGATGTCCTCCTTGGTGCCCACCCCCGGCAGCATCAGGAAGGCGATCCTGGCCTCGTTCGCGGTCTCTGCGGCAGCCCTGATCAGTTCCTGCTCCGGCACTTTGGAGAAGCCGTAGTTGAAGCTGGAACCACCCAGCCCGTCACCATGGGTCACCTCGATGACCGGCACGCCGGCCGCGTCGAGTGCCGCGACGATCGCCCGGACCTCCTCGACGGTGAACTGGTGGCGCTTGTGGTGTGAACCATCGCGCAGCGAGGTGTCGGTGATCCTGACGTCCCAGATGTGGTCACTCATCGTGTGCCTCCGACTGTGCTCGATGACGCGCCCTGCTTGGCGATCTCCTCGCCGACCTTGGTGGCTGCGGCGGTCATGATGTCCAGGTTTCCCGCATACGGCGGCAGATAGTCACCCGCGCCCTCGACTTCGATGAACGTCGTCACCACATGCTGGCCGCCGTTGACCACCGACGGGTCGTCAAACTGCGGTTCGTTGAGCAGCCGGTAGCCCGGTACGTAGGTCTGCACCTCGGCCACCACGTCGTGAATAGACGCGGTGATGGCGTCGTGGTCGGCATCCTCCGGGATGGCGCAGAAGATGGTGTCGCGCATGATCATCGGCGGGTCGGCGGGGTTGAGGATGATGATCGCCTTGCCGCGTCGCGCGCCGCCGATGGTCTCCACTCCCCGGCTGGTGGTCTTGGTGAACTCGTCGATATTGGCCCGTGTCCCCGGACCGGCCGACACCGAGGACACCGAAGCGACGATCTCGGCGTAGGGCACGTCCACCACGCGCGACACTGCGTAGACGATCGGGATGGTGGCCTGTCCGCCGCAGGTGACCATATTGACGTTCGGAGCGTCGAGGTGAGCCTTGAGGTTGGCCGGCGGCACCACGCCAGGACCCACGGCGGCCGGGGTGAGGTCGATGGCGGTGATCCCCGCCTCGGCGTACCGCGGCGCGGCCGCCTTGTGCACATAGGCAGAGGTGGCCTCGAACACCAGGTCCGGCAACTCGGCCTGTGCGAGCAGCCAGTCCACGCCCTCGTGGCTGGTCTCAAGTCCCAGCGAACGAGCCCGCGCCAAACCCTCACTGGCCGGATCGATACCGATCATCCAACGCGGCTCGAGCCAATCCGAACGCAGCAGTTTGTACAGCAGATCGGTGCTGATGTTGCCCGAGCCGACGATGGCAACCGATGTGCGGTCTGATCCCATGACGCTCCTAGTCGAAGGACAGCCGGACTGAGCCCAGACCGGCGAAGTCGGCGGTGAACTCATCACCGGGGCGGGCGTCGATCGCGCGCGTGCACGCGCCGGGCAAAACGATGTCGCCGGCCTTGAGCCGGACTCCGAAGCCGTCCACCTTGCGGGCCAGCCACGCCACCGCGGTCACCGGGTTGCCGAGCACCGCGTCGCTACGGCCCTCAGCGACCACCTCGCCGTTGCGCCTCAGCACCGCGTCGATGGCGGTGATGTCGATGTCTTTCGGGGATACCCGCTCGGGGCCCAGGACGAAACCCGCCGAGGACGCGTTATCGGCGATGGTGTCGCACAGTCCGATCTTCCAGTCGGTGATCCGGGTGTCGATGAGCTCGATCGCCGGCACATAGGCGGCGGTGGCGGCCAGCACGTCGTCCTCGGTACACCCGGCCCCGGGCAGGTCGGCGGCCAGGATGAACCCCACCTCGACCTCGACCCGTGGGAACAGGAACCTGGCCGCCGGCACCGGGACGTCCTCGAAGACCTCCATATCGGCCAGCAGGTGACCGTAGTCCGGTTCATCGACACCCATCATCTGCTGCATCGCCTCCGATGACAGCCCGACCTTGTGCCCGACCACCACCGCACCGTCGGCGACGCGCCGCCGGATGTTGATCAATTGGATCTCGTAGGCATCCACGACGTCGATATCGGGGTGCGCGCCGGTGAGCGGAGCCAGCGGCATCCGCGTCCGTTCGGCCTGCTCCAACTCGGCTGCCAGTGCGGCACGGGTCTCGCTGCTCAGCATCCCCGGATCCCGTCGTTCGATGTCACGTAGACGTCAGTAGCGCCCACCGGGGACAATTCTATAACGTGTTCTAGTATGACAGCCCAAGAGTTCGACGTCGTTGTGGTCGGAAGCGGCGCCGCCGGCATGGTCGCCGCGCTGACTGCCGCCCATCAGGGGCTATCCGCGGTGGTCGTCGAGAAATCCGCCCACTTCGGCGGATCGACGGCGCGGTCCGGCGGCGGTGTATGGATCCCCAACAACGAGGTCCTCGAACGAGACGGCGTCACCGATACCAGAGAGGCCGCCCGCACATACCTGCATACGATCGTCGGCGATGTCGTCCCGGCCGAGAAGATCGACACCTACCTCGACCGCAGCCCGGAGATGCTGTCCTTCGTGCTGAGGCACACTCCGCTGAAGATGTGCTGGGTACCCGGATATTCCGACTACTACCCGGAGACTCCCGGCGGCCGACCGGCGGGCCGGTCGATCGAACCGGAGCCGTTCGACGCCAAGAAGCTCGGCCCGGACCTCCCCGGTCTTGAACCCGCCTACGGCAAAGTCCCCCTGAATGTGGTTGTCATGCAACAGGACTACGTTCGGCTCAACCAGATGAAGCGCCACCCGCGCGGGGTCCTGCGCAGCCTGAAAGTCGGTGCGCGTTCGGTGTGGGCGGGCATGCGGGGAAAGAACCTGGTCGGCATGGGGCGCGCGCTCATCGCCCCACTGCGGATCGGACTGCGCGAGGCCGGCGTCCCGGTGTTGCTCAATACCGCGCTGACCGACCTGTACGTCGAGGACGGCGTGGTGCGCGGTATCTACGTCCGTGACATGACGGCGCCCGAGACGGAGGAGCCGCGGCTGATCCGGGCCCGGCGCGGTGTCATCCTGGGCAGCGGCGGATTCGAACACAACGAGTCGATGCGGCGGAAATATCAGCGTGAACCGATCGGCACCGAGTGGACGGTCGGGGCGGCGGCCAACACCGGAGACGGCATTCTCGCGGCCGAAAAGCTCGGCGCGGCAATGGAGCTGATGGAAGATTCGTGGTGGGGCCCAACCGTCCCACTGGAGGGTGCACCCTGGTTCGCGTTGTCGGAGCGCAACTCCCCCGGATCGATGATCGTCAACATGTCGGGTGAGCGATTCATGAACGAGTCGATGCCCTATGTGGAGGCATGTCACCACATGTACGGCGGACAGTACGGCCAGGGCTCCGGCCCGGGTGAGAATGTGCCGGCCTGGCTGGTCTTCGACCAGCGCTACCGGGACCGCTATATCTTCGCCGGACTGCAACCGGGTCAACGGATTCCGAAGAAGTGGATGGACTCCGGGGTGATCGTCAAGGCCGACAGCATCCAGGCGCTGGCGAGCGCGACCGGGCTGCCGGCCGATCAGTTGCGGGCGAGCATCGACCGGTTCAACGGTTTCGCCCGCACCGGGCGCGACGAGGACTTCCACCGCGGCGAGAGCGCCTATGACCGCTACTACGGCGATCCGACCAACAAGCCGAATCCCAACCTCGGCGAAATCAGCCACCCGCCCTACTATGCGGCCAAGATGGTGCCGGGGGATCTGGGCACCAAGGGTGGGATCCGGACCGATGTCAACGGCCGTGCGTTGCGTGACGACGGCTCGGTGATCGAGGGGCTCTACGCCGCCGGTAACGTCAGCGCGCCAGTGATGGGGCATACCTACCCCGGGCCGGGCGGCACCATTGGACCCGCGATGACGTTCGGCTACCTGGCCGCACTCGATATCGCCGCTCATGCCCGGAAGGCTCTGCATGCCAATTGATGTCGACGTGGCCCTGGCCGCGGAACTCGCCCCGGTGGAGTTCTGCTGGTCCAGCAGCGACGTTCAGCTTTACAACCTTGCCCTCGGGGCGGGTTCGGATCCGATGGATCCCGGCGAGCTGCGCTACCTGACCGATGGAACGCCCCAGGTGCTACCAACCTTCAGCAGCGTGGCCGCCACATTCCACCTGACCACGCCGCCCGCGGTGAGCTATCCGGGCGTCGATATCGAGCTCGGCAGGGTCCTGCACGGCAGCGAAGCGGTGACCGTGACGGGCCCACTTCCCGCGAGCGGGACCGGACGTGCCGTGACCCGGTTCACCGACATCTGGGACAAGGGCAAAGCCGCCGTGCTGGTGAGCGAGACGGTCGTGACCGACCTGGCGGGCACCCCGCTGTGGACGACCCGACGATCCATCTTCGCCCGGGGCGAAGGCGGTTTCGGCGGAGAACGGGGCCCCTCGGCGTCGGCACCGGCGCCCGACCGCGCGCCGGACGTTGAGATCGACATCCCGATCCTGCCGCAGCAGGCGCTGCTCTACCGGCTGTGCGGTGACCGCAACCCACTGCACTCCGATCCCGGGTTTGCCGCTGCCGCCGGGTTTCCCCGGCCCATCCTGCACGGATTGTGCACCTACGGCATGACGTGCAAGGCGCTGGTCGACACCCTGCTCGACGCCGACGCCGCCCGAGTGGGCTCCTACGGTGCGCGCTTCGCCGGTGTGGTCTATCCCGGGGAGACACTGAGGGTGAGCGCCTGGCGTCAGGGTGACCGCTACAGCGGCGTCGTCACCGCACCTGCGCGCGGCGGGGTCACGGTTCTCTCTGATGTGGAACTGCTGCCGGCGTAGGCGGTTCACGATCGGCCGACGGCAATCTCGAAATTGCACTGAACTGCAGCTGAGATTTCGTTTAACCTCCGCTGGTAATGCTCTTAACGCCGGGAGGACCGATCATGGTGTCAGCATCTCGTTTTGTGGGCCGGGTCGGCGGACTGTCCGCAGCCCTCGGCATCGGGGCCGCGGTGGTCTACATCGGCTGCGGTACCGCCACCGCGGATTCCGGCGTCGAGAGCGGGTCGGATTCGCGGACGATGTCGGCCACCGCCGGGGAACGCGGTCCCGCTGGACGCTCCACGGACTCGCCCCGACGCGCCCGGACGGCCCCTGCCGCAGCGAACGCCGCCGCAGACGCGGCCGGAGGCAATACGGTGCGGTCGCGGGCCGTGAACGGGCGCGGAGCGCCGGCGCCTGACGACCGGGCCGACACCACCCTGCCCAACATTGACACCACCGCCCGAGACATCCCGGTAACCGACACCCCGGTAACCGACGTCCCGGTGACCGCCGGTGCCATCGCTGCTGCAGCGGCCGCCGACCCCGTCGGCGCCGACACCCCGGTGACCGACGGCACCGTCGCTGCTGCAACGGCCGCTGACCCCGTCGGCGCCGATACCCCGGCAACCGCCCTGCTCGGTCTGGCCGCCGCGGCCACTGCAGCGAGCGTCGGCGCGGTGATACCGGCGATCACCCCGAGTGTCTGCACGGAGTCGAGTGAAAAGTGCGCCTACGTCGTCGGACCCAGCGGCAAACCGATTCCGAACCAGACATACATCGACCATGCGATGGCCTGGTACGTCGAGCCCAACAGCCTCGACGATAATTTTTTCACTACTCAGGTGATTTTCACGCCCGAGGGCGCCTACCCGATCACCGGGGTCAAGCAACTGCCCATCGATCCCTCGTCGCAGGAGGGCCTCACCGAAGTCCGGGAAACCGTCGAAGCGACCCTGCAGGTGCTGCAACCGGGAACGCCGATCAGCTACTTCGGCTACTCCCAGAGCGCGATCATCAGTTCGCTGTTCCAGATCTACCAGGCAGGATGCGCAGGCAGCACGTGTCCCCCGCCGGCGCCGCCCGCCGAGGGCGACTGGCCCATCGAGAACCTCGACCCGAGCCAGGTCACCTTCATCACCGTCGGGCAGGAGATGAACCCCAACGGGGGCTGGTTCTCCCGGTTCACCGGATTCGTCACACCCGGCCCCGGCCTGGTGTTCTACGGTGCCACCCCCGAGGAACCCTGGGCCGGCCGCACCGTCAACTACACCCTGGAATATGACGGGTTTGCCGACTACCCGCGGTATCCGCTGAACTTCCTGTCCTCACTCAACGCGGCCATGGGCATCCTCCTGGTTCACAGCCAATACACGAGCCCGAATTATTTCGGCGACACTTACCGGACCATCGATCCGTTGCTAGCGGAGTTCGGCCCGGGAACCGCATGCCAAAATTCATCAACGGCCTGCCTACAGCTTCCGACGACGGCCGGGACCGAGGACTCCCAGGAGTACTACTTTATCCAAACCCCCGACCTGCCGTTGCTGGCTCCGCTGCGGGCGATCCCGTTGATCGGCACCCCGCTGGCGGACCTGATCCAGCCCGCCCTGAAGGTGATCGTGGATCTCGGTTACGCCGACTGGGCGCACGGTTTCGGCGACGAGGCCGACCAGCCACCGGCCAACGTGCTGGTCGAATTCGGCGTGTTCCCCGACGTCAGCCCCCTCGAGGTCATCAGCAAGCTGATCGCCGGCGTCCAGCAGGGAGTCCAGGACTTCGTCGCCGACCTGATGCCCGGGGGATCGGTCGCCCAGGAACTCTCCTCAATGGCGTCCACGATCCGCACGATGACGTCGGACACGGTGTCGACGATCACCGCGCTCGCGTCACAGCCGATCGCGCTTCCGTCGCTGAGTGACCTATTCACGACCGTGCAGAACGTGGTGTCCGAGGTCAGCGCCCGCGTCGCCCTGGCCGCGTCGGCGCTGTACGCCACACTTTTACCATTGGCGGACTTCGCCAACTCCTTCGTCTTTTCCTTCCCGGGCTACGCGGTCAATCTCTTCCTCGACGGTGTCCAGCAGGCCGTCAGCGGCGATCTGATCGAAGGACTGGTCAACGCGATCGGCCGCCCGGTCGCCGCCGCGGTCGGATTCGCCGGCATCATCGGGGTCTTCCAGACCGTGGTGTTCCTTCTGGGCGGCCTTGCGGCGGTCACCGGGTGCGGCCCGGCCGCCCCGGTCACCGGTTTCTGCAGTGTTCCGGCTCTTCAAACCTAAGCGGGCAATGCCTGGCTAGAACGGGCTAGAACGGGCCAGAACGCGCCCCTGCCGCAAGGGGTGAACCGGAGTCAAGGCCGCAGGGGTGGGGTAGGCGGACGCATCGGCGGACGGGTGTCGATGGCACCAGTGGCACTCTCGCCTCGAACCCCTGGCAAACCGTTCCGTAACACCTATTCGTGGGCTAGCCTTTACTCAGTTTCCTGTAAGGAATTTCACATCAACTCTCAGGGGGTCGCCATGGGCGCCTGGAATTTCGTCGGACGGGTCGGCGGGCTGGCGGTCGCCCTGGGGGTGGGCGCCGCGGTGTTCAACTACTCCGCGGTGGCGTCCGCCGACACCAGCGAGGCGGGCTCGGAGACATCGTCTTCCCATGCGGCGACCTCGTCGGCCGGCAGTTCCCCTTCGGGACGCCGGGGACCTAGCGGCGCCGCTTCGCGAGCCGTCAGCCGCAATGGGGCGGCGTCGGCGATCGGTCGGCCCGGTGTCAACTCGGCGCCGCCGGTCTCCTCAGTTCCGCGGCGGGCATCGATCGCGCTCCGACCGGTCGAGGACAAGACGGTTCCGATCCCATCCGACCTGAAGGACATCCCGGCGACGAAGACCGCGCCGGCGGCAGCATCCCCGGTGAGCGCGGCAGCCGAGCGGTCCGTTCCGGCCGCGGCGGTGGAGAGTCCCATCGAACTGCCCGTTACCGCGGCTGCCACGCCCGAGCCGGCACCGACATCGGACCATGTGACTGCCCTGGCTGACCCGGCTGCCGATGCGTCCGCCAATGGCGGGCCCACCGCTCCGGTCGGTTCACCGCTGGAATGGACGGTGCTGGCGTACTCGCGGCGCGAATTGGCGGATGCGGCTCTGCCGCTGGCGAGTTCGGCGGCCGTGCAGCCGGCGGCCGCCACTCAGCCACTGGTTCTGGGTCCCAGCGGCAAGCCAATCCCGTCGCAGCACTACGTCGACACCGTCATGGACTATTACATTCTGCCCAATAGCCCCGACGGCGCCGAAACCGCCCAGGTGGTATTCACTCCCGAAGGGCTGTACCCGATTACCGGCGTGAAGAGCCTGACGTTGGCCACCTCGGTGGATCAGGGGCTGACGATTTTATCCGACACCTTGGGGCTGCTGCCCGACGGAACGACGACCACGGTGTTCGGCTACTCGCAGAGTTCGATCATCGCGTCGCTGCTGCAGGACGAATACGTCCCACCCGGCTCAATATACGTTCCGCCGGACTACGACTTGCCGGTCGTTCCCGACGGCCTGAAGGATTCGATCAACTTCGTGCTCGTCGCCAATGAGCTGAACCCCAACGGCGGCTTCCTGTCGCGGTTCCCCGACCTCAACCTGCCGAGTCTGGGCATCCCGTTCTACGGCGCGATTCCCGAAGACGCCTATCCCACTGTGAGTTACGCACGCGAATATGACGGTTTCGCGGACTACCCGCGGTACACGGGCAACTTCCTGTCCGTCCTCAATGCCACGATGGGGATTATCTATGTCCACACCGAATATGCGCCCGCCTTGGACTGCACTGGAAACTTCTGCCTGACCAAACAGCAAGTCGAAGATGCACTGGTGCTGCCCACCACTTCGCCGACCCAGCAGTACTACTTCATACCCACCGAGGACCTGCCTCTGCTGCAGCCGTTGCGGGGGATCCCGTTGATCGGCAATCCGATCGCCGATCTGATCCAGCCGGTGCTGAAGGTGATCGTCGACCTCGGCTACGCCGATCCGGCACACGGTTTCGAGACCGGCATCCAACCCGATGCCAACGTGTTGGTGCCGTTCGGGGTGTTCCCGGACGTCAGCCCGTTTGAGGTTCTCGAGAAGCTTGTTGCAGGCGTCGGACAGGGGATCGAAGATTTCATCGCCGACTTCGGTCCGGGCGGCTCGATCGCACAGGAACTCGCGTCGATCTCGCTGCCTGCGCTGTCGTTCACGCTACCCGCACTGGGCGATCTGATCTCCACGGTCCAGGATTTCGTCATGGGCGCCGCGGAGCGGATTTCGGGTGCCGCTGCCGCACTCTACGCGGCACTGCTGCCGACTGCGGACATCATCAACTCCCTGGTGACCATCCTGCCGGCCTACAACATCGATCTGTTCCTCGAGGGCGTCAAGCAGGTGCTCAGCGGCGACGTGATCGGCGGCCTGATAAATGCAATCGGCCTGCCACTGGCTGCCGACGTCGGGCTCATTACCACCGCCAGCCTCGTCGGGGTCCTGGCATGGGCCCAGGCCGCAGTGGCGATTCTCGACCCGGGCAGCACGGTCGGCGTTTAGCACTGTTTGGTTCGTTGCGGGGCCCAACCAGGCCCCGCTACGAACCGAGAATCAACCCCGAGGTCGGGACACCGGTACCGGCGGTGACCAGCACGTGCTCGACGCCATCGACCTGGTTGACTGACGTGCCCCGTAGCTGTCGCACACCTTCGGCGATCCCGTTCATGCCGTGGATGTAGGCCTCGCCCAACTGACCTCCGTGGGTGTTGATCGGTAACCTGCCGCCGATCTCGATGGCACCGTCGGCGACGAAATCCTTAGCCTCACCCTTGCCACAGAATCCCAGCTCCTCCAACTGAATCAGGGTGAACGGGGTGAAGTGGTCATAGAGCACAGCGGTCTGGATGTCGGTGGGCTTGAGACCGGACTGGGCCCACAGCTGCCTGCCCACCAAACCCATCTCCGGTAGGCCGTCGAGTTCGGGCCGGTAGTAACTCACCATCGAGTACTGATCCGGGCTGGAGCCCTGGGCGGCGGCCTCGATGATCGCCGGCCGGTGTGTGAGATCGCGCGCACGTTCGGCCGAGGTCACCACGATGGCCACCCCACCGTCGGTCTCCTGGCAGCAGTCCAGCAGTCGCAGTGGCTCGGCGATCCAGCGTGAGTTCTGATGGTCCTCGATGGTGATCGGCTTGCCGTAGAAGTAGGCGTTCGGATTGGTGGCCGCGTGCCGCCGGTCAGCCACCGAGATGGCCCCGAAGTCGCGGCTGGTGGCCCCGGACAGGTGCATGTAACGTCGCGCGATCATCGCCACCTGCGCGGCCGGCGTGGTCAAACCATGCGGGTAGGAGTACGAGTTGTCGACGCTGGTGGAGTCCGCGCCCTGGATCAGCCGCATCTGCACCTGACCGAAGCGCATTCCCGAGCGCTCGTTGAAAGCGCGATACGCCACAACACAATCCGCGACGCCGGTCGCCACCGCGATGGCCGCCTGCTGGACGGTGGCACACGCCGCCCCTCCCCCGTGGTGGATCTTGGAGAAGAACTTCAGTTCCCCGATCCCGGTGGCGCGCGCGACGGCGACCTCGGTGTTGGAGTCCATGGTGAACGTCACCATGCCGTCGACGTCTGCGGGTGTCAGCCCGGCGTCGCCGAGCGCAGCCTGCACCGCCTCGGCGGCCAGTCGCAGCTCGCTGCGCCCCGAGTTCTTGGAAAAGTCGGTGGCCCCGATACCCACGATGGCGGCCTTGCCGGAGAGTTCGCCGGGCATCAGGACGCACCCCCCATGGCCAGCTTCGCGGTGGCGATGACATGGTCGCCGAGGCTGTTGCTGCCAACGACTTTCACGGTGACCAGACCATCCTCGACAGCCGTCACCTCACCTGTGAAGGTGACAGTGTCATAGGCGTACCAGGGCACGCCGAGCCGCAACCCGATGCTCTTGACCACCGCCGTCGGCCCGGCCCAGTCGGTGACATAGCGCTGTACCAGTCCGGTATCGGTGAGGATGTTGACGAAGATGTCCTTCGACCCCTTGGCTTGGGCCTTGTCCCGGTCGTGATGGACGTCCTGATAGTCGCGGGTGGCGATGGCCGTGGACACGATGAAGGTGGGGTCGCCGAACAGCGACAACTCCGGCAGTTTGGTGCCGACTTCGGTCGTCGGTGCGCTCACGAGACCGGCTCCCATGCATAGAGGGTCCACGCCGGACCGCCGTCTCCGGCTGGGAAGTCGATATACGTTGCGCGGACGGGCATTCCGATCTGAACAGTCTCGGGATCGACGTTGCGAAGCTCACCCAGCATCCGGACCCCTTCATCGAGTTCCACCAGCGCGATCACGAAGGGCAGGGTCCGCCCCGGCACCTGCGGAGCGTGGTGCACCACGAAGCTGAACACAGTGCCACGTCCACACGCGACCGTGTAGTCGACCGGCGAATCCTTGTCGGCCCAGATCGCCGGCACCGGTGGGTGCTGCAGCGTGCCGTCCGGCCGTCGCTGGATGCGTAGTTCGTGGGCGTTAATACCGTCCCAGAAGAACTGGGTGTCCTTCGACGCCGCCGGCCGGATCATCAACTCCGGTTCGAGGTCGTCGGGCACCGCCGCCGCGGCCGGTGCATCCTGGTCCCGGGGACGGAACTTCATGATCCGCCACATCATGTCGGCGACCGGCTCTTCCTCACCGTCATCGCCGACGGACCAGGTGATCTTCTGAGTGATGAAGAAGCCTTCGCCCAGTGCGGTCTGTTTGGGGCCGACGACATCGGTCAGCTCGGCGGTGACGCTGACCTGTTCGCCGGGTCGTAGGTAGCGATGGTAGGTCTGCTCGCAGTTGGTGGCGACGACGCCGACGTAGCCCGCCTCGTCGAAGAGCCCGAGAATCCTGCCCAGCGGGTCGTCGTCGGCGCGAACTCCACCCAGACCCGCCATGGTCCAAACCTGGATCATCGCCGGTGGCGCGACGATGCCCGGATGACCGGCGGCGCGGGCCGCCGTTTCATCGACGTAGATCGGGTTCTTGTCGCCGATGGCGTCGAGCCAGTGGTCCACCATCGGCTGGTTGACCGCGTGACGGCCCTTGCGGGGTTTGCTCTTTCCTTCGTTTTTGATCCGTTCGGCGGCCTGTTTGATCTCGTCGACCGCCATCATCGGGATCCTCTGCTCTTCGCGCAAGCGCTCATCGGGATCCTCTGCTCTTCGCGCAAGCGCTCATCGGGATCCTCTGCTCTTCGCGCAAGCGCTCATCGGGGCACCCGCGGCACGCCCAGCCCGGCAGCGGCCACCTGCTCGCGCATCACCTCGTTGACCCCGCCACCGAACGTGAT
Source organism: uncultured Actinomycetota bacterium (assembly GCA_963787055.1). Classification (GTDB taxonomy): domain Bacteria; phylum Actinomycetota; class Actinomycetes; order Mycobacteriales; family Mycobacteriaceae; genus Mycobacterium. Next base: position 594,473 of record CAWBBP010000004.1, read on the forward strand.
CACCAGGCTGCGCTTGGTCTGCGAATCCAGCCAGTCCAGCAACTCGGCGGTCTCGTCCTCGGCCGGATTGCCGTAGGCGCCGACGATCTCCTCCGCGAGCCGGCCGATCCGTTGAATCCGCTCGGTGGAGAACACCTTGGTGGCGGCGGCATCGGCGATGTCGACGGTCTCGCCAGCGGCCGCGACCTGCCAGTTGAACAGTTCGTTGATCCGCCAGACCGCCTTGATCTCACCGAGGGCGCGCCGCACATCCTCGCGGTCGATCGGGGTGACGCCGTCGCCGCCGGGCTTGGACGCCCAGGCATGCACCCGGTCGTAGAGGCCGGCGATCTTGCCGGCCGGCCCGAGCATGACCCGCTCGTGGTTGAGTTGGGTGGTGATCAGCCGCCAACCGGCGTTCTCCTGACCCACCAGCATCTCGGCCGGAACGCGTACGTCGTTGTAGTAGGTCGCATTCGTGTGGTGAGCGCCATCGGAGAGGATGATCGGCGTCCACGAGTAGCCGGGATCGGTGGTGTCGACGATGAGGATCGAAATCCCTTTGTGTTTGGCAGCGTCCGGGTCGGTGCGGCAGGCCAGCCAGACATAGTCGGCGTCGTGGCCGCCGGTGGTCCAGATCTTCTGGCCGTTCACGATGTACTCGTCCCCATGGCGGACCGCGGAGGTGCGCAGCGAGGCGAGGTCGGTACCGGCCTCCGGCTCGGAATAGCCGATCGCGAAGTGCACCTCACCGGCGAGGATCGCCGGCAGGAACTTCTTCTTCTGCAACTCGGTGCCGTACACCTGCAGCGTCGGCCCCACGGTCTGCAGCGTGACCGCGGGCAACGGTACGTCGGCACGGGCCGCCTCGTTGACGAAGATCTGCTGCTCGATGGGCCCATACCCGAGGCCTCCGTACTCGGTGGGCCAGCCCACCCCGAGCTTGCCATCGGAGCCCATCCGCTTGATCACCGCCCGGTAGGCCTTACCGTGCCGGTCGACCTCCATCTCCTTGGCCTCGTCGACCGAGATGAGGGTGGAGAAGTACTGGCGCATCTGCGCCTGCAGATGCCGCTGTTCGGGGGTCAGTTCTATATACATTGCGCTCCAACAAGATCGAGCCGACGAGCCGGGCCACCCAGAAGGCGGGTCACATCCTTGATAGACGAGTAGTAGCGGTGCATCGGATAGGTGACATCCATCCCCATACCGCCGTGCAGATGATGACAGGTCTGCATGGCGGGGGGCGCCTGCGATGTCAGCCAGTAGGCCAGCACGTCGAGATCGTCGTCGGCATCGCGACCCTCCGAGATCCGCCAGATCACCGACGTCGACGCCAAAGCCAGTGTGCGCGAGGTGATGTAGACGTCCGCCAGTTGCGCCGCCACGGCCTGGAAGGTCGCCAGTGGCCGGCCGAACTGGTGCCGGTTGGTGACGTAGTCGGCCGTGAGCCGGACCGCCCCCGCCACCAGGCCGGCGGCGAAAGCCCCCACCCCCGCCAGGACCAACTGGTTGAGCCGTTGGACGTTGCCGTCTTTCAGAACCGCGCCGGAGTCGACTTCGACATCGCTGAACGTGACGGCGTACTCGTCACCGCCGGCCGAGTTCGGCGTCTTGGTGAGCCGCACCCCCTCGGCTTCCGGAGCGATCACCGCGATACCGCTGTCGGTGCTGACCAGCATCCAGCTCGCCTGCCCGGCGTAGGGGACGGCGACCTTGGTGCCGTTAAGGCGGCCACCGGAGAGCCTGGTTGCGGGCCGCTCGGGCAGCGCCGCGCCCGGCTCGTTCAGTGCCGCAGTCAGAATCGCGCCCGTGGCGACGCCGTCGAGGTAACGGTTCTGCTGATCGGAATCGGCCATATCCAGCACCGGGACCAGACCCAGGCCCATGGTGGCCAGGGCCGGGGATACCGTTGCGTGCCGGCCGATCTCGGTGAGCGCGGTGGCGATCTCCGGCAGCCCCACGCCGTCGCCGCCCAGGCGATCCGGAACGCCGAGTGCGGTGACGCCGCCGGAAACCAGAGCCGCCCAGGTGTTCTCGCGGTTCAGAACCGTGTTCACGACGTCGGCTACAGCCTGCTGTTCGGGGGACGGAGTGAAGTCCACCGGATGCCTCCTCCTGGTGTGGTCCGTTAGTGGGAAGCGGTGGACGATCCGGTGTAGTCGACCTGCCAGTGCTTGATGCCGTTGAGCCATCCCGACCGGAGCCGCTCGGGTTCGCCGATCGGCGAGAGATCCGGCATATGGTCGGCGATGGCGTTGAAGATCAGGTCGATGGTCATCCGGGCCAGGTTGGCACCGAGGCAGTAGTGCACCCCGGTGCCGCCGAAACCGACATGCGGGTTGGGGTCGCGAAGGATGTTGAACGTGTTCGGATCCTCGAACACGTCCTCGTCGAAGTTGGCCGACCGGTAGAACATGACCACCCGTTGGCCCTTCTTGATCGGCACGCCGGACAGCTCGGTGTCCTGCACGGCCGTGCGCTGGAAGGCGGTGACCGGGGTGGCCCAGCGCACGATCTCGTCAGCGGCCGTGGCCGGGCGCTCGCGCCGGTAGAGCTCCCACTGGTCCGGATTGTCGAGAAACGCGATCATCCCGTGGGTGATCGAGTTGCGGGTGGTCTCGCTGCCGGCGACCGCGAGCATCAGCACGAAGAAGGCGAACTCGTCGTCGGTCAGCTTCTCCCCGCCGAGATCGGCGTTGATCAGCGCGGTGACGATATCCTCGCCGGGATCCTCGGCCTTCTTGGCGGCCATCTCCATGGCGTACCCCAGCAGTTCCATCGATGACTGCCGGCCGTCCACGTGGGCGAACTCAGGGTCCTCGTTGCCGGTCATCTCGTTGGTCCAGCGGAACAGCTTGTCCCGCTCGTCCTGGGGGACCCCGAGAAGTCCGGCGATCACCTGCAACGGGAGCTCGGAGGCCACCTGTTCGACGAAATCGCCGTAACCCTGCGATGCCGCGGTCTTGACGATGGTGTGGGCTCGCTCGGTGAGCTGGTCGCGCAGCCGCTCCACGGCCCGGGGGGTGAAACCGCGGGAGATGATGCGGCGCAGCCGGTCGTGGCGCGCACCGTCCATGTTGAGCAGGACGACACTCTGCATGTCGATATCCTCGCGGACCATGTCATCGGCGAACTGCGGCAGTGCGGTGTTGGGGCCGCTGTGGAAGACGTCGCTGCGCCGGGAGACCTCTTTGACGTCCTTGTGCTTACTGAGCACCCAGTAGCCGCCGTCGTTGAACCCGCCCTTGCCGATCTGCTGCTCGCACCACCAGATCGGAGCCACCGCGCGCAACTCGGCCAGCTCCGGTAAAGGCAACCGTTTGACGTTGCGGTCCGGGTCGAGGAAATCGAAACCGGGCGGCACGTTCGGGCTCGGCGTGGGGCTTGCCATCTACGGTGCACTCCTCATATGACGTGATCTAGTGCCAGTAAAACACGGCTCCACCACGAACAAAAGGCATCGGGCCGTCCTCGCTTGTCATCGTACTGAAACGTGTTCTAGCCTTCACCGCATGGGTAATCCCGTCATCGTCGAAGCCACCCGCAGCCCGATCGGGAAGCGCAACGGCTGGCTGTCCGGGCTGCACGCCACCGAACTGCTCGGCGCCGTCCAAAAGGCGGTGGTGGACCGGGCTGGCATCGACGCCACCCTGGTGGAGCAGGCCATCGGCGGTTGCGTTACCCAGTACGGCGAGCAGTCCAACAACATCACCCGGGTGGCCTGGCTGACGGCCGGGCTTCCCGAGCAGGTGGGTGCCACCACCATCGACTGCCAATGCGGCAGCGCCCAGCAGGCCAACCACCTCATCGCCGGGCTGATCGCCGCCGGCGCGATCGACATCGGCATCGCCTGCGGTATCGAGGCGATGAGCCGGGTGGGCCTGGGCGCCAACGCCGGGCCGGACCGCTCGCGCATCCGGGCCGAGTCCTGGGATATCGACATGCCCGATCAATTCACCGCGGCCGAACGCATCGCCAAGCGGCGCGGTATCACCCGGGCCGACCTCGACCACCTCGGCCTGATCTCCCAGCAGAAGGCCAAACGCGCCTGGGACGAACACCGCTTCGACCGGGAAGTCTCCCCGATCGAGGCACCGATGCTGGATGAGAACAAGCAGCCGACTGCCGACCGTCATATGGTCAGCCGGGATCAGGGTCTGCGCGACACCACCGCCGAGGGTCTGGCGGCCCTCAAGCCGGTCATGGACGGTGGCATGCACACCGCGGGCACCTCGTCGCAGATCTCCGACGGGGCGGCCGCGGTGCTGTGGATGGACGAAGACAAGGCGAAGGCGCTCGGATTGACGCCGCGGGCCCGGATCGTGGCCCAGGCCCTGGTTGGGGCCGAACCGTACTACCACCTCGACGGCCCGGTCCAGTCCACCGCGCGGGTGCTGGAGAAGGCGGGGATGACGATGGGCGATATCGACCTGGTCGAGATCAACGAGGCATTCGCCTCGGTGGTGCTGAGTTGGGCACAGGTGCACAACGCGGATATGGACAAGGTCAATGTCAATGGCGGCGCCATCGCACTCGGGCATCCGGTCGGCAGCACCGGCAGCCGATTGATCACCACCGCCCTGCACGAATTGGAACGCACCGGTCAGAACACCGCGCTGATCACCATGTGCGCCGGCGGGGCGTTGTCGACGGGCACCATCATCGAGCGGATCTGACGCTGGCTGTTTCGGAGTCCGACCGCATCGCCGCGGCCCAGGCCTATATCGACGCGCTGGTCAGCCATGACGGCTCTGCGGTGCCCTTCGCACCCGGATGCACCCGCGTCGAGCAGGGCGTCAAGAACGGTTTCTCCGGAAAACATCTGCGCCGCAGCCTGTCTCGCGGGCCGCAGTACCGGATCATCCAGAGCATCACAACCCCTGAGTTCACCGTCGTCGACGACGAGGTGAGGTCGCGCTACCAGGTGCTGACGACGTTCTCCGCCGCGGGCCGGCGCGCGGCCGCCCGAGTCGATGAGACGTTCGTCATCCCCGCCTCCGACGGTCTCATTCACCACATCCGGGTTAGATTTCACCCAACTCTCGTGAGGAGCAACGCCGTGTCTGATTCACCCAAACCCGCCCCGAAGGGCCTGAACTCACCGCGGACCACCACCATCATCAAATGGATGTCGCGGGCCCAGACCTTTCTGTACAAGAAGACCGGCGGCAGACTCGGCGGCAAATTCCTGCAGGGCGCGCCGGTGGCCTTGCTGACCACCACGGGTCGCAAGACCGGCGAACCACGGGTGAGCCCACTGCTGTACCTGCGCGAAGGCAACCGCGTGGTCCTGGTCGCCTCCAAGGGCGGGGCCGCGACCAATCCGATGTGGTACCTGAACCTCAGGGCGAACCCGAAGGTGTCGATTCAGATCAAGGACGAGGTGCTGAACCTGACCGCCCGGGACGCCACCGACGACGAACGGGCGCAGTACTGGCCGCGGCTAACCGCGATGTATACCAGCTTCGAGGACTACCAGTCCTGGACCGATCGGGTGATACCGATCGTCATCTGCGACCCGTAGGAACTCAGGCCCCGTACACCGGCAACGGAGGCCGGGCATCTGCGAGCAGTCCGCGCACCACCGGCCCGAGTTCGCCCGGCTCCCAACGGGCAGTCTTGTCGACCTCCGGACCGTGCTGCCATCCCTCTGCGGCTCGGATGATGCCGCCTTCCACCTCGAACACCCGTCCGGTGACATCACCGGACTCGATGCTGCCCAGCCACACCACCAGCGGAGAGATGTTCTCCGGTGCCATGGCGTCGAACCCGGTCTCGGGTTTGGCCATCATGTCCGCGAAGACGGTCTCGGTCATCCTGGTCCGCGCCGACGGCGCGATCGCGTTCACGGTCACGCCGTAGCGGCCCATCTCGGCGGCCGCCACCAGGGTGAGCGCGGCGATGCCGGCCTTGGCGGCGCTGTAATTGCCCTGCCCGACACTGCCCTGCAGCCCGGCACCCGAACTGGTGTTGATGATCCGGGCGTCAACCGGGTGGCCCGCCTTCGCCAGTCCACGCCAGTAGGCGCCCGCGTGCCGGGTGGTGGCGAAGTGCCCTTTGAGATGCACCGCGATCACGGCGTCGAACTCAGCCTCGCTGGTGTTGGCGATCATCCGGTCACGCACGATGCCGGCGTTGTTCACCAGCACGTCCAGCCCACCGAAGGCGTCCACGGCGGTCTGGACGAGTCCAGCAGCCTGCTCCCAGTCCGCGACGTCGGCGCCGCTGGTGACGGCCTGCCCGCCGGCGGCGGTGATCTCGTCGGCAACGGCCTGCGCGGCACTTCCGCCGCCGGCCGGAGATCCGTCCAGCCCCACGCCGATGTCATTGACCACCACGCGCGCGCCTTCGGCGGCGAAGGCCAACGCATGCGCACGGCCGATACCGCCGCCTGCTCCGGTGACGATGACGACCCGACCGTCGAGTAAGCCCATTGCTGTGTCTCCTCAATTGTTGGCGTTCGACGCGGACAGATAAGGCGGAGGTTCACCGCCACCGTGCACCGCCAGGGCTGCACCGCTGATGTACGACGCGGCATCGGATGCCAGAAACGCTGCCGCCCAGCCGATGTCGGCTGGTTGCGCCAGCCGACCCAGCGGGATCGTCGAGGCCACCGCCGCTTGTGACGCGCTGTCACCGTAGAACAGTTCGACCTGCTCGGTGGCGACCATTCCGGCCACCACGGCGTTCACCCGGACCTTCGGCGCCCATTCGACGGCGAGTGTCGCGGTGAGGCTGTCCACTCCGGCTTTCGCCGCGCCGTAGGCGGCGGTACCCGGCGACGGCCGCCGTCCGCTGACACTGGAGATGGAGACGATTGACCCCCCACTCGACTGCTGCTGCATGACGGCATTGGCGGCCTGCGAGACGTGCAACATGCCGAGCAGATTGAGTTCGATCACCTTCTGATGAAACCGCGGTGAGGCATCGGCGGCCGACGAGTAGGGCGACCCCCCGGCGTTATTGACCACCACGTCGAGTCGGCCGTGCCGGTCGACGATGGTGTCGATCAGCGAGGCGACGGCATCGGGGTCCCGGATATCGCAGGCGTGGAACTCGTACGGCAGGCCCTCGACCGGACGCCGCGCGCAGGTGATGACGGTCGAACCCTGGCCGGAGAACACTGCGCTGATACCCGCGCCCACCCCACGGACACCGCCGGTGACCAGGACGATACGGCCCTGTAGTCCGAGGTCGACGTGGTCCGGCACTGTGCTAGCGTACCAAGCAAGTGCTTGCTTAGGGGTCATCAGGAGCGTCATGACAATCACGTCCTGCACCGTCGAGCCCGGAATCGTCGCGGTCACGGTCGACTACCCGCCGGTCAATGCGATCCCGTCGCGCGGCTGGTTCGAACTCGCCGATGTCCTCACCGCCGCCGGGCGTGACACCACCACCCATGCGGTGATCCTGCGCGCCGAGGGCCGCGGCTTCAATGCCGGTGTGGACATCAAGGAGATGCAACGCACCGAGGGGTTCGCTGCGCTGATCGACGCCAACCGCGGATGCTTCGCGGCGTTCAAGGCGGTCTACGAATGCGCGGTCCCGGTGGTCGCGGCGGTCAACGGCTTCTGCGTCGGCGGCGGGATCGGCCTGGTCGGCAATGCCGATGTGATCGTGGCCTCCGAGGATGCGACATTCGGCCTTCCGGAAGTCGAGCGTGGGGCACTGGGCGCGGCGACTCATCTGTCCCGGCTGGTCCCGCAGCACATGATGAGACGGCTGTTCTTCACCGCGGCCACCGTCGACGCCGCCACCCTGCACCACTTCGGGTCGGTCCATGAGGTGGTGCCGCGGGCAGACCTCGACGAGGCCGCGCTGCGGGTGGCCCGCGATATCGCCGCCAAGGACACCCGGGTGATCCGAGCTGCCAAGGAGGCGTTGAATCTCATTGACACCCAACGGGTCAACTCGAGCTATCGGATGGAGCAGGGCTTCACCTTCGAGTTGAACCTGTCCGGTGTCTCCGACGAGTTGCGCGACGATTTCGCGGGTACGAAGAAGTCCGGGACATGACCCGCGACAAACGCACCACCCTCGACTACGCGGTCAGCAGCATCGAGAGCGGTATGACCATCGGCATCGGCGGCTGGGGTTCGCGACGCAAACCGATGGCATTCGTCCGGGCGCTGCTGCGCACCGACGTCACCGACCTCACCGTGGTGACCTACGGCGGGCCCGACATCGGTCTGCTGTGCTCGGCGGGCAAGGTACGCAAGGCCTTTTACGGGTTCGTCTCACTGGACTCTCCGCCGTTCTACGACCCATGGTTCTCCCGCGCGCGCACCACCGGCGCGATCGTCGCCCGCGAGATGGACGAGGGTATGTTGCGCTGCGGACTGCAGGCCGCCGCACAACGCCTGCCGTTCCTGCCGATCCGGGCCGGCCTGGGCAGCTCGGTACCCGACTTCTGGGACGGCGAACTGAAGACCGTGCGGTCCCCGTACCCGACCGGTGATGCCCACGAAGAACTCATCGCCATGCCGGCGCTGCGACTGGATGCCGCGTTCGTCCACCTCAACCTGGGTGACAAACACGGCAATGCCGCCTATACCGGGATCGACCCGTACTTCGACGACCTCTTCCTGATGGCCGCCGACCGGCGGCTGCTGTCGGTGGAACGGATCGTGTCGACCGAGGACCTCGTCCAAACCGTGGCACCGCAGGCACTGCTGGTCAACCGGATGATGGTCGACCATATCGTCGAGGCACCCGGCGGGGCCCATTTCACCACCGCCGCAACCGATTACGGCCGCGACGAGACGTTCCAGCGTCACTACGCCCAAGCCGCCGCCGACGATGCCGCCTGGTCGGAGTTCGTCGCGACCTATCTGTCCGGCAACGAGGCGGACTACCAGGCGGCCGTCCGGCGGTTCGGCCAGGAACAGGGAGCGTCATGATCCAGGTGAGCCGCGCCGAGGTCTGCGTCGTCGCGTGCGCGGAGTTGTTCCGCGACGCGGGCGAGATCATGGTCTCTCCGATGACGACCGTTGTCTCGATCGGCGCCCGCCTGGCCCGGCTGACGTTCTCCCCCGACATCCTGCTCAGCGATGGCGAGGCCCAACTGCTGGCCGACACGCCGGCGATCGGCGCCGCCGGCGCGATCGAGGGCTGGATGCCGTTCGGCCGGGTATTCGAGACCCTGGCCTGGGGGCGGCGCCACGTGGTGATGGGGGCCAACCAGATCGACCGGTACGGCAATCAGAACCTCTCGGCGTTCGGCCCCCTGCAGCACCCGACCCGGCAGATGTTCGGGGTACGCGGCGCCCCCGGCAACACCATCAACCACACCACGAGCTATTTCGTCGGCAACCACACCACGAGGGTCTTCACCGACAGCGTGGACGTGGTCTCCGGTATCGGCTGGGACAAGGTCGATCCCGGACAATCCCGCCTACCGTTTCGTCGATGTGCACCGGGTGGTCACCAACCTCGGGGTCTTCGATTTCGGCGGTCCCGGTCACACGATGCGCGCGGTATCCCTGCATCCGGGCGTAAATCCGGCCGACGTCACCGCGAACACCTCGTTCGAGGTGCACGGCCTCGACGATGCCCCGCACACCCGGTTGGCGACCGGTCCCGAACTCGAGCTGATCCGCCGGATCGATCCGAAGGCCCTGCGGGACAAGGAGGTGAAGGTATGAGAATCCAGACCGCGCTGACCCGCCTGGTCGGCATCGAGCATCCGGTGGTGCAGACCGGGATGGGCTGGGTGGCCGGTGCACGGTTGGTCTCGGCCACCGCCAATGCCGGCGGACTGGGGATCCTGGCCGCGGCGACCATGACCATCGACGAACTGGCCACCGCGATCGGCAAGGTCAAGTCGGCCACCGACCGGCCCTTCGGGGTCAACATCCGTGCCGACGCCGCCGACGCCGGCGATCGCGTCGAGTTGATGATCCGAGAGGGCGTGAAAGTTGCCTCATTCGCACTGGCCCCCAAGCCGGAGTTGATCGCCCGACTCAAGGACGCCGGGTCGGTCGTGGTGCCGTCGATCGGCGCGGCCAAGCACGCGAAGAAGGTGGCGACCTGGGGTGCCGATGCGGTGATCGTGCAGGGCGGTGAGGGCGGTGGGCATACCGGGCCGGTGCCCACCACCCTGCTGCTGCCCTCGGTGCTCGACGCCCTGTCCGGCACCGACATCCCGGTCATCGCCGCCGGCGGTTTCTTCGACGGGCGGGGCCTCGCCGCGGCGCTGTCCTACGGCGCCGCCGGGGTGGCGATGGGCACCCGGTTCCTGCTGACATCGGACTCCACCGTGCCCGACGCGGTCAAGCAGCGATACCTACAAGCCGCCCTGGACGGGACGGTGGTCTCCACCCGGGTCGATGGGATGCCGCATCGGGTGCTGCGAACAGGGTTGGTGGAGAAGCTGGAGAGCGGTTCGCGGGCAAGGGGTTTCACCGCGGCGGTCCTCAATGCGGCGAAGTTCAAGAAGATGTCCGGCATGACGTGGTCTTCGATGATCCGGGACGGGCTGGCCATGCGGCACGGCAAGGAACTGACCTGGTCGCAGGTCCTGATGGCGGCGAACACTCCGATGCTGCTCAAGGCCGGGCTGGTCGACGGCAACACCGGCGCCGGTGTGCTGGCCTCAGGCCAGGTGGCCGGGATCATCGACGATCTGCCGTCCTGCGCCGATCTGATCGAGAGCATCGTCACCGAGGCTGTCGAACACCTTCAGCAAGCCTCAGCGCTGATCGACGTCTCCCGATCACCCGCGGGTTGAGAGCCGGCTTCAGGCGTACTGCTTGGTCGGGGTGATACGCCCCTGGACGCCCAACGCCCGGGCCTGGTCGAGAAGCTGCCGGTACTCAGTTCGCGAGATGGTCTTGTCCCTGGTCAGGATGTAGCCGCTTCGGCCAGAGGGATCGCTGACGATGACCCAGCTGTAGTCAGGGGCGTTCGCCAGGATCGTGTAGTTACCCGGAGGCGAGGCCGAGGGCGGGCTGAACGGCGAGAATCCGACGTTCAGCGCGGTATTGGTCTCGTTGACCACGACCGCGGATCCGACGATGGACGAACGGGGACCGCGGTTGAAGAAGTAGTTCCCGGAGTTCTGGACGCGAATCGTCCCGTCCGGGTTCAGGGTGTACTCGGCTTTGGTGTTCACCAGACCGAGGGAGAAGAACTGCTTCACGCTGCCCTGCTCGTAGTACGTCCCGGCGAACTCCGCCGGATCGACGGGGACGCTCGACGGCACCACCGGTGTGGGCTGCGCCACTGCCTGTGCGGCGGGCCGGACCGCTGCCGGGGAGGTGATTCCAGTAATTCTGGGGACGCTCGCGCTGCGCCCGCCGCTGTTGCGCGCATCCGTGACCACCGCGGCGGCCGGAGCCGGCACCGCCGAGGCGGGCCGCACAGGGCCCGACAGAACAGGGCCGGGAACTGATGCCGCAGCCCCGCGGTCAACGCGGGCTCCCGGCGTGCGCCGCGAGGACGAGGCAGTCGGCCGCGCTGTGTTGGGGACCGAGCCTCGGGTAAGCCCTCGCTCGGACCGGGGTGACTCGACCGACGCGCTGGCCCCGGAGTTCGTTCTGCCGGGGTCTGCACCGGTGTCGGCCGAGGCGAGCCCCGCACCGCAGAACATGCCTGCGCTCAGCCCGGCCGCAAACGTTCCGGAAACCAACCACGCGCGCAACGAAATCATCGTGTAAACCCTTCTGTGAACCGCTCGGCTGCTCAGCGGCCCTGCTGTTTCTCGCACCGATCGGACGACCGGGCCATCACGATTCAATTCGGAGCCGCCACAGCTACGGATTGACTCGGGGTTTGTGACGCTGCTCACCCGGGGTTGCTGATGCGCAGACGCAGGAAACGCCCGATGCCGAAGCGTTCGAAGGATCGGCGGCGGTGCTTCGGGAGCAAAGGCAGTGCCTCGTGATCGGCGATGATCGACGGGGATTGCGTTGTGAACGTCTCGCCCTTGCGGACGACGGTCGCCCCGCCCGCGGCAAGAACGTTGCGGACCCAGTCGACCCGGGTGCCGTAGGGAAGCGGGACGATGATGTCTTCGCCGACGCGATCGGCGACGATGGGCGTCGAGTAGCGCTTCCCCGAGTGACGGCCGGTGTGTTCGATCACCGAGGCGTACCAGTACCGTTTACCGGCCAGGCGCAGCATCATCGGGTTGAGGAGATACCTGTTCGAGGTTCGGATCAACCTCAGCAACGACGGTGACCAAGTTTCGGGTGCGATCCCCATACCCGACCATAACGCTGAGTAGACGGGCCGTGACTCTCGCTACAGCCGTTCGATGATCGTCACGTTGGCGGTGCCGCCACCCTCGCACATGGTCTGCAGCCCATACCGGCCGCCGGTGCGTTCCAGTTCGCCCAGCATGGTGGCGAACAGCTTGGCCCCGGTGGCGCCCAGTGGGTGGCCCAGCGCGATGGCACCGCCGTTCGGATTGACCTTGGCCGGATCGGCACCGGTCTCCTTGATCCAGGCCAGCACCACCGGCGCGAACGCCTCGTTGATCTCGACGACGTCGATATCGTCGATCGACAGCCCGGTCTTGTCCAATGCGTAGCGGGTGGCCGGAATCGGACCGGTCAGCATCAGCACCGGATCGGCTCCACGGCAGCTGATGTGGTGGATCCGGGCCCGAGGCGTCAGGTTGTGGTCTTTGACGGCCTGCTCGGAGGCGAGCAGCACCGCACTGGCGCCGTCACAGATCTGGCTGGCGACGGCGGCGGTCATCCGGCCGCCGTCGGTCAGCGTGCGGCAGGCCGGCCATCTTCTCCAACGTGGTCTCGCGCGGCGTCTCGTCGACCGCGAAGCCCTCGACCGCCACGATCTCGGTGTCGAAGTGCCCGCCGCGGATGGCGGCGAACGCCCGCTGGTGGCTGGCCAACGCGAAGCGCTCCATGTCCTCGCGGGAAATGTCCCAGCGTTCCGCGATCATCTCCGCACCGCGGAACTGGGAGATCTCCTCGTCGCCGTAGCGCTGGGCCCAGAACGTCGATTCGGCTGTCGGCGTGCTGAATCCGAATTCCTTCCCGACGACCATCGCCGAGGAGATCGGGATCTGGCTCATGTTCTGCATCCCACCGGCCAGGATCAACTCTGCGGTGCCGGCCATGATTGCCTGCGCCCCGAAGGAGATCGCCTGCTGGCTGGATCCGCACTGACGGTCGACGGTGACGCCCGGTACCTCTTCGGGGTAGCCGGCCGCCAGCCAGGTGAGCCGGCCGATGTTTCCGGCCTGACCGCCGATGGCGTCGACGCAGCCGACGATGGCATCGTCGACCGCGGCCGGGTCGACGTCATTGCGATCGAAGATCCCGCGGAAGGCATGCACACCGAGGTCGATCGGGTGCAGCCCGGCCAGCGAGCCGTTGCGCTTGCCGACCGGGGTACGCACCGCGTCGATGATGAAGGCCTCAGCCATGTCCGGTCTCCTTGGTCTGGTCGGTGATTCCGCCGAGCACGATCGCGAGGTACTGCCGTCCGACCTGCTCGGCGGTCAGTGGTCCGCCGGGGTGGTACCAGCGCACCGATACCCAGGTGATGTCGCGGATGAACCGGTACACCAGGTCGACATCGATACCGGCGCAGAAGTAGCCCTGCTCGATCCCCTGGGTCAGCACGTCGACCCACATCGTGCGCTGGCGGACGTTGAGTTCGTCGATATAGCCGAACCGCGGCTGAGTTGAGAGCCGCTTGGCCTCGTCCTGATAGATGACCACCTCGGCGTGGTGGTGCTCGATCGCATCGAAGGACGCCATGAACAATCCCTCAAGCCGGGCAAGGGGATTGGACTCGGTGTCGATGATGCGCTGGTAGCGGTCGAAGAGCCAGTCGAGGAACCCGCGCAGCACCTCGTCGACCATCGCCTCTTTCGAGGAGAAGTGATGATAGAGGCTGCCCGAGAGGATCCCGGCGGCGTCGGCGATGTCGCGGACCGTGGTGGCCCGCAGACCACGCTCGGCGAACATCGTCGCGGCGAGTCCGAGGAGCTCCTCACGGCGGGTGGCCGGCTGCGCGGTCGCGTCCGTCATGGATGCTGACTCGACACCGAGATCACCTCGCCGGTCAGGTAGCTCGAATAGTCGCTGGCCAGGAAGGCGATGGTGGCGGCCACTTCCCACGGCTCAGCAGCGCGGCCGAAGGCCTCGCCTTCCGATAGCCGGTCCAGCAGGTCGGCCGAACTGACCTTCTCCAGGAACCTGTGCCGGGCGATGCTGGGCGACACCGCGTTGATCCGTACCCCGTATTCGACCGCTTCGATTGCGCTGCAACGGGTCAACGCCATCACCCCGGCCTTGGCCGCTGCGTAGTGGGCCTGCGAGTGCTGCGCCCGCCAACCCAGCACGCTGGCGTTGTTGACGATGGCACCGCCGTGACCGGCGTCGCGAAAGTATGCCAGCGCGGCCCGCGTCGACCGCATCACCGAGGTGAGGGTGACGCTGAGAACACGGTCCCACTCCTCGTCGGTCATCTCGATCACCGGGGTTTGCCCGCCCAGTCCGGCGTTGTTCACCAACACATCGAGCCGGCCGAAGCGAGCGGTGGTGGAGGCGATCAGCGCGTCGATCTGAACCGGGGAGGTGACATCGCAGAGCACGCTTTCGACCCGGCCGAGTCCCAACGCGAGCAACGTATCCCGGGTCTCGGTGAGTCGGCGTTCATGATGATCGGAGATCATCACGTCGGCCCCCTCGAGAAGGGCCCGACGGGCGGTGGCCGAACCGATGCCGGTTCCGGCTGCCGCGGTGACCACGACCACCCTGCCCTGGAGCAGGCCGTGGCCGCCGGTCTCTGCGGGCGGGATCGACAGGGATGCCACTAGCCTCGGGCCTCGCGCGGTAGACCGAGAACGCGCTCGGCGATGATATTTCGCTGGACCTCGTTGGAACCGCCGTAGATGGTGTCGGCGCGGGAGAACAGGAACAACCGCTGCCATTCGTCGAACTCGTTGTCCACCAGCACGAGTCCCGCCTTCCCCCTGATATCCATGGCCAGCTCGCCGAGGTCGCGGTGCCAGGTGGCCCACAGCAGCTTGGACACGCTGTCCTGGCCCGGCTGCTCCTCGTCCATGGTGGCCAACGCGAAGGACCGCATGGTCTGCAAGCCGGCCCAGGCACGGGTCAGCCGATCCCTGATCAGCGGGTCGTCGGCGGCACCGGTGTTCTTGGCCAGGTCGACCAGACCGGACAGCTCCCGGGCGTACCGGATCTGCTGACCGAGTGTCGAGACGCCCCGCTCGAACTGCAACGTGCCCATCGCCACCCGCCAGCCGTCGCCGGGCTCACCGACCACCAGGTCGGCATCGGTTCGGGCATCGGTGAAGAACACCTCGTTGAACTCCGAGTCACCGGTGAGTTGCACGATCGGGCGGATCTCAATTCCCGGTTGGTCCAGCGGTACCAGCAGATAGGCCAAACCCGCGTGCCGGGATGACCCCTTCTCCGAGCGCGCCAGCACGAAGCACCACTGCGCCCAGTGCGCCAGCGAGGTCCACACCTTCTGGCCGTTGATCACCCAGTGCCGCTGTCCGGGCTCACCCTCCAGTACCGCCGAGGTCGACACATTGGCCAGGTCACTGCCCGCGCCCGGTTCGGAGTAGCCCTGGCACCACAGTTCAGCCACATCACGAATCGCCGGAAGGAACCGCTGCTGCTGCTCAGGGGTTCCGAATGCGATCAGCGTCGGACCGACCAGTTCCTCGCCGAGGTGATTGACCTTGTCGGGTGCATCGGCGTGGGCGTACTCCTCGTAGAAGGCGACCCGGTGGGCCACCGACAGACCGCGTCCACCGAACTCCACCGGCCAGCCCAGACAGGTCAGCCCGGCGGCGGCCAGCTGGCGGTTCCAGGCCCACCGTTCCTCGAACGCCTCATGCTCACGACCGGGACCGCCGAGACCCTTCAGCGCGGCGTAGTCCCCGACCAGATTGTCGGCCAGCCATCCCCGGACCTCCGCCCGGAACTCCTCGACCGTGATCACCCTAGTAGGCTAACCTACCAAGCACTTGCTTTGTTGGCTTGGGGCCAGGTGGGAGCAGCAATGACGGTGGGCGCCGGCGACTCGGGGACGACGGCGGGGCGTCGGCTGACCACCCCCGCGGTGCTCGACCGAATGGCCTTCGACCACGCCGACCATGCTGCCGTGATCACCGACGACCGCAGCCTCAGCTTCGCCGAACTGCACGACGAGGTGCGGCGCACCGCCGCCGCCATCGCCGGACTCGGCGTCCGTCCCGGGGATCGGGTGGCGATCTGGTCGCCGAACACCTGGCACTGGGTCGTCGCCTGTCTGGCCATTCACTATGCGGGGGCGGTGGTGGTCCCGATCAACACCCGCTATACCGCGGAGGAAGCCACCGACATCCTGGCCCGCACGAAGGCTCCGTTGCTCATCGCGATGGGACGTTTCCTCGGCACCGACCGGGCGAGGGAACTCGACCACGCGGCACTGCCGGCCCTGCGGCACGTCGTGCGGGTACCGGTCGAGGAACCCGACGGCACTTGGGACGACCTTCTGGCCGGGCCGCAGATCCCGCTGGCGGAGTTGGACGCCCGGGCCGCGGCGGTGCGACCCGACGATGTCTCCGACATCCTGTTCACTTCGGGGACGACGGGCCGAAGCAAGGGCGTGCTGTGCGCGCACCGGCAGTCGCTGTCCGCACCGGCCGCATGGGCGGCCTGCGGACAGCTCACCCCCTCCGACCGGTACCTGTGCATCAACCCGTTCTTCCACAACTTCGGCTACAAGGCCGGAATCCTGGCCTGCCTGCAGACCGGGGCCACCCTCATCCCGCAGCTGACCTTCGACCCGCAACAGGCCATGCGCGCCGTGCAAGAACACCGGATCACGGTCCTACCCGGACCACCCACCATCTACCAGAGCCTGCTCGATCATCCCGCGCGTGGCGACTACGACCTGAGTTCGCTGCGGTTCGCGGTGACCGGGGCGGCCACCGTGCCGGTCGTCCTCATCGAACGTATGCAGAGCGAACTCGACTTCGACATCGTGCTGACCGCCTACGGACTCACCGAAGCCAGCGGCTTCGGAACGATGTGCCGCGCCGAGGACGACCCGATCACCGTCGCCACCACCTGCGGGCGCCCGATCGCCGGTTTCGAACTGCGAATCGACAACCCCGACGACACCGGAGCCGGGGAGGTGCTGCTGCGCGGGTCCAACGTGATGCTCGGATACCTGGACGACCCGGCGGCCACCGCCACGGCGATCGACGTCGACGGCTGGCTGCACACCGGCGATATCGGAACCGTCGATGAAGCCGGAAACCTACGGATCACCGACCGGCTCAAGGACATGTTCATCTGCGGCGGGTTCAACGTCTATCCGGCCGAAGTCGAGCAGGTCCTCGCCCGGCTGGACGGGGTTGCCGACGCCGCCGTCATCGGCGTGCCCGACGGGCGATTGGGCGAGGTCGGCCGCGCCTTCGTCGTGCGCCGGACAGGATCCGATATCGACGAGGAGTCGGTGATCGTCCACGCCCGAAAACATTTGGCCAATTTCAAGACACCGCGTTCGGTGGTCTTCCTCGACGCCCTGCCCCGGAACGCCGGCGGGAAGATCGTCAAACCCACCTTGCGGGAGATGGCGTGATGGATCTCTCCTACGACTCCGATACCTGCGCATTCCGCGACGAGGTGCGGGCCTTCCTCGATGCCAACAGGGATGCGTTCCCGACCCAGTCCTATGACACCGCAGAGGGTTTCGAGCAGCATCGACGCTGGGACAAGGTGCTGTTCGACGCCGGGCTGTCGGTGATCGCCTGGCCGCGAAAGTACGGCGGCCGGGACGCCACCCTGCTGCAGTGGGTGGTGTTCGAAGAAGAGTACTTCCGCGCCGGGGCTCCTGGCCGGGCCAGCGCCAACGGAACCTCGATGCTTGCGCCGACATTGTTCGCCCACGGCACCGAGGAACAACGGGATCGAATCCTGCCGAAAATGGCCACCGGCGAACAGATTTGGGCGCAAGCCTGGTCCGAGCCCGAGTCCGGCAGCGACCTGGCCTCGCTGCGCTCGACGGCGACGCGGACCGAGGGCGGCTGGTTGCTCGACGGGCAGAAGATTTGGAGCAGCCGCGCGGTGTTCGGCGAGCGTGGCTTCGGACTTTTCCGCTCCGATCCCACTGCGGAACGCCATCGCGGTTTGACCTATCTGATGTTCGACCTCGACGCACCCGGGGTGACGGTGCGACCCATCGAGCAGCTCGGTGGGGCAACCGGTTTCGGTGAGATCTTCCTCGACAACGTGTTCGTGCCTGACTGTGATGTCATCGGCGGTGTCCATGACGGCTGGCGGGCGGCGATGAGCACGGCCAGCAACGAACGCGGGATGTCGTTGCGCAGCCCGGCCCGATTCGTGGCACCCGCGCACAGGTTGCTCCGGGACTGGACCGAACGCGGATCGGATCCGGCCTACGCAGACCGGGTTGCCGATGCATGGATCAAGGCCCAGGCTTATCGGCTGCATACCTTCGGCACCGTCTCCCGGTTGGCCGAGGGTGGGGAACTCGGGGCGGAGTCCTCGGTGACGAAGGTCTTCTGGTCGGACCTGGACGTCGCGTTGCACCAGACCGCACTGGATGTGGCCGGCGCGGACGGCGAAGTGGCCGACCACTGGACCGAGGGCCTGCTGTTCGCCCTCGGCGGCCCGATCTACGCGGGCACCAACGAGATTCAGCGCAACATCATCGCCGAGCGGCTACTGGGCCTGCCCAGGGAGACCGGGGCGAAGAAGTCATGAAGTTCACCCTCGACGACCAGCAACGCGATTTCGCCGCCAGTATCGACGCGGCCCTGGGCAGCGCCGACGTGCCGGGTGCGGTCCGGGCCTGGGCCGGCGGCGACACCGGCCCAGGGCGCAGGCTGTGGGCACTGCTGGCCGAACTGGGCATCACCGCGTTGGCGGTGCCGGAGGAGTTCGACGGAATCGGCGCCCACCCGGCCGATCTGGTCGTCGCCGCCGAACGACTCGGCCATTGGTGTGTGCCCGGTCCGGTCACCGAGTCCATCGCGGTGGCACCGGTCCTCATGGCCGGGGACGAGCGCTCGGCGGAACTGGCCGCCGGCGAGCTGATCGCCACCGTCGCGCTACCGCCGGAGGTGCCGCGGGCGGTGAACGCGGACTTCGCCGGACTGGTACTGCTGGCCGCAGACGGATCGGTCCGCGACGGGACACCGACCACCGCCCACACCTCCGTCGACCCCACCCGGCGATCATTCGACGTGGCCGCGTCGACCGATCCGCGGCCGGCCGATGTCGCACGGGCCTACGAGCACGGCGTGCTGGCCACTGCCGCACAGTTGGTCGGTGCCGGGCAGGCGATGCTGAACCTGTCGGTGACCTATGCCAAGCAGCGCAGCCAGTTCGGCCGGCTGATCGGCAGTTACCAGGCCATCAAACACAAACTCGCCGACGTCCATATCGCGCTGGAATTGGCCCGGCCCCTGGTCTACGGGGCGGCGCTGTCGCTGGCCGAGCGGTCGCCGGATACCGCCCGCGATGTCAGCGCCGCGAAGGCCGCCGCATCGGAGGCCGCACTGCTGTCGGCGCGGGCGGCACTGCAGACCCACGGCGCCATCGGCTACACCGTCGAACACGATCTGTCGCAGTTGCTGCTGCGCACCCAGGCCCTGCACTCCGCGTGGGGCACTCCCGCCGCCCATCGGCGCCGGGTGCTTGCCGAGTTGTCCAGTCGAACACCGGAGGGCTGATGTCCACGACCGATGAGCGTCGACTGCTGCGCCAGACCGTCGCGGCCCTGGTGGACAAACACGCCCCACCCGAAGCGGTGCGGCGGGCGATGGACTCGCCCCGCGGCTATGACGAGTCGCTGTGGACGATGTTGTGCGAGCAGGTCGGGGTGGCCGCACTGGTCATTCCCGAGGAGTTCGGCGGTGCAGGCGGTGAATTGGGCGACGCCGCGGCCGTCCTCGAGGAACTGGGCCGGAACCTGGTGCCGACCCCGCTCCTGGGAACGACCCTGGCCGAGCTTGCCCTGCTCGCGGTGGATGCTCCCGACGCCGACACCCTGGAAGCGCTGGCGGCCGGGTCGCTGATCGGCGCGGTGGTCTTCGACCGGAACTACGTGGTCCACGGCGACGTCGCCGACGTGGTCATCGCCGTCGAGGACGGCCGTCTTGCTCGCTGGACCAACACGACAGCAGATCCGGTCCAGGCCATGGACCCGACCCGGAGACTGGCCCGGATCAGGCCCGGCCAATCGACCGAGATCGGACGCGATCCCGGAATCGGTGACACCGCCGCGATCCTGCTTGCCGCCGAACAGATCGGCGCGGCGGCACGTTGCCTGGAACTCACCGTGGAGTACACCAAACAGCGGGTGCAGTTCGGCCGCCCGATCGGTAGCTTCCAGGCCCTCAAACATCGGATGGCCGACCTCTACGTTGCCGTCCAGGCCTCCCGGGCGGTGGTGGGTGACGCGATCGCCGACCCCGGCCCGGTATCGGCGTCGCTGGCCCGACTGGCGGCCAGCGAGGCGTTCTGCACGGTGGCTGGCGAGGCCATCCAGTTGCACGGCGGGATCGCCATCACCTGGGAGCACGATATGCATCTGTACTTCAAGCGGGCGCACGCCAGCGCCGAGTTGCTCGGCCCGCCCCGCGAGCATCTGCGGCGGCTCGAAGCCGAGATCTTCTAAAGCGGTGTTCTAGCCTGAACCCGATGAGCGGTAACGTCGCGCGCCGGGCCGGTATCCCGCCCTTCTACGTCATGGATGTCTGGCTGGCGGCCGCCGAACGGCAGCGCACCCACGGCGATCTGGTCAATCTCTCCGCGGGCCAGCCGAGCGCCGGCGCTCCCGCACCGGTACTGGCCGCCGCCCAGCGGGCCCTTCAGGCGGGCAGCCTGGGATACACCGTGGCCCTGGGCATTCCGGAACTGCGGGCGGCGATCGCCCGGTCCTACGCCGCCACCTACGGGCTCGCGGTGGACGTCGATGACGTCGTGCTGACCACCGGCTCGTCCGGCGGGTTCCTGCTCGCCTTCCTGGCCTGTTTCGACGCCGGGGACCGGGTCGCGATCGCCAGCCCCGGCTATCCCTGCTACCGCAACATCCTGACCGCACTCGGGTGCGAGGTCGTCGAGATCGAGTGCGGGCCGCAGACCCGGTTCCAGCCGACGGTGGAGATGCTCGCCGGGTTGGACCCACCGGTCAAGGGCGTCATCGTCGCCAGTCCGGCCAACCCGACCGGGACGGTGATCGAACCTGCCGAACTGGCCGCCATCGCCACCTGGTGCGATGCCAACGGGGTCCGCCTGATCAGCGATGAGGTCTACCACGGTCTGGTCTATCCGGGTGCGCCGGACACCTCATGCGCATGGCAGACCTCGCGCAATGCCGTTGTGGCCAATAGCTTCTCGAAGTACTTCGCCATGACGGGCTGGCGGCTGGGCTGGTTGCTGGTACCTGCCGAGTTACGCCGGGTGGTGGATTGCCTGACCGGTAACTTCACCATCTGCCCGCCGGTGCTGCCCCAGTACGCTGCGCTCGCGGCCTTCACACCGGAGTCCGTCGCGGAAGCCGAGGGACATCTGCGGCACTACGCCGCCAACCGGGAAATTCTTGTCACCGGTCTGCGCACACTCGGGATCACCCGGGTGGCACCGCCCGACGGCGCGTTCTACGTGTACGCCGACATCTCGGACCTCACCGCCGACTCGCTGACGTTCTGCGAAAGGCTGCTGGCCGACACCGGTCTGGCCATCGCGCCGGGCGTCGATTTCGACACCCTCAGGGGCGGTTCGTTCGTTCGGTTGTCCTTCGCCGGTCCCACCGGCGATATCCATGAAGCACTGCGCCGTCTCGAGCCGTGGCTGAACGGCTGAATACCGGGCCGATTGGGGTCCGGCCCGTGATCAGTGCGTGTGCGCGGGCGAGCACGCGAGACTGTCATCCTTGCAAACCGATGTCGGATATACCGGTCCGACCGAATGGGCTTCGCGATCCACCGTCGGGGAAGTCGGGGGTTCGGTTTCTTGGGTTGGCGTCGAACCGGCATTGTCGGCATACACCGTCGTCAGCGTCGCCATTCCCGCAATGGAAAGCACCGCAACGGTAAGCGCCGACCTCGATCGTAGGGACATCCGCTTCTCCTGCCGGTTACGGGTTTGCCCCGCCGATGATACGACCCGACAGGAATTGTGTTCAAGAGCAGATCAGTCCCGGTGGTTCCACCGCGTGCCGGGTCGGGGTTGCACTCCGCTCACATGCTTGGTGGAGTCGTGGCATGCCCTTCCTCGACTATGAGCACGGCCCCGTCTACTACCGGCACTGGGCGGCTTCCCGTCCCCGCGCGGCGGTGATCTTCCTGCACGGCTTCGGCGAGCACAGCGGCCTCTATCACCGCTACGGGTTCGCGCTCAATGCCGCCGGCATCGATCTCTGGGCCGTCGACCAGTTCGGCCACGGCTTTTCCCCCGGAACCCGGGGACAGTTCGGCACACTGGAGGACAGTTCCGCCCTCGCCGACAGCCTCACCGCGCTGGTGGAGTCCCGCCATCCTGGCATCCCACTTGTGGCACAGGGGCATTCGTACGGCGCGGTGGTGACCCTGTTCCGCCTGCTTGAACAGCCCGACCGCTATCGCGCCGGAGTGGTCTCCGGTGCTCCCCTGGTTCCGGTGCCCGAATTGGTGGATCTCAACACGGTGATGAACCTCGATGCGGCCGGCTTGTCCGCCGATCCGTTCTACCTGGACTGCATCGAGAACGATCCGCTGGCGTTCAGCAGTGCCGACAGCAGGACACTGGTCCGCGAACTGGACCGGGGTTGGGACCGGTTCGGCGCCGAACTGCCCGGACTCACGGTGCCGACGCTGGCCGTACACGGCGGGATCGACCCGATCGCCCCGGTCGGCGCGGTTCGCGCCTACGCCGAGCAGATCCCGGCGCTGCAGGTGGCCGAATTCGGCGGTGCCCGCCATGACGTTCTCAACGACATCACCCATCGGGAGGTGGCCGCGACGGTTGTCGCCTTCATCGACGAGCAGACATAGAACGTGCTCGCGCAAGTGGGCTAGAGCCAGGTGTCGGGTGTAGTCGCGGTGAGGAAGGACTCGAGGTCGTCTCGCCACTGCGCGGGGGTGTTCTTGTCCGGCTCGATCCCGGTGTATTCGCCGCGGTAGAACAGCAGCGGCCGCGGCTTGACCTTGGGCACCTCGGACAGCGATTGCACGGCGCCGAACACCACGAAATGATCGCCGCCATCGTGCACGGAGGCCACCGTGCAGTCGATATGGGCCAACGATCCGTCCAGGATGGGCGAGCCCAACAGGGACGGCTTCCAGTCGACCCCGGCGAACTTGTCCGGCTCCTTGGACCCGAATCGCGCGCACACGTCCCGTTGCTGCTCGGTCAGGATGTTGACGCAGAACCGTCCGCTGGCCTCGATGGCCTGCCAGGACCGCGACATCTTGGTGGGGCAGAACAGCACCAACGGAGGATCCAGCGACAGCGCGGCGAAGGACTGGCAGGCGAAACCGATGGGAAGCCCGTCGTGCATCGTGGTGATGATGGTGATCCCGGTGCAGAACTGCCCGAGGACCTGCCGAAAAGTACGGGGGTCGATCGGCTCGGAAGCCATCGCGCTAACCGTTGCCGTAGGAGCCGATGCTGAAGTCATGCCCCCACAGGCTGACTGCGGTGCTCTCCCGGGCGATCCAGCTGTGGTCATCCTCGACTTGCATTCCCTCGCAGCCGAATTCGATATCGAAGCCGCCCGGGGTCTTCATGTAGAACGACAGCATCTTATCGTTGACATGGCGGCCGAGCGTGGCCGACATCGGCACCTTGCGCCGTAACGCGCGATCCAGACACAGCCCCACGTCATCGCTGCCACCGACCTCCATCATGAGATGGACGACCCCACTCGGGGTGGGCATCGGCAGGAACGCCAGGCTGTGGTGACGGGGGTTGCAGCCGAAGAACCGCAGCCAGGCCGGCGGACCGTCGGCCGGCCGACCGACCAGTTGCGGGGGCAGTCGCATCGAGTCCCGCAGCGTGAATCCCAGCACATCGCGATAGAAGTGCAACGCCTCGGCGTCGTCACGGGTCGAAAGCACGACGTGGCCGAGGCCCTGCTCTCCGGTGACGAACGTGTGGCCGTACGGGCTGACGACGCGGCGGTGCTCAAGGGCGGCGCCGTGGAAGACCTCAAGCCGGTTGCCGGACGGATCGGCGAAGGTGATCATCTCGTCGACCCGCCGGTCGGCCAGTTGGGCTGCGGTGGCTTCCTTGTAGGGCACCCCCTCGACATCGAGGGCATTGCGAATCTGTTGCAGGCCGGCCGCATTGGCGCACTCCCACCCCGATTCCGAGAGTCGGTCGTGCTCGCCGGGAACGACGACCAGTCGGGCCGGGAAGTCGTCCATGCGCAGATACAGCGCGCCGTCCACAAGACCCTTGCCCTCGACCATGCCGAGCACCTTCAGCGCATACTCGCGCCACGCGCCGATGTCGGTGGCCTCGATCCGCAGATAGCCCAGCGACCGGATGCTCATGCGGTTCCTCCGAGGAAGTCAATCGTGAGCCGGTTGAACTCGTCGAATTTTTCGACCTGGGCCCAGTGCCCGCATTGGCCGAAAACGTGCAACTGGGCCCGCGGGATCTGCTTGAGCGCCACCAGTGCTCCGTCCAGCGGGTTGACCCGGTCTTCCCGGCCCCAGATCAGCAACACCCGCTGGCGCAGTTTGTACACGTCCCGCCACATCATGCCGAGCTCGAAATCCGGGCCCGCGAAGGATTTCCCCATCGCACGCGCGGCGGCCAGCGACTCCGGAGTGCTGGCGATGGCGAAACGTTCGTCGATCAGTTCGGGGGTAATCAGGTTCTGGTCGTAGACCATGATCCGCAGGAAGCGCTCCATGTTCTCCCGGGTCGGATTCGCGGTGAACCGGCCCAGCAGCTTCACTCCCTCGGTCGGATCTGGGGCGAACAGATTGACGCTCAACCCACCCGGACCCATCAACACCAGCCGGCCGGCCCGATCCGGATTGTCCAGCGCGAACCGGACCGCGGTCCCACCGCCGAGCGAATTGCCCACCAGCGCCGCACGTTCGATACCCAGGTGGTCGAACAGTGCCAGCACCGCGTTGGCGCTATAGCGGTTGTACTGCTCGTGCTCGGTGTGCTTGTCGGAGTGGCCGTAACCGGGCTGGTCGATGGCGACGACACGGAAGTAGCGGGCCAGGACTGCGATATTGCGCCCGAAGTTCGACCAACTCGACGCCCCGGGCCCACCGCCGTGCAGAAGGACCACGGTCTGGTCCTTGCCCTCGCCGGCTTCGTGGTAGTGCAGGCGCATGTCACGCTCTCCGGCACGCACCTGGGCGAAACGCGAGGTGGACTCGAATGTGACGTCCTGCTGGGACTGCGCTTGTTGGGACTGGGCCTCGCGGATGAACGATGTCATCGGGTTCGGCCCCCTAGACCATCGTGTCGCCGAGTGGCAGCCCGAACTCCTGGTTGCCGTACATCACATAGGCCCGCTCGGCGTCGTTGGCGGCGTGCACCCGCCCGGCATGTGCGTCCCGCCAGAACCGCTGCAACGGTTGGTCGTTGTTGAGGGCCGTGGCGCCAGCCGCCTCGAAGAGCCGATCGATGGAGGCGATCGCCCGGCCGGTGGCCCGCACCTGATCACGGCGAGCCCTGGCCCGCAATTCCATCGGGACCTGCTTTCCGTCGCAGAGC
Organism: uncultured Actinomycetota bacterium; assembly: GCA_963787055.1. GTDB lineage: Bacteria > Actinomycetota > Actinomycetes > Mycobacteriales > Mycobacteriaceae > Mycobacterium. The sequence goes on from CAWBBP010000004.1 coordinate 620,146, forward strand.
AGCGCGTACTCCTCAGCGAGGTTGCCGCTCAGTTGGCGCCAGGCCGCGTCGATATCGCTGGCGGCCTCGGCAATACGCACCTTCCCGAAGGGATCATCCTTGGCCTTCTCGCCGGCGAATGCGGCGCGCACGCGCTTGCCCTGATGCTCGACATGCGCGGCATACGCCCCGTAGGCCATACCGACAATCGGGGAGGAGATGGTCGTCGGATGCATGGTGCCCCAGGGCATCCGGTAGACCGCCGCGGTGTTGTTCTGCAGGCCTCCGGCGGTGCCGTCATTCATTGCCCCGTAGGAAAGGAAGCGATGGCGCGGCACGAAAACATCTTTGACCACCAGCGTATTGCTGCCGGTGCCCTTCAGCCCCATCACATTCCACTCGTCGCGGATCTGGTAGTCGCCGAGTGGCATCAGGAAACTTCCGAAATCGACCGGGCGGCCGTCCTTGATTACCGGGCCGCCGACGAAGGTCCAGGTGGCGTGGTTGCACCCCGATGACCACAACCAGTTGCCGTTGACCAGGTACCCGCCGTCGACCACCATGCCCGCCCCCATCGGGGCGTATGAGGATGAGACCCGGACGCTGGCATCGTCGGCCCAGACGTCATCCTGGGCCTGCTGGTCGAACTGCGCCAGATGCCAGTTGTGCACCCCGAGGATGCCACCGGCCCACCCGGTCGAACCGCAGGCACTGGCGATCCGCCGAACGGCCTCGAAGAACAGTGTGGGGTCGCACTGCAGACCGCCCCACTGCTCGGGCTGGAGCATTTTGAAGAACCCGGCCTCATCGAGGTCGGCGATATTCTCCGCCGGGAGCCGGCGCAACTTTTCCGCCTCCTCAGCGCGCGTCCGCAGTCGCGGGAGGAGCTCGTCGATGGCGGCCAGAACGGTCTGCGCGTCACGCTGTTGAATGGACGTCACTGCATGCCTCCCGGGGGTGCGTTACTGGTCATCAGACTAGAACACGTTACGATTTGTGTCGAGCAGCGAGAGCCCGTACCTGGTAGTTCATCGTATTGTCATTTCTGTAACGTGTTCTAGTTATCGAAGGGACTGATCCCCCCGTGACCAGTGCCGAGCCTCCGGCCACCGCCGTCGTCCATCTCGACGGTCAGACCCATACCGTGTCCTGGCCCCGCGGGGACAAGTTGCTCGACGTCCTTCTCGAGGTGGGCATCGAGGCCCCGTTCTCCTGCCGCGAGGGCCACTGCGGGGCTTGTGCGACCACCGTGCTCAGCGGCGAGGTCGAGATGGAGACCAATGACGTGCTGGAACCCGACGACCTGGCCGAGGGGCTGATCCTGGCCTGTCAGGCACGCCCGGCCTCCGAATCGGTCGAAGTGACCTACGACTGAGTCTGAGGCGGGGACTGAGTCCGGGGCGGGTCTGACGCTACTTCTGCAGCGTGAACTGGCCGAGGTTGGTGTATCCCTCGCGGAACAGACGAACGCAGCCGTTGAGGTACTTGTCGTAGCGGTCGTAGACCTCCTGGGACTGGGCCGCGATGGCCTCCTCCCGGTGGGCCTCGAGGGCCGCCGCCCACCCCTGGAGGGTCTTGACGTAGTGCGGGCCGATCATCTGCACCCGCGCCACGGTGAACCCGGCTGCGGTGGCCCGTTCCTCGACCATGGACACCGACGGAAGGCGCCCACCCGGGAAGATCTCAGTCATGATGAACTTGGCGAAGCGGGCCAGTTCGAAGGTCATCTTCAGGCCCAGCTTCTCACCGTCAGCCAGATTGACCCCGGTGATGGTGTGCAGCAACATCGTTCCGTCTGACGGCAGTGCCTCGTAGGACTTGTTGAAGAACGCGTCGTAGCGGTCGTGGCCGAAGTGCTCGAAGGCGCCGATGGACACGATCCGGTCGACCTTCTCGTCGAACTCCTCCCAGCCCTGCAAACGCACCTCGACGGTGCGGGTGGTCGGAACCTTCGCCAGCTTTGCCACCGCATACTCCTGCTGACGCTCGCTGAGCGTGAGTCCGATGACGTTGACGTCGTACTTCTCGATCGCCCGCTGCATCGCGCCACCCCAGCCACATCCGATGTCGAGCAGCGTCATCCCCGGTTCCAGATTGAGCTTGCCCAGCGCCAGATCGAACTTCGCGTTCTGCGCCTCGTCGGTGGTCATATCGTCGCGTTCGTAATACCCGCAGGTGTAACCCATGGTCGGACCCAGAAACAGCTCGAAGAATTCGTTGGAGATGTCATAGATCGACTGAAGTTCTTCGTACTTCGGCGTTAGCGCAGACATGTTTTCAATGGCTCCGTCGTAGGTGGACCTCACGGAGGGGCGCAGGCAGAGTTACCCGGCGGCACGCCCCCCCGGGGTGCCGCCTCTACACCTAGTAGAGGACAGATCCGCCAAGACCGCAAGTCCGGCGCGGCGCCGCAGCGAATCTCTAGCGCGGCAGCCCCAGCAACCGCTCACCGGCCATCGTGAGCAGGATCTGCTCGGTCCCGCCGGCGATGGACAGGCAACGGGTGTTCAGGAAGCTCTCGACGGCGGGGTTGAGGACGAGGCCGGCCCCGGGTGAGAGATCCATCCGGAACTCCTCGAGTGCCTGCCGGTAGCGCACACCGATGAGCTTGCGGGCGCTGGCTTCCGCGCTGGTGTCCCGGCCACCCACCGCCAACTGGGCGATGCGGTGATCGAGCAACGACCCCACCTGGGCGGCCAGCAACAGGTGGCCGAGCCGATCGGTCACGGCCGGGTCGGATTGCCGTCCGGCCAGATCGCGCAGCATCTGCTCCATCGGGTTGCCCAAAGCGGTGCCGTGGGCCATCGCGACCCGCTCATTGGCCAGGGTGGTCCGAGCCAGCCGCCAGCCGTCGTTGACCGCTCCGACCACCATCTCGTCGGGCACGAACACGTCATCGAAGAACACTTCGTTGAACATCTCGTCGCCGGTGATCTCCCGCAACGGGCGGATGACGATGCCCGGCGAGCGCATGTCGACGAGAAAGTAGGTGATGCCTCGGTGTTTCGGTGCGTCTGGGTCCGTGCGGGCCAGACAAACACCCCAGTGCGCCTTGTGCGCCGCCGATGTCCAAACCTTCTGCCCGGTGAGCATCCAGCCGCCCTCGACCCGAGCGGCCCTGGTGCGCAACGAGGCCAGATCCGAACCGGCACCAGGCTCGCTGAACAGCTGGCACCAGACGATCTCGCCGCGCAGCGTGGCGGGTACGAACCGGTCGATCTGCGCCGTCGTGCCGGCCTCCAGGATCGTCGGAACCGCCCACCAGCCGATCACCAGGTCGGGACGGCTCACCCCGGCGGCGGCCATCTCCTGGTCGATGAGAAGCTGCTCGGCCGGAGCGGCCTCACGGCCGTAGGGCTTCGGCCAGTGCGGCGCGAGCAGCCCCGACTCGGCGAGGGCGACCTGGCGTTGGTCGGCCGGAAGAGCGGCGACGGAGGTCACCGCTGCGGCGATCTCCGGGCGCAGGTGGTCCACCGAGTCCAGGTCGATATGCAACGTCCGCCGAACGCCGCCGAGCGTCAACGCCGCCACCCGGCGAAGCCAGTTCGACTGCCCCAGCGCCTGGGCGATGCCATAGGCGCGGCGCAGGTAGAGGTGGGCATCGTGCTCCCAGGTGATCCCGATGCCGCCGAGCACCTGGATGCAGTCCTTGGCGTTGGCGGTGACGGCTTCGATGGCCGCCGCCGCGGCGATGGCCGCGGCGATGGACAGTTGTTCGCCATCGTCTCCGGCAGCCGCTACGGCGGCATCGCCGGCGGCGACAGCGATCTGCTGGGAGCGCAGCAGCATCTCGGCGCACATGTGCTTGACCGCCTGGAAGCTGCCGATCGGCTTGCCGAACTGCTCGCGGACCTTGGCATAGTCAACCGCGGTGTCCAGGGTCCAGCGCGCGACCCCGGCGGCCTCGGCGGCCAGCACTGTCGCCATCAGGTCCTCGAAGCGTCTGCGCGACACCGCGAGCTGGGCAACGGGCGCGGTATCCAATACCACCCGGGCCAGCGGCCGGGAGAAGTCGGTGGCGGCCAGGGGTTCGACCGTCACCGCCGAATCTGCGCAGTCGACCAGCACAACGTCATCGCCTACCGGCAGCAGCAGCAGCCCGGAGGAGTCGGCACCCAGCGCATAGTCGACCGTGCCGGACACCCGGCCGGACTCCGCCCGCAGATCGCCGCCCAGGGCAACACCGGCGGTGACCCGACCCGAGGACAGGGACTGGAGCACAACAGGATCGGTCACCACCAGGGTGGCCAGCGCGGTGGTGGCGACCGGGCCGGGGGTCAGGGCCCGGGCCGCCTCCTCGACCATGGCGCACAAATCCTCGACAGACCCGCCCGCGCCGCCCGCCGCCTCACTGACCGCCACCTCGAACAGCCCGAGTTCGGCGATGCCGCGGTACACCTGCCGCCAGGCATCGGGGCGGCCGCCGTCGATATCGCGGACCGCCGCCGGGGCCCCGGCACCGGCAGCCCAACTGCGCACCAGATCGCGCGCAGCGGCCTGTTCGTCGGTAATGGTGACGGACACCGTCGGCTCCTCGGGTCGGCAGAGGGGCTTCGCCACATGTCGAGGCCCACTAGAACGTGTTCTAATAGTGCCAGCGATGAACCGTCAAGTCGACAGCGGTCACACCGCGAAGAAGGAGCAACAGTGCCGTCGCCAGCGTCGTCGCCAGCTCAGAAGTCCAGCGGTGGATCCGGTTCACAACCCCGCGAGGTGATGCCGGTCTCGGTGCTGACCGAATCCGAATTAGGTTCCGAGGCCCAACGGGAACGCCGCAAGCGGATTCTCGATGCCACCCTGGCGATCGCCTCCAAGGGCGGTTACGAGGCCGTCCAGATGCGAGCGGTCGCCGACCGCGCCGATGTGGCAGTCGGGACGCTGTACCGATACTTCCCCTCCAAAGTGCATCTTCTGGTGTCCGCACTGGGGCGCGAATTCGAACGCATCGACGCCAAGACCGACCGCTCGGCGGTGACCGGTGGCACGCCTTATCAGCGCCTGAGTTTCATGGTCGGCAAGCTCAATCGGGCGATGCAGCGCAACCCACTGCTCACCGAGGCGATGACCCGCGCCTACGTGTTCGCCGACGCATCGGCGGCCGGCGAGGTCGACCATGTCGAGAAGATCATCGACTCCATGTTCGCCCGAGCGATGGGTGACGGCGAACCGACCGAGGATCAGTTCCGGATCGCCCGGGTCATCTCCGATGTGTGGCTGTCCAACCTGCTCGCCTGGCTGACCAGGCGGGCCTCGGCCAATGACGTGAGCAAGCGACTGGACCTTGCGGTCCGCCTGCTGATCGGCGACGACACCGCCGGCGGCTGACCGCACGGGCCGAATTCTGCCCCGGGGTGGAAATAGCTTCCTGATAACGGTTATCGTTTTCACGATGACCCGGTCGATCACCGTCGCGACACCACTGGCTGCCAGCGCTCTGGCCGTGGCATTCCTGTTCACCGGATGCGCAGCGAACCGGACCGCAGAGTCCCCCTCGCCGGCCGACACCTCTGCCGCACCGGACACCGCCACTGCCGCCGCACCCGGCGCGTGTCCCTCCGCCCCGGTCGACGTGGTCGTCAGCGTCGATCAGTGGGGGGACATCGTGTCCGAACTCGGCGGTGCCTGCACCAACGTCACGACCGTCCTGGCCAGTTCCTCGGTCGACCCACACGACTACGAGCCCTCACCCGCAGACGCCTCATCGTTCGCAGGCGCGCAACTGGTCGTGGTCAACGGCGCCGACTACGACCACTGGGCGAAGGATCTGGCCACCACCTCGGCCCCTGGCGCATCGGTCGTCAGCGCCGCCGAGGTGACCGGAACTCCCGCCGGCGCCAACCCGCACCTCTGGTACAGCCCCGCTGCGGTGACCGCCGTCGCCGACGCGGTGAGCGCCGAACTGGCGAAAATCGATCCGGGCGCCTCCGCATATTTCACCGAACGGCGGGCCGCCTTCACCACGACCATGCAGCCCTACTCGACCCTGATCGACACCATCAAGAAGGGCGCGTCCGGTAAGTCCTATGCCGCCACCGAGAGTGTGTTCGACTATCAGGCCGAAGCGCTCGGCCTGGTCAACAAGACCCCGGAGGGATACCGGCGGTCGGCGGCCAACGAGTCCGAACCCACGCCCGCCGATATCGCGGCGTTCCGGAAAGCTCTGTCCGACAAGCAGATCGACGTACTCATCTACAACACTCAGACCGAGGGATCGATACCGGAGCAGATTCGTAGCACCGCCGAGCAGAACGGGGTCCCGGTGGTCGAGGTCACCGAGACGGTCGCCCCCGGAGAGACCACATTCGTCGGCTGGCAGGACAAGCAGCTGGCCGCTTTGGCTGAGGCCCTCGGTGTCACATCCTGATACCGCCACCGAGACCGCACTCGCGTTCACCGATGTCAGCGCCCAACGCGGCGGCCGGCTGATCTGGTCACAGGCCACATTCGAGGTGCCTGCCGGCGGCATCGTCGCCGTTATCGGTACCAACGGATCCGGCAAGACCACCCTGCTGCAGATGATCCTGGGCCTGGTGCCCGCGGCGTCCGGCGACCTGGCGGTGTTCGGCCGGGAACCGGGCGTGGATAACGACCGGATCGGCTACGTGCCACAGCATTACGCGGCAGGCGCCGACGAGGCGCTGCGCGCCACCGATGCGGTGCTGTTGGGATTGATCGGACGCCGCTGGGGCCTGGGCCGAGCCAGCTCATCGCAGCGGGCGCAGGTCGATGGGGCGCTGGCGGAGGTCGAGGCGACCGCTTTCGCCGGCAAGAGGTTGTCAACGCTGTCCGGCGGCCAGCGCCAACGGGTGGCGATCGCCGAGGCGATCGTCTCGAGGCCCCGACTGCTGATCCTCGATGAGCCCTTGGCATCGCTCGACATTCGCAGTCAACGAGAGATCGTCATCCTTCTCGCCCGACTGCATGACAAGTTGGGAATGACGATCCTGGTGGTCGCCCATGACATCAACCCACTGCTCCCGATTCTCAACAGTGCGATCTACATCCTGGATCAGCACCCGCACTACGCCCCGATCAACACCGTGGTCGACGACGCGCTGTTGACCCATCTGTACGGGACCCCGATCCGCGTCGCGCATACCGCCCAGGGCGACATGTACATGCGCAGCGTGCTGTGAACAGCGCTGTCGTGGCGATGGGCTACCAGGACAACTGGCGCGACATCCTGATGTCGCCGTTCATGCGCAACGCGCTTATCGGGGGGACCATCATCGCCCTGGCCGCGGGGTTGATCGGCTATTTCATCGTCATCCGCCGCAACGCGTTCGCAGCGCACGCCCTGGCCCATATCGGGCTTCCCGGGGCCACCGGAGCCGTCCTGCTCGGCCTGCCCCCGGTGCTCGGACTCGGGGTGTTCTGTCTGGGCGGCGCCCTGTTCATCGGCGCACTCGGCTCGCGCGCCGACGATCGAGACGTGGTCACCGGAACCACGCTGGCATTCGCCACCGGACTGGGTCTGTTCTTCAACTCGCAAGCGACAAAAAGCTCCAACACCATGACCAATGTCCTGTTCGGCAACTTGCTGGCGATATCCCGCGACCAGTTGACGGCCTTCGCGGTGCTGCTGTCAGTACTCGGGTTGAGCATCGCAATCGCCTACCGGCCGCTGCTGTTCAGTTCGGTGAACGCACCGGTTGCCCAGGCCAAGGGCGTTCGGGTTCGGGCCTTGTCGATGCTGTTCATGGTGCTGTTGGCGGTCGCGGTGACGATGGCGGTGCAGGTGGTCGGGACCCTGCTGCTATTCGCCCTGATCGTCACACCGGCGGCCACCGCCATCGCATTGACGCCCCGGCCAGTGCTGGCGATGATGATCTCTACGGTCATCAGCGTGTTCTCGGTGTGGGCCGGCCTCCTCGCGGCGGCAATATTCAACCTGCCGCCGAGCTTCCTGATCGTCACGATCGCCTGCGGCATCTGGCTGGTCGTGTGGATCGCCGGCCGACTGCCCTCGGCCGCCGGCGCCCCGTCGCCCGCTACTGCATAGGCTGGACGGGTGAGCACCGTCGATCTCAACGCCGACCTCGCCGAGGGCTTCGGGGTATGGGAACTCGGTGACGACGACGCCCTGCTCGGCATAGTCACCAGCGCGAACCTGGCTTGCGGCTTCCACGCCGGCAACCCGGTCGGGCTGGCCCGCACCTGCCGGGCAGCCGCCGCCCGCGGGGTGCGGATCGGAGCTCAGGTGGGCTACTTCGACCTCGCCGGCTTCGGCCGCCGCCGCATCGAGGTGGACCCTGCCGAGTTGACCGCCGACGTCATTTACCAGATCGGCGCACTGCAGGCCCTGGCACGTGCCGCAGGCTCGGACCTCGGGTATGTCAAACCGCATGGGGCGCTGTACAACACCGTCGTGGAGCATCGCGAACAGGCCAGAGCGGTCGCACGAGCCGTCCACGCCGTCGATCCGGGCCTGCCGGTGCTGGGACTGACCGGCTCGGTGTTTTTCGATGAGGCCCGCCGCCTCGGCCTGCGGACCGTGGCCGAAGGCTTCGCCGACCGCGCCTATCAGCCCGACGGCACTCTGGTTCCCCGCAGCAACCCCGGCGCGGTGCTGCGCGACCCGGCCACGATCGCCGAGCGCGCACTCGCCATGGTGAGCACCGGCGCCGTCGCCGCATCGGACGGCACGATCATCCGGATCGAGATGGAATCGGTCTGCGTGCATGGTGATTCACCGGGTGCGGTCGAGATCGCGACCGCGGTGCGGGACCGGTTGCTGGCCGCTGGTATCGACCTGGCGGCGTTCGTCTGATGCGTCTCAAACTGGGTCGACCCGACATCTCCCGGTACCGGGACCGTTTCGACCTGCCCGCCGCCGGTCCGGGTGCACCAGTCACCCTCACCTGGATCGGGGTGTCGACGCTCCTCGTCGATGACGGCACCACCGCGATACTCACCGATGGGTTCTTCTCCCGGCCGGGCCTGATCGATGTCGGCCTGCGCAGGCTGGCGCCGTCTCTGCCGCACATCGAGGAGTCACTGACCCGTGCGGGGATCGATCGGCTGGCCGCGGTGATTCCGGTGCACACGCACTTCGACCACGCCCTGGACAGCGCTGTGGTCGCCCAGCGCACCGGCGCCAGCATGGTCGGCGGGACATCGGCCGCCAATATCGCCCGTGGGCAACGGCTTCCGGAGGACCGAATCGTCGTCGCGACACCCGGATCGGAGATGACGATCGGTTCGTTCGGGGTCACGCTGATCGAGTCCGAACACTGCCCGCCGGATCGCTTCCCAGGAGTCATCAGCGCCCCGGTCGTCCCGCCGGCGAAGGCGGCGGCCTACCAGTGCGGCGAGGCCTGGTCGATGCTGGTCCACCACCGCCCCGATGATCGCCGGCTGCTGATTCAGGGAAGCGCGGGCTTCCAGCCGGGCGCACTGGCCCGCCAGCGGGCCGAGGTGGCCTACCTCGGGGTCGGCCAACTCGGCGTTCAGCCGCAGCGCTACATCAAGCAGTATTGGGATGAGACCGTCCGGGCCGTCGGTGCGCGGCGGGTGGTGCTGATCCACTGGGACGACTTCTTCCGCCCCCTGACCAAGCCCCTGCGGGCGCTGCCCTACGCCGGTGACGACCTCGACGTCACCATGCGGGTGCTGACCACGCTGGGCGATCGCGACGGTGTGTCAGTGCATCTGCCGACGCTGTGGCAGCCCACCGACGCCTGGGCCTGACCACAGTCCCAGGGAAGGCACGGTTGGTCAGCGGCGGCGCTGACGGGCGATCTCGGCGAGTACGACACCCGCCGCGACCGACGCGTTGAGCGATTCGGTCGGGCCCGCCATCGGGATCGACACCACCGCGTCGCAGTTTTGCCGCACCAGCCGCGACAGGCCCTTACCTTCCGACCCGACGACGACCACCAGCGGCCCGGAGGCGTCCAGGTCGTCGAGGACGGTGTCGCCATCGGCGGCGAGGCCGACGACCGACAGGCCGGCGGCGGACCACTGGCCCAACGTCCGGTTGAGGTTGGTGGCCCGCGCGACCGGCACCCGGGCGGCCGCCCCGGCACTGGTCCGCCATGCGACCGCGGTCACCGATGCCGATCGCCGCTGCGGGATCAGGACACCGTGGCCGCCGAAAGCTGCCACCGACCGGATGACCGCCCCGAGGTTGCGGGGATCGGAGATGTTATCGAGGGCCACCACCAGCGCCGGTTGCACGTCGCGGGTGGCGATGGCGAGCAGGTCCTCGGGGTGGGCGTACGCATACGGCGGGACCTGCAGGGCGATGCCCTGGTGCAGACCATTGGCACTCATCCGGTCCAGATCGTGGCGCGGCACCTCCAGGATCGGGATGCCGCGGTCGGCGGCCAGGGTCACCGACTCGGTCAGTCGCTCGTCGGCCTCAGCCCCGAGTGCGACGAAAAGGGCGGTGGCCGGAGCGTCGGCGCGCAGGCACTCCAGAACCGGATTGCGGCCCAGGACTGTCTCGGTCTCGTCGGTCGGCTTGCCTGGTTTACGGGCCTGCCGGGTCTGTTTGACGGCCCTCTTGGCCGCCGGATGGCCCGGACGCATACGGGCCGGCGGGGTGGCGCCGCGACCCTCGAGTCCGCGCCTGCGAACACCGCCGGAGCCGACCGTCGGGCCCTTCTTGGTGCCCTCCTTGCGGATCGCGCCACGGCGTTTAGAGTTTCCGGCCATCTAGGTCACGTCCTGTCCGAGTAGCGCCCATTGTGGCCCGTCGCCGGTGTCGGTCACGTCGATACCGGCGTTCTTGAGCCGATCCCGAATCTCGTCGGCCAGCGCCCAGTCGCGACTCTGCCGGGCCTCATCGCGGCGCTTCAGTTCCGCCCCCACCAGGACGTCCACCGCTGCCAGAGCGGCCGCGGTCTCGTCCCGGGTCTCCCAGCGCTCATCGAGTGGGTCACAGCCGAGAATGGCTGTCATCGAACGGATCTCGCCGGCCTTGGCCAGCGCCGTATCGTGGTCGCCGGCCTCCAGGGCGCGATTGCCGTCGGCGCGGGCCGCGTGCACCTCGGCCAGTGCGGCGGGCACGGCCAGATCGTCGTCGAGGGCGGCGGCGAACTTCTCCGTCCACCCGGTGGCAGCCACGGCGCCCACCCTGGTGCGAACCCGGTGCAGGAACTCCTCGATACCGGAGTAGGCCCGAGCAGCGTCCTGAAGGGCGGTCTCGGTGAACTCCAGCATCGACCGGTAGTGCGCGCTACCCAGGTAGTAGCGCAACTCGGCCGGCCGCACCCGTTGCAGCACCGCGGGAATCGCCAGAACATTACCGAGCGATTTGCTCATCTTCTCCCCGCCCATGGTGACCCAGCCGTTGTGCAACCAGAACTGGGCGAAACCGTCCCCGGCAGCGCGGGCCTGGGCGATCTCGTTCTCATGGTGCGGGAACACCAGATCCATCCCGCCGCAGTGGATGTCGAATGCCGAACCGAGATACTCATGGGCCATGGCGACGCACTCGGAATGCCAGCCCGGGCGACCGCGGCCCCACGGCGTGGGCCAGGACGGCTCGCCCGGTTTCGCACCCTTCCAGAGCGTGAAGTCGCGCTGGTCGCGTTTGCCAGAGCCAGCCCCCTCGCCCTGATGGACGTCATCGATGCGGTGGCCTGACAGGGTTCCGTAGTCGGGCTGGCTGAGCACGTTGAAGTAGACGTCGCCGGCCCCGGTGTAGGCGTGTCCGCGGTCGATCAGCCGCTCGATGAGCTCGACGATCTGGGTGATGTGCCCGGTGGCGCGTGGTTCAGCCGACGGTGGCAGCACCCCGAGTGCGTCATAGGCCGCCGTGAAGGCCCGTTCGTGGGTGGCGGCCCATTCCCACCAGGGCCGGCCGGCCTCAGCGGCCTTGGTCAGGATCTTGTCGTCGATATCTGTGACGTTGCGGATGAACGCGACGTCGAATCCCTTGGCGGCCAACCAGCGCCGCAGCACATCGAAAGCCACACCGCTGCGGACGTGCCCGATATGGGGAAGTCCCTGCACCGTAGCGCCGCACAGGTAGATCGAGGCGTGCCCGGGACGCAGCGGCACGAAGTCGCGCACGGTACCGGTATAGGTGTCGTGCAGGCGCAGGCCGGTGGTCACGACGTGGCAGCTTACCGGGAAGCCTCAACGACGAGGGCGGTCGCGATCGCGGCCATCCCCTCGCCACGGCCGGTGAGCCCGAGCCCGTCGGTGGTGGTGGCCGACACCGAGACCGGCGCCCCGAGCAGGTCCGAGAGCAGCAACTGGGCCTCTGCCCGGCGCGGGCCCACCTTCGGACGGTTGGCGATGACCTGGACCGCGGCGTTGCCGACCGCGAAACCGGCCTCGGCGAGCAGGGTGCGGACATGGGCGAGCATCTGTGCGCCGGTGACTCCGCGCCATTGCGGCTGGTCGACGCCGAACACCGCCCCCAGGTCGCCCAGTCCGGCCGCCGAGAGCAGCGCATCGCAGAGCGCATGGACCGCGACATCGCCGTCGGAATGGCCGGAACACCCGTCGGCCCCGTCGAACAGCAGACCCAGCAACCAGCACTCCCGGCCGGGTTCTATCGGATGTACGTCGGTGCCCAGACCCACCCGGGGAAGGCTCATGGGCCCAGCACCGCCCGAGCCAACCGCAGGTCCAGGGCGGTGGTGATCTTGAAGGCCAGCGGATCACCGGGCACCGTGTGCACCGGGGTACCGAGGTTTTCCACCAGAGCGGCATCATCGGTCACCGTGGCCGTGCCGGCGCGGTGGTAGGCCCGCCGAAGCAGTTCGGTGTCGAAGCCCTGCGGCGTCTGCACCGCACGCAGCCCGGCCCGCTCCGGGGTGCCGAGCACGACGCCGTTGGCGTCCACAGCCTTGATGGTGTCGACTACCGGCATGACCGGGATGACGGCCCGCATTCCGTCGCGCAGCGCCGCCACCACCCGCTGGATCTGCTCGGCCGGCGTCAGCGGCCGGGCGGCGTCGTGAACGAGCACAAATGCGGGGTCACCGACGGCACCCAACGCGAGGCGCACGGTGTCGTGACGCTCCGGGCCGCCCTCGACGACGGTGGCACGGCCGCGCAGCAAGTCAGCGGTCTCGTCACAGCGGTCGGCCGGGGCAGCAACCACGACCCGTTCGATCACGCCCGAGGCCAGCAGCCCATCGACGGCACGTTCGAGCATGGTGCAACCGCCGAGTTCAACGAACGCCTTGGGAATCCCGGCGCCAAGTCGCTCACCGGATCCTGCCGCCGGAACTACCGCGACGGTCTCAGTCACCGATTCCCCTCAGGGGGCCTTCAAGACGCGGCGGCCAGAACCTCATCGAGGATGATCTCGGCTTTGGCGTCGTCGGTGTTCTCGGCGAGGGCCAGCTCGCCGACCAGAATCTGCCGGGCCTTGGCCAGCATCCGCTTCTCGCCGGCGGACAGACCACGTTCCTGGTCCCTGCGCCACAGATCACGGACGACCTCGGCGACCTTGTTGACGTCACCGGAGGCAAGTTTCTCAAGGTTGGCCTTGTAGCGGCGCGACCAGTTCGTCGGCTCCTCGGTGTGCGGGGCGCGCAGCACCTGGAACACCTTGTCCAGACCTTCCTGGCCGACCACATCGCGCACGCCCACGTATTCCGCGTTGTCCGCGGGAACTCGGACGGTCAGATCGCCCTGGGCGACCTTCAAGACGAGGTATTCCTTCGGTTCCCCCTTGATGGTCCGGGTTTCGATCGCTTCGATCAACGCAGCACCGTGATGTGGGTAGACAACGGTGTCTCCGACCTTGAAAATCATCAGATTAGAGCCCCTTTCACAGCCCAATGTTAGCACGGTGCCCGCTGGCGTGCGGATCAACGGTGCAGGTCAGGGGCATCATCGACGAAGACCGGGGGTTGACAGCCGCGGAAATTTCTGCAACGACCGGGCCCGCACCGCCCGGATCGGGCTCCGGTGACGGCGACGCCGACGCCCGTGCGCCCCTTATCTACCGCCACGAGGCGCGACCTACTACTGTGCATAGTCGAACGGCGGACGGCTGACATCGGGGCCGACCGCATGGCCGAGCAGGAGGCTGCTGTGAACCGCTTGACGAACCGCTTGACGAACCGCATCGTCGCCGCGTCCGCGGGCACGGCTGCCTGCGGCCTGATCCTGACGGGGTGTGGCGCCGGGCAGATCTCCCAGACCGCCACTCAGGAGGCCGCCGTCAACGGCACCTCGGCCAATGTCAAGACGATGGCGCTGCGCAACGTCCATATCCAGGCGGCGCAGACCAGTGATTTTCTACAGCCCGGCGCCGTGGTGCCACTGCTGTTCGTGGCGGCAAACGAATCCCCCGACGTCAACGACAAGCTGGTCAGCATCACCTCCGACGTCGGCTCGATCGCGCTGACCGGCGATGCGTCCATCCCCGCCGCCGGGGTCCTGGTCGTCGGTGGCGGAACGCAGGCCGAGCCGATGGGTGCCACCGCCGCCCCGGCCGCCGCGGTCACCCTGGCCAAGCCGATCACCAACGGGTTGACCTACAACTTCACCTTCACCTTCGACAAGTCCGGCACCGCCACGGTGGCGGTACCGATCTCGGCAGGCGAACCGGAGCAGTAGCCCCGCTTCGCGGCGGCGGGCCTGACACCCCGTCCGCATCCAGGGAGATGTCACACCGAGCGGATAGCGTCGTCGGGGTGACGAAGGTGCGCTCCCACTACCGGTGCTCGGAATGTCGGCATTCGACGGCCAAATGGCTGGGCCGCTGCCCCGAGTGCGGGACGTGGGGCACAGTCGATGAGGTCGCCGGATTGCCCTCCGCCGCCCAACGACAACGGCCCGTCACGCCGTCCGCGCCGGCGGTGCCGATCACCGCCGTCGATCCGGACCGCACCCGCCACTTCCCCACCGGCGTAAGCGAACTCGACCGGGTTCTCGGGGGTGGGGTGGTGCCCGGTTCGGTAAGCCTGCTCGCCGGGGACCCCGGAGTCGGCAAGTCGACACTGTTGCTCGAAGTGGCACATCGCTGGGCACAAGCCGGTCGGCGGGCACTGTACGTCTCGGGCGAGGAGTCTGCGGGTCAGATACGGATGCGGGCCGAACGGACCGGATGTGCCCACGACGAGGTCTACCTCGCCGCCGAGTGCGACGTCCAGACGGTGCTGGGCCATATCGATGCGGTTAACCCCAGCCTGGTCATCGTGGATTCGGTACAGACCATGACCGCCGGCGATACCGACGGCGTCGCCGGCGGTGTCACCCAGGTGCGTTCGGTGACCGCAGCCCTCACGGCGGCGGCGAAGTCATCGACCGTCGCCATGGTCCTCGTCGGTCATGTCACCAAGGACGGAGCCATCGCGGGGCCGCGTTCGCTGGAGCATCTCGTCGACGTCGTCCTGCACTTCGAGGGTGACCGCAACACCTCGCTCAGGATGGTCCGGGGAATCAAGAACCGGTTCGGTGCGGCCGATGAGGTCGGATGTTTCCTGCTGCAGGACAATGGGATTCAGGGCGTCGCCGATCCATCGGGACTATTCCGGGACCAGCGCCCGCAGCCGGTGCCGGGCACGGCCGTCACGGTCACACTCGACGGCAAGCGCCCGCTGATCGGGGAGATCCAGGCCCTTCTGGCGAAACCGGCCAACCCGGCCGCACCCCGGCGTGCGGCGGTCAGCGGCATCGATCAATCACGGGTGGCCATGATCAACGCGGTGCTGGAGAAGCGTGCCAGCGTACCGATCGGGGCGATGGACATCTTCCTGTCGACCGTCGGCGGGATGCGGCTGACCGATCCGTCCTCGGATCTTGCGGTGGCGATGGCGATCGCGTCGGCGTTCATCGACCGGCCGCTGCCGGCCACGCTGGTGGTGATCGGTGAAGTCGGGTTGGCCGGTGATCTGCGCCGGGTGACCGGGATGGACCGGCGGCTGGCAGAGGCCGCACGGCTGGGTTTCACCACCGCGCTGGTGCCGGCACACTGCGGTCCGGCACCGAAGGGACTGCAGGCGATCGAATGCGCCACCATCGGCGACGCGCTCCGCGCGATGCTGTCAGTGACCGAGGCGTCATCCGGCCCGACGGCCTGGTAGCCAGGGGCCCGACCGGCACTGTCAGCCGACGGGTGCAGGCTCCGGCATGGGTGCGTCCACGGGCGGTCCCGGCGCCGGTCCGACGTCGACCGGTGGAGCCGGTTCAACCGGGGGCGGTGGCGCCACATCGGTGAGGGCGAACGGTACGGCCGCGGAGCGCAAGTTGCCCAGTTGGACCACGAGGTTGTAGGTGCCGGGACCGATCGGCTCGCGCGGCAGTGGGCACTGTGGGGCCGAACCCATGCCCGTCCAGGTGACCTCGGTGGTCACCTGCTCACCGGGGTTGAAGGTCTTGACAAGCGTCTCGTTGGAGGGCGCGCAGTCGAGGTTTGACCACAGTCGGTTGTTGTCCAGTGTGTAGACGTAGGCGGCCAGGACCGCCGCGCCGACGTCACGCTTGCAGGCCACCAGCCCGATGTTGGTGACGATCATGGTGAATTTCGGCTGATCGCCGATGACGTACTGCGGTGCGTTGGTGATGCCCTTGATAGCCAGGCTGGAGTCCGGGCAGTCGTCGCCGGCCTGCAACACCGGCGGCGGCTCGACGGCCGCGGTTGGCGTGGGGGTGGGCTCGGGACTGGATTCGGCCGGCGGGACTACCGGGGTCTTGTTCTCCGGTTGCGGCGTCTGTGCGGATTCGGTCTTTGCGGTGTTCTTGGTCGAGTCCGACCCCCCGAAGATAGCGAAAGCCACCCCGACGACGATGGCGATTGCGAGTGCCGCGATACCCAGGGCCAGCCCCCGGCGCCGCCAGTAGACCTGGGGTGGCAGCGGGCCCTGCGGTTCGAGATCCAGCACGAACTCACGGTAAGGCCAGGTCACTGCGAGGTGTCCGACCCCGCCCGGCGTGTCGCTTTGTTTGCCGGGGTTTTCGCGCTATCAGTGCTCGGATTGACCGTCTCCGGATTCGCCGATCTCTCCGAGGTGCTCGCGCAGCGTGACCCGGCCGTCGGCGAGGCGGTAGGTCAACCCGACGATGGCCAACTCCCCGCTGTCCACCCGACTGGCGATCGCGGTGGAGCGGGCCAGCAGTTGGGTTCCGGTCTCGATCACGTGCCGGGTCTCGAATTCGTCCACCCGGCTGAGACCCTCGCGGCGGCCCAGCATGATCGACGGGGTGACCCGTTCCACCACGTCCCGGACGAACCCGCCGGGAACCTTGCCATTGTCGAGGGCGTCGAGGGTGGCCTGAACCGCCCCGCAACTGTCGTGGCCCAAAACGACGATCAGCGGAACGTCGAGGACGGTCACCGCGTACTCGATGGAGCCCAGCACGGCAGAGTCGACGACGTGGCCGGCGGTGCGCACCACGAACATATCCCCCAAACCCTGGTCGAAGATGATCTCGGCGGCGACCCTGCTGTCGGCGCAACCAAATACGACCGCATTCGGGCGCTGGGCGACGGCAAGGCTGGCGCGGTGCTCGATGCTCTGGCTGGGATGCTCGGGGTTACCCGCGACGAACCGCTCGTTACCCTTCTTTAGTGCCGTCCACGCTTGGGCAGGGCTGCTGTTCGCCATGGCCCACATTCTGCACCGCTGCCCGGCCAGGGCCACGATGAGCATCCCCGCCACCGAACTCGTCGAGTGGTATCGGCACAGCGCGCGGGATCTGCCGTGGCGCGCCCCCGGGGTCAACGCCTGGCAAATCCTGGTCAGCGAGTTCATGTTGCAGCAGACCCCGGTCGCCAGGGTGGCTCCGATCTGGGTGGACTGGGTGGCCCGTTGGCCCACCCCGTCGGCCACTGCTGCGGCCGGCGCGGCCGACATTCTGCGCGCCTGGGGCAAGCTGGGCTACCCGCGCCGCGCCAAACGATTGCACGAGTGCGCTGTCACGATCGCGACTGAGCACTGCGACGTGGTTCCCGATGATGTGGAAACCCTCCTGAGCCTGCCGGGCATCGGTGCCTACACCGCGCGGGCGGTGGCGTGTTTCGCCTACGGCAAGCCGGTGCCGGTCGTCGACACCAATGTGCGCCGGGTCGTTGCCCGGGCGGTGTACGGCCGGGCCGATGCCGGTAGCCCGTCAGCGCAGCGCGACCTCGCCGACGTCGACTCCCTGCTCCCCGCGGACGATACGGCGCCGGTGTTTTCGGCCGCGCTGATGGAGTTGGGCGCGACGGTTTGCACCGCCCGATCACCGAAATGCGGCCTCTGCCCGCTCACCAGGTGCGCCTGGCGGGAGGCCGGCCATCCGGCCGGCGAGGGTCCGACGCGGCCGACGCAGCGCTACGCCGGTACCGACCGACAGGTCCGCGGGAAGTTGCTCGACGTACTCCGGGCAGGCTCGGGGCCGGTGCACCGGGCGCAATTGGACATCGCGTGGCTCACCGATCCCGCCCAGCGGGACCGGGCGTTGGATTCGCTTCTCCTCGACGGACTGGTGGAGCAGACCGCCGACGGCAGATTCGCACTGGCGGGCGAGGGCGACGATGCGCGTCCCGGTAAAGGTTCGGCCGATGACCTCCAGTGACATCTGGGACGCTGCCACTGCGGCGGCGTACGACAACGACTCGGCAGAACAGTTCCTGCCAGAGGTCGTCGGGCCGGCGGTCGACTTTCTCGCTGGCCTCGCCGGATCCGGTCGGGCACTCGGTTTCGCCATCGGCACCGGCCGACTCGGGATCCCGTTGCTATCCCGCGGTGTCGCGGTCACGGGGATAGAGCTGTCTGCCGCGATGATCGCCCGCCTCCGGGAGAAGGTAAGCGAGGCCGAGCTGCCAGTTGTGTTGGGGGACATGGCCACAACGGTCGTCCCCGGCGAATTCAGCCTGGTTTTCCTGCCGTGGAACAGCCTCTCCAACCTCAAGACCCAGGCCGAGCAGGTGCAATGCTTTCGCAACGCAGCACGCCATCTGGCGCCCGGAGGGCGGTTCCTCATCGAGCTGTGGGTACCACCGCTGCGTCGTCTCCCCCCAGGGCAGATCGCGGTTCCGTTCGATATCTCAGACCACCATGTCGGATTCGACACCTACGACGTCGCTCGGCAGCTGTGCACCTCGCATCACTACACGCGTGACAGGGACGGTTCACTGCGTTACCGCAAGGGCGAGTTCAGGTATGCCTGGCCGGCCGAGTGCGATCTGATGGCGCGACTCGCGGGTCTTGAACTCGAAAGCCGTTCCGCAGACTGGCAGGGTTCGCCGTTCACCGGCGATAGTGAGAACCACATCTCTGTGTGGCGCAAGCCGGCACCCGACGAGGAGGGAGGCGTCCCCTGATCCGCCGGACTCGTCGGTGGGTGTCTCTAGTATCGAAAGTATGTTCGAGGAATTGAGTGACGCCGGGGTGGTGGACATCATCGGGGAGGCGGCCCGTGTGGAGAACAGTGCCTGCGCCCGCCGGCTCGCGGCGATCGCTGAGCTTTACGAACGCCGGGTGATTCCGGTGCAGGACGGGCACGGCCGGGAGCTGTGGCGCATCGATCCGTGGGAGGCGGTGGCCGCCGAGGTCTCCGCCGCGGCGTGTATCACCGCCGCGGCCGCGGGGTCGCTGATCCACAACGCGATCTGCCTTCGGCAGCGGCTACCGAAGGTGGGCGCGCTGTTCGCCGACGGGGCCATCGACTACCGCACCGTCCGGATGATCGTGGCCCGCACCCTGCTGGCCCTGGACCCCGAGGTGCTGGCGGGCATCGACGCGGAGCTGGCCCAGGCCATCCCGGGGTGGGGGCCGCTGTCGGTTCTGAAGATGCAGCGCGCTGTTGACGCCGTCGTCGTACGCCACGATCCGCAGGCCCGCCGCCGGACCGAGCGGCGGTCTCGGGATCGCTACGTCGACCTCACCCACGATCAGGAGATCTCGCAGCTGACCGGACAGCTCAACCACATCGATGCCACCCTGCTCGATCGGCGGTTGAGCGCGCTGGCCCGCAGCGTCTGCGATGACGATCCGCGCACCGTCGACCAGAAACGCGCCGACGCGATGGGAGCGCTGGCCACCGGAGCCACCACACTGGCCTGCGCCTGCGGCCAACCCGACTGCCCCGCCGACGCCGACGCCGGGGCACCCTCGGTGATCGTGCACATCGTGGCCGAGGCCGCGGCGATCACCGACTCCGGGACCGACGCCGGGACCGACGCTGGGACCGTCCATGGCCAACGGCCCGGGGACGACACCGTGGAGTTCATCACCGACCGGCAACGACTGGTCGAGATCCTGCGCGAGAACGCCGCACCCGAGGACCCCGAGAACCCCGGCCGCCCACCGCAGCCGCCCCCGGCGTTCGGCATCGTGCTGGGCGGATCCACGGTCCCGTCAGCGGTCCTCGCCGATCTCGCGGCCCGGGGAATCGCCGAACTGCGGCCGGTCGTTCATCCCTCGGCCAGCCCACCCGAACCCCGTTACAGCCCCTCGCCGGCGCTGGCGGACTTCGTGCGCTGCCGCGATCTGAGCTGCCGGTTCCCCGGCTGCGACCGCCCCGCCGACATCTGCGACATCGACCATACGATGCCCTACGCACGCGGCGGGCCCACCCACGCCTCCAACCTCAAATGCCTGTGCCGTCGTCACCATTTAGTCAAAACATTCTGGACCGGCTGGCATGACGAACAACGACCCGACGGCACCGTCATCTGGACATCACCGTCCGGCCGCACCTACCGCACCACACCGGGCAGCGCACTACTCATCCCCGCCCTGTGCGCACCCACCGGCACGCTGACCCCGACCCGCCCACGAAAGACGACCTCAACCCACCGCAACACCAAGATGCCCCGACGGACCCGCACCCGCGCCGCAGACCGACACCGCCGCATCACCTCCGAACGACAACGCCACTAGCCGACGTGGGGTTGAAGTCGGTTGAGAAATGCCTCGACTGCGTCCTGATAGGCCTCCGGTGCGTCGTCGTGGACCAGGTGGCCGGCTCCGGGAACCCGGAGATAGTCGGCTCGGCTGCCGGCCAGATCCCGCATCCGCAGCATCTGCCCTGGTGGGGCGACGGAGTCACCGGCCTCGATCAGCAGAACCGGCGCACGGACCGACCGCCACTGCTGCCAGTAATCGCGAGTTCCCCATTCCGCGGCGATGGCGAGCCACCGTTCGGGCCGGCCGTGCAGCCGCCACCCTGTCGATGTGCGGTCGAACGCCTCCAGGAAGTACCGGCCCGCCAGCGGACCGAACTCGGCGACGACGTGCTCTGCGGAGCCGTACTCCTCCGGCAGCGCGTGCAGCCACGGCTCCCACGGTCCGGTGGTGCGACCAACGAAGTCCGGAGCCATGTCCTCGACCACCAGGGCCGTGACCAACTCCGGGCGCTCTGCCGCCAGACACCACGAGTGCAACGCCCCCATCGAATGGCCAATGAGCACCACTGGCCGGCCCAGAGAGTCGACGGCCGCGCCCAGTTCATCGACGAATCGCTCGGTGCTGACCGGTTCGATGTCGTCGGCATCGCGACCCCGGTGCCACGGGGCGTCATAGGTGTACACCGAGCCGAGGCGGGTCAGCCACGGCAGCTGCCGAGACCAGGTGCTGCCGCGGCCCATCAGCCCGTGCACGAGCACCACCGGCCGGCCGGTGCCGCCGCGGTGGGTCAACGCTTCATTCGTCACGCCATCATCTTGCGCGGTGCCGCATCCCACGAGCGGGACGGTAGCCTTGGCGCCATGGCCGTGGTCAAGATCAACGCAATCGAAGTGCCCCCAGGCGCCGGTCCGGAGTTGGAGAAGCGGTTCGCCCACCGCGCCCACGCCGTCGACAATCAGCCCGGATTCCTCGGGTTCCAGTTGCTCAGGCCGGTGAAGGGCGACGACCGCTACTTCGTGATCACCCAGTGGGAATCCGAGGAAGCCTTCCAAGCCTGGGCGTCCGGCCCGGCGATCGCCGCGCACGCCGGCGAGCGCGCGAATCCGGTGTCAACGGGCGCTTCGCTGCTCGAGTTCGAGGTTGTGTTGGACGTTGCCGGGTCCGACGCGAACACGTAGGCGCCGCAGGGCGCTGGCGCTCGTCACCGCCCTGGCCACCGCCGTAGGACTGGCCAGCAGCTGCGCACCGCCGCCCACGCCTACCGCCAACGCGGGCCTGCGGATCGAGACCAACACCCCCCAGGGCGTGCGGGCCCGCCAGGTCATGGACATGCTCAACTCCGAGTGGCCGATCGGCCCGGTGAGCGTCAAGACCCTCGCCGCCCCGGACATGGTCGACCCGATCACGGCCGTCATGGAACGGCTCTGGTGGGACCGGCCGTACACGCTGACCGGGATCGACATCGGAGCCGGTTCCGCCAGGCTGCGTCTGATCAGTTCGTTCGGGGCGCTGCAGGATATCGATTTGCGCACCGACGACCAGACCATGGTCAGCCGCCTGACCGTCGACACCCACAAACCCCTGATCAACTCCTGGCAGGACGTCGACACCATCTTGAGCCGCACCGGCGCCCGGTACTCCTGGCAGGTCTCGAAGGTCGATGACGGCAGCTGCACGAAGGTCGCCGGGACCAACACGGCCGAATCCCTGCCGCTGGCATCGATTTTCAAGACGTACGTGCTCTATGCGGTCGAGCAGGCGGTGCTGGCCGGAAAGCTCCGATGGGATGACACCCTCACCATCACCAGTGAGGCCAAGAAACTGGGCTCTTCCGGCTTCGACACCATGCCGCCCGGGTCCCGCATCACCGTCCGGCAAGCGGCGGGCAAGATGATCGCCACCAGTGACAACATGGCAACCGATCTGCTGATCGAACGGTTGGGCACCGGCGCGGTCGAGCAGGCGCTGATCAGTGCCGGCCACCACGACCCGGCCAGCATGACCCCGTTCCCCACCATGCGGGAGATCTTCTCGGTGGGCTGGGGCAACCCCGATGTCCGCGAACAATGGAAATCTGCCGGCCCCGCGGCCCGTGCGGACATGCTGGACGAGGCCGATTCCCGCCCCTACGAACCGGATCCGGAACGCACCCACTCCCCCGGTTCGGCCTACGGTGCGGAGTGGTACGGCAGCGCCGAGGACATCTGCCGGGTGCACGCCCGATTGCAGCACAATGCCGTCGGACCGGCTGCTCCGGTGCGCGACATCATGTCCGAGGTGGCCGGGATCGACCTCAACCGCACCCAGTGGCCCTATATCGGTGCCAAAGCCGGAAACCTTCCGGGCGATCTGACGTTCAGCTGGTACGCCGAGGACCGCACCGGTCAGGCATGGGTGGTCAGCTTCCAGCTGAACTGGCCGCGCTACCACAGCCCCAACGCCGGCGGCTGGGTGATGACGATCATCAAGCAGGTTTTCGCGATGCTGCCGCAGTAGGCATCAGCGACGACTGCGGGCGGCCACCCGAAGGTGACCGCCCGCTTCTGTCGGTTCTCGAATCGAGTGCTACTCCGTCGCCGCCGCAGCCAGGTCGGGTTCGACCGTCTCGCGCTTGGGCCCACCACTGAATGTGAACTTGGCGTCCTCACCGACACCCTCGCCGTCCCAGTTCTCGACGTCGACGGACACCAGCTGACCCGGCCGGATCTCGTCGAAGAGGATCTTCTCCGAGAGCGCGTCCTCGATCTCGCGCTGGATGGTGCGGCGCAGCGGCCGGGCACCCAGGACCGGATCGAAGCCCCGCTTGGCCAGCAGCGATTTCGCCTTGTCGGTCAGCTCCAGTTCCATGTCCTTGGCCGCGAGCTGCTTGGACACCCGGCCCACCATCAGGTCGACCATCTGGATGATCTCGTCCTGAGTCAGCTGGTGGAAGACGATGATGTCGTCGATGCGGTTGAGGAACTCCGGGCGGAAGTGCTTCTTGAGCTCGTCGTTGACCTTCTGCTTCATCCGCTCGTAGTTGCTTTCGCCGCCACCTTGGGTGAACCCGAGACCGACCGCCTTAGAGATGTCCGAGGTGCCCAGGTTGGAGGTGAAGATCAACACAGTGTTCTTGAAGTCCACCGTGCGGCCTTGACCGTCGGTCAGGCGGCCGTCCTCGAGGACCTGTAGCAGCGTGTTGTAGATCTCCTGGTGCGCCTTCTCGATCTCGTCGAACAGCACCACCGAGAACGGCTTGCGACGCACCTTCTCGGTGAGCTGACCGCCCTCCTCGTATCCGACGTACCCGGGGGGTGCGCCGAACAACCGAGATGCGGTGAAGCGGTCATGAAACTCACCCATGTCGATCTGGATCAACGCGTCGTCGTCGCCGAACAGGAACGCCGCCAGCGCCTTGGACAGCTCGGTCTTGCCGACGCCAGAGGGCCCGGCGAAGATGAACGACCCGGACGGACGTTTCGGATCCTTGAGTCCGGCGCGGGTGCGACGGATGGCCTTGGACACCGCCTTGACGGCATCCTCCTGCCCGATGATCCGCTTGTGCAGTTCGTCCTCCATGCGCAGCAGCCGGGTGGTCTCCTCCTCGGTGAGCTTGAAGACCGGGATACCGGTCCAGTTCCCCAGGACCTCGGCGATCTGCTCGTCGTCGACCTCCGCCACGACATCGAGGTCACCGGAGCGCCACTGCTTCTCCCGCTCGGCGCGCTGCGCGACCAGCGTCTTCTCCCGGTCTCGCAGCGATGCCGCCTTCTCGAAGTCCTGCGCGTCGATCGCGGACTCCTTCTCCCGACGGGCGTCGGCGATCTTCTCGTCGAACTCCCGCAGATCAGGCGGAGCCGTCATCCGGCGAATCCGCATCCGGGCACCGGCCTCGTCGATCAGGTCGATGGCCTTGTCCGGCAGGAACCGGTCGTTGATATAGCGGTCGGCCAGAGTGGCCGCCGCCACCACGGCCGAGTCGGTGATCGACACCCGGTGGTGAGCCTCGTAGCGGTCGCGCAGCCCCTTGAGAATCTCGATGGTGTGCGCCACGGTGGGCTCACCGACCTGGACCGGCTGGAACCGGCGCTCCAGGGCGGCATCCTTCTCGATGTACTTGCGGTACTCGTCGAGCGTGGTCGCGCCGATCGTCTGCAACTCGCCGCGAGCCAGTTTGGGCTTGAGGATGGACGCGGCGTCGATGGCGCCCTCGGCGGCACCGGCGCCCACCAGGGTGTGCAGCTCGTCGATGAACAGGATGATGTCGCCGCGGCTGTTGATCTCCTTGAGAACCTTCTTCAGGCGCTCCTCGAAATCACCGCGGTAACGGCTGCCGGCCACCAAAGACCCGAGGTCGAGGGTGTAGAGCTGCTTGTCCTTGAGTGTCTCGGGCACCTCGCCGTTAACGATGGCCTGGGCCAGACCCTCCACCACGGCGGTCTTGCCGACCCCGGGTTCGCCGATCAGCACCGGATTGTTCTTGGTACGCCGGGACAGCACCTGCATGACCCGCTCGATTTCCTTCTCGCGGCCGATGACCGGGTCCAGCTTGCCTTCCATCGCGGCGGCGGTGAGGTTGCGGCCGAACTGATCGAGAACAAGCGAGGTGGAGGGACTGCCGGATTCCCCTCCCCGGCCGCCACTGCCGGCTTCGGCGGTCTCCTTGCCCTGGTAGCCGCTGAGCAGCTGGATGACCTGCTGGCGGACCCGGGTCAGCTCGGCGCCCAATTTGACCAGGACTTGGGCGGCGACGCCCTCACCCTCGCGAATCAGACCGAGCAGGATGTGCTCCGTACCGATGTAGTTGTGGCCGAGTTGCAGTGCCTCGCGCAAACTCAGCTCTAGGACCTTCTTGGCGCGGGGCGTGAACGGGATGTGCCCGGACGGGGCCTGCTGCCCCTGACCGATGATCTCCTCGACCTGGGAGCGGACACCCTCCAGCGAGATGCCGAGGGACTCCAGGGACTTGGCGGCGACGCCCTCGCCCTCGTGGATCAGACCCAGCAAAATGTGCTCGGTGCCGATGTAGTTGTGGTTGAGCATCCGGGCTTCTTCTTGAGCCAGGACGACGACCCTGCGGGCGCGGTCAGTGAATCTCTCGAACATCGGTGGTTACCTGCCCTCCATCACCTGGTGCGGCGGTAGTCACCGTGCACCGCAGCGTCCACTCTAGTGGGCGGCGCGGGAGAGTCGCTCTCCCCTGCTGGCCCGACCCGAATCCGTCATAGCAGACACAGCTGTTCAACGCCCCCGGCCGGGGAATCGTTTCCCGAATCCAGACGCGAAGTTCTTCGCGGTGAGCGAAACCGGGCTCTCCACATGCCTGGGCCTCAGCCAGCAGCGTGGAAGGCCTCGATGATCTCAGCCGGGATCCGGCCACGGGTGGATACCTTGTGTCCGTTGCGGCGGGCCCATTCCCGGATCGCCGCACTCTGTTCGCGGTCGATCGACCCACGACCACCCCGGCCCGGTGCACCCGGACGCCCGCGGCGGCGGCCGCCAACCCGGCGGCCGGCGTCGATCCACTGTTTGAATTCGTCCCGGAGTTTCTGTGCATTCTTGACCGAAAGGTCGATCTCATAGCTCACGCCATCGATGGAGAATTCAACCGTTTCGTCGGCAGGGCCGTCGCCGTCGAAATCATCGACAAGTGTGACCGTGACCTTTTTGGCCATGACATTTCCTCCGACCTTCTCTGCGCGGAACGACCGTAGATCGTTTAAGCCTGCCGATAATGTGCCATAACTTCGCGCGGAATTCCAACAATTAACGATCAGTGCGTTTCAGTTACCGTGGCGGCGAACAATCGGGAACAACACTGTCTCCCTGATCGACAGCCCGGTGAGCACCATCAACAATCGGTCGATGCCCATTCCCGTTCCCGTGGTGGGCGGCATCGCATACTCCATTGCGGACAGGAAGTCGTCGTCCAGTGCCATCGCCTCGTCATCGCCGGCGGCCGCGGCGCGGGCCTGGGCCTCGAATCGCTCCCGCTGGATGATCGGGTCGACCAGTTCCGAGTAACCGGTGGCCAGTTCGATCCCGCGGACGTACAGGTCCCATTTCTCGGTGACCCCCGCGATACTGCGGTGCTGCCGAGTCAGCGGTGCGGTTTCGACCGGAAAATCCTTAACGAAAGTCGGCGCCCACAACGTATCTCCGACGGTGTGTTCCCACAGCTCCTCGACGAGTTTCCCATGTCCGTACCCGCGATCCGGGGGAATCTCGACACCGAGCCGGTCCGCAATTGTCAGCAGGTATTCGGCCGGGGTCTCCGGGGTGATCTCTTCGCCGAGCGCTTCCGACAATGAGGGATACATGTGAATCGACGGCCATTCCCCGTCGAGGTCATAGACGGTTCCGTCGGGTAATGCGACCTGCCGCGTTCCAATCGCCTCATCGGCGACACCCTGAATGAGTTCACGGATCATGACCGCGGAATCGTCGTAAGTCCCCCAGGCCTGATATGTCTCGAGCATCGCGAATTCCGGGGAATGGGTGGAATCGGCGCCTTCGTTGCGGAAAACCCGATTAAGTTCGAAAACCCGCTCCAGACCGCCCACCACGCAGCGCTTCAGAAACAGTTCCGGTGCGATCCGCAGGTACAGGTCGGCATCCAGGGCATTGGAGCGGGTCACGAACGGCCGGGCCGCTGCACCGCCGGCGAGGGTCTGCAATATCGGCGTCTCGACTTCGAGGAATCCCCGCCGCTCCAGCCCGCTGCGGACGGCCCGGACGACGGCGATGCGCTGGCGGGCCACCGTGCGGGCCTGCGGACGGACGATCAGATCGACGTACCGCTGCCGTACCCGGGACTCCTCACTCATCTCCTTGTGCGCCACCGGAAGCGGCCGCAGCGCCTTGGCCGCCATCTGCCAGCCGTCAGCCAGCACGGACAGTTCCCCACGCCGCGAGCTGATCACCTCGCCGTGGACGAAAACGATATCGCCCAGATCGACATCGGACTTCCAGTCGTCGAGTGCGTCGGCGCCGACACCGGCCAGGCTGATCATCGCCTGCAACTGGGTGCCGTCGCCCTCCTGGAGGGTCGCGAAACAGAGCTTCCCGGAATTACGGGCGAAGACCACCCGCCCGGTCACCCCGACGGCCTCACCGGTGGAGGTGTCGGGGGCAAGATCCGGATGAGCGGCGCGGACCTCGGCCAGCGAGTGCGTCCGGGGTACTGACACCGGATAGGCCTGCCGCCCTTCATCCAACAGGCGTTGGCGCTTGGCCTGCCGGATCCGGAACTGCTCGGGAACGTCGTCCTGCGGGTCATCGGCGCCCGTCGCGTCAGCATCACTCACGACGTGGCAGCTTAAATGGCCTTTTAATGGTGGCCGGTCAGCGGGCAGGTTTGAGGCGCCCGCGCTGCCCGTCGGAATTGCGCTCGAACACCATCCGCAGGCCGTCGAGGGTCAGGTGCTTGTCGAAGTGGTCGACGGTGTTCAACTCCGGCAGCATCAGCGGTGCGGTGTGCCCGGTGGCCACCACGGTGACGTCGCCGCCGGCGAAACCATCGACGTCGGTCCGGATTCGATTCACCAGACCGTCGACCAGGCCGGCGAACCCGAACACCGCGCCGGACTGCATACATTCCACAGTGTTCTTCCCGACCACCGAGCGCGGTCGCGTCAGCTCCACCCGCCGCAGCGCAGCCGAGCGCGCGGCTGCGGCGTCGGAGGACAGTTGGACCCCGGGAGCGATCGCGCCGCCGAGGAACTCCCCTTTGGCCGACACCACGTCCACGCAGATGGACGAACCGAAATCCACCACGATCGCGGCGGTGTTGAACTTGGCGTAGGCGGCCAGGCAGTTGACGATCCGGTCGGCGCCGACCTCTTTGGGATTGTCGACCAGCAGTGGAATGCCGGTGCGGATACCGGGCTCGATCAGGACATGCGGAACGCCCGCCCAGTACTGACCGAGCATCAACCGAACCTCGTGCAGCACCGAGGGAACGGTGGACAGTCCGGTTACCCCGGTGAGGTTTTCGGAGTCGTCTTGAATCAGGCCCTCGATGGTGAGGGCGAGTTCGTCGGCGGTCACCTCCGGCTCGGTCCGGATGCGCCAGTGCTGAGCTACTTTCGCATGATTGCCCGACCCGGCGATGAGCCCCACGACGGTATGGGTGTTTCGGACGTCGATGGCGAGCAGCACTGCTAACCCCCGATCCCGGCGGACATCGGCACTGTTCGTAACATCAGTTCCGCCAACTCATTTCGTGCGAGTCGGCGGCACCCGCATCCGAAGTCCGACCGTCAGGAAGGTCGATCTCGATATTGTCCAGCAGTCGGGTGCTTCCCAGCCGGGCAGCGATCAGCAGCCGGGCCCGACCGGCCGTGGGAGCCGGTTCCAGCCACGGCCCCCGCAACTCCAGGTAGTCGACGCTGATGGCGGGCACCTCGTCAAGAACCGCGCGGGCGGCATCGAGCACGGCGCCCGGACCCGCGCCGGCGGCGTACCGGCCCGCCAACAGGGCGGAGGACAGCGCGCAGGCCTGCTCGCGCTCCTCAGGACTCAGATAGCGGTTGCGCGACGACATCGCTAGTCCGTCCGGCTCCCGCACGGTGGGGACCCCGACGATCCGAACACCCACATTGAGATCGTCGACCATCTGCCGGATCAGCACCAACTGTTGGTAATCCTTCTCGCCGAAGAAGGCCCGATCCGGCCTCACGGTCTGCAGCAACTTCAGCACGACGGTCAACATCCCGGTGAAATGCGTTGGCCGTACTGCTCCTTCGAGCTCGCTGCCGACTGGTCCAGGATGGACGGTGGTGCGCGGACCATCGGGATACATCGACGCTGCGGTCGGGGTGAAAGCCACCTCGACACCTTCATCGCTGAGCATCTCGAGGTCGTCGTCGAGAGGCCGCGGATAGGCGGCGAGATCCTCCCCCGCGCCGAACTGCAGGGGATTGACGAAGATCGACACCACGACAACGGCTCCGGGCACCTTCTTGGCCGCACGCACCAGTGCGAGATGCCCATCGTGCAGGGCGCCCATGGTCGGTACCAGCATCACCCGCCGACCGGTGTGCCGCAGCGCCCGACTGACCTCCGACACCGCATGCGGAGTGGGGTAGACGTTCAGTTGCCCAGCACTGAACTGCGGAGCCCTGGTGGTCATCGACCCGGCCCGGCCAGCCTGAAGTCTGCCAACACGTCAAAGACCTCCTCGGGGGCATGCGCTCGCTGCGCGGTCCGCAACGAGTCGGCGCAATATGCCTGCGCCAGTAAGGGATCCACATCGTTGAGGGCGGCGAGGTGGGCGGCTACCGCAGCAGCGTCACCGCGGGCCACCGGTCCGGTGAGCGCGCTCTGCCCACGCTGCAGGGTGTTCTCCAGTGCAGCCCGGGCAAGCGGGCCGATGATGCGCTCGGCAAGCCCCCCGGGTGAGTCCGCCACCGGTTCCTGGCCCAGAAGTGCCTCGCCGGCCAACGCCGCGCGCAAGGCCACGAGCGCATCCGCCATCAGGGTGACGATGTGGTTGCTGCCATGGGCCAATGCGGCGTGGTAAAGCGTGCGGGCCTGTTCGGAGACCCTGAATGGTTCACCGCCGATTTCGAGAACCAGCGACTGCGCGATCGCGTAGCCGATCTCATCGGCGGCGGTGATGCCGAAGCAGGTGTCGGCCAACCGGGCGATATCTTCGTCGGCTCCGGTGAACGTCATCGCCGGATGGATCGCCAGGGGAACGCAACCCTGATCGGTCAACGGGGCGAGCACCGCGACCCCGTTGGCCCCCGAGGTGTGCGCCACGATGGTCCCGCGACGTATCGCACCCGTCGCCGCCAGGCCGGTCACCAACCCGGCTAGTTCTGAATCGGGGACGGTCAACAACAACAACTCGGCGTGTGCGGCCACCTCCGGCACCGGCAGAACCGGGGTGTCGGGCAGCCGGCGAGCGGCGAGCCTCAGCGATGCGGCGGAGAGGGCACTGCAGGCCACCACGACATGATCGGCGCGCTCCAGGGCCATTCCCACTGCGGTGCCGACCCGGCCCGCCGAGACGACGCCGACTTTGAGCCGGGCCGGGCGCAAGCCGTTGGGGGTCCCCACCTAGACGACCTCGCTGACATGAAGGACTAGCGTTCCGGTCCCGGGTGGCGGGTACCGGACGGACGTTCCAGAGTCTAGCTTCCGGCTCAGTCCTCGCGACGGCGGCGGCCACCGCCACCGGCGGGACCGTTGACCTCCAGCCTGGCCATGAGATCGGCCACCGACTGCCCGCCGGTGTGCTGGCCCTGCGGCTCAGGAGCCGGAGCCGGTTCCGGGGGCGCAGTTGGCTCCGTGACCGCAGGAGGTTCCGGGGCCGACTGCTCACCGAAACCCCGGTGCCGTCCGGCCGGACCGGGTTGCTCATCGGGAGGCACCCAATGCCGACCGCGCGGTGTGGCCGGCGCGGCTACCGGCTCGGAACGCTGTGGGCGCCACCCGGCGTCGCCGGTCGCATGGCGCCCCCGCCGCACCTCCGGCGGCCGCCACGGTGCCTCCGGTTGCTGAGGCGGGCCGACAGCAGGGCCGGGGTGGTCGACGGCGGGTTCGGATGGCGGGACCGGTTGCGGCGGCCGCGGTGGTGGCGGTGGTGGCGGTGGTGGATGCGGCGGAGGAGGCGGCGCGGATCGCTCATCGGCGGGCCGACGGTGGTTGCCCCGGTAGTCCCGGGCCGGGTATCGCGGTTCGGCGGGCGGCGGCTCGGGAGGGGTTAGCGGCTCTTCCGGGACGTCGATGATCGGGCTCTCCATGACGGTCTGGGTTGCGGCCGCAATCGCGACCACCTCTTCGGTGACCACGGTCACACGGCTGCTCTCGACCCGTCCCGGCGCGGCGGACATCGGGACCGCGAGCCGGTCACTCCCGAGTGCCGGTCGCTCACCGAGATCGGTACCGAGCAGCACCTCGAGTTGGGTCCGCAGCGATATCAATTCGGATCGCAGCGCGGACATCTCGTCTGCGGCCTGGGCCCGGAGCTCACGGGCCAGCTGACGACGAAGGTGTGCCTCCACGGAGAGCTCGTACTCCCGGCGGGCGGAGATCTCCCGGTCGAGTTGAAGGTCGTAGACGAACTTCATGTCCCGGGCCCTGGCCTGGTCGAGTTCGCTCTGGCGCCGGTACACCACCGTCACGAACGCAGCCACCACCGCGGCCCACAGCGATAGGATCACCGCCAGCCGCAGCAACTCCACCCGGTCGGTGAATACCAGGGTCGCACTGGCCGCGATGGCCAACACCAGCAAAGCCGTCAGAAGCGGCCAGCCCGGCACGCGGCCGCCGCGACGGCTCCGTGCGCCGCGGGACTGAACGGTCATGGGCCTGACTGTACCGCGATGCAAACCGATTTCCGGCTGCGACAAGCTGGGCCGGACGCGCGGTATCGCTAGTCCCCCGGGGCGTTCTCCCCGCCATTCGGTTCGCCGGGGGATGTGCAGCAACGCTGCAGCCAGAGCGCCGCGGCCATCAGGGCGAACGCGCTGGCCGCGGCGGCGAGTGCCCCCGGGGTATCGGCGGCGGCCACCCGCAGGTCGGTGCGCCGGGGCACCAGATAGCCGAGCACCGCGACCCACCAACCGAACATCACCGCACCCACCCACGCAGAGGCCTTGGCGACGGCGACGGTACGCGCCACCGCCAGCGGGTCCAAGCGTCCCGCCCCCACCCCGATCCGGCCGTTCCGGATCCGGCCGCGTACCGACACCGCCCACCAGGCCTCGACGACGGCGACCGCCAGCAGGGACAGACCGGTCCACAGCGTGATCGGCGGGAAGTACCGGTACAGCAAACCGATGGCCAGGTAGCCGACGATCACGGTGACGATCGCGGCGAACGCCAGATCACGCTTGCGGGTCAGTCCCATCAGCGCGAACCCTTCGGATGGGTCGCGGGGGACGTCAGGATGAATTCGGTCGTCCGCACCCCCCGGCGCTCGGCCTCGTCGAGGGTGTCGAGAATCCCCCGCACCGGTCGCCGGCTTCCGGCGACGCTCAGTTCCGCGGTCGGGTCCACCGCAAGCCAGGGAATCAAAACGAAGGCCCGCTGGTGCGCAAACGGATGCGGCAGGATCAGCTCGGGGTCATCGGAGAACACCTCCGCCTCGCCGTCGAAACAGCACACCAGATCGATGTCGAGGGTGCGCGGTCCCCATCTCTGCGTTCGCACCCGCTCGTTGTCACGTTCGATCTGCTGCGCCCGACGCAACCAGCCGGGCCCATCGAGGGCCGGATCGTCGGCGATCAGCGCGGCGTTGAGGAACGGCTGCTGTTCGACACCGCCCCAGGCGTCGGACTCCCACACCGGCGAGACCGTCACGACGGCGTCCCCGATCGCGTCGACGGCGGCCTGCAGCCTGGCCAACCGGTCCCCGAGATTGGAACCGATGGACAAAACGACCCGGCTCATGTCGCGACCGGAACGATCTGCCCGCGGCCGCCCCGCCGGGAGCGGCGGGCGACGACGGCCACGTCGGCGAAGGTCAGCGGAATGGGTGCCTGCGGTTTGTGCACCACGACCTCGACGGCCTGCACCCGGGTCTCGCCCATCACATCATCGGCGATCTCCGCGGCGACCGTCTCGATCAGGTTGCGGGGCGGGCCGGCGACGATATCGGCGGCCCGTTGGGCCAGGACGCCGTAGTCGAAGGTGTCCTCGAGGTCGTCGCTGGCCGCGGCCACGGCCAGGTCGATCCAGACGGTGATGTCGATGACGAAGTCCTGCCCGTCGCGGCGCTCG
This sequence comes from uncultured Actinomycetota bacterium, assembly GCA_963787055.1. GTDB lineage: Bacteria > Actinomycetota > Actinomycetes > Mycobacteriales > Mycobacteriaceae > Mycobacterium. The sequence goes on from CAWBBP010000004.1 coordinate 653,586, forward strand.
TGGTCGAAGACGCCGTGATTTCCCCGGACGTTCAGGCCACGCAGTTCGATACGGTCAGTCATCAGCGCCCTCCGGCGGATAGTGCCAGGCCTCGGCGACCTTCAGCGCGTCGACACTGGCGCGGACATCATGCACCCGTACCCCCCAGGCTCCGTGCAGTCCGGCCAGTGCCGAGACGACGGCGGTGGCGGTCTCGCGGCCGTCCGGCGGGCGCGGCGTGCCGTCCGGCCCGGCGAGCAGCGCACCCAGGAAACGCTTGCGGGACGCGCCGACCAGCACCGGGATTCCGGCGTCGACGAATTCCGGCAGCGCATGCAGCAGCAGCCAGTTGTCGCGCGCCGTCTTGGCGAACCCCAGGCCCGGATCGATGATGAGGTTTCGCGGGTCGACGCCGGCGCCCACCGCGGCGTCGATCGCGGCCATCAACTCGTTGCGAACCTCGCCGACCACATCGCGGTAACGCGGGACATCGTGGGGCCGGTCGGCCCGCACCGATCGCCAGTGCATCAGCACCCAGGGCACCCCGGCTTGCGATACCACCCGGGCCATGTCCGGGTCGGCGCGACCCCCACTGACGTCGTTGACGATTCCGGCTCCATTGTCCAGTGCCGCTTCCGCCACCGCCGCGTGCATGGTATCCACACTCACGGTGATGCCCTGTGCTGCAAGCTCTTTCACGACAGGAAGGACACGGGCAGTTTCCACCGCGGGGTCGATTCGGACCGCACCCGGCCGAGTCGACTCCCCGCCTACATCGATGATCGCCGCCCCGTCGGCCACCAGTGTGAGTGCATGCGCGACGGCGCGGGCGGGATCGAGATATCGTCCACCATCTGAGAAGGAGTCATCGGTGACGTTGACAACTCCCATCACCCTCGTACGCCGGGAATCCGCGGTCACTTTCGGAGGATGAGACCCAGTGCCTCGGCCCGCGATGCATCGTTGTTCTTGAACAGCCCACGCACCGCCGAGGTGGTGGTGATCGCGCCGGCCTTGCGGACGCCTCGCATCGCCATGCACAAATGCTCCGCTTCAATGACCACGATGACCCCGCGGGGCTTGAGCTTGTGCATGACCGCATCAGCGACCTGGGCGGTCAGCCTCTCCTGCACCTGCGGACGTTTGGCATACAAATCCACCACCCGGGCCAGTTTCGACAAGCCGGTGACCCGGCCGTCCTCACCGGGGATGTAACCAACGTGGGCCATCCCGTGGAACGCCACGAGATGATGTTCGCAAGTGGAGTACATCGGAATCTGTTTGACCAGGACGAGTTCGTCGTGCTGCTCGTCGAACGTGGTGTCCAGCACCGCATCCGGGTCGGTGTAGAGCCCTGCGAACATCTCCCGGTAGGCGCGCGCGACGCGGGCCGGGGTGTCCTTCAGGCCGTGCCGGTCCGGATCCTCGCCGACCGCGAAGAGCAATTCGCGGACGGCCGCCTCAGCACGGACCTGATCGAATACCGGGGTTTCGAGGGTGATCGAATCGCGCTGCGGCATGGCTGCTCCGTCCGTCAATCAACTGGGGCGGTTGGTACGCCCGGCCTCGTCGCCGGGGGCGTCCTTCGGCGCGGGGCCGGAGGGTGTCGGGTAGGCCTGATACGGCTGCTGGGGCTGCCCTTGCTGCGGCGGGGCCCAGCCCTGCGGCGGCGGATACCGGTAACCGGGCGGCTGCTGATGATGCTGCTGCGGCGGCGGCGGCCAACCGGGAGCGTGCCAGCCGGCCGGGGCGCCGTAGTCCGGCTGAGTAGGACCGCTGGGCGCCTGGTGCCGGCCGCCCGAATGCGCGCCGTTGCCGTTACCGGCGCCGTTGGCCGTACCGTTTCCGCCGGAAGGCTGAGACGGCTGGGGAGTCTGCTGTGCATGGACGGCGCTGGCCTGGGCGATCGCCTTCTTGAACGCCGGTTCGGGCATCGGCTGGGGCCACGGCTCGCCCCGCTCGATGGCCAGTTCGCCGGGGGTCTTGATCGGCGGTTTGTCGGAGGGGATCCGACCACCGAAGTCATCGAACACCGTCAGTCGTGGCCGCTTTTGCACGTCGGCGAAGATGGCCTGTAATTCCGCGCGGTGCAGGGTTTCCTTCTCCAGCAGTTCACCGGCCAGGATATCGAGCACGTCGCGATACTCGGTGAGGATGGCCCACGCCTCGGTGTGCGCGGCCTCGATGAGCTTGCGGACCTCGTCGTCGATATCGCGGGCCACCTCGTGGCTGTAGTCGGCCTGGGTGCCCATGGTGCGGCCCAGGAACGGGTCGCCGTGTTCGGTGCCGTACCGGACGGCACCGAGCTTCGCGCTCATGCCGTACTCGGTCACCATCGCGCGGGCGATCTTGGTGGCCTGCTCGATATCGGAGACCGCACCGGTGGTGGGCTCCCGGAACACCAGTTCCTCAGCGGCCCGGCCGCCCATGGCGAACACCAGGCGGGCGATCATCTCCGAGCGGGTCATCAGACCTTTGTCATCCTCGGGTACCGATACCGCGTGGCCACCGGTCCGGCCGCGGGCCAGAATGGTGACCTTGTAGATCGGCTCGATATCGGGCATCGCCCATGCAGCCAGGGTGTGACCACCCTCGTGGTAGGCGGTGATCTTCTTCTCGGTTTCGCTGATCACCCGGCCCTTGCGCCGGGGACCGCCGATCACCCGGTCGACGGCCTCCTCCAGCGCCGCCCCGGTGATGATCGTGCCGTTCTCCCGCGCTGTCAGCAGCGCGGCCTCGTTGATCACGTTGGCCAGATCGGCACCGGACATGCCGACGGTGCGCTTGGCCAGGCCGTCCAGGTCCGCATCCGGCGACAGCGGCTTGCCCTGGGCGTGCACCCGCAGCACCGCCTTGCGGCCGGCCAGATCAGGGCTGGACACCGGGATCTGTCGATCGAAACGCCCGGGACGCAGCAGTGCAGGATCGAGGATATCGGGCCGGTTGGTGGCCGCGATCAGGATGACGCCCTGCCGTTCGCCGAAGCCGTCCATCTCGACAAGGAGCTGGTTGAGGGTCTGTTCGCGCTCGTCGTGGCCACCGCCGAGGCCCGCGCCGCGTTGACGGCCGACCGCGTCGATCTCATCGACGAAGATGATGCACGGTGAATTCTGCTTTGCCTGTTCGAACAGATCCCGGACCCGGGAAGCTCCGACACCGACGAACATCTCGACGAAGTCCGAGCCGGAGATGGTGAAGAACGGCACGCCGGCCTCCCCCGCCACGGCGCGGGCCAGCAGGGTCTTGCCGGTCCCGGGCGGGCCGTAGAGCAGCACGCCCTTGGGAATCTTCGCGCCGAGGGCCTGATACCGCGCCGGATTCTGCAGGAAGTCCTTGATCTCGTAGAGCTCTTCGACCGCCTCGTCGGCGCCGGCGACATCGGCGAAGGTGGTCTTCGGCATGTCCTTCGACAGCTGTTTGGCCTTGGACTTGCCGAACCCGAAGCCCATCCGGCCACCGGTCTGCATGCGCGAGAACAGCACGAACAACCCGATCAGCAGGAACAGCGGCAGCATGTAAATCAACAGCGTGCCGAGCATGCTGGGCTGGTTGACCGTTGTGTTGGTCTTGATTCCCTTGGCGGTGAGCGAGTCGAACAGCGGCACCGCGTAGCCGGTCGGGTACTTGGCGATGACCTTCGTCGAGCCGGCGGTCTCGTCCTTGCCGTCCTTCAACTCCAGCCGCAGCTGCTGTTCGCGATCGTCGATCTGGGCGGTCTTGACGTTGTCGGCATTGATCTGGGCCACCGCCACCGAGGTGTCGATCGGCTTGAAGCCGCGGGTGTCGTCGTTGAAGTAGAAGAACACCCAACCAAGCAGCAGCACGGCAGAGATCACCGTCAGCGTGCGGATAACAGTTTTACGGTTCATCAAGCATCGGCCCGCGTGGGCCCAGTCCTTCCGATCGCAGCCTGGGAGCCTTCAGGCTACCGCTACCCCAACGTCGACCAGTGCCCTGCGGGTTTCCGTCACGGTTTGGTTCTTCCGACGGGGACGGAGGGTCCGATTGCCGACGGGTGCTGTGCTTGGCTTAACACCGTGGTCACACTGTCCGAACGGCTCGTCGAGGTCAACGGGATCCGGTTGCGTATTACCCAGGCCGGCCCCGCCGACGGCCCCCTGGTGATCCTCGCTCACGGGTTCCCCGAACTGGCCTACTCCTGGCGCCACCAGATCCCGGCCCTGGCCGCGGCCGGGTACCACGTCGTGGCACCCGATCAGCGCGGATACGGCGGCTCATCATGCCCGGAAGCCGTCGACTCCTACGACATCACCGCCCTCACCGGGGACCTGGTGGGTTTGATCGACGAATTCGGCGCCGACCGCGCCGCACTGGTCGGACACGACTGGGGAGCGGTGGTCGCCTGGAGCACCCCGCTGCTGCACCCAGACCGGGTGGCTGCGGTGGCCGGTTTGAGTGTGCCGCCGGTACCCCGGCCCCTCACCCCGCCTACCGAGGCGTTCCGCCAGATCTTCGGCGACAACTTCTTCTACATCCTGCACTTCCAGCACCCCGGCATCGCCGATGCCGAGATGGCTGCCGACCCGCGCCGCGCCTTGCGACGGATGCTGGGCGGGATGCGGGCACCCGCCGATGAAGCCGCAGCCCACCGGATGCTGGCACCGGGTCCCGAAGGGTTCATCGACAGGCTCGACGAGCCCGATCCGCTGCCGGACTGGCTCGGTCAGGAAGACCTCGAGCACTACGTCACCGAGTTCACCCGAACCGGCTTCACCGGTGCGCTGAACTGGTACCGCAACTTCGACCGCAACTGGCAGATCATGGCCCATCCCCCCGCCCCGACCATCGACGTCCCGGCGCTATTCGTGGGCGGGACCGCCGACCCGGTGCTGGCATTCACCCGGACCGATCGCGCCACCGAAGTGGCCCGCGGCCCGTACCGGCAGGTCATGGTGGAAGGCGCGGGGCACTGGATCCAGCAGGAGCGCCCAGCCGAGATCAATGCCGAGTTGCTGGCGTTTCTGTCACAGCTGCGGTGGTGCTGACCGCACGCGCTACGGTGAGGCATGCCGATCACCATCAGCCCCGTCAGACGCCGCCACGTCATGCTCTGTGCCGCAGCGGTATTGGCCGCGACGACGCTGTCCGGATGCGACTCCGCGCCGGCCGTCGGCAGCACCGCCCGCCAGGTGACGGTGGTGGGTGCAGGCGAGGTGCAGGGGGTGCCCGACACGCTGACCGCCGAGGTTGGGGTCGAGGTCGTCGCACCGGACGTCACCGCGGCGATGGACCAGGCCAGTGAACGGCAGAAGGCAGTGACCGACCAGTTGACCGCCCGTGGGATCGACGCCGAGGACATCAGCACCACCTCGGTGAACCTACAGCCGCAGTACGGCGAGAACTCGACGATCACCGGCTACCGGGCCAGCAACTCGATTCGGGTGACCCTTCGCGAACTCGACGCGGCCTCGGAGACGTTGGCCCTGATCGTGACGGCGGGCGGCAACGCCACCCGGATCGATTCGGTGAGCTACTCGATCGAGGACGATTCGGCACTGGTCAGCGACGCCCGGGCGCGGGCGTTCAACGACGCCAGGAGCCGCGCCGAGCAGTACGCCGAACTCTCTGGGCTGTCGCTGGGCAATGTGCTGTCCATTTCGGAGGCGCCGGGCAGCGCGGAACTCCCGCGGCCGATGCCGATGCCGCAGGGAGCGATGGCGGCGGCCGCGCCGGTGCCGCTGCAACCCGGCGAGCAGACCGTCAGCTTCTCGGTGACCGCGGTTTGGGAGCTGACCTGACCGTCCAGGTCATGGGGCATAAACCTTCGGGTCCAGGGTGCCGATATAGGGAAGGTCGCGGTAACGCTCGGCATAGTCGAGGCCGTATCCGACAACGAACTCGTTGGGGATGTCGAACCCGACGTAGGTGATGTCGACATCGGCGCGGACCGCTTCCGGCTTGCGCAGCAACGTGCAGACCCGGAGCGACTTCGGATGGCGGGTCGCCAGATTGCGCAGCAGCCAGGACAGCGTCAAGCCGGAGTCGACGATGTCTTCGACGATCAGCACATCCCGGTCGGCGATATCGCGATCCAGATCCTTGAGAATCCGCACCACGCCCGACGACGACGTCGCCGAGCCGTAGGAACTCACCGCCATGAACTCGAGCTGCGTGGGCACCGGGATCGCGCGGGCGAGATCGGTCACGAACATCACCGCCCCTTTCAGGACGGTCACCAGCAGCAGATCCTGACCGCCCAGGGCATCGGCGTAGTCGAGACCCACGCGAGCGCCCAACTCGGCGGTTCGAGTCTGAATCTGATCTTCGGACAACAAAACCGACTTGATGTCCCCGGGATACAGCTCTTTCGCCGACACGGTCACAGCGTGCCATGCCGCCGTCGGCGAGGACAATCAGACCGGTTCGCTGCGCAGGGTCAGGGTGTCGCCACGACGCTCGGCGAACAGCCGGGTTTTCCGCACGCCCCAACTGACGGCTACCCCGCCCTGGCCGCGCCATGCGCTCACCAGGGCGTCGACCGACCGGATCTGACGGTCGGTAAGCCCGGCCGCGCCGCCGTCGAGCAACCAGGCGCGAATAACCCGGCGCCGAAGCGCCTCCGGAAGGTCCCTGACGGCCGCCACCGCCAGACCTGCCCCCGCCCTCGCCGTCACCAAATTCTGTTCGGCCATCGCGTCCAGCGCATCGGTGTCCTCCCGCAGTGCCGCAGCGGTGCGGGCCAGTGCCTCAGCCACACCGCCACCGAGTACCTCCTCCAGCAACGGAAGCACCTCGGTGCGCAACCGCACCCGGGTGAATCGGCGATCGTGGTTATGCGGGTCGTTCCAGGCGGTCAGACCGAGCTCCGCGCAGGCGGCGACGGTGGTCACCCGGCGCACCCCGAGCAGCGGCCGGTACCACGGCGGGTCGCACGGCCGCATCCCGGCGATGGATCGCGAACCGGATCCGCGGCCCAGCCCCAGCAACACGGTCTCGGCCTGATCATCGAGGGTGTGCCCGAGCAGCACTGGCGCCCCGGCGCGGGCCGTGCCGAGCGCGGCGTAACGGGCGGTACGGGCGGCGGCCTCTGGGCCACCGGCCGAGCCCACCTCGACCCGAATCACCTGTGCCGCAACGCAGCCGAGGTCCAGTGCCTGCTGTCTTGCGGTCAGCGCGACCTCGCCGGAACAGGATTGCAGTCCGTGGTCGACGATCAGCGCCGTGGTCGGCCGGACGGCCGCAGCGGCCGCAGTCAGCGCCAGTGAATCGGCGCCCCCGGACAACGCAACGCACCACCCGGGTGCGCCATCCAGCCGGGCCGAGGCGAACCCGGTCAGCGTCGCGCGCAGCCCGGCTAGAGCACCCGGTCGATCCACCGCTGCGGATCCTCGATCTCATCGGGCAGCGGCAGGGTGTCGGGGCCGGACCACACCGTGTTGAACCGCGCCATCCCGACCCGGCCCACCACATGGTCGACGAAAGCCCGGCCGCGGGTGTACTGGCTGAGCTTGGCGTCCACCCCCAGCAGTGCGCGCAACAGTCGCTGAAGCGGCGGCTGTTTGCGCTGCCGGCGGTCGTCGAATCGACGGCGGATCAGCTGCACCGATGGCACCACTGCGGGCCCCACCGCGTCCATCACGTAGTCCGCGTGACCCTCCAGCAGGGTGCCGAGCACCAGCAGTTGGTCCAGTGCGGCGCGTTGCGAATCGGACTGCACCGCGCGCAGCAGTCCCACGACGCCGCCCGGTCCGGCACCGTCGGCGGGTTCACCCCGGTTTCTGGCGAATTCAGCGAGCCGGCCAACCACCTCGCCGATATCGTCCTTGCGGTCGGCGGTCAGCACCGACAGTGCGCCCGACATATGCCCGGCCAGCCAGGGGTTGGCGGTGAACTGAACCCGATGGGTGACTTCGTGCAGGCACACCCATAGCCGAAAGTCCTTGGGGGTCAACCGAAGTTGACGTTCGACCGCAATGACGTTCGGGTAGACCAGCAGCAGAGCGCCCTCCTGACCGGATGGCCCGGCAGCGAACGGGTCGTACTGGCCGAGGATGCCGGAGGAGATGAATGCCAGCACTGCGCCGGTCTGGGCGCCGGCGACGCGGCCGGTGATGAGGTTTCCCGGCATGTCGGCTCCACCGGTCATCACCCGCATGGAATCCGAGGCCGATCGGATCCACTGCCCACGGTCGACGATGCGGGCCTCGGGCACCGGAGCATCAGCGGACAATCCGGTGACGTCGCGAACCGGCGTCTCGGCGGCTCGGGCGGCCCGGGCCAGATCGTCGATGGCCTGCAGACGGGTGTACTCGGTGGCCGGTGGCCCGGGTCGGGCCAGCCGGGAGCCGACGGTTCCGGCGAACTGCCAGTCCACGGATCGGCCAACGCTCGTGGGTGCGGGGCTGCTCACGGGCCGGGGAGCTTGCCGGACCGGCTCATGAGCCACAGCCGGGGAGCTTGCCGGACCGGCTCATGAGCCACAGCCGCAGGTGCGCAGGATCCCGGCCAGCGCATCCAGCGCGGTGCGGCCCGACATCCCGGCATTGTTGGAGATGAAGGCGAAGGTCAGCACCCGGCCATCCATATCGGTGACGATCCCGGCCAGCGAGTTGGTCTTGGTCAGCGATCCCGTTTTGGCGCGCAGCCAGCCGGCCGAGGACTTCTTCGGGTCCCCCGACAGGAAGCGCTCCGACAGCGTGCCGCTGCCGCCGGCCACCGGCAACATGTCCACCATCGGCCGCAACATCGGCTGATCCGGTCCGGCCGCCGCGTTGATCACCTCATCGAGAGTTTTCGAGGTGAGCAGATTGGCCACCGACAGCCCGCTGGAGTCCACCAGGGAGGCGCCGGCCATGTCGATCTTCGCCGCGGCCAGTTTGCTGATCACCGCGTCGGAAGCCCCTGCGAAACTGGCCGGACGCCCGGTGGCCCTGGCCACCTCGCGTCCAATGGTTTCGGCCATCACGTTGTCCGACAGCACCATCATCTGACGGATCCGTTCCATCAGCGGCGCCGACTGAACCGAGGCCAGTTGCCGACCGCCGGCCGGGCCGGGTGCGAAGGTGACCCTCGCCGGGTCAAGCCCGAGAGCGACGGCGAGCGCGCGGCCGGCATCGAGGGCAGGCGTGGGTGAACGCCTCGACTCCACCGTGGTCGGCTGGATCCGCCCGGCGTCGAGCATCACCGACTGGATCGGCGAGATATCGCCCCCGGCGATATCGGCGGGATCCCAACCGGGGGCCATATCGGGTCCGGTGAACAGCGAGGTGTCCACCTGAACGGCGGTCGGCGTTACCCCGCTCTCGCGGACCTGATCGGCAAGGTCGGAGATGCGCGCCGCATCCCGGTACCAGGTCGGCTCACCGGGCGGGGCCGCCGAGAGAACCGGGTCACCACCGCCGACAAGGACCACCACGCCGGGCATCCTGGTCTGGTCGGCCGCCTGCACCGTCGTCGTCACCCGCGCGTTGCGATCCAAGCTGAGCAGCGCGGCGGCGGCGGTCAGGATCTTGTTGGTCGACGCCGGCTGCATGGGCAGATCCGCACGCTGCTCCCAGAGCTGGGAACCCGACTTTGCGTCGGTGATCCGGCCGCTGAGAGTGCCCAGGTTGGGGTTGGCCACCGCAGCGGCCAGTGCCGCAGTCATACCGGCGGTGGTGGGTACGGCTGCGGCGTCCGCCACCGGAATCAGGGCGGGGTTGGAAGCGGCGGGCGGGCGCGGTGCCGGAACCGAAGCATTGCTCTGGCCCCCGGACGTCAGGAGCGCAGCCGCTGCCACGACGACCGCGACCAGCGCGATCACCGCCGCGGCGAGCACCACGTGACCGTGGCGACGAGGTTTCCCAAGCATGGCTCTCCTAGTATTACGGTCCATTGTGCCCAACGGGGCGGTGAGGATGCGAATCCCTCGTTAGGGTGTCTTCCGTCGCCGCCGGGCGACCCGACAGCAAGAAGGAGTCGCGCGGTGCAGTTCGACGTCACGATTGAGATCCCGAAGGGCCAGCGCAATAAGTACGAGATCGACCATGACACCGGTCGGGTCCGACTGGATCGCTACCTCTACACCCCGATGGCATACCCGGCCGACTACGGGTACATCGAGGACACCCTCGGCGAGGACAATGACCCGTTGGACGCCCTGGTGCTGCTGCCGGAATCGGTGTTTCCCGGGGTCATCGTGGAGGCCAGGCCGGTCGGTATGTTCAAGATGGTCGACGAGGCCGGCGGGGACGACAAGGTGCTGTGCGTCCCGGCCGGGGACCCGCGCTGGGACCACATCCAGGATCTCGCGGATGTACCCACGTTCGAGTTGGAGGCCATCAAGCACTTCTTCATCCACTACAAGGACCTCGAACCGGGCAAGCATGTGGACGCCGCGGACTTCGTCGGCCGCGCCGAGGCCGAGGCCGAGATCGAGCGTTCCCGCCAGCGTTTCGCCGCGGAGGGCCACTGAGCTGCGGGATCACCCTGCCCGTGAAGAGTTTTCCTGGCCGTAACGTGCGGTAACGCCGATGTGTCGTCGGTTTCCGAAGATGAACGCGTGTTGCTGCACCAGGGAATCGGGCTTGACGCGTTCAACCATCTGCCACTGCGCAAGGCGGTGCATGCGCTGTACGAATGCTGTAACAGCGTCACGATGGCCGGAGATCTGGCCGCCGGGCGGCCCTACCCCGACCACGATGCCTTGTTCCGCCGGGCCGACGCGCTGCTATTCGGCCTTTCGGACGAATCCGTGGACGACATTCTGCAGGCCTATCCCAAGGTGGGCAGCCGACCGGGGAGCGCCCGTTCGCACGCCGAACAGTGCGCGCTGTGGGATGAGCGCCCGGGGGTCATGCAATTACTGGACAGTTCGGCCCGGACTTACGCCGAGAAGTTCGGTTTCGAGTTCGTCATGCACGTCCGGGACACTTCGCCGGTCTCGTCGGTGATCGCCGCGATCGCCGACCGGATGCACAACGACCTCGACACCGAACGCAAAGTCGTGCTCAACGAGATCGCCCGACTGAACCGGAGCAGGCTCGAACGGATGCTCGGCCCCGAGGGCGGCTACGACAACTGGGCGTGAGCAGGTCAGCGCGAATCTCTGACCCTGGTTTTGATGAGGCTGGCCACCATGGTCAGCAATAGCGTCAGGACGATCACCGCCAGACTCAGGAGGGTCGGGATCTCTGGCACGGCTACCGGTTCGCCGCCGTTGATGAACGGCACCTCGTTCTCGTGCAGGGCGTGCAGCAGCAACTTGATGCCGATGAATAACAGGATGAACGCCAGACCCTGGGACAGGTAGACCAGGCGGTTGAGTAGATCACCGAGCAGGAAGTACAGCTGTCGCAGCCCCATCAGGGCGAAAACGTTGGCCGTGAACACCAGGTACGGCTCACGGGTCAGCCCGTAGATCGCCGGGATCGAATCCATCGCGAAGAGCAGGTCGGTGGTTGCCAGGGCAACGATCACCAGGAACATCGGTGTCATCAGGCGCTTGCCGGCCCGCTTGACGTAGAGCTTCAGTCCGTGCCAGCTGTCGGTGGTCTTCAGATACCTCTTGGCGAACCGGACCACCGCGTTGTCGGCGTCGTCACTGTGATCGGTATCGCGGGCCAGCTTGATCCCGGTGTAAACCAGGAACGCGCCGAAGATGTAGAAGATCCACGAGAATCGTTCGATGGCAACGGCTCCCAATGCGATGAAAATGCCGCGGAACAACAGCGCCAGCACGATCCCGACCAGAAGTGCCTGCTGCTGATAGATCTTGGGGACTTTGAAGCTGGCCATGATGATGATGAAGATGAACAGGTTGTCGACCGACAGGCTGTACTCGGTGAGCCACCCCGCATAGAACTCCAGACCGAACTGTCCGCCGTGGAAGTGCCACACCCACAGGCCGAACAACACCGCCATACCGACGTAGACGCTCAGCGCAACGAGGCATTCGCGCCGGCTCGGCTCGTGCGGCCGACGGGCGAAGACGAGGACATCGATCAGCAGCACGGCGAGCGTCACCCCCAGGGTGATGCCCCACTCGAGGCCGGACACATTCACGACGCAGACCTCCGGCCCTCGTAGCACGCCCGAGGTCTCTTCCGCCGCCCGAAAGCGACCCGCGGAACCGGACGACCGACAGACGGCCGACGTGGTGACGACACCGCGGCGAAGGAATACTCCCCTCTGCGCCGCCAAGCTTGTCAGGCCCGGACCGCCCGAACGACACCGGGTGAGCACTGGGACCCCGCCGGCCGTCGGGTGAGCCTAGGATTCTCAGACGTGGCGACGCCCCGGATTCCTGCTCAATATCTGCTGTCAAACCAGGCGCCGTCACCGCGAACGCTCGTCGACATCATCTACGACACCGCCCACCGTTACCCGGATGCGGCCGCGATCGACGACGGCACCGTCCAACTGACATACAGCGAGGTGATCGGGGACATCAGGGCGGGATCCCGGTGGCTGGCCGCCCGCGGGATCGGCCGGGGCGACCGGGTCGGAATCCGGATGCCCTCCGGCAGCTATTCGCTGTACCTGGCGATCCTCTCCGTCCTGGCCGCCGGCGCAGCATACGTTCCGGTGGATGCCGACGACCCCGATGAGCGGGCGCAGTTGGTGTTCTCCGAGGCCGGAGTGGCCGGCGTCATCACCGAGGCGGGGCTGAGCCGCGGCCCCGGATCGTCCCGAGGATGGACGGCAGCACCACCCCAGGTCGGCGATGACGCCTGGATCATCTTCACCTCCGGATCCACCGGTACCCCGAAAGGCGTGGCCGTCAGCCACCGCAACGCCGCCGCATTCGTCGACGCCGAGGCCCGGATGTTCCTGCAGGACAGTCCGATCGGACCCGACGACCGGGTCCTGGCCGGTCTGTCTGTCGGATTCGACGCCTCCTGCGAGGAGATGTGGCTGGCCTGGCGGCACGGTGCGTGCCTGGTGCCGGCCCCGCGTGCACTGGTGCGCAGCGGGATGGATCTCGGACCGTGGTTGGTCTCCCGCGACATCACCGTGGTGTCGACGGTGCCCACCCTGGCGGCGTTGTGGCCGGCTGAGGCGCTGGAGGCGGTTCGACTGTTGATCTTCGGCGGCGAGGCCTGCCCGCCCGATCTTGCCGAACGACTCGCGGTCGACGGCCGCGAGGTGTGGAACACCTACGGACCCACCGAGGCCACCGTGGTCTCGTGCGGAGCGAAGCTCACCGGGGGCGCGCCGGTCAGCATCGGGCTGCCGCTGCCGGGCTGGGATCTGGCCGTGGTCGACGCCGCCGGTGAACCGATCGCACCGGGCCAGGTCGGGGAGTTGGTGATCGGCGGCATCGGGCTGGCCCGGTACCTCGATCCGGAGAAAGACGCCGAGAAGTACGCCCCGATGCCGACGCTGGGTTGGCCGCGGGCCTACCGCAGCGGGGATCTGGTGCGACTCGAGGCCGACGGCCTGTACTTCCAAGGCCGGGCCGACGATCAGGTGAAGGTCGGCGGGCGCCGGATCGAACTCGGCGAGGTGGACGCGGCGCTGGTGCACCTTCCCGGTGTCAGCGGCGGAGCCGCCGCGGTGCGCAAGACCTCCAGCGGCACCCCGGTGCTGGTTGGCTATATCGCCTCCGCCGACCCCACCTTCGACCTGGCCGCTGCCCGGGAACACCTCGCCGGAGCGCTGCCGGCAGCGCTGGTTCCCCGCTTGGTGCTGGTCGACGAACTGCCCACCCGCACGTCGGGGAAGGTCGATCGCAACGCCCTGCCGTGGCCGCCGCCGGGCGATGTTCCGGACGTCGGCTCTCAACTCGGCGGCACCATGGGTTGGCTCGCCGCGCAGTGGCAGGACATCCTGGGTGCCGTCGTGGACGGGCCGGAGGCGGACTTCTTCGCCCTGGGCGGCGGATCGCTGGCAGCCGCCCAGATGGTGGTGGCCCTGCGCGCCCGGTACCCGGGTATGACCGTCGCCCATCTCTACGACCACCCACGGCTGGGGTCGCTGGCCGGCTTCCTCGACGAGATGGCCGCCGATCAACCGGAACCGGTCGCCGTCACCCCGCGGCGGGTGGCTCCCACGCCGCTCTCCGCCCGGGCCGCCCAGGTGGCCCTGTCACTACCGCTGGCAACCCTCACCGGTCTGCAGTGGGTGACCTGGCTGGCGCTGATCAACAATCTGGTCGCCGGCCTCTACCCGTTGCCGTGGCTGGTGACGGTGCCCTGGTGGGTGGTTGGCGGCCGCGTTCGTCGCATTCATCACCCCGTTGGGCCGGATGTCGATCGCCGTCGCGGGCGCCCGCGTACTGCTGACCGGGCTCAAACCCGGAACGTACCGCCGCGGCGGATCCGCGCATCTGCGGGTGTGGCTGGCGGAGCGGCTGGCCGAGGCCGCCGGAGCCGAGAACCTTTCCGGCGCCCCGTGGCTGGTGTATTACGCTCGCGCCCTGGGCAATTCGGTGGGCAAGGGGGTGGATCTGCACTCCGCTCCACCGGTCACCGGGATGCTCACGCTCGGCCACCGCAGTTCGGTGGAACCGGAGGTCGATCTGACCGGGCACTGGATCGACGGGGATCTCTTTCACGTCGGTCCGATCACCATCGGCAACGACGCGACGATAGGAGCGCGGACCACTCTGTTGCCCGGCTCGGTGGTGGGCAAGGATGCCGATGTCGCGGCCGGTTCAGCGGTGGTCGGCAAAGTCAAGAACGGCCAGTACTGGAAGGGTTCCCCGGCCGTGAAATCCGGCAAGGCCCGCCATCCGTGGCCCGATCACCGCCCTCCGCGGGCCGCGCACTGGGTGGTCGTTTACGGGCTGTCCTCGATGCTGCTGGGAGCGCTGCCGGTGGTGGCGCTGGGCGCCGGCCTGGCGGTAATGGCCTGGTCGGTGCGGGAGACGACGACTCTGGAACAGGCACTGTGGGAGGCCGCCCCGTGGATACCGGTGGCCACCCTGGTCGCCGCCGGCGTGTACGCGGCGGTCACAGTTGTCGGCGTCCGGGCGTTGTCGATAGGGCTGCGCGAGGGATACCGTCCGGTCCGCAGTCGGGTCGGCTGGCAACTGTGGTGCACCGAGCGACTGATGGACGCTGCCCGCAACTACCTGTTTCCCCTCTACGCGGGTCTGTTGACCCCGGTGTGGCTGCGGATCCTGGGAGCGAGGATCGGCCGGGACACCGAGATCTCGACCGCGCTGCTCACCCCGAAGTTCACCGTCGTCGAGGACGGCGCCTTCCTGGCCGACGACACCATGGTGGCCTCCTACGAACTCGGAGGCGGCTGGATCCACATCGCCAAGGCAACCGTCGGCAAGCGGGCCTTCCTGGGCAATTCCGGTATCACCCAACCGGGCCGACGGGTGCCCGACGACGGTCTGGTGGCGGTGCTGTCGGCCACCCCATCCAAGGCCAAGGCAGGCTCGTCGTGGCTGGGCAGCCCGCCGATCCGGCTGCGCCGCAAGGCCGACACCGCCGACGCCGCGCTGACCTACGCCCCACCGTTGCGGCTGAAGGTCGCCCGCGGAGCCGTCGAGACCTGTCGGCTGGTGCCGATGATGGTGACCTTCGCGATCGGAGTGGGGGTGCTGGCCGCATTGCAGGCGGTTGCCCTCCGCGCCGGTTACGGCTGGGCGGCCCTGTCCGGCGGGATTGTGCTGCTGATCGCCGGTGCGATAGCCGGCGGTATCGCGGTCGCGGCCAAATGGCTTGTGGTGGGCCGTATTCGCGATGACGAACACCCGTTGTGGTCGTCTTTCATCTGGCGCAACGAGGTCTCGGACGCCTTCGTCGAGACGGTGGCCGCGCCCTGGTTCGCCCGGGCGGCCAGCGGGACCCCGGTGATGAATCTGTGGCTGCGGGCCCTGGGCGCCAAGATCGGCCGGGGCGTCTGGTGCGAAACGTACTGGCTGCCGGAGGCCGACCTGGTGACACTCGGCGACGGCAGCACCGTCAACCGCGGCTGCGTCGTGCAGACCCATCTGTTCCATGACCGGATCATGCGGATGGACACCGTCGTCCTGGAGGACGGCGCGACCCTGGGTCCGCATTGCGTGGCGCTGCCGGCCTCCCGGATCGGCGCGGGCGCCACCGTCGGTCCGGCATCGTTGGTGATGCGCGGTGACGAGGTGCCTGCCGCTACCCGATGGCAGGGCAATCCCATTGCGCCGTGGCAGGTTTCCCGCAAGCGGGCACGAGCCAAGGCCCCGCGGCCCGCGCAGGACGGAGCGGCGTGAAGAATTCCGCGAAGAAGCGCAGCGCACCCCCGGTCATCGACCCGTATCTGCCGCACAACGGAAACTTCGGCTACCGGGTTTCGCGTTACGAATTAGACCTGGAGTACAAGGTCGGCAGCAACCGACTCGGCGGAACCGCGACGATCACCGCCGTCACCCTGGCCTCGTTGCAGAGCTTCACCCTCGATCTGGCCGACACCCTCTCGGTGTCGAAGGTCACCGTGAACGGGCGCCGGCCGGAGCACTTCGCAACGTCGGCGGGCAAGCTGCGGATCAGACTCGGCACCGCGCTGCCGGCCGGTTCGGCGATGTCGATCTCGGTCCGCTACGGCGGGTCCCCGCGGCCGATCCGGAGCATCTGGGGCGAGGTCGGTTTCGAGGAGTTGGCCCAGGGCGCCCTGGTCGCCGGACAACCCAACGGTTCGCCGTCGTGGTTCCCCTGCGATGACCATCTGAGCTCCAAGGCCAGCTACCGGTTCCAGATCAGCACCGACAGCCCGTTTTACGCGGTCGCCCCCGGCGAACTGGTGTCGCGGCGGGCTCGGGCCGGCCAGACCGTGTGGACCTACGAACAGCCCGAGCCCACCTCGACCTACCTGGCCACCCTGCTGATCGGCATGTATGACCTGCACCGGCTACCGAAGGCGCCGGTACCCATGCAGGCGGTCATCCCGGATCGGCTGCGGGCCAACTTCACCCACGATTTCGCCCGCCAGAGCGCAATGATGAAGCTGTTCATCAAACTGTTCGGGCCGTATCCGCTGGCGGCCGGCTACACCGTGGTGGTCACCGATGACGACCTGGAGATACCCCTCGAGGCCCAGGGCGTCTCGGTCTTCGGTGCCAATCACTGCGACGGCGGGCGCGGATCGGAACGGCTGATCGCGCACGAATTGGCCCACCAGTGGTTCGGCAACAGCGTGACCGCCCGGCGTTGGCGCGATATCTGGCTGCATGAGGGATTCGCCTGCTACGCCGAATGGCTGTGGTCCGAGCACTCCGGTGGGCGAAGCGCCGGCGAACTCGCCCGCCACCACCATCAGCGCCTGGTCGCCGCCCCGCAGGACCTGCTGTTGTCCGACCCCGGTCCCCGGGACATGTTCGACGACCGGGTCTACAAGCGCGGTGCGCTGACCCTGCATACGCTTCGCGGCAACATCGGCGACGACAAGTTCTTCGCACTGCTGCGGGATTGGACCGCCCGTTACCGGCACGGCACGGCTGTCACCGACGACTTCACCGGCCTGGCCGCCAACTACGCCGACGTGTCGCTGCGCCCGCTATGGGAGGCGTGGCTGTATTCGACCCGAGTTCCGCCGCTGTGACCGACGCCGGCGCGCCGTTCGACGCGGTCAGCGCCACCGCCGGGCCGGTGGCCCGGGGCAGCGTCGCACGGGTCGGGATCGCGACCGCGATCACCGCGGCCTGCGGCTACGCGGTGCTGTATCTGGCCGCGCGCAAACTGGAGCCCGCCGGCTTCGCTGTCTTCGGGGTGTTCTGGGGTGCCTTCGGATTGGTGGCCGGTGCGGCCAATGGACTGCTCCAGGAGGCCACCAGGGAGGTCCGCGCCGCCGGGACCGTCCGCCCGGAGGGCGCGACAGCAAGCACCCGACCGATCTGGGTTGCGGTGGGCGTCGGACTGGCGGCGGGCACCGTCATCGCCGGCACCTCG
Organism: uncultured Actinomycetota bacterium; assembly: GCA_963787055.1. GTDB lineage: Bacteria > Actinomycetota > Actinomycetes > Mycobacteriales > Mycobacteriaceae > Mycobacterium. Next base: position 671,381 of record CAWBBP010000004.1, read on the forward strand.
CCGCTGTGGGCACCGCACGTCTTCATCGAGGAGCGTCCGCTTTCGGTGGGACTGCTGTCGGTCGGCCTCGCCGGATTCTGCATGCACGCAACGCTGCTGGGGATGCTGGCCGGAACCGACCGCTGGTCGCAGTACGGGGCGCTGATGGTGACCGACGCCGTCATCCGGGTCCTCGTCGCCGCCGCGGCGTTCACACTCGGCTGGGGACTGGCCGGGTTCCTGTGGGCCACCATTGCGGGTGCGGTGGCCTGGCTGCTCATGCTGACGGTCTCGGCGAATGCGCGGGCGGCGGCCGAATCCCGAACTTCCGGAAGCGTTTCGGACTTCCTGCGCGGTGCCGCCCACTCGATCGCGGCGGCCGGCGCCAGCGCCATCCTGGTGATGGGCTTTCCGGTGCTGCTGAAGGCGACCTCCGGGGAGCTCGGTGCGGCCGGCGGGGTGGTGATCCTCGCGGTGACGCTGACCCGGGCGCCGCTCCTGGTTCCCCTAACGGCCATGCAGGGCAATCTCATCGCCTATTTCGTCGATCACCGCAGCGCACGCCTGAGGGCCCTGCTGGCGCCGGCGACGATCGTCGCCGCTCTCGGCGCGGTCGGAGTACTGGGAGCCGCCCTGTTCGGCCCCTGGCTGATGCGGGTCGGCTTCGGCCCCGAATACCGCGCCAGCGGGACCCTGCTGGCCTGGCTTACGGCAGCGGCGGTGTCGATCGCCCTGCTCACGCTGACTGGTGCAGCGACGGTCGCCGCCGCGTTACACCGGGCCTACTCGATCGGCTGGGTGGGCGCAACGGTCGCCGCCACCCTGCTGCTCACCCTTCCGCTGACCCTGGAGGTGCGGACCGTGGTCGCCCTGCTGTGCGGACCGCTCGTGGGCATCACCGTGCACCTGACGGCCCTGGCGCAGGCCCGGTAACCGGACGCCGAAAAGCCCCCGAACAGCGTGTACGTTGTGGGAATCGACACATCCGGGGTCTGGATCATCGTTCCAGCATTCAACGAGGCGCAGGTCATCGGCGATGTCGTCACTGATCTGAGATCGACGTTCGCCCACGTGGTGTGCGTCGATGACGGCAGCCTCGACGATACCGCCGACACCGCCCTGCGAGCCGGGGCGCATGTGGTGTCCCATCCGGTCAATCTGGGTCAGGGAGCGGCCATCCAGACCGGGGTGGAGTACGCGCGCCGACAACCGGGTGCATCGATCTTCGTCACCTTCGACGCCGACGGCCAGCACCGCGTCAGAGATGTGTCGGCAATGCTGGACCGACTGGCCGGCGGCGATGTCGACATCGTGATCGGAACCCGATTCAGTGGTTCGAGGGTCAGCGGGATCCCGCCGTTGAAGCGGTTCGTCCTGCGGACCGCCGCATGGCTGAGCCCGACCAGTCGCCGACTCGGACTCACCGACGCTCACAACGGACTGCGCGCATTCAACCGGCGGGTCGCCGAGAATCTCGACCTGACGATGGGCGGAATGAGCCACGCCGGTGAATTCCTCTCACTGATCGCCGAAAACCGTTGGCGGGTTGCCGAGGTACCGGTGGAGATCCTCTACACCGGCTACTCGCTGGCGAAGGGGCAGCCACTGCTGAACGGGGTCAATATCGTCTTCGACGGATTCCTGCGGGGAAGGATGCGCCGGTGAACTGGATCCAGGGACTGTTGATCGCGGCCGTCCTGGCCCTGTTGGTGCACCTGTTGCGCTCACGCACCAACGCCAAGGCGAAGGCCTGGGTGAAGGTCGGCTACCTGCTGTTCGCCATCGCGGCGGTCTACGCGATCCTGCGACCCGACGACACCACCGTGGTGGCCAACTGGCTCGGCGTGGACCGCGGCGCCGACCTGCTGTCATACGCATTGGTCATCGCGTTCCTGTTCACCACGCTGAGCACCTATCTTCGGTTCAAGGAACTCGAGGTTCGCTACGCCCGGTTGGCGCGGACGGTGGCCCTGCAGAGCGCACGGACGCCGCAGAGTTAGCCGGACAGGGCGCGGAAGTACTCGACGGTGCGCCCCACCCCGTCGGCCAGTCGTATCCGGGCACGCCAACCCAACTCCGTTTCGGCCCTACCCGGATCCAGGCAGGACCGCGCGAGGTCACCGAAGCGGGCCGGTACGGCGTCGGGTGCGTCGGGTGCGCCGATCGACCGGGCGACCGCGGTGTGCAGTTCGCGGTCGGTGGTCTCCACCCCGGTTGCGATGTTGTACCGCTGCCCGCCGCCGACCCGGCCGGCGGCGCGGACGAACGCGTCGACGACATCATCGACGTAGACGTAGTCGCGGGTGTTACCGCCGTCGCCGAACACCGCCGTCGGCCGCCCGGCGAGCAATGCCGAGACGAACACCGCAACCACGCCTGCCTCTCCGTCGGGATCCTGCCGGGGCCCGTAGACATTGGCCGGTGCGATATGAGTGCAGTCCATGCCGTAGAGGCGCCGGAAGCTGTTGAGGTAGATCTCGCCGGCCAGTTTTGCGGCCGCATAGGGCGATGCCGGATCGGCCGGCGTCGCCTCGGAGATCGGGTAATGGCCGGGCGCACCGTAGACCGCACCCCCCGATGAGGCATTGACGACCTTTCGGACACCGGCCCGGCGCGCCGCCTCGGCGAGCCGCACCAGGCCGATGACGTTGACCGTGGCATCGAACTGCGGGTCGGCCACCGACCGTCGCACATCGATCTGAGCAGCGAGGTGGAAGACCACTTCGGGCTCAGCCCGCTTCAGAAGCCCGTTCAAATCGTGGCTGACGATATCGGCCAGGATGAAGTCGAACTCACTTTTTGCCCGGGCTGCGTCCAGGTTGGCCGCGCGGCCGGTGCTGAGGTCATCGAGGCCGATGACGCTGTGGCCGTCGGCCAGCAACCGGTCCACCAGCGTTGACCCGATGAACCCGGCGGCTCCGGTGACCAGTGCCCGCATTGCGGCCACGATACCGTCGGACCACGGCGATACACCCGTACAGTCGTGGCGATGTCAGTCCGGCCGTCCACGGGTGTGCTGCCACCGGTCGCGGCGGCGGCCGCCGCGCTGATCGGGCTGCATCTGGTGGTTCGCGCGGCGCTGGCCTTCGGCGGCTATTTCTACTGGGACGATCTGATCCTGGTCGGCCGGGCCGGAACCCAGCCGCTGCTGTCGGGGTCCTATCTGTTCACCGACCACGACGGCCATCTGATGCCGGCCGCCTTCCTGCTGGGCGGCCTGATCACCCGCCTGGCACCGCTGGTGTGGACGTGGCCCGCGGTCAGTCTGGTTCTGCTGCAGTTGATCGCATCGCTGGCGCTGCTGCGGGCGCTGCAGGTGATCCTGGGCTGGCGACCGGTGCTGTTGGTTCCGCTGTGCTTCGCGCTGTTCACCCCACTGGCGGTGCCAGCCTTCGCCTGGTGGGCGGCGGCGCTGAACTATCTGCCGATGCTGGCCGCCCTGGCCTGGGTGTGTGCGGACGCAATTCTGTTCGTCCGCACCGGGTCCCGTCGCTACGCGGTCACCGCCGTGCTGGCCTACGCGGGGGGGCTGCTGTTCTTCGAGAAGGCGGCGGTGATCCCGTTCGTCGCCTTCACGGTGGCCGCCCTGCTCGCCCACGTCGGCGGCGATAACTCGGCCGCGCGCACGGTGTGGCACCGCGGCCGGGCGCTGTGGATCGCGGCGCTGGTGGTGACCACTGCTTGGGTGGTGCTCTACTTGGTGGTCGTCGACCAGCAGCGGTGGAGCTGGAACCCGTCGATGACGTGGGATCTGTTGAGCCGATCGGTGACTCACGGAATCGTGCCCGGGCTCGTCGGCGGCCCCTGGGTGTGGCAGCGCTGGGCGCCGGCCTCGCCGTGGGCGGTGCCGCCGATGTCTGCGATGGCGCTCGGCTGGCTGGCTCTGGCCGCCGCGCTGGCGGTGTCGATGGTCCGGAAAAGGCGGATCGGTGCGGTATGGCTTGCGGCGGGCGGCTACGCGGTGGCCTGCCAGGTGCCGATCTACCTGATGCGGTCCTCGGAGTTCACCGCTCTTGAGCTGGCCCAGACCTTGCGCTACCTACCCGATCTGGTGGTGGTGCTGGCGCTGCTGGCGGCGGTCGGGTTTTGCGCCCCGAACCGGTCCGGCTCGCGCTGGATGGAACCCTCTGCCCGGCGCACCGCGGCGACGGTGGGCCTGGCGATCGCCTTCATCGCCAGCAGCCTGTTGTCCACCGCGACGTTCCTGGCCAGTTGGCGGGACAACCCGACCAAGGCCTACCTGAACAATGCCGTCCGGGGACTGGCCGAGGCCAAGGCGGTATCGGCCGCCGCGCTGCTGGATCAGGACGTCGACCCGCTGGTTCTGCAACCGGTTGTCGGTCCGGAGAGCCTGGCCAGCCACATGTTCGCACTGATTCGCGACCGACCGGAATTCGGTAGCTCTACCGACCGGCTACGCATGTTCGATTCGGGTGGCCGGGTCGTCGACGCGGACGTGACCTGGACACGCAGGATCGCTCCGGGGCCGCAGCCACGGTGCGGGTACTTCGTTGAGCCGGATGCTCCGGCGCGGATGCCCCTGGACGGCCCGTTGCTGCCAGCGGAGTGGACCGCCGAACTCAACTACCTGGCCAATACCGAGGGCAGCATGGCGTTGTCTCTGCCGTTCGGCCCGGAGACCACGGTGGCGGTGAAACCAGGATTGAACAAGGTCTTCGTCCGGCTGTCCGGCGCCGGGGACGCGATCACCGTCCGGGCGAACACCGCCGCCTTGGCGGTATGTATCGCCTCAGGGCCGGTCGGGCACCTCGCGCCGCGCTGAGCACTACATCTCATTCTCATCCCGAGCCGCGTCGTCCGGTCGGGTCTGGCCGATGATCCCGACCATTCCCCGGCGCACCTCGCGGGCCGCCATCGTCGTCGCCACCGCGGCCATCTGGATCGCGACATCGCGGCCGTCGCTGAGCAGATAACTCGCGGCGGTCCCCACCACATCAGCGAACTGCTCGCGCAGGAGGACCTCGATCCGGGACAACGCGAACTCCGCGTGCGACAGCGGCACCGTCCGGCTCAACTGACGGAAAACCTTGGTCTCGATCTGCCGGTACAGCAACTGGGCCAGCGTCATCTTCTCCAGGTCGATACCACCCGGTTTCCGCAGGGTCACCTCGTTGCGGGCCAGCCGCGCGACCACCGGTTCGGCCTGACCCATGCACAGCTGGATGAAACGGGCCGTCAACTCGGCGGCGACCACGGCGGCGACCGGGTCGGCTAGTTCAGCCAGATCTGCCAGGTCGACACCGTCCGGCAGGGGCTGGGGCGGGGTTGTCTCGAACATGTCCCGACTGTCCCAGCGGGGTATGACAGATTTTGCCCAACGATTGCGCACCGGAGGCGGGGAAATACCGGCTGAACAGCCACTAGGGCGGCGGTTGCTGACCTACAACCTGCTGACCTGGACCTGGCGCAACCGGGACTCCGCCCAGCGGGTGATGGTCGCGTCGGTCGACAACCATGAGGCGGATGATCTTTCCCGCATCGAGCGGCGCTATGGGACAGGCGCTTCGCACCATGGTCGCGGTGTTTCTTCCGCGGCAATCAGGCCACCTGCGGCAGCGATCCCACTTTCAAGGACCGCGATTTGCTCACCGAGTTCGGGCGGGGCCTGGTCCGGGCCCAACTACAGCAGCCAGATCCATCATGACGCCCGACATCGGGGAGGAAGCACGGCAGCATGCCCTGCATCGCGCCGTCAACCGCCTCCGCGAGGAAGACCCGATCCGTTCGGCCTCGGTTGCGGTGGTCCGCTGGCAGCGAGTCCTCCTGCGGACGGCCAGGCGCCGATATCGCGACCTTGGAGGTGGAGGTGCCCAATGACGGCGACGACCAACCCGACTGGCGGCTCTACCGCGTCAACGAGCCACGGTGAGTGGCACTCCGTCATGCGGTTGGTGCGATCCGCTGGCCCGTCAACGCCGGATGCCGCCGAACCGCCACGGCCAGCGCTGATTTCGCTCGTTGCTAACCTCCCTGCATGCCACGGAAACTCAGTGACGAACAAATTGAGGCCTATCTCGATAGCCGCCCATGCTGGGCGATACTGAGCACCATCGACAACGACGGCTTTCCGCACTCCGTACCCCTCGGATACTTTCGCCTCGGGCGCGACATCGTCATGGGCGTGCGGGACGGGACACGCAAAGTTGCCAACGTCGAGGCCAATCCGAACGTCAGCATCTTGCTCGAAGACGGCACCAGCATGGCCGATATCCGGGGAGTGATGTTCCAAGGTCATGCCCGGATCGTCCGCGAACGAGACGAGGCTCTTGAACTCGCAAGGGCAGGCGCCCGGGCACGGGGCGTACCAGAGTCGGAGTGGCCCACCGAACCCAGGCCGGGCGCCGCCTACATCCGAATGACACCCGTCAGAACGGTGTCTTGGGATTACGCAAGCTCAGCGGAGGACCGGGCTTAGCTTCCGGATACCGACCGAACACCGACGCTTCGTGGTGGCAGTTACCCGAACCGCTCCGCGATGAGGAAGACATCGATTGGCCGGCGATGAAGGCGATGTCCGCGCGGTTAGGGATGAGTGCGGAGGCACTGCGCAAATGGGTGGGACTGGTGGCCGCGATGGGTTGTTCGTCGGTGATGGCGGGGCCGGGGGGACGCAGGGGTGGTTGTCGGTATGGGGCACCGGCGGGCAGGCCGGCACCACGGGCCGCAACGGCCGCGCCAGAGACCCGTATCGCAGTGGCGTCGGCGTGCTGGTCGGTTTGCGCGCAGCGGCGCTGACGCTGATCTGTGCACTGGCGGGCTGCGCCGCGACCCCGCCATCGCCCACCGCCCTGGACCGGCAGCCCCCTGAACTCGTGAGCGCCTTCTTCGGCCTAGACGACTCGCTGCCTCCCCAGTCCATCGCCATCTGTCCCGAGGCACCGGGCATGGACGGTATGCCGGTGACCTTCTCCCGGCGGGTGGTCGGCAGCGGATTTCAGGGGGTGCGAGTAGATGCGGCGGCGTTCACCGTGGTGACCCGGTCCGGGCAACAGAAGACGCCGGTCTGCGCGAGCCTCCGGCCCGCCGTCGGGCCCGGCGAGCGACACACGGTTCTGCTCGTCGGAGATTTCGGCGATCCGGTCGACGATCCCCCGGTCCAGGTTGTGGTTAGCGGCCACCTCCCCCTCGAGGGCGGTGCGGACGGCCTCGGTCTGGCCGTAGACGTCACTCCGTTGGAGGCCGGACCGTCGATCGTGCTGGCCATGGGTTACCCGGTCGGGGGCCGCGACTTCGGCTGCCCGGATGGAACGAGTCAGGTCATCGAGGTGGTTTGGTCCGGTGGGGTCGTTCCCGGACCGGGGCAGACGCCGGAAAGCCACCGCGAGATGTACTCGGTAACCACAGAGACCGGCGAAGTGAAGCCGATCGCTCTGGGCGGCGTCGGCGACAACGACAACTACGAGCGGCTGTGTCTCGACACCGAGTCGCCGGCCACCCGGGTGAGCGCCGCCGAAAGGATCCTGCAAGACCCGCGCGGCGACCTCAATCCCCCGACCTCGCTGAATGTGGCGAGATAGCGTCGGCGCGGGGCGGAGGCGATCGCACCGGAGCGCCGCCGGCCGGTTTGAGCCCATTGGGCTGACGGCGTGTGCTGACGTGCGCGTAAGGATGGAGCCGCCTAGGGGAATCGAACCCCTGACCTATTCATTACGAGAGGTTTCCGCCTCCGGGCCGGCCGGAATGAACCCTCCCGAACCGCACGAATCGTACGAACTCGGTCCAACTGTTCCGGGCGCTTCGTGTGGCTTGTGCCCAAAGTGTGCCCACGTTCCGCGCTGGTTCCTGGCCGCCATCAAGCGGCGGATCGCCGCGGTCGCGGCCGATGATCTGGTCACAGGATGAAGGCGGTAATGGCCCGGAGGCTGTGAATTGCACACCGCGGCGGCCGCCCGGAGCGACAGAGCCGGCGGCCCGGCGGGTCTTATCGGTGGCGCCGAACGCCGGCGGCGCGGCCGAGCGACGACGAGGGTGGGGTAGGGGCCCCAGCCGCCGCCCCCAGGCGGCGGCGTGCCCGAGGAGGAGCGAGTGCCCGACGACGAGCGGGCGGGCGAGCTTGCGTCCGCCGGTAACGGCCCAGAGGGTCGCCGTCGCCGTCGCGGACGCCGCGGCGTGAATTCACAGACGGAGGGTCTTACCGCCCGGAATCCTTTGGAAGATCAGGTGCGGGGCACGTGCTATCGACCGCGCCGAAGGCGCGCTTGAATCAGTAAGGAAAGTTCTCACGGATCGGTTCAATCTTGCCCAGCGTGATTCACAGCTCAAATGGGACGCCGGTGCGGCGTTCATCGAGATGCCTTTCCTCGTGGTCGATTCGCCTTACGGCTCGATCGGCGTCAGGATCGAAGCCGGCACCGCCACAGTCGCGTTCGGATTAGAAACGGGAAACAAGCTGACGTTCCCGACATGGGTGATGAAAACAGTCGGGCTTGCTCGGGCTCGTGCGCGAGAATGCCCGACAGCCAGCCATATCGGTCGTTCGGCCAGAGCCTCGCTTCGATCAGCGGCAAGAACTCGTTCCAAGTAGCGCTACCGCTGTAAAGGCGGACCGCAACACGAAACGGAAGGTCTGGACGCGCACTGGCCTGGCGCCAGCTGCTCAGCGCACCACCAAGGTGACTGTTGCGGACATGTAATTCGCCACGCAGAGCATTAGGATCGGGTGCTGATGGTGAACGAAGGCGTAGCCGGGCCCGCCAATCAGTGGCTGGAAGATTTCGCTCGTGCTTCTGATAACGATCGGAATCTTGACTACCTAGTGTCGGTAGTTGCAGACCGAATCGTCGATGCGCTGCCCCAATTCCTGGACCCGACACTGCGTCCGGGACTACATGCCAGCGTTCGGGGGAACTGGAAGGGCTTCCTCGCGGTGGTGAGCCGTGAGGAAATCGAGGTTCAATCGTCGCCGGAGGTTCGGGACTGGGCGCGAACTCTAGCCCGGCGCGGTTTCGAACTCCCGGTCCTATTGTCGTCGTACCGTATCGCTCAACGCGCGACATGGGATTTCATCAATGAGGTTCTGGATAGGCAGGTTTCGGATCCGTCGCTGCGATCCGCGGTTCTGGTGAAATTCTGGTCGCATGCCGCCCAATGGATGGACACGACCGTAGAGTCGTTGATCTTGCTGTTCACCGAGGAGCGGGAGCATTGGCAGCGCAGCCCGGCCGCTCGTCGAGCCGCGATCGTACGGTCCATCCTCACCGGTGACCATGGCGACATCGACGCGGTTAGCGCGGAGCTGGCATATCCACTGAGCGGACACCACATTGCGTTCACTCTGACCGTCGACGCGACGGTGCCCGATTCGGAGACCCCCCGGAAGATCGAGTGCGCGGCCCGCGCGCTCAGCAGCTGGCTTGGCGGGGGAGAAGCGTTGATTGTCCCCAGCGGGGCACGCTCCGCATGGGGCTGGACGGCGGCACCCCGCAACGCCGAACCGCCGGCCGACGGGGCCCCACCCGGAATTCCACGATTCGTGCGGGCGACTGTGGGCAATTGCCACTCAGGCCCGAGAGGGTTTCGGATCAGCCATTCCGAAGCGAAAGCCGCATTTTCCGTAGCCGGCAAGGACCCGGCCACCACTCGATTTGAGGATGTCGGGATTGCCTGCCTTGTCTCGGGAACTCTTGACACCGAGGCCAGATCCGCATTCGTAGGCAGGGAACTTGGAAGCTTGGCCGACGACGATGAGACTGCGCTCCGGCTGCGTGAGACCCTACGCGCCTACCTGGCCAGCGGCTGCGATGCGGTGAAGACCGCCCAGCAACTGACGCTGCACCCCAACGGAGTTCGGTACCGCATCCGGCAGGCGGAGAAACGGATGGGTCATCCGATCCAACAGCGACGTGGTCATCTGGAAGTGGCGCTGGAGATTATCAGCGTCCTCGGCGTTGCGGCCGCTGCCGACGGGACCAATTCGTTCACCGGCATTCCGACGTACAAAGGCATACACGCGCCGTAGCCATCAACGCCCCGCCCGACTTTTATCCCTGCCCGCCGCCGGGTCCGCCGCCGCCGCCAGGTCCGTCGTTGCCGCCAGGTCCGTTGCCGCCGCCGGAGCCCCCACCGCGTCGGGCCCGTTACCACCGCCGGTCCGGAGCCCCCAGGCCGTGCCGCCGCCAGGTCCGTTACCACCGCCAGAGCCGTTGCCATCATCAGTTCCGTTGTCATCGACCGGCTCCTCGGCCGCGGGGAGGTCGGTCAACTCGTCGTTGCAGGTGGCCCCGCCGGCGATCTGGTCGCCAGAACTGGTGCCTGCGCAGTAGGGGGGCGGAGTAGGGTCCGGATCCGCGCCGGCGGGGAACGCGGCGGTGCTCAGCAGGGCGCCAGCCATCGCGGCAGAACCGACTAGTTGCCTCATCATCTAGGTTCTCCTGTATTTGCGACGTCTTCAGGGCTGGGTCGGTCTGGAGGACGCCACCGTTACTTCAAGCGCAGGACTGGGCTCGATCGCCTTTATCTTTGCCCGAGACACCTGCTGATCCAGTGTCGCAGGAGACACAAAATCGGGAAGCTGCTGTGCTGGAAACTACTCCGGTGGCGCGGCGTCCAGGCGGCGACGCATAGTCAACATGACGATCCAGCCCTGCCAAGCCTCCGACAGAGGGCAGCCCGCAGGAACTCGAATGACGTTCCCTGCCAGAAACGACAGCCAGAAGAGGTCTTGTTGAATGACGGATAAAGGAGCCGCTGGGGGCGTAACGCCGGATGGGCAGCCCGGCGGAGGCAAGCTCAGCCGACGCAAGGTCCTGGGCGGTCTGGCGGCGGGTGTGGGAGCCGCCGCGGCGGGGGCACTGGCCGCCGGTTGCGATTCGAAGGGCGCCAATCAGGCCGGGGGCGATGGCCCACCGGGCTACGGAACCGGTATCAACGAGGGCTTCGACGGCAAGATCGAGCTGGATGTACGCGACTCCACGCCAGACTGGAAGCCCTTCGAGTTAAAGAAGGCACCGGACGGTGCGCCCAATATCCTGGTCGTCCTATTTGACGATGTGGGGCTGGCCGCCTGGTCGCCCTACGGCGGTCGCATCGACATGCCCGTCATGCAGCGGCTGGCCGACAACGGGCTGATGTATTCGCAGTGGCACACCGCGGCGATGTGCTCTCCCACCCGCTCCTGCTTGCTCACCGGACGCAACCAACACGTGAATCGGTCGGGGTCCATCGTCGATCTTTCCAACGGCTTTCCGGGCACGGCAGCACGGCTGCCCGCGCAGTGCGCCACCATCGGCCAGGTGCTGCAGGACAACGGCTACAGCACATTCTGGCTGGGCAAGAATCACAATGTGCCTGAAGAAGATCTTTCCAGCGGGGGCAGCAAGTCGGAGTGGCCGCTGCAGAAGGGCTTCGACCGGTTCTACGGATTCATCGGCGGCGAGACCAGCCAGTGGTATCCCGACCTGGTCGAGGACAATCGGTTCATCGAGCAGCCGTACAGTCCCGAAGAGGGCTACCACTTGTCCAAAGACCTGTCAGATCAGGCGATCCGGATGCTGCGCGATCAGAAGTCGGCCAACCCGTCCAAGCCCTGGTACATGTGGTTCTGCCCGGGTGCCACCCACGCACCGCATCAGGCCCCTCAGGAATACATCGACAAATACAAAGGTAAATTCGACGACGGCTACGAGGCCTATCGGGAGTGGGTACTGCCCCGAATGATTCAAAAGGGTGTGCTGCCCGAAGGGACCAAGCTAACCCCGATCAACCCGCTGCCCGAAGATGTCGCGATGCCGCCGAGCGATGCTGTGCGGCCGTGGAATTCGCTCAGCGCCGACGAGAAGAAGCTGTTCTCCCGGATGGCGGAGGTGTACGCGGGTTTCTCGGAGTACACCGATGCCCAGGTCGGGCGGATCATCGACTACCTCGAGCAGACTGGGCAGTTGGAGAACACGATCATCCTCTACTGTGCGGACAACGGCGCCTCCGGCGAGGGCTCGCCGAACGGCTCGGTCAACGAGAACAAGTTCTTCAACGGCTACCCCGACGAACTGTCTGAGAACATGAAATACCTTGACAAGCTGGGTAGTCCGGACACCTATGAGCATTATCCGACGGGTTGGGCGGTGGCGTTCTCCACGCCGTTCCAGATGTTCAAACGCTACTCCCAGTTCGCCGGCGGCACCTGCGACCCGATGGTGATCTCCTGGCCCAAGGGCATCAAAGCCACGGGGCAGGTGCGCGACCAGTACCACTACGTCACTGATGTCGCGGCGACAGTTCTCGACGTCGCGGGCCTGCAGATGCCCGAAGAGTTCCGGGGCATCAAGCAGTACCCGCTCAACGGCGTGTCGATGCGCTACAGCTTCGACGACGAGAAGGCACCCACCACCCGAAAGCGCCAGTACTACGCCATTCTGGGAACCCGTGGGATCTGGCAGGACGGATGGAAAGCCGCCTCGCTGCACGCCCCGGCAAGCGACAAGGCCCGGTTCGACTCCGACCGCTGGGAGCTCTACCACGTCGACGAGGACCGCTCGGAGTCCACCAACGTCGCAGACCAGTACCCGGACAAGCTCAAGGAGCTCATTTCGGCCTGGGACGAGGAAGCCCGGGACAACTTCGTCCTGCCCCTCGACGATCGCTCGGCGGCTGACCAGTTCTTCGGCACCCCGCGTCCTCACTCCGAACCGCCACGGGACCGCTACGTCTACTACCCGGACACCGCACCAGTGCCCGAAGGCGTGGCGGTAAACATCCGCGGCAAGTCCTACAAAATCGCCGGCAACGTGGACCTTGAGCCCGACGCCGATGGTGTGATCTTCGCCCACGGATCCCGGTTCGGCGGACATACCCTGTTCATCAAAGACGGGCGCTTGCACTACGTGTACAACTTCCTGGGCATCGAGCCGGAGCAGGACTTCGTCTCCCCTCCCCTCACGCCCGGCAAGCACACCCTCGGGATGGAGTTCACACGAGAGAAGGCCGGTGAACACGGCGAATCCTTGGGCACCACAACGCTCTACGTCGACGGCGCAGCCGTGACCACTGGGCCGATGCGTGCGCAGATCGGCAAGTTCACCCTAGCCGGCGACGGTCTGAGCGTGGGCTATGACTGCGGCGACAACGTCTCCCCGCAGTACAAAAACCCCGGACCCTTCACCGGCGGGACCATCCAGAGCGTCACCTTCGACGTCAGCGACAAGGCGTACATCGATCTCAACCGGGATGCGGAGGCAGACTTGGCCACCGCCTAGCTACAGCTGATATGTGGGCACCATTAGTCAAAGGCAGGCGAAGGCCGCCGTGCAGAGCAACTCAGGAAAAGAGATACGTGATGGATGACGCGGAGAACCCGATCGGCCTTGTCGCCGGCATCAATGCGAGCGTGCTGCTCGCCGTCACGCCGGAGTATCCCACTGTGAAGGCAGCGCGCCGCGCCTCAACCGAACGCATTGCGGCGCGCCCCGGCCCGTTTGTGATGCGTCCGGAGTCCGTGACGATCGAAGGCAAGAAGCTCCGCTACGCGCGGGGCGGTCTGGCGGAGGGGCCGACGGTACTGATGCTCAGCCCACTCCCCCAGAGCATCCTGTGTTTCGATCAGATCTGGCCGACGTTGGCCGAGCGCTTCCGTCTGGTCGCGCTGGACCTTCCCGGCTTCGGCCGCAGCGAGGGCGGCGATGAGGTGATGTCCTTCGAGGTGCAAAGCCGCATCCTCGATGCCTTCGTTCGGGCGATGGATCTTCACGATCTGCATATCGTCGGGCCCGATGTCGGCATGCCGGTGGCGCTGCACTATGCCATCCACCGCGAGCACCGAGCGACGAGTCTGATCGTGGGAGACGGTCCTTGTGTGCTGCCGACCGCCAACGGCAGCATCATTGACAAGGCAGTGGATTCGGCGTTTTGGCGGATGGTCTTTCGTATCGCCGGTGCGGCGCCCTTTGTGGAGGGCGCAATCCGGCTCGGCTATGTCAACTACACGCCCAGCGACGCCGAGGTCGCTGACTATGTCGCCTCCTACGCCGGACGACTCGGGCCGGTGACCGAGTGGTTTCGTGCCTATCCGGAAAATCTGGCGACGATCGATCCCCATCTCGATGAATTGGACTTACCCGTGCAGCTGTTCTGGGGTGATCTCGATCAGTTCCTGCTGCCGGAAACGGGACGGCGTGCCGCGAGCCGCCTGAAGCGCAGCCGACTCACGGTTTTCGAGAATTGCGGGCATTTGTCATATCAGGATCAGCGCGATCAGTTCGCCAGCATGGTGATTGACTGGATTGACCACGGGCACCACCAAATCTGATCGCCGATTCCACCAGACGTTGAAGAACCTAGAAGGAGTTGCCCATGGCCATGCCGGACAGTCTCACCGCATCCTGTTCTGTAGTCGTCGATTTACCTGTTGAGCAATTTGATCTCGCAGGCTGGATACCCAGCCTCTCCAACGACGAATATCTGGCCAGCACACCGGCGTCGCGTGCTCACAAGCAAATGCTCGTGTATCAGGATACCGACGGGGGGTACGTCTTCCGCAATGACGAAACAGTCGCCGGCTTCATGATGACTCAGCTCTATCGTCCCGAGATAATGGAGCCGCGCCACGTCTTCCTCGTCAGCCCGCGAACCAAGGCCCGCTACCTCAGGTTTGTGCCTCTGCACATCCAGGTCACCTGGGACATGCGGGTCGAGTCGTTCGACGCGAATCGCTCGACGTTCACATGCACGGTGGGGGCACGGTTGAATCCACTGCTGCGCCTGGCCGGCTATCTGATCCGGCTGACCTACTGGACTGAGGCGCATACCCAAGAAGAAACTCCCCACTTCGCCGACAGCGCTGCCCGCTGGGCAAAACGCAGAAGCTCCGAGAGGCAAGGCTCGGGGTTCCGATCATCTTGATCTTGGCTATGGCGGTGGCAGACCAGCCGGAACCTCCTCCCGGCCCGCTGGGCTAAGTCCTCACTGTGACGTTTTGGCAAAATGGAGCGGAATGGGAGCCGGGAGGGGCAGTCGCTACTTTGGGCCAATGGCGTCTCGGGTGATGGATTCATCCAGCACTCGATTCCGATGGGCATCGCCACTGGACGTGGTGACTCCTTGGGGTTTCGTCGACAGCATCGGGCGATGTGCCCAAATCGAGCCCACAATCGAGTAGCGCGATGGGCGTTCTGACCGAGGCCGCCGCCACCAGGGCCAGGCTGAAGTGCGGGACAAAGTGGAGCCGCCTAGGGGAATCGAACCCCTGACCTATTCATTACGAGAGGTTTCCGGACCCGGGTCGGCGGGAATGAACTGGCACGAACCGCGCGAACCGTACGAACTCGGTCCAACTGATCCGGGCGCTTCATGTGGCTTGTGCCCAAAATGTGCCCACGTTCCGCGCTGCTCCCCCGCCCGCCATCAAGCGGCGGATCGCCGCGGGTAGGCGACTGATCTTGATTCACGGGTGGAGGCGGTAACGGCCCGAAGGCTGTGAATTGCACACCGCGGCGGCCGCCGGGAGCGACAGAGCCGGCGGCCTGGCGGGTCTTACCGGTGGCGCCGAACGCCGGCGGCGCGGCCGAGCGACGACGAGGGTGGGGTAGGGGCCCCAGCCGCCGCCCCCAGGCGGCGGCGTGCCCGAGGAGGAGCGAGTGCCCGACGACGAGCGGGCGGCGAGCTTGCGTCCGCCGGTAACGGCCCAGAGGGCTGCCGTCGCCGTCGCGGCCGCCGCGGCGTGAATTCACAGACGTAGGGTCTTACCGCCCGGAATCCATTGGAAGATGAGATGCGGGGTGCGCCGGATCGACCGCGCCGACGGCGCGCTTGAATCAGTAAGGAAAGTTCTCACGGGACTCGGCCTCCAGCGGAGCCCCTACTAACTGATCGTCCGCGACACCCTCTCCCCGACCACCGACAGCGCGAGGAACCGGCTGCTGTCAAAGGAACCCCCCCGTCACGCCGTGCCGCCGTCCGCTCCCGCAGCACCGGCCCCGCCGACCCCGCCCGTACCGCCGGATACGGCGGGTGCTGGCGACGAGGTTGCCCGAGTCGTCGAAGGCGGTGTGGTTTCGTGCTCCTC
The DNA here is from genome assembly GCA_963787055.1 of uncultured Actinomycetota bacterium. Classification (GTDB taxonomy): domain Bacteria; phylum Actinomycetota; class Actinomycetes; order Mycobacteriales; family Mycobacteriaceae; genus Mycobacterium. Next base: position 687,375 of record CAWBBP010000004.1, read on the forward strand.
GCCCATGTCAATGGACAGCCCAAACCCTGTAGATGCGCGCTCCGGCCTGAGCGAGCGCGATCATGAGTACGTTCGCCGGATGTGGGGAGCCGAAAAATCGATGCGATCGACTCCTCCGCGGTTCGTCCACCGGTCGATCAGCTGACCGCGCATCTTGCATGACGGGATAATCAGGCCCACCGCGACAGGTCACTTCAGCGCGTCACCCGATCTCTGCCGGCGGTCGGCGAGCGCCGTGGGGTCATTGAAGATCACCCGCGCCGTGCCGTCCGCGTCCTGCAAGATCAGCACGCATTAAGGTTGGGCCACAACAGAATTCCGCCAACAGAGGTCTCCCGCCCCGTCTTAGGCACCTATCAAGCAGGCAGTTCTGAGGCCGATCGCAGATCAGATGGGAACATGCGAACCGGCGCTAATGGCCTGTTCAAGCATGGTGATGTTTTCTGCGTACGTCGTGTCCTCGGGTTGGTAGGTCTGTGCGATGCGGGTGTGGTGCAGCGATTTTTCGAGGTTGCCGACCTGGAAATAGCACATGCCGAGTTGCTTGTGGGGCAGCCAGGTGGCGAAGGCGTGGTTCTCCACGGTCTCGGTGCGGTGCGCGGCCGGGTTGGTCAGGGCCGTCTCGTACCAGAAAATGGCCTGCTGGAACTGGTTGCGGCTCAGGAAGCGCTCACCGATGCGACAGCTGAACTCCGGCCGGGGGGCGTCGAGTTCCAGCGACTTCAGCGTGCACTCCCACTCCTTGTCGCGCTGGCCGGTCATGTAGTAGCAGGTCGCGAGCTTGTGCAGGGCGAACAGGTGCCGGTCGGGGTCAGCCGGTTCGGACGCCAGGAAACGTTCGTAATGGGGGATCGCGGCGTCGAAATCCTTGGTCGCCTGCAACTCCCGGGCGTAGTTCAACTCGTCGACGGGCCGCATCGGGGTGCCTTCGGCCAGCATTTTTTCGAAGATGCGGCGGTTGCGATACGAGACGCCGGCGCGGCTGTCGGGTTTGCGGTGGGTGATGACGATGTCGGTGTCGAGGTAGTGGTACTGCTGTGCGGCGGCAAGGTCCTCGTGGATGGCGCCGACCCAGCGGAAACCACTGCCGCGCCGAATAATCCGGATCCGGCGGGTGCTGGCGACGAGGTTGCCCGAGTCGTCGAAGGCGGTGTGGTAAATGCTGGTGACCGCGTCCACCGGGGGAGCCAGGGATTTCTTCAACTCCAGGAGCTTGGCGCGATCAGCCGGTAGCAGCACGTCGTCGGCATCGAGCCACATCACATAGTGACCGGTGGCGTGGTCGAAGGCGTGGTTGCGGGCCGCGGCGAAGTCATCGATCCACTCGAAGTCGAGCACATGCGGCGTGAAGCGGCCGGCGACCTCTTTGGTCCGGTCTGTCGAGCCGGTATCGACGATGACGATCTCGTCGAACACGCCGTGCACCGAGTCCAGACACCGGGCCAGCGTGTCCTCCTCGGTGCACACGATCATGGAAAGACTCCATGAACTCATGAGCTCCCGCCCATCTAAACGTTCTGCCCGGTGCCGCCGGCGCCTCCCGTGCCGCCTGTGCCGCCTGTGCCGCCCGCGCCGCCGCTACCGCCGGTCCCGCCGACGACTCCGACGGCGCCGCCACCGCTCTGGCCGGGGTCGCCCGACGTGCCGACGCCGCCCGGGTCGCCGCTCTGGCCGGGGTTGCCGCCGCCGACTCCGCCCGGTCCGGGGTTCAGCGAGTTCCCGCCGTCACCGCCCGTGCCGCCGGATCCGCCGGTGAATCCGGCGCCGCCCTGCCCGCCATCACCGCCCTTGCCGCCGAGGCCGGACGCCGTCTGCCCGGTGCCGCCCGTACCGCCCGCACCACCGGTTCCGCCGGGGCCGCCGCTGCCGCCCGTCCCACCCGAACCGCCGGTGCCGCCGGTACCCGGCGCGACGAGGGCGTTACCGTCCAGTGCTGCGCTGGCCTGTCCACCGGTGCCGCCGGAACCGCCGATACTTCCCTGGCCTCCGCTGCCACCGGCACCGCCCGCGCCGCCGTTACCTGCGGTCCCGGCGGGGGCGTCGCCGCCGCTGCCGCCGGCACCACCCGTACCGCCGGGCCCGCCGAGCACACCTGCCGACCCGGCGCCGCCGTTGCCACCGTTGCCGCCGGTGGAGGCGCCATCGCTGTAGATCCAGATGCTGGGCGCGCGTTCGGGGAGAAAGAAGGTCTGCGGCGTGAGGAACATCTGCAGCGTTACCGACACCGGGCCGGTGTAGTTTGCCGGACCCGTCCAGACGAATTGCTGGGCGTACCAAGTTGTGCCGCTATTGAGCGTCTGGAAGCCCGTTGTCTGCTCGCTCAGGTTGTCGGAGACGACAATCGCCGAGGGGTCGCCCTCCAGGCCGGCCAGGATCCGCATCTGGTTGTTCTCGGTGAGGCCCGGCACCCACCCGATCTGGGTGTTGACGCCGAGGACACTGCTCACGGGTGAAAACCCACTGCCGGAGCCGTTAGACGAGGACGTGTACGCCCAGAAGTTGTTGTCAACTTGGCTCAGTGGTTCTGCACCCTGGATCACGACCCAATACTTCTGTCCTGGCTTCAGGCACCCACCGGTGCACGAAGAATTCGGGAGGACAAACGTCGAGGGTCCTATCGCCGCCAGGCTGAAGTTGTAGTCGGGCGGAATCGGATTCCGATACCAGTAGGACAACTCCGCCGCGAAGGGTTGGTTCGTACTGACCAAGCCGGCGTTGGACACACCGCCGCCGTCGCCGCCGTCGCCGCCGTCGCCGCCGTTGGCACCGGTGCCGCCGGTCCCGCCGTCGCCGCCGTAGCCGACCCCGGCCCTACCAGGATCGGCGTAGCCGCCGTTGCCGCCGTCGCCTCCCGTTCCGCCGCCGGCACCGGCGTCGCCGCCGTTACCCCCCCAGCCGCCCTCCGCGCTGCCCCATGCCCCGGTGCGGCCGTTCGGTGTGGACTTGGCGTAGCCGCCCGAACCGCCGGCGCCGCCGTTCTGCCGGTCGGTTCCGTTGGAACCCGGGCCGCCGTCGAAGGCGATTTCGTAGCCGGTGCCGTCAACATCGAGTCCTGCTGTGCCGGCAGGGGCGCTGGTGAGCGCTCCGGTATCGCGCAGCCCGTCGCTGCCGCTGCCGCCGGTACCGCCGACGCCGCCGGCACCGCCGTTGCCGCTGACCGTGCCGCCCCTGCCGCCGGCGCCGCCGTCGCCGCCGTTGCCGCCGGCGAGACCGGGACCGGCGAAGCCGGCGATTCCGATCACCGAGACGGTGTCGTCGTTGAGGTTGGCGACGTAGATGCGGTCACCGGCGGGGTTGATGGCGAGGCCGCCTGGCCGCAAACCGACACCGATCGTGCGGGACACGGTGTTGGTGGCGATGTCGATCACCGAGACCGTTCCCGGGTCGAGGATCGACGTTCCTTGCCCATTGACGACGAAGGCTTGCGTTCCGGCGGAGTTGATGGCCACCTGGCCGGGGCTCTTACCGACGGCGATGGTCGTGATCAGGGTGTTGTTCGCGGTGTCGAACACCGAGACGGTGTCCGCCACTTCGTTGGTGACGTAGAGGAGGGCGCCGTCGGGGGTGACCGCCACTCCCGACGGTCTGTCGGTGGAGATGGTTGCGGTCACGGTCCGGGTGGCGATGTCGATCACCGAGACCGAGTTGGCCCCTTCCCCCCGGCTGCTGACGTAGGCCAGGGTGCCGGCCGGGTTGAGTGCCACGCTCCTCGGCTCCCTGCCGACGGGGACGACTGCCCCGCCACCGCTCAAGGAGATGACGGCGGCGTCGTTGGAGAAGAAGTTGGTGATGACCGCGGTGTTGGCGTCGATCGCGATACCCAGCGGGTCGTCGCCGCCGGTCGACAGGGTGGTGACGAAGTTGCCGGCGGCATCGAGGACCGTCACCTCGCCCGGGGTTGTGTTGTCGACGACCCAGATGCGGCCATTGGTGGGGGAGATCGCGATACCGGAGGGCCGACGGAGATAGCCCGAGCCGGTCCAGGTGGAGGTCACGGTGTTGGTGGCGGCGTCGATCACCGAGACGGTGTTGCCGAGTTGATTGGTCACGTACACCGATCCGCCGGTGGCGTCGACCGCCACCCCGCGCGGGCCGTCACCGACGGTGACCGTGTCGATCACGCCCAGGCTCCCAGGGGCACCGGCACCACCGGTCCTGACGTCGCCGCCGGCGCCGCCGTTACCGCCGGCGCCGCCGTTGCCGAACTGCCCGGCGTCCCCGCCCTTACCGCCGGCGCCGCCGTTGCCGGCGGCGATGCGGGCCGTCGACTCGATCACCGAGACGGTGTCGTCGTTGTAGTTGGCGACGTAGATGCGGTCACCGGCGGGGTTGATGACGAGGCTGCCTGGCCGCAAACCGACACCGATCGAGCCGGACACGGTGTTGGTGGCGATGTCGATCACCGAGACCGTTCCCGGGTCGAGGATCGACGTTCCTCGCGTATTGACGACGAAGGCTTGCGTTCCGGCGGAGTTGATGGCCACCTGGGCGGGTTCGTTACCGACGGCGATGGTCGTGATCAGGGTGTTGGTCGCGGTGTCGAACACCGAGACGGTGTCCGCAAATTCGTTGGTGACGTAGAGGAGGGCGCCGTCGGGGGTGACCGCCACTCCCGACGGTCTGTCGGTGGAGATGGTTGCGGTCACGGTCCGGGTGGCGATGTCGATCACCGAGACCGAGTTGGCCCCGATCCCGGTCCCCCGGTTGCTGACGTAGGCCAGGGTGCCGGCCGGGTTGAGCGCCACGTACTTCGGCTCCGTGCCGACGGGGACGACTGCCTCGCCACCGCTCAAGGAGATGACGGTGGCGTCGTTGGAGAAGTAGTTGGTGATGACTACGGTGTTGGCGTCGATCGCGATACCCAGCGAGTCGTCGCCGCCGGTCGGCTGAGTGAGGACGACGTTGCCGGCGGCATCGAGGACCGTCACCTCGCCCGGGGTTGTGTTGTCGGTGACCCAGATGCGGCCATCGGTGGGGGAGATCGCGATACCGGAGGGCCGGCTGAGATCGCCCGCGCCGGTCCAGGTGGCGGTCACGGTGTTGGTGGCGGCGTCGATCACCGACACGGTGTTGCCGAGTTGATTGGTCACGTACACCGATCCGCCGGTGGCGTCGACCGCCACCCCGCGCGGGCCGTCACCGACGGCGACCGTGGCGATCACGCCCAGGCTCCCAGGGGCACCGGCACCACCGGTTCCGCCGTCACCGCCCATGCCGCCGCTGCCGTAGCTGCCGCCGTTACCGCCGTTACCGCCGTTACCGCCGTCGGCGCCGAGGACGGTGGTGCTGTAGCCGTCCCCGCCGTCACCGCCGTTGCCGGACAGCGGGGTTTGTCCGGTGCTGCCGTTGGTTCCTACCGTGCCCTGCGGCGCGGTCCCGCCGGTGCCGCCGTTACCGCCGGTGCCGGCGTCGCCGCCGTTGCCGCCGTTGCCTCCGTCGGGAGTGGTGGCGTCGCCGTCGGCGCCGTCCCCGCCGTCACCCGCCAGACCGCCGTTCCCGCCGTTCCCGCCGTTGCCGCCGTCGCCGGAATTCGCCCCGGCGTCACCGCCATTGCCGCCGGCTCCACCGGCTCCGCCGTCGGTGCCTTCAGTGCCGTCCCCCCCTGGTGTGGCGCCGTTCGTCCCGGCTAGCCCGTTGCCGCCTTCCCCGCCGGCACCGCCGTTACCGCCATTGCCCGTCGACCCGCCCTTGCCGCCGTTGCCGCCGGCCCCGCCGGCCCCGCCGTCGCGTCCGGCGATGGTGGAGCTCCAGCCGGCCCCGCCGGCCCCGCCGTTGCCGCCGTTGCCGGCGCCGGTGGCGGTGCCACCGTTGCCGGGGGTGCCGTTGTTGGCGAAGAAGAACAGGATGTTGGCCTGGCCGGCTTGTCCGGCCCCACCGCCGGTGCCGGAGTCCCCGGCGTTGCCGCCGTTACCGCCGGCCTGGCCGTCGGGGTTGGCCTCGGTGCCGTTGCGGCCGGCGGCGCCGTTGCCGCCGTTGCCGCCGGCCGCGGAGCCGCCGTTGCCGCCGTTGCCGCCACGGCCCAAAATCCAGCTGCCGTCCCCGCCGTCGCCGCCGCGTCCGCCGTCCCCGCCGGGGCCGCCGTCGGTGCCCGACTCCCCGGGCAGCACCCCGTCGCGGCCGTTGACCCCGACGCTGCCCCCGCCGTTTCCGCCGTTTCCGCCGTTGCCGATGATCGACAGCAGGCCGGTGCTGCCGCCGTCGCCGCCGTTGCCGCCCAGCCCGGCCGCCCCCGATCCGGCGTTACCGCCGTCACCGCCGCCGCCCAGGACCAGCCCGCCGCGTCCGCCGGCCCCGCCGTCCCCGCCGTTATCGCCGTCCCCGCCGGTCCCGCCGTCCCCGCCGATGCCCCACACCGTGAGGAAGCCGGAGTCCCCGCCAGCCCCGCCGTTACCGCCGGTGGCGGTGGTGCTGGCCCCGCCGTTACCGCCGTCGGCGCCCAGCCCGATCAGGGAGGCCAGGGTGCTGGCCCCGGCGTTGCCGCCGTTGCCGCCGTTGCCGCCGTTGCCGGTCCCGCCGTCACCGCCGTCACCGCCGGCGTTGTACACCGACAGCCAGCCTGCGCTGGCCCCGTTGCCGCCGTTACCGCCGGTGGCGCCGTCACCGCCGTCCCCGCCGGACCCGCCCACGGCCAGCAGCGAGACGAACGGGGCGGCCCCGCCGTCACCGCCGGTACCGCCGGCCCCGGTCGCGCTGGCGCCGCCGGCCCCGCCGTTACCGCCGCGGCCCCACAGCGCGATGGCCGCAGCATTGCCGCCGTTACCGCCGGACCCGCCGTTACCGGCGCCGCTGCCATCCCCGCCGGTACCGCCGGCCGCGCCGCGGCTCAGGACCGCCAGTGCCCCGGCCGCCCCGGCGTCCCCGCCGGCCCCGCCGTTACCGCCGCCGGCCCCGGCGTCCCCGCCGGCCCCGCCGGCACCGCCGCGGCTGTTGAGCAGCCAGGACCGCCCACCGGCCCCGCCGGCACCACCATCACCACCGGTCACATGCCCGGCCCCGCCGGCCCCGCCGGACCCGGCCCCGGAGAACACCGACAAGAAACCGGTGTTCCCGCCGGCACCGCCGGCCCCACCAGTCAGCCCGGCGGTGACCGCCGCCCCACCGGCCCCGCCGTTGCCGCCGTTACCCACGAACAACCCGCCGGCCCCACCGGCCCCACCGGCGCCGCCGTTGATCCCGGCCCCGCCGTTGCCGCCGTTACCGAACCAGCCCGCCGACCCGCCGTTACCGCCGTTAAAGCCCGACCCGCCATTACCGATCAGCCCGCCGTTACCACCATCGCAGGCCTGCCCCCCGGTGCACGACGCCGCGGTATAGGAATAGCCGTTGCCCCACAGAATGCCCGCGTTCGGGTTATCCGCGGTCCCGCTACCGATGAAGATCCGGATGAAATCGGCGATCGGATTAGCCGTCACCGACGCCGTCACCGCAGCACTCGGAGACAGCACCGCCAACGTATCGGCCGGCTCACCACTGGTGGTCGCCGCCGCCGCACCGGGAGCCGTCGACATACGACCCAACTCGCGGCGGCTCGCCGCCAACGCCGCCCAGGCCAACGGCGCAGCAGCCGGGGCGTCACCACCGGCACCGACGCCCAGCCACGACAGCAGATTCGAGGCTAAACCGTTAACCGCACCACGCGGTTGCGCAGCGGTCATCGCCGGCGCCTCCACCGCCGCCGCACCCGGAGTAGCCGCCGAAGACGACACCGCCGCGGCCGCCGCCGGAACAGCCCCGATCAGCGCCGAATCAGACTTCTTCGACTCAGTCGGCACGTCGACGGCCGGCGCAGGCACCGACGGAGTCGAGGTCACCGAGGTGGCCGGACCAGTGGCTGAATCCGGCCCCCCTTTGTTGTCGACCGGGACGGTGAGGTCGGCCACCGGATCGGAATTCTGACCGCGCCGCGACGGGGCAGTCGCGGTGCTCGAGCCTCCGGCGCCCGCACGCCCACGCGCCTGAGGGGAGGCGTCGCTGCTGGCGTTCGAACTGTCATCCGAGGCGCCCGCGCTGCGGACACCCGACCGAGATCCGGGGTTCCGCGGGGCGCGCTTACCCGTCGCCGACGAACTCGACGACGACGAACTGCTACCGGCGCTAGAGGAGTCCGCCGCGTTCGAACTCGAACCAGCCGATCCAGTCGTGTCAGCGAACGCCATCGGCATCGACACCACCGCCGAGCCCACACCCAGGGCGATCGCCAACGCACCCACCCGGCCCACGCGATACGTCCTGCGCACCTGGCGATATCGCGGCTGATCGAGCAAATTAACTGGCGAGGTGGTCATCGGATCAAAATGTCATCCCAACGGGCCTTCGCGCGAGAAGAAGACCCGAGCATGGAAGGTTGTCACGAAACTATGGAAACTCCGATTCCCTGAGGCAACTTCCTACGAGCACGACTTGCTGCGGGTCTGAAAGAATCCCCGCCATGGTGGCTGACGAACGCACTCTGTCTGAGGAACCTCGCGCCCTACGCCCTCCCGGTGTTTCGTCACGAATCATCCGCGCCGCCGGGGTTCGCCACCCTTGGACGGTCGGGGACGTCGTGGTCGATCTACCCGTGGTGATCGACTGGGTGAATACGAACGGGGAAGGGTCTACCGACGTCCGGATCGAGGCAACGATCGATCTCGTCGCCGGCACCCCCGAAATGATCAGCATGACGTTCCAAGCACCGAACGGGCTGGACATCGCCACCCTTCAGCGCGAGTTCCGGTGGGCCTCGCCACTGCATGTGGTGACCGGGCTGATGCCGGCGATGCTCGAGGAGGGCATCGACCCCTTCGATGCCGATCTCCCCACAACCGGGTTTCCCTCGATCGCGACCGGGACCCGACTGCAGCACCCCAAGCTGAGCGATGAATTCCTGACCACGATCGCCCGCGAGTACACCGTCCGTGGACGCGGGTACGCGGCCAGCCTCGCCGAGGAGTACTGCGTGAGCCCGCGGACGGTCGTGAGCTGGATCGAGAAAGCCCGTGACCGCGGCCTACTTACCCGGCCGCCTACACGCGGAGCGGTGGGCGGCTCCATTAAGCGCCCCCACGACCGGGGCTAACGCTCGATCAGGGCTACAGCACCGGCGTCGAGCAGTTCCTGCCCACGTTGCCGCGTCTTCGCCAGTCCGATAACTCGCACTCCCGCGGCCCGCCCGGCCTCGACATCGGTGGCCGAGTCGCCGATGAAGACACAGCGGCCTGCCTCTACGCCGAGTTGTTCGACGGCTTTACACACGAGGTACGGGTCAGGCTTCAGCTTCAACACCGTCGCCGGTGTTCGGCAGGCGAGCACCTCAATCGTGGTCGTCCAACTGAAGCGGTCCAGGAACTCCTCGACCGCTGATTGGCTGTTGTTGCTGACGACCGCCAGGGGAACCGCTTGGTGGCGAGCGTTGCCGAGGATTTCCCGAATCTCCGGACTCGGCTGGCTGCGCCGAGCGCAGTCGACCTCTGCCGAGGAACACACCTCCTCAACTCGGTTGAGTTCGGCAGGTAGGCATTCGGCGACATAGCGAAGAACAGCCAGATGATCAGTCGTCGTGCGGATTTCCTCGGGAGGCGGAAATTGTCGCAGCGCAGCGCGGACCCGGTCCGCAGCTTCAGCGTTCAGCGGCGCCGGCATGAGTGCAGTGATCGGTCCATCGAAATCGAGGAGAAGCGCTCCCGCGTTTGCGATGATCTCAGCTGCGTCGGTCATGTCAGTGGCCTCGCGATGGAGTCCCAGATGCTGTTGAACCAGTTACGGGTCTGCGTCACGAACTGGGTTTCGGTCGATTCCGGATCGCCGTCGTCGGTGTAGTGGAACATGACCGCGTCTTTACCCATCGGGTCGAAAATCGCGACGCTCTTGCGGTCGATTGGGACGTCGTGTCGCATGACCGGGTAGAAACCAAAGAATGCGTCGGTGTCGTTGATGATGTACGCCTTGAACAATGGGGACGAATCATAAATCCTTACTTTAACTTTCGCGTCCGCGACGAGATCAAGGCGCTCAAGTTCTTCAACCGCGGCTTGGATGGCGCCAAGGTGGCGGGCACTGATTCCAGCCATCCTCTTACGGACGAGCTCCGATAGGGCAGCGTCGTCATCGACGGCGACAGGCAACGCCAACGGAATCGACAGATCAGGCAGCAACAGCCGCAGTCGAACCGATTCGGGCTGCAAACCGCCTTCGCGGATCCGATCTAGTGGCTCAGTAACAATGCCGTGGAGCGTCTCAGCGGTGTAGCCGCAGAAGTCGATACGAACGTGTGGACTTCTGAACCCCTGCTCGAGATGCGGCTTAAGTCCGATCGGCCGAGCAGTCCGCTCGCGGACAAACATCCCGCTGCCCTGACGAGTAGCGATCAGGCCGTCGTCTTTCAGAATCCGCAGGGCTTGCTGAATCGTCATTCGCGCGACGCCATAGGTCTTCGACAGTTCGACCTGCGTGGGCAGGCGCTCGCCCGGGCCGAGCTTTCCCGTCAGGATTGCCGCCCGCAGCTTGGTCGCCACCTGCTGATAGGGCGGCCTCGGATCATCAATGTCCAAGCTCATGAACCCAATCCTACCGAGTTGACTAGCCGCCTTGGGCAACACACCCCAAATGCTTGACATGGCTAGCCAGACTGTTCATATAATCCGGTTGTACAACATGGCTAGCCCAAAAAGAAAGGAATGCCATGACCATCCAGAAGCGAATCCCCCTCACCCACTCGACCGTGTTCCCCAACGGCGCGTACCTGAAGGGCGGCGTCGAGCCCGTCCTCGACTTCAACTCCCCGATCGGACCGGACGGCGTCCGGCCCCAGGCGCTCGAGAAGGAGTCCGGACTGCCGCTGTGGCAGGCGACGGTGCTCGACGCCGATCCGGACGCCGCTAAGCGCGACACGGCAGTGACGGTGAAGTTCGTGTCCAAGACCCAACCGGCCGTCCCGGCGAACAAGACGCCGTTCCCGTGGACGCCTATCGAGTTCGCAGGCCTGACGGCGCTGCCCTACATCGACGAGACGGGATCGCGGCCCCGAATCGCGTGGTCCTTCCGCGCCGACAGCATCGTCGCGCCGGGCAGCGCAGTGGACAAGGGCGCCGCGTAGTCCTCCCGCAGCAATCAGGAATTGGTGCTCAAGTGCACGCAATGGCGGTGTCCCCGAACTCAAGGTTTCCCGGGTTCGGGGACACCGCCCCGCTCGACATCTCCGCGTTCAGCGCGGCTACCACGGAAGCGCTAGTCCAACGGGTCGCAGACGGGTCCTTCGACGCCTGGGCGGAAACCGCGGCGAGGGTTGGCTACTGCGCACGCCCCGTGCGCCTAGTCGGGAGCTCGACCACCGTGGACCCCTCGACAGGCCAAGTGCTGAATACCTTCTCGTCCGACCAGTCCCCGCTCGGGGTCGTCTACCGCCCCTGCGGCAACAGGCGCGCCGACGTGTGCCCGTCCTGCTCGCGGGTCTACGCCCGCGACACGTTCGAGATGCTTCGAGCGGGTCTGGTCGGCGGCAAAACCGTATCGACCGGCGTGGCTCGTAATCCAGTCCTGTTCGCGACGTTCACCGCTCCATCCTTCGGCTCTGTTCACGGGCCGCGCCCAGTGGCAGGTTCTGCTGCCGGCGGCCGGTGTCGCCCCCGGGACAAGTCAGAGAAGTGTCGGCACGGAAGGCCGACGGGTTGCATGTCCATTCACGAACCCGACGACGATGAAGTCGGCGCCCCGCTGTGTGACGAGTGCTACGACTGGGAGGGCGCCGTCGTCTGGAACTGGTGGGCTCCCGAACTCTGGCGCCGAACGGTCATGGCACTGAGGCGGGGGATCGCCGCCGAGTTGGGTGTACCGGAGGAATCCCTTGGAGAGTCGGCGTCACTTCAGTACGCGAAAGTGGCCGAGTTCCAGACACGAGGACTGGTCCACTTTCACGCCCTGTTCCGCCTCGACGGACCGTCGGGCCCGGGCTCGCCGTCACCCTTGGACGAAGCCGAGCTGGCGAGGACGTTCCGCCGCGTGGTCAGCGGTGTCGAATACTTCGCGCCTCCCGTCGATGCCGAGGACATCAACCGGCTCATCCAATGGGGTATTCAGATCGATGTTCGCCCTGTTCGTGGAGCCAAACGTGTTGACTATCAATCGGATTCGCTACATTCCGAGCAGGTGGCCGGCTATCTCGCGAAGTATGCCACCAAAGACGTCACTGCACTGAATCCCGCGCAACTCCGCGATTCTCATCTCCGGATGCTTGAGCAGACGTGCAAGCAACTCGCCACCCGCGGCGTAGCGGAGGGTGAGGATTCTCCGTATCTGTTGCTGTTAAAGCGGAACCGGACCCTTGGCTTTCGCGGTCATTTCTCGACCAAGTCGCGGCGCTACTCGATCACCCTCGGAGCGCTGCGTCGTGCTCGGCATCGCTTCCAACTCCTGCGAGCTGACCTCGAGCGCCGCGGCAATCCGCTTGATCCAGCGGGGCTTGAAGAGCGGCTGCTCGCGGACGAGGAGAGTTCGACGCTGATCGTCGGATCGTGGGCCTTCCAAGGGAGCGGCTGGACGCGCAGCGGCGACAGAGCCCTCGCGCTTGCGGCGGCAGCGCGGTCAAGGGAGTACGCGCAGTGGCGGGCTGAACAGACGCGAAACGCAATCACCCAGAGGAGGGCCAGATGATGAACGACGGCATTACGTTCCCGCGGCTGCTGACGGTCAAGAACGTCGCCGAGATCCTGTGCGTCCCGGTGTCGACTGTCCATCACTGGGCGGTCCATGGCGAGGGACCGCCATCGTTCAAGATCGGCAAGCATCGCCGCTTCGATGCGGCCGCGGTACTTCGCTGGATCGAAGACACCAAGAGGGTCGCGTGATCGAGAAGCGACTCAACGCCGCGGGCCGGGTGCGTTGGCGCGTCCGCTATCGCACCCCGGATCAGCGCCAGCGTTCACGAACCTTCGACCGCCGCCGCGACGCCGAAGATTTCGACGCCGAGTTGCGTGGCCGGATGCGCCGCGGTGAGTTCGTAGACCCGCAGCGCGGGCGCATGACACTGCTCAGCCTCTGGCAGGAGTACGAGCGAACCACTCTGACCCACCGCCGGAATACAACGCAGCAGAACTACCGCGTCGCGATGCAACACGCGCTTAATCAGTTCCAGCTGTGGCCGATCGGCAAGATCGAGCATGGCGACGTCGCCGACTGGGTCGCCTCGCTGTCGAAGACCAAAGGAGCAGAGACCGTCCGATACGCCCACCGAGTCCTATGCCTCGTTCTCGAGCACGGTGTCTCTACCCGCCGGCTGCCACACAACGTCGCGCGGGGCGTCGACCTCCCGGCCCGTCCCCCGGCCCGAGAGCGCATCCTGACCGCGGATGAGGTCGACGCCCTCGCCGACAAACTCGGCAAGCATGGAGACATCGTGCTGTGCATGGCCTACCTCGGCCTGCGCTGGTCGGAGGCTGCCGGCTTGCGCGTCCTCCACGTTGATCTGACGCGCAATCGGGTGCGGGTCTTCGAGCGGGCGACCGAAGTTGCGGGCCACATGGACGTCGATGTCCCCAAGAGTGTCGCCTCGACTCGCGATATCGGCATTCCCGCGTTTCTCCGGGACATCCTGAAGGCCAGGATCGAGGGTCGCCGCCCGAACGACTTGGTGTTCCCGGCACCCGAGGGCGGCTACCTCCGGAACGGGAACTGGCGCGCCCGGTCAGGATGGGACAAGGCGATCGAGTCGCTGGGTCTGGAGGGCGTGACACCGCACGACTTGAGGCGAACATTCGGCAGTCTGGCCCGATTGGCCGGTGCGGACCTCAGGTGGATTCAAAAGGCGATGGGCCATGCCTCCATCACGACCACCGCCCGTATCTACGCCCACCTCTATGACGAGGAGCTCGACACCGTCGCCGCCGCCCTGAACGACCTGAGGAAGCAGAAGTGAGAGTCCCCGCGCATCGGGCGATGTGCCCAAAGTGTGCCCACAATCGGGGCGCGATGGTCGGTCTGATCGGGGCCGCCGCCATCAGAGCCGGGCTGACGTGCGTGGACAAACTGGAGCCGCCTGGGGGAATCGAACCCCTGACCTATTCATTACGAGTGAATCGCTCTACCGACTGAGCTAAGGCGGCGTGGCCGGCGATGGGCGCTTGCGCGAAGAGCCTTTCGGCCGGGCCGAGGACAGATTCTACTCCCCGGAACGAAGCGCCTGACCCATGGTCGCGACCATCGCATCAACGGCGAACTTGGGCTTGACATTGCCGGCGAGCGCCTCCCGGCAGGCCAGCACCGCCTCGATACAGCGCAACAGCCGGTCCCGGGGTGCGTGCGCGGCCAGGGCCGCGACCCGCTCGGACATATCGGGGTGGCTGACCGCCACCGCGTCGGCTCCGCTGGACACCATCAGCGCGTCGCGGAAGTAGGTCGCCAGGTCGACCAGGGCGCGGTCCAGGGCGTCCCGTTCGGCCCGGGTCCGGCGGGACTTCTGCCGCTTCTCGAGGTCTTTGAGCGGGCCGGCCGAACCGCGCGGCACCGCCGCCGTGCCCTTACCGGTCCCACCTGATCCGAGCGCGACGAGGAGTTCCTCCACCTCGGCCTCATTACGTCGCTGCGTGAGCGACACGGCCTCATCCTTGGCGGCGGCCACCAGTTCTTCCACCGCGGCGTAGGCGCGGGACGGGGTCGCGGCGTCTCGGGCCATCCCCAGCGCCCGGTCGCGGCGGGCCCGGGCCTCCGGGTCGGTGGCCAGCCGGCGGGCCCGCCCGACATGCCCGCCGCTGACCGCAGCCGCCCAGCGGGCCTCCGGTTCGGCCAATCCGTCCCGCTCCATAAGCACCCGGGCGATGTCATCGGCCGACGGGGTCAGCAGAGCCACGTGCCGGCACCGGGACCGCAAGGTGATCGAGATGTCCTCCGGATCGACCGAGGGCGCGCACAGCAGGAACACCGTCGACGCCGGCGGCTCCTCCACCACCTTCAGCAGCACGTTCGCCCCGCCCTCGGTAAGCCGGTCGGCGTCCTCGATGACCACGATCTGCCAGCGCCCGGTGCTGGGGCGCCGGGAGGCGGCGGCCACGAGGGCGCGCATCTCATCGACTCCGATGGACAAGCCCTCGGGGATCACCCGACGGATATCGGCATGCGTTCCGGCCATTGCCGTGGTGCATGCCCGGCACTGCCCGCACCCCGGGGTGCCCTCCGAGGTGCACTGCAGAGCCGCCGCGAAGCACAACGCGGCCACCGACCGCCCGGAACCCGGAGGCCCGGTGATCAACCAAGCATGTGTCATCGAGCCGGTTGCGGCGGCGCCGTGAGCAGAATCACCCCGCGCCGCCCATGCGGCGCCCACCAACTCCGACTCCACCGCGCTTTGGCCGACCAGCCGCGTGAACACACCGGACATCGCTGAAACACTAATCGGCAGCCACGACAAGGGCATCGGCACCGGCTTGCCAGTGTTCCCCCTACCCCGCTCGGGACCGCTACGGTGAGGCGGTGACTACCGCGCCGGTCCCGCGCGGGCGGATCCGCGAGTTCGTCCGCTGGGTGGTCCGCACACCGTGGCCGGTGTTCTCCCTGGGCCTGTTGCAGGCCGACATCATCGGCGCTCTGCTGGTGCTGGGGTTCCTGCGGTTCGGCCTGCCACCGGCCGACCGGATCAAGCTCCAGGACCTCCCGGCCGCCAATCTGGCGGTATTCCTGACGTATCTGATCGTCTCGTTCACGGTCGGCGCCTCGATCAGTTTCACCCTGCTACGACCGGTCTTCCGCTGGCAACGCCAGGACGCGATGCTGACCGCCGACGATCCCGCGGCCACCGAAGGTGCCCGGTTGCGGGCCCTTCGGATGCCCGCCTACCGCTCGATGATCAGCATGACGCTGTGGCTGATCGGCGCGGTGGTGTTCATCGGCGCCAGTTGGCCGGTCGCCAGCCAGTCCGCACCGGTGATGGCGGTGGCGACTCTGCTCGGTGCCACCGCGACAGCCATCATCGGCTATCTGCAGTCCGAACGGGTGCTGCGCCCGGTGGCCGTCGCGGCACTGCGCGGCGGCGTACCGGAGAACTTCCGCCGGCCGGGGGTGGTGCTGCGACTGGTGCTGGCCTGGGTGCTGTCCACCGGGGTGCCTCTGCTGATGATCATCCTGTCCATCGCCGCGAGCAAGTTCTCCCTGCTCAACTCGTCCGCGGACAGCCTGCTCGTCCCGCTCTTGCTGATGGCGATCGCCGCTCTGGTGATCGGCCTGCTGGGCAACATCCTCTCGGCGATGGCGATCTCCGACCCGCTGCGGCAGCTGCGCTGGGCGCTCGGGGAAGTGCAACGCGGCAACTACAACGCGCATATGCAGATCTACGACGCCAGCGAACTAGGTCTGCTGCAGGCCGGCTTCAACGATATGGTCCGCGAGCTCAGCGAGCGTCAGCGGATGCGGGATCTGTTCGGCCGCTATGTCGGTGAGGACGTCGCGCGACGGGCGCTGGAGCGCGGCACCGAACTCGGCGGGCAGGAGCGCGATGTCGCGGTGCTCTTCGTCGATCTGGTCGGTTCCACCCAACTGGCCGCGACCAGTCCGCCAGCCGAAGTCGTCAGCCTGCTCAACGAGTTCTTCCGGGTTGTCGTCGACACCGTGCAGAACCACGGTGGTTTCGTCAACAAATTCCTGGGTGACGCCGCGCTGTGCATCTTCGGTGCACCCATCGAACACCCCGACGCCTCCGGCGCCGCCCTGACGGCGTCGCGGGAATTGCACGACGAGCTGGCCGCAGTGCTCGGCCAGACCGAGTTCGGAATCGGGGTGTCGGCCGGACGGGCCATCGCCGGCCATATCGGCGCGCAGGCCCGGTTCGAATACACCGTGATCGGCGACCCCGTCAACGAGGCGGCCCGGCTGACCGAGCTGGCCAAGCTCGAAGAGGGCCACGTGCTGGCCTCGGCGATCACGGTGAGCGGAGCGCTGGATGCCGAAGCGCTGTGCTGGCAGGTCGGCGAGGTCGTAGAGCTACGCGGGCGCACGGCACCCACTCAACTGGCGCGGCCGCTGAACCTGGCTGCGCCCGGCGAACGCCCGGAAATGTCAGGCTGAGACTATGTCACCCCTGGACGCATCGACCCGATTGGCCGCCGATCGCACCCGACTGGCGCTGGAACGGACCCTGATGGCCTGGGTCCGCACCTGCACCTCGATGATCGCCTTCGGCTTCGGCATCTACCAGTTCATGCAGTACCTGCAGACCAATGAGCAGTTGCGCCAACCGATCATCAGCCCGCAGCTGTTCGCGGTACTTCTCATCGTCGCCGGGCTGACGGCACTTGCGCTGGCCTGGGTGCAGCACCGCCAGGCGATGCGGACCCTCCGCGAGGAATACGGCGCCATGCCGTACTCGATCGCCGGAGTGATGTCGGCCTTCATCGCCGGGGTGGGAGTGGTGGCACTGGTCGGTGTGGCGCTTCGGGTGTGAGCACCGTTGCGGCTCAGGCCTTTTTGGCCACCCTCTTGGTGGCTTTCTTGGCCGGCGTTTTGCGAACCGTCTTCTTGGCCGCCTTCTTGACCGGGCCCCGGGCACGGCGCTCGGCCAGCAGTTCGGAAGCTCGATCGTCGGTAATGCTCAAGACGTCATCGCCCTTGCGCAGGCTGGCGTTGGTCTCGCCGTCGGTCACATAGGGGCCGAACCGACCGTCCTTGATCACCATCGGTTTACCCGAGGCGGGATCGGTCCCCAGCTCGCGCAGCGGCGGCGTGGCAGCCCCCTGCCGGCCCCGCCGTTTGGGTTCGGCGTAAACCCTCAACGCCTCATCGAGGGTGATGTCGAAGATCTGATCCTCAGAAGCCAGCGAGCGGGAGTCGGTACCACGCTTGAGATAGGGGCCGTAACGGCCGTTCTGCGCGGTGATCTCCTCACCGCTCTGCGGGTCGGCGCCGACCAGCCTGGGCAGCGACAGCAGCTTGAGTGCATCCTCGAGGGTGACCGACTGCAGGTCCATCGAGCGGAACAGCGAACCGGTCCGCGGCTTGGGCCCGGTGGGTTTCTTACCCTTCTTGGCCGTGACGCCCGGGTCGTCGTCCGGCGGCGGGGGCAACACCTCGGTGACGTACGGTCCGTACCGCCCGTCGCGCGCCACGATCTCGTGTCCGGTGTCGGGGTCGACACCGAGCACCCGGCCCTCCTGCGGTGTGGCGAAAAGCGTTTCGGCCAACTCGAGGGTCAGCTCGTCAGGGGTGATCTCGTCGCTGAGATTGGCCCGCTGCGGTGTCGGCTCGCCGTCCTCGCCGAGGATCATCCGTTCGAGATAGGGACCGTTCCTGCCGACCCGGACATAGATCGGGCGGCCCTGCTCGTCATCGAACAAAGGGATCGAGTTGACCTCGCGGGCGTCGATTCCCTCGAGGTTCACCCCTACCAGCTTCTTGAGACCGCCGGCGCGGGCGATCGAATGCGGGACGCCGTGCTCACCGCCGAAGTAGAAGTTGTGCAACCAGTTGGTGCGTTGCTCGTGGCCGGAGGCGATCTCGTCGAGTTCATCCTCCATGGCGGCGGTGAAGTCGTAGTCGACCAGGCGGCTGAAATGCTGCTCGAGTAGGCCCGTCACCGCGAAGGCCACCCATGACGGCACCAGCGCGCTGCCCTTTTTGTGCACGTATCCGCGATCCTGAATGGTCTTGATGATCGAGGAATACGTTGAGGGACGGCCGATTCCGAGTTCCTCGAGGGCTTTGACCAATGAGGCCTCGGTGTAGCGGGCCGGCGGATTGGTGGAGTGTCCGTCGGCCGTCAGCCGGGTGGCGTCCACCCGCTGGCCCTGCCGCAACTGCGGAAGCCGGCTCTCGGCATCGTCGGCCTCGCCGCCGGCGAGTTCGTCAACGGTCTCCACATAGGCCTTCAGGAAACCCGGGAAGGTGATGGTCCGGCCGCTGGCCGCGAATGTCGCCTCGCGGCCGTCCGCGGCACTGCCGGTGATCCGCAGGCTCAACGTGGTGCCGCGGGCGTCGGCCATCTGCGACGCGACCGTGCGCTGCCAGATGAGCTCGTAGAGTCGGAACCCGTCGGCATCCAGTTCCGAGTGCAGAGCGCCCGGGGTGGCAAAGGTCTCGCCCGCCGGGCGGATCGCCTCGTGTGCCTCCTGAGCGTTCTTGACCTTGCGGGTGTACTGACGCGGCGAAGGATGGACATACTCGTCGCCGTAGAGCTGACGGGCCTGGTTGCGGGCGGCATCAATGGCGCTGGCCGACAGATTCGTCGAGTCGGTGCGCATATAGGTGATGTAGCCGTTCTCATAGAGCCGCTGGGCGACGCTCATCGTGCGCTCGGAGCTGAACCGGAGCTTGCGGCCGGCCTCCTGCTGCAGCGTCGAGGTCATGAACGGCGGGTAGGGCCGGCGAGTGTAGGGCTTGTCCTCAACGGAGGCGACGGTCAGCGCCGAGCCGTGCAGCCCGGTGGCCAGCGCGCCGGCGCCGACCTCGTCGAGGACGGTGACCTCGGCCGGCTTGCGGACGCTGCCCAGGGAATCGAAGTCGCGGCCGGTCGCCACCCGCTTGCCGTCGACAGCGACGAGCCGGGCGTTGAACCTGGGCGGGGTGGCGTTCGGGTCCGAGACGCTGGCGTCCAACTCAGCCAGCACATCCCAGTAGGCAGCGCTGCGGAAGGCCATACGTTCGCGCTCACGCTGCACGATGATGCGGGTCGCCACGGACTGGACCCGGCCGGCCGACAGCTTGGGGCCGACCTTCTTCCACAGCACCGGGCTGACCTCGTAGCCGTACAGCCGATCCAGGATGCGCCTGGTCTCCTGCGCGTCGACCAGATCGATATCGAGGTCGCGGGGATCCTCGGCGGCCGCCCGGATCGCCGGCTCGGTGATCTCGTGGAATACCATCCGCCGAACCGGGATCCTGGGCTTCAGGGTCTCCAGGAGGTGCCAGGCGATCGCCTCGCCCTCGCGGTCGCCGTCGGTCGCCAGATATAGCTCGTCGACACCCTTGAGCAGGCTCTTGAGTTCGGTGACGGTGGCCTTCTTCTCCGGGCTGACGACATAGAGCGGCTCGAAGTCGTGGTCGACGTTGACACCGAGGCGGGCCCAGGACTCCGATTTGTACTTGGCCGGGACGTCGGCGGCGGCGCGGGGCAGGTCTCGAATGTGGCCGCGGGAGGACTCCACGATGTAGTTGCGGCCCAGGTAGCCCGCTATCTTGCGCGCTTTGGTGGGCGACTCGACGATGACGAGTCGCCGAACGTTGCCGTTGTCACGCTTCCCGCCACTCGTTGAGCCGGGCCGGTCGTCGTCAGCCAACTGCGCCTACGCTCCACTTCTTCTGTTCTGGATCATGCGGTTCTGGATACTGGTGTGAATCCCCCACCGATACCCCCGGACATCTCACAATTTCGCACCCCCGGAGTCCCTGACGCAAACCGGGTGTCTGCCGAGAGCCTGTCAGACCCGCGGCCAGGCCGCCAGCGCCTCGCTACCCTCCGGAGGTTCCCCCACCGTCTCCACCAGGCGAGACAGCCGTCTGCGGCCACTGATCCGCAACGCCGGCCGGGCCCCCCGGGTGCCGATCAGGGTCGGCGCGATGCCGACCCGCATCAGCGCCGACGCGAGCGGCGAATGGGTGTCCGGAGCGTGCTGGTCCAGCCCCAGCAGGTAGCGGTCGGCTTCCGGACTGCCGGCCGCCAACGTCCAGGCCCGCAGCTCACGAGGCCCCGGCAGCCACCGCGACGGGACGGTCTTGACCGCTCCGCGGGTCCATTCCGATGCGATGTCCCGCAATCGGGCATCGACGGCGGTGCGCACCAGCGGGGTGTCGTCCTCGGTGCGGGCGATCTCGGGTTGCAGGCCGGCGGCCACCATCATGTCTGCCAGCGCGGCCGCCCTCCAGACCGCGTCGACGACGACCGACAACCGAGCCCCGCCGCCGACGATGACCAGCTGACCCGACGCCGCCAGCACCCCGGTCAGGTCGGCGACCGCGGGGGGCACCGACTCCGCAGAGAAGAAGGACAGCTGGCTCACGAGTCGACAGTAAGGCAGGCCGACGGGGACGCCGTGGCGCCAAGCCGCACCATCGAGCCCGAATACGAAGCACCCCCGCGGAACCCGATGTCCGGGCGCGCGGGGGTGTTCGGTAGATCGCCGCAGTCAGGACACGGACGATCGCCGTCGTTCAGAGTCGTCTGTCGGTCAGATGGCACGCACGCCGGTGGCCTGCGGACCCTTGGGGCTCTGCCCCACCTCGAACTCGACCTTCTGGTTCTCCTCCAAGGTGCGGAACCCCGACCCCTGGATTTCCGTGTAGTGGACGAACACATCGGCGGAGCCGTCCTCCGGGGCGATGAAGCCGAAGCCCTTCTCCGCGTTGAACCACTTCACAGTTCCCTGTGGCATTTTCGTACTTTCCTTACTTCATGCGGGAACGATCCACCGATGTTCCGGATGGACCGGGCCGGTTGAGACCGCCATCCTTCGTGGATTCGTCGGACCAGCCGACTTGAAGACCCTCGCAGGAACCGCGATCGCAACGTCGATCCTGCGAAGTGAGACACGAACACAGAAGCTGCGACCGGCATTATCCAATCACGTTCGGCGCGGTTAAGACAGTCTCGGCGACAATTCGGTTGGATCATTTCGAGACGGACGGGGGCGCACGGCAGATGACGAGTTTCGGCGGCGATCTGCTGGCCGCCGTGAGCGGGAACCGGACGGGGCATACGGCGGCGCTGATCCACGTCGCCGAAATACCGGCCCGCAGCGGGGAGCCCAGAGAATGGCCGTCCTGGGTGCATCCCGAGGTGTCCGCGGCACTGCGCGACCGGGGCATCACCGCACCGTGGTCACATCAGGTCGAGGCAGCCGAACTCGCCCACGCCGGTCGCGACGTGGTGATCAGTACCGGAACCGCATCGGGCAAGTCGCTGGCCTTCCAGTTACCCATCCTCGACGCCCTGGCCCGCGACCCCCGGGCCCGGGCGTTGTACCTGTCGCCGACCAAGGCCCTCGGCCGCGACCAACTGCGCAGCGCCCACCTGCTGACCGCGGCCGCCCCGGGCTGCCATGACGTCGCGCCGACGTCCTATGACGGCGACACCGGCCCCGAGATTCGCCGGTTCGCCCGTGAACGCTCGCGCTGGCTGTTCTCCAATCCCGATATGGTCCATCTGTCGCTGCTGCGGAACCACTCCAGGTGGGCTGTTTTCCTCCGCGGGCTGCGCTATATCGTGGTCGACGAATGTCATTACTACCGAGGGATATTCGGCTCGAACGTCGCGATGGTCCTACGCCGCCTGCTCCGGCTGTGTGCCCGCTACACCTCGGCTGGATCCCCCGGCCCGTCGGTCATCTTCGCCAGTGCGACGACCGCCGCGCCGGGTGAAACCGCGGCCGGACTGATCGGCCGGACGGTGGCCGAGGTGACCCGGGACGGATCACCGCACGGTGCCCGCACCATCGCATTGTGGGAACCCGCACTGCGCTTCGACCTGACGGGCGAGAACGGGGCACCGGTACGCCGGGCGGCCGGCGCCGAGGCCGCCCGGATGCTGGCCGATCTGGTGGCCGAAGGTGCCCGGACGCTGACATTCGTGAGATCCCGCCGGGGCGCCGAGTTGACGGCACTGGGGGCCCGTGCGCGGCTCGACGATATCGCCCCACGCCTGCGCGACACGGTGGCCTCGTACCGCGCCGGATACCTCGCCGAGGACCGACGAGCGCTCGAGCGGGCGCTGGCGGACGGGCAGTTGCGGGGGCTGGCCACCACCAACGCCCTGGAGTTGGGCATCGACATCTCCGGGTTGGACGCCGTTGTGATGGCGGGGTTCCCGGGCACCGTCGCCTCCTTCTGGCAACAGGCGGGTCGATGCGGACGACGCGGGCAGAGCGCGCTGGTGGTCCTCATCGCCCGCGACGACCCGCTGGATACCTACCTCGTCCACCACCCCGGCGCGCTGCTCGGCAAACCTGTGGAACGGGTGGTTCTCGACCCGACGAACCCCTACGTGGTCGGCCCCCAACTGCTCTGCGCCGCATCCGAAATTCCGCTGACCGAGGAGGAGGTCGACAACTGGAGGGCGGGCCCGGTGGCCCGGGAACTGGTGGATGACGGGCTGCTCCGGCGCCGATCCGGCAGGTACTTCCCGGCGGCCGGACTCGAGCCGCACCAGCAGGTCGACATCCGCGGAACAGGCGGGGGGAACGTCGCAATCATCGAGGACGGCACCGGGCGGGTGCTGGGCAGCACCGAAGCCGGCCAGGCCCCGGCAACCGTGCATCCCGGTGCGGTGTACCTGCACCAGGGCGAGAGCTATCTGGTCGACTCGTTGGATCTCGCCGATCGGATCGCCTTCGTGCGCGCCGAGGATCCCGGGTACACAACACATGCCCGGGAGATCACCGATATCGCCGTCACCGGGGACGGCGAACGGGTCGAGTACGGCGAGGTGACACTGGGCCTGGTCCCGGTTTCGGTCACCCGCCGGGTGGTCGGTTACCTGCGGCGAACCACG
The DNA here is from genome assembly GCA_963787055.1 of uncultured Actinomycetota bacterium. Taxonomy (GTDB): domain Bacteria; phylum Actinomycetota; class Actinomycetes; order Mycobacteriales; family Mycobacteriaceae; genus Mycobacterium. Next base: position 710,809 of record CAWBBP010000004.1, read on the forward strand.
GCCGGCGAGGTGCTCGACTTCGTCGAGTTGGACATGCCGGAGCAGAGCCTTGCGACCACCGCGGTGATGTACACCGTCACACCGGAGGCACTGCGGTCCGTCGGCATCGAGCCCGCACGGATACCGGGATCGCTGCACGCCGCCGAACACGCGGCCATCGGCCTGCTGCCATTGGTAGCCAGTTGCGATCGCGGTGACATCGGCGGGTTGTCCACCGCGCTCGGCGAGTCCGGTCTGCCAACGGTATTCGTCTACGACGGCCACCCGGGTGGCGCCGGCTTCGCCGAACGCGGCTACCGGCTTGCCGCCACCTGGCTGCGCGCCACCCTGGCGGCGATCGAGGCCTGCGAGTGCCCGCAGGGCTGCCCGTCCTGCGTTCAATCGCCGAAATGCGGAAACGGCAATGACCCGCTCGACAAAGCGGGGGCGACCCGGGTACTGAGCACAGTGCTCGCCGGCCTGGCGGCGGACGTCCGCTGATCACCGCTGCCGCCGACCGACCCCTCGAAACAGTCGACAACCGCAATCGCGGGCACATCCGCCACCCGGCAACCGGTGGTGAGCCCCGGTATTCAGGGACACGGTGGCCGTGGGCTACAGCCGGGGCAACGAACGGTCGGATATCACGATCCGTCGGCACGGTCCTGACGGGACTTAACTAGGAAAATACGGTGGGCGGCGAAATCCCGCAAGAAACCCTGCCCGACCGCCCTCACATTCGCCACGCCTACCTGCGAATTCAGAGCGCCCCGACGACCGTCCGGGCCCCGGTCGCCGCTAAGCTGAGCCGATGATCCAGGATTGGCTGCTGGTGGAAACACTGGGCGACCAACCCATGGTCGTGGCACAGGGACGACAGATGAAGAACTTCGTCCCACTGGCGGTGTTCCTGCGCCGCAACCCCAACCTGGCGGCAATCCAGACCGCAATCACCGAGACCGTCTCGACCGGGACCGGGCTAGCCAGCATTACGCCGAAGACCAAGCGGGTGATCCGCACCGAACCCGTCCAAATGTCCGATGGCCGGATCCACGGTGTGCAGGTCTGGAGCGGGCCTACCGATGTCGAACCGCCCGAACGGCCGATCCCGGGTCCGCTCAAATGGGATATGACGGCCGGAGAGGGTTCGGTCACCGTTGAATATCTGATCAATGCCGGCATGGACCCTGATAAGGAGGCGCTGAACGGTCGGGCGTTCGTCGAGGACATCCCCAGCCGCAGCCTCAATCGCGACGAGTCGAAGGCGCTGTCCTGGACGATCGATGTCGCCCCGGACCGAACCATCTGCACCAGCTGGGATTTCCCCGACAAGTTGGGCGGGTTCCGAAAAGTGGGCTGGTGTGCCCGGACCCTCATCGAATCGGACGAAGAGGGGAAGGACCATCTCGTCGCCAGAGCCATGAACCTGCTGGAATCAGTCGGGGAGTCAGCGTCGGGACCCGAAGACCTCGCGCGTCGCATCGTTGACGGGCTGTCGCAGCCCGGTTCCTACCGGCTGATCGCCGACCTGGAGAACTGGAGACCGCTGAAGTGGCTTGACGACCCCTGCCCGCTGGTGGATTGGCGCGGTCGGCAACAGATGCACCCTGACGACGATGCACGCGTCCGACCGCGGATGATCCAGGAACTCGAGAACGGATCCACCAGTGGGGTGCTGCGCCTTCCCGGAAGCGGCGGCGATTGGGTGCCGATGCACGTCACGGTCAGCCGAATGGAACTCGACAACGGCACCCAGGCCGGGCTGACGACCCTGAGGCAGCCAACTGACGCTGAACTCGCCGAAGCCGGGCTGGAATCCGGCGACACGAGCTCCTAGCCCGCTGTACAGAGTCCCTACTGACCGCTCGAGGTCGGTCCCGCCCGCGCCGCCGCCCAGGCTTCACCGGCGATCCGCGAGAAGCCGACCTGAGCCGTAACGGTCACCACCACATCGAGCCGCCGCACATCGCACCGTCGTAAAGTCGCCCGCATCACTTCGGCCAGGGCTTGCGCTTCCCGGCACGCCGCCGCGGCGCCGGCCGGCAGGCGGACGGCGGCCGCAACGGCCGCCAGATCGGCGGCCGCCTGGGCCCGATGCCGTGCCACCACCGCCGATCCGAGCCAGACGCCCCCCGTCGTGACCGTGACGACGGCGGCGACCAGAACAGTAGCCAGGACCGTCACCGCGCCGGAGTCATCACCGACTGGGTTCTGCCACCGAGACCGCCTCACCCACAATGACGATGCCCGGCAGCACCGGCGAGCGGCCACTGACCCGAGCGAGGACGTAGGCGCCCTCGCGGCGCAGTTCCACCGAGGCTCCGGCCGGGGCCAGACCGCCCACAGCACCGACCCCGCTCGTATCACCACGCGCGGCCAGCCGGGCCACTTCCCGCGCCGCATCGACACAGCGGATCTGGAGAGCGACGGCCGTGACTCCGGCAACGCAGAGCAGCAGGACCGCAATAAGACTCGCGATCGCCAGCGCCGCCTCAACCGTGCTGAATCCGCCATCGCAGGCTAGACCCGGGTCGTCAATGCCCGGTTGATGATGGTGGTCAGCGCGCCGACGATCGAGTCTCCGGTGACGACGCCGTACAGGATCGCACCGAAGGCCGCAGCGGCGATGGTCCCGATCGCGTACTCGACCGTTGACATGCCCGCCTCCTCCACCATCAGCATGGCCATGCGGTCTCGCATGACGCGAATCACTCTGTGCATCTTCGGTTTTCCTCTCCGTTGCTGCCCTGATAAACCCGATTGCGGTCACCGCAGTACCGCGCCGAAGATCTCACCGGCAAGGCCTGCCACCACCGGGACGATGCCCAGGCACACGAATGCCGGCAGGAAACACAGGCCGAGCGGACCGGCGATCAGCACCCCGGCTCTTTCAGCCGCCGCCGCGGCGACATGGCCGGTATCGGCCCGCTGCTGCTCGGCCAATTCGGCAACTCCGTCCGCCAGTGCGCTGCCCGAGGATGCCGAGCGGCGCGCGAGCCGGGCCAATCCGGCGCAGTCCGCGCCCGGGTCGACGCCGTGCGCCTGCCAGGCGATGTCCGGATCGGCACCCAGGGCCAGCAAGTCCGCCGCCCGCCGCAATAGTGCCGCCAGCGCCGACGGTGCGAATGCGGCGGTGGCACCCGCTGCGGCCGGCACCGTCATCCCGGCCGCCAGACACACCGCCAGGACATCCAGCGCTGAGGCGGCGGCGAACGGGTCTGGGCGGGTGTTGATTTGGGAGCTTCCAAGCGCCGACGGCGACCTGCGGCCCGGCCGGATTCCGGCCCTGCGCCGGATGCCAGGGGAACCTCCGGCAGCCAACAGGGCGGCGGCCAGCAGCAAAGCGGCCGCGGTCATGCGGCCGCTCGATCGATGATCTGATCCGCCCACAGCATTCCCGCACAGACCAGTCCCACCCCCAGGATCAGGAGCGTCCCGCCCAGACCTCCGCCCAATAGGAAGCGAAGGGGATGGGCCCCCACGATCTGTCCAAGCAGTAACCCGAGAGCGGGAAGCAGTGCCAGGATGACCGCGGTGGCTCGTGCCCCGGCGAGCGCAGCATGCATGCGTTCGGCGAACCTCTGCCGATCCACGATGTCGCGGTGTGCCGCTCTCATCAGAGTGGACATCGCCAGGCCGTGCTCAGCAGCCAACTGCCAGAACACGGCCAGCCGGTCCCAGTACTCCGGCACCGAGGAGGCCGCGCCGATCGAGCGGAATCCCGACGGCACGTCGGCGCCGAGGTTGGCACGAGCCGCGACGGCCCGCAATGCGTCGCCCACCTCACCACCGGATTCCGAGGCGGCAACGGCGAACGCGCGCAGCGGATGGGCGCCGACCCGTAACTCGCCGATCAGAACATCCAGGGCGTCCGCCATCGCGCGGGCCTCCCCGCGTCGTCGCCGGTCCCGTGTCCACCGGCGTCTACGGATACCCAGCACGGTAGCGGCACCCGCGCACGCGATCGTCAGGGCGAGCGGCGCGGCTATCACGATGACCGTAACCGCCAGCAACATCGGCGTCGCCGCAACCCAACGGCCCGGGCGGCGGAGACTGGAGGACGGCAACCGCAGCCGGCGCCTCGCCGGCGTCGGCGGTAGCAGAACCGCTGCGGCAAGCAGCAGGGCCGCGACCGGGATGGCGGTCATCCGCCCCGCCGTTCCGCGATCAGTTCCCGCAGTGGGCCGATACCGTCGCACAGGCCGCGATCTACCCTCCACACGGCCTGGGTGCCGACCCGGCCGGATTCCTTCCGGCACAGCAACGCGATCTCCGCGAGCCGTCGGCCCCGGGGACCGCGGTTGACGTGGATCAGCACCTGGACGGCAGCGGCCAGTTGGCTGTGTAGCGCGGCGCGGTCCAATCCGCCGAGCGCGGCCAGCGCCTCCAGGCGGGCCGGCACCTCCGCCGGACTGTTCGCATGGACCGTCCCGGCACCCCCGTCATGGCCGGTGTTGAGCGCGGCCAGCAGGTCGACGACCTCGGGGCCGCGAACCTCTCCGACCACGATCCGATCGGGTCGCATGCGCAGCGCCTGTCGCACCAACTGCCGAAGGGTGATCTCCCCGGCACCTTCGACATTGGCGCTGCGTGCCACCAGCCGAACGAGATGGGGATGCTGCGGTGCCAGCTCCGGGGCGTCCTCGACACAGAGAATCCGTTCGTGACCGCCGACAGCGCCCAACGCGGCGGCCAGCAGGGTGGTCTTCCCCGCACCGGTACCGCCGGAGATCAGGAAAGCCAGCCGCGCGGCGATGATGTCGTCGAGCAGCAGTCCGGCCTCCGGCGCGATCGCACCCGAGGCCGTCAGTGCCGCAAGATCCTGGGTCGCCGGCCGCAGTACCCGCAACGACAGGCAGGTCCCGCCGGCCGCGATGGGCGGCAGCACGGCGTGCAACCGAACGGTGAACCGGCCGCCGAGCACGCCGGTCAGCTGTGCGTCGACCCATGGTTGGGCATCATCGAGCCGACGGCCCGCAGCGACGGCAAGGCGCTGGGCCAGCCGGCGCACGGCTGCTTCATTGGCGAAGCTGATCTCACTGCGGCGCAACCCCTTTCCGTCATCGACCCAGACATCGCACGGTCCCGTCACCAAAACATCGGTGGTGCCCTCGGCCCGCAACAGCGGTTCGAGGATGCCGGCACCGGTGAGTTCGGTCTCCAGCACCCGCAGATGGCCGAGAACCTCGGTATCGCCCAGAACGCCGCCGGACTCCGCCCGGATTGCCGCGGCGACGACACTGGGCCGCAGCGGCACGGATTCGGCGGCCAACCGCTCCCGGATCCGGTCGATCAACGATTCGGTCACGACTCCCGGCCTCCGTTTCGGTGCTCGAGCATCGCCAGGACCGTCTGCGCCGCCCGGGCCAGCGGCGACCGATTCCGCAACCGCAGGCCGCCGTGGTCGAGACGCGCGCCGAGCATCGGTTCCGGACGCATGGCAACCAGCAATGGCACCCCCGCAACATCGGCCACCTCCGAAGCCCGCAGTCCGCCCGGGGCAGGGCCCCGCACCACAAGGCCCAGGTTCGGGTTCAGGGTTCGCGCAACCGCCGCAACCGCGGCAGTAGCCGCGATACCGCGCACGTCACAGCGACTCACGATGATCGCCAGATCGGCGGACTGGACGGCGCTGACCGCCGCCGGGGCCGGCTGCCGCGGGACATCGCAAACCACCGTCGTTCCGCCCCGCCGGCCAGCGTCGACCACCGCCTCCACCGCACCGGCGTCGATGTCGTGGAATGTTCGCGTCCCGGACAGGAAGCTGATGTCCCGCTGGCGCGGAAGAGCTTCCCGCAAGGCGGTCCAACTCAACCGTCCGCCGTGCAGTCTCAGATCCGGCCAACGCAGCCCCGGAACCGACTCACCGCCCAGCAGCAGGTCGATCCCGCCGCCGAAGGGGTCCAGATCCACCAGCAGCGCTTCACCGGCGCACCGAGCCAACGCGGCGGAGAACACCGAGGCCCCGCCGCCGCCGGGACCCGCGGTCACCGCGAGGACCCGGCCGTTGCGAGCCCCCGGTCCCCCTCTCTCAGCGCTCTCCGCGACATGCCGCACCAGAACGGCCTCCTGATCGGGCAGTGCGCACACGGACTCGGCGCCGATGTCTATCGCAGCCGTCCACATCGAGGTCGACGGTTGATCCGGCCCGATCAGCAGCACCCCATCCCGTCGGGGCATACCGGCCCGGGCACACCGCAACGCGGCGGCCTCGTCCAGGATCACCGCCGCTGCCGCCAGCCAGGTCCGCCTACTGGGCGCGACAGCTGCGACCGCCCGGGCACCGACCGCCGCAGCGACGCGTTCGGCATTGGCCAACAGTTCGGGATCCTCGACCAGCATCAACACGACTGGCACGGGCAGCGCGGGCGGGTGCACGGTGGGACTCACGACGCCAACGCTGACCGGGATGGCGCCCTGACGCCAGTCACCAGTGGGCCGGCTGTGGACGAAACGGCGATTGTGGGTAAACGCACCCAGAAATGGGACGACCCTCGCCAAGGGGGGGAGGAGGCGAGGGTCGTCGTGTATCAGCCCCGGGGGGTCGGGCTGATGCACGCTCAGCATAAGCTGAGTGATGCCGACTATACACACGCCGGGGCGGCCCCGCGCAAGGGTTGGCGGAAGAAAATCCCAGGTTTTTGGGCTCTCCTGACTTATCCGTGGGTGGTGTTTCGGCCGGGTAGTGCGGGGCGGTGGCCGCCGAGGGCGAGCATGGCTAGGGCGATGAGTGCTTCTGGGGATCGGAATCCGAACGCGATCCGGGTGAGCAGGCGAATCTTGGTGTTGGTCGATTCGATCAGTCCCTGGGACAGGCCGTGCTCAAGAGCCGCGTCGATCGAATGGCGGTGTTTGACGATCTTGCGGGCCAACTCGACGAAGGCGCGGGATGCGGCAGCGCCGCGCTGCCCAGGAGATCCAGCCGGTCCAGGGCCTCTTTGCCTGTCCTCGTCCTTTGACGGTGAAGACATGGCGCAGGCCTTGCTTTGAGCAGATAGGCGCGGTGCAGCCGGGGGTCGGTCTTGGCGATCCAGGCCGAGCTTGTCGTTCTGGCTTTCGGTCACGGTCCTCGGGGTGTCTTCGGCACAGGGCGTAGCGGGCACCCTTGAGCCGGCGGGCTCGTTCCCGGGCCGGCCGGGGTGCGGCGTCCCTGGCAGGCGCGGCCCGCGAGTCCAGCGGGTCTCGCTGCGGGCCAGCGCTCGGGCTGTCGTGTCCAGGCCTGGCGCCGCTGGGCGTCCAGTGCCTCGGTGGCCCAGGCCGACCAGCATGGAACGGATCAGCGCACAACACGCGCAGCCGGACAGCGTTCAGTGACGACCGCGGCGATCCACGTCAGCGGCATCGGCAGAGACGTGAGTGATCTGGGCGGCTCGTTGAGTCCCCGAGGGCGTCGAAGAACGCCCGCAGGGTGGCTTTATCGCGGCCCGGAGCGGCCCACAACAGCCGTCCGGTGTCGTGGTCGACAACGACCGTCAGGTACTTGTGGTGGCGCTTATAGGAGATCTCGTCGATACCGATACGGCGCAGACCGGCGAAGCGATCCGGACAGCTTTCTCGGTGTCGGCGCCAGACCCGGGCCACGACCGCCCCGAGCGGTGCGCCAGAGCGAGTCCGCATGCAACTCGGCACACCGCGGTTTTCGAGCAGGCGCACCGCCAGCCAGGCCACCGTCGCGTCGAAGGCCAGGGTGTGCCCGCTACGCCCGGTGGCCGCGCCCAAGGCACCGCGATCAGCCGTCGGCAGCCGTGCTCAGAGCAGTTCACCCGCGGAGCGTCGGCCTCCAGTGCCACCTGCACGGTGCCCCAGTCCAGACCCCGCCAGCGGCGCCGGCCCTCACCGCGGTCGTACCACGGTGGCCCGCCGCCCGCAGCGGCCACAACGCCGGGACAGCCCACTGCGCGGACGCACCCGAGCCACCACGAGTATGTCCCGCTTCGGCGTCGTGTTCCTCGAACTCCGTCGAACTCGATCTCTTCAATCACGGTGCGCTGGTCGATCAGCCAGCAGCCCACGCCATAGACCTCACATTGCGCACGTCGGTTGCCCGCTCCTTTGGTTCCTAGAAGCACTCCTCGACAAGCCAGAACACCTTAGGCGACAACGACGTGCGCCCCCTCAGCGCGAGAACAGGACCCACGGAAAGGTCAGAAGAGCCGGTTTTTGCTGTGAATCTGCACCCTGCGCCAAGTGTCTTGAACTGCCACTTTCTTCAGTGGAGTCGCCGATGCCGGATTTGGCGCTTCCCGAACCGCCGGCCGGCCCGATCCGGCCGCTGCCCACCGTTCTACCGAAACCGTCTCGTGCGCGTTGAGGCTTGTGCCGCTTCGTTTTTGAGATTTTCCGAATTGTTGCCGTTTCCCCCTTGCTGTGACGGTCGTCACGTAGTACAAAGGAGTCACGGAGGCTTGGCAAGGCCAAGGTAGTACCGGAAGAGAAGGTTCTACCTCCCGAACTAAGCGTCCCAGCACGGTTCCCGGGCACCCACGCGGAGCACGCCGCGATGTTGGCAGAAGTGTTGTGGGCCTGCGTACTTGCGCAAAGCGGATGCAGTTCGCGGTTCTTTGGGCAGAGCCGCACTCAGAGCGCAGCGCAAGATCGCCGAGGCCGACCCACACAACCCACATAGCACGCCTGGTAACCCGAAACCGTGCTAGCGGGCGGCGCGCCGAACCTGGTTCGGATCGCCGCCCGCTTCATGTGTCGGGCTATTGTCCCGCCGCCTCCGCGATCGATAACGCTTCGCGCGCACCATCTTCCAGCGCCCGACAACAGAGCAGCAACCACCCGCCGACCCCCTCGCGATCCCCCGTTGCGAAGGCCGCGGCGGAGTTGCGATAGTCGTCTTCCCGGCGCAGCCAGAACACCTCCGGCACCCCGAGGCCATGGGGATCGAGACCCGAGGCGATCGTCACCAATCGTGAAACAGCTCGGGCCACAACGCCATCGGCGCTGCCGAACGGCGCCAGGGTGAGCAGCTCGCCATGAGCCACGGCCGCAAGCACCGGAGCGGCCACGGAACTGCCGCCGGTCACCAGCCGGGTCACCAAGTCCAGTCGGGCGGCGACCTCGGGAACCTGGCGCGGTCGGCCCAGTCCTGTCTCGTCCACCAGATCGGCGGCGCCGAGGGCATGCAGACGGGCCAGTGCCTGCAGTGGCGCCCGCTGCCACACTCCGACCAGACTCGTCGATCCGCCCTCCAGCGCCTGCCCGATCCTGAGCGCACCGGCGAGCACGGGATCCTGCTCACCCGATGCCTCCTCGAGTCGGACCCCACCGCCGTCCAATGCGGACGACGAGCGCGCACCCCGAACGGCGGACTCGGCGGATGTGACGGGCCAGTTACGCAGGTTCGTGCGATGGCGGTGGGCCCTGCCCAGTGCCGCCCTGGCGGCTTCGGCGGCGTCGAGGACGCCCGGTAGGTCGAGCAACGGTGCCAGCAGGTCCTGCTGTCGGGGTGTCACGACGGCCCACGCTAGCCTGACCGGCCAGGCAGCCTCGCGCGGGCCGGTAACGCGGGCCGGTAACGCGGGCCGGTAACGCGGGCCGTTGAACGGACGGATATCCGCCGTTCGCCGCGCAGGATGAACCGTCCGCCGATCGGTGTGACGTAGCCCTGTTCGACCGCCGCCTGGTGACTACGCTCACATCTATGACTGAGGCGCATACCGACGTTCCCACCCACTATCCGCCGCCGGCGGGATTCGCTGACAACGCCAATGCGACAGCCGATCTCTACGCCCGGGCCGAGGCCGACCGGTTGGGTTTCTGGGCCGAGCAGGCCAACCGGCTGCATTGGAGCACACCCTTCACCGAGGTTCTCGACTGGTCGGACGCCCCGTTCGCCAAATGGTTCGTCGGCGGCCGGCTCAATGTCGCGTACAACTGCGTCGACCGGCATGTCGAGGCGGGCAACGGTGACCGGGTGGCTATCCACTGGGAAGGGGAACCCGTCGGCGATGCCCGCACCATCACCTACGCCGAGCTTCAGGAGGAGGTGTGCCGGGCGGCGAACACGCTGAGCGGACTCGGACTGGTGGCCGGCGATCGGGTCGCCATCTATATGCCGATGGTGCCGGAGGCCGTGGTGGCGATGCTCGCCTGCGCTCGGCTGGGGGTCATGCACTCGGTGGTCTTCGGCGGGTTCTCGGCGGCGGCCCTGCGGGCCCGCGTCGAGGACGCCGAGGCCAAACTGGTCATCACCACCGATGGTCAGTACCGCAGGGGCACTGCGGTATCGCTCAAGGACGCCGTCGACGAAGCCGTCTCGGATCAGCCCTCGGTGCGCAATGTTCTGGTGGTGCGCCGCACCGGGATCGACGTGAATTGGACTCCGGGACGCGACCTGTGGTGGCACGACACCGTCGAGCAGGCGTCATCGACCCATACCCCGGAGGCCTTCGATTCCGAGCAGCCGCTGTTCCTGCTCTACACCTCCGGCACCACCGGGAAGCCGAAGGGCATCATCCACACCTCCGGCGGCTATCTGACCCAGGCCTCCTACACCCATCATTACGTCTTCGACATCAAGCCGGATCGGGACATCTACTGGTGCACCGCCGATATCGGCTGGGTCACCGGGCACACGTACATCGTGTACGGACCGCTGTCCAACGGCGCCACCCAGGTGCTCTATGAGGGAACGCCCGCCTCCCCCGATGAACATCGCCATTTCCAGGTCATCGAAAAGTACGGTGTCACAATTTATTACACGGCACCAACGCTGGTCCGCACCTTCATGAAGTGGGGACGCGAGTTGGCTTTCGAGCACGATCTGTCGAGTTTGCGCCTGCTGGGCTCGGTCGGCGAGCCCATCAATCCGGAGGCCTGGCGCTGGTACCGGCTGGTGTTCGGCGGTGACTGCACTCCGATCGTGGACACCTGGTGGCAGACCGAGACCGGAGCGGCGATGATCTCCCCTCTTCCCGGCGTGACCGAGTGCAAGCCCGGTTCGGCGATGCGACCGTTGCCGGGCATATCCGCGAAGATCGTCGATGACAACGGACAGGAATTGGCCCCGGCTACCGAACATGGTGAGCCGGTCACCGGCTACCTGGTGCTGGACAAGCCGTGGCCGTCGATGTTGCGCGGAATCTGGCGTGACCCGGAACGCTATACCGAGACCTACTGGTCGCGATTCGGCGAGCAGGGCTGGTATTTCGCCGGCGACGGCGCACGGTACGGCACCGATGGCGAGGTCTGGGTGCTGGGCCGCATCGACGACGTGATGAACGTATCGGGCCATCGCATCTCCACCGCCGAGGTGGAGTCGGCACTGGTCGGCCATGCGGGCGTGGCGGAGGCAGCGGTGGTCGGGGCATCCGACGATCACACCGGGCAGGCGATCTGCGCCTTCGTCATCCTCAAGGAGCACCACGCCGACATGTCCACCGCGGAGATGGTCAACGAGCTGCGGGCCGAGGTGGCCCGGGAGATCTCACCGATCGCCAAACCGCGCGAGGTCCACGTCGTTCCCGAGCTTCCGAAGACCCGCAGCGGGAAGATCATGCGACGCCTCCTGCGTGACGTTGCCGAGGGCCGCGAACTCGGCGACACCTCCACACTGCTCGACCCGGGCGTGTTCGAGGCCATCCGGGCCAGCAAGGCGAATTAACGGCGCGAATCGGCTCAGCGCGAGAAGGGGGCGGCTCCGGGCGCCGAGTTCGCAGTCGGAACGAATCCTGCGCCCGGCCGGTCCTTGGCCGCCAGGTCGGCCAGGATCGCGTTGATCGACATGGTCACCGCCGGGGTGTGCAGTGGGATGTACTTGATGACACAGGTAGGCAGGCCTTCGGTGAACGCCCCGTGGATCATGCCCACCAGCTTGTTGTTGACGGTCACCGGCGCACCGGAATCACCCGGCTGGCCGCACACCTGGTTGACGATGGTGCCGGGCTCCTCGCCGGGGCCCCACGTCACCCCGCAGGAATACCCGGTGGTGCGGCCCAGCTTGCAGCCGATCTCACCGAACTTCGGGTCGGGTCCGATGCCGTTGATCTTGAATCCGTTCCAGTTCGAGACCGGCGTCACCTTGGCCGGGTCGAACCGGATCACCGCGTAGTCCAGGCCGTCGTTTCCGGCGACCATGGTTCCGATGACGCCTTGATCCTCGGCACCCTCAGCGGACACCTGGGCTCCAGGGCCGCCGCAGTGCGCCGAGGTGAAGCCGATCAGCGCACCGGTCTTGTCGTTGCCGATTGCGGTCAGGGTGCAGTAGGTGTCGGTGTCGATGATGATGCCGGCACCGCCCCCGATTGTTACCGGATCATCGGCACTCGCGATGGCCGGCGCCGGCAGCAGTGCGACGAAGGGGGCGACGAACAGGCAGAGCGTCGCTCCCGCCGCCCGCCGCATCCGAAGTGTGGTGATCACTGATACCTCCATCGCCGATCCCACCCGGAAATCCAGTCTAACTGGGCCCCATCCGTAACTTGCGTAACAGCGCGACCTGTATCCGGGCGCGAGTCGGGCATGGCACCATGAATTGCCGACACATCAAACCGTGGGAGGACCGCTGTGAGCAATCGGGATCGCAAGAACGGGGTGCCCGGCACCGTTACCTCGATTCCGTTGGCAGACCCGCACGCGTTGCCCGCCGATCCCTCTATCGGCGCACTGGTCAAGGACGCCACCACACAGGTCTCAACGCTGGTGCGGGCAGAGGTCGAACTGGCCAAGGCTGAGATCACCCGGGACGTCAAGAAAGGCCTCACCGGCAGCGTCTTCTTCATCCTGGCCTTGGTTGTGCTGCTCTACTCGACCTTCTTCATGTTCTTCTTCCTGGCCGAATTGCTGGACACCTGGCTGTGGCGCTGGGCTGCTTTCCTGGTGGTGTTCATCCTGATGCTGGTGGTGACCGCCGTCTTCGCACTGCTGGGTTACCTGAAGGTGCGGCGGATCCGCGGCCCGCAACAGACCATCGAATCGGTCAAGGAGACCACTGCGGCGCTGACCCCGGGCATCAACAAGGCGATGGGCATCACCCCGCCGACCCCCGCGGTCGCCGCCGCGCAGACTCCGGCCACCCCGGCCCAGACCCCGGCCCAGGCCCCGGCAGAATCGGCGCCCACCGACCCATCGGGCTGGTGATGGCGCGGCCGGACCCGTCGGTCACCCGCATCCCGGGACCGTGGCGTCATCACGACGTCCACGCCAACGGCATCCGGTTCCAGTGCGTCGAGGCCCTCCCCGACCCCGGTGACGACACCCCGGCCATCGCCCGTCCACTGGTCCTTCTGCTGCACGGCTTCGCGTCCTTCTGGTGGTCCTGGCGCCACCAACTTCGCGGATTGTCCGACGCCCGGGTGGTCGCCGTGGACCTGCGGGGGTACGGCGGCAGCGACAAACCGCCGCGCGGATACGACGGCTGGACGCTGGCCGGGGACACCGCCGGACTGGTCCGCGCACTGGGCCACACCTCTGCCACCCTGGTCGGCCATGCCGACGGTGGTCTGGTGTGCTGGGCCACGGCGATGCTGCACTCGCGAGCGGTGCGCGCCATCGCACTGGTCAGTTCCCCGCACCCCGCGGCACTGCGGACCTCGGTGCTCACCCGCCGCGACCAGAGCCGCGCACTGCTTCCTACCCTGCTGGGTTATCAGCTACCGCAATGGCCTGAACGGATGCTGACCCGCAACGACGCCGAGGAACTGGAGCACCTGGTGCGGAGCCGGGCATCCAGTGGCTGGCAGGCCTCCGGGGACTTCACCGAAACCATCGCCCATCTGCGGCAGGCCATCCAGATCCCCTCGGCGGCCCACTCCGCTCTGGAATACCAACGCTGGGCGGTGCGCAGCCAGCTCCGCAGCGAGGGCCGGCGCTTCATGACGTTGATGAATAGCCAGCTCGACGTCCCGCTGCTGCACCTGCGCGGCGGTGCCGATCCCTACGTTCTGGCCGACCCGGTCGAACGCAGCCAGCACTACGCCCCCCACGGTCGTTTCGTGGGTGTACCGGGCGTGGGCCACTACGCCCACGAGGAAGCTCCGGTCGCGGTCAACGAGCAGCTACAGCGGTTCCTGGCCGCGCTGTAGCCGGCTCAGCCGCCGATGCAGGCGCCGGTGGGCACCTTGGAGGTGTTGCCGATCTTGGCCAGTTGCCGGGACACCTCGTCAGTGGTCATCACGAAGCCGGTGTCATTGTCATCGACGGCCGCACCGAACACCACACCGATGACCTGGCCCGCCCGGTTGATCATCGGACCGCCCGAATTGCCTTGGCGGACAAGACCCCTGATCGTGTAGACCTCGCGGTTGACCGTCGTGGTCTGGTAGATGTCGGGCCCGCTGAGCTCGATGATCTCCCGGACCCGCGCGGGAGTCGCGACGAATTCGCCGCCGCCGGGGAAACCGAGAACCACAGCGTCGGTGCCGGACTTGGCCGCCTCCTGGGCGAACTGCAGGGGCTGAATCGGCAGATCCGGTACGTCGAGGATCGAGATATCGGCGTTGGGGTCATAGGAAACCACCGTGGCGTCGTACTCCTTACCGTCCTCGGCCTCGACGGTGACGCTGTCCGAACCCGCCACCACATGCGCGTTGGACATCACCCGATTCGGCGCGATGACGAATCCGGTTCCCTCCAGCACCTTCTGACAGGCCGGGGCGACACCGCGGATCTTGACCACACTCGGCCGGGACTTGGCCACCACGAGGCTGTCGGCGAGTGAGGCGTCCGGGGCGTCGACGGTCTGAACCGAAGTGCGGCCGATCGGTTCGAGTACCTCCGGAAGCCCGGAGGTACTCAGCAGCCCCGACATCCGATCGGGCACCGCGCGCAACCAGTCCGGCGCGTATTTGTCGACTTCGGTGATCACCATCGAACCACTCGCGGCGGCAGCCAGATTCGGCTGGTTGGAGGAAGTGAGCGGACTACCGAGCAGCCACGCGGCGACCAGCACCACAACCAGCTGCAGCGCCACGCCGATCACCGAATCGACCAACCGGACCGGACCGCTGCGGATCGATCCGCGGACCGCACGGCCCAAGACGACGCCGGCGACCTCGCCGATCACCACCAGCGCGAGGATCAGGAACAGCGCGGTGAAAAGCTTGCCGCGCGATGATTCGATATGACTGACGATATGCGGAGCGAGCATTACCCCGGCAATGGCGCCGAGAACCACCCCGACGAACGACATCAGCGACCCCAGTGCTCCCGACCGCCATCCGGATATCGCCGCGATCAGTGCCACCGCGACCACGGCGATATCGAGCCATTGCGAACCCGTCACAGCCGATCCTCCATATCGTCTGCGACGAATGCCGTTGCATCGCCGCGACCGTCGCCGACGAGCGCCATCGCCTCGTCCAGCGCCCGGACGTCCTCGGTGTCCCACTCCTGTGCCCACCCGGCCACATCGAGCATCGCCGAGATTACGTGACCGGTGAAACCCCACACCACCATCTCGTTCAGCAGAAACGCCGGGCCGGCGTAGTGCCGTTCGCCACCTGAGCGGTACACCATCAGGCGGTTTTCCGGATTGACGAACGCTCGCAGCGGAACCCGCGCCACCACGGCGGTCTCGGACTCGTCGACCACCGCGACTGGGCCGGGGTCTGGCGAGTAGGCCAACACCGGGACGACGTGAAACCCCGACGGGGGAATGAACATGCGTTCCAGAGTCGCCAGCGGATGTAGCCGGTGCGGGTCGACGCCGGTTTCCTCGCGGGCCTCACGCAACGCAGTTTGCACCGGTCCGGCGTCACCGGGATCGGCGGCACCGCCCGGGAAGGCGGCCTGACCGGCGTGGTGCCGCAGCGTCCCCGACCGGACCGTGAGCAACAGGTCGGCATCCGGCGGCACCCGGCCCTGCGGGTGCTCGGCATCGGGTCCGGAGAACAGCACCAGCACGGCGGCGTCCCGGCCCGATCGCGCCGCCTCGGCCCGGGTTCGGGCACCGGTCAGCGCGGTGAGCATCGCCGGCGGCACCCGCCGACGGTAGGCGTCCGGCACCCGATCGACATTGTCGACCAGGGGTGCCAGCCACGGCGGCCGGGCCCGGGGGCGGAGCGGATCCGCTGGGCTCACCGGGCTGCTCCCGTCAGGTGTCATCGCAGGGCCGATTCCACCGCGGCGGCGATCTCGTCGGCACTGGTGAAGGGACGCGGCAGAACCTCGGCAACGCTACCGTCCCCGCGCAGCACCACGGTGGCAGGCATCACGTTGGGCAGGTTGAGGGCGGCGGCAATACTGCGTCGGCCGTCCTGAAACGTCGGCAGCCGGACGTCGAGTTCGGCCATCCGCACCAGCGCGGCGGCCTCGTTCTCGTCCTGGTGCACCGTGACAACCGTCACCGCATCGCCAACCCTGCGCTGGTAGGCCTGCATCGCGGGGAGTTCGTCGGCGCACGGCCCGCACCAGTACGCCCACAGGTTGAGCACCACGGTTCGGCCGGCCAGGGAGCGCGCCACGTCCACCTCCGCGCCGTCGGCGGCGCATTCGACGACGATCCCGCGCAGCCGCACCGGACCGTCGCCCGGGCCGTTTGCGGGGCATGGCGGTAGATCGGCACGCCGGCGCGGCTCGGCCAGCGCCTGGGGGGTGTCGGCATCGCGGTGGGTGCGCGGAGCCAGGTCGCCGGGGGCGGCCCGCTGCGGCGGACCGCCGGGGAATTCGAGCGCCAGTGCCACGGCGAGTGCGGCCAGGACTGCCAGCACCGCCACCGTCCACCGGGTCGACGTGCTCATCGACTAGAGACCGGCCAGCGCCAGCAGATGCGCGGTCTCGGGACCCCGGACAAGCTCCGCCGCGATCAACGGTTCGGTGGGGCCGGTCCCGTAGGAGGGGCAGTCCCGGGCCAGGACGCAGACCCCGCAGGCCGGCTTGCGGGCATGACAGACCCGGCGGCCGTGAAAGATCACCCGGTGGCTGAGCAGGGTCCATTCGCGACGCTCGATGAGTTCACCGACGGCGTGTTCGACCTTGACCGGATCGGTCTCAGCAGTCCAGTGCCAGCGCCGGACCAGACGGCCGAAGTGGGTGTCGACGGTGATACCCGGCACCCCGAACGCGTTGCCGAGGATGACGTTGGCGGTCTTGCGCCCGACACCCGGCAGTGTCACCAGTTCGGCCATGGTGCGCGGAACCTCACCGTCGAACCGTTCCACGAGATGCTGACCGAGTCGGATCAGCGAGTCGGCCTTGTTGCGGAAGAAGCCGGTGGGGCGGATCATCTCCTCGAGCTCCGCGCGGTCGGCCCGGGCGTAGTCCAAGGCGGTCCGATACTTCGCGAACACGGCCGGGGTGGTGAGATTCACCCGCTTATCGGTGCTCTGGGCCGACAATATGGTCGCGACGGCAAGTTCGAGCGGATTGGTGAAATCCAGTTCGCAGTAGACGTTCGGGAAGGCCGTCGCCAGCACCCGGTTCATCCGGCGCGCTCGACGCACCAGACCGAGGTGGGTCTCGCCATCCCACTTCGAGGCCCGCCCGGGCGCACCCGCCATCACGGTGCCAGGGTACTGACCGCCGACAGAACGGTGGCATTTCGTGATCCCGATGAGACCTGGTCCCGGTTAACTTCCCGGCTATGTCCTGGTTGGTCGCGGTGTGTTTCCCCGGACTGCTCATGCTCTGCACCTTCGGCCTGCAGCGCCTGGAAAGCGTCGTGCACGGCGATCGGCCGACCACGGCCCAGATCCTGGCCAGACTCGAGCAGGCCGCCCGCGCCGCCCGAGAGAAGGCCGCCCAGCGGACCATCGACGAATTCTCCGGTGCCCAGCCGGCGGCCCGGTTGGACCCGGTCTTCCTGGTCGATGAGCCGGGGCTGCCGACTCGCCCGAATCCGTTGTTTCGGCCATCGGAATTGGCCAATCGTGTGTAGCGTTGGACCGTCACCGAGACTGCCTAAGCAATAGGCGGGGCGTCCCGGCGATACTTTCGCGCACCCGGTCACCGATGAGCTGAGAGGGATAACGTGGACGAGATCCTGGCGCGGGCCGGAATCTTCCAAGGGGTCGATCCCACCGCTGTTTCCGCGCTGACCAAACAGCTTCAGCCGGTTGACTTTCCGCGCGGCCACACGGTGTTCTCCGAGGGCGAGCCGGGCGACCGTCTCTACATCATCATTTCCGGCAAGGTGAAGATCGGACGCCGATCTCCGGACGGCCGGGAGAATCTGCTGACCATCATGGGACCATCGGACATGTTCGGCGAGCTGTCGATCTTCGACCCCGGCCCCCGGACGTCCAGCGCCACCACCATCACCGAGGTACGGGCGGTCGCGATGGACCGCGATGCTCTGCGCGCCTGGATCGCCGACCGGCCCGAGATCGCCGAGCAACTGCTGCGGGTGCTTGCGCGCCGGCTGCGCCGCACCAACAACAATCTGGCCGATCTGATCTTCACCGACGTGCCCGGCCGGGTGGCCAAGCAGCTACTCCAGCTGGCGCAGCGGTTCGGCACTCAGGAGGGCGGTGCCATGCGCGTCACCCATGACCTGACCCAGGAGGAGATCGCCCAACTGGTCGGCGCGTCCCGGGAGACCGTCAACAAGGCGCTGGCCGACTTCGCCCACCGGGGCTGGATCCGGTTGGAGGGTAAGAGCGTTCTGATCTGCGACTCCGAACGACTGGCCCGCCGGGCGCGCTGAGACTTTTCGCGGGTCAGCGAGCTGACCGCAGATAGCGCAATTGGGCCCGCACCGAACTCTCTGCGGCGTCCCGCAGTTTCTCCTCGATATCGGTATAGACACGCTCGACGACCTGTCGCGCGGTGGCACCCTCGCCCAGCACGCGCAGCGCGTGTCGCACCTGCTCAAGCCGGTCCTGACGATGGGCCAGGTACATCTCGGTGACCGCGGCGAGGTCGCCGAGTTCGGGTCCGTGACCGGGCAGCACGGTGCGGGCACCCAGTCCGCGGAGCCGACGGAGCGACTCCAGATAGTCGGTGAGGCTGCCGTCCTCGTCGTCGATGACGGTGGTGCCACGGCCCAGCACGGTGTCGGCGGTCAGGACAGCGTCATCGAGAACGAAGCAGACCGAGTCGGCGGTATGCCCGGGGGTGGCCAGGACACCGATTCGCAGACCGGCCGCCTCGATCACGTCACCGTCGCGAAGGTGGTCGCCGCGCCCCCGCAGAAAGCCGCTTCCCACCGCGCGCACGGCAGCACCGGTGGCCGCGACGAGCCTGTCGATCCCGTCGGTGTGGTCGGCGTGGCGGTGGCTGATGAGAACCAGCCGGATCCGGCCCAGCGCGGCGATCCGGTCGATATGCGCATCGTCATCCGGGCCGGGGTCGACGATCACCAGCTCGTCACAGCCCGGCCCGCGCAGCACCCAGGTGTTGGTGCCGTCCAGCGTCAGCGGGCCGGGGTTGTCGCACAGCAGCACCGAGGCACTCTCGGTGACCGGCCGCAGGACGCCGTAGGCCGGATGACCAACCGGGTTCAAGCCACCTCGACGATGAGTTCGACCTCCACCGGGGCGTCCAGCGGCAGCTCCGACACCCCGACCGCCGAGCGGGCATGCGATCCGGCCTCGCCGAACACCTCGCCGAGGAACTCCGAGGCGCCGTTGACCACACCGGGTTGGCCGCTGAAGCCCGGGGATGAGGCGACGAAGCCGACAACCTTGACCACCCGCATCACTGAGTCGATGCCGACCAGTGCGTCGATGGCTGCCAATGCGTTGAGCGCGCAGGTCCGCGCCGCCGCCTTGGCGTCCTCTGGACTGACCTCCGCACCCACCTTGCCGGTGCGGATCAGCTCGCCGCCCGCCAGCGGTAGCTGACCGGAGGTGTAGACCAGATTGCCGGTGCGCACGGCCGGCACATAGGCGGCCAGCGGAGCGGCCACCGCCGGAAGGCTGACACCGAGCTCGGCGAGCCGAGTCCCAGCCGTCACTTCGGCCTCTTCAGGTAGGCGACGTGTTGCTCGCCGGTCGGGCCAGGTAACACCGACACCAGTTCCCAGCCATCCGCGCCCCACTGGTCGAGGATCTGTTTGGTCGCGTGGGTCAGCAACGGCACGGTTGCGTACTCCCATGTGCTCGGTTGGTTCATGGCCGAAGCCTAACCTCTTTGCGACTCGCCCAACCGCGGGCGCGGCCTTGGATAGCATGCTGTGGTGGTGACCGAACCCAAAGATGGCAGTGCGCTCGGCTGGCCCGCCCGCCTGACCCAGGCCCGGCTGCATTTCGTCACCGGCAAGGGAGGTACCGGTAAGACCACAGTGGCGGCTGCGCTGGCTTTGACCCTGGCGGCCGGCGGCCGGCGAGTGCTGCTGGTGGAAGTTGAAGGGCGCCAGGGCATCGCGCAGCTCTTCGATGTGCCGCCACTGCCGTACGAGGAAGTCAAGGTGGCCACCGCTGATGCCGGCGGGCACGTCAACGCCCTGGCCATCGACATCGAGGCGGCTTTTCTGGAGTACCTCGACATGTTCTACAACCTGGGTATCGCCGGTCGGGCGATGCGCCGGGTCGGGGCGATCGAGTTTGCCACCACCATCGCCCCAGGACTGCGCGACGTGCTGCTGACCGGCAAAATCAAGGAGGCGGCCGTCCGGGTGGATCGCGACAAGAGCCCGACGTACGACGCCATCGTGGTCGACTCCCCTCCGACCGGCCGCATCTCCAGGTTCCTCGATGTCACCAAGGCCCTTTCGGATCTGGCCAAGGGCGGACCGGTGCACTCACAATCCGAGGGTGTGGTGCGACTGTTGCACTCCGACCAGACCGCGATCCACCTGGTGACACTGCTGGAGGCGCTGCCGATTCAGGAGACCATCGAGGCGATCCAGGAACTCGAGGAACTCGAACTGCCGATCGGCAGCGTGATCGTCAACCGGAATATCCCGGCGTTCCTACCGGCTGATGCCCTGGCCGCGGCGGCCGATGGCGATATCGACTCCGATGCGGTCCGGGCCGGACTGTCCAGCGCCGGGATCACGCTGCCCGACAACGACTTCGCCGGCCTGCTCACCGAGGCGATCGAACATGCCAGCCGGGTCAGGGCCCGCGCTCAAAGCGGCACCGAACTGGACAACCTGCACGTACCGCGCCTTGAACTTCCCACCATCGCCGATGGCGTGGACCTCGGCAGCCTCTACGAGCTGGCCGAGATCCTCGCCCGGCAGGGTGTCCGATGACGACGCGGCGGGCAGCCGGTAACCGAACGCGGATCAGGAAAGGCCAATCATGAGCGGGGCACCCGCGGTACTGGATATGAAATCCATCCTGTCCGACCGGTCCACCCGGGTGGTGGTCTGCTGCGGAGCCGGGGGGGTCGGAAAGACGACCACCGCCGCGGCGATGGCACTGCGCGCCGCCGAATACGGCCGCCATGTCGTGGTGCTGACCATCGACCCGGCCAAGCGTCTGGCACAGGCGCTGGGCATCAGGGAACTCGGAAACGAGCCGCAGCGGGTGCCATTGAGCGAGGAGGTCACCGGAGAGTTGCACGCGATGATGCTCGACATGCGGCGCACCTTCGACGAGATGGTCCTGGAGTACTCCGATGACGGGCGCGCCCAGACGATTCTGGACAACACCTTCTATCAGACGGTCGCCACCTCACTGGCCGGCACGCAGGAGTACATGGCCATGGAGAAGCTCGGCCAACTACTCGCCCAGGACCGGTGGGATCTGGTGGTGGTCGACACTCCGCCATCCCGCAATGCCCTGGACTTCCTCGATGCCCCCAAGCGACTCGGCAGCTTCATGGACAGCCGGCTCTGGAAGCTGCTACTTGGACCGGGCCGCGGCATCGGCAGGCTGGTGACCGGCGTGATGGGACTGGCGATGAAGGCGATGTCGACCATTCTCGGGTCCCAGATGCTCTCCGACGCAGCAACTTTCGTGCAGTCGCTGGATTCGACGTTCGGCGGCTTCCGGGAGAAGGCCGACCGCACCTACGAATTGCTCAAGCGGCGCGGCACCCAATTCGTGGTGGTCTCGGCGGCCGAACCGGATGCGCTTCGGGAGGCCACCTTCTTCGTCGACCGGCTGTCCCAGGAGAACATGCCGTTGGCCGGACTGATCCTCAACCGCACCCATCCGATGCTGTGTCCGCTGACGGTGGAACGCGCCATCGACGGTGCCACCGAACTGGAGGCCGCACCGGATCAGCCGGGTGCCGCGCTGACCGCCGGCGTGCTGCGTATCCACGCCGACCGCGGCCAGACCGCGAAACGTGAAGTGCGGTTGTTGTCGCGGTTCACCGGAGCCAACCCGCACGTGCGGGTGGTCGGCGTGCCGTCACTGCCGTTCGATGTGTCCGACCTCGACGCCCTGCAGGCGATCGCCGATCAGATCACCGGCGAGAACTAGCCGACGACTCGTCGTCGGCAATGGCGGGGTGAACCGCCGTTCGCTCAGCTGACGATGCGGTGCTTGCGCTGAGCGGCGAAGAACTCCGACCAGGACGACACCTCGGGGTGCTGCTTGAGCAGGGCACGGCGCTGACGCTCGGTCATCCCGCCCCAGACGCCGAACTCCACCCGGTTGTCCAGAGCGTCGGCACCGCATTCGGTGATCACCGGGCAGTGCCGGCAAATGACCGCGGCCTTGCGCTGGGCAGCGCCACGTACGAACAGCTGATCGGGATCGGCCGACCGGCACATGGCCTGGGAGACCCAGGCGATGCGGGCCTCACCCGCCACCCCCTGAAGTGATCCTTGGATCGACACTGAACTGGTTCTGCGGGCAGCGGGCCGAGTCCCCGACACGGGCGATCCCTTCGTCGAGCCGCCCGTTGGGGCGGCGAATCCCTCCGATGTAGACCCGGTGCGATCTACGCCACATTGCGGAGCAAGTGTTACCTGCGTCGCACTGTGTGATCAAAATAGGTGGTCAGGTTCCGTTTGCGCAACAGTCTCGTCACAGTTTTTTTGCACAAGCGTCCAGTCACGCCATGAACTGCGGTTTTGTGACCACCTCGTCAGAAATTTCCGTTATCGTGACCTTCGACGGGCGCAGACGCAACGCTGGGACCCCGCCTCAGTACGCTGTACCCCATGTCGGAACGACCCCCGGCCAGTTCCACCTTCGTCAAGTTGGCCTGGTGCTGTCTGCTTGCCAGCGTGATCGTGGCGGGCCTGCTGTTTCCCGTGGTGGGCGGACTGGGGCTGATGTCCAATCGGGCTTCCGACATCGTGGCCAACGGCTCAGCCCAGTTGCTCGAGGGTGACGTGCCCGCGGTGACCACCATGGTGGACGCGAAGGGCAACACCATCGCGTGGCTGTACGCCCAACGCCGTTTCGAGGTGCCCGGTGACCAGATCGCCGACACCATGAAACTGGCCATCGTCTCCATCGAGGACAAGAGGTTCGCCGACCACAACGGCGTGGACTGGAAGGGCACCCTGACCGGCCTGGCCGGCTACGCCGCGGGCGACTACAGCACCCGCGGCGGTTCCACCATCGAGCAGCAGTACGTGAAGAACTACCAGCTTCTGGTGGTGGCCCAAACCGACGCCGAGAAGCGGGCGGCGGTGGCACCCACCCCCGCACGCAAACTGCGCGAGATCCGGATGGCGCTGTCCCTGGACAAGACGTTGACCAAACCGGAAATCCTCACCCGTTACCTGAACCTGGTGTCGTTCGGCAACGGCGCGTTCGGAATCCAGGATGCCGCGCAGACCTACTTCGGGATCAATGCCGCCGATCTGAACTGGCAGCAGTCCGCGCTGCTGGCCGGTCTGGTCCAGTCGACATCCGCGCTCAACCCCTACACCAACCCCGACGGCGCCCTGGCACGCCGCAACCTGGTGCTGGACACCATGATCGAGCAGCTGCCGGGCAAAACCGACGAGTTGCGCGCCGCCAAGCAGCAGCCGTTGGGCATCCTGCCCCGGCCCAACGAGCTTCCGCGTGGCTGCATCGCGGCCGGCGACCGGGCGTTCTTCTGCGACTATGTGCAGGAATACCTGCTGCGGGCCGGGCTGAGCAAGGAGCAGATCGCCCGGGGCGGCTACCTGATCAAAACCACGTTGGATCCCGATGTGCAGGCCGATGTGAAGGAGTCCGTGGACTCGATCGCCCCGCCCGACCTGGAGGGCATCGCCAGCGTGATGAACGTGGTGTTGCCCGGCAAGACCAATCATCCGGTCATCGCAATGGTCAGCAACCGCACCTACGGGCTGGACACCGATATCGGCGAGACGGTTCAGCCGCAGCCCTTTTCGATGGTCGGCGACGGAGCGGGGTCGATCTTCAAGATCTTCACCGCCGCCGCGGCACTGGACCTGGGCCTGGGTATCAACGCCGTTCTGGACGTACCGGCCCGCTTCAATGCCAAGGGACTCGGCGAGGGCGGCGCCAAGGGCTGTCCCAGCCAGACCTGGTGCGTCGAGAACTACCGCGATCCCCGCAATCTGTCCATGAGCGTCACCGAGGCGCTCTCGAAATCTCCCAACACCGCGTTCGCCAAACTCATCTCCCAGGTAGGCGTCACCCGCAGCGTCGACATGGCCGTCCGACTGGGTCTGAGGTCCTACGCCGAACCGGGCACTGCACGCAGCTACGAGAACGACAACAACGAGAGCCTGGCCGATTTCATTAAGCGGCAGAACATCGGGTCGTTCACACTGGGCCCGTTCCAGGTCAATCCGCTGGAATTGGCCAACGTCGCAGCGACCCTCGCCTCGGGCGGAACATGGTGCCCGCCGAACCCGATCGACGCGATCTACGACCGGCGCGGCAATGAGATCGCCGTCAACGCCGAATCCTGCGAGCAGGTGGTCCCCGAGGGCCTGGCCAACACGCTGTCCAATGCCCTGGGCCGGGACACCATCAGCGGCACCGGCGCCCCGGCGGCAAACTCGGTCGGCTGGACCCTGCCGATGTCGGGCAAGACCGGCACGACCGAGGCACACCGGTCCTCGGGTTTCCTCGGATACACCAACCGCTATGCCGCGGTGAACTACATCTACGACGACTCCCCGAACCCGGGCGACCTGTGCTCGTTTCCGTTGCGGCCGTGCTACGACGGCAACCTCTTCGGCGGCAACGAGCCCGCCCAGACCTGGTTCACCGCGATGAACCCCATCGCGGAGGATTTCGGCGAGGTGAGCATGCCGCCGACCGATCCGCGTTACGTCGACGGCGCACCCGGTTCACGGGTCCCCAACGTCAGCGGCTTGAGTCAGTCCAGCGCGCGAGAAGAGTTGCGCGCCTCCGGATTCCAGGTCGCCGACAACATCAGCACCCTCAACAGCGCCGCCTCGGCGGGAACGGTGATCGGGACCTCCCCCAGCGGGCAGACCGTGCCCGGGATCATCGTGACCCTGCTGGTGAGCAACGGGGTCCCGCCCGCTCCACCGCCGCCACCACCGGACGCACCGCCGGGTCCGCCACCGCCGCCCGGGGTTCCCGGCCTGCCCCAGGTCGGCTCGACGGTCGTGGAGATCCCCGGACTGCCGCCCATCACCGTTCCGGTGCTGGTGCCACCGCCGCCACCACCACCCCCGCCCCCGCCGGAGGCGGCGCCCCCGCCACCACCTCCACCGCCGCCGCCGCCGTGACCCTCCTTCGGTCTGGCGACTGGCAGTAGTCTGCGTGCTATGGCTGCTTTCGCCTTGAGAACCTCCGCCGCCGCGGCGGTAGGCACCGCCGCCCTCGCGGTCGGCTACGCCACCGTCATCGAACGCAACGCGTTCGTCGTACGCGAGGTGACGATGCCGGTCCTGACGCCCGGGTCCACCCCGCTTCGACTGTTGCACCTCAGCGATATTCACATGCGCCCGGCGCAACGCCACAAACAGGACTGGCTACGCGAGCTGGCCCGCTGGGAACCGGACCTGGTCGTCAACACCGGCGACAACCTGTCACATCCGAAAGCGGTGCCCGCGGTCGTGCAGGCACTCGGGGACCTGCTGTCGGTTCCCGGGTTGTTCGTGTTCGGCAGCAATGACTACTTCGCCCCGAAGCTGAAGAATCCGGCCAAGTACCTCACCGACACCGACCACCGTTCGCACGGCCGGCCGCTGCCGTGGCAGGACCTGCGTGCGGCGTTCAACGAACGCGGTTGGCTGGATCTGACCCACAATCGGCGCGACCTGGAGGTGGCAGGCCTGACCGTGGCTGCAGCCGGCGTCGATGACCCACACCTGGGCCGCGACCGATATGACACCGTCGCAGGGCCACCCAGCCCCGTTGCGAACCTGAGCCTAGGCGTCACCCACGCCCCCTACACCAGGGTGCTGGACCGGTTCGCCGCCGATGGCTACCAGCTGGTGTTGGCCGGCCACACCCACGGTGGGCAACTGTGCCTGCCGTTCTACGGCGCGCTGGTGACCAACTGCGATATCGACCGGTCCCGGGTCAAGGGCGCTTCGAACTGGGGAGCACAGACCGCCCTGCACGTCTCCGCGGGCATCGGGACCTCTCCGTTTGCCCCGTTCCGATTCTTCTGCCGTCCGGAGGCGACCCTGCTCACCCTGGTGGCCGCACCTACCGGCGGTCGTGACCACACCCTCAACGTGCTGCGTTCCAGCCCGACGGCCTCGGTCCACTAGCGCTGCTGTGACAGCCGCCACCCGTAACGCGTCCCGAGGGTGGGTCGACGAAGCCATCCGGCTGCTCCAGGCCGACGCCCGTCGCAGCGCCGACACCCATCTGCTGCGGTATCCGCTGCCGTCGGCCTGGTCGACAACGGTCGACGTGGCGCTGTATCTCAAAGACGAGTCCACCCACATCACCGGCAGCCTCAAGCACCGGCTGGCACGTTCGTTGTTCCTGTACGGACTGTGCAACGGGTGGATCACCGAAGGAACCACCGTGGTCGAGGCTTCCTCGGGTTCGACAGCGGTATCCGAAGCCTATTTCGCCGATCTGCTGGGCCTGCCGTTCATCGCGGTGATGCCCGCATCGACCAGCCGAGCCAAAGTCTCACTGATCGAAAAATACGGTGGACGTTGTCATTTCGTGGAGAGCGCGACTGGCGTCAACGCCGAGGCGCACCTGGTGGCCGAGCAGACGGGTGGGCATTTCCTCGACCAGTTCACCAACGCCGAACGGGCGACCGACTGGCGCGGGAACAACAACATCGCCGAGTCGATCTTCGGCCAGATGGAGGCCGAGAAGCATCCGGTTCCGTCCTGGGTCGTGGTCGGCGCGGGTACCGGCGGCACCAGCGCAACCCTTGGCCGCTTCATCCGCTACCGCGGCCACCCGACCCGCCTCTGCGTGGTCGACCCGGAGAACTCCGCCTTCTTTCCTTCGTACGCCGAGGGTCGGTGCGCAGTGAATACCGGCGCCTCGTCGCGCATCGAGGGCATCGGGCGGCCGTGGGTTGAACCGTCGTTTCTGGCCACCGTGATCGACCGGATGGACCGTATTCCCGACGCCGCGTCAGTGGCGGCGGCCCACCACGTATCCCGGGTGCTCGGCCGCAGGGTGGGACCGTCCACCGGAACCAACGTCTGGGGGGCGTTCGGCCTGCTGGCCGAGATGGTGGCGGCCGGTGCCAGTGGATCGGTGGTCACACTGATCTGCGACAGCGGCGACCGCTACTCCGACACCTATTTCGACGACACCTGGCTGGCGGCCAACGATCTGAGTCCGGGCGCTTACACCGATACCCTGATCGGCTTCGAGAACTCCTGTTCCTGGCCGACTCCGACCGCGTCGATCGCCCCCTGAGGTCGTTTGGCTTCAGGGCGAGACGGTGCGATAGGCTGTCGATGCTTCACGCGGGGTGTGGCGCAGCTTGGTAGCGTGCTTCGTTCGGGACGAAGAGGTCGTGGGTTCGAATCCCGCCACCCCGACTGCGAAAAGCAGGCTCACCAGTAACCGTCGGCATCGTCAGCCGGTGTCAACTAATCGGGGTGAGGCTGACCTCGGAGAGCCACACCGCGACATCGTCGGCGTCGATATCGAGGACGTTGGAGGAACCCGATCCGGTCAGGGTTGTCGCAACTATGGCGGCGTTCGGGTTGGCCGGTCCGCAGGGCACACTCCTGCAACGCATCCAGGAACCCTGTGCGGCATCCGGGAGTAACTCGACACGGTACCTGCCCGGCGGAATTCGACCGTCGACCCCCGTGATGCCGGACATGCCGCCCGCCACGGAGAAGACTCCGTCACCCCGTATCGGTCCGCGGTAGAACTGCGGCGCGCTGTCCGGCGGGGGCGGCGCCGACGGCACTGTCACGGTGCTGTAATGGGTCGGTGGGGGCGCCTGAGTAAAGTCACCGCCGAATTCACCGGCACAGCCAGTCAACAGGACCGCAACCGCCGCGATAGTGACGCTGGACCGTCGCCTGGTGGACACGCTGACAACTCCCATCCGACACCCGTCGCCGACCCTTCACTCGGCCGGCGCGAACACCGATCTCCCTGAGATAAGTCTGTCGCCGGGACCCTGGCGCAGCCATAGGACACCGGAGCGAATCAGGGACTGGACCCATCGACGAGAGGCGCGAGGCCGGCTGCGACCGGAGTCAGCCTGCTCTGGTCGGCCGGCTCCGGGCAATCACGATCACAGCACCGACGAAGACGAGCAGCGACGCCACCACCGCGGTGATGATGCCCGGATAGCGGCCGTCGAGTCCGGTCGCTGAGATCTGCCGCAGCAGGATTCCGGCGAACGCCCAGATCAGGACGAGACCGTAGGCCACATCCCGGTTGCGAACCATGGTGAGGGTGCCGATCACCATCGCGACAAGGACCATGATCACCGCCCAGGTGGACTCCGCCAGACCGAAACCATCCCAGTCCCGACTCACCAACAGCACGGTCATGTTGGCGACCACCGCCACCGTGGTCCAGCCGAAGTAGACGCTGAACGGCACACCCACCAACCAATACTGGCGCCCGGCAGGATTCGCCCCGCGGACCGTGGTGACGATCAGCGCGAGACAGACCAGGATCACCACGATCAGCACCGCTGACAGCGGGATCAGGCCGTAGTGCCAGGCGAACACCCATGCGGTGTTGGCCACCGATGAGGCCGAGAACAGCAGCCCGACCCGATTGAGCAACGCCGCCTGCGCCGCCGATTCCGGCCCGTCCCGCAGCAGGCCCCACTGGTAGAGGACGTGCGCACCGAGCAGTAGGTAGATCACTCCCCAGATGGAGAACGTCACACCGGCCGGGGTGAACAGACTCGGATAGGCACTGGAGACATCACCGGTGCGCTTACCGTTCAGCGGAAGTGAATTGGCGAGATAGTTCACCGCGATCATCGCCAGGTAGGTCACCGTCACCAGCACCTTGACCGGGGTCCGGCTTGTTGCGGTCATCTCTTCCTCCCTGACTGCTGTTACAGCGCCCCGGCGGCGTGCCGCCCGGCGGCCCGGCCGGAGAACAGACAGCCGCCCAGGAATGTGCCCTCCAGAGCGTTGTAGCCGTGCACCCCACCGCCGCCGAAGCCCGCGACCTCGCCGGCGGCGTACAGACCGTCGATCGGGGTGCCGTCAGCACCGAGTGCCCGGGAGAACAGATCCGTCTGGATGCCGCCGAGGGTCTTGCGGGTCAGGATGTGCAGTTTGACCCCGATCAGCGGCCCGGCGGCCGGGTCGAGGATGCGGTGCGGGGCGGCGGTTCGAGCGATCCGATCACCCAGATAGCGTCGGGAGTTCCGGATGCCTTGCACCTGAGCGTCTTTGGAGTACGGGTTGGCGATCTGACGGTCCCGCGCCTCGATCTGATCGCGGATCCCCTGCGGGTCCAGCAGCGGCTCGTCGGTCAGCTTGTTCATCATGGCCACGAGTTCGTCGAGGGTGTCGGCCACCACGAAGTCCGCGCCACGGGATTTGAAGGCCTCCACCGGGGCGGGTGCGCCCTTGCTCATCAGGCGCTCGCGCAGCATCCCGACCCGGTCGGAGTTGGTGATGTCGGGGTTCTGTTCGGAACCGGAGAGGGCGAACTCCTTCTCGATGATCTTCTGGGTCAGGATGAACCAGCTGTGGTCATAGCCGGCGATCTCCGGATTGGTGCGCAAATAACGCAGCGTCCCCAGGGTGTCGTAGCCCGGCAGATAGGGCGCCGGCAGCCGCCGGCCCAACGCGTCGAACCACATCGACGACGGCCCGGGCAAGATGCGGATGGCATGCTGCGGCCAGATCGGGTCCCAGTTCTGCACACCCTCGGTGTAATGCCACATCCGGTCGCGGTTGACCAGTCGGACCCCGCTGCCGGCGGCGATATCGAGCATCCGGCCGTCGACGTAGGCGGGTACCCCGGTGATCATGGATCGCGGCGGCGTGCCCATCCGCTCCGGCCAGGAGCGCCGGACGACATCGTGGTTTCCGCCGATACCGCCGGTGGTGATGATGACGGCCTGGGCGCGTAATTCGAAGTCGCCCACCGTGTCCCGGTTCGATCGCGCGCCCCGCGGGGCATCGTCGGGGGCCAGCACCATCCCCCGCACACCGGTGACCGCCCCATCGGTGAGGAGAAGTTCGTCGACGCGGTGGCGGTGATGCAGTCTCACCAGCCCGCGGCCGACCGCGGCGAGCGCGGAGTCGACGAACGGTTTGACCACGCCGGTACCGGTTCCCCAGGCGACGTGGAAACGGGGCACCGAGTTGCCGTGCCCGTCGGCCCGCAGGTCGCCGCGCTCAGCCCAGCCCACCGTCGGCAGGAACGTGATGCCGTGACCGTGCAGCCACGACCGCTTCTCCCCGGCTGCGAACTCGACGTAGGCACGGGCCCACTGGACCGCGAACGCATCCTCGTCATCGAGTCGGTCGAATCCCGCACTGCCGCGCCAGTCGCTCCAGGCGAGGTCGACGGAGTCCTTGACGCCCATCCGCCGCTGCTCGGGACTGTCCACCAGGAACAGTCCGCCGAATGACCAGAACGCCTGGCCGCCGAGATTGGCCGCGTTCTCCTGATCGACCAACGCGACCTTCTTACCGCGACTGGTCAGTTCATGGGTGGCGACCAAGCCGGCCAGACCGGCACCGACGACGATCACGTCAACGTCCATCACATGCCCCTCGCTCCCGGAAGTCCCGTGGCTACCGTACCGCTCAGAGCCACGGCCGCGGAGGCTGCCGATGCCCCCGGGTTTAGCCGCTGGCCGATTCGGGAAGAGGACGAGCGTGACCCTCGCCTCCACCGCCCTTGAGCCTGCGCTTCCCACGGCCCGAGGACCGCTGTCGCTGGCCGTGGTCAACCTCCTGACCGAACGCGTGCCGAGATCGCGGCTGGACCGGATCGAGGCGTCGGTCGCGGACTGCGATCCGTTCGGTATCGACGTCCAACTGACCCTCTACGTCTGCTACGAACTGCACTACCGCGGGTTTGCCGGGGTCGATCCGGATTGGGAGTGGAACCCAGGCCTGCTGCACCTGCGGGCGCGACTGGAGGACGCGTTCCTCGCCGCCGTTCGCCGCGCGGCGGGTGACCTGGGCGGCCCCGACACCATCGACGGGGAAATGGACCGATTGCTGGGCGACCCGGTCGCCGGCTCCGGCCCGTCCGGACACCTGCGCACCAGCGGCACCTGGCAGCAGGTGCGGGAGTATTTCGTGCACCGCTCGCTCTACCACCTCAAGGAGGGCGACCCGCATGCCTGGGCCCTGCCACGGCTGACCGGCCAGGCCAAGGCCTCGTTCGCCGCGGTGGAGTTCGACGAATTCGGCGCCGGGCGCGGCGACAAAGTGCACCAGCAACTCTTCGCCGAGTTGATGGTCGCCGCCGACCTCGACCCGGGCTACCTGGCCTACCTCGACCTGGTGCCCGCCGAGGCGCTGGCAGTGGTGAATCTGATGTCACTGTTCGGCCTGCACCGTCGGCATCGGGGCGCGGCGGTGGGGCATTTCGCGGCGACCGAGATCACCGCATCCCCGGGATCCCGCCGGATGCTGGCGGCCCTGGACCGGCTGAACGCCCCCGATCCGTGCCGGGAGTTCTACCGCGGGCATGCGGCCGCCGCAGCGATGCACGAGGTGGTGATCCGCACCGACGTGGTCGGCGATCTCGTCGGGCGCGAGCCCGATCTTGCAGTCGATGTGGTCTTCGGAATACGCGCCTTTGCTGTGGTGGAGGACCGGCTGGCCACTCACCTGATGCGGTCCTGGGGTGCCGGCGACAGTTCGCTTCGGCACCCGCTGGACTGAGCCCGGCTACAACCGGTTGCGCACCGCCGCGGACAGCCGCGACCCGTCGGCCTTGCCGGCGGCGATCGCCGTGGCGACCTTCATCACCAAGCCCATCTGCTTGACCGAGGGCCGCTCGCCGATCTGCTCGGCGATCTCGGCGATCGCGGTGTCCACCACGTCGGCGACCTCGGCGTCGGTGAGCGGGGTGGGCAGATACTCCTCGATAATCCGGCCCTCGGCGTGCTCCTCGGCCGCCAGTTCGCCGCGCCCGTTCTGGGTGTAGATCTCGGCGGACTCGGTGCGTTTCTTCGCCTCCCGGGCCAGCACCTTGAGCACGTCCTCGTCAGTCAGTTCCCGGGCCTGCTTGCCGGAGACCTCCTCGCTCTGGATCGCGGCCAACAGCATGCGCAACGTCGCGGTACGCAGCTTGTCCTGGTTCTTCATCGCCCGGGTGAGATCAGACCTCAGCCGATCCTTCATATCCGCCATGCCGCC
The DNA here is from genome assembly GCA_963787055.1 of uncultured Actinomycetota bacterium. GTDB lineage: Bacteria > Actinomycetota > Actinomycetes > Mycobacteriales > Mycobacteriaceae > Mycobacterium. The sequence goes on from CAWBBP010000004.1 coordinate 743,267, forward strand.
CACGCTACGCGTGGCCGACGGCCCGGGGCCGACGGGTTTGAGAAATACCCCGCCGCTCGACAGGATGGGTCGGTGAGCAACGATCTCGGTGGCGTAAACCGGTGACCACACCACCGCCGGGTCCTTTCGGACCGCCGCCCGGCTGGCCTGGTCAACCCCCCTCCGGCGGGTACGGCTATCCCCCGCCCTATCCGGTCTCACCCCCGCCCGCCGGCTATCCGGGTTACCCGGGCTACCCCGGCGGCCATCCGGGGCATCCGGGGTATCCACCGTCCGGTCACGGCTATCCGGGGCCCGGCTATCCGCAGCCCGGCTATCCGGGCGCTACCCCATGGAAACCGGGAATCATCCCGCTGCGCCCGCTGTCGCTGAGCGACATCTTCAACGGCGCGGTGGCCTACGTCCGGGCCAACCCCAGGGCCACCCTCGGCATGACGACCGCCGTCGTGTTGATCACCTCGGCACTGGGACTGCTCGTCGGGCACAGCGCACCGCCGGCCGCCGGTGATGTCGGGATGCTGGCGGGGATCCTGACCGGTGCGACCGCCGCCATCCTCGCCACCATCCTGCTCTCCGGGATGCTCACCGTCGTCGTCGCACGCGCGGTCCAGGGCATCCCGATCACCGTCGGCCAGGCATGGCAGCGGGTTCGGGGCCGGCTGCCCGCCCTGATCGCCCTGACCCTGCTGGAAATCCTCGCGGTGGTGGTGCTGATCGCCGCAGTGGTCGCGACGATCGCCGCAGTGGCCAGGACAGTCGACGGCGCAATGGCCGCACTGGTGGGTTTTCCGCTGGTGCTGCTGCTGATCGCCGCCCTGGTCGCCCTGTTCACCCTGTTGTCGCTGGCGCCGATGGCGATCGTGCTCGAGCGCGCATCGGTAGCCGCGTCGGTCACCAGGTCGGTGGCGCTGGCCCGTCGGCAGTTCTGGCGAATCTTCGGGATCCGGCTGCTGGCGTCCATCGTCGCGGTCGTGGTGGCCGGAGCCGTATCGGTCCCCTTCGACATCGTGGGTCAGGTGGTGTCCGTCAACGGCGGGCCAGAGGCTCCGTCGCTGCTGCAGATGACGGTCGTCACGATCGGCCAGGCGATCGGTCAGATCATCACCACCCCGTTCACCGCCGGAGTGGTCGTCTTGCTCTACGTCGACGCCCGCATCCGTTCAGAGGCATTCGATTTCGTGTTGCAGAGCGCACCGACGCACGGTGTCGACCCCGACACCCTCTGGCTGTCCCGCTGACACCACCAGACATGCCCGCCATCGATATCGACCGAGACGCCGCCTACGAGGCCGCCCAGCGCGAACTCGCCAAGCCGGTCTACCCGCGGGCCTCGCTGAACGACCGGATCGCCGAGTGGGTCAACGACCTGATGTTCCGACTGATGCAGGCCGGAGCGGGCCTTCCCGGCGGATGGTTCACCATCGTGGTGCTGGGAATGCTGTTTGCCGCCGCCGTGATCGTCGCCGTCCGGATCGCCCGCCGCACCATGGGTGGACGGGGCGTCGCGCAGCTGTACGGAAACCGGACGCTGAGCGCCGCGGATCACCGCGCACGCGCCGAACACTCTGCCGCCCAGGGAGACTGGGCGACGGCGATCAGGCAGCGGCTGCGCGCCATCGGCCGCCAACTCGAAGAGGACCGGGTCCTCGACCCTGTTCCCGGGCGCACCGCCGGCGAACTCTGCGACGACGCCGGCCGGGCGCTGCCGGGATTTGCCGCCGACCTCGCGGCTGCCGCCGCCGCCTTCGACGAGGTGACCTATGGTGCACGGCCGGGCACCGAGCCGAACTACCGGCTGATCGCCGCCCTCGACGACCGGGTCCGGGGCCGCTCGGCCGGCAACGTATCCGATCACACCGGGGCGTCGGCCCGATGACCGGGCAGCGCCTGCGGACCGGCCGCTGGGTCATCCTCGGGCTGCTCGCCATCACCGCGTTCGCCGTGCTGACCGCGTGGCTCGCCGCACCGCGGCTCGGCGGCCGGATGGACCCCGGCGCCACCTCGCCCAGCGGTGCGCACGCGTTGGTGACGCTGCTGCGGGAACGCGGGGTCGAGGTGGTGGTCGCCCAGAACGTTGACGACGTGGAACGCGCCGCCCGCCCGGACAGCCTGCTGCTGATGGCCCAGACGGCCAACACTCGCGGGGACGAACTGCTGGATCGCCTGGCATCGGTTCCCGGGGACCGACTTCTCGTCGAGCCGACGGTCCGCAGCCGCGAAGTCCTGGCACCCGGGATCAAACTGAGCCGGGAGGGCCTGCCCAACGGGGAACCGGATTGCACCCTGCGCGAGGCGAATCGGGCCGGCGTCGCCCAGATCGAGACCGGCGATATCTACCAGCGGGCCGGTGCGGATCCGGTGATCCGCTGCTACGGCGGGGCGCTGGTCCGCTACCGGTCCGATGACCGCACCGTCACCGTGGTGGGGACGGCCGATTTCATGACCAACGGTTCGTTGCTCAAGGAGGGCAATGCGGCGTTGGCGATGAACCTCACCGGGGATCGCGCCCTGCTGATCTGGTACGCGCCCCAGCGCCTGCAGGGTGACCGGTCCGCCGACGCGACGATCGTCGAACTGATCCCAGAAGCGTTCGTCTGGGTGGTCGCGCAGCTGATCCTGGTCGCGGTCCTGGCCGCCTGGTGGCGGGGCCGGCGATTGGGGCCGCTTGTCGCAGAACGGCTTCCGGTGGTGGTGCGGGCATCGGAGACAGTCGAGGGACGGGCCCGCCTCTATCGGTCGCGCCGGGCCCGGGGCCAGGCCGCCTCGGCCCTGCGCACCGCGACGCTGTCCCGGTTGATCCCCCGCCTCGGACTCGGGCCCAATGCGCCGGAGCCCGCGATCGTCCGCGCGGTGAGCCAGCGCCGGCACACCGATGAACGGACTGTTCAGCGCATCCTGTTCGGTCCGCCGCCGGACACCGACGCCGACCTTGTCCATCTCGCCCAGGCCCTCGACGATATCGAAAGGCAGGTCAGCCAGTCGTGACCCGTTATGCATCACCACCCAGAGCCGGGCAGGACCCCGCCCGGGCCGCCCTGCTGGCTCTGCGCACCGAGATCTCCAAGGCCGTTGTTGGACAGGATGCCGTGGTCAGCGGTCTGGTGATCGCACTGCTGTGCCGCGGCCACGTGCTGTTGGAAGGTGTGCCCGGGGTGGCCAAGACACTGCTGGTGCGGGCATTGGCCGCCGCCCTGCAACTGGACTTCAAGCGTGTGCAGTTCACACCCGATCTGATGCCCGGCGACATCACCGGGTCACTGGTGTACGACGCTCGCACCGCAGCCTTCACCTTCCGGGAGGGCCCGGTGTTCACCAACCTGATGCTCGCCGATGAGATCAACCGGACGCCGCCGAAGACGCAGGCAGCGCTATTGGAGGCCATGGAGGAACGTCAGGTGAGCGTCGACGGCGAACCTCGATTGCTGCCGGATCCCTTCATCGTCGCGGCCACCCAGAACCCGATCGAGTACGAGGGCACCTACCAGCTTCCCGAGGCCCAACTCGACCGGTTCCTGCTCAAGCTCAACGTCCCCCTGCCGGCCCGCGACCAGGAGATCGCCATCCTGGGCCGGCATGCGCACGGATTCGATCCGCGCGATCTCGGCGCCATCCGCCCGGTCGCCGGCCCGGCGCACCTGGCGGCCGGCCGCGAAGCCGTCCGCCGGGTCCTCGTCGCCGACGAGGTTCTGGCCTATATCGTCGATATCGTCACGGCCACAAGGACTTCGCCATCGCTTCAGCTCGGCGTCTCACCTCGCGGAGCCACCGCGCTGTTGGCGACGGCGCGATCGTGGGCGTGGCTCACCGGACGCGGCTATGTCACCCCCGATGATGTCAAGGCGATGGCCCGGCCGACCCTGCGGCACCGGATCGGCTTGCGCCCAGAGGCCGAACTGGAAGGTGCCACGGCGGACGGCGTCCTGGACGGCATCCTCGCCGCGGTGGCGGTCCCGCGCTAGTGGTCCTCACCGGCCGCACCGCGTTGATCGCGTTGATCGCGGTCCTGCCGATCGCGGTTGCGCCCTGGCCCGCAACGGGTTTCCTGGTTTTCGCAATCGCGCTCACGATCGCCGTCGCGACCGATGCCGCCCTCGCGGCCCGTCCGGATGCGTTGGTGCTGCGGCGATCCGGACCCGCTTCGGTCCGGCTTGGCGAATCGCTGGACACCGTCATCACGATCGGCAACGACGGCAACCGACGATTCCGGGGCACCGTCCGTGACGCCTGGCCACCCAGCGCCGACGCCGAACCGCGCAGCCACCCGCTGATGCTGGCCCGCGGCGCCTCCGCGGCTGTGCCGACCAGGCTCCGGCCGACCCGTCGGGGCGACCTGCAGTCCGCTGCGGTGACACTGCGTTCGATCGGCCCACTCGGGCTCGCCGGCCGGCAGCGATCGGTGGCGCTGCCCGGCACCGTCCGGGTGCTACCGCCGTTCCTATCCCGCAAACATCTGCCGTCACGGCTGGCCCGGCTCCGCGAGATCGACGGGCTGCTACCGGTTCTGGTGCGGGGCCGGGGAACCGAGTTCGATTCGTTGCGCGAGTACGTCGTCGGTGACGATGTCCGCTCCATCGACTGGCGCGCGACGGCCCGGCGATCCGATGTGGTGGTCCGCACCTGGCGGCCGGAACGGGACCGTCGGGTCGTCATCGTCGTCGACACCGGCCGCACCTCGGCCGGCCGGGTCGGAGTGGATCCCACCGCCCGCCGGCCCGGGGGCTGGCCCCGAATGGACTGGTCGCTGGATGCGGCGCTGCTGCTCGCCGCACTGGCCTCGCGGGCCGGTGACCACGTCGACTTCCTGGCCCACGATCGGGTGACGCGGGCCGCGGTTTTCGGCGCCGGGCGCGATGAACTGCTGGCCCGACTCGTCGGCGCGATGGCGCCGGTAGAACCGGCACTCGTCGAGTCCGACGCGTCGGCCATGGTGGCCGCTGTACGGCGCCGGGTTCGCCGGCGGGCGTTAGTGGTCCTGTTGACCGACCTCAACTCCTCGGCGCTGGAGGAAGGCCTGCTGCCGGTGCTGCCACAGCTGTCGGTCCGCCACCAGGTGCTGATCGCCGCGGTCTCGGACCCTCGGATCGCCGATCTCGCCGCCGGTCGCGCCGATGCCGCCGAGGTCTACGACGCGGCCGCCGCCGAACGCGCCCGCAATGACCGGCGGGCCCTCGCCGCACGGCTGCAGCTGAGCGGGGTCGAGGTGGTGGACGCCCCGCCCGATGAGCTCGCCCCGGCGCTGGCCGACCGGTACCTCGCGATGAAGGCCAGCGGCCGCCTGTAACACGGCACCGAAATCCCCGGAACCCCGGCGCGGAGTCAGCCGGTCGGGACCACGTCGGGGGCGTCTGCGAGATCACCGGTCTGGCCGGTTCCCACACCGCGGCGGCCGAAGTGGATGACATAGCCCAGGAACGCGGCCTCCGCGAGCACCCCGATTCCGACCCGGGCGGCGGTTGGCAGCGGCGACGGCGTGACGAGCGCCTCGATCAGGCCGCTGAGCAACAGCACCGCCGCCAGGCCGATGGCAACCGACACCACCGCCCGGCCCTGCTCGGCGATGACCTGACTGCGCGGCCGGTGACCCGGTGAGATCACCGTCCAACCCAACCGCATCCCCGCCGCCCCGGCCAGGAACACCGCAGTCAGTTCCAGCAGACCGTGCGGGGTCAGCAGGCCGAAGAGGACGTCGGCCTTGCCGGCCTCGATCATCAGCCCGGCTGTCACCCCCAGATTGGCGGCGTTCTGGAACAGCACCCACGGGATCGGGATGCCCAGCAGCACCGCGAAGGCGATGCATTGCGCGGCCACCCAGGAGTTGTTCACCCACACCCGCAGGGCGAACGAGCCGGCCGGGTTCTCGCTGTAGTAGTTCGCGAAATCCTGGGTTACCAGTTGTTCGATCTCGGCCGGCGTACCCAGGGCCGCGCGCACCTCCGGGGTACCCGTCACCCAGAGGGCGATCAGGCCCGCCACTGCGAAGAACGCCACCGCGGTGACCAGCCACCACCATCGGGCCCGATAGGCCACCACCGGGAACGAGACGGTCCAGAACCGGATGAACTCCCGCCACAGCGGCGCGTGTGCACCGGTGACGGCCGAACGGGCGCGGGCGACCAGTGCCGACAACCGGCCGATCAGCACCGAGTCGGTGGATGCCGAGCGCGCCATCGACAGATGGGTCGAGACCCGCTGATAGAGGTCGACGAGTTCGTCGACCTCCGGGCCGGTCAGCCGGCGCCGGCGCCTGACCAGATGGTCCAGTCGCTTCCAGCTGGCCTGGTGAGCCAGCACGAAAGCGTGGACGTCCATCGCGTCAAGGTACTTAACAGGGGGCTAGATTCCCGGCCGCAGCGCCGGTGCCAGTGCGCTCAGCGGAATCCGCGGTTGCACCGTGCCGCCGCTCATCGACCACAGGTAACTTCCCGGGGTGAAGTCGATCGGGGTGTCCCGGGCGACCGGATAGTCCGGCATATAGAGGATCAACTCGTCCGGGGTGAGCGCCCAGGCCTTGTAGCCGCCGGAGAACACCTTGTCCGGCGTCCACCGTTCGGGGATGAAGGGGTAGGTATTGGGCTGATGCGGCGGCAACGCCGAATCCAGCGCGGCCTGGATGAACGGGGCACCCAGCGACGGGATCGCCGCAGGGTCCACCACATCCGACAGCTGAAGCTGCCGGCCGCTGGCCTGGTCGAAGGTGAAGGTGCGGTAGGCGCTGTTGATGGCCGGGCCGTCCAGCCTCGCCGTGCTCTCGGAGTTGTAGGTCTCGTGGAAGACCACGGTCCGGATGCTGCCGTGCTGGAAGGTCTCGAAATTGGCGTCGCCCCAGCTGTGTTGGGCCATGCCCTGGGCGGCGGTGCGCCAGTTGTTCATCAGCGTCGTCAGATAGCCGGTGATCACACCGCCGAGCGGACCATCGATATCCCCGGGAATCGCGATATTGATCTCGCGGACCGCCTTGCGATCCGACAGCACCGTGGCGTGGCAGTACTGGCCGTTCCACTGGCCGCCGATCTGATCGCAGAGCGACGCCACCGAGGCCGACGCGGCGGGCGCGGCGGCGACTGAGGCCGCCACCGCGATCACCACACCGGCAAATCCGGCCATCCGCATGGGTTTGTCCGCCTTACCTAGGGGAGTTCGACTTTGCTTGCCAGCCAACGTCCGTCGACCTTCTCCAAGGTCATCTTCATCCGGCTGCGGTCGATGCGCGGGTCGGGAAGTTTGGTGTTGGACACCGACTGATCGACGAACAGCAGCACCACCGCTTTGTCCTTGGACGCCGACTGCACCGCGGATTCCTCCACGACACCACGGGCGGTGGCCTTATTCTCGACCAGCAACTGGCGCAACTCGACGCTGGACTGCGAGTACATATCCTTGAACTCACCGGTGGCACCGTCGAGAACCTCCTTGAAGTTCTCGTCGACCTTGTCGGAGTCGATGCTGGTGAGCACCTGCGCATAGCTGACGGCTGCACGCTCGGCCTCTTCACTGGCCTGGCGCAGTTGGTGTTGCTGGAAGACCAGCCAGCCGAGGAAGGCGGTCGCGGCGAGCAACACGACGAATGCCGCCGCCAGAGCCGCGTTCCTCAGGCTCGGGCGCCGGATGGTCATCGTGTTGGCGGTGCGCTCCTGTAACGCCGTGTTCTCAGCCTCGGCGTCGGCCTCGAGGTCCGCATCGGAAACCTCTGCTTCCTCCAACACCTCTGCCAACCCCTCCGCCGTCTCGGCGGTCTCCAGCGCGTCCTCGGTCCCGGCTCGCACGGCCTCGGCTCCTTCATCGGTCATGACTGGCATCTTGGTCTATCGCTCCCCGAGGACGTCACCTGGGCGGTTCAAGCGGCAGGGTCGGGCCGCCGTAGGGGGTGGGAATGGAGAACCGTCCCTCCGGCGAAGGTGTGGTTTGCTCGCCCAGATCCGCCCCCGCCGGCGGACCGGCGGTGTCGTCGCCGGCCGGACGCGGGGCGTTCTTCGCGCCGCGGATCAGAACGGCGACGTCATCGTCCCGGCAATAGTTGTATTTGAACGGCTCCGGGTAGTCGGCTGAGGACGGCGGGCGCCGCGGTGTGCCGTAATCGCAGGTGTAGCGCGGGTAGATATCGGCGCTGACCCAGAACCCGTTGTCATGCACGATGCTGCCCAGCGAATCGATCAGTGAACCGCGGTAACTGGGGAAGAGCGCGTTGAGCGCAGGCACCCGCAGGTACATCAGCTCGGTGACCGTTGTCAGGTCACCCAGCAACTTCACCATCGTGTCGGAGTTGTCGGCGAAGAGGGCGTCGGTGGCCGCGAATGCCTCCGGGCCCCGTTCGGTCAGGGTGCGGAATCCACCGGTCATTCGGTTGACCCCGGCGAAGACCTCATCGAGGTTCGCGTTGGCAACCTTGATGCCCTCGTTCTTGTCGGACACCAACTGCAGGGTGATCCGGCTGGTGTTGAGCAGTTGGGTGGTCTGCGGCAGCACCCCGTCCAGCGTGGACAGCAGGTAGGTGCCGCCTTCGACGATATCGCTGAGCTTCTGCGGCCCGTCCTTGCTGGTTCCCAGCTCCTTCTTGATGATCTCCAGCTTCTCGGTGTCGATCTGTTTGAGCATCCCGTCGGAGTGACCCAGTAATTCGGCCATGGTGACCGGCACCGCCGTCCGTCCCATGGCGATGGTGTTGCCGTTGGACAGGAACGGCGCCTCACCGTTGCCGCCGTCGAAATCGATGTATTGCTCCCCGGCGGCGGACAGGCCGCTCACCCGGGCCTTGCTGGAGGCCGAGAGCTCCGTATCGGAATTTAGCCGGACCTCGGCATTGACCCCATCCGGCACGATCGACAACTTCTCCACCTTGCCGATCGGAACACCGCGCAGGGTGACGTCCTGGTTCGCCAACAGACCGCCGGACGCCGGTAGTTCCAGGGTCACCCGGTAAACCGACCGCAGCGGGTTCCAGCGCAGGGCGCCCAGCATCAGATACGACAAACCCACGACGAGGGTCAGCAGCAGTGCGATCGCAGACACCCAGGCCTTGTGCCGGTGCCCGTACTTGACGGCACCGACGAGCCCGTTGGCCAGCGCGCCGATCACGGTGCCGGCTCCCCGGAAGGTGCACCCGCCGGTCCGGGGGGAGACACGAACTCCCCGGGCGCTGTCGGTCCAGGCGGGGTACCCGCGACATCCCACTGGCCGTGCTGCTCGCCCGGGACGACCGGCACCTGCGGCACATTGGGCCCGCGCCCGACGACGCGCTCCTGGAGGCGGAACAGGGTGTACTTGAACGCACCGACAAGCTGGTTCCAGTTCGCCCACTTCGGCCCGTGAAAGCCCGGGTCTCCCGGGAACCCGATATCGGGAATGTGGCCGAGGATCAGGCGATCAATGCTGCCGCGCAGCGCAATCGAGCTGCCGGAAGTGGCTTTGATGACCGGTGGCAGCAGCCGGTTCAGCGCGCCCAGGCTGGTGTCGGGGTCCACTGCGACGTCGTTGAAAGCTCCGGAGATGGTGTTGAGGTCGGCGATCACGCTGCGGCCACTGGTGTCGGTTCCGGCGATGGACGGGAACTTGTTCAACATCTCGGTGGTACTGCCGGCCTGCACGATCAGATCGGCGATCTGGTTGGTGTGGTCGGCCAGCGTGTCGGTGGCCGGAGCCGCCGCGACCATCAGGTCGGCGATCACCTGATTCTTTGAGTCGATGCGCCGCGACAGCGTGGACAGCGCGTCCAGCGAGTCCGAGATCTGGCCGGTCCGCGCGTCCATCGTGCCCAACAACTGGTTGGTGCTGGCGACCAACTCCCGGAAGTTGCGGCCACCGTCCTCGCCGGCCGCCTTGCCGGCACCGTTGATGATATTGGTCAGGTTCTTCACCGCACCGCCATTGACCAGCACTGCTGCCCCGGTCAACAGGTTCTCGACAGTCGCCGCTTCAGCGGTGTCCTCGATACCGATGGTGTCGCCGTCCTTCAATTCCGGACCGCCGGCCGAGTTGGGCGGCGGTTGAACCGCGATGAAAACGTCGCCGAGCGGTGTCGCTGAGCGAAGTTCGACGGTGGTCCCCTTAGGGAGCCGCACACCCTCGCGGATACGTAGTTTGGCCAGAGCCGTGTAGTCACGCGCCTCCAGGCTTTCGAGTTGGCCGACGTCGGCGCCGGCCAGCCGCACCTTGGCGTAGGCCGGCAGATTCAGCGCGTTCTCGAAGACCGCATTGAGGCTGTAGCCGCCCTTACCCAGACCCGGATGCGGCAGTGGGAGGCTGGCCAGGCCACTGGTCGCACATCCGACCGTGGTCAGCGATACCGCCGCGACCAGTGCGGCTGCCGTCGTTCTGCGTCGGGTCGTCATTTCTGTCCCATCGCCGCGAGCCCATCGAGAATGTAGGACACCCCGAAGTCCGGGCCGAAGTCCTGCAGAGTGCCCGTGCTGCAACCCAATTGCCGCAGATGCAGAAGGTTGCACACCTCTTTGATGGTCTGGGTGTCGAACAGCACCTTGTCGACCGGGATATGGACCCGTGCCGCTCCGTTCTCCCGGTCGATGACGTTGTACAGGTTGTCCAGGGTCAACGGCGCGAGGTTGAGCGCTTCTGCGAGATCGCGTTGGTGCGCGACAGTAACCCCGAGGGTGGCGTCACCGTTGTTGAGGAGTTCCTTGATGGTCTCGCGGTTCTGCTCCAGAAGGTCGCCGAGTTGGACCAGGACGGCATTGAGTTGCTTGCCGGTGGTGCCGCTACCCAGATCCTCATCAGCCAGCACTTGGGTGAGAACTCGCACCGTCGAGCCGAATTCCCGCAGGGTGCCCTCGTTGGCCGCTGCCGCGTCCATCAGTGTTCCCAGATTGTCGACGACCTCGGTCAACTGCTCCTTGGTCTGCGCACCGCCGTCGGCGCTGAGCTTGAGCGCCTTGGACAGCTCGCTGAGCGCGGACTTGATGCGCTCGCCGTTACCGTCGGCCATCGCGGCCGCCGAGTCGACCAGTGTGCGAACCGCGCCGTTGCCCTTACCGTCACCGCCGAGCGAGACGGCAAGCCGATCCACCATGTCGAGGGTCTTGGTGAACTCCACCGGCGTCTTCGTCATGGTCAGCGGAATCGTGGTGTTGTCCTGCATCACCGGGCCGTCCCGGTACGGCGGCGTCAGCTCGATGGACCGCTCGGCCAGAATTGAGGTTTGCAGCGTCACGGCCTGCACATCGTTGGGAATCTTGACGTTCTTGTCGACGGTGAACTCGACCTCCACATAGCCGGTTCTCGGGGTCACCTTGGTGACGCTGCCGACTTTCATGCCGAGCACCATGACGTTGTTCGTCGGATACAGACCCGCCGAGTTGTCGAACTGAGCCGTCAGCCGGATGGTGTTCATCCGCTCCTTGGCCAGCTTCCAGGAGTAGACCCCGAACCCCCCGATCGCCACCGCGGCGACGATCGCGAGGATCAGGAAACCCCTGCCGCGTTTCACTTGCAGTCCTTGTAGTACTCGATCATCTCGAATTGCTTGGCGCGCCCGCTGATAGCGCACATCCAGGAGTCGACGAGGATCCCGCTGGTGAAGTTGGTGTCGAGGGCGTTGCCGGTTCCGCTGGCGTTGGCGATGCCGCGCAACGCAATCGGCGCGCTCTCCAGGATGCCGCGCAGCATCCCGTCATTCTTGGCCATCAACCCGGTGAGCGTGTTCATGTTGGCCAGCAGGGCATCCACCTGAGGTCGGTCGTTGATGATGGTGTCATCGAGGACATTGACCAGATCGGTGAGCGACTGCATCATCGCGTGGAATGCCGCACGGCGCGCGACGAACTCGCCCAGCAGTTCGTTGCCCTGCCGGACCATACTGCCGATATTCGTCTGCTGGCGACGCAAAGTCGTCGTCACCATGTCCATGGTCTTGAGCATGCTCCCGAACTGCTCGCGCCGATCGGCCATCACCGTCGACAGCTTCTTCAGGTTGTCCATCGCCTTGGGGATCAGCGGTGGCATGCCCTCAATCTGCCTGCCCAGCACCTGAAGTGCGGTGGCGAGGTCATCGGTGTTCACCTCGCCGTAATTGACCGCCACATCCTGCAGAGCCTGCTGCAGATCGTAGGGAACCTCGGTGTGGTTGAGATCAATCCTGTTGTCGGGCAACGGGCCGCCACCGCCCGGATGCAGCGCGAGGTAGCGCGAGCCGAGGATGGTGGTGACCATGATGACGGCGCGGGAATCCTTGCCGAGATCGATATTGTTTTGAATCCGCATGTCCACGGTGACGTGATCGCCGTTGAGTTTCATACCGGTGACCGTGCCGACCGGGATTCCTGCCACGGTTACCGGGTTCTTCGGAAGCAGCGCGGCGGCCTGAATGAAATCGGCGCTGACCGTCCGGTAACCGGGGCCCACTTTGGTCAGGATCACCAGGGCCGCGATCAAAGCCGTCAGCACGGCCAGTGCCACCATGCCGACGGCTGTCTGGTTCAGATCCTCGAGCGTCGTTTTCCGGGGCTTCCCCCGGAATTTGCGCTCAACGGTCGAGTTGGCTCCTGTCGGGTTATCCATTGGCCATGTTCCTGCACTTCGGGGTGTGCTTCGCATTGTTGCCTGGGGTGGCCGCGTCGACGACGATCGGCGTCACGTCATTGAGGCCCGGGAAGAACGCCAGGGCGTTGAGGTCACAGGCGTAGATGTTGAGGTAGGAGCCCTCGTTGCTGATACGGGCCAGGCCCTTGAGCATCTTCGGCAGGTTGGCGCCCATGAACGCCAGTTGAGGTTCGACCGAGACCAGGTGGGCCGCGAACCCCGGTTCCCGGGTGATCCACTCCTGGAGTGCAGGATTCACCTCGTTCATCACCCCGGACAACCGGGTCACCACCCGTGACAGCGAACCCATCGACGAGACCAACTCGGGCCGACGGGCGTTGAAGGTACCCACCATCTCCTGGGCGTTGGACAGCGTCTTCTCCATATTGTCGTTCTGCTGGGCCAGGGTGCCGAAAACCCGGTCCAGGCCGGTGATCATGTCACCGAGCAGTTCGTCGCGGCCGGCGAAGGTTTCGGTGAGCTTTCCGGTCTGGTCGACCAGGGTGGCCCAGGACGCGGAATCGCCTTGGAGCGCCTGAATGGCAGCGTTGGAGATCTGATCGGCCGCCTTGGGGTCGATGGTGGCGAACAGCGGTTCGTATCCGTTGAGCACGACGCCGACATCGAACGAGGGGATAGTACGGTCGACCGGGATGACGCTGCCCGCAGGCAGGGGCTTCGGATCGCCTGTGGCGCCCAGCTTCAGGTCGAGGTACCGCTGGCCGACGATGTTCTGGTAGAGAATCGAGGCCTCGGTGTTGCCGAGCAGCTTCTGATCGTTCTGCAATTCGAAATGGACCTGGGCCCGGTCGCCTCCGACCAGGTCGATCTTCATGACGCGACCGACGCGCACACCAGCCATCCGGACGTCGTCGCCGTCGCGAAGCCCGAACACATCGGTGAATTCCGCTGAGTAGGCGGTGGTGGCACCACTGACTTGGCGCTCCAGCGTGGAGTACACCAGCCAGCTCATCACCGCGGTCGTGGCCAGGAATGCCACCAGCCCGATTGTGACTTTGCGCATCTTCATTCCGACACCACCTCGGCCGGCTCCACGGTCATCCCCCGCACAACCGGGGCGAGCAGCAGCTGGGTGGCGACGGTCGCCGGCTGGCCGGTGATGTAGGACAACTGGCTCACCTCCTGGGCGCTTCCGACCGGTCCCACATTTCCGCCGTAGGCGGCCGGCGCCGGCGCCGGACCCAGCGTTCCGGGTTCCGCCGGAAGATAGCCCGGCGGCCGGGGTGCGACCGGCGCGATCGGAGCCGGCGTCGGATTGACCGGTATGGGCGTCAGCGCCGGGTTGGCCGTGCCGGGAACCGGCGGTGCCGGGGTCATCGGCGGCCCGATACCACCGAGAATTCCGGTGCCTATCCCCTCGGACAACGGCGGGTTCGGATCGACCAGGTTGGGCCCGTTCGGGTTGATGAGGGGGGGCCCGACCGCGACCAGATTGCCGCTCGGGCCAACGATGGTGCCCGGCGGGGGCATCAGGTCCTTGGGCGGCTGATAGTTTTGCGGCAGCAGCACTTCGGGCAGATCCGGGCGCACCGCGATCAGCGGTGCGGTGTAGCAGCTCGGGCCTTTCAGCTCCCCGTAAGCGGGGCAGTCGGCCCGGGTGTAGGAGAACGTCGGAGTCAGCGACAGGTTCGCCCGAAGGTTGAACACGTCCATCTCCGGCAGCCAACCCTCGAAGAACTTGCCGGAGAAGGTCTGCAGCTTCTGGAAGGCTGGCAGGAAGTTGCCGGAGTTCTGCGCCAGGACCCCGGTCACCGGAGTCAGCTGACTGCCGATGGTGATCATCCGGTCGACGTGGTTGGCCAGGGCTGTGTGCGTGGTGCCCAGGGTGTTGGCCCCACCGGTCAGCAGGGAGTCGAGTTGGACCCGCTGCTCGACCAGCGTCTGCATGGGAACCACCGCCTGATGTAGCGCGTCGAGCAGATCGGGTGCGGTCTGTTGCAGACCTTCGGCGGCGCCGACCAGCGCGCTGAGCATCGACGGGCTGGTGGTGTCGGTGGCCACCACCGAGTTCAGTTGGTTGACGATCCGGTCAAGCTGTGCGCCGGAGGCCAACAGCTGGGTCCGGCGGTTGTTGGTTGCGGCGCCCAGGGCGGCCAGCACTCCGAGGGTGGAATCCTCCCGGCCCCGCCCGGTGGCGAACAGGATGTCGCGCAACTTGCTGATGGTGGTCTGGAACAGCACCGTCGGCAGTTGGGTGTCCTCGGCGATATGGTCACCGTTCTGGATGGCGGGAGCCTGACCGTTGTCGATGAGTTCGACGCCGGACACCGCGAAGACGTTGCTGGGCACCACTCTGGCGGTGACCGTCTTGGGGATGGCGGAGGCGTAATCCTTCGAGATGTCGATGTTGACGTAGTTCGGCTTGCCGAAGCCCGCCGGGATCACGTCGTTGACCGTGCCCACGAGCAGCCCGTGATAGCGCACGTCGGATCGGCTGGGCAATCCGTCGCCGACATTGGTGAGATCGGCCACGATGCGGGTGTAGGAATCCAGTCGGCCGGTCGATTTGCCCACCAGCAGGACAACCGCGACGGCGGAGGCCGTGATCAGCGCGATTCCGGCCAGCATCAGCTGGCGGTTAGTCGGCCCTCGGCCGCTGATATCAAAGATCTTCGCCATCAGCCACCGAACCTTGCGCCGGAGTCCAGGCTGAACATCGCCATGGTGAGCAGCATGTTGACGATCACCACGACGGTGATGGCGGCGCGCATGGCGTGCCCGGCGGCGACACCGACGCCCTCAGGCCCACCGCTGGCGTAGAAGCCGTAGTAACACTGCAACACCGCCGCGATGGCCACGAAGATGACACACTTGACGACCGAGTAGAAGATCTCGGTGCCGCTGAGCATCAGGCCGAAGTAGTGCATGTAGCCGCCCATCGAGCCACCGCTGACGAGCGAGACGATGACCTGTGTACTCAGGTAGCTGACGCCGAGGCAGACGATGTAGAGCGGGATGATCGCCGTGATCGAGGCCATCAGCCGCGTAGTCACCATGTAGGGAATTGGGCGGATCGCCATGACGTCCAACGCGTCGATCTCCTCGGAGATCCGCATGGCGCCCAACTGGGCGGTGAACCGGCACCCGCTCTGGGTGGCGAAGGCCAGAGCCGCCGCGATCGGGGCCAGCTCGCGCGTGTTCACCAACGAGGAAATGATTCCGACGGCCGGGCCCAGGCCGAGCAGCTGCAGGAAGTTGTAGCCCTCGATGCCAACCATGACTCCGACCACGACACCCAGGACGAGCGCGACGCCGGCGGTGCCACCGCCGACCACCAGCGAGCCGTTGCCCCAGGCGACGTCGGACAGCAGCCGGGTGTATTCCTTGCGGTAGCTCTTGAGTACCACCGGAATCCCGGCCAGCGCACGCCCGGCGAAGATCAGGATGTGTCCGAGTTGCATGATCGGGCTGGAAACCTTGGACCCGAGTCCCCGGAACGACCGAACGACGGGCTGAAGGACCGGCGGGACCGGCTTGGCGACCGGCGCGGCAGACTTGGCGACCACGATCTACAACCCCGTCTTCGGGAAGATGATCAGGTACATCTGGCTGATTGCGACGTTGACGATCATCAGCAGCAGGATCGACTCGACGACCGAGGAGTTGACCGAGTTGGCCACGCCCATCGAGCCGCCGCGGGTGGACAGCCCCTTCTCGCAGGCCACGATGGCCACGATAGCCCCGTAGACCACCGCTTTGACCATCGCCAGCTGCATGTCCGCGGTGGTGGTGAAGGAGGCGAAGGTCGCCACGAAACTGCCCGGGGCGCCGTGCTGGAAGTAGACGTTGAACAGGTAGCTGGCCAGGAACCCGGTGAAAGCGACCAGACCGGTGAGGGCTACCGCGATCAGGATCGCCGCGACGAACCGGGGCACCACCAGTCGCTGGATCACCGATATACCCAGCACCTCGAGGGCGTCGATCTCATCCCGGATCTTCCGGGAGCCCAGGTCTGCGGTGATCGCCGAGCCGACCGCCGAAGCCATCAGGATGGCCGCCACCAGCGATGCCGCCTGTCGGATGACCGCCAGGCCACTGGCTGCGCCGGCCAGCGAAGTGGCACCCACCTGGCCGGCCAGGAGTGCGAACTGAACCGACAACGTCACGCCGATCGGCAGAGCGACGAAAATGGTGGGAAGCACCGAGGTTCCGGCCATGAAGGCGGCCTGACGGATGAACTCCTGCCACTGGAACTTCCCGGTCAACAGGTCGATGAACAGGGTCTGGATCGTCCGCACCGCCATGACGGCCTGATTGCCGACCGTCGTGATCGCAGCCCTGGGGTGGCGCTCGACGTACCCGGAGACCCATTCGTCGATTTCCCGGACGCCGTCGTGCTTACCGACCGGCGGATCGATTTCCGATGTGGTCATCCGGTTACCGGCCCTACGGTGGCGTCAGCGAGGGGACGCATCCCTAGAAACAAACCATTCGGTCGTTTCACGGCGTCAAACCCCCTTGTTGCGAGTGACCTGCGGAACAGGATCAGGGAGTTACAGTAGGGGCGGCCGGTACCGCCCGTGGCCGATTCGGGGAATTTTTCCCGACTCGCACCCTCTGCCGATGAGGTGCCCGGCCGCCGGCCGACGTAGCGTAGTCCTCGTGGTTTCAAGGCCGGAAACGGTGGTGACCGGCGATGCGGTGGTACTCGACGTCGAGGTCGCGCAATTGCCAGTCCGGGCAATGGGCGCGCTGATCGACCTGCTGATCATCATGGTCGGATACCTGGTGGCGATCCTGCTCTGGGCCGCGGCCCTGCCGCGGTTCGACGATGCACTCAACGCGGCAATCCTGATCATCTTCACCGTCACGGTGATCGTCGGCTACCCGGTGGCGATGGAAACGGCCACCAGGGGCCGTTCGGTGGGCAAGATGGTGATGGGACTGCGAGTCGTCTCCGATGACGGCGGGCCGGAACGATTCCGGCAGGCTCTGTTTCGAGCGCTGGCCGGCTTTGTCGAGATCTGGATGCTGTTCGGCGGTCCGGCGGTGATTGCCAGCCTGCTGTCGGCCAACGGAAAGCGGATCGGGGATATGTTCGCCGGTACCGTGGTGATCAGTGAACGCGGCCCCAGATCCGTTGCGCCGCCGATGATGCCACCGGCGCTGGCTTGGTGGGCCGGATCGTTGGAACTGTCGGGACTGGGCGCGCAGCAGGCCGATCTGGCCCGCCATTTCCTGGCCCGGGCGGCCCAACTCAACCCCGCCGTCCGCGACCAGATGGCCCATCGGATCACCGCTGAGGTGGTCACCCGGATCTCACCACCCCCACCGCCGGGCACACCGCCCCAGCACATCCTGGCCGCGGTGCTGGCTGAGCGGCACCGCCGCGAACTGGCCCGGCTCGCACCCCCGATACGGCCCGGGCCACCCGCGGTACCGCACCACCCGACCGGTCGGCCAGCCGAGCCGGATGCTCATCGCGGCAACGGATTCGTCCCCCCCGGCTAGCCGAGAACCCACTGCGCGGTGGCCACCAAGTCACCCCGGGTCAGCGCGGCCGCCCGATGTCCGTGGACCTGTTGGTATCCCGGATCGGTCACCATGTCGGTGAAAGCCTGGGTGGAGGGGTACTCCACGATCAGAATCGCGTTCCACCAGGGGCTCTCACCGTCGCCGATGATGTTGACTGGTGTGGTGCCGGCGTAGCGGACAGCCCCGCCGACCCGTTCAAGATGTGGCTGCACTTCCCGGGTGTACTGCCGATACCGGTCTTCGCCTTCGCCCTTTTTAAACTTGAGCAGGTTGATCATCACCACCGGCTCGCCGGGCGGCAGGTTTTCGAAAGCCTTGAGGTTGACCGGGCGTTCATCGGAATCAGTTGCCATGACCGTCTTTTCTGTTGCTGGAGTTGACCTTCGGGATGCGCCGATGCGCCGGTGGTGCGGGTTGGTCCATCAGGGAGTGCCTTGCGTGCTCACCCGGCCGCGCCGTCCGCCACGGCCTGGGTGGCGCAGTGTTGGTGCAAAGCGTGGGCATCCTTCTCTGCGACGGGACGCAGATCAAAGACGACCTCCCGGACGGTCCCGGTGAACGGGTAGGGCGCCTTGTCTTCATAATCGCGGTCGACGACCAGGCCGTTGTCCCGGCCGATGTCCATTCCCGCGTAGGAGGTGAAGGCGATGGGCACCGTCTTCGGCATGTGGCCCTCGCCGATCTTCTCGGCGCCGGCCCACAGTGTCACCGTGCCGCCCGAACCGGGAGTCGGGGAGTCGGACTCGAAGACCATCTTCACGGTGATGTCTCCGGCGGGCAGCGGCCGATCAGCCACCTGGCGATAGGTTTCCACCCCTAGGAATGAGTAGGTGTGGTGCAGCAGTCCCGAGCCGTCCACCCACAGGGCGTAGCCGCCGATGAAGTCGGCGTTGGCGACGATGACGCCCTCTGCGCCGCCTGCGGGCACGTTCAGGTCGGCCTCGATCGCATAGGAGCGGCCCTGGATGTGGGGTGTCATCCCGCGTTGGACGTTCTGAACGTCGCCGCGGAAGGCGAACCGGGTTGTCGGCGGTAACGGCGGCAGAATTCCGAAGAATACCGCCAGGCCGCCCAGCAGAGGCAGCACCCGGTGTCGTTCCGCCTCGCTCCACCAGAGGGCTTTGAGCTCAGCGAGCTTGTTGGGGTTCTCGGCGGCGACATCGTGGGCTTGGGAGAAGTCATCAGGCAGGTAGTAGAGCTCCCAAGGGGCGGCGTCAGGGTCATAGACCCCGGGGGCGAAGCGGGCGAGGGTGGTCGGGGAGAAGTCCCACGGCGCCTTATCGAGCCGGGTGCAGGCCCACCACCCGTCCTTGTAAATGGCTCGGCTGCCGAACATCTCGAAGTACTGGACGGTGTGGACTTCCGGCGCTGCGCCGTCGTTGAAGGTCTCCGCGAAGCTCGTTCCGTCCATAGGCTCCTGTGCTACTCCGTCGACCCGTTCCGGCGCGGGCAGCCCGATGACGTCCAGGACGGTCGGTGCGATATCGATGCAGTGGGTGAATTGCGCACGGGGAGTTGCATCGGGCGCGATGCGGGCCGGCCAGGAGACCACCATCGGGTCTCGGGTCCCGCCGAGGTGGCTGGCCATCTGCTTGCCCCACTGGAACGGGGTGTTGTTGGCGTGAGCCCACGCGGCGGCGAAATGCGGGGCGGTGTGCTCGTCGCCGATTGCTTCCACGCCGCCGTACTGTTCGATGAGCGCGAGTTGCTGGGCGGGATCGAGTACCACACCGTTGAGGAATGTCATCTCGTTGAACGAGCCGGTGATGGTGCCCTCCATGGAGGCGCCGTTGTCGCCCCAGATGTAGAAGACCAGGGTGTTGTCGGCTTCGCCGAGGGCGTCAATGGAATCGAGCAGCCGGCCGACGTTCCAGTCGGCGTTCTCGGAGAACCCCGCGAAGACCTCCATCTGGCGTGCGTACAGCTTTTTCTCGTCGCCGCTGAGGCTGTCCCAGGCAGGGAAGAGATCGGGGCGCTCGGTCAGGGATGTCTCCGGTGGCACGATGCCGAGTTTCTTCTGACGTTCCAGCGTCTCGCGCCGGTAGACGTCCCAGCCCTGGTCGAATCGGCCTTTGTACTTGTCGGCCCACTCGCTGAAGACGTGGTGGGGTGCATGGGTGGCGCCGGTGGAGTAGTACATCATCCAGGGTTTGCGTGGGTCCTGGGCGCGCACCGCATGCAGCCACTCCACCGCTTTGTCGGTCAGATCGTCGGGAAAGTAGTAAGGCCGGTCAGCGGTCCCCTCTGGCACACCGATCACCCCGTTGTCCTGGGTGATGATGGGGTCGTACTGGCCGGCCGCGCCGGAGAGGAAGCCCCACCAGTGGTCGAATCCCCATCCCTGCGGCCAGCGGTCGAAGGGACCCGCTGCGCCCTGCACGTTGTCCGGTGTGAGATGCCACTTGCCGAAACCGCCTGTGACGTAACCGTTCTCCCTGAGGATGCGCGGCAGCGGGCCGCAGGTTCGCGGCAGTATGGACGAGTAGCCGGGGAACGGACCGGGATACTCGGCGATGGAGCCGAATCCGCATCGGTGGTGGTTCCTGCCGGTGAGCAGTGCAGCGCGAGTCGGTGAGCAGACGGCCGTGACGTGGAATCGGTTGTAGGTCAGGCCACTTTCCCGAACCCGGGTCAACGTCGGGGTGTGGATGGCGCCACCGAACGTCTCGGGGCCGCCGAAGCCGGCGTCGTCGACGAGGACGATGAGCACATTCGGTGCGTTGTCCGGCGCGCTGACCGGGGCGACGATCGCCCAGTCAGGCTGAGAGTCGGCCAAGGTGCGGCCGGCAACCCCGCCGAAAGTCCGGTCGGGGATGGGAAGAGTGGTGCGGTCCAATTCGAGCCTTTCGTGCGAGAACCCAAGGGTGCGGTTTCGACGTTAGCGCCGTCCCGGTCGGAAGAATCGACAGAAAGTTGACTTTTCGGGACAGCGACCTAACGTTCGAGGACATGGCGGTCATTCGGGCGACGGCGCTGTCGTTTTTTCCCGAGGTGGTCCGCGAAGCCGGGGGCGATCCGGATCGGCTGCTGGCCCAGGCGGGAATAGACCCGTCCGATGCAGGGCGGTCAGACGTGTTCGTGCCGTTGCACTCGGCCGTGACGGTTCTCGAGATCGCCGCCAAGGACACCTCGACGCCGGATCTGGGCCGCCGGCTCGCCGCTCTGCAGGGAATCGAGATCCTCGGACTGGTGGGAACCGCGGCCTCCACGGCCCGCGATGTCGCCGAAGCTCTGAGCATCATCGAGAGATTCCTGGCGGCGTACAGTCCCGGTCTCGGCCTGCGGGTGAAGGACCTGGAGACTCCCGGACGATCGTTTATCGAGTACACGATCCTCGACCCGGACGTCGTGGCCAGCCCGCAGCACAACGAATTGGCGGTCGGGGTGATTGTGCGCGTCCTACGTCACCTGCTCGGCGACTTGCACCGACCGGTCCAGGTACACCTGCCGCATGAGCCGCTGGCATCGCCCGCCGAATACCTGAAGTCCTTCGGCTGCCGCGCCCAGTTCGACCAGTTGGCGACGGGCGTGACCATCCGTACCGCCGATCTGAGCCGGCCCGTGTGCAGCGACTCGCACGCGCACCGCGCGGTTGTCGAATACCTCGAAACGATCGTCGGCGACGAGGCGGCAACCCTGACCACGGTCCGGACGCTGGTCGGCCGGCTGCTCCCCAGCGGAAAGGTCACCCTCGAGTTCGTCGCCAGGCAGATGAACCTGCATTCCAAGACTCTGCAACGGCGACTGTCCGCTGAAGGGGCCACATTCGCAAGTGTGGTCGACACCGTCCGACGGGACACCGCTCAGCGTCTGCTGCGCGACACCCGCATCACCATGGCGCACCTGGCCCGCGAACTCGGATACTCCGAACAGGCGGTCCTGACGCGCTCCTGTCACCGCTGGTTCGGTGAGGGGCCCGCCGCATACCGCAGGAGACTGCGCGACTCAGACGTGGCGGCGTTGTCCCACCGAGTCAACAAGTTGTCCTGAAATGTCAAGACCGGCGCGGCACGGGTGCGTCACCCTGTAGTGGTGCCAGCACTGACTTACACCAGCCTCGTCTACGAGCGCGCGGCGGCGGTGGGTGTCGTGACGATCAACGACCCGCCGCACAACCGGATGTCCTTTGCCTTCATGAACGAGCTCGAATCAGTGGTCGAGGACATCGCCGCGGACAGCGGCGTGCGTTCCGTGGTGCTCACCGCGGCGGGTGACCAGAACTTCTCGGTCGGCATGAATCTGAAGGAACTGGCGCCCGTGCTCGGTGATCGTCGGCGCGTCGACGGAATTCTCGATCAACGTCTGCGCGTCTTGGCCGCCATCGAGAACATGGGCAAGCCCTGGATCGCAACACTATTCGGGAACTGCCTGGGCGGGGGTCTGGAGTTGCCGCTGGCATGCCACTTCCGGCTTGCCGCGCAGGACAGCGCCAATATCGGGTTGCCGGAACTGCACCTGGGCTCGGTGCCGGCCTGGGGCGGAAGTGCACGACTCGTCCGGGCGATCGGCCGCGACCAGGCGATGAACCTCATCCTGCGCGCCAGGTCCGTTTCGGGACCCCAGGCTTTCGATCTGGGACTGGTCACCGAGGTGTGCCCTAACTCCGAGCTCAAGCAGCGAGCCCTGGACCTGGCCGGCGAACTGGCCGAGCTGCCGGCCACCGCCATGGCGGCGATGTTGCCGTGCTTGGTCAACAGCGACGACCGGGCCCTTGAGGAATCTCTGCGGGATGAGCGCGCGGCCTTCCACGCCACTCTCGGCAGCCCGGACATGATCGAGGGCATGACCGCCTTCCTGGAGAAGAGACGGCCAAAGTTCAACCGCCCTCGCTAAGAGTTGCCGATCCAGTTGCCGTGGAAGCCGTAGGGAACCCGGCGCGGCAACCTGATCCGGGCCACCGGGTCTCCACCGAAGTCGGATGCGTCCAGAATCACCAGATCGCTGCCGTCGCGGGTCGGGTCGTAGACGTAGGCGATGTACCACCCGTTGGTCTCATCGGCGGGCCCGGACGGCGACGGCACGAAGACGGCCTCTCCCGGCCCCCCCGGCTCCTCGGCCGTGCCGAACCGGTGCTCGACGGCCGCACCGGTGTTCAGGTCGTACCGAACCAGTCGGGCGTCGCCCACCGACACCGCATAGCGCGCCGGTAGGCCGGCCAGCCGGTCGTCGATACGGGGAAACTCCACCGGCCGGTCATCGAGTTGGCGTTCACTCACCGTGCCGGTACTCAGGTTGATCCGCCACTCCCACAGCACGGCGCTCGCACCGAAACCGCCGTCGTTGCGCCACAGCTCCGGATAGCGAACCGCTTGCAGGACAATGGAGTCGCCATCGGCCGATGTGGTCTCGTAGGCATTGGCGACGTGGAAGACGTAGCAGGGGTCGATATCGAACCAGCGCATCTCACCGAACGGGTCCTCGCGGTTGAGCACGCCGAACCGGGCGCCGTAGGCGTCGTCCCAGCGGTAGGGCATATCCCCGCTGCCGCTGATCGCGATGTCGAGGTTGAACACGATCGGCAGGTCCATGAAGATCACATGCTTGGAGGTCATGGCGAAGTCGTGCATCATCGTCAGCGCCGGCACCTCGACCGGGCGGTTGACGGTGAGCACGCCGTCGGCATCGGCGCGGTGGTAGGTGACGTGCGGCTGGAACAGGTTGCCGTAGCCGAAGAAATGCAACTCCCCGGTGGTCGGACAGATCTTCGGGTGGGCCGTCATCGCGTCGTTGAGTTTGCCGTCGAAGTCGTAGCAACCGACGGTTTCGAGGTCGTTGGTGATCTCGTACGGCAGTGACGACTCGACCAGTGCCAGCGTACGGCCGGCGTGGTTGACCACATGGGTATTGGCCACCGACGAGCGCAAATTACGGGTGCCGTCGGGGCCGTACAACGGGAACGGGTTCTCGAAGCTGTCGGTGCGCACCCAGCGATTGCGGTACCACTGTGCGGCGCCCCCGGCGATCCGCACGCCGTGGATCATGCCGTCGCCGATGAACCAGTGGCCGGTGGGAGTGCGCGGATTGGACCCGTTGCGCAGGTACCACCCGTCCATCTCGGGCGGGATGGCACCCTCGACCGTCAGGTCGTACTCGGTGAGTTCGTCATCGACCGGCGCGTAATTGCCGCGCAGGTGAAACGGGCTGGCGTCGGGCAGATTGGCCGGGTCGGCGGCGGTATCCGTCATAGAACCACTGTGGCACGACTTCGGCGCGCGTGCCTGCGCTCAGCGCAGGAAACCGCGCCGAAATGAACAAATGAACCGCCGGGGTCAGACCTCCACCCAGTCCAGGGTGCGCTGGACCGCCTTGCGCCAGCCGGCATAGCCCTGGGCGCGCTGCTCCTCGCTCCACGACGGTGTCCACCGGCGATCCTCGTGCCAGTTGGCGCGCAGATCCTCCGGGTCGCTCCAGAAACCGACCGCCAGGCCGGCCGCGTAGGCCGCACCCAGCGCGGTGGTCTCGGGAACCTTCGGCCGTACGACGTCGACGCCGAGCACATCGGCCTGGATCTGCATACACAGTTCGTTGAGCGTGACCCCACCGTCGACCTTGAGCACCTCGAGCTTCACGCCGGAGTCGGCGGCCATCGCATCGACGACATCGCGGCTCTGGTAGCAGATCGCCTCCAGAGTGGCGCGGGCGATATGGGCGTTGGAGTTGAACCGCGAGAGCCCCACGATGGCCCCGCGAGCATCGGAGCGCCAGTAGGGGGCGAACAGCCCGGAGAAGGCCGGCACGAAGTACACGCCGCCGTTGTCCTCCACCTGACGGGCCAGCGTCTCGCTGTCGGACGCACCGCTGATGATGCCGAGTTGATCGCGCAGCCACTGCACCGCCGAGCCGGTCACCGCGATCGAACCCTCTAGGGCGTAAACGGGTTTGGCGTCACCGAACTGGTAGCACACCGTGGTCAGCAGCCCGTTCTCGCTGCGGACGATCTTCTCTCCGGTGTTGAGCAGCAGGAAGTTCCCGGTGCCGTAGGTGTTCTTGGCCTCCCCTGGTTTGAGACACACCTGGCCCACCATCGCCGCCTGCTGGTCACCGAGGCTGGCGGTCAACGGAACCTCCCCGCCGGCGGGTCCGTCGGAGTGGGTCATCCCGTACGGCTCGGGGGACGACGACGGTCGGATCGCCGGGAGCATCTCCCGCGGAATCCCGAAGAAGGACAGCAGTTCGTCGTCCCAGTCCAGCGTCTCCAGATTCATCAGCATGGTGCGGCTGGCATTGGTGACGTCGGTGATGTGGACGCCCCCGAGCGCACCGCCGGTGAGGTTCCACAGCACCCAGGAGTCGGGGGTGCCGAACAAGGCGTCGCCGCGTTCGGCGTCGGCCCGCAGTCCCTCGACGTTCTCCAGCAGCCACTGCAGCTTGCCGCCGGAGAAATAAGTGGCCGGTGGCAGCCCGGCCTTGCGGCGGATCACGTCCCCACGACCGTCGCGGTCCAGGGTGGCGGCGATGTGGTCGGTGCGGGTGTCCTGCCAGACGATCGCGTTGTAGTAGGGCCGGCCGGTCCTGCGGTTCCAGACCAGCGTCGTCTCGCGCTGGTTGGTGATACCCAGCGCCGCCAGGTCGGTGGCCGAGAGCCTGGTGGCGTTCAGCGCCGACATGACCACGCTCTGGGTCCGTTCCCAGATCTCCACCGGGTTGTGCTCCACCCATCCGGCCCGGGGCAGGATCTGCTGGTGCTCGAGTTGGTGGCGGCCGACCTCGATCCCATTGTGGTCGAAGATCATGCATCGGGTGCTGGTGGTGCCCTGGTCTATCGAGGCGACGAAGTCTGCCAACGGTGCTCCTTGCGAATCGGCGCGGTTCGGACTGTGCTGGGAGTCTGCCACCGTCCATGATGGCCAGATGGGAAAACGAGTCGCTAACCTCGCCGACATGCCCCGCGGCGGCCCGGGCGCCTCATGCCTGGACCGGCTTCTACAGACCGACCGCCTGGAGTATCTCGACCGCCATGACGTCGATGACACGGTCAAGCGCGGTGTGGTCCGGACCCTTGACCGGGCGGGTGAGCTGTTCGGGGAGCACGACCGCAATGCCCGCCTCGTCCTCGACGAGGTTGCCGGGGTGGCCGACCCGGCCATTCTCGAACTGGGCGCCGGACACGGCGCCTTGTCGCGCCGGATCCTGCGGGAACACCCCACCGCCAGGGTCACCGCCTCCGATATCGACCCCGACGCGGTGGCGATGATGGCGTCCGGCGAACTCGGCAACGATTCGCGCGCAACGGTGCGCACCCTCGATGCCACCGAGATCGAGGCAGACGATGACACTTTCGATGTGGCGGTGTTCGCACTGTCGTTCCATCACCTGCCCCCCGAGATGGCCGCCCGGGTGCTGACCGAGGCAACCAGGGTCGCCCCGACCTTCGTCATCATCGACCTGGCCCGGCCGCCGGCGCCACTGCACCTGATCAGGCTGGCGACCATGGCAGCGCTGGCCCCGGTGTGGCCGTTCGCCCATGACGGCCTGATCAGTTCACTGCGCGCCTACAGTCCCTCCGCGTTGCGCGAACTCGCCGCCCACGCCGGGGTCGCGGTGGACGTCCGGCCGGCCGGGATGGGTCCCCAGGTCGCGGTTGCCCGCCGCCGCGCCGACTGACTCCCTTGCGCAGGGCGGTATCGAACCTGTTGCATCAACGCCGTGGGTGAAGAGGTCAGGCACACCAGTTACAGCCGGGCGCACCGCCAGGCCTACCGCCTCAAGGTGCAGCAGTGCCTGGACGTCTTCGAAACCATGCTGGCCGAATCGAGCTTCGAGTTCGACAAGCCGCTGACCGGCATGGAGATCGAGTGCAATCTGGTCGATGCCGACTACCAGCCGGCGATGTCCAACCAGGAGGTGCTGGCCTCGATCGCCGATCCGGCGTACCAGACCGAATTGGGCGCCTACAACATCGAATTCAACGTGCCGCCGCGCCCGCTGCCCGGCCGCACCGCACTGGAGCTGGAATCGGAGGTGCGGGCCAGCCTCAATGCCGCCGAGACCAAGGCCGGCACCGACGGGGCGCACATCGTGATGATCGGGATCCTGCCCACTCTGATGCCCGAGCACCTGACCGGAAGCTGGATGAGCCCGTCGATGCGCTATCAGGCGCTCAACGACTCGATCTTCACCGCCCGCGGCGAGGACATCCTGATCGACATCTCCGGGGCCGAGCGGCTCAGTATCCACGCCGAATCCATTGCGCCGGAATCAGCGTGCACCAGCATGCAGTTGCACCTGCAGGTCTCGCCTGCCGACTTCGCCGACAACTGGAACGCCGCCCAGGTGATCGCCGGCCCGCAGCTGGCCATCGGGGCGAACTCGCCGTACTTCTTCGGCCGCCAGCTGTGGGCCGAGACCCGCATCGAGCTGTTCGCCCAGGCCACCGACACCCGGCCCGACGAACTCAAGGCCCAGGGGGTGCGCCCGCGAGTGTGGTTCGGTGAGCGCTGGATCACCTCGATCTTCGACCTGTTCGAAGAAAACGTCCGGTACTTCCCGACGCTGCTGCCGGAGATCTCCGAGGAGGACCCGGCGGCCGAACTGGCCGCCGGACGCACACCGCTGCTGCCGGAACTGCGGCTGCACAACGGCACGGTCTACCGCTGGAACCGGCCGGTTTATGATGTCGTGAACGGGCGGCCGCACCTACGGGTGGAGAACCGGGTTCTGCCCGCCGGACCCACCGTTGTCGACATGATGGCGAATTCGGCCTTCTACTACGGATTGTTGCGGACCATCTCCGAAGACGAGCGACCACTGTGGACGAAGATGAGTTTCGCTGCGGCCCATGACAATTTCCTCGAGGCGGCCCGGAAGGGTATGGGTGCGCGGTTGTACTGGCCCGGGCTCGGCGAGGTGACCCCCGACGAGCTCGTACTGCGCCGGTTGCTGCCGATGGCCGACGAGGGTTTACGCCGCTGGCGGGTGGCCGCCGATGTGCGGGACCGCTATCTGGGGGTCATCGAGGGCCGCGCCGTGACCGGCCGCAACGGCTCGACCTGGCAGGTGGACACCGTACAGAAGCTCGAGTCGGCCGGGCTGGACCGCCCCGAAGCCTTGGCGGAAATGCTGCGCCGGTACTGCGATTTGATGCACAGCAACGAACCCGTGCATACCTGGGGAGGGCTCTGAAGTCGGGCGCTCGGTGAATTACGCACTACCCCAACGAGTTCTGCATGGCTCCCGCCAAGACGTTGACCGCCGGACCACCGTTGCCGGACTGGCATACCTTGGCTTGGAGCAGCACATTTTCCCGTAGCCGGGTCTGGATGAAACAACGCCGGTCCACGCCGGCTTCCTGTTTGACCCACTGCGCGTCGGTATCCGTCGGCGGGACACCCCCGAACGACCAGACCTCGGTACGCCCGTCCTGAAGATGCATGGCGGTGGTCTGCCCGGCACACCCGACGGTGCGGTCGGTCACCCGGTGAAACGCCCGGGCGGCCGCCTCGGTGGTGGCGAAGACGCCGACGGCCTGCTTGACCAGGTGACGCTGGTCGGTCGCCGAGGTCTGGGTCACCGCGCCGTTGAACGATGCCAGGTCCGGATCGAGGTAGACCTCGGGCAGTCCGATATCGGCCCAGTTGTTACAGGCCGGCAGATCCACCCAGAACGCCTGGAACGGTTGGGCGAATACCGACTCCCAGGCCATCGGTGCGCCGACGATATTGCCGACCGACCCTTTGCCCAGGACCGCGTAGGACACCACCCCCGGATCCGATGGTGCCCCGGCGGCCGGCGGGGCGACGGTGAGTCCGGCGGCGAGGGCTAGCGCCGCCGTGATCCACACCGTCGCACCGGGGGGCACACCGTGGCCCGGGGCGTTGAGGGCATCGACGCTCATGATCCGATCATGCCAGCCGGTACTGGCCGGCATGATCGGATCATTTCGGGCTCAGCGTCGGGCTACGGGCTCGGTGGGACGCTGGACACCGACGGCGGCGTCAGTCGCGCACTGCGCGGTCCCTCACCAGGAGCCATCTGGCCGTCCGGGTCCATCCGGCCACCCGGACCCATGGGCCCACCTGGCCCCATGCCCTTGTGGAACGGCGTCAGCAGCGTCCGGTGCGGGCCGTGGTCCGAACCGCGGTCGCTGTGTTTTCCCAGCACATATCCGCTGAAGAAAATGGTGGCGACAATGAACAGCGAGCCGGCGGCAATACCCACCAGGGCCAGTGCCCGGTAGAGCCCGTTGGGCCGGTCGCCCCCCGCAGGGCGGATAGATGTGGCGGTGGTGTCCTGGTTCTCTTGTGTTTCGGTCATGACACTGATCCTCACCGACGCCCAATAGCGTCGGCTTTGCCTGAGATATGAGGCCGCTGTGAGCGCTCCGCGGCGATTACGCCTGCCATCTGGCCCCGGACAGGCTAAGAATCAGGGGTGACCAATGTGAACCTGACCCAAGAGGAAAACTCGTTGATCG
Organism: uncultured Actinomycetota bacterium; assembly: GCA_963787055.1. Lineage (GTDB taxonomy): Bacteria > Actinomycetota > Actinomycetes > Mycobacteriales > Mycobacteriaceae > Mycobacterium. Next base: position 772,704 of record CAWBBP010000004.1, read on the forward strand.
ACGAGGCCCGCCCTGCCGCCCTCGCCGAACTCGATGAGGACGCACTCAAGGACCTGCAGCACCGTTTGCGCAGGGCCCGGGACAAGAACTTCAGCCTGTTGCGGCGCCGCGGCGCGGCCCGGGTTGAGGCCGAGGGGGCCCGGGGAGCCGCTGCGCCCGCGAGTGAACGCAGAGGCGAGAAGGTGGAGGTCTTCGACGAGGCGCTGGCGCGGGTGGGCGAGCGCCTCGATTCCCTAGAGCATTAGCAGGGCCGTCACGGCTTGTACGGGTTGACCGCGAACTGGATCACCCGGTAGGGCGCCCGGTCACGCGGGCCGGTGTTCCACTGGCTGACCAGCACCCGAACCTCGTCCAGCGTCGACCCGGGCGAGATATAGCCGCCGTACGGTTGCGCCAGCCGATTCTCCTGCGTGGGAAGCACCTCGGCAGGCTCCGGCCAGGTGTCGGCACGCACCACCGTCGTCACCGGAGCGGTCCCCAGCCCGGTCGGGTGGGTGGCCACCCGAACCTCCATATTGCCGGTGGTGGCGTTGAAGTAGGACAGCACCGCCCTGCCGCCGATCTGACGCAGGTTCATCTCGCCCACCTGATCGGGCCAGAGCGGGGTGGACGGCCGATTCCAGCCGGCTGCCGACCAGCCCTGCCAGCGGGAGCGGTCGGTGAACCATTGCGGTGCAACCCGATACAGCCGAAGCGGTGCCGAGCGATTGAAATTGTTCGCCACGATGTACACCCACCCGTGCGCAGACTCCGGGGTGGGGATTGGGTCGTAATAGCCGCTGATCTGAGTCTGGACGCCGTCGAGGTAGTCGGCTGGGCGGACGGAATCGGCGACGGTCGTCCATCCGGCGCGGCCGGGTTCGGCCCTGACCAGCCGCGACGACACCGGAACCAGATTCCTGGTGGTGGTCACCATCAGGTAGTTCCGCCGGTTGATGCCGATGACTCCGGCCGGCAGCTGGGAGGCGCCGGCAGGTGCCGGTTCGGCCAGCAGCGGCGTCTCCACCCCGGTGACGCCGGTGTAGCGGATGCCGCCCGGATCGTTCACCGAGTCGACGTCGACCCGCAGTGCCACCGGGGTGAACCAGCGGCCGAACCCCACGCCCTGCCCGGCGAAGCTATCGCCGCAGACCTGCACCAGTTCGGTCCGGAAGTCCAAGAACTCGCACAGGTCGGTGGCCCCGATGCCGAAGTCGCCGGTCTGAGTCCCGGTGCCGGCCACCGGACCGACCCGCACCACCTGACCGGGTACCAGCGGCGGAAGGATCGGGGTCGGAGCTGGGTTCGGCGGGCCCGCAGGGGCGACCGGGGCGGTGAACATCAGTACCGCGCAGACCGACGACATGACCTGAGCCGCCCGCGGAACCGCGGCCAATTGGTCGCGCATGGCCGTCAGAGGTGGGCGGCCAACAACTCGGCGATCTGAATCGTGTTGAGAGCCGCGCCTTTTCGGAGGTTGTCACCGGAGACGAATAACGCCAGTCCGCGGCCGTCCGGCACACCCGGATCTTGGCGGATCCGGCCGACCAGCGAGTTGTCGATTCCGGCCGCCGCCAGCGGTGTCGGCACGTCCACCAGTGTCACGCCCGGTGCCCCAGCCAGCAGTTCACTGGCCCGCTGCGCTGAAATCGGCTGCGCGAACTCGACATTGAGCGATAACGAATGCCCGGTGAAGACCGGAACCCGGACACAGGTCCCGCTGACCGCGAGGTCGGGAATGCCAAGAATCTTGCGGCTCTCGCTGCGCAACTTCTGGTCCTCGTCGGTCTCCCCGGATCCGTCGTCGACCAGCGAGCCGGCCAGCGGGATCACATTGAACGCGATGGGGGCCGCATACTTTGCCGGCGCCGGGAAATCCACTGCGCCGCCGTCGTGAACGAGGTGCTCGACCCCGTCGATGACCGCGCGCGCCTGGGTGGCCAACTCCTCCACCCCGGCCACTCCGCTGCCGGATACCGCCTGGTAGGTGGAGGCGATCATCCGGACCAGGCCGGCCTCATCGTGCAAGGGTTTGAGCACCGGCATCGCGGCCATCGTGGTGCAGTTCGGGTTGGCGATGATGCCCTTCTTCAGCGCTGCGCGGCGCACGTCGCGGTCGAAGTTGACCTCGCTGACCACCAGTGGAACATCCGGGTCCTTGCGCCAGGCCGACGAGTTGTCGATGACGACTGCCCCGGCCGCGGCAAACCGCGGTGCCTGCACCCGAGACATCGTCGCGCCGGCCGAGAACAGCGCGATGTCCAGACCGGCGGGGTCGGCAGTCTCGGCGTCCTCGACCTCGATCTGGCGCCCGCGAAAGGACAGTGTTCGGCCCTGGGAGCGGGCCGAGGCGAAGAACCGCACGCTGGTGGCCGGAAAGTCGCGTTCCGCCAACAGGATTCGCATCACCTGACCGACCTGGCCGGTGGCACCCACCACGCCGATAGCGACCATGGGTCAGCGCCCCGAACCCGCGTAGACCACGGCCTCTTCGTCACCGCCGAGGTTGAAGGCCTCGTGCAGTGCGGAGACGGCCTTGTCCAGCTCGCTGTCCTTGATCAGCACCGAAATCCGGATCTCGGAGGTGGAGATCAGGTCGATATTGATACCCACCCGGGCAAGTGCCTCACAGAAGGTCGCGGTGACCCCGGGATGGCTGCGCATACCCGCACCCACCAGCGACACCTTGCCGATGTGATCGTCGTAGAGCACGCTGGTGAAACCGATTTCGCCCTGCAGTGAGGTCAGCTTCTGCACGGCCGTCGGCGCGGAGTCGCGCGAGCAGGTGAAGGTGATATCGGTCTTGCCATCATCCACCTTCGAGATGTTCTGCAGCACCATGTCGATGTTGACATCGGCGTCGGCGACCGCGCGAAAGACCTTCGCGGCGTAGCCCGGAACGTCGGGTACCCCGACGACGGTGACCTTCGACTCGCTGCGGTCGTGGGCGACTCCGGTCAGAATGGCATCTTCCATGGCGGTGTCCTCGATAGATCCGGTGACGACGGTGCCGGGCTTGTCGGAGTACGACGACCGGACATGAATCGGTACGTGATAGCGGCGGGCGTACTCGACGCAGCGCAGCATCAGCACCTTGGCCCCGCAGGCGGCCATCTCGAGCATCTCCTCGAAGGTGACCGTGTCCAGCCGCCGGGCATTCGGCACGATGCGGGGGTCTGCGGTGAAAATGCCGTCGACGTCGGTGTAGATCTCGCAGACGTCGGCCTTCAGTGCGGCGGCCAACGCCACCGCGGTGGTGTCGGATCCGCCCCGGCCCAGGGTGGTGACGTCCTTGCTGTCCTGGCTCACTCCCTGGAAGCCGGCAACCAGCACGATGTCGCCCTCGTCGAGGGCGGCCCGCAACCGGCCAGGGGTGACATCGATGATCTTGGCGTTGCCGTGCGTGCCGGTCGTGATGACGCCGGCCTGCGACCCGGTGAACGAGCGGGCCTGGGCGCCGAGGGACTCGATGGCCATCGCCACCAGAGCATTGGAAATCCGTTCCCCGGCGGTCAGCAGCATGTCGAGTTCGCGGGGCGGCGGCGCCGGACAGACCTGCCGGGCCAGGTCCAGCAGTTCGTCGGTGGTGTCACCCATCGCGGACACGACGACGACCACATCATTGCCCCGGCGCTTGGTCTCCACGATGCGCTCGGCCACACGACGGATCCGCTCGGCATCGGACACCGAGGATCCGCCGTATTTCTGCACGACGAGCGCCACTTGACTGCCCTCTCCGGGGTGGGGTGTGCACATAAGGATAAGGGTTGGGCACCGCCGCTTTTCCCGCGCTGGTCCGCGAGTATTCTCGCTCCGATGCCCGACCAGCCTGCTGACCGAGTCGCCCGTACCCGGGTTCCGATCCACCAGCCGATCGCCGAGCGGTGGAGCCCCCGGGCCTTCGACCCCGAGGCGGTGCTGACCGCCGAGCAGGTCACCGCTGTGTTGGAGGCCGCCCGCTGGGCCGCCACCTGGGGACGGCGCCAGCCCGTCCGCTTCCTGGTGGGCATTCGCGGCGACGACACCTTTGCGGCGTTGTCCGATCTGCTCAACCGTGGCAACGCCTATGCCAAGAGCGCCGGGGCGCTGATCCTGTTGTGCGCCGACGAGGGCGAGGACGACGACACCGCGCTCTACAGCGCGGTCGATGGCGGCGCCGCGGCGGCCAACCTCGCCGTCGAGGCTGTCGCGCGCGGCCTGATCAGCCATCCGATGGCCGGATTCGACGTCGAGGGTGCCCGCGCGGCATTCGACATCCCGGCCGGGGTTCGGCCACTGATGGTGATCGCGGTCGGCCACCTGGGTGACTACGCAACGGCCGGTCCGGAGATCGCCGAGCGCGACAGGGCCCCCCGCGACCGGCTGGCCCTCGAGCAGATCGCGTTCCGGCAGACCTGGGGCCGGCCCTGGCCGTGAGCCGCTGAGTCAGCCGCCCGGAGCGACCGAAGTGGCCACCTGCGCCCCGATGACGAACGTCACGACCACCAGGGCCAGTGCCAACGCCGGCCAGACCCACATGACCGTCTTTCGGCGGGCCGCCGACACCATTCCGGCCACCGCGAGCACCGCGGCCAGGCCCACCCCCGCCCAGCTCACCACCGACGCCCAGACGACCGTCGAGCCGCCGCACTCGCCCGGTCCACAGACAGTCGGGGTCATGGCGAAGAAGGGCGAGACGAACAAGGAGACCAGTCCCGCCAGCACCCCGAGAACCGTCAGCACGATCGCAGCCAGCCGGTCTGCGGGCGAACGGTGGGGTCGCGGGGCTTCCGGGGGCGTCATGGCACGACTATGCCTGGTGAAACAACCGGCGTACAGTAGGGCCCGTGCAGCGGGTGCTCCTCCTCGGACGCCGCGGCGGGGCCTGATCCAGACCGGCTTCCCGTCGCGGGTGTTCGTGATGCGGCCGGTCTGAAACCCCCCTCCCCCACTTTTCGGAGCTTATCGTGACCACCCATTCCGGCCATTCGGTCGAATCCGTCGACGCCTACATCTCGGCCCGCACCATCAAGACCCCCACCGGACCGCGCCGCGGGGGCCAGCCCGCCTGGAACGCCCAGCGCAACTCCGCGATGCCGGTGGACCGCTACCGCCCGTTCGCCCAGGAGGTCGAACCGGTCACCCTGCCCGACCGCAGGTGGCCGGACGTCGTCATCGACAGCGCGCCGGGGTGGTGCGCGGTCGATCTGCGTGACGGCAACCAGGCCCTGATCGACCCGATGAGCCCGGCCCGCAAACGCCGGATGTTCGAGTTGCTGGTCCGGATGGGATACAAGGAGATCGAGGTCGGTTTCCCGTCGGCGAGCCAGACCGACTTCGACTTCGTCCGCGAGATCATCGAGCAGAACGCCATCCCCGACGATGTCACCATCCAGGTGCTCACCCAGTGCCGGCCCGAACTGATCGAGCGCACCTTCGAAGCCTGCGACGGCGCCCCGAACGTGATCGTGCACTTCTACAACTCGACCTCGATCCTGCAGCGCCGGGTGGTGTTCCGCGCCGACCGAGACGAGATCAAGAGAATTGCCACCGACGGCGCCCGGAAATGCCTGCAGGAACAGGCCAAACACCCCGGAACCCGATGGCGCTACGAGTACTCCCCGGAGTCCTACACCGGCACCGAGTTGGAGTACGCCAAAGAGGTGTGCGACGCGGTGGCCGATGTCATCGAGCCCACCCCGCAGTGGCCGCTGATCGTCAACCTGCCCGCCACCGTGGAGATGGCCACCCCGAACGTCTACGCCGACTCGATCGAATGGATGAGCCGCAATCTGGCCCGCCGGGACTCGATCATCCTGAGCCTGCACCCACACAACGACCGCGGAACGGCGGTCGCCGCGGCGGAATTGGGGTACCAGGCCGGTGCCGACCGAATCGAGGGATGTCTGTTCGGCAACGGCGAGCGCACCGGCAATGTGTGCCTGGTGACCCTCGGGCTGAACCTGTTCTCCCGCGGCGTGGACCCGCAGATCGACTTCTCCAACATCGATGAGATCCGTCGCACGGTGGAGCACTGCAATCAGTTGGCGGTGCCGGAGCGCCATCCGTACGGCGGGGACCTGGTGTACACCGCGTTCTCGGGCAGCCACCAGGACGCGATCAACAAGGGTCTGGACGCGATGAAGATCGCCGCCGACGAGGCCGACGCGGACGTCGAGGACATCCTGTGGCAGGTGCCCTACCTGCCCATCGATCCCAAGGACGTCGGCCGCACCTATGAGGCCGTCATCAGGGTGAACTCGCAGTCCGGCAAGGGCGGGGTGGCCTACATCATGAAGGCCGACCATGGCCTGGTGCTGCCGCGGCGACTGCAGATCGAGTTCAGCCAGGTGGTCCAGAAGATCACCGACGGCGAGGGTGGTGAGGTCTCGTCCAAGGAGATGTGGGATGTCTTCGCCGACGAGTACCTCGCGCCGGTGCGGCCGCTGGAGCGCATCCGGCAGCGGGTGATCGGCTCGGAGGTCGACGGTGGCATCGACGTCATCGAGGCCGTCGTCAAGATCGACGGGGCCGAAGCCGAGATTCGGGGCGAGGGTAACGGCCCGCTGGCTGCCTTCGTCGACGCGCTGGGCACCGTCGGTATCGACGTGAGCGTGCTGGACTACTCCGAGCACGCCATGTCCGCCGGCGAGGAGGCCGCGGCCGCGGCCTACGTCGAAGCCTCGGTGAACGGCCGCACGGTGTGGGGGGTGGGCATCGCCACCTCGATCACGACGGCCTCGCTGCGGGCGGTGGTCTCGGCCGTCAACCGGGCGGCCCGGCTCGGCTAGAACAGTGCGAACTGCTGGCCGGGGTCGGCCGGCTGCTCGAATGCGTCGACGCCGACTCCGTCGACGACCGCGGCGACGCTGCGGATGAACTGTTCGTCGGAGACGGTCGGCACGCCCAGTTCACGGGCTCGGAAGCCCTTGCCGTGCTCGGGAACCTGCTCATTGCAGATCACCAACGAGGTCTCCGGGTCGACGGCGTCGGCGTAAGCCAGTCCGGCGTGCAGGATCCGCTCCACCAGTTCCTCGTGGGTGCGTTTGACCTCAGCCGACAACGCCACCCGCATGCCCTGCACCAGCGGACCGCCGCGCCGGTAGCGGCCCGGATTCTGATACGGGCACGGCATCCGCGATGCCAGCATCTTCAGCGGGCGCAGTTCCTCATGGGTGACCGCGCCGTTGGGCCAGCGACGCCGGGTCACCGGCCGTACCGGAAGCCACAGGTCGCGTTCCCGCGCCCGGTGCAGCGCCGGTGTCAGAACGCGGGACAGCACCAGTGCATCGTCGAACGCGTCATGCGCCCGGGTCTGCGGGACATTCCAGTGCCGCGCAAGGGTTTCCAGCCGGAGGTTCTGCAGTCCCAGGTCCAGCCTGCGCGCAAGTTCCACGGTGCACATGACGCTGTCGACCGGCAGGACGGTGCGGGCCAGTTCGGCCTCGGCGACCAGGAAGGCGTAGTCGAAGGCCGCATTGTGGGCGACCAGGGTTCGGCCGTGCAGGAGTTCGGCCACGTCGTGGGCGATGTCGGCGAACGTCGGCTGGTCCTCCAGCATCTCGGTGGTCAGCCCGTGCACATGCGTCGGACCCGGATCGACGCCGGGGTTGAGCAGGCTCACGACGGACTGCTCGACGGTGCCGTTCGGGTCCAACGCCAGCGCTGCGATGCTCAGGACGCGGGCCTTACCCGGGTTGAAGCCCGAGGTTTCCACGTCGACGACGACCCAACCTTCGCCCGCGTCGCGGGCCGGACGACCCCAGTTGTGGCTCACAAACGTCAGAATGGCACGCGCCCCCGACAGCCCGGGGTAGATCCCCCCTCGTGTCGGGCACCGGGCCGCGGTCCCCGGCCCGGCGAATACACTCACCTGCCATGCCCCGGCCACCGATGACAGTGCGCGGACGTGCCGCACTGGCCCTGGGTTCGGCCGCCCGTTGGGCCTCCCGGGTCAGCGGACGCGGCGCGGGGGCGATGATCGGCGGCCTGCTGGCCATGAAACTGGATCGCTCCGTCCTTCGCCAGCTGGGCGCCGGACGGCGCACCGTGGTGGTGACCGGCACCAACGGCAAGTCGACCACCACCCGGATGGTCGCCGCGGCGCTGGGCACCCTCGGAAGCCCGGCGCGGGTCGCCACCAATGGCGAGGGGGCCAATATGGACGCCGGTCTGGTGGCCGCACTGGCCGCCGACCGGGATGCCGCCCTGGCCGCCCTGGAAGTCGACGAGATGCATGTGCCGCACGTCGCCGATGCCGTCGAACCCGCGGTCGTGGTGTTGCTGAACCTCTCCCGCGACCAGTTGGACCGGGTCGGGGAGATCAACCACATCGAGCGCACCCTGCGGGCCGGCCTGGCCCGGCACCCGGACGCTGTCGTCATCGCCAATTGCGACGATGTGCTGATGACCTCGGCGGCCTACGACTGCCCGAAGGTGGTGTGGGTGGCCGCCGGCGGCGGATGGGCCGGAGATTCGGTCAGCTGCCCCCGCAGCGGCGAGGTGATCGTCCGCGAGGGCGCACACTGGTATTCCACCGGCACCGATTTCACGCGGCCCACACCGCAGTGGTGGGTGGACGGCGAGAAGCTCTACGGACCAGAGGGCCTGGCGCTGTCGATGAGCCTGGCCCTGCCCGGTGCGGTCAACCGCGGCAATGCCGCCCAGGCGGTGGCGGCTGCCGTCACGCTGGGCGCCGACCCGGCGGCCGCGGTGGCCGCGGTCTCAGCCGTCGATGAGGTCGCCGGCCGGTATCGGACGGTCCGGGTTGGTGACCACACCGCGCGCCTGCTGCTGGCCAAGAACCCGGCAGGCTGGCAGGAGGCGCTGTCCATGGTCGACAAGAATGCTGCGGGAGTGGTGATTTCGGTCAACGGGCAGGTTCCCGACGGCGAGGACCTGTCCTGGTTGTGGGACGTGCGCTTCGAGCATTTCGGTGATGAGCGTCTCGCCCGACGAGAATCCGGTCATGCCACGTCGGTGGTGGCCGCCGGGGAGCGCGGCACCGATCTGGCTGTCCGGCTCGGATACGCCGGCGTCGAGCACTCCCTGGTCCACGACACCGTCAAGGCCATCGAGTCCTGCCCGCCCGGGCATGTGGAGGTCGTTGCCAACTACACGGCCTTCCTGCTGGTGCAGCGGGCCCTGGACAAGAAGCACGCATGAGCGAGCCGGTGCGAATCGGGCTGGTCCTGCCCGACGTGATGGGCACCTACGGCGACGGCGGCAATGCGGTGGTGCTGCGGCAGCGGCTCCGGCTGCGCGGCATCCCGGCCGAGATCGTCGAGATCACCCTGGCCGAGCCGGTACCGGACTCGCTGGACCTCTACACCCTCGGCGGCGCCGAGGATTACGCCCAGCGGCTGGCCACCAAACACCTGCTGAGCCACCCGGGGCTGCAACGGGCTGCGCACCGCGGAGCCCCGGTACTGGCGATCTGCGCGGCGATCCAGGTGCTCGGCCACTGGTACGAGACCTCGGCCGGCGAGCGGGTCGAGGGGGTGGGATTACTGGATGTGACGACGTCCCCCCAACCGGAGCGCACCATCGGGGAGGTGGTGTCCACCCCGTTGGTCGAGGGACTGACCGAACCGCTGACCGGATTCGAGAACCACCGCGGCGGGACGGTCCTGGGCCCCGAGGCCCGCCCGCTGGCGGCCGTGGTCAAGGGTGCCGGCAATCGGCTCGGCGACGGTATCGACGGTGCGGTGCAGGGCAGCGTGGTGGCGACGTATCTGCACGGGCCGTGCCTTGCCCGCAACCCGGAGCTGGCGGATCTGCTGTTGTCACGGGTGGTCGGGCCGCTGCCGCCGCTGGAGCTGCCCGAGGTCGATCAACTGCGTCGCGAGCGACTCGCCGCACCGCGTCGGGCGTGAGCGGCGACCACAGCCGACACTCAGCTGATTTTCAGGATTGCCCCCGACCGCGGTACGTTGGCGGCGACCCGCCTTCCTGAGAAATGAGACAGCCGTGATCGCCGCCAGCCGCTCCTTGACCGTCGCCGCCGGATCTGCCCTGCTGGGTGCGGGTCTGATCGCCACCGCGACCGTCGCGCCCATGGATGTCGCGACCCCGCGGCTCAGCAGCGTCGCGGTCGAACTTCAGGCCTCGGTCCTGGACATCTTCACCTTCCCGGCATGGCAGCAGGCGATCGCCAACGAGGTGGAGTTCGTCGCGATCCGCGCGGCCGGCCTCGCCGAGGCCGGGGCAGGCCTGTTCCAATCGGTCGTGGCGCTGCCGGAGACGCTGATCACGGCCGTGCAGCAGACCTTCGCCGGAGACCCCCTCGGTGCGCTGACCACCCTTGAGCAGGCCGGCATCGCCGCCGCCGAGGCGACGCTGCTTCCGTACATCGCCGCGCAGATCGAGGTCGGCCAGATCCAGCTCGCGATCGACTCCGCCCTGCTACCGGCCCAGCCGATCGCCCTGGTCGAACTCGGGGAGGGCCTGTTCGCCGCCTTCGACGCCGTCGCCCGAGCCGTCATCATCGCCGGCCAGAACTTCGTTGACGCCGTGCTATCCCTCAACATCGGCGCAATCGTCACCTCGGTGGTCGAGGGTGTGACCGGAGTGGTCACCTCGATCGGGACCGCCGGCCAGGACGCCGTGGACGGGATCGTGGCCGCGCAGAACACCATCGCCGATGCGCTCGCGGCTCGGCCGGTCACGATCCTGGAGGCCGCTGCGGCCCCCGCGGCTGCCGTCGCGAAGAGTGCGCCGGCATCGGTGACGCCGGTCGACGAGCCCGCCGCCGCACCGGCGGTCAGCGAGATCCCGGCTGCCGTCGACCTCGACGACGCGCCCGCGGCGGTGGAGACCCCCGCCGAGGCGGCCGACCCGGCCCCGCGACGGACATCGGTTCGGACCGCCCAGCGCGCCGCCGCCGAGACTTCCGCGGCCGATACCGCGGCGCCGAAGAAGCCGGCGGCCAAGCGTGCCGCGCGGGCGGCTGCCGCGAACTAAACCATCTCGCGGCGGCCGGATAACGCCCGGCCGAGCGTGAGTTCGTCGGCGAACTCGAGGTCACCACCCATCGGCAGACCGGACGCGATGCGGCTCACGGTCAGGCCGGGGATGTCCCGCAGGATGCGGACCAGGTAGGTGGCGGTCGCCTCCCCCTCGGTGTTGGGGTCGGTGGCGATGATCACCTCGGTGACATCGACGCCGTCCACCCGTTCGCCGAGTCGGTTGAGCAGCTGACGGATCCGCAGTTGTTCGGGACCGACACCCGACAACGGATCCAGCGCACCGCCCAGGACGTGGTAGCGGCCCCGGAACTCGCGGGTGCGCTCGACGGCCTGGACGTCCTTGGGCTCCTCGACGACACACACCTGGGTACCGTCGCGGCGGGAGTCGCTGCAGATCCGGCAGCGCTGCGCGTCGGAGACGTTGCCGCACACCTCACAGAACTGCACGCCGTCGCGCACCCGGGACAGCACCGCGGTCAGCCGGTCGATATCCGGCGGCTCGACGGAGATCAGATGGAAGGCGATCCGCTGGGCACTCTTGGGTCCGATGCCCGGTAGCTTGCCGAGCTCGTCGATCAGGTCTTGGACGGGGCCCTCGAACAAAGGTCAGGACCCCGGCATCGGCCGGCCCGAGGCCGCGGCCACCGGACCCAGGATCGTCTTGACCGTTTCCCGCATGTTCGCTGCCGCATCCTGCAACGCCCCGACGACCAGATCCTGCAGGGTTTCGACATCGTTGGGGTCGACCACCTGCGGGTCGATCCGCACCGCGACCACCTGACCGTTGCCGTTGAGCGTGACCTCCACCAGTCCGCCACCGGCCTGACCGCTCACCTGGGTCTCGGCGATCCGCTTCTGAGCCTCGATCAGCGCCTGCTGCATCTGCGCGGCCTTCGCCAGCGCCGATTGGAGATCGGCGATGCCCTGCGGCGGCACCTGCTGGCCGAAGGCTCCCAGATGTCCGGGGTCTCCGGGTTGAATGCCGGGTTGCATGACGGTCTCCTTGCTTCTCGGTCTCGAGTTGGTTGCGGCCTGGCGTTTCCGGTGGCCGATGACTTTCAAGCCTAGACGCCGAGGGATTACCGTGACGCCCGTGCTGAAGTTCGCCTCCATGCGTGTCGTGGCCGCAACGTCCGCCGGCGTGCTGTTCGCCGCGTCCTCACTGGCAGCGCCGGTCGCGACCGCCGCCCCGGGCAGCGTCGCCGGCATGATCGTGTTCCTCGACCCCGGCCACAACGGCGCCAACGACGCCTCGATCACCCGCCAGGTCTCCAACGGCCGCGGCGGTACCAAGGACTGCCAGACCTCCGGCACCAACACCGAGAGCGGCTATGCCGAACACACCTTCAACTGGGACACCACCCTGCGAGTCCGGGCGATTCTGCATCAACTCGGGGTGCGCACCGCGATGTCGCGGGGCAATGACGACGCACTGGGCCCGTGCATCGACGAACGCGCCGCCATGGCCAACTCGCTGCAACCCAACGCCGTGGTGTCCATCCATGCCGACGGCGGTCCGGCCACCGGCCGGGGCTTCCACATCCTGTACGCCAACCCGCCACTGAACACCGCGCAGGCCGGTCCATCGGTGCAGTTGGCGCGGATGATGCGTGACCAGTTGGCCGGTTCGGGCATCCCACCGTCGACCTATATCGGTTCCTCCGGGCTCAACCCGCGCGCCGATATCGCCGGACTGAACCTGGCCCAGTATCCGTCGATTCTGGTCGAGCTGGGGAATATGAAGAATCCGGTCGACTCCACGCTGATGGAGAGTGCGGAGGGCCGGCAGAAGTACGCCGACGCGGTGGCCCGGGGTGTGGTGGCGTTCCTGCAGACCCAGCCGTCGCGGACCAGTTGACCGGCGGCACGTCAGCCCCGCTCGACCTCGGTTTTGAGGTTGCCCAGCATCTGATTCTGGATTTTGCGCAGGCCCAGTGGCGCGAAGGTCTTCTCGAAGAAGCCCTTGATCCCGTCGGCACCGGTCCAGGTGGTCTTGATGGTGACACTCGAGCCCGGGCCGGCCGGGGCGACGGTCCAGTTGGTCACCAGGGACGAATTGGCGTCCTTCTCGATGACGGTGTGCCCGGCGACGTCGACGTCCGCCCGCACCACTCGGGACCGTGATTTGGTGGCCTGCAGCCGCCAGGTCACGACCGTTCCCCGGCCCTGGCCGCCCGTCAGCACCCGATACTCGCTGTACTGCGGGGCCAGGATCTTAGGGCGCACACCCTGGTAATCGGCGATCGCGTCGAGCACCGTCGCGGGTGCCGCGTCGATCAGGATGCTGCTGGAGGCACTGACCCGTCCCATCGAACTCCTCGCTGATGCCCGCCGCCCGACCTCGCGCAGGCAACTGTTGCGGTTTAGCGTAAACGTGTGAACGAGGGGGTTACCTGGACCGCCCATCGACAGGGTGTGCAGCGGCTGCTGGACAGCTATCGCGCCATCCCGCCGGACGCCACGGTACGGCTGGCCAAACCGACCTCGAATCTGTTCCGGACCCGCACCCGGCGCGACGCCCCCGGCCTGGACACCTCCGGGCTGACCGGGGTGATCGGTGTCGACCGGGCCAACCGGACCGCCGACGTTCAGGGGATGTGCAGCTACGAGACCCTGGTAGCGGCAACTCTGCCGCACGGGCTGTCGCCGCTGGTGGTTCCGCAGTTGAAGACGATCACCGTCGGCGGTGCGGTGACCGGGCTGGGCATCGAGTCGGCGTCGTTCCGCAACGGCCTGCCCCATGAGTCGGTCGTGGAGATGGACATCCTGACCGGAGCCGGCGAGATCGTCACCGCCAGCCGGGACGAGCACGCCGAGTTGTTTCGGGCATTCCCGAATTCCTATGGGACCCTGGGATATTCGACGCGGTTGCGGATCGAACTGGAAGTGGTCCAGCCGTTCGTCGAACTTCGGCACCTGAGATTTGACCGGCTGCCGGACCTGGTCGAAACCATGGAGCGCATCGTGAGCTCCGGCGGCTACCGGGGCCGTCCGGTGGACTATCTGGACGGCGTGGTGTTCGGCGCCGGGGAAAGTTACCTCTGCCTCGGGATGCAGACATCGACCCCCGGACCGGTGAGCGACTACACCGGCCGGGCGATCTACTACCGATCGATCCGCCAACGGGCCGAGGACAGGCTGACGATCCACGACTACCTGTGGCGCTGGGACACCGACTGGTTCTGGTGTTCGCGGGCGTTCGGCGCGCAGCACCCGGTGGTCCGGCGGCTGTGGCCGCGGCGCTACCTGCGCAGCAGCGTCTACTGGGCGCTGATCGGCTACGACCAGCGGTTCGGGATCGCCGACCGGATCGAGGCCTCCCGCGGTCGACCGCCACGCGAGCGGGTGGTGCAGGACATCGAGGTGCCGATCGAGCACGCCGCGGAGTTCCTCGACTGGTTCCTGCGCGAGGTGCCGATCGAACCGGTGTGGCTGTGCCCGCTACGACTGCGCGATCCGGCCGGCTGGCCGCTGTACCCGCTCGTCGCCGGGCACACCTACGTCAACATCGGGTTCTGGTCGTCGGTGCCCGCCGCGGATACTCCGGGAGCGGCGAATCGACGGATCGAACACAAGGTCAGCGACCTGAACGGCCACAAATCGCTGTATTCGGACGCTTTTTATGACCGCGACGAGTTTGACCGGCTCTACGGCGGCGATACCTACAAGACGGTGAAGAAAACGTACGACCCGCACACCCGGCTGCTGGATCTGTACGCGAAGGCCGTGCAGCGGCGGTAGCCGCGACGCACTGAGGAAAGGGGTGCCATGACCACATTCGAGGAGCCGGCGCGCACCGGCAGGCTAGATCTGGCGGCGATCGTGGAATTGTTCGCCGCCGGCGACGGGTTGCCGGTGCGCTTCACCGCCTACGACGGAAGCAGTGCCGGCCCCGCAGACACCCGACTCGGCGTGGATCTGCTCACCCCGCGTGGCACCACCTACCTGGCCACCGCGCCCGGCGGTCTGGGCCTGGCCCGCGCCTATGTGGCCGGTGACCTCGAGATCCGGGGCGTTCACCCCGGCGACCCCTATGAGTTACTCAGGGCGCTCGGAGCGGCCGGCCTCAGACGGCCGCCGGCGCGTGCGCTGATCGACGTCATCCGCTCACTCGGCCTGGAGCACCTCAAACCCATCCCCCCACCGCAGCAGGAGGCACTGCCCCGGTGGCGACGGGTTGCGGCCGGGCTGCGGCACGGCCGCCGACGTGACGCCGAGGCGATCCATCACCACTACGACGTATCCAACGCGTTCTACCGGTGGGTTCTCGGCCCGTCGATGACCTATACCTGCGCCTGCTACCCCGATACCGACGCCACCCTTGAGCAAGCCCAGCAGAACAAGTACCGGCTGGTGTTCGACAAACTGCGACTGGGCCCCGGGGACCGACTGCTCGATGTGGGATGCGGGTGGGGCGGCATGGTCCGCTACGCCGCCCGCAACGGTGTCCGCGCCATCGGGGTGACGCTATCCCGCGAACAGGCGCTGTGGGGCCAGAAGGCCATCGCCGAGGAGGGTCTGGTCGATCTGGCGGAGATCCGCCATGGCGACTACCGCGACGTGCTGGAGGGCGGTTTCGACGCCGTGTCATCGATCGGGCTGACCGAGCACATCGGGGTGGGCAACTACCCGTCGTACTTCGGCTTCCTGAAGTCCAGACTGCGCACCGGCGGTCTGCTGCTCAACCACAGCATCACCCGCCCGGACAACCGCGCGGCCGCGCCGGCCGGTGGATTCATCGACCGTTACGTGTTTCCCGACGGGGAGCTCACCGGTTCCGGCCACATCATCTCCGAGATCCAGGACGCCGGTCTGGAGGTGGTGCACGAGGAGAACCTGCGCCGTCACTACGCGCTGACCCTGCGGGACTGGTGCCGCAACCTGGTGGCGAACTGGGATGAGGCGGTCGCCGAGGTCGGCCTCCCCACCGCGAAGGTGTGGGGGCTGTACATGGCTGGGTCGCGGCTGGGCTTCGAGACCAATGTTGTTCAGCTGCACCAGGTTCTGGCCGTCAAGCCGGACCGCTCGGGCGGCGACGGCGGTCTGCCGCTGCGGCCGTGGTGGGCTGGCTGAGGCTGAGTCTCCCCCGGCGGTTCGATTACAGCCCGGTGGTCAAGCCGCCGGGATAGGTTCGGTTGATGGCAGATCTCTCCCGACGGACCATCCTGCGAACCGGTGCGCTCGTCGCGGCCGCGGTGGCATCGTCGTCGGCTGCCTGCGGGAGCAAGCCCCCCGCCAGCCCCGCGACCGCCTGGCCTTCCCCGGAGAAGTGGCAGGCGCTGGACGGTCAGGTGGGCGGTCGTCTGATCACGACCTCGCTGCCGTGGGCCGATGCAACGCCGGAGACCTTCGAACTGCTCAAGAACCCTTTCTGGAACGAGGAGCAACCCGGCGCCCAGCAGTCGACTGGCTGGAACGACGCCTGGACCGCCGTCGCCTCGCCCTACGCAATCAGGGCCCAGCAGACCAGTGACATCGTCGCCGCGGTCAACTTCGCCCGGGACACCGGCGTCAAACTCGTCGTCAAGGGCACGGGGCACGATTATCTCGGACGAAACTGCGCGCCCGATTCGCTGCTGGTGTGGACCCACGAGATGCGCGACATCACGATGCACGACGCATTCGTGCCCACCGGCGCGCCAGCTGGAACCGCACCCGTCCAGGCGATGACGGTCGAAGCCGGCACCCGCTGGTTGGAGGCCTACCGGGCGGCCACCCTGGCCGGTCGTTTCGTTGCAGGCGGTGGCTGCACCAGCGTGGGCGCCTGTGGCGGCTTCACCTTCGGCAGCGGGTTCGGGTCGTTCGCCAAGCGCTACGGCACCGGTTCGGGCGGCATCGTGCAGGCTGAGATCGTCACCGCCGACGGCCAGGTGCGTACCGTCAACGAATTCGCCGAACCGGACTTGTTCTTCGGGGTTCGCGGCGGCGGGGGCGGCACCTTCGGCATCGTCAGTCGCGTCACGCTGCTGACCCACCCGATCCCGTCGACGGTCGGTGTCGTCACCGGGGCGATCACGGCGAAGAGCGACCGCGCCTACCGCGAGTTGATCGCGCGGTTCCTCGAGTTCTATCCACAGGCCCTGGACAATTGGCATTGGGGGGAGTCGGTTGCCCTCGGGCCGGCCAACGAGCTGGGCTTTCGGCTGACCTTCCTGGATATGCCGGAATCCGAGGGCCGGGCCGTTGTCGAACGGTTCGCCGGTCCGTTCCGCGACAGGCCGGACGACTACGCCGTTGATCCGAAATTCCAGTTCCTGGAGTTCAATAACCTATGGAACCCCGACTACTGGGATCGGGTGGATCCGGGATTCATCACCCGCGATCCCCGACCGGAGGCGCCGGAGTACCAGTACTGGTGGACCGGCAACCAGGACGAGCTCGGGGCCTTCTGGAACGGCTACCAGTCCCGGTGGATCGCCACCGATCTGTTACGGCAAGATCCGGGTCGGATCGCCGACGCCTTCTTCGAGGCATCCCGGCTGCGCCCGTTCATCTTCCAGGTGAACAAGGGCCTGAGCGGGGAACATCCGGAGGCGCGGGCGCGCGATGAGAAGACAGCCCTGCACCCGGGCTGTTTCGACGCGGCGGCGTTGGTGATCATGGCGTCCGCGCAGCAGTACAAATACCCGGGAGTGTCCGGGCGGGAACCGAGTCCCGAGGTGGCCCGTGACCTGGGCGATGCGCTCGACCGGGCGATGGGCTTCATCAAAGAGGTGACCCCTGGGGCAGGCACGTACTCGACGGAGTCCGACTTCTTCCTCGAGGACTGGCAGCAGAACCAGTGGGGATCGAACTATCCCCGGCTGCTGAGCATCAAGAAACGGTATGACCCCACGAATCTCTTCCGGGTGCACCACGGTGTGGGCAGCGAGGAGCCGTGACGGGGCGACGGGAGGCCGCCGCGGGCTGATCGCGTGGCTGACTAGCCGTCGATTCGGCGGGCGCCGAGTTCGCTCTGCAGGAGTTCCAGTGCCGCTTCCTCTGGATCGCGCCGCGGCGCCGATTCGTCGTGGACGGCCTCGGCGATCATGCTGTCCTCTTCGGCGCGTTGGGCGTCGACGGGGTCGGGACCGCGGTCGGGTTCGCGGGTCCGCGGAGCACTCTTCACCTCGGAGACGGGTTCGCCAGCGCCGATCTCGCAGCGCACCCGCCAGTTCACCCCGAGTGCGTCCTTGAGTGCCTCGCGGATGACATCGGCGTTGTGCTGCTCGGACAGCCGCTTGGCGAGCGGCGCCGACTGGTGAGCAAGCACCAGAGTGCCATCCTCAACCGCGCGCACGATTGCCTCGGCCAGCATGACGTCGATGACGCGGTTACGCCCGCGGACCTTCTCCCGCACCGTCGACCACATGCTGCGCACCGCCGCGGCGTCAGGCTCACCGGGCGTGGCGGCAGCCACCTGCGCGGCTTCCGGTTCAGGCGTGGGCGGTGGCGCGGGGTCCGGCGCGGGCCGGGATGGCGGCGGTGCCGGTGCTTCGACCCGCTTGACGGGCTCCGCCGGTTTGACGGGCTCTGCGGGCTTGACGGGCTCCGCCGGTTTGACGGGCTCCGCCGGTTTGACGGACTCCGCTGGCGGCGGGGTCTGGTTCTTCCGGACATACTGCTTCGCGGATGTCTGGGGCGGCCCCCCTGTCGCGGCTTCATCGGCCGGTATGGAGATGTCCAGCCGGGTCTCGATGCGTTCAACGCGTTGGAGCAGGGCCGATTCGGTGTCGCTGGCCGACGGCAGCAGCAGTCGGGCGCACGTCACCTCCAGCAGCAGTCTGGGGGCGGTCGTGCCGCGCATCTCACCAAGGCCGGCATGCACCACTTCGGCGTACCGGGCCAGCGTCGCCGGGCCCACGCGAGCCGCCTGATCGCGCATCCGCTCCAGGACGTCGCCGGGGGCATCCACGACGCCGCGACTGGCGGCATCCGGAACTGCTTGCAGCACAATGAGATCCCGGAAACGCTCCAGCAGATCGACGGCGAACCGGCGCGGGTCGTGCCCGGCGTCGACCACCGATTCGATGCTTCCGAACAACGCCGCGGCGTCGCCGGCGGCAAGGGCGTCGATGGCGTCGTCGATCAGCGCGACATCGGTCGCGCCGAGCAATGCCAGCGCCCGCTGATAATGCACCCGGTTGCCGTCGGCACCGGCCAGCAACTGATCGAGCACGCTGAGGCTATCCCGCGGCGACCCGCCGCCGGCCCGGATCACCAGTGGGAAGACGGCGTCGTCGACCTCGACATCTTCGGCCGCCAGGATCTTCTCGATCAGGCCGCGCATGGTCTTCGGGGCCAGCAGCCGGAACGGATAGTGGTGGGTGCGCGAACGGATGGTGGGCAGCACCTTCTCCGGTTCGGTGGTGGCGAACACGAAGATCACATGCTCGGGGGGTTCCTCGACGATCTTTAGCAGCGCGTTGAAACCCGCGTTGGTGACCATATGCGCTTCGTCGACGATGAAAATGCGGTAGCGACTCTGAGCGGGTGCGAAGGAAGCCCGGTCGCGCAGATCGCGAGTGTCGTCCACACCGCCATGGCTGGCGGCGTCGAGTTCCACGACGTCGAAGGTCCCCCCTCCATTCGGCCCCAGCCCGATGCAGGAGTCGCACACACCGCACGGGGTCGGAGTCGGGCCCTGCTCGCAGTTCAGTGAGCGGGCGAGGATGCGCGCCGAGGATGTCTTTCCGCAGCCGCGCGGGCCGGAGAACAGATAGGCATGGTTGATGCGGCCCGCTGACAGCGCGGTCGACAGCGGTTCGGTGACGTGCTCCTGGCCCACCACCTCGGCGAACGTCGCCGGTCGGTACTTGCGGTAGAGCGCCACCTCAGCAGGCTACCGACCCCGGCTGACGGAATCGGCGCCCAGCATCGCCTCGGTGGCGGCCAGCAGCGCACAGGTGGCAAGGCCGTCGATGGCATCGGCCAGATCGGGCAGCGACGGGAAACTCGGTGCGATCCGGATGTTGGTGTCGTCGGGATCTTTGCGGTACGGGAACGACGCCCCCGCCTCGGTGACGGCGATACCGGCGTCCTTGGCCAGCGCCACGGTCCGCCTGGCCGTCCCGGGCAGCACGTCGAGGCTGATGAAGTAGCCACCCTTGGGTTCGGTCCACGATGCAGTCTTGGAGTCGGCAAGCCGCCGTTCGAGGATGTCGAGGACCAGCTCGAACTTGGGCGCCAGCACCTGCTGGTGACGCAGCATGTGCTGCCGAACCCCGTCGGCGTCGCGCAGGAACCGAAGGTGGCGCAGGTGGTTGACCTTGTCGGGTCCGATCGACTTCTTCCCGGCGTGCTGCAGATACCAGGCGATATTGCCCAGCGAGCCACCGAAGAAACTCACCCCCGCCCCGGCGAAGGTGATCTTGGAGGTCGAGGCGAACACATAGGGCCGGTTCGGATTGCCGGCGGCGGCGGCCAGTCCGAGCACATCGACCTGCCGGGGGAAATCCGGAGTCAGGGTGTGCACCGGGTAGGCGTTGTCCCAGAACAGCCGGAAGTCCGTTGCCGCGGTGTGCATCTGAACCAGCCGACGGACCACCTCCCACGAGTACACCGCACCGGTGGGGTTGGCGAACACCGGCACGCACCACATGCCCTTGATCGCCGGATCGGCCGCGACGAGTTCCTCGACGACGTCGACGTCAGGGCCGTCCTCGTGCATCGGTACAGCGATCATCTCGATGCCCAGGCTCTCCGTGATCGCGAAGTGCCGGTCATAGCCGGGCGAGGGGCACAGGAACTTCACGACCGGCTCACGGACCCACGGCCGCGGCGAGTCGAGACCGCCGTGCAGCATCGAGAACACCACGGTGTCATGCATGAGTTCCAGGCTGGCGTTGTTGCCGGCGATCAGGTTGGGCACCGGGATGGCGAGCAGTTCACCGAATATCGCCCGCAGTGCCGGCAGCCCGTGCTGACCGCCGTAGTTGCGGGTGTCGGTGCCCTCGTCGTCGCGGTAGTTGCCGTCACCGGGCAGGCTCAGCAGCGCATTGGACAGGTCGAGCTGCTCAGCCGAGGGCTTGCCCCGGGTCAGGTCCAGCGACAGCTTCTTGGCCTGCAGGTCGGAGTAACTCCGGCGTTGCAGATCGTTCTGGGCCTGCAGGTCCTCATGGTTCAGGGATGCAAACGACACCGTGCGCCTTTCGTATCGCCGTGCCGAAATCAAGGGGACCCCGCGCACCCGCCAGAGCCCGTTGACCCTTGCTGCCTTCCAGCCCTGGGGGAGTTCACAGGTTGGACGCCGCGCGGGGTCCATGGCGAGTGTAGTACCGGCCGGTCACGCTGGCACAGCGAGTCGAGAACCCGGCCGCCGGTCGGCTACCATGGCCGACGGAGGATTCGCCTAGTGGCCTATGGCGCTCGCCTGGAACGCGGGTTGGGTTAATAGCCCTCAGGGGTTCAAATCCCCTATCCTCCGCACCTGTCCGGGGTGCGATCGCGAACGTCCGATCGCACCCCGGACCCACAAAAATCGAGGAGTGGCATGGGGCGGCGCGCCGCGATAGCACTGCACCTGGCCCTGCTCCTGGTCGGCACCTTCCTGTACGTGGTGTTCGTGCTGCCGCGCTGGTGGGTGCTCGTCGGTGACATCCCCTCGACGCTGGCGACGGCCGGGCGAATCGTCGCCGGCCTGCCGATCGCCGCCGCCGCCGTACCGGTGTGGATGATCCTGCAACGCTCGCTGCGGCCCAGTGCCGCGACGCCCGAGGTGGCCCTGCGGCTGCGGGCCTGGTCGGCGGTACTGCACGTGGTCGCCGGGGTGCTGATCCTGCTGGCCGCAATCACCGAGATCTGGCTGCGCCTGGAGGTCGGCGGTCCGTGGCTGTTCGGCGTCTACGGTGCCGCCGCGGCCATCGCGGTCCTGGCGGTCGCGGCGTTCGCGCTGTCCTTCGTCGCCGAGAAGCCACCCGGACCGCCGAAACCGGCGAAGGCGGCCAAGGCGCCGAAGCCGAAGAAGGAGAAGCGCCGGAACCGCAAGCGCACGGCCGCGCCGGAGGCCGCTGAGGCCTCCGACGACACCGCTACAGCTACCGATGAGGCCGACGACGCTTCCGCCGAAGCCGAGGTCACCGAAGACGAGGTCGCCGAAGACGAGGTCACCGAAGACGAGGTCACCGAAGCCGTGGACCCTGACGTCGAAGCCGTCGATGTCGAGGTCACCGAAGCCGTGGTCACCGAGGCGGTCATGACCGAGGACGAGACGGTTGAGCCCGGGCATTCGGCCGAAGGCCCGGCCAATGACGACGCAGGCGCCGAATCCGACACCGCGCCGGATACCGCCGAGGCACCGAGGCTTCGCAATAAGCGCCCAGCGGGCAAGCTCCGCCAGCGGTTGCGCCGCTGATCCTGTCGGCTGTGCCCTCCGGTCGGACCCTGCCGGTCAGACCAGATTAGGAACCCGCGCGCACCGGCAGATCGACCTCGATATCGGAGATGTCCACCACGCCGATCGCCGCGTTCGCGAAGATCGAGGACCAACCGGTGATCTGCAGGGTCAGCGAGTCTCCGGTGCCGACGGTGTAGGCGATGTCGTTGAGCGACATCGATACCGTCCGTTCCCGCCCGTCGAGGGTGACCGGGATCGCGGTGACGTTGTTGCCGACCACCAGGCCGGTGGCGTCATCGACGAGTTGGGCGTACACCGCCCCACCGGTGCCAAGTCCCCGATAGGTGAAGCTCACCTGGGGCGCGCCAACGATCTGATCCCCGACCGTCGGGGTCAGTGCGACGTTGATCGCGTTATCCGCCTCGGTGGGGAAGATCAGGCTCAGCGGGAACCCGAAGCTCGGCTGCGGACCGGACCCGCCCAAGATCGGGATGATGCCCAGCGTCCCGCCCGCCCCGCTGGCGCTGTACGGGTCGGGCTCGAGGAAGCCCGGCTCGAAGGGCAGCAGATCCGAGGTATAGCGCATGCCGTCCTGGTCCCACCACTGGAACACTGGAACGTCGTCGGCACCCTGGCCGTCACCGGCGACGTACTGATCCAGCCAGGCGAAGGTGGACGCGAAGAGAATGTCTTGCTGGTCCGGGGCCGTCCCGGTCGAGCAGGCACCGTGACCGCCACAGAACCAGGCCAGCTTCACGATGGTGTCCCACGGGTTGGCGGTGATGGTTTCGGCGTTGAGCACCGACTGGTCCAGCGGGAACAGTGCGTCGACGGTGCCCTGGACCAGCAGCGTCGGGGCCTGCAGCTGGTTGAGCAGGGAGGTCGGTCCGCTGCTGGCCAGGACCGCCTGCGCGGTCTGGGTGAGGAAGCCGAACAGCGATCCTGTCAGCACGCCCTGGTAGATCACGTTATTGATCCGCGCTCCGGCCTGCACCAGATCGAGCAGTAGCAGGGCGGCCCAGGCGGTTTTGAACTCCTCCGCCGGGTACAGCGCGTCGTTCAGGGAGTACCAGTTGCCATTGGGCACGATGGCGTCGATGCGGGAGTCGGTGCTGGCGGTGACCATCTGAATGCCGCCACCGTAGGACCCGCCGACCATGCCGACCGCGGGATCGTCGGCGCCGTCGAGTTCAACGAGCGGATTCTCGGCGGCCCAGCTGACGATCGCGGAGGCATCCCGGCCCTCGAAGAACGGGTTGTCGAGCTGCAACACACCGCCGGAAGCGAACTCGCCCCGGGGATCCCAGGTGATCACGTTGTAACCCGCATCGCGCATGAGGGCCACTCCGGGTACCGAACCGAAGGTACCGGCAAGGTTGTAGGGATCGGTCTCCCCCGGCGAGCCCAAACCCGGGCCGTTGAGCACCGAGGGTGCCGTCTCGTCGGCGGCGATGCCGGCGGCCGGGAAGAAGTTCGTGCTGATCGGCGTGCCGTCGAAGGAGATCACGTCGTAGGTGAATGCCAACGGGGTGTCAACCGGGGCCAGTTCCTCGACATTGACCGAAACGGTGGCCACCACCGAGGCGCCGATGATGGGGGCCAACAGGTCACTGATCAGCGGCAGCCTCTGCAGCAGGTCGATGACGGGTGCGGCCAGCAGGCCGATCAGCGGAATGTTGATCAGGAAGTTGTCGAAGTCGGTGACCTCGCTGACCCGCACCTGGAACTCCTCGATGCCCTTGACGCCACCGGGATTCAGCCAGGTGGCGTACGGGAGGATCGTGAAGCTCTGCGGATCGGTTTCCGGCGGATCGGCGTCAGGAATCGGCACCGTCCCGATATCGAGCTTGCCGCCGTTGCTGCCGCCCAGGGATGTGTAGGTCAGCGTCGCGCCGCGCGAACTGGTGGCGTTAAGTTCCCCCTGGACGATGCCGTCGACGAACGTCACCGTCGGGTCGACCACCAGGCCGTTGCTCGACACCTCCTGCGACGCGGTGACGGAGGCGACCTGGCTGGCGGTCGACGCCGCGCTGAGCGGCTGGCGGCGGGCGAAGGCCAGCAGCGCCCACTCCAGCGGTGAGCCGACGGGCAGCATCGGATCGGTGCCGGCACCATCGGCCAGGCCGTTGTCGGCCTCGGACAAGAAGGCTGTCACTTCGCCGGCCGGAGCGGGCTCGGGAACCGGTGCCGGTTCCACAGTCTCGGCGACGACGGGGGCGGTGCTGCTCACCGGGGCGGGGGCGGCGGGCATAGCCCGGCTTGAGGCCGCCGGGGTCGCTGCGGCGGGCGCCGGGGCAGGGTCGATATCGGGTGTGGAGGCCGGCTTCCCGCCCGATACGGTCAACGCCGACGGCACCGACGCCACCGGACCGGGGCGGGCGTTGCGCTGCTGACGTGCGCCGGACTTGACGGCGGCACCGGCGGGTGCGGTTGCGGCGGCCTTGCGGCCGCGCGACGGCGCCGACGCCGCGGAATCGTTCGAGCTGGAGACGCGCGGGCCGCCCCGCGAGTCGGAGCCCGGGTCGGAGGTATCGGCCCAAGCCACCCCTGCCCCGGAGAACGCGGCCGCGCCGACACCGAGCGCCACCGCCAATCCGCCAACCCGACCGACAAACCGCGAAGCGCCCATAACGTCCTCCAGATGCGTGTTTGAGACCTGAAGGAACAGTAACGCGGCTCAGCGTCTTCTAAGGACGGCTTTGGGAAATCGTCAGGGGTTGGCAACTGCTCATCGTTTACTGAGCAATAGCTAGCGTACATACGTTCTAACAAGTAGACTTATGGAGTGAATCTGACCCAGTGGGCACGGCTGCAGGGAGTACACCCGCAGACGGCGTATCGCTGGTTCCGTGAGGGGACCTTGCCGGTTCCCGCGGTGCGGGTGAATTCGCGGTCGGTGTTGGTCTCTCCTGAGTCCGTGATGGCCACCCCGACCACTGCGTTCGGGTTGTACGCGCGGGTCTCGTCACATGACCAGAAGTCCGACCTCGATCGCCAGGTCGCCCGGCTGTCCACTTGGGCGGCGCAAGCCGGCGGCCAGGTGGTGCGTGTTGAAGCCGAGATCGGTTCCGGGATGAACGGCTCACGTTCGAAAGTCCGTCGGTTGCTCGCCGACCCGGCAGTAACCACCGTGGTGGTCGAGCACCGCGACCGGCTGGGGAGGATGAACACCGAGCTGGTGGAAGCTGCGTTGTCGGCGCACGGCCGGCGGCTGGTGGTGCTTGACCACGGTGAGGTCGACGACGATCTGGTGCGCGACATGGTGGAGGTTCTCACGTCATTGTGCGCACGACTGTATGGGCGTAGAAGTGCCCGAAACCGTGCCTTGAAAGCAGTCGGCTGCGCGCAGCGAGACATCGGACCGCAGGCGGTTATCGCCGCGGAATCTGTCGTAGCCCGCCGGGAGAGTGACTGACATGGCGGAATCAGCTGTGCGCGTGGTTGTTAGTCCCACACTGTCAGAGGACTACGACCGCCGTTACGTTGTCGTCGACGCCACCACCGGCGCGATCATCGACGACGCCCCAGGCTACGGGTACAAGACCCCGCAGAACGCCCACCGAGCGCACGCCTATAAGTCCGTGTCACCGGCGAAGAAACGCCAGCGCGAAGGCATCAACAAAAGTGTCCGCCGTTGGTGCGTCAAGCATTCCGACTTCATGGGCGACATCGAGCAGGCCATGCTCTACGCCATGAAAGATGGCGAAACTTTCACCGAGGCTGACGTCAGCGCACTGCTGAAAGAGCGATCCCTGGAGCCACCATTCACGGTCAAAGAACTGATGAGGCACTGGTGAGTACGGGTAAGCCGTTGCGGAAGATCTCCGATCCGCTGGTCGCCGCGGGCCCGTCCGGGTGTCGGTTCCGGACCCGGCTGCATCTGTCCGACACCGAAGCCGCCGCGTTGGTGGAGATCGGTGAGTTCCTCGGTGGTTGTTATCGCCGCGAGCTGGCCGGGCGTGTCCGTTTGGGTCGGATAGACCGTGACGGACATAAGCAATGGCGTGCGACGCGCAAGCAGGCGTTGACGTCGGTGTCGTCGTCACGGTGGGCGGGCGCGATCACACGCGCGGTGGAAGACCAGTACCAGTTGGGAATGCGCGGCTTGGCGGCTCGCGTCGCCGATCTCCATTCTGCGGTCGATGTCCTTGAGAAGCGTTGCTCCCTGCGCCCGGGTGAACTCGCTGACGATGCCGGAGACTCCCGTCGCGGGAAACGTAAACGCGGATACGCCACGGCGTCTGAGAGGTTCGCCAAGACCCGCCGGCTGGCGATCCTGCAGCAGCGACTCGTCGTCGCAGAGCAGGAACTCGCCGCGGGTCGCCCGTCGATCACGATGGGGGGAAAACGGTTGTGGCGCCACCGCGCCAACCTGACCGCGGCGGAGATGGACGAGCAGCAGTGGCGGGATCGGTGGGACGCTGCGCGCATGTTCCTGACCGCTGACGGAGAGACTGGAAAGCCTGGCGGTAACGAGACCATTCGTGTCGATATGCAGGGTCGGTTGCAGGCAAAAGTTCCCGCCGCGCTGGTCGGTAAGTTCGGCGGGCACCTCCAGTTCGCCGCTCGGGTCGGGTTCGCTCACGGTGGGTCTGAGTGGGCTGCGCGGGTCGAGCAGCGCAAGGCGGTGCGCTACGACATCGTTTTCGATCCGCAGCGCGGCCGCTGGTATCTGGATGCGTCCTGGGCGATCACCCCGGAACCGTCCCTCGAACTTGAGGAGCTCCGCGCCGGGCGGGTTCTCGGTGTCGACCTCAACGCGGATCATCTCGCCGCGTGTGTGCTGGATTCTTCGGGCAACCCTGTCGGTGAACCGGTCACGATCGCCCTCGAGGTCAAGAAGTGGCGTGCCTCCCACCGTGACGGGCACCTGCGCACGGCGATCACGGAGCTGCTGAACGTAGCGGAGCGCAATCATTGTGTGGCGGTCGCGGTGGAGAACCTCAACTTCGCCGATTCCCGTGCCACGGGTCGCGAAACGCTGGGTCGTGGTGGTCGGGGTAAGCAGTTTCGGCGCATCGTGGCTGGTATTCCCACCGCCAAGTTCCGTGATCGTTTGACCGCGATGGCAACCCGCCGCGGTATTCCGATCATCGGTGTCGATCCCGCTTACACGAGTAAGTGGGGCGATGAGCATTGGCGTAAGCCGTTGCAGCAACAGACTTCCGGAGAGGTCACCCGCCATCACGGCGCGGCGGCCGCTATCGGTAGACGTGGTCTCGGTAAGCCGATCAGGCGTCGGCCGGCAGGACCCCGTACCCAACAGAGGATGGGTGTGGGCACTCCACCGGCTAGACCTGTGAGGATTCCGAGATCGCAGGGAGTTCGGAAAGCCCCGGTCCACCGCCGCGCCCATGAGGCATGTCGGTCCACCGGGCAGCGTCGATCTCCCGCGGCCAAGACCGTTCGGGCCGCAACTGAACAGAACTCACTTCTGCTCAGTGACTAGGAACGGTGTCTTGCCAGGTCCCGCCCTCGGATCACCAGATGGAGAAGTCTGTTGATCCGATTCCGTACGGGTCGTCGAACCCGTAGTTGAGGTAGATCGGACCCTGCGCGAAGGGCGCGTTACCGGTGTTGAACAGACCGGAGTCGATGACCTGGGTAGCCCTTGCGCCCGACTGCGTGGTGTAGGAGTAGAGAAGAGTCGACCCATCGGCGGTGTACACCGAGATGACGGTGCCCGCAGGCAGGCTCGACCCGACGAAAGACGGGTCGTAGAGATCCCGGTTCAACGTGCCGTACACCCCGCCGGAGTCGATGATCGCGGCGGCATCATTCTTGGGGCCGCCATTGACACTGACCTGGACGAAGGCGTCCGGAGCCCCCGGCACCGAGACCCGGGTGGGTAGCGGGTTGGGCCCGAGCACCATCACCCCGCCGAGGCCGAAGAAGAGGCTCTGGAAGAGGAGAACGCCGTTGCTGAGTTCACCGGGCATCAGCGCGGTCGGGATCGCCACCGGCCCGGGTCCGGCGGTATTGGCGCCGGTACCGAGGATCCCGTCGGCGCCCCAGGAGAAGAAGTCCTTGAAGATCTGTTCATCCTCGGCATCGACGATGTTCACCGGGGCCGTCGTTGACGCACCGCCGCCGAGATCGACCGTGGTGTTGTAGGTGGTGTAGTCGTAGCAGAGGCCGCCGCTGAAGCAACTGCTGCCGGCTCCGATCGGGGCTCCCAGATCCCCCGCACCGACCTTGTCGCGGGTGGTCACCAGGCCCGAAGCGCCGCTGTCAACCAGCAGGGTCGCATTCGATCCGCCGTTGACGGACACCCCGACCACGGGCTGGGTGTTGGCCACCATCCGCACCGGCACCACCGCGTAGACCTTGCCGTCCTGGCGGGCAGCCGCCACCTCGGCCTGCGCGGCGCTGACATCGGCGCCGAACAGGTTGACCAGCGGCAGGAACAGCGCCGCGCCGGCCATCGATGCCTCGGCGAAGCTCGGCAGAAGCATCGTGCTCAGCAACGTGACCTGTGCGGCCTGATGGATCAGCGGTATCCCCGCGGTCCCGGCGAGGAAGCCCTGGGCGGCCGGGTTCGTCGCCCCCCACGCCTGCAGCGACAGCGCCGCACTGGCCAGGAACACCTGCGGCACGATCGCCACCACACCGGCGAAGACGTTGCCCGATCCCCAGGTCTGCGCGGTGATGATGCCCTGCGCGTCGGCGATCTCCTGCAACGCCAGCGCAACGTGGGCACCGGGCACGATCGGGGTGGCCGGCAGCCACGACGTCATCTCCGGGGCGGGGTCGGCGGCGGGACCGGGGACCGCCGCGGCCGGCGCGGTCTCGGCCGGGAAGTCCTCGACGACGGGGGCCGGGTCCACCGCAACCTGGGTGAGTACCGGGGCGGCGGTGCGCGCGGTCCGGGTGGCGCGCTTGGGTGCCACCGCCGGCGCCGGATCGGTCGCCACGGTCGCGACCGCGGCGGCCGGCAGCGGGGTGTCCGACTCGGCGGGGGCGGGCTCGGACCTCGTCGCCTCCGGGTTCACCGCTGCGGCGGGGGCTACATCCGGGATGGCCGGGGTGGCCGGAGCGGCCGGCACTCGGCTCTTGCGGCCCAGGGCCGGCGTGGTCGATCTGGCGGCATCGGCAGCGGAGACCGCGGGGCCGCGGGAGGGCCGGGTGGCTTTGTTGCGGGGGCCGGTGGCATCACTCTTGGCGGCTGTTGAACTGGTCGACTCCGCGTTCTGCGAGGCCGTCGTTCCACCGGTCGAGTCGGAGCCGGTGTCGGCGAAGGCAACCGCCGCCCCGCCCACCATGGCCACACCCATACCGAGGGTGACCGCGCTGGCTCCCAACCAGGAGTACGGCTGGATCCGGCGGTGATCGCCACGCTTGCGCACTGCTCGGGACATGGCCGGAAACCCCCTGGGGAATCGAGGAAAGTGCACCTTAAGGTTTCCTGAGTGTCTATCACACTTTCCTGAGAGCGCCGGGAGCTTCCAGAGTGCTGGGATCGGAGCGCTGCTGAAGACGAGTGGGATCAGGAGTTCGTCATGACAGCAGAAAGGCCGATGACACCGTTTGCGGGCTGGGACGACCTGGCAGAGTCCGTTGCAGGCTGCCCACCGCTTCGGTGAACCACACCTGATCAATACCGAACGTGCGCCCGGTCACGTACTCCGCGATGACGCTGGCCGGGGTAACAGCGACCATCGTCGCCAAACCACGTGCGATCCATGTCCGGCGAGCCGATCGACTGCCCGACTGTATAAGGATCGCCGCCGCCAGAACCTCCGGCCCTGCCGCGGTCCATGGCTTCATGGTTGGCCAGTTCAGAACTATCCGGGTCAGCTGCTGGATTCCAGGTCGACCATCCCACCCAGGCCAGAGCCGTGATGCTGACAACGATCAGGGCGGCCACCCACCCTGATCGGATCAAGGTCAGGTTCAGCTGCCGGTCGGAAATCTCCGCACCTATCCCGACCTGCGATCCAGAAATCCCAGCGTGGCGCCGTTCAGAGGTCCACCGATCCGGCCGCTGAAGGATACGACCGGGTGTGCGACGGCGAGCGCCTCAGTGACCCGGAGCGGGCCAAGGACGGAACTTACGGTGAATCTAGGCGAGACCCGCTGCGCGGATTCCGTTGACGGCGCACAATAGGGCGGTACACCAAAAGGCTCTATTCCGGCGGAGGCGCGCCGCGGCGCGGCCAAAACCGATCCCGGGGATGGGGGGAGGTAACGGTGGATATTGCAGCCGGACCTGAAACCCTCGATGAGGTTCAGGCCGCCCTGGACGCCTTCTGGTCACTGCACGACGAGGTTCCCTCCGGCGTGCGCATGGAGATCGAGATCGCCACCTCCGAGATTGCCGCCAATATCCTCGAACACTGTTGTCCGGCCGGCATCCGGATGGAATTGCATATCCTTCTCAACGAGGTCCAGGTCGAGTTCACCGATAGCGGTGCCCC
Source organism: uncultured Actinomycetota bacterium (assembly GCA_963787055.1). Taxonomy (GTDB): domain Bacteria; phylum Actinomycetota; class Actinomycetes; order Mycobacteriales; family Mycobacteriaceae; genus Mycobacterium. The sequence continues at coordinate 803,360 of CAWBBP010000004.1, forward strand.
GGTAGCCGTCGATCTGGACACGGTCTGCATGCCTGACGAGATGGCCGAGCGGGGCCGTGGTCTAGCCATGGCCCGAGCGGCGCTGCGGCTGTTGTCGTACTTTCGCGACGAGGTGGGAAACCACTGGAAACTTGTCAGCAGAGCGTTCCCCGGCACCGCGAAGCCCTGTTGACGTGAGCATCATTTCTTTGCCGTGCGCGGCTGCTTTTTCGACTGTTCCGGGCCCGTGAGCGCCATGGCCGCAAACGTGGTCAGCAGAGCCGCCGCGGGAAGTGCATTGACAACCTTGTCACGGGAGCGCGCGTGCGCCCCGACGGCCACTGCGAAATAGAGGGTCAGCATCGCCGTGGTCAACCTCGCGAGGCCAGGAAACCACCTCACCGAAAGCCCACCGATTGCAAACGACTCATGAGGCCGATTGCCCTCTGCGCAGGCTAGCAACCGAGACCTGAGGTAGGTCTGCGATCCGGCTGGCGGGTAAGTGCCAGCCATGCTAAAAACTGTGGCCCCTCACTCAGCCTTGTTTCCCCTGTTCAAGTCCCGATCGCGGCTCGGCTGCACCCGCTTCGGTTCGCCCGGCATCTTCGGAGTGTTTACCGCCTACAGGCCATGCTCACCTGGGAAAACGCAGGTCATTTTCATCAGCCATGCGGGGAGTTATCGGGCGAATATTCGCCCGAGTTCTATAGGGTGAAAAGTGCTGCAGGTCAACGGTACTGCGCATAAACCGATCTCGGAAGTGCAACTGCCCGGTGCATCTGGGCCGTCGCTGCTATCCGTGTCGAACCCGGCCGTCGAACCCGGCCTTGGTATCCGCGCACCGACCGCCGACCTCCACGGAAGGAATAGCACGCACCTGCCGCCATCAGGAATCCCGCCGAAGTGCAAGCCGGGGTGGTCAAGTGCAAAACCCCACTGCACTTTCAGCTAGAACCCCTTCGGGGCCGAAGTCGACACGTCCTGGCGCAATTTAACCCTCCAGGCTGGGCTTACAGGGTGGGCGCGGATGCCGCCGGTCCGGACGGCGCGTACCCCCAAACCTGTAGCTTGAATATAGAGAAGTGGTACGCAAGTACAAGAAATCCGGTGACGGCATTGGCATTCAGGTTGGGCAGTGCGTCCCGAACTCGCCGCCCCGGTTCCGCCACGGCTCCTCGGGCGTTCGCGGGTGGTGGCGCTTGGCCGCGATGGTCCTGAACGGCGCCCCCGGAAGCGTGCATCCGGCGCGCAAGGGCGCCGTCAGGGCGGCCTGTCCGCGGGCGGTCAGGATCTGATCCGGCGGGGCAACGTCAGCCCTTGTCCTCGTAGCGGCGCAGGAAGGCGATCCAGTCGCGCTTCTGGGTGGCGAGGTGGGCGTAGCGCCTTCTCCCCCGCCTCGGCCAGGGCGGCGCGCTCATCGGGGGTGCGCTTGAGGTAGCGGTCCATGACCTTCTCGGCGGCGGTCGTGGGCGTGGGCGACGGGGCGACGAGCCACCCGCGCTCGACGGCCAGCTTGTTGCGTTCGATCTGCTGATCGTCAACGGCTATATCAGGATCGGTGACGGGGTGATCGTCGGTCATCGTTTCTTTCTCTTTCGTTCTTCGGCGATCTGGTCACTGATTACGCCCCAGGGGTCGGGGTCCTCGGCGACGTGCCTGATCACAGCCGCCAAGTACTCGGGGGAACCCCAACCCTCGCCGTCGCCGTCATCGCCGCCGGTCTCGTCGTCGGGATCAATGGAATGGTCGAACCTCGCCATGCGGTGAACCCCCGTCCCCCGAACCTCAAAAACCCTGCCCCAACGCTACAGACCGGCACGGCGGAACGCGCGTCCCGCAACATGCAGGTCGGTCAGCACCCAACAGGTTCACCGGACCCCGAGCGGTCAGGACGCGGCGAGCCACCTACTGCCCGAACAGCCTCCGGCGCAGTTCCTCCGCCTCAGCGGCGCGCTGCGCCTCGAGCTTCTCCCTCGCGGCGACCAGCAGCGGGGTGTAGCGCTTGTTCAGGATGTCCAGGGCCAACCCCTGGGCGCGGCTGACGTGGGGGTCGCGCCGCCGGTAGCGGGCGAAGATCTCGTCAGCGGTGTCGTCGCCGGTCACGGCTGCCTCCCTTGGCGATCTGGTCGTTCAAGAACTGTGGGGTGCATATGTCGCGGATGCGAATCGGCGAGCCTGGGTTCGCGGTTCTTGACCAGGTGCCGGAACTGGTTCCAGTGCGAGCCGCCCGGGCCGCCGTGCTTGCGGACCCAGCGGGCGTGCCGCTCGCGGTCCTCGGAGTCCCTGCGGCGGTACTCGGCGATGGACTCCTCGTCCAGGTTGGCCGGATAGAAGCCCAACTCGTCATTGAGTCGGGCGCGCAGAATCGCCGCCTCGGTCGCTTCACGCACCCCTAGCCGCGCGGCATTGCCCTCGTCAGTCATCTCTGCCCCCTGTTGAACGAACTCACCTCGAGGGTAGGTGAAACCCCCGGCCCGGGCGCCGGACCGTGCCGTAGGCGGTCAGCCGGGCCCCAGTGGGCGGCCATTGACGGCGTCCACGCACCCCTCTACGGCGTCGCCCCGATCTATCCCCTTTTTGTCCAACAAGTCAAGCCAGTAATCGACATTCCGCTCGCACGTTTTTTTCGCACCGTCCGACGTCCCGCGGACCCAGTCCTTGACCAGCCCGCTGCTACCGCGCTGATAGCCGAAAACGTAGGACTCCTTGTCACGCCCCCCGATATTCGCGAGGGTGAGGCTGACAGCAAGTAACACCCCGACGACTGCGACCGCTTTCCCCCATATCGGCAGCTTCGCCCACAACGATTTGAGTCCACCCAATCCCGCCTTTAGGGGTGGCGTGCCGACGCCCCCCGGCGGTACCTCGTCCTCGTCGTCGTCCTCGTCCTCGTAGTCCTCGTCCTCGTCATCGTCGTCCTCGTCGTCCTCGTCATCGTCGTCTTCGTCGTCTTCGTCTTCGTCGTCTTCGTAGTCCTCGTAGTCCTCGTCATCGTCGTCCTCGTCGTCCTCGTCCTCGTAGTCCTCGTCATCGTCGTCATCGTCGTCCTCGTCCTCGTAGTCCTCGTCCTCGTAGTCCTCGTCGTCCTCGTCCTCGTCCTGGTCGATCTGCGACTGGGGTTGGGGGTCGCCTGCTGGTGGGGTCTGACTCCCGCCGACACCGCCGAGCGGGAGACCGCAGTGCCCGCAATAGCGGTGCCCTTCGGGATTTAGGTGCCCGCTCGGGCACACCCCGATCAGCGAAACACCACACTCCCCACAGAACTTCTGGCCCGCCGAATTGGTATGCCCGCTGGGGCACCTGCTTGTTCGTGCGGTCACGGGACCGTCCTCCTGCTTCGCGTTATCGCCACTCGTATGCCTGCCGCGCGGCCCGGAAGAAGTGGCCGGTGGTGCTGTCCTTACACGTCACGCCTGTGGTCTCATCGAGGACGCAGGTGAGGGAGCCGACGGTCAGCGGGTTTCCGTAGCCCTGGACGGGCAGGGCACCGCGGAAATCGGTGCCCGAGTAGCAGTTCACCTCCACTGCCCGGCCCTGCACCAGTCGGAAACTGTTCGCCCAGCCCGGATCGCAGGACGGCTTGACCTTGGGCTGATACGAATGCTCGCGGACTTCGCAGGTGGCGTCCGGGGGCATAGCACTCCCGTTCAGGTCGCAGGCGATGTTGCCGGTCGGTGACTGGAACCTCCACTGCAAGTTGTTGTCCGGCGTGACGGTCGATACCCGCGTCGATGGTGCTGGTGCCGGAGGGGGCGCGGCACTGCGGGTTGAGGGACTCTGCGCCTGGGCGCCGCGGTCGTCGGCGGCGTACTGACGGCCAGGGTTGATGGCGAAGCCGAACTTCTTCAGCGGCTTGAGAAGTTCCTCGGCGTACTTGTCGGACATCACGAAGAAGGCCGTGTAGACCCTGATGGCGCTCACTGAAAATCCCCACTGACGCTCGCTGAAATTCCCCACCCGTGTGGCTCCGCCGAGAAGGGCGGGCCTCCTTCGATGCTTCTGGTGTCTGACGCCAGTTGCTTCGTTGAAGGAGGCCCGCTTTCTCATGCTCACATGGGAGGACGATTTGGAACTACATGCCCTGCGCAAGCGGGGTTGGACGATCACGGCGATCGCCAACCACGCCAAGCTCGACCGCAAGACGGTCCGTAAATATCTGGCCGGCGACGGCACGCCCGGGGTCCGGGCGCGGCCCGGACCGGATCCGTTCGAGCGGTTCACCGACTACGTCACCGCCCGGTTGGTCGAGGACCCGCACCTGTGGGCCCGCACCCTGTTCGACGAGTTGGAGGACATGGGGTTCGGGCTGTCGTATCAGAGCCTGACCCGCATCATCCGGGAGCGCGGGCTGCGCCCGGTCTGTCAGGTGTGTCGTACCGCAACCGAGCGGCCCAACGCCGTCATCGAACACACCCCTGGTGATGAAACCCAATGGGACTGGCTGGAATTGCCGAATCCGCCCGCAGCGTGGGGGTGGGGCAAATCGGCGGATCTGTTGGTCGGCTCGCTGGCGCATTCGGGTAAGTGGCGGGCGTCGCTGTCGGCGTCGCAGGACCAGCCGCATCTGATCGCCGGGCTGGACCGCATCACCCGCGCCCTGGGCGGGGTGAGCCGGGTGTGGCGCTTCGACCGGATGGCCACGGTGTGCGATCCGGCCTCCGGGCGGGTCAGCGCCTCGTTCGCCGGGGTGGCCAAGCACTACGGGGTGTCGGTGGCGATCTGCCCGCCGCGGCGCGGCAACCGCAAGGGCGTGGTGGAGAAGGTCAACCACATCGCCGCTCAGCGGTGGTGGCGCACGCTGGCCGATGAGCTGACCGTCGAGGAAGCTCAGGCCAGCCTGGACCGGTTCGCCGCGCTGCGCGGGGACACCCGGTTACGCACCGGCGCCGATGGTCGGTCCTCGGTGGCGGTCCTGGCCGCTACCGAGCCGTTGGCGGCGGTGCCCGCGCCGTATCCGGTGGTGATCGCCGAGGCCCGCACCGCCTCCCGGCAGGCGTTGGTGTCCTACCGCGGCAACCGCTACTCGGTGCCCCCGGAGTTGGCCGGCGCACAGGTGGTCGTCTCGCACCCGATCGGCGGGCAGGTCGTCGATATCGCCACCGCCGCGGGCATCGTGATCGCCCGCCACCGGCTGGCCGCCGACGGTCTGGGCGTCGCGGTGCGCGACAACGGCCATGTCCTGGCGCTCAACGCCGCGGCCATGGCCACCGCCACCAGCGCTCGCCCGCATCGGCGCAAGGAACGCATCCCACCGGGCCCGGCAGCCAAGGCCGCAGCCGCCAAACTCCTCGCTACCCAGTCCGGCGGGACCGACAACATCCAACCATCAACCAGCACAACCGATTCCACTGTCATCGACCTCTCCGCTTACGAGCGGGCAGCCCAGAAAAGGACCCTGAAATGACCAGCACACCCCGCACGGCCAAGACCAGCCCCGCACCCATCGACGACTCGCCCGCCACCGCGGCCAGCGTCTATCAACAGCTGCGCTCGCACCTGGCCGAGCTCAAACTCCACGACGCCGCCGAAGCGCTGCCCGCGGTCCTGGACCAGGCCAGCGCCGAGGGCCTGTCGGTGACCGCCGCCCTGCAACGGCTGCTGGCCGTCGAGGTTGACGCCTCCACCGCCCGGCGGCTGGCCGGGCGGCTGCGATTCGCCTGCCTGCCCACCCCGGCCACCCTGGCTGACTTCGACGTCGACGCCGCCGTGGGCATCGACCGATCCCTGATCAACGACCTGGGCAGCTGCCGCTACCTCGAGACCGCCACCAACATCCTGCTCATCGGCCCACCCGGAACCGGCAAAACCCACCTCTCGGTCGGACTGGCCCGCGCCGCCGCCCACGCCGGCTACCGCACCTACTTCACCACCGCCGCCGACCTGGCAGCCCGCTGCCACCGCGCCGCGATCGAGGGCCGCTGGGCCACCACCATGCGCTTCTTCGCCGGACCGACCCTGCTCGTGATCGACGAACTGGGCTACCTGCCACTGCCCGCCGAAGCCGCCTCAGCGCTGTTTCAGGTTGTCTCCCAACGATATTTGAAAACCAGCATCGTCATCACCACCAACCGCGGCGTGGGCTCCTGGGGAGAAATCCTCGGCGACACCACCGTCGCCGCCGCGATGCTCGACCGCCTCCTACACCGCTCCATCGTGGTCAACCTCGACGGCGAGTCCTACCGCCTCCGAGACCACCACGCCGCCGCGGAAACCCTGCGCCGAACCACCACCGGCAACCGCCAACCACTACGCTGACAGAGCCCCGCAGGTGAGGAATTTCGATGAGCACACCTGG